>CAWDIO010000024.1:0-55669 GCA_963802385.1 uncultured Acidimicrobiales bacterium | reverse complement strand
GCTGGCAGGTGCTGGGCGCGGTGCTGCGCACGCCGCTCACGGTCGCGGGCATCGGTCGCGCCGTGGGCCTCACCCGCCAGAGCGTGCAGCGGACCGCCGACCTGCTGGTGGAGGCCGGGCTGGCCGAGTACCTGCCCAACCCGGCCCACCGGCGGGCCAAGCTGCTGCGCCCCACCGCCGAGGGCTACGCGGCGGTGCGGCGCATCGCCCCCGGGCAGGCCGTCGCCGCTACAACTGGCGGCCGCCGTGGGCCACGCCGACATGGCGGAAGCCCTGGCGACGCTACGGCGCCTGTGCGCCGCCCTCGACGACCTCGCCGCCGCCTCGGGCGAGGGCCCGGTCGGGGCCTGATCAGTGGCGTTGTGTGCCCGACGGGCGCACCCATGGCTCCGTGGCCCCGGTTCAGCAGGTCGCGCGGCGCCAGCGGGGATGTCGAACGGTGCGCCGTGACATTTCTCGACAGTGCACGTCATCGGCACGCCGGCCGCGGTGACCGCCGTTGCACCCTCCGGCGCGCACGTGGCCCCGGGCCGGATCCCGGCACTCGACGGTGGCGGGCTCGCCGGCGGCGGGGCGGGGTCGGGGACGGGACGGAGGTGGACACAGTGTTCGAGGCTTGCTCGGTCGAGCGCGGTGCAGACGGATCACGACATCGCTGCCGGACCCGGCGGCGATGGGTGACGTCGTCTGCGTGACCTGGGGCCCCGAGCCGGGGTGTACGGGGGCGCCTGCCACGGTGGTGGTGGTGGTCCCGGGCTGGTCTCGTCGGGACCACCGTCGATCATCGCTGCCGCGCCCACCACCCCGACGGCGACGATCGCGAGCGAAGCGAGGACCGCGCGGCGGGCCCACCGGGGCCAGCCCCACCCGGGGTCCGGGTCGGGCGACGCCGACCGGCCGCCGAAGTGGGCTGCCCCGGCGAGCGGGCCGCCCTCGATCTCCCCGGTCGGATCGTCGTCGTCATAGTCGTCGGGCACGTGCCAGCGACGATCGTCGGCCTGCCACCAGCCCGCCTGAGGCCGGCCGCGGTGCCAGTTGCTCTCGGCGTCCATCCACCAGTCGCAGATTGTCTCTTCCATCACCTGATACCCCAGCCGCCTGCCCTGCTCCGCGGGGCAGACAGGCGCATCTGCCCCAGGGCGGTCGCGACACGACCCTACTGCGCAGGCGAGGGCAGTCGGAGGCGGGCAGGTCCTCGGACCGACGAGGTGTGTTGCGCTGCCGGCCAGCGGGACCGAAGCTGGGCTCGTGCTCGACGAGGACATGCAGCGTGTGGTCGGTGAACAGCGGCTCGGCTACGTGGCGTCGGTGTGCCCGGATGGGACGCCGAACCTGTCGCCCAAGGGAACGACGGCCGTGTGGGACGACCGGCATCTCGTGTTCGCCCACCTCCACTCCCGGCAGACCGTGGCCAACATCGAGGCCGGCCACCCGGTCGTCGAGGTCAACGTCGTCGACCCGATCCTGCGCAAGGGCTACCGCTTCAAAGGCCCGGCCGAGGTCCATCGGACGGCCCCACCTACGACGCGGGACTTCGCTTCTACCACGACCGCAGCGGGCTCGAGTCGCACCGGGTCGAGGCCATCGTGCTGATCAGGGTCGACGAGGCCGCGCCCCTGATCTCACCTGCCTACGACGACGGCACGACAGAGCGGGAAGTCGAGGAACGCTCCCTGACGATGTACGGCCTCGCACGGGTGTAAGGCGCCGTCGTCGCAGCGCTGTACGCGCGACGTGGTCTCGTATGTCGGTGAGGTGACCGAAAAGGTCAAGTTGATGTCGACCGCGGCGCCAAGCTGTTCGCGGGGTCGGCGTCCGACACCCTGGCGCAGGTCATCGCCGGTGAGATCGATCCCGAGGCCCCGACCCCGCAGTACGTCACCGTGGCCCAGGCCATAGGGGCCAACGGGCAGCTCCGGGCTGCGCTCGCCGGCGGCGTGGAGATCGCGGAGGCGTTACCCGCATCACCGGCTTGCCGACCATGTTCCTCGTCGACACGACCGGCCCGTACGGCGGCTGCGCGTGGATCAGCGGCTTCGCCGACATCGGCGCCCTCCAGCAGTCCGAGGCGGCCCTGGCCGCGGACGCCGGCTGGCTGGAGCTGATCGACCGGGTCGGGCCCGCGTACCAGCAGGGAGCGGCGCAGGCGATCTACCGCCACGCGAGCTAGCGCGGGGCGACGCTCGACGCCGAGAGCCACAACCCCCGGCTGACCACATGGCTCGGAGGCCATGGGCACGATCGAGCGCCCCTGCCTGGACACGATCGGCCGCTGACCGTCCCCCGGGTCGAGCATGCGAGCCTGGGGGCCATGCCCGACGAGACGCCCCCCGACGAGCCCGAAGCAACACGGCCCACCCCCGCAGCCGCGCCGGGCGACGACCCGATGCGACCCAGGCCACGGTGGCGGCCGAGGGCGATGATCCCGAGGCGACACAGGTCGCGGAGAGCGTTGCGGGCGGAGGGCCTGGGGACGATCCCGAGGCGACGCAGGTGTCGACGGAGGCGGTGACGCCCGGGCCAGGCGACGAGCCCACGGTGATGATCGGGAGCGCTACGTCTGTGTTCGACACGCCGCCCACGCCGGCCGGGGCGGTGGCGCCCCCGGTGGCGGCCGAAGAATGGCGCGACACGGGGCCGGCGCCGGATCGGGGGCGGCGGGCGCTGATCGCCGTGCTGGCCGTGCTCATCGTGGCGCTGGTGGGGTTCGCCGCCTGGTTGCTGATCGCCAATGACGACGACGGGGAGCCGCCGGCTACGACGCCGTCGAGCGAGCTGACCACGACCACCGGGCTGCCGTCGACGACGGCGGGCTCGCGGCCGGGGACCGCGCCCCGACGCAGGTGCCGTCGACGACGCCCAGCACGGTGCCGCCCGCCTCCACCACGGAGCCCTCGACGACCATCCCAACCACGACCACCGCGCCCACCACGACCAGCACCACCAGCAGCACGGACTCGTCGGCACCGCCGGCGGCACACCCTGACGGCGAGAGGTGGGAGCGCCGTCGGCGGTGTGGGCCCGCAGCGCGCCGCGCTCGGCCATCTCGATCGGCGTCGCTCAGGTCGGATAGGCGCCGGCCAGCTGCCGGGTGGCGGCGTTGAGGCGGTTCCAGACGTTGATCGCGCCGATGGCGAGCAGCAGACCGCTCAGCTCCTTCTCGTCGTAGTGCTCGGCGGCGTCGGCCCAGATCTCGTCGGTGATCGACTCGGGGCGGTCGGCGATCCGGGTGGTGGCCTCGGTCAGGGCCAGGGCCGCCCGCTCGGCATCGCTGAACCAGCGGGTCTCGCGCCACGCGGCCACGGTGGCGATGCGCTCCTCGGACTCGCCGGCCTTGCGCAGCTCGCGGCTGTGCATCTCTACCAGAAGCTGCAGCCGTTGATCTGGCTGGCCCGCAGCTCGACCATCTTGAGCGTGGCGAAGGGCACCCCGGTCGTGCCGGCCGCGCTGCTCAGCCACTGCAAGGCCTCCATCGCGCCGGGGACGACCATCACCGGGTGGTTCATGCGCGGTTCCATGGGATTCCTTTCGTCGTGACGTTCCGTCTTGGTTCGTTGCCCTATTGACAGATCGCGACGAGCGGATGTGACAGATGAGCGCGACATCCCTGACTCAGGTCCTTCGGCCCTGTCATCGGATGGCCCGAGTCTCTAGCGTCGGGGCGTGCTCCAGATGAACGTCCAGCCCATCCCGACGGTCCCGGACCGGGTCAACGAGATCCGGGCGCTCACCGCCAGGATCGTCAACCACGAGATCCTGCCCAACGAGAACATGATGTGGGCGGACACCCCGCGGGGGCGCACCTGACCGAGGGCGACCGCGAGCAGTCCCACGAGCTGCGGGCGCACGTGCAGGAGAAGGTGCGCGAGGCCGGGCTGTGGGCCCCGCACCTGCCCGCCGAGTACGGCGGCGCCGGGCTCGACTTCCTGGAGCTGGCCTACATGTACGAGGTGCTCGCGTACGCGGTGGGGGCCGCCGCGCTGTTCGGCGTCGTCGCCCCGAACTCGGGCAACCAGTCGATCCTCGTGAAGTACGGGACCGAACAGCAGAAGCAGCGCTGGCTGATGCCGCTGATCGAGGGCACGATGCAGTCCGGCTTCTCCATGACCGAGCCCGACCAGCCCGGCTCCGACCCCGCTCGCTGAAGACCACCGCCCGTCGCGACGGCGATGACTGGGTGATCAACGGCCACAAGTGGTTCACGTCGAACGGCAAGCGGCGCCGACTTCCTCATCGTGATGTGCCGCACCGAGGACGTCGAGGGCGGCGCCGACCGGAACGCCGCCATGACCCAGATCATCGTGCCCACGGACACGCCGGGCGTGAACATCGTGCGCGGCATCAACGTCTGGGGCCGCGAGAGCGACCACTGCGAGATCATCTACGACGACGTGCGGGTGCCGGTCGACAACGCTCTCGGGCCCGCGGGTCGGGCCACCAGGCCGCTCAGGACCGGCTCGGCGCCGGGCGCGTGTTCCACTGCATGAACTCGCTCGGGGCCATGTGGCGGGCGTTCGACCTGATGGTCGAGCGGTCGCTCACGCGGGAGGTGCACGGCGGCACGCTGGAGACCAAGCAGTTCATCCAGGGCTTCATCGCGGACTCGTACATCGACATCCAGGCGGCCCGGCTCATGACGATCAACTGCGCCGAGAAGCTGGCCGCGCGGCCAGGACGCCCGCACCGACATCTCGGCCATCAAGGTCTTCGTGCCCGCCGCGTTCCACCGGTCGTCGACCGTGCCATCCAGGTGTGGGGCGCGGCCGGGTCGTCGGCGACCTGCCCCTCGCCGCCATGTACCAGGGCGCCCGCACGCTCCGGCTGGCCGACGGCCCCGACGAGGTCCACAAGATCCTCATCGCCAAGAACGTCCTGAACCGCTACCGCCGGCGGCGAGCGGGCTGGGACTTCGGCAACTAGCCGCAATCGCGTATCCGCGCGGCGGGCATCCGACACCTGGAGGTAGCGGCTAAGGCGGGACACGGAGGTGGCGGTCATGGCGGCGGAGGTCATCCAGCTTCAGGTCATGCCGGGCGAGCGACGCTCCCGACGAGGACGAGGCCCTGGCGGCGAGCACCCTGGCGCTCGGGACCGAGCTCGGGGAGCTCGATGTCGACGAGTGGTGCCGGTCACGGCCGGTGAGGCGCCGGCCGGGGCGAAGGGGATCGAGCTGCTGGCGCTGGGCGGGTTGCTGATCAGGCTCGGCCGTTCGTCCCAGGCCCTGCGCCAGGTCGTCGACGCGATCCGCGACTGGGTCGGTCGTACCGGAGCCGCAGCGTGCGGATGACGGTCGACGGGGATGTGCTCGAGGTCACGGGGGCCTCGGGTCCCGAGGTGAAGCAGCTGATCGATGCCTGGGTCCAGCGGCACGGCGAGCAGTGAGATGGCCGAGACCACACGGGCCGCTCTGGTGGTCGCGGCGTACGAGTTCGAGGACCCCAAGTTCCAGGGGCTGCGATCTCCGGCGCGAGACGTCGACGCGCTGGCGGATGTCCTCGCGGATCCCGCGATCGGCGGGTTCACCGTGCAGTCCGTCGTCAACCAGCCGAACGGGGTCGTGCAGCGCGAGCTCGAGCGCTTCTTCTCGACCCGGACGCCCGACGACCTGTTGCTCGTCTACTTCTCGTGCCATGGGGTGAAGGACTCGACCGGCCGCCTGTACTTCGCCACCACCAACACCGCCTTCGACCTGTTGCGCTCGACGGGGGTGTCGGCGTCGTTCGTGAGCGAGCAGATGGAGCTGACCCGTTCCAAGCGCATCGTCCTGCTGCTCGACTGTTGCTACAGCGGCGCGTTCCTCAAGGGGTTCCAGGCACGGGGAGACGACCGGTCTCGGTCAGCCAGCTCGAAGGGCGCGGCCGGGCCGTCATCACGGCGTCGCGGTCGACCGAGTACGCCTTCGAGGCCGAGGAGCTGACGGCGGCGAACGCCCAGCCCTCGGTCTTCACCGGCGCCGTCGTGGAAGGGCTCGCGACCGGCCAGGCCGACCGGAACGGCGATGGGATCGTGACCGTCGACGAGCTCTACGACTTCGTGTACGACCACGTGCGGGGCAAGGTCGCAGGCCAGACCCCGGGGCGATGGGTGAACCTGGAGGGCGAGCTGGCGGTGGCACGCAACCCACGCCCGCCGGTGCGCGCCGCCGAGCTGCCGGCCGAGCTGCGAGGGCGGTGGAGAGCGACGTGGCGCTCCACCGCCTCGGCGCCGTGTGGCAGCTCGGGGAGTGGCTCGACGGAGACGAGCCCGGCCGGGAGATGACCGCCCGGGAGGTCCTCCAGCGACTCACCCGAGGATTACGACCAGCGCGTCCGCACCGCGGCGACCGGCATGCTGACCGGCTCGGTCGCCGAGCCCACGCCGCCGCCGGCGGTGACGCCTGAGCCCGAGCCTCGCTCGAGCCGGTGCTCGCCGCGGCCGGGGCCTCGCCGCCGGCCGCGGATGCCGTCACCGAGGCGGAGAGGCCGGTGCCGCCGGCGGCGGACCCGGCGGCCCGGGGGGAACCACCGGATCGCCCACTCAAGGTGACCGGCGTCGCGGCGACCCGAACGCCCGCGCCCGGACGAGGCCGGGCGGACCGGCAAGCGCCTGAGGCTGATCGGGTGGCTGGTCCTCGCCGGGGTGACCGCATCGATCCTCGCGGCGTTCGTCCCCTTCATCGTGAAGGACGGATACAGCGAGAAGTTGACCGACGACGACTGGTATCAGCTCTGGCTGCTCTGTGTCGGAGGGCTCGCGGTGTGGGCCGCGTTCTCGCTCCTCGGCGAGGGCCGGGCCGTGGTACGGGCATCGCCATCGTCCTCGGCATCGCGCCCGCGTAGTCGCCTCCGGGTTCGGCCTCTCGGCGTACCTCGCCGGCAACTACCAGTACGACTACGGCGTGGCGGGCCCCGGCTTCGTCATCGCGGTGGCCGGCCGCATCGCCTTCGCGGGGGCAGCCGTGGTCGCCGCCACCTGTGCGCGGGAGCACTTCACGCTCACCCCGCCACCGGCCCCCGCGCCGCCACGGTCACCGCCGCGGCCGCGATGATCGGTACCGGCGCGGCCCTCGGGTTGGGCGAGCTGACCCTGTCGGGTGGCGAGACTGCCAACCTCGACCTGCCGGGTAGCCTGCTGGGGAAGTTCGCGCTGTGGCTGCTCCTGCTGACGACGATCGGTTGCGTCCTCTCCGGATGGCTCCACTACCACGGGGTCCGCGGCCGGCGTCGGGTCGTCGGGACGGTGCTGCTCTACGCCCTCGTGGTGGTGTTCTTCGTCGGCGCCGCCGATCCCCCCGGGGGGCTCGAGGCCTTGCTCCTCGCCTGGTACGCCTCGCTCGTCGTGGGCGCCATGGTCGTGCCCGTCGTCTCCACCCTGGTCCTCCCCCGCCGGCACGGAGCCATTCTCCTGGTGGCCTGGACCGCGGGGATGTTCGCCGAGTCCGCCCGCTACATCTGGGAAGGCGATCACACGGCCACGCGGGTGGTCCTCGCCCTGTCGCTCGTCGCGGCGATCGCCCTGGCCGCGAAGCTCTGGACCCGGCCCGGGCCCGACCGCTAGGAGACCGGCAGGAGACCGCAGTCCCTCAGCCACTCAGGCGACGGCGTCGTGGGCTGGACGACGTCGATCAGCGTGCCGGCCGGGTCGGTCACGTAGGTGTGGCGCTGGCCCCAGGGCTCGTCCTGCACGGGCAGGACGACGGGCGTGCCCGCGGCGGCGAGGCGGGCGGCGCAGGCGTCCACGTCGTCGACCATGAAGGCGACGATCACGCCCGCCGGCGGCACCCGGTGGCCCGCCGGGACGGCCTCGTGGCCCCGCTCGATCACGCACAGCTCGTAGGGCCGCTCGCCGTGGTGGAGGGTGACGAACCAGCCGATGTCGAGCCGCACCTCGAACCCGAACTGCTCGACGTAGAAGCCGACGGTGCCCGGCACGTCGTCGGCCAGCACGGTGGTCGAAACATGGTGGGGATGCCGGGTGCGGTCATGGTCGCTCCTCCGCGGCTAAGCGATTACACGTCGATCAACCACTGCAATCGTAGTTGTCACTGCAGTTGTAGTGGTTAGCCGCTAGGGTGTCAACCGTGGTGGCCAACCCCGACCGACGTGACCGGCTCGCCGACGCCGGCCTCGCCCTGCTGGCCCACGAGGGGGCCCGCGGCGTGACCTACCGGGCCGTCGAGCGGGCCGCGGGCCTCCCCGCGGGCACGACGTCCAACTACTTCCGCAGCCGGGACGAGCTCATGGCCGCCCTGGCCGCCCGCATCTACGAGCGGCTGGCGCCCGATCCGGACGTGGTGGCGCAGGCGGCGACGCGGCCGCCCGACGCCGACCGGGTCACCGCCTACATGGCCGACATCCGCGACCGGCTCACCCGCAGCCGCGATCCTGTTCCTGGCCCTGCTCGAGCTCCGCCTGGAGGCCACCCGGCGCCCCGCCCTGGCGCCCCTGCTCACCGACGTGATCCGCACGAACTACGAGCTGGACGTCGCCTTCCACGAGGAGGCGGGCCTCCCGGGCGGGCGGGAGGAGGTCCGCCTCCTCCACTTCGCCGATGACCGGCCTGATGCTGGAGCTGCTCACCACCCCCACCGCCCTGGGCGTCACCGACCCGGCGGCCACGGTCGCCACCCTCACCGCCCGGCTGCTCAGCCGGCCGCCGGCCCCGGGTCGCGGCTGATGCGCCGCCCTGTCGGTTCTCACGCGGCGGGCCGCCCCGGCGTTGTATGGGCATGGACGAGCTGGCCGCCTTCCACGACGCCCTTGACCGCACCGCGCCGGATGCGCCCACCCGATGTGAGCGGTGGTCGGCGCACGATCTCCTGGCCCACATGGTGGCCGGGACCGAGGAGATGGCCCGGCTGATCGAGCGGGCCGTCGCCGGGGACGAGGTGCCGCCCACGCGGGGCTTCGCCGAGCGGGAGAGGCCGTGGCGGGCCGTCCCCGACGAGGAGCTGCGGGCTGCGTTCGGGGAGGTCGGCGGGCGGTTCGCAGCCGCGCTCCACGCCCTGCCCGGGGATCGGACCGTGCCGTTCACCGGCTGGGCCATGAGCCGGGAGCAGCTGGTCACCCACGCCCGGAGCGAGCTGGTGCTGCACCGTTGGGACCTCGTGGGCGACGACGCCCTCGGCGCCGAGCTGCTGGACCAACCCGACCTCCTCGCCCACGGACGCCTCGCGCTGGCGTCCATGCCGACCCTGGCCGAGGCCCGCCGGGTGCCGCGCCCCGGCGACGACCTGCTGGCCCTCTGGGGGCGGGCGCCGGGCTGCTAGTGGGGTGGCGCTGAAGTTGCCGCTGGTATCGCGCGTCCACCAGCGGCGTCGGGTGTGGGGTGCGTGGTGACGACGTGCGGGTTGTCCCAGCGTTGGGAGGTGGCGCTCGTCGCGCTTCTGGCCGGGGCGAGGCAATAGGGGTCGCTGCGGCTGTCGCGAGGCAATAGAGGTCGGGGGCCGGCCGCTATTGCCTCCGGCCCTGCCGGGCGACCCCTATTGCCGCTCTCCCGACATATCCGTCGGTCAGGTGCGGCCGGACAGAGTGGGGCGGTGACCACCGTGAGCGAGGAGAGCGAGAGCGATGAGAGCGTCAGCTGACTGGAACCCGTAAGCGATGCGAGTGAGGAGCCAGATCTAGGAGTACAACCACTCGATCAGAGCGTAGCACATGCCGTGGTCGAGAGCCACGTCGATGCTGACCCAGTGGCGCACGATGCTGCGTAGGAGCCGCACGAAAGCGGCGATGCGGCAGCGCCGCGCCCAAGAGATCCACCAATCCAAAGCGTCTTAAGCGGCTAAACCCTCGAGCTAGAACACGACCCAGAGCCCTTCTTAGAGCAGGTAGACCCATTGCAGCTACCAGTAAGTCTTGACCAGCCAGCGAGATGCTCGTGCTAGCGCAAAGTGAATCCTCCAAGTTCTTCCACAAAGCCCAGCGCACCTTCTAGAGCCATTGCACCTAAAGATATCCTTAGCAGCGCTCGCACCTCTTCTCGTTCTCTCCGCCCCCTCCTCGTTCCAGTCCTGTCTCGTACCTCTTCTTTCGCGTCCGTGGCCCTCTCGTCGTCATGAGGATCCTCGCACTGCACCTCTTCCGCAGCTCTCTCCTCTCCCTTCTATCCAGTCCTCCTCATCCTCCTACTCTACTGTTCCTTCTCATCTCTCTCTCCCTTCGTCTTAGTACCTTTCCTCTTGTCCTCTTCTCTCCCTCTTCTCCCACTCCACCGCCCTCTCGTCGTCGACACCACGTTCACGTACTTGTATCCCCGCTTGTAGCAGATCTCGTCTATCCCTTTGCTCCTCATCCCCCCGAAGCTTCCACGTCTCGTCGTTGTCGTTCGTTACCCGAGTGTGATCGACCCTACCTTGCGCCTATCGATGCGCATCAGCTCTGTCACCTCTTCTTCTATCACTTCACCTCCATCCATCTACCTTTTCATCATATCCCTCTGTGTCCCTCCCCATGCCGGGCCCTCTTCACCCCTATCACCTTTCTCCCTTTCGTCCTTCTATTCACCCTTTCCTCTTCCTCTTCCACCCACACTCTCATCTCTCCCATATCCATTCCCCTCCACCCTCTCCTTCCCACACCCCTTTCATACCACTCTCCCTCCTCTCTCATCTACCACATCTCCTACACTCACCCCATCACTTCCTCACCTACACCACCACCACTCTTTTTTTTCATCTAATCTACTCCTCTATACCTTTCACTCCTACCCCATCATCTCCTCCATATCCTCATTATCTCACCTCTCCTTCTCCTCTTCCTCTTCACACTCACTACCACGCGATCCATCTCCCCACTCGACCCTCTATTGCCTCGCCCCTCCGTCGGCGGGCGCCGCCCCGCTAGCGTCCGCCGCATGGTTCCGGACGTGCGGCGGATCGTGTGGGGTCGCGCGATCCGTGGGTTCGCGGACGGGTTCGTGAGCGTGCTGCTGGCGCAGTACCTGGTCGGGCTCGGGTTCTCGCCGGTGGAGGTCGGGGCCATCGTGACCGGGACGCTCGTCGGGTCGGCCGTGCTGACCCTGACGTTCGGGCTCACCGCCCACCGCACCTCGTTGCGGACGCTGCTGCTCTGCGCCTGCGGCCTGATGGCGGCGACCGGGCTGGGGTTCGCCGCGGTGACCTGGTTCTGGCCCCTGCTGCTCATCGCCGTGGTGGGCACCTTGAACCCGTCGGCCGGGGACGTGAGCGTGTTCCTGCCCACCGAGCAGGCCTACGTGGCCGGGGAGGTGGACGCGGCCGACCGGCCCCGCCTGTTCGCCGTCTACAACCTGGGCGCCATCTTCGCCGGGGCCGTCGGCGCGCTGGTCTCGGGCACCCCGGAGATCATGGCCGAGCGCTACGGCTGGGACGTGACCAGCGCGCAGCGGGCGGGGTTCGTGGTCTACGCCCTGGCCGCGGTGATGATCTTCGTCCTCTACCGGGGGCTCCGGCGCGACGTCGAGGCCGAGCCGGCGGCCGGGACCGGGGCGGGGACCGGCGCCGGGCGACGGGGCCCGTTGCGGACCTCCCGGCGCATCGTGCTGGAGCTGGCCGCCCTGTTCAGCCTGGACTCCGCGGGCGGCGGGTTCGTGGTCACCTCGCTGCTGGTGCTGTGGCTCCACCTGCGCTTCGACCTGTCGGCCACCACCACGGGAGCGGTGTTCTTCGCCGCGGGCCTGCTGGGGGCGGGCTCGCAGGCGCTGGCGCCCCGCCTCGCCCGCCGGTTCGGCCTGATCCGCACGATGTCGTACACGCACATCCCGGCCAACTGCCTGCTGATCCTCGCCGCCTTCGCGCCCAGCGGCGGCGTCGCCATCGGCCTGCTGCTGGCCCGGGCGCTGCTCGCCCAGATGGACGTGCCCGCCCGCCAGGCCTTCGTCATGGCCGTGGTGCCGCCCGAGGAGCGCGCCGCGGCGGCGAGCGTGACCAACGTGCCCCGCAGCCTGGCCTCGGCCACCACGCCCCTGCTCGCGGGGGTGCTGCTGACCCGCACGACGTTCGGGTGGCCGCTCGTCATCGCCGGCACGGCCAAGATCAGCTACGACCTGGCCCTGCTCGCCCTGTACCGCAACGTCCCCGAGCAGGTGGGGGCCAGCCGCACGCGGGCCACGATCTGACGGTCCGTCAGGTACGGTCGGGCCATGACCGACAGGGTGCGCCTCGAGGTCGCTGGCCCCATCGCCACGATCACCAACGACAACCCGGCCAAGCACAACGCCTTCGACGACGAGATGGACGCCCAGCTCTTCGCCATCCTCGCCGAGCTCAAGGCCCGGGCCGACGTACGGGCGGTGGTGTGGCGGGGCGAAGGACGCTCGTGGTCCTCGGGGCGGGACGTGGCGGCGATCGGCCACGGCGACCCCAGCCTCTCCCACCACGAGCTGATGAGCCGGGGCCACGCCGGCATCCAGCAGGTGTTCGACATCCCGGCGCCGATCATCGTGGCCATGCAGGGCTGGGCCATCGGCGGCTCGTTCCAGCGGGCGCTGCTGTGCGACATCCGCATCGCGGCCGAAGGGGCCCGCTTCATGCTCCCCGAGGTGGGCCACGGCGTGATCCCCGACACCGGCGGCGCCGGGGCCCTGTTCCAGATCTGCGGCCCGGGCGTGGTGGCGGACATGGTGCTGACCGGCCGGGTGCTGTCCGCCGAGGAGGCCCTCGGCCACGGCATCGTCTCCCGCGTCGTCGCCCCCGAGGACCTCGACGGCACCGCCCGGGAGATGGCCGAGAAGATCGCGGCGTCACCGGCCGTGACCGTCAAGATGGCCCGCCGGGTGCTGCGGCACCTGGCCGAGCCCGCCATCCGGCGGTCGATGGCCGACGAGCTGGTCTTCCAGACCTTCGTCAACCGCTCGGACGACTACGCCGAGTTCCGGGCGGCCCGCGCCGAGGGCCGCGAGCCCACCTACCGGGGGAGCTGAGCCCATGTCCGACGCGGCCGCAACGAACCGGCCCCCGGCCTGCCCGAGCCGCCCCCGGTGGGCGCCAGCGCCCTGCCCGCCGGCACCTACGACGGGGTGACCGTGGTCGTGACCGGCGGGGGCACCGGGCTGGGCCGGGCCATCGCCGTCGAGTTCGCCCGACTCGGGGCCACGGTCGCCGTGCTGAGCCGCAAGCCCGAGCACCTCGACGCCGGGCGGGAGGCGGTCGAGGCCGTCGGCGCCCGGGCCGGCGGGCTTCCCCTGCGACATCCGTGACCCCGACCAGGTGGCCGCCGCCTTCGACGCGGTCGAGGACGCCCTCGGCCGGCCCGCGGTGCTCGTCAACAACGCGGCGGCCAACTTCCCGGTCCCGGCCGAGGACATGTCGCCCAACGCCTGGCGCACCGTCGTCGACATCACGCTCAACGGCACGTTCTTCTGCGCCCGCGAGCTCGCCCGGCGCCACCTGCGCGCCGGCACCCCGGCCTCGATCGTCAACGTGGGCGCGTCCTACGCCTGGACCGGCGGCCCCGGCTTCGCCCACAGCGCGGCGGCCAAGGCGGGGGTCAAGAACATGGTGGAGACCCTCGCCGTCGAGTGGGGGCCGTACGGGATCCAGGTCAACGGCCTCGTCCCCGGCCTGTTCCCCCACGAGGACATGACCGCCGACATCACCGGCAACCTCGACCGCACCCACGACAAGGACGCCTGCCAGCCTGCGCTGCGGGTCGGCCGGCTGCGGGAGCTGGGCTGGGCGGCGACCTTCCTCGCCTCGCCCTACGCCCGCTTCGTGTCCGGCCACACCCTGGTGGTCGACGGGGCCAACTGGCAGCGCCGGTCGCTCACCAACCCGGCCGTCGTCACCGTCCGCGACCAGATGGGCCGGGGCCCCTTCGCCTGAGCTGGGGCTCGGCTCACCCGATGTCACGGTGGCGGAACCCGGCCATGCCCGCCGCGGTCAGCCCGGTGGCCGCGGCCGCGATGACGACCAGCGGAACCAGGGACAGGCCGGCCGCGGGGACACGCGGCGTGCGCTGGAAGGGCGAGAGGTCGACCAGCCAGCTCGGGAGGTCCAGCAGCTCGCCGAACGTGCCGACCACGAAGCAGAAGGCCATCGCCGCCCACGCCGCCAGGGCCGCCCGCGGGACCAGCCCGAACAGGGCGACGGCGAGCCCGGCCAGCAGCCACACGGCCGGCACGTACACCAGTGCCGCGCCCACCAGGCGTGGCAGCTCGCCCGTGTCGCCGGTGATGAGGGCGACCGTCACGCCCGTGCCCAGCCCCGCGGCCAGCATGACCACCGCCGCGCCCCCGAACGACATCGCCACGTGGCTGGTGACCCAGCGGTCCCGCGAGGTCGGCGTGGCCAGGAGGGCCTCGACCCGCCCGGCGTGCTCCTCCGTCCGCAACCGGAGCGCGGACTGGATGGCGTAGCCGGTGGCGATGAGGGCCACGGTGAGCATGGTGGTCGCCAGGTACGAGTCGGTGATGCTGGCCCCGCCGGCCTGGGCGATCAGCTCCCTCGCCGTGTCGTTGTCGCCCAGCATGTCGTCGAGCTGGTCGATGATGGAGCCGTAGGCCACGCCGGTGAGGAACAGACCGGTGGCCCAGGCGATCAGGCTGCCGCGCTGGAGGCGGGCCGCGAGGCCGAGCGGCCCGGCCAGCAGGAGGCGCCCGGCCCGGGCGGGGCCCGGCCGCGGCGCGACCAGGCCGGAGCCGACGTCCCGGTGCGAGGCCAGCACCCCCGCCACGACGATCAGCGCCGCCGCCACCGCCAGCCCGATGGCCAGCGGCCACCAGCGATCGCCGCCGTAGGGGCGGGCCTTCTGCACCAGCCCGATGGGCGACAGCCAGGACAGGGTGCCGTCGCCCACGTCCCCGACGGCCCGCAGCGCGAACGCCAGGCCCAGGACGATGCCGGCGAGGCCGTTGGCGACCCGCGCGTTGTCCGTGACCTGGGTGGTGATGGCGGTGACGCCGGCGAAGATCAGGCCGAGGACGGTGAACCCGGCGCCGAACACCAGCGAGCCCGCCACCGGCAGGCCGTAGGCGATGTTGGCCAGGGCCACCACCACGCCGACCAGCAGGTTGATGCCCCCGACGATGATCAGTGCCGAGGTGGACGGCGCATGGCGCCCGACCACCGTGGCCCGGACGAGCTCCAGGCGCCCGCTCTCCTCCTCGGCGCGGGTGTTCCGGGTGAACATCAGCAGCGTCATCAGGCCCACGACGACCATGCCCCACGTGCTGACCTGGTAGGCGACCTGCCCTCCCACGGTGTCGAGCGCGTAGGGCGGGCCGTTCAGCACGATGGCGGCCGCGCTGTCCTCGGCCTGGGCCGCCTTCTCGAGGTCGGCCTGGGTCGGGAACAGGCCCTTGACGCTGGCGGCCGTCAGGACCACCAGGCCGGCGATCGACACGGTCCAGACCACGATCCTGACCCGGTCCCGCCGGAGGATGGCCCGCACGAGGCCGGTCGTCCCCGTCAGCTCGGTCATGCCGCCAGGCCTACCACCATCGCGCACATTTCTGCGCCGGTAGGCTCGATCCGTGGCAGTGGGCGGCGGCGCGAGCACACGATCCGTCGTCAACGGCCTGTTCGGCGACGAGCTGGCCGAGCGACGGTCCTCGCTCGCCCTCCCGTTGACGTTCCACGACCTGTCCGGCCACGAGCTGCCCCTCGACCGGCGCGGCCTGCGCGAGGCGGTCCCCCAGGCGTCCGCGCGGTTGTGCGTGCTCGTGCACGGGCTCATGTCGTCCGACGCGGCGTGGCGCTTCGGCGACGGGGGCCGGCTCACCTACGGCGAGCTGCTGGCCCGGGAGCACGGCCTGACCCCGGTGTACGTGCGCTACAACACCGGGCGCCACATCTCGACCAACGGCCGCGAGCTGGCGACCGGGCTCCAGCGGCTGGTGAGGGCGTGGCCCCGCCGGGTGCGCGAGGTCGACCTCATCGGCCACAGCATGGGCGGCCTGGTCATCCGGAGCGCGTGCCACTACGGCCGGCACAGCGCCACCCTGGCGGACCGGCTGCGGGGCCTGCGCCCGTGGCCGGCTCGGGTGAGGCGCGTGGTGCTGCTCGGGGTGCCCAACACCGGCGCCGGCCTCGAGGTGGTCGCCAACCTCACCAGCGCGGCGCTGTGGTCGCTGCCGCTGCCCGTGACGCGGCTGATCGGGGCGGGGCTGGACCAGCGCAGCGAGGGGATCAAGGACCTCCGCTGGGGCTCGGTCCTCGACGAGGACTGGGTCGAGCGGGACCCCGGCGCCACCGAGCGGCCTTTGCGCCACCCGGTCCGGGTCCCGCGGCACGCGGCCTACCTGGTCGTCGCCGGCTCCCTGGCCGGCCCCGCGGCCGTCGACCGCGTCATCGGCGACCCGCTCGTGACCGCGTCGAGCGCGGCGGGCGAGGAGGGCGGCGGGTCCGGCGGGCTGTTCCCGAACGTGCAGGTGCGCGTCTGCTCCGGGGTCAACCACATCGCGCTGGCCAACTGCCCCGAGGTCTACGACGAGATCGCGGATGGTGGGGCGCACGTCACGACCCGAGCCAGGGGCCGTGCCAGCCCGAGTGGCCGGCGAGCAGGCGACCGGCCCCGTCCGGTCCCCAGGAGCCCTGCGCGTAACGCCTTTCTCCTCTGCCTACGAGCCGAAGGACATCGGCAGGATGGCCACCCAGAGCGCGGCCCCGAGGAACGCCAGCCCGCCCAGCCCGAGCAGGATCTCCCCCTGGAGCCGGGACTCCGGCTTGGCGGAGATCCCCGCGAAGAACAGGGCGGTGGCGAACAGCACCATGGCCAGCAGGAAGTCGTCGGCGTGCTGGTTGGCCCGGCCGGCGGTGGCCGACCGCTCGACGGCCTCCCGGTTGAGCTGCTCGGACTTCTCGGTCTCGGCCAGGCGGTACTCCGGTAGCGCGAACGGCGTGAGCGGGGCGTCGGGATCGGTCAGCGGCTCCGTGGCGATCCACGCCTCGAAGGCGGGGTGGAACTCGTCTCGGAAGCGGCGCTGGTAGAAGGCGGCGAGCTCGGCGTCGCCGGTGACGGTGGCATCGACCCACTGGGTGAAGGTGCCGATGTCGATCAGCGTGAGCTGTCCGGCCCGGGTCGAGGCTTCGGACGACTCGATGTGGGCGGCGGTGGACCGCCTGGTCTCGACCGCCTGCTCACCCCGCCAGCTCCCCCCTGGTATGTGCCCCAGGCGGTGGCCACGGCCGCCAGCCCCAGCAGCAGCGTGCGCAGGATCTCGACCCGGCGGTCCCTGGTGTCATCGGCGTCCATGGCCCGGCCCTAGGAGAACACGTTCACGGCCCGGGCGATGACCAGGCCGATGACGGTCAACGAGATCAACGACTGCATGGCCATGGTCAGCTTGGCCCACGGGGCCATCGGCATGACGTCGGTGGGGCTGAAGGCGGTGCTGGTGGTGAAGCCGAGCACGAAGTAGTCGACGTAGCGCGGGCGCCAGCCGGGCGGTGCCAGCTCGGGGCTCAGCTGCTGGGTGAAGGCGAAGTCGGGGACCGGCCGCTCCGACCGGTGGCGGGCCCGCGGGCCCCGGAGTCGAGCTGCCAGTACAGCAAGCCGAAGACGAGCGCGTTCCCCAGCCACACCAGCGACCCGGACGCCAGCAGCGAGTCCGCCGATTTGGTCACCTCGCTCCCCGACGGCCAGCTCGACGATGAGGATGGCGGTCGACGTCAGCGCGGCGCCGACCAGCAGCACGATCAGGACGATCGAGAGGCGGCGCAGCCGCGCCCGCTCCTGGGCGTCGCGGGGGTGCGCGGCCAGCAGGACGACCAGCAGCACGATCTCCACCGCGGGCATCACCCAGTGCGGTCCCAGCGACTCCCGCCGCGGCACCGCCACCCGCAGCACGATGCTGATGACGATGAACGACCGACACCGCCAACGCCGGAGGCCATCGCGGCTCGCTCCAGTTCGGGCCCGCCCCGGCGCCCTCCACACGATCGTCCGCGGCCACGCGCAGACGCTACCCGCGCCGGCCGGTGATGCCGGGGGCGGACGCGGCACCGGGCCGGGTGGAGAGCCCCTGACCCTCCCTCACCGGCCCGGTCGATCAGCACACGGTGGTGCACGTTGCAAAGTCACTTGTGCCCGGTGCGGGGTGCTGGGCGTGCCCTGTCATCGGGGTGCGCGGCCCCTCGCGCTGGCTGAACAAGCGGTGATGCCGGAAACCAGGCCGCCGGCATCTTCGGCCTTCGTGCTCGCCTCGACCCGGCCGGCTACCGACTCCAGCCGGCCCGGTGCCGCGGTCTGGCTCTCCTCACTCGATCAGCTCGGTCGCCCAGTTGGCGGCCTGGAGGCGGACGTCCAGCTCGCGGTGCCGGCGGGCCAGGTCGTCGGCCTCCCGGCGCAGGTCGCCGACCGGGACGTCGGTGAGCTGGCGAAGCTCGCTTCGCATCTGCCGCTCGGCCCACATATGGATCTCAGGCCCGCCCCGGTGGCCGGCGGCCGCGTCGGCGACCGCCGTCACCAGCTTGCGCCGCAGGGCCAGCACGTCACGCTGGGCGATGGCATCGGTGATGGTCACGCCCGGCTCGAGCTCGGTGGCGGCGTTGGTGCGGTTGATGCGCCGGATCAGCGCCTCGATCTCGTCGGTCGTGGCCCGGGCCTGGGCCAGCAGGTCGGTCGAGCGCTCGGCCGGCTCCTCTCCCTCCTGGTAGCGGGCGCTGGCGACGGCCCGCGACTGCAGTTGGGCCAGGCGCTTCTGGGCGTCGCCCCGCAGTGCGAGGGCCTCGGCGAGCTTCATGGTTGTTCACCTCCTCGGTGGGTGGGGCTGAGACGATCTCAGGCCCGCCGGATGCGCCGTCCACCCATTTGGGACGGCCGAGACGTCAATACTTGGGCATCCGCCTCGAAGGGAGCACGGCGTGAGCATCTCAGGCGACGGGACGGGGGCGGGCGGGTTCACCGGGCGGATCGGCCGCACGCTGCACGAGTCGGAGCCGGCCTGGCCGCCGGTGCCCCGGGCGCGGGAGGGGGCGCCCAACATCGTGGTCCTCGTCCTCGACGACGTCGGCTTCGCGCAGCCGTCCCCCTTCGGGGGCGGGTGCGAGATGCCGGCGCTGGACCGGCTCGCGGCCCGGGGCCTCCGCTACACGAACTTCCACGCCACGCCGCTGTGCTCGCCGACGCGGGCCTGCCTGCTGAGCGGGCGCAACCACCACTCGGTGGGGATGGGCGCCCTGGTCGAGCTGTCGATGGGGTTCCCCGGCTACCACGCCATGGCCGGGCCCGATCAGGCGTTCCTGCCCGCCATCCTGCGCGAGGCCGGGTACAACACGTTCGCGGTGGGCAAGTGGCACCTGAGCCCGCCCAGCGAGACGTCGAGCGCCGGGCCCTACCGCACGTGGCCCCTGGGCCGCGGCTTCGAGCGGTTCTACGGGTTCATGGGGGGCGACACCAGCCAGTGGTTCCCCGACCTGGTGCAGGACAACACGCCCATCGCTCCCCCGGCGGCGCCCGAGGACGGGTACCACCTCAACGCCGACCTGGCCGACCACGCCATCCAGATGATCAAGGACGCGCACGTGGCCGCGCCGGACAAGCCGTTCTTCCTGTACTACGCCACCGGCGCGGGCCACGCGCCCCACCACGTGGAGCCGGAGTGGGCGGAGCGCTACCGTGGTCGCTTCGACGGGGGCTGGGACGCCTACCGGGCCGAGGTGTTCGAGCGGCAGCAGTCGGCCGGCCTGGTCCCCGGGCACGCCCGGCTGTCGGTGCGCGACCCCGACGTCCCCGCGTGGGACGACCTCGACGCCGGCTCCCGGCGCATGTTCGCCCGCCAGATGGAGGTCTACGCCGGGTTCCTCACCCAGACCGACCACCACGTCGGGCGCGTGCTGGCCTTCCTCGACGGCCTCGGCCGGCTCGACGACACCATCGTCGTCGCCATCTCCGACAACGGGGCCAGCGCCGAGGGCGGCCCCGACGGCACCTTCAACGAGTCGCTGTTCTTCAACTTCGTGCCCGAGCGCCTGGAGGACAACCTCCGGCACTACGACGGGTGGGGCGGGGTCGACACCTTCCCGCACTACTCGTGGGGCTGGACCTGGGCGGGCACCACCCCGTTCCGCCGGTGGAAGCGGGAGACCTACCGCGGCGGGGTCTGCGAGCCGTGCATCGTCTCGTGGCCCGCCGGCATCGCCGACCACGGCGCCACCCGGCCGCAGTACGCCCACGCCATCGACGTCCTGCCCACGCTGCTCGACGCAGCCGGGATCCCGTCGCCGGAGACGGTGGCCGGGGTGCCCCAGCAGCCCTTCCACGGCGCCAGCCTGCGCCCGTCGTTCGCCGACGCCGCCGCCCCCTCCCCGAGGACGACCCAGTACTTCGAGATGCACGGCTACCGGGCCCTCGACCACGACGGCTGGCGGGCGGTGTGCCCGTTCGGCGGTCCCAGCCTGGCCGAGGCCGCGGCGCGGGGCGCGACTTCCGGTTCACCGAGCTCACGCCCGACCTGCTCGTCGAGATGGACCGCAACGAGTGGGAGCTGTTCGACCTGCGGGCCGACCCCACGGAGACGACCAACCTGGCGGCGGCCGAGCCCGAGCGGCTCCAGCAGATGATCGCCCGGTGGTACGAGGAGGCCGAGCGCTACGGCGTCCTGCCCCTGGCCTCGCCCCGGGGCCGGGCCCGGCCCCGGCCCCCCGGGCAGCGGACGCCGACCAGGGCGGAGTTCCTCCCCGGCGCCGCCCCGCTCACCTTCACGATGGCGCCCCGCCTCGTGGGTCGCTCGTACTCGATCACCGCCGAGGTGACGATCCCGCCGGGGGGCGCCGAAGGCGTGCTCCTCACCCAGGGCGGCCGCCATGTCGGCTTCGCCCTGTACCTGCGGGAGGGCCGGCTCCACCACGTCCTCAACTATGTGGGGCTCCAGCACTTCCGGGTGGCCTCCCCCGACCCGGTCCCCGAGGGACGCCAGGTCCTGCGCTACGAGTTCGAGCGCACGGGCGACCCGGTCGACATGTTCCACGGCCAGGGCGTGCCCGGCCGCTCCAAGCTGTACGTCGGCGGCGCCCTGGTCGCGGTGACCGAGCTGCCCTACTCGCTGGTCGCCAGCCCGGGCTTCTACGGCGTCACCTGCGGCTATGCCCACGCCGACTCCGTCGACCCCGGCGCGTTCCGGCCCCCGTTCCGCTTCACCGGCGAGATCGAGCGCGTCGTGCTCGACACCGCGGGCGAGGCGACCGAGGACGACGCCGCCGAGCTGCGCCAGCTCATGGCCCACCAGTGACCGAAGGAGCACCCGTGGAAACCCTCCGCACCCCCGACGACCGCTTCGCCGACCTGCCCGGCTTCGACTTCGCCCCCCACTACGTGGAGGTGGACGACGGGGCCGGGGGCCGGCTGCGCGTCCACCACCTCGACGAGGGCCCGCCCGACGGCGAGGTGGTGCTGCTCCTGCACGGGGAGCCGTCGTGGTCGTTCCTGTACCGGCACATGATCCCCGTGCTGGCCGGCGCCGGCCTGCGCTGCGTCGCCCCCGACCTCGTGGGCTTCGGCCGCTCCGACAAGCCGGCCGAGCGGTCCGACTACAGCTACGCCCGCCACGTCGAGTGGATGCGCGCGGCCCTGCTCGACGAGCTCGACCTGCACGACGTCACGCTGGTCGGCCAGGACTGGGGCGGCCTGATCGGCCTGCGGGTGGCCGCCGAGAACCCCGACCGCTTCGCCCGCATCGTCGTGGCCAACACCGGCCTGCCGACCGGCGACCGCACCCCCACCGACGCCTTCCTGGCCTGGCAGCGCTTCTCGCAGGAGACGGAGGACTTCCCGGTGGGCGGCATCGTCAACGGCGGCTGCACCACCCAGCTCGGGCCCGAGGTGATCGCCGCCTACGACGCCCCCTTCCCCGACGACTCGTACAAGGCGGGGGCCCGCAGCTTCCCCATCCTGGTGCCGACCAGCCCGGACGACCCCGCGGCCGCGCGCCAACCGCGCCGCGTGGGAGGTGCTGGAGCGGTGGGACAAGCCGCTGCTCACCGCCTTCTCGGACGGCGACGCCATCACACGGGGCGGCGCCCGCCCCTTCGAGAAGGTCGTGCCCGGCGCCCAGGGCCGGGCGCACGCCACCATCGCCGGCGGCGGCCACTTCCTCCAGGAGGACCGGGGCCCCGAGCTCGCCCGTGTGGTCGTCGACCTGATCGAGGCCACGCCCCGGGACCAGGGGCCCGGTAACACCTTGTTAGCGCCGGGTGTCGAGCGTGGCGGGGTGGCGGCCGGCGGAGCCGCCCGACACCCGAGAGGACAAGGCAAATGGCGTTCGGACAGTGCAAGGACATGACCCTCAAGTTCGTCAACAACACGGGGAACACGATCACCGTGCCCGCCGAGGGGCACCGGGTGAAGAACCGCAAGGGCAGCCTCGAGGGCTGGAACAACATGCAGCTCGGCGAGAGCATCAACGACATCGCCCCCGGGGCGGAGCACTCGACCCGGCAGACGCTCACCATCGTCTGCACCGAGCGCGCGCGCCGTCGAGGTGCACTACACCTCGACCAGCGGCGGCGAGTTCACCCAGCTGTTCAACGACGTCGACATCGCGGACAAGCACGCGGTCCTGACGCTCACCAACAACTAGCGGCCGCGCCCGGCGGGGGTCGAGTGCCCGCCCAGCCGCTCGACCCCCGCCCTCGGCGCGAACCTGTGCCCGACATCCGGGTCACAGGCGACCGCCGGTCCACGGCGACGTGGTCACGCGACGGTGGGAGCGCCGCCGCCTGCCAGCAGGAAGGCGACGTTCGTCTCGGGGTCGTCGTCGCCATAGCGGTCGTGGTGGGGCACTTCGCCGACGTGGTACGGCCGCCCCGAGGGGGTCAGGTCGAGGTAGTTGAAGGTGGTGAGCAGCAGCTCGCCGCCGCGGGCGTACGCCGAGTACGTGTGGAACACGTCGTCCCCGTCGCGCACGAACACGCTGGTGCCCGGCTGCTCGCCCCGGGTGTGCCACGGCATCCCGGCCTGCTCGTGCTCGGCCCTGGTCCGGTAGTTGTACTCGACCGGTGCCACGGCCTCGTCCAGCGTGACGTGGAAGTCGTAGTTGAAGTCGCTCCCGAACGAGGAGTACACGGGCACGGCCCACCCCATGCGCTCCCGGAAGGCGGCCACGGACGCCCACGGCCCCCGCGTGACCACCGCCAGCGTGGTGCCGGCCGCGTGCAGGTGGGCCAGGTGCCCGACGTTGTCGACCTGGAACGAGCAGCTGGGACACCCGGCGTCCAGGTCCCATCGCCACATCATGTGGAACACGATCAGCTGGCCCCGGTTCTCGAACAGGTCCACCAAGCCCACCTCGCCGTCGGACCCCGCGAACCGGTACTCCTTGCCGACCCGCACCATCGGCAGCCCCCGCCGCCGCTCGTTGAGCGCATCCCGGGCCCGGGTCAGCTCCTTCTCCTCGGCGAGCAACGCCCGCCGGGCGTCCCTCCACTCATCCCGCGACACGACCTCGGGACGGTCCATGGCAGTCACGCTCTGCGTCAGTTGGCTTTGAGTGGGCAGACCCGAGCCCTCTCCGCGATTCATCGCCTCAGTGCAGGAGGTTGGTCACAGCCCGCAGTGGGCCGCCGAGCATGTCGACGAGGGCGGACTCGACCGCCGGGGCCAGGGCAGGGCACGGTGCCGTTGACCCAGACGTCCGCCTCTGGAACACGGGCTCGCCGACGCGCTCACCGAGGTCGGCGGCCGCGGGGCACGGGTCCGACCACGCGCCCGCCGCGTCCGGCGACCCGCCGGCCTCCCCGACCCCGCAGAGTGTCGAGAGCAGGTGGACGACGGTGTCGTGCAGCCCTGCCGGCGGCTGGGACGACTCGGACGTCAGGGAGGACTCGACCGCGCACAGGGTCCGATCCATGCGCACCCGGGCCACGCCGGCGATGCCGTAGCCGCCCTCGCGGGCGTCGGCGAAGGTGCCGGCGAAGCTCGCGTCGCCCAGGTCGAGCTCGACCGAGGTGTAAAGGTCGGGAGCGTTCGGGTCGTCGGGGTCGTCCCCGTCGCTCATGTAGTACTCCCAGTAGCGCGCCTCGGCGCGATCGGCGTCCTGGAGGCTGGCACGCCAGGCGGACAGGTTGTCGTCGCTGCCGTCGACGCGATACGAGCACATCACCTCGGGGTCGCCCTGCACGTGGCCGTCATGGCCGAGCGTGACGGTCAGCCCGAGCCGGGCCCCGATGTCCTCCGCCGCCGGGCAGGCGACGGGCAGCCCGCCAGGGAGCGGGCCCGCGCCCCGGACCCGGAGCCGGACCCCGCGCCCGCCGAGCCGTCGCCCCCGGCGAGTCCGCCGGAGCCTCCCTCCGAGGCGCATCCGCCCGCGAGCGCGCCGACGACGACCAGCAACCCCAGAGCCCTGCGCATCGAGCACCTCCGCCGCTCGATACCCCCACGACCCCCTCCGGGGCCGCCGCTCTGCGGCGACTGTACCCCGCCCCTGCTGGAAGGCGGCGTCGCCGGCATCCACTCGATCGAGATCAGCTCGTCATGCCGTGGGCGCACCATCGGCGAGCCCTGCGATCTCCGGCTTGCGGGCGAGGCGCCTCAGGACGCGTTCGCGGGTGGGCCCGATGCTGCCCACCGCCATGCCCGTGGCGTCGGAGATCTCCTGGTAGGAGCGCTCTTCCCAGACCAGGAGCTCGAGGAATCGCCGCGATCCTTCGGGGATCCTGTCCAGGGCGCCGTGCACGAGCGCTCGACGCTCCGTGAGCAGCACCTCGTCCAGCGGATCGGAACCAGGGACCGGCCAGTCCTCGACGTCCGAAGGGCCCGCCGGCTGCTTCACGGCCTGAGGTCACGATCCGCAGGCACTCGCGGCGGGCGGTGGTCGCCAGCCACGAAGCCACCCTCTCCGGTTGCCGTAGGTCGTCCAGGTGACGGTACAGCTGCATCCAGGTGACCTGAGCCACGTCGGCCGAGTCGGCCGGCGACAACCGGTGGCGACGGGCGACCGCGAGGATGAGGCGGCCGAACCGCTGGACCAGCTCGTCCCAGGCGATCTGACTGCCTCGCCGGGCCAGGCCCACGAGGGCCGAGTCGTCGACGGCCTTGAGGGGCCGGCGCGTGCGCGCGAGGCGAGCACCGGCGCTCGGGTCCCCGCCTTCGTGTGTCAGGGTTTGCGAGTCGCTTTCCACCATGGGGCCGCCTCCCGACCGATGCCAGGGCGGCGCTCGGGACGCCCAGGCCCATCGCCGGGGACAGTGGCGAGCCCGATCGCCACGTCAAGGAGGAGCGGACGGCGGCTGCTGATACATCCAGGACGAGTGCGTTCAGAGGACCACGGGCCCCGCGTGCCATCCGGTCGCGTCGCGCCAGTAGTGCTGGTGGCCACCGTCGTCGCGCTCCGCGATCAGCTCCAGGTTCGTCGCGAAGCTGCTCTGGATCAGGCTCACCACCCGCCGCACGCCGTCCCCGAAGACCGCGGACCGCACCCACGGGCCGGGCGTGGTGTTGTACCGCCACCAGTGCTCGATGGACCCGTTGGCGGCCACGCACAGCTCGAAGTTGCCGATGCCCATCTCGCTGCCGGCGCCATAGGTGCCTTCGATGAGGCAGGGGGCGCTGGTGATCCCCTGACCGAACGTCGCCACGCGCCGCCACCGGTCGTTGCGGTGCCGGTAGTGCCGCATGGTGCCGTCCTGCGCGGTGCCGACGTAGTGGAGCTCACCCAGCCCGTTCTCCGGCGAGCCGGTGACGCCGAGCTTGCTCTGCACCAGCGACGGTCCGCCGTAGGCGAAGTCGGAGCCGAAGCTCGAGCGGAGGTACCAGGTTCCCGGTGGTTGGGTCCACGGGTGGCTGTTGTGCTTGGTCCAGTGCTCGGCTCGGCCGTCGTCGGTGACGACCACGACCTCGAAGTCCCCGGGCGCTCCCCGATCGCTCTGGATGAAGCCGGGGACGCCGGCCGGGTTGGACGGGCCGAAGAGCGTGGCGTCGTTCCACCACCCGCTCGCCTGGTCGAAGTAGACGTGGCGGAGCCGGCCATAGGAGCTCCGGTACACGAGCTCGTAGTCGCGGGCGAACGAGCTCTGCACCGCCGCGGGCGTGTCGAGCGCATCGTCGTGGAAGGTGTCCCGCCAGACATCGCCCGACCGCACCACACCCACCCGCACCCAGGGCAGCTTCGGATCGGCGTTCTCGCGGTACCAGTGCTCGATGGTCGCCCCGACCCGGACGAAGAGCTCGAAGTTGTTGCGCCCCGCCCCGTTCCCGCTCTGGATCAGGCTGCCGGTGCGCAGGCGGCGCTTGGCCCACGGGTCGGGATTGATGCCGCGGACCCCGGTGAAGCCCACGGCTTCGAGCAGCCCGGCGTCGTAGGACACCCGTCCGAACCCGCCGTCTCCCCAGCCGAGTCCCCAGGAGTTCTTGACGATCCAGTAGCGCTCGTCGTCGTTGAACCCGACGACGAGCAGGGCATGGGCCCCACCGAGCGCCGTGGTCGTCGGCATGTAGATGCCGGTACCCAGCGCTCCGAAGTCCACCGGCGGCACGACGATGACGGCCATCGGCCCGACCAGGTCGATCCACTCGCGCTTCTGGGCCGGGTCGCTGATGGACACTGCGTGGCCGGCGCCGACGCGAAGGCTCCGACCGGCCCGGTCAGGGGTGGGCGACAGCGGCGTCGCCCGCATCTCCCCGCCGTGCGGCTTGGAGGTGTACAGCCCGGCCGCCTCGGTCCACGGATAGCAGTCGGGGTCGGCGAGGCCATTTCGCTCGACGAAGATCGTCGCCTCGCCGATGTTGCCCAGGTCCCAGCTCTGCTTGCCTGTCCCGTGGGCCACGTCGCTCTCGGAGCGCCGAGTCCAGAGGCAGTGCTCGATGCGGGTCATGGCCTCGTACATGGCCGTGGCCGCGAACGCCCAGCAGTTGTTCGACCCACCCTGGTGCCGGACCGTCGTGATCCAGCTCCGGCCGAACCGGGAGCGCCAGTCGACGTTCATGCCCCGCTCCCGTTGACCGCGGGCGTGCCCGCCACGACCTCGCCGGCGTCCAGCAGCCCGGCCTCGACCCAGCGCTGCTGGAGCAGCGGGTTGGTCGGGGGGACCGCGGCGATGACCTCGCCGAGGTCGGCGTCCGGGGCGATCGGGTCGGCGCCGCCCTCCCAGACGACGGCCGGGATCGGGCCGCTCGCGAGGCCGTCGAGAGGGTCGTCGTCCGCCACGTCCGTGCGGACCGTCCAGGGGTCGCCGGCCTCGGCCAGGCGCCGGCGCAGCTCGCCCACGGTGTGCGGGCGATCGGGCTCTTCGACATCGGTCATGGTGCCTCCAGTACGCGAAGGGATCTCCGCGATGGGAGCGACCACGGCACCGCCGTGATACGCGATGTCAGTCGGCGACAGCGTCGGCGGCGGCCCGGATGGCGGTGAGGATGCCCTGGTAGCCGGTGCAGCGGCAGAGGTTGCCGGACAGGCCGGTGCGGATGTCGTCGTCCGTGGGCTGCGGATGGTCGCGCAGGAACGCGGTGGCCGACAGGACGAAGCCGGGGGTGCAGAAGCCGCACTGGAGGCCGTGGTGGTCGCGGAACGCGGCCTGGACCGGGGACAGCTCGCCGTCGGGGCCGGCGATGCCCTCGATGGTCGTGACCTCGGCGCCGTCGGCCTGGACCGCGAACACGAGGCAGGAGCGGACGGCCTCGCCGTCGACCAGCACCGTGCACGCGCCGCAGACCCCGTGCTCGCAGCCGAGATGGGTGCCGGTGAGCTGGCACCGCTCGCGCAGGAAGTCGGCCAGCGTGAGCCGCGGCTCGACACTGGCCCGGCGGGCCGTGCCGTTGACCTGCACCTGGATCGGGACCTCAGCCACCGCGTGCCTCCTCGACGGCCCGGCGCCACGCCCGGGCCACGGTCACGGCGCCCACGCGGCGCCGGTAGTCCGCCGACGCGTGGAGGTCGGCGGGCACCTCGTCCAGCCCCGAGGTGGCGGCGGCACCCAGGTCCTCGGGCACGACGCCGTCGACCGCGGCGCCGGCGGCGGCGGCCTCGGCCCCGCGGGCGCGCACCGGGGTCGGGCCGAGGCCGAACAGCCCGATGGCGCAGCGCTCCACCCGGTCCGCGCCGTCGAGGCCCACGGCCACGCAGGCGCCGGCCAGGGCGAAGTCGCCGTGGCGGCGGGCCACCTCCTCCACCGCGAAGCCGCAGCGCCCCTCCCACACCGGGAAGGTGACGGCGGCCAGCAGCTCGTCGTCCCCGACCGCCGTGGTCCACAGCCCGGTGAAGAAGTCGGCCGCGGGCACCTCGCGCGGGCCCGACGCCGAGAGGATCTCCAGGTCGGCGTCGAGGGCGAGGGCCACGGCGGGGTACTCGGCGGCCGGGTCGGCGTGGGCCAGCGACCCGCCGATGGTGCCCCGGTTGCGGATCTGGAAGTGCCCGATCAGTGGCGTGGCCCGGGCCAGCAGGGGGACGGCCGTGGCCAGGTCGTCCGACCGCTCGATGGCCGCCTGGGTGGTGCCGGCGCCGATGCGCACCGCGCCGTTGCGGCGCTCGATGCCCCGGATCCCCTCGACGCGGCGCAGGTCCACGAGGTGGTCGAACACGGTCAGCCTCAGGGCGAGCATCGGCACCAGGCTCTGCCCGCCGGCCAGGAGCTTGGCGCCCTCGCCGAGGTCGGACAGCAGGCCCACGGCCTCCGAGGCGGTCTCCGGGGCGTGGTACTCGAACGGGGCGGGCTTCACGACGCCGCTCCCCCGCCGGCCTCGGCGATCAGGGCGAGCACCGCCGCGGGGCCGAGCGGAAGCCGGGTCACGGTCACCCCCAGCGGGGCCAGCGCGTCGGCGACGGCGTTGACCACGGCCGGCGGGGCACCGATGGCGCCGCCCTCGCCCACCCCCTTGTACCCCCCCGGGCTCGGGCTCGGCGTCTCGACGTGCCCGTACTCGATCACGGGCACCTCGGCGATGGTGGGCAGGAGGTAGTCCATCAGGGTGGACGCCAGCGGGTTGCCCTCGCTGTCGTAGGCGAGGTGCTCGTACAGCACCCCGCCGATCCCCTGCACGCTGCCGCCTGCGATCTGGCCCTCCACCACCGTGGGGTTGATCATCGGGCCGCAGTCCTCGCTGACGATGTAGCGCAGCACCGTGACGACGCCGGTCTCCGGGTCGACCTCGCAGGTGCACACGTGGGTGGCGTTGGCCCACACGCTCAGGTCCTTCGCCCGGTAGCGGCCGCTCGCCTCCAGGCCGGGGGGCACGCCGTCGGGCAGCGATGCGGGCTCGAAGTAGGCGGTCCCGGCGATCTCGGCCAGGGACAGGCCCTTCGTCGGGGTGCCCCGGACGGCGGCCCGGCTGCCGGCCAGCTCGATGTCGTCGGGCGACGCCTCCAGCTTGTGCGCGGCGATGGCGACGATCCGGTCGCGCAGGCCCGAGGCGGTCTCGGCCACGGCGCCGGCCAGCATGGGGCCGCTGCGGCTGCCGCCGGTGCCCGCGCCGAACGGGGTGACCGCGGTGTCGCCCTGCACGGTGTGCACGTCGGCGATGTCGGCGCCGAGGGCGTCGGCCACCAGCTGCACCACGGTGGTCTCCAGGCTGTTCCCGCAGGACCCGCCGGCCACGTAGACGTTCACCGAGCCCGACGGCTCGATGCGGATGGTGGCGCCCTCGGTGCCGTAGAAGCCCATGGCGGTGGCCGTGGGCTCGATGTAGCTGCACGTGCCCACGCCGAGCAGGCGGCCGGCGGCCCGCGCCTCGGCCTGCTCCTTGCGGAAGGCGTCGAGGTCCAGGATCTCCAGCGCGTGCTCGAACGTCTCCAGCGGCGTCACGTCGCTGTAGGTCATGCCGTTGGCGTTGGCATAGGGCTGCTCGTCCCGGCGCAGCAGGTTGCGGCGGCGCAGCTCGATGGGGTCGAGGCCGACGCGGCGGGCGGCGATGTCGAGCACCACCTCGCGGGCGACCGACTCGAACTGCCACGGCCCCCGGTAGGCGGTGCGGCCCACCGTGTTGGTGTACAGGCCGGTGTAGCTGAAGCGCGCCTTGGGCAGCCGGTAGGGGCCGGGGAACAGCACCCCGACCGCGGCGCCGGCGTGCACCGGCCACGGCATCGGGTAGGCGCCCACGTCCTGCACGTGGTCGATCTCGGCGGCCAGCAGCGCCCCGTCGCCGTCCAGCGCCACCCGCACGGTGGCGTGCTCGTGGCGGGACTGGCCCGCCGAGAGCAGGTTCTCGCGGCGGTCCTCGATCCACTTGAGCGCGCCCGGGACCTTGCGGGCCGCCAGCAGCACGGCCATGTCCTCGCGCTGGGGCAGCACCTTCTGGCCGAAGCCGCCGCCCGTGTCGCGGGCGATCACCCGGACCCGGTGCTCGGGCAGGCCCAGCAGCCGGGCGCCGAACGCCCGCACCTCGTGGGGCGACTGGGTGGCGGCCCACACCGTCAGCTCGCCGCTCGCCGCCTCCCACTCGGCGACGAGGCCGCGGGTCTCCATCGGCACCGCCGCGTACGCCTGCTGGTGGACCGTCGCCGCCACCACGTGGGGCGCCCCGTCGAAGGCCGGTGCCAGCATCTCGGGCGGCATCCCGCCGATCTCGCCGGCCACGTTGCCGGGGTACGCCTCGTGCACCCGGGCGTCGGACTCACGCGCGGCCTCGTAGTCCACCACCGGGGGCAGCGGGTCCAGGTCGAGCGCGATGAGGTCCACGGCGTCCTCGGCCACGTAGCGGTCGACCGCCACCACCAGGGCCACCGGGTCGCCCACGAAGCGGACCTCGCCCTCGGCCAGCGGGGGCTTGGGCGGGTCCGGCATGGCGGGGCCCATCGACGTGTACCACGACTCCCGCACGTCGGGGTTGAGGTCGGCGGCCACGAACACCGCCACCACGCCGGGCAGCTCCAGGGCCGCCGACGGGTCGATGCCCAGGATCCGGGCCCGGGCCATGGGGCTGCGGACGAAGCAGGCGTGCAGCATCCCCGGCCGGACCACGTCGTCGACGAAGGTGCCGTGCCCGGTGAGCAGGCGCGCGTCCTCGACGTGGGAGATGCGGGCGCCGGCGTAGCGGGTGGTGCCGGCGGTGAGAGTGCTCGGGTCCACGGTCATGCGAGCTTCGCGCAGGATCGGTCAGACGGTCGTCGGCAGCGTCTCGTAGCCGCGCACCGTCGATGTCGGGGCCAGGCTGGCGTTGGCCACGTCGACCTCCCACTCCGGGAACCGCTTGAGGATCTCCTCCAGGGCGATGCGCCCCTCCAACCGGGCGAGCGCGGCCCCCAGGCAGTAGTGGATCCCGTAGCCGAACCCGACATGGGCGCCGATGTCGCGGTGGATGTCGAAGCGGTCGCCGTCGGGGAAGCGGCGGTCGTCGCGGTTGGCCGAGGCGACCAGCAGCATCATCACGCTGCCCGCGGGGATCGGCTGGCCCCGCACCTCGATGTCCCGGGCCACGTAGCGGGCGATGTGGGGGCCGGGCGGCTCGTAGCGCAGCAGCTCCTCGATGGCCCCGGGGATGAGGGACGGGTCCTCGACCAGCTCCCGCCGCTGGTCGGGGTGGTCGCCGAGCACCTTGCCGGCCCACCCGATCAGCTTGGTGGTGGTCTCCGAGCCGGCCCCCGCCACCACGGCGACGTAGGTGAGGATCTCCTCACGGGTGAGGCGGCGCACCGCGCCGGTCTCGTCCTCGATCTCGGCCTGGATGAGCTGGGTCATGATGTCGTCCGACGGGTGGTCCGTCCGCCAGTCGTGGTAGTCGGCGAACAGGGTGCCGTCGTCGATGGCCTTCTGGCGGACCTCCATCGGCTTGCCCGCCTCGGTGCGCAGCCGGGCGTCGGCGTTGTCGCGCACCTTGAGCTGGTCCTCCTCGGGGATGCCCAGCAGCATGCAGATCACGCGGGCCGGCATGTCGGCCGACAGGTCCTTCACGAAGTCGAAGCGGTCGGTCCCCACCAGCGGATCGAGGTAGCGGGCGCACAGGGCCCGGATGTCCGGTTCGAGCGCCGCCATCTTGCGGGGCGTGAACACCCGGGACAGGACCCGCCGGTGCATCGTGTGGATGGGCGGGTCCGAGAAGATCAGCACCCCGGGCGGCATCTCGATGTCGGCCCGGATCACCTCCAGGATCCCGCCCTTGCCCGAGATCAGGTTGGCGTGATCGGCCAGGCCCCGCTCGACGTCCTCGTACCGGCTCACGGCCCAGAAGTCGTACGGCTCGTTGTAGTAGAGAGGTGCCTCCTCCCGCAGCCGGCGGTACACCGGGTACGGGTCGGCGTTGATCTCGACGTCGTAGGGGTCGTAGTACAGGTCGCCGGCCACCGCGGTCGTCACTGCTGGCGCTCCCTTCGGAACCATGGGCTGAGCCGATTGCCCACCCGGCATTTGCTGCCAGTACTCTGACACGAAAGTCCGAAGGGGACCAAGAGGAGGGACTCGATGGGAGAGCTGGACGGCAAGGTGGCGGTCATCACCGGCGCCGGATCGGGCATGGCACGGGCGTCCGCCAAGGTGTTCGTGCGCGAGGGCGCCAAGGTGCTGGCGGTCGACATCTCCGGCCGGGAGAAGGAGACGGCGGACGAGCTGGGCCGCTCGGTCGTGCCGTTCAGCTGCAACATCACCGACGAGTCCCAGGTGGAGGCCATGTTCGCCGCCGCCCTCGACGCCTTCGGGCGGGTGGACGCGGTGCTCAACGTGGCCGGGGTCGCGGGCGCCCAGGCCCTCGCCGACGTCACCATGGACGAGTACGACCGCATCATGGACGTCGACCTACGCGGCGTGCTGCTCGGGACCAAGCACGCCATCCGCACGATGCTGCCCACCGGGGGCGGCGTCATCACCAACTGGTCCTCGACCGGCGGGATGAACGGCTCGTTCATGCCCACCAGCGTGTACTCGGCCGCCAAGGCGGGCGTGATCTCGGTGACCAAGGCGGCGGCCATCGAGTACGGCACCCAGGGCATCCGGGCCAACGCCATCTGCCCCGGCTTCATCGAGACCGAGATGTCCGGCGGCCCCGGCGCGGCCGACCGCTTCCCCGCTCTCGTCGGGGGCACCGCCCTCAAGCGGGGCGGCCAGCCGCACGAGGTGGCCGAGCTGGCCGCGTTCCTGTGCTCGGACCGGGCCAGCTTCATCACCGGCGCGGTGATCCCCGTCGACGGAGGCATGACCGCCGCCCTGGCGTGATCAGCCCAGCGCGGCCGCCCGCGCGGGCGTCGGGGCCGCCGCGGCCATGTGCTCCCGCAGGAGGGCGACGAAGGCCGCGACCGGCGGCGTCGGGGACCGCCGGGCGGTGACGGACCAGATCCGGCGCTCGGGCCGGGCGGTGATCCCGACCGCGGCCACCCGCCCGGCGGCGACGTAGGGCCGCAGCGTCCAGGCGGGCAGGATGGCGATGCCCCGGCTGGCCAGGACCATCTCCACCGCGAGCTCGGTGACGACCGGCGTGGGGATGATCCGGGCCGGGCGGGCCTCCGGCGGGATCGGCAGCGGCAGGCGCGGGACCTGGGCCGGGTCGTACGGATCGAACACGATGAGCGAGACGCCATCGAAGTCGGCCGCCTCCACATACGGCAGCGAGGCCCAGGGGTGGTCGGGGGCCACCACCGCGACCATCGTGTCCTCGAACAGCTCGTGGACCTCCAGCGCCTCGGCCCGGCGGTCGGGCTTGGCGATCAGCGCCACGTCGAGCCGGTCCGCCAGGAGCGCGGCGATCGGCTCGTCGCCCTCGATCGCCTCGATCCTGACCTCCACGCCGGGCCACTGCGTCCCGAAGTCGTGGACGATCGGTGGCAGCCACTGGTAGTTGGTCGAGCACTGCGACGCGAAGCGCAGGACCCCCCGACGCCCGGAGCGGAGGTCGTCGAGATCCCGGGCTGCGGCCCGCAGCTCGGCGAGCACCGTGGCCGTCGTGTGCAGGAGACGCCGGCCGGCCGCGGTGGGCACGAGCCGCCGGCCCTCGCGCTCGAACAGGAGGAGCCCCAGGTGCGCCTCCAGGTTGGCGAGCCGCTGGCTGAGCGCCGGCTGGCTGACGTGGAGCCGGCGCGCGGCGGCGGTGAGCGTCCCGTCGGCTGCGATCGCCTCCAGCAGCTCGAGCGACCGGGTGTCGATGTCCATAAGCACAGCTTAGGAAATAGACAAGAGATCGGTAGTCGCCCTATACCTCGGCCGCCCGTAGGGTCGGCTCATGACCCCCCAACCCACCGGCAATGGCGGCAGCCCGGGCGATCCCGCCCGGGTCGTCGTCGTGTTCCACAGCGGCTCCGGCCACACCCGCGTCCAGGCCGAAGCCGTCCTCCGGGGCGCCGCCGGCGTGGCCGGCACCGAGGCGGCGCTCGTCGCCGTCGAGGACGTCGACGCCCACTGGGACGACCTCGACCGGGCCGACGCCATCATCTTCGGCACGCCGACCTACATGGCCGGGCCGTCCGCGCCGTTCAAGGCCTTCCTCGATGCCACCTCGGAGCGCTTTCCCGAGCAGCGCTGGCGGGACAAGCTCGCGGCGGGCTTCACCAACTCGGGGGCCATGAGCGGCGACAAGCTGGCCACCCTGCAGGCGCTGTCGCTGTTCGCCATGCAGCACGGCATGGTGTGGATCGGCCTCGGGCTGCTGCCCGGCAACCACACCAGTGAGGGGTCGGAGGAGGACCTCAACCGGCTCGGCAGCTTCCTCGGTGCCATGGCGCAGTCCAACGCCGACCAGCCGGCCGAGCTGGTCCCCCCGGCCGCGGACCGCCGGACCGCCGAGCACCTCGGCGCCCGCGTCGCCCTGGCCGCGGGGCGGTGGCGCCACTTCCCGCTGCCGGTGCGGGCGGGGGTCGGCTGAGGGGTGGCCGACCCCCGCTACGCCGCGGTCGTCGACGTGCTGGGCACGTATCTCGACGGGCTGTACCACAGCGACCCGGGCCGCCTGGCCCGGGCCCTGCACCCGGCCGCCCGCTACGTGACCGCCACCGACGGGACGCTGGTCGACCTGGCGATGGACGAGTACCTCCCGATCGTCGCGGCCCGCCCGTCGCCGGCCGCCGCGGGCGCCGAGCGGCGGGACCGCATCCTGTCCATCGAGTTCGCCGGCCCGGTGACGGCGTTCGCCCGGCTCGAGTGCGCGGTGCCGCCGCGCTCGTTCGTCGACCTGCTCACGCTGGTCGCGCTGGACGGGCGGTGGCAGATCATCAGCAAGGTGTTCCACTACGAGGTCGAGGCCGAGGCGGAGGCGTCATGCCCTACGTGAACGTGCGCATCACGCGCGAGGGCGCCACGCCCGGGCAGAAGGCGGCCGTGATCAAAGGCGTCACCGATCTGCTGGTCGACGTGCTGGGCAAGAGCCCGGACACCACGGTCGTCGTCATCGACGAGGTGGCCATGGAGGACTGGGGGATCGGCGGCCTGCCGGTCGAGGAGTACCGCGAGCGGCACCGCCGGGGCTGAGGTCCCGTGGCAAGCTCGGGGCATGGGCGCCGAGTACCCGGAGGGGGTGCTGGCCCGGGCCGCCCCTCCCCCGTATGTGGACGAGGGCGCGTTCGCGCTGTGGCACTACAGCGAGGACCCGTCCCTCGGCACCTTCCGTCCCCACACGCCGGCCACCAACCCCGAAGCCCCGCCTCAGGTGTGGGCGGTCGACACCCGCCACGCGCCCATGTTCTGGTTTCCCCGGGACTGCCCGCGGGGCTGCATCTGGCCGTCGACCCGGACCACCCGCGAGGACCGCGAGCGGTTCTTCGGCCAGAGCGCCACCGCCCGGGTGCACGTCATCGAGGCCGCCTGGCTCGACCGCGTGCGGGCCTGCCGGCTGTACGCGTACCGCCTGCCCATCGAGCAGTTCCGGCCCGACGACACGGTGGGTGGCTACTGGGTCGCGGGCGCCACGGTCGACGCCCTCGAGCGGGTCGAGGTGGACAACCTGCTCGGCCGCCACGCCGCGGCGGGGATCGAGCTGCGCATCACGCCCTCCGTCTGGCCGTTCTGGCGGCAGGTGGTGGAATCGACCGTGGAGTTCAGCGGCTCCCGCCTCCGCAACGCCGGGGTCAGCCCTTGACCGCGCCCATGGTGAAGCCGGAGACGAAGCGGTTCAGCAGGAGGCTGAAGACGAAGGCGATGGGCAGGGCGACCAGCAGGGCTGCGGCCTGGAGCTCCTGCCAGTGGAACACGTCGCCCAGGACGAGCTCGGTCGGGATGCCCACGCTGACCGTCTTCTCGCCGCTGGAGGAGATGAAGGCGCTGGCGTAGAGGAACTCGTGGGTGGACAGGGTGAAGGCGAACACGATGACCGCCACGATGCCCGGGAAGGCCAGGGGGATCGCCACGCGCCAGAACGCGGCGACACGCGAGTAGCCGTCCACCATGGCCTGCTCCTCGATGTCGCGGGGGATCGACTTGAAGAACCCGAGGAGCAGCCAGACCGATACCGGGACCGTGATGGTCGGGTAGAGGACCACCAGCGCCCAGCGCGAGTTCTGCAGGCCCAGGTTGGCCACGAGGCGGGAGAACGACACGAACAGCAGGGACGGCGGGATCAGGTAGACCAGGAAGATCGTGATGGCCAGAGCGCCGCTCCAGCGCAGGGGCAGCCGGGCGAGGCTGTAGGCGGCCGGCAGGGCCAGCAGCAGGGTGACGGCCACCACGCAGCCGCCCACCAGCAGCGTGTTCCACACGAAGGTGAGGAACCCGGTCGAGCCGAACAGGTAGTCGAGGTGCTCGGTGGTGGGGTCGAGGTTGTAGACGAACGGGTTGTTGCCCGGGGCGTAGAGGTCCTGGTCGCGCTTGAAGGTGATGATGGCCTCGACGATGAACGGGAACGCCGCCAGCAGCGCGAACGTGATCGCCACGGCGTAGAGCACCACGCGCGACGCCACGTGGCGCCGCCGGGCGCGGCGGCGCTGCACCTCCATGGGAACCGCCGTCCTGGTCACGGTCGTGGCGGTCACGTCACCTCCCAGCGCCGCACCACCCGCAGGATGGCGATGGTGGCCGCCAGCAGCAGCGGCAGCAGGAACACCGCCACGGCGGCCCCCTGGGCCAGGTTGCCGCCGTCCACCCCCTTGACGTACGCCCAGCTGGCCAGCACCTGGGTCTCGTTGACGGGGGCGCCGTTGGTGAGCACCCGCACCAGGCTCATGTCGGTGAAGGTGATGATGGCGCCGAACAGCACCGCCACCGCGATGACCGGGAGCGTCAGCGGCAGCGTGACCTCCCACAGGCGGCGCCAGAACCCGGCGCCGTCCACCGCGGCGGCGTCGTTGATGTCGTCGGGGATGGCGGTCTGGCCCGCCAGGATGATCACCGCGGCCAGCGGCACCAGCCGCCACACCTGCACCCCGATCACCGATGCCTGGGCCAGCCCCGACCTGCCGAGCCACACCATGTGGCGGCCGTCCTCCAGCAGGCCCAGCTGCCACAGGATCCAGTCGATGGGGCTCAGCAGCGAGTCGAGCATGAACACCCAGGCGATGGCGCCCAGCGCCGCCGGCGTGGTCCAGGGCAGCAGCACCAGGAAGCGCACGCCCCACTTGCCCCGGAAGTCGGCCTTCAGCACCAGCGCCAGGATGTTGGCCAGCACCACCGTCAGCAGCATGGTCACCGCGGTGAACAGGAAGGTGTTCCACAGCGACCGCCCGAACACGGGGTCGCGCCAGTTGGCCCGGTAGTTCTCCAGCCCCACGAAGTCGTAGCTGGGGTCGCCCGCGGTCACGTCGCTGAAGCTGTAGGCGATGGCCAGCACGAACGGCACCGCCACCAGCGCCACGATGTAGGCGACCGCCGGCAGCAGCATCAGGCGGGCGAGCACGCCGTCGCGGTCAGCCAGAGCGGGTCTCATCGGCCTTCTCGGTCTCGGGATCGAACCAGCGCAGGTCGTCGTTGCGCACCACGAACCGGTGGCTGGCGCCCGTCTCGATGGGGGTGAGCACGGTGGCGGGCAGCCGCACGATGACCGGCGTCGGCTCGCCCAGCCCGGTGGCCACGCCGTGCAGGTGGCGGTCTCCGGACAGGTGCTCGATGCGCTGCACGTCCACGCTGAAGACCCGGTGCCCGTCGAGCGCCTCCCCCAGCACCTCCGCGGGCAGCGCCTTCTCGGGCCGGAACCCGACGATGGTGCCGTCCCGCGGCACCAGGTTCATGGGCGGCGAGCCGAGGAAGGTGGCGACGAAGGTGTCGGCCGGATGCTCGTAGACGTCCTGCGGCGGGCCCACCTGGCGCACCTGCCCGTCCAGCATGACCACGATGCGGTCGCCCATGCCCATGGCCTCGACCTGGTCGTGGGTGACGTAGATGGTGGTGGTGCCGACCCGCTCGTGGAAGTCCTTGAGGTCGTCGCGGGCGGTGGCCCGCAGCTTGGCGTCCAGGTTGGACAGCGGCTCGTCGAGCAGGAACACGCTCGGCTCCCGCACGAGGGCCCGGGCCAGCGCCACCCGCTGGCGCTCGCCGCCCGAGAGCTGCCGGGGCCGGCGGCCGAGCAGGTCGGTGAGACCCAGCAGCTCTGCCGCCCACTCCGCCCGCTCGCGCCGCTTGGGGCCGGGCATGCGCTCCGCCTTCAGCGGGAACTCGATGTTCTGGCGGACCGTCTTGTGCGGGTACAGGGCGTAGCTCTGGAACACCATGGCGATGCGCCGCGCCCGGGGTGGCAGCCCGTTGACCAGCTCGCCGCCGATGCGCACCTCACCGTCGCTGGGCTGCTCCAGCCCCGCGATCATCCTCAGCAGCGTCGTCTTGCCGCAGCCCGAGGGGCCGAGCAGGACGAGGTACTCCCCCTCCTCCGTGGCCAGGTCGACGTGGTCGACCGCGGGCGCGGGCCCCCGAAGGACTTGGTGAGGGCGACGGCCTCGACGGTGACGGCCACAGCGCTTGCTCAGCTCGAGCCGCCGACCAGTCCCTGGGACCGCCAGCGGTCGAAGATGCGCTTGATCTGGCCCTCGGCGTCCGCCACCGACGCGTCGGGGTCCATCTCGCCCCGGGCCACCTTGGCCAGCATGTTGGGGATGATGTTGGTGCCGAACACCTCGCCGATGGCCGGGCTGGTCGGCCCGGGGTGGCCGATGTTGGTCGTCCACTCCACGGCCTTGTCGTAGGTCAGGAACCCCAGCTTGTCGGGCGGGGTGGAGCCGAACGGGTCGTCGGCCATCCAGGCGTCGAGGTTGGGGACCCGCTCGATGAAGGCGGGGAAGTCGTAGAGCTTCGAGTTGTACGTGGCGTGGGCGAAGTTGGCCGTGTAGTGGAGCAGGAACTCCTGCGCCGCGTCCGGGTTGGCGGCGTGGTTGGGGACGATCCAGTTGTAGAGCACGTGCTGGGCCGCCAGCGCGGCCTCCGGGCCCTCCAGCGCGGGCACGAAGAAGATGTCCTCGGCCACCACCGGGTTCTGCTCCTGGGCCGTCCGGTAGGCGGAGATCGAGTTGAGGATGTACGACAGCGAGCCGGAGGCCATCCCCTGGTTGTTGGAGGCCGCGTTCCAGGCGAACACCTCGTCGGTCATGGCCCCGTCGAACAGCTGGGCCATGTACTCCACCGCCGCCACCGTCTCGGGCGAGTTGATGACGACGTTCTCGTCCTCGTCCTGGACCGACCCGCCGAACGACCACATCATCGCGAGGCCCGCCATGTTGGAGTCGATCTCCTGCGACATGCCGATGCCCAGCTGGATCCCCTGGTCGCTGCGGATCTGCTTGCCGCCCTCCAGCAGCTCGTCGTAGCTGGACGGGCCGTCGGGCAGGCCCACCGCGTCCCAGAGCGAGCGACGGTAGTTGCCGGGGTCGGGCGACCAGCCCGGCGCGTAGGCGAAGAACTTCTCGGTGTTGGGGTTGAAGCTCGACTTGCGGCACACCTCCAACATCTCGCCGTAGCGGCTCTCGGCCTCGCTCACCAGGTCGCTCATGTCGATGACGCTCGGGGTGAACTGGGGGATGGCCGCGATGTGCTGGATGAGGTCATGGCCCGAGCCGGCCGCGATCTGCGACGTGATCTGGCCGGGGATCTCCGCGGTGTTGATGTGGTCGACGCTGACGTTGACGCCCACCTCCTGCCCCCAATCGCGGGCGAAGGCGTCGAACCACTGGTCGTGGCTGGGCACGAAGTGGCTCCACATCAGGATGCGCAGGTCGCCCGACAGGGTCGACGCCGGCTGCTCCAGGATCGTCGTCTCCGGCGCCCCGACGTCCTCGGGCGCGGCCGTGGTGGGCGACGACGCCTCCTCGTCCCCACCGCAGGCGGCCAGCAGCTGCGGCGCCACGGCGCCGACGGCCACACCCCCCAGGAAACGTCGGCGGGTGATAGCGAACGGACGGCGGTCGAAGCCCATGAATCCCCCTTCCCTCGTCGGCCCGCGCGCCGAGACGGGCGGGTCGCCTTAGTGGGGCAATACCACCGGGACAAGTGTTTTAATCATCGGCGTCACGCAATGTGTGCGGTGTCAGCGCCGCGGCCGGAAGAAGCTGCGCACGTCGGCCACGAGCCGGTCGGGCACCTCGATGGCGGCGAAGTGGCCGCCCGCGTCGTCCTCGGTCCAGTGGGTGATCGTGTTGGCCTGCTCGGCGAAGTGGCGGATCGACACGTCCTGACCGAACACGGCGACGCCGGTCGGCACCTCGGAGCGCACCGGCGGCGCCCAGGCCGCGTGCGTGCCCTCGTAGTAGATGTTGGCGGCCGAGCCCGAGGTCCCGGTCAGCCAGTAGAGCATCACGTTGGTGAGCATGCGGTCGCGGTCCACCGCGTCCTCGGGCAGCTCGGCGCCGGCCGCGGTCCAGGCCCGGAACTTCTCGACGATCCACGCGAGCTGGCCCACGGGCGAGTCGTTCAGCGCATGTGCCAGCGTGGCCGGGCGCGTCGACTGGAGCAGGTTGTAGCCCCACTCGTCGGTGGTGAAGTGCCGGATCCGCTCCAGGCGGACGTGGTCGGCTTCGGAGAGGGTGTCGAGCACCTCGGGCTCGACCGGGCCCAGCGGGATGAACCCGATGCTGGCCGCGTTGACGTGGACCCCCACCACCCGGTCGGGGGCGATGCGGCCGAGGTCGGGGCCGATGATGGCGCCCAGGTCCCCGCCCTGGGAGCCGTACCGCTCGTAGCCCAGCCGGGACATCAGCTCGGCCCAGGCGGCCGCCACCCGGCCGGTCGTCCAGCCCTCGTCGGGCAGCGGCCCGGAGAAGCCGAACCCGGGGATCGACGGGATCACCAGGTCGAAGGCGTCGGCCGGATCGCCGCCGTGCGCCCCGGGGTCGCTGAGCGGCCCGACCACGTCCAGGAACTCGACGATCGAGCCGGGCCAGCCATGGGTCAGGACCAGCGGCAGGGCGCCCGGCTCGGGCGAGCGGACGTGGAGGAAGTGCACGTTGGCGCCGTCGAGGGTGGTGGTGAACTGGGGCAGCGCGTTGAGCTCGGCCTCGGCGCGGCGCCAGTCGTAGCCGGTGCGCCAGTGCTCGGCGAGCTCGCGCAGGTAGGCGCCGGGCACGCCACGCGCCCAGGGCGCACCGGGCAGCTCGGCGGCCCAGCGGGTGCGGGCCAGGCGGTCGGCCAGGTCGTCGAGGTCGGCCTGGGGGACTTCGATGCGGAAGGGCTGGATGTCGCGGTCCATGCCTGCGACGGTACGAACGATCGAGGACGGATCTTGTCCTCGATCCCTCGAAAGCTGCGGGCTCAGTCCTGCCCGTCGCGGAGGCGATGGTAGGTCGCCCGCAGCGCCGCCCGGTCTACGCCGGGGCCGGGCTCGACGACCGCGTCGGGCGCGGGGCGCCAGGCGGCCGCCACCGCCGCGGGGTCGGCGCCCGCCAGGGTGGCCGCGGCCTGGACCGCCGCGCCCCGGGCCACGGTCTCGGCGCCGGTGTGGGCCTCGACCGCCCGCCCGCTGAGGTCGGCCAGGACCTGGCGCACGGCCCGGGAGCGGGCGCCGCCCCCCACCAGCACCAGCCGGCCGGCGGTGGCCAGCCCCTGGGCCAGGAGGGCGTCGAGGCCGTCGAGCAGGCCGTGGACCACGCCCTCCACGGCCGCCCGCGCCAGGTCGGGGCGCCCGTGGGACGTGCGCAGCCCGGCCAGGGTGCCGGTGGCGTCCGGGCGGTTGGGGGTGCGCTCGCCGTCCAGGTAGGGCAGCAGGGTCAGGCCCCGTGCCCCGGCCGGGGCGGCCAGGGCCAGCTCGTCCAGCCCGTCGTGGTCCACGCCCAGGAGCGCGGCCGCGGTGTCCAGCACCCGGGCGGCGTTGAGCGTGCACACCAGCGGCAGGTAGCGGCCGGTGGCGTCGGCGAAGCCGGCCACCAGGCCCTCGGGGTCGGCGGCCGGTGTGTCGCTCACCGTGAACACCGTGCCCGAGGTGCCCACCGAGACGGCCACGTCGCCCGCCGCCAGGCCCAGGCCGAGCGCGGCGGCCATGTTGTCACCGGTGCCCGGGCCGACCAGCGCGGGCCCGAAGCACTCGCGGGCCTCGCCCCGGAGCCGCCCGGCGGGCTCGGCCGGGCCCCGCAGCTCGGGCAGGCAGCCGGCCCAGTCCCGGTCCCCGTCCACCAGCGCCAGCAGGTCGGTCCGCCACTCGCCGCTGCCGGGCGACCAGTAGCCGGTGCCGGAGGCGTCGCCCCGGTCGGTGGCCGCCACCCCGGTGGCCCGCAGGTTGAGCCAGTCGTGGGGCAGGACCACCCGGGCCAGACGGGCCCAGGCCTCGGGCTCGCAGCGCCGCAGCCAGGCCAGCTTGGTGACCGTGTAGGAGGCCACCGGCACCAGGCCCACCGCCGCGCTCCACGCCTCGGCGCCCAGGCGCTCGACCAGCGCGGCGGCGTCGGGTGCCGACTCGGTGTCGTTCCACAGCTTGGCCGGCCGCACCACCTCACCCGCGGCGTCGAGCACCACCATCCCGTGCTGCTGGCCGGCGACGGCCAGCCCGTCGGCCGGCCCGGTCCCCAGCGCGGCCCCGGCCGCCAGCAGCGCGTCCCACCACGCCGCCGGGTCCTGCTCGCTGCGGGGCGGCGAGGTGGGCGGGTGCGGGGCGCGGGCCGACGCCACCAGGCGCCCGTTGTCCGCATCGCGGACCTCGAGCTTCGTGGCCTGGGTCGAGCTGTCGACCCCGATGACGAGCGCCACTCAGCGGGCGCCGAGCAGCAGCTCGGTCACGAGCTGGTCGAGGCGCTCGTGCCCGTAGCCCACCGCGCCCAAAGCCTCCTCGTCGGTGCCCGCGGCCTCGGCCCGCAGCCCGGCGATGGCCTCGGGCGTGGCCTCACCGGACAGCGCCGGCTCCGCCAGGCGGCCGGCCTGGGCGGCCTCCAGCGCCTCCTGGATCTCGGCGTCGTCCCGGAACCGCTGCGCCTTGTCCCGCAGGATCAGGTAGGTGCGCATGCAGCCCCGCGCGAAGTCCCACACGCCCGCCGCGTCCTCGGTGCGGTAGGCGTGGGCGTCGAAGTGGCGCATGCCGTCCCAGCCCGAGTCCTCCAGCAGCCGCACCAGGTAGAAGGCGTCGCGGATGCCCTCGCTGCCGAAGCGGAAGTCCTGGTCGAACTTGCCGATGCGCTGGGCGTTGAGGTCGATGTGGAACAGCTTGCCGTGCCACAGGCACTGGGCCACGGCGTGGTGGACCGACAGGCCCGACATGGTCTCGTGCGCGAACTCGGGGTTGAGGCCCACCATCTCGGGCCACTGGAGCTCGCCGATGAACGCCAGCGCGTGGCCCACCGTGGGCAGGAACAGGTCGCCGCGCGGCTCGTTCGGCTTGGGCTCCAGCGCGAAGCGGAGGTCGTAGCCCCGGTCGCGCACGTGGGCGCAGCAGATGTCCACGGCCTCGGCGTAGCGGTCGAGCGCGGTGCGCACATCCTTGGCCGCGTCGGCCTCCACGCCCTCCCGGCCGCCCCACATCACGTAGGTCGTGGCCCCCAGCTCGACCCCGAGCTCCACCGCGTCGAGCGTCTTGGCGATGGCGAAGCGGCGCACGGCGGGGTCGTTGGCGGTGAACGCCCCCTCCTTGAACACCGGCCGCGAGAACAGGTTGGTCGTGGCCATCGGCACCTTCATGCCGGTGTCGTCGAGGGCCTTGCGGAAGCGCTTGAGGATGGCCTCCCGCTCGCTCACCGACGAGCCCGGCGGCACCAGGTCGTCGTCGTGGAAGTTGACGCCGTAGGCGCCGAGGTCGGCCAGGCGGTGCACGGCGTCGACCGGATCGAGCGGTGGGCGCACCTCGTGCCCGAACGGGTCGCGCCCCCGGTTGCCGACCGTCCACAGGCCGAACGTGAAGTGGTCGCTGGCACTCGGTGTGTAGTCGGTGGTCATGACCGGGCCCTCCTCCCGCTCCTGCCGCCGTCTCCCGGGCCAAACTAGCGGCTATGCCGCGCCTCGACGCCCGGCGCCTGACCAAGCGCTTCGGCCGGCTCACCGTGCTGCGGGACGTGAGCCTGCGGATCGGCGCGGGCGAGGTCGTGGCGTTGGTGGGCGAGAACGGGCGCGGGCAAGTCGACGCTGGTGGCGTGCCTGGCCCGCATCCTGGAGCCCGAGGAGGGCGAGGTCCGCCTGGACGGCGCCCCGCTCCCCTCCACCCCCGACCAGGTGCGGCGGGCCGGCCTCGAGGTGCTGTGGCAGGACCACGGGCTGTGCGACGACCTCGACGTGGTGGCCAACGTGTACCTCGGGCGTGAGCGGGGCCGCTGGATCGATCGCCGAGAGCGACATGCGCGAGGGCACTGCGGCCGTGCTGCGCCGGGTGGGCGCGGACAGCCTGCCCCTGGACCGGCCCGTGCGCGGCCTGTCGCGCGGCCAGCGCCAGCTCGTGGCCCTGGCCCGCGCCCTGTGGAGCGAGCCGCAGCTGCTGCTGCTGGACGAGCCCACCGCCTCGCTGGGCATCACCGAGACCCGGCGGGTCCATGAGGTGATCCGCCAGCGCCGCGACCAGGGTGCCGGCATCCTGCTGGTGACCCACGACCTCGACCAGGTGTTCGATCTGGCGGACCGGGTGGTGGTGCTGCGCGACGGCCGCGTCGTGGCCGACGTGTCCCCGCAGGAGGTGCACCGCGACGACATCGTGGCGCTCATGTCGGGCATCGAGATGGACTCGATGGCCCGGCGCCAGCTCCAGCGCCTGCGCAGCCTGGTGGACCAGCTCTCCGACGTCGAGCCCGCGGCGTCGCTGCCGCTCATCGTGTCGGCCATGGCCGCCGCTCTCGACCAGGAGATGCTCTGCGTCCACCTGCTGGAGCCGGTCGAGCCGGACGGGGCCGTGCTGCGGCGCACCGCGGCGGTCGGGCTGCCCGCGCCGCTGCTGGAGGTGAACGAGCGCCTGGAGCTGGGCAGCGCGGGCGGGTGCGCGGGCCTGGCCGGGGCCCGGGCCGAGGCGGTGGTGGTCGAGGACCTGGCCGGCGACCCCGCGCCCGAGCGCTACCGGCGGGCCGCGGCCGCGTCCGGGATCCGTAGCGAGTGGGCCGCGCCCATCGTCGGCACCCACGGGGTGCTGGGCACCGTCTCCGGCTTCGCCACCTCGGTGGGCGGGCCGGAGCCGGCACAGCTGGAGCTGGCCCGGCTCTACCTCGGCTACGTGGCCTCGGCCATCGAGCGCGAGCGCCTGCTGTCCGAGGTGTCCCGCCGCAACCGCATCCTGGAGTCGCTGCGCAACATGCTGGAGTCGCTGGCCGGCCCCGACCGTGTGGTCGGCGGCCTGGCCGCCGTCCTCGGGCGCCCTGCGCCGGGCCCTGGGCGCGGCCGCGGTCGGCGTGCTCATGGAGCAGGACGGCGAGCTGGTCCAGCTGGTCCCCCAGGTGCCCGACGGCAACGGTGACGGGCATGAGGCCCGGTTCCGGGCCGCGGCCCGGGTGGTGCTGGCCGAGGACGCGGCCCGCGGGGCCCGCTACGTCGAGCCCGACCTGGCGGCGGTGGCGCTGCGCCACCCCGAGGGCCGGGCCGTGCTGGTGGCCCACCTGCCCGGCGGCGGGACGCAGGGCGACACGCTGGAGCTGCTCGACGACGCCACCCGCTCGCTGGCGCTGGCCATGGAGGGCGAGGCGCTGGAGCACGCCCGCCGGGAGGCGGCCGCGCTGCGCCGGTCGCAGGCCATCCAGCGCGAGCTGCTGTCCTCGCTCAGCCACGAGCTGCGCACTCCCCTCACGGCCATCCAGGGCTTCGCCTCCACGCTGCTGCAGCCGGACCTGACCTGGGACGCGGACTCGACCGACCGCTTCCTGCGCTCCATCGCCGCCGAAGGGGCCCGCCTGGAGCGCCTGGTCGGCGACCTGCTCGACTCCTCGGCCATCGAGTCCGGCGTCCTGCGCCTGCAGCGCCACTGGTGCGACCTGGCGCTGGTGGTGGAGGCGGCCCGGCGCCTGGTGGGCGGCGGGGACGCCATCCGGGTCCGCAACGTGGACGAGCTGGAGCCGGTGTGGGCCGACCACGACCGCCTGGAGCAGGTGTTCGTCAACCTGCTGGAGAACGCGGTGGCCCACGGCGCCTCCCGCCACGGCGTCGACGTGCGGCTGCGCCGGGGCCGGGCGCCCGGCACCGTCGAGGTCGAGGTGGCCGACCACGGCCCCGGCATCCCCGCCGCGCTGGCCGACCGCATCTTCGAGCCCCGGGTGCGGGCGGCCAGCGACGTGGCCGGCGCCGGCCTGGGCCTGTCGATCGCCCGCGGCATCGTGGTGGCCCACGGCGGCACGCTGGTGGCGGTCCCGGCCCGCCGGGGGGCGAGGTTCGTGGTCACGCTGCCGTGCGAGCCGGTCGACGCCGCCGACGCACCGCCCGACGCCGCCTGGAACCTGATGGACGCCCCCAAGGAGCCCGATGTCGTCTGACCGCACCTCGTCGGACCGCGCCTCGTCCGACCGCACGACGCGTCCTACTGGTCGAGGACGATCAGAACATCGTCGACCTGGTGCGGACCAACCTCATGGCCCGGGCCCACGACGTGGTCGTGTCCAAGGACGGCATCGACGCGGTGGCCATGGTCGAGGCCCACGACCCCGACGCCGTGCTGCTCGACCTCATGCTCCCGGGGGTCGACGGGTTCGAGCTGTGCCGCGAGCTGCGGGCGCGGTCGCCGGTGGGGATCATCGTGCTGTCGGCCCGGCGGGCGGAGACCGACAAGGTGCGGGCCCTCAACCTGGGCGCCGACGACTACATGACCAAGCCGTTCGGCATCGACGAGCTGCTGGCCCGCATCAACGCCACGCTCCGGCGCAGCCGGCCGGCCCCCGCCGAGGCGGCGGCCCCCGAGGTGGTGAGGGCGGGCGACGTGGAGATCGACCTGGCGGCCCGCAAGGTGACCAAGGGTGGCGAGCTGGTGCACCTGACCCCCACCGAGTTCGCGCTGCTGCGCGAGTTCGTCACCAACCCCGGTGTGCTCCTGACCCACGCCACGCTGCTCCGCCGGGTCTGGGGGCACGGCTACGAGACGCAGACGGAGTACACGCGGGTCTACATGGCCCGGCTGCGCTCCAAGCTGGAGGACCCGGCGGACCAGCACTTTTCGTGACCGAGCCCCGTTCGGGCTATCGCTTCGTGGTCCCGGACCTTTAACGTTTCATTCGCGTTCGTGTACCAACGTTCGCGACCTGTTCACGGATCCCGTCGTACCGTCCGCGGAACAGGTGACCCGGGAGGGGGACGAATATGTCCGGCAGCAAACGCGTATGGCGAACTTTCGCCATACTGGCCGTCTTCGGCCTGATCGCCGCGGGATGCGGCGACGATGACGACAGCAGTGACGAGGCCAGCAGTGGAGGGGACGGCGAGGGCAGCATCTGGGTGCTCCTGCCCGACACGGCGTCGTCCGACCGGTGGGAGAAGGACGACCGGCGGTTCTTCGCCGAAGCCTTCGAGGAGGCCGGCCTCTCCGAGGACGACGACTACCACATCGTCAACGCCGAGGGCGACGCCGCCACCCAGCAGTCCCAGGCCGAGCAGGCCATCGCCGACGGCGCCAGCGTGATCGTGCTCACCAGCCTCGACACCGGCTCCGGCGCCACCATCATCGACCAGGCCAAGGACGCCGGCGTCAAGGTCGTCGAGTACGACCGGTTCAACACCGGCGGCTCCGGCGGCGACGCCTACGTCAGCTTCGACAACGTCCAGGTGGGCGCAGCCATGGCCGACGCCATGGAGCCCGCCATCGACGCCCTCGGCCTCGACCCCGGCCCGGGTCGTGATGCTCAACGGCGGCGAGGAGGACAACAACTCGTTCCTGTTCAAGCAGGGCTACGAGGCCACGGTCGACGAGCACGTCGACGCCGGCGACTGGGAGGCTGGTCGCCGACCAGTTCGTCCCCGAGTGGGACAACCAGGAAGCGCAGACCCTGATGGAGCAGATCCTGGTCGACGCCAACAACGACGTGGACGCCGTGTTCGCGGCCAACGACGGCCTGGCCAACTCGGTCATCAACGCCATGGAGGCCGCGGCCGTCGGTCCCGTCCCGCTCAGCGGGCAGGACGCCACCGCCGCCGGCATCCAGAACGTGCTGCTCGGCAAGCAGACCGTGAGCGTCTACAAGCCGATCCAGGACGAGGCCGGCGTGGCCGCCGCCATCGCCCTGGCCCTGCGCAGCGGCGACGACATCGAGGAAGCCGCCAACTCGTACGAGTCGCCGCTGTAGTCCGGCGGCGCCGACGTCAGCATCATCGGCATCGAGGCCGAGAGCGGCGAGCCCACCGACAGCGCCTCGGGTGACGGCGTCGTGGCCTACGTGGCCCTCGTGCCCATCGGCGTCACGGTCGACAACGTGGCCGACACGGTCATCGCCGACGGGTTCCGCACCATCGAGGAGCTCTGCACCGGCGACACGGCCACCACCGAGTTCTGCACGCAGAACTCGTGACCACCCCGCTCCTCGCATGTGAGGGCGTCTCGAAGGCGTTCGGCGCGGTACAGGCCCTGTACCGCGTCGACTTCGAGGTGCGGGCCGGCGAGGTCATGGCCCTCGTCGGCGACAACGGGGCGGGCAAGTCCACGCTCATCAAGTGCATCGCGGGGATCTACCCGTTCGATGAGGGGCAGCTCAGCGTCGAGGGCCAGCGGGTCACCATCCATAGCCCGCGCGACGCCGCCCGCCTCGGCATCGAGGTCGTGTACCAGGACCTGGCGCTGGCCGACAACCTCGACGTGACCGCCAACATGTTCCTGGGACGCGAGCGGACGCGCCGCGGCTTCGTGCTCGACGAGTCGAGCATGGAGCACGCGGCGCGCGAGACCCTCCAGGGCCTGTCGGTGACCACGCTGGGGTCGGTGCGCCAGACGGTGGCCGGCCTGTCCGGCGGCCAGCGCCAGGCCGTGGCCGTGGCCAAGTCCGTGATGTGGAACTCCAAGCTGCTGATCCTGGACGAGCCCACCGCGGCGCTGGGCGTGGCCCAGACCCGCCAGGTGCTCGACCTGGTCCGGCGCCTGGCCGACCGGGACCTGGGGGTGGTCATCATCTCTCACAACCTCCACGACGTGTTCGAGGCCGCCGACCGCATCACCGTGCTGCGCCTGGGCCAGCGGGTGGCCATCCTGGAGCGGTCGGAGACCACCCAGCAGGAGGTGGTGCACGCCATCACCGCCGGCACGCTGGACCACGTGCCGGGGATGGCCGACGCGGGGGTGCCCGAGCCGTGACCGTCGACCCGCGCACCGCGCCCGAGGTCGACGCGGCCGACGTCGTCGGCCCCGAGGAAGCCCTGCCCCCGGCCACGCCCGCCGGCTTCGACGCCACGCCCGACACGCTGGGCGGCTACGTGCGCCGCTGGTGGCAGGGGGTCCGGGCCGGCGAGCTGGGCTCACTGCCCATCATCGTCGGGCTGATCATCATCGCCATCGTGTTCGGCACGCTGGACGACACGTTCTACGTCGAGCGCAACTTCACCAACGTGCTGTTGCAGATGGCGGCCATCTCCACCATCGCCATCGGCGTGGTGTTCGTGCTGCTCATCGGGGAGATCGACCTGTCGGTGGCCTACGTCGGCGCGGTCGGGGGCGTGACCATGACCCTGCTGCTGCGGCCCGACGGGGCGCACTGGCCCTGGTGGGCGGCCGTGGGGTTCGGGCTGATCATCACCACCGCCATCGGGCTCCTGCAGTCGCTGGTCATCACCAAGGCGGGCGTCCCGTCGTTCGTGGTGACGCTGGCGGGCCTGCTCATCTGGAACGGCGTCGTGCTCATCCTCACCACCCAGTACTCGACCTCGGGCACCATCCGCATCCAGGACGAGACGGTGGTCGGCATCGCCAACGACTTCCTGAGCGACGCCTGGGGCTGGGTGGTCGCCGGGGTGGGCGTCGGCGCCTACGCGCTGGTCCAGCTCCAGACCTCCCGCTCCCGCCGGGCCCGCGGGCTCGACGCCAAGCCGATGGTGGTGATCGCCCTCCAGGTGGCCGGGCTGGCCCTCGTGACCGGCGCGGCCGTGTGGTACGCCAACCGCGACCGCGGCATCCCGTCGGTCACGGTGCTGGTGCTGATCATGTTCCTGCTCTGGTCGTTCGTGGCCTCGCGCACCCGCTTCGGCCGCCACGTGTACGCGGTCGGCGGCAACGCCGAGGCCGCCCGCCGGGCGGGCATCAACGTCGACCGGGTGCGGATCATGGTGTTCATGATCTCCGGGTTCATGGCCGGCCTCGGCGGGATCATCCTCGCCTCGCGCCTGCGGTCCGTGGCCACCAACACCGGCGGCGGCGACCTGCTGCTCAACGTGATCGCGGCGGCGGTGATCGGCGGCACCAGCCTGTTCGGGGGCCGGGGCCGCGTCGTCTCCGCGCTGCTGGGCGCGCTGGTGATCGTGTCCATCGCCAACGGCATGGGCCTGCTCAACCTGGCCACGGGCACGAAGTTCGTGATCACCGGCCTGGTCCTGCTGGCCGCAGTGCTGGTCGACTCGCTGTCGACGCGGCGGCGGGCGGCGCGGCGGCGTGGTGTAGCGATGCGGCGACGTCAGGCGGGGCGCGGTCCTGGTCGCGGGCGTGCTGCTGGCCGCCTGCTCTTCGGGCTCGTCCGGGGACGGCGACGAGGCGGCCGCGCCGACCGTGCCTGCCGTGCCGGCCCCGCCGCCACCGGGCGAGCCGCGGCCCGGGCCCGGGCCGATCGGGCTTCGTCGACGTCGCCGCCGAGGCGGGGCTCGACTTCCGCCACGGCGCCTTCCGCTGGGGGGTGACCCCCGACCCCGCCGCCATGACGGGGTCGGGGGTCTGCTGGCTGGACTACGACGGCGACGGCTGGCTGGACCTCTACGCCGTCAACTCCTACGCCGACGACGAGGCCGCCCGCTGGGAGGACGAGGGCGGCCCGCCCCGCAGCGCCCTGTTCCACAACGAGGAGGGCAGCTTCGTGGACGTGAGCGAGGGCTCGGGCGCCGACCTCGACGGGCGCGGCACCGGGTGCGTGGCCGCCGACTTCGACCGCGACGGCCGCACCGACCTCTACGTCACGGGCGCCGACGCGGGGGCGCTGCTGTGGAACGAGGGCGACGGCCGGTTCCGCGAGGGCACCGAGGACGCGGGGGCGCCGGCGCTCGGCTGGTACGCGGGCGCGGCCGCGGGCGACGTGGACGGCAACGGCTGGCCCGACCTGTTCGTCGCCGGCTACGCCAACACCGACAGCCCGGTGCAGGGGGCCACGCAGGGCTTCCCCAACACCTACACCGGGCGTGCGGGACCTGCTCTACCTGAACCAGGGCCCGGGCGACGGCGGCGAGATCTCCTTCCGCGAGGTGGGCCAGGTGGCGGGCCTGGAGGTCGCCAACTTCGAGTACGGCCTCGGCGCGGTGTTCTCCGACCTGGAGGGCGACGGCGACCTCGACCTGTTCGTGGCCAACGACACCCGGCCCGACCGGCTCTACGACAACGTGCCGTGGCCGGGCGGCGCGGCGGCCGACCCCGAGGGCATCGGCTTCCGCTTCGAGGAGCTGGCCGCCCGCGCCGGCGTGGCCGACCCCGGCGCGGGCATGGGCGTGGCCGAGGCCGACTACGACGCCGACGGCCTCGACGACCTGTTCGTGACCAACGCCCGGGGCCAGGTCCACGGCGTCTTCCACGGCCAGGAGTCCGAGCGGGTCGAGCCCGTCGTTCGCCGACGTGCGACGGACGCTCGGGCCCGGACCTGGGCGCCTCCACCGGCTGGGGCGTGGCATGGGCCGACCTCGACCTCGACAGCGACCTCGACCTGGTGCTCGCCAACGGGGCCATCCCCGTCACCGACCTGGCGGGCGACGCCGAGCCGTTCCAGGTCTTCGCCCAGGACGGGCCGCGCTTCGCCGACGTGGGGGCGACAGCCGGACTGGACGCCGTCGGTCCCCTGCTGGCCCGGGGCAGCGCGGTGGCCGACTACGACAACGACGGCGACCTCGACGTGGCGGTGACCACGGTGGGCGGGCCGCTGGCCCTGCTCCAGAACCAGGCGACCACCGGCAACTGGCTGGAGGTCGACCTGGGCGGGGTGGTCCCCGGCGCAGTGGTGAACGTGACCCTGCCCGACGGGCGCACCCTCACCCGGGAGGTGCACGCGGGCAGCAGCTACCTCTCGTCCGAGGATCCCCGGGCGCATGTCGGCCTGGGCGACGCGAACGAGGCCCGCCGTGTGGAAGTGACCTGGCCGGGAGGCGGCGAGACGCGGGTGGACGGCGTGGCCGCCAACCAGCGCCTCGTGGTGGAGCGGCCACAATGACCCGGGCCGGCACGCGAGCCTCGACGCCCCGCGACCGCCGTGGCCCGCGGTCGCGGGGCGCTCGTCCCGGCGGTGATGGTGACGTTGCTGGCGCTGCTGCCGGCGTGCACGTCCGGTTCGTCGGACTCGTCGGGCTCGTCGGGCTCATCGGGCTCATCGGGCGCGACGCCGCCTACACCATCGACGGCTGCCACCGGGAGGACCTGGGCGGCCGGTCGGTGGCCCGGGTGTGGGACGAGGCGCTGCTCGACGCCATCCGCCGGGACGTGCCCGCCCCCACGGTCCACGCCCGCAACCTGTTCCACACCTCCGCCGCCATGTGGGACGCCTGGGCCGCCTACGACCCCGACGCCGAGGGCTACTTCGTCGACGAGAAGCACGACGCCGACGACATCGAGGCGGCCCGCGAGGCGGCCATCAGCTACGCCGCCTACCGGGTGCTGCTGCACCGCTACTCCTTCGCGGCCGGCCTCCAGGCGACCTTCGACGAGCTGGCCGCCACCATGGAGTCGCTGTGCTACAGCATCGACTTCGTCGACACCGAGGGCGACTCGCCCGCGGCGCTCGGCAACCGCATCGCGGCCGCCGTGATCGAGCGGGGGCGGCAGGACGGGTCCGACGAGGAGCGCCGCTACATCGACACCGACTACCGGCCGGTGAACCCGCCGCTGGTGGTGGCCGACGGCGGAGCCACCATGACCGACCCCAACCGCTGGCAGCCCCTGGCCCTGGCCCGCAACGTGGCCCAGAACGGCCTGCCGGTGCCGGGGAACGTGCAGCGCTTCGTGGGCTCGCAGTGGGGCCACGTGACCGGGTTCGCCCTGCCCGACTCGGACGACGGGCTGCCCGTGGACCCCGGTCCCCCGCCGCACCTCGGCGACGACCCCGCCGCCACCGCCGCCTTCCAGGACGCGGCCATCGGCGTCCTGCGGGCATCCAGCGTGCTCGACGCCGGTGACGGCGCCACCGTGGACATCGGGCCGGGCGCCATGGGCGACAACCCGCTGGGGACGAACGACGGCCACGGCCACGCGGTCAACCCCGACACCGGCGAGCCCTACGCACCGGACGTCGTGCTGCGGGGCGACTTCGCCCGGGTCCTGACCGAGTTCTGGGCCGACGGCCCCGACTCCGAGACGCCCCCGGGCCACTGGAACACCATCGCCAACCAGGTGTCGGACACCCCGGGGCTGGAGCTGCGCATCGGCGGCGAAGGGCCCGAGGTCGACCGGCTGGAGTGGGACGTCAAGCTCTACTTCGCCCTCAACGGCGCGGTGCACGACGCCGCGGTCGCCGCCTGGGGGGCGAAGGGCTACTACGACTCGGCCCGGCCCATCTCGATGATCCGCTGGATGGGCGGCCGGGGCCAGTCCAGCGACCCCGCCGGTCCCGCCTACGACCCGCAGGGGCTGCCGCTGGTCCCCGACCTGGTCGAGGTGGTCACCGCCGAGTCGAGCGCCCCGGGCCGGCGCCACGAGCAGCTGGCCGGCCACGTGGGCGAGGTGGCGGTCAGGGCGTGGCAGGGCAACCCCGACGACCCGGCCACCACCGCCAGCGGGGCCGGATGGATCCGGGCGGTCGACTGGGTGCCGTACCAGAAGCCGACGTTCGTGACCCCCGCATTCGCCGGTTACGTCTCGGGTCACAGCACGTTCAGCCGGGCCGCGGCGGAGGTCATGACCGCCTACACCGGCAGCCCCGCGTTCCCGGGCGGGTTGTCGACCTACACCGCCCCCGCGGGCTCGCTCGGCGTCGAGGCCGGTCCCACCCAGGACGTCACGCTCCAGTGGGCCACCTACTACGACGCCGCCGACCAGGCCGGCCAATCCCGCATCTTCGGCGGCATCCACATCACCGCCGACGACTTCGCCGGCCGCGAGCTGGGCTCCACCTGCGGCCAGGACGCCTGGTCCCTGGCCCAGCGCTACTACACCGGCGACGCCTAGACCCACACCGTTCTGTCAGACCTCAGCCGCCTGACGGCACGTGAGGTCTGACAGAACGGTTTTCGGGGTCAGCGGCCGGGGTTGGGGTCCAGGGCGTCGAAGCGGCCCGCCGGGCGCAGGGACGCGGTAGGCCTCGACCACCGGCGCCAGCTCGGCCGGGGTGGCGCCGTGCATGATCACGCCGTCGACGCCCAGGTCGAACTGGCGCAGCACCCGCTTGGCGCACCGCTCGGGCGGACCCGGTGGCCGCGGGCTCCAGCCACTCCTCGGGCAGCAGCGCGGCGATGTGCTCCAGCGTCGAGGTGTCGGCCTTGGCGTCGATGGCGCCGGGCACGCCCGCCACCACGGGGTCGGCCCGGAAGCGCGCCAGCACCGCCGGGTCCCAGCCGTTGGTCTGACCATCAGGTCGCCGTAGCCCTGGAGGTAGGTGGCGAGGCGCCCGACGGTCTTGCTTAGCCGCAGGGCCTCGGGCAGGCCGTCGTGGACGGTGGCGTAGCACGACCAGATCCGCACCGACGCCGGGTCCCGCCCGGCCTGCTCGGCGGCCGTCGCGCACGCTTCGGACGCAGCGCTCGACGGTCTCGTCGGTGAAGAACGTGTGGAGGACCACCATGTCGAAGACCCGGCCGGCCAGGGCCAGGGTCCGGGGCCCGAAGGCGACCAGCCCGAGCGGGATGTCCTCGTCGAAGTCCGAGTCGAGGTGGAGGACCGGCCAGGAGCCGGACGGCCCGTCATGGCCGAGCACCAGCTCGCCGTGGAACAGGCGCCGCAGGAGGGCCGCCGATGTCCTCGAGCTGCGCAGTGGTGATCCGCGGGATGCCGTAGGCGTCGAACAGCGGGCCGATCCCCCGCCCCAGGCCCAGGGTGAACCGGCCGCCGGTCAGCCGGTGCATCGTCGTGGCGTAGGAGGCGAGTCACGGCCGGGTGGCGGGTGTTGTGGTTGGTGGCCGCGGTGGCGACGCCGAGCGTGCGGGACACCGCGCCCACCGCTCCCGACAGGGTGACCGCCTCCTTGATGTTGAACCGTTCGGAGATGAAGGCGCTGCCCAGCCCAAGGGACTCGGCCGTCGGCACCTCCTCGAACAGCTCGGCCGGTGACCGTGGGGCACCGGCGAGTGTGTAGAACCCGAGCTCGTTGAGCTGCGACATCGGGTCTTCCTTCCCCAGCTACTTTCTGATTGTGGTTTGGAAACTAGTTCTCGGCGGGGCCGCGCTCACCGTGGCGGTCGCCGCCTGCCCGGGTGGCACCGAGCGGGACGGCGACGGCGGGCTGACGTCCGCCACCACCATCGAAGAGACGAGCCCCAACGCCGCGGCATGGCCGACACCGGGCCGCGACCTCGCCAACTCGCGCGCCGTTCCCGGGGCGCGCCTGGCAAGCGACACCATAG
>CAWDIO010000023.1:0-81574 GCA_963802385.1 uncultured Acidimicrobiales bacterium | reverse complement strand
CCCGACCGCCTCGGAGCGCTGGCCCAGCCCGCGGCGGACGCCCTCGACGAGCTGGCCGACCGGGACGCCGTGTCCCGCGCCTGGGCCGGCGACCACACCCTCTGGCGCGACGACCCCACCGAGGTGGCGGACCGCCTGGGCTGGCTGCCGGTGGTGGCCGACATGGGCGCCCGCATCGGCGACCTCACCGCGCGGGCCGCGGCGCTGGCCGCGCCGGTCGACCACGTGCTGCTGGCCGGCATGGGCGGGTCCAGCCTGTTCCCCGAGGTCGTGGCCCGCCATGCGCCCGCCGCCGCGGGGGCGCCCCGGCTGGTGGTGCTCGACACCACCGATCCCGCCGCCATCGCCCGGGCCGGGCGGCGAGCTGCCGCCCGAGCGGACGCTGGTGGTGGCGGCGTCCAAGTCGGGCACGACCCTCGAGACCCGCAGCCACCTGGCCTGGGCCTGGGACCGCCACCCCGACCCGGCCCGCTTCGCGGCGATCACCGACCCGGGCAGCGAGCTGGCGGCGCTGGCCGCCGAGCGGGGCTTCGCGGCCACGTTCGAGAACCCGCCCGACATCGGCGGTCGCTACTCGGCGCTGTCGCTGTTCGGCCTGGTGCCCGCGCTGCTGGCGGGCGCCGACGCCGCCGCGCTGCTGGCCTCGGCCGCGGCCATGGCCGACCGGCTGCGGGCCGCGGCGGCCGGCAACCCTGCGGCCCGGCTGGCGGCCGCGCTGGCCGCGGGCGTGCGCCAGGGGCGGGACAAGCTCACGCTGGTCGTCCCCGACGAGCGTGGCCACCTTCGGCCTGTGGCTGGAGCAGCTGGTGGCCGAGTCGACCGGCAAGGACGGCACCGGCATCGTCCCCGTGGTGGGCGAGCCCCTGGGCCCCCCCGACGTCTACGGCGACGACCGGCTGTTCGTGGCGCTGGGCGGCGACACCGGGGCCGCGGCCCTCGACGCCCTGGCGGAGGCGGGCCACCCGGTGGTGGTCCTGCCCGCGGTCGAGGGCTTCGCCGACCTCGGCGGCCAGGTGCTGCTGTGGGAGATGGCCACCGCCCTGGCCGGCGCCCTGCTCGGCATCCAGCCCTTCGACCAGCCCGACGTGGCGGCGGCCAAGGCGGCCACCGCCCAGGTGCTGGCGGGCGGCCCGCCGGACATCGAGGCCACGCCGCTGGACGAGCTGATCGGCGCGGTGAGGCCGGGCGACTACCTGGCCATCCAGGCCTTCGTCGATCCCGGCAGCCCCGTGGTCGAGGCCATCGAGCGGGCCCGGGTGGCGCTGCGGGACCGGCTGGGGGTGGCCACCACGGTCGGGCTCGGTCCCCGCTTCCTGCACTCCACCGGCCAGCTCCACAAGGGCGGCCCCGACTCCGGGGTGTTCGTGCAGGTGGTGGGCGACGACCCCGAGGACGTGCCCATCCCCGGGGCGGGGTACGGGTTCTCCGTGCTCAAGCACGCGCAGGCCGACGGCGACCTGCTCACCCTGGCGGACCGCAAGCGCCGTGCCGGGCGGGTCGCGGCTGGACGAGCTGGTGGAGGCGGGGTCGTGAGGGTCGGCATGGTGGGCCTGGGGCGCATGGGCGGCAACATGGCCCAGCGCCTGGCGGCCGGCGGCCACGAGGTCGTGGGCTACGACGCCTTCAGCGACGCCTCCGACGTGGCCTCGCTGGAGGAGCTGGTGGCGCGGCTGGAGCCGCCCCGGGTGGTGTGGCTGATGATCCCGGCCGGTGAGCCCACCGAGCAGGCGGTGGCCGAGCTGCGGGGGCTGCTGGCCGCCGGGGACATCGTCATCGACGGGGGCAACTCCAACTCGCACGACTCGGTCCGGCGGGGTGCCACCCTGGCCGAGGACGGCATCGGCTTCGTCGACTGCGGCACCAGCGGCGGCATCTGGGGCAAGGAGGAGGGCTACTGCCTGATGGTGGGCGGCGACGCTGCCCACGTCGGGCTGTGCCAGCCGCTGTTCGACACCCTCAAGCCCCCCGAGGGCGGCTTCGTGCACGCCGGGCCGGTGGGCACCGGGCACTTCACCAAGATGGTCCACAACGGCGTCGAGTACGGCCTCATGCAGGCCTACGCCGAGGGCTACGAGCTGCTGCACCGGTCGGGCCTCGGCATCGACGTCGACGCCACCCTCGACGCGTGGCGGGCCGGGTCGGTGGTGCGCTCGTGGCTGCTGGACCTGCTGGTGAGGGCGCTCCAGCAGACCCCCGACCTGGAGGGGATCCGGGGCGTCGCCGCCGACTCGGGCGAGGGTCGCTGGACGGTGGAGGCGGCCATCGAGCGGGGCGTGGCCGTGCCGGTCATCAGCGCCGCGCTGTTCGCCCGCTTCGTGTCCCAGGCCGACGAGTCCGTCGCCATGAAGGCGGTCGCCGCCCTGCGCAACCAGTTCGGCGGCCACGCCGTGCTGCCCGAGACCGCTCCGGAGGAACAGTGACCGATCGTCCCTGCAGCAACGCAATGGTGCTGTTCGGCGCCACCGGCGACCTGGCCCGCAAGAAGATCTTCCCCGCGGTCTACGAGATGGAGAGAGGACGACCGTTGCCCCATGCCGGTGATCGGCGTGGCCTCGTCGGAGTGGGACGACGAGGCGCTGCGTCAGCGGGCCCGCGAGGCGATCGAGGCCCGCACCGACGGAGACGTGGACGAGCGGGCGTGGAAGGCCCTCGCCGACCGGTTGAGCTACGTGAGTGGCGATTACCGGGAGCCGATCCACGTTCGAGAACCTGGCGGCCAAGCTGGCCGGGGTCGAGCGCCCGTTGTACTACCTGGCCATCCCGCCGGTGATGTTCGACGACGTGGTCCAGGGCCTGGCCGCCGTGGGCCTGACGCCGCCCGGCTCCCGGGTGGTGGTGGAGAAACCCTTCGGGCGCGACCGCGACTCGGCGGCCGAGCTCAACGAGGTGCTCCACCGGGTGTTCCCCGAGGAGGCGATCTTCCGCATCGACCACTTCCTGGGCAAGGAGTCGGTCGAGGACCTGCTGGTCTTCCGGTTCGCCAACTCGATGCTCGAACCGCTGTGGAACCGCAACTACATCTCCAGCGTGCAGATCACCATGGCCGAGAACTTCGGGGTCGGCACCCGCGGCCGGTTCTACGAGTCGGTGGGCGCGCTGCGGGACGTGTTCCAGAACCACCTGCTCCAGGTGGTGGCCCTGCTGGCCATGGAGCCGCCGGTCTCGGCCGACGAGGAGGCGCTGGCCGACGAGAAGATCCGGCTGTGGCGCCAGGTCCACGCGCTGGACCCCGACCCAGGTGGTTCGGGGCCAGTACCGGGGCTATCCCGACGAGATCGGGCGTCGAGCCCGGCAGCGACGTCGAGACGTTCGTGGCGCTCCAGCTGGAGATCGAGTCGTGGCGCTGGGCCGGGGTGCCGTGGCTGGTGCGGACGGGCAAGATGCTGCCCGGTGACCGCCACCGAGGCCGTGGTGACCTTCGCGGCCCCGCCCCGGCTGCTGTTCTCCAAGGCGGGCTCGGCCCGGCCCCAGCCGAACCGGCTGCGGTTCCGGCTGGGCCACGACGACGGCGTCACCCTCCAGCTGCAGACCAAGAAGCCGGGAGAGGACCTGGTCAGCCGGCCGGTCGACCTGGAGGTCTCGTACGACTCGCTGTTCCCCGGCGGCCGGCGGGAGGCCTACCAGCGGCTGCTGGAGGACGCCATCGAGGGCGACCACCGCCGCTTCGGCCGGGCCGACGGCGTCGAGGAGCAGTGGCGCATCGTCCAGCCGGTGCTGGACGACCCGCCCGCGGTCGAGCTCTACCGCAAGGGCACCTGGGGCCCGGCCAGCGCCGAGACCCTGGCCGCCCCGGCCCGCGGCTGGGTCGAGCCCCTGGTCGACGAGGCGTAACGACCCGCCGGCCAGGCAAGGCGAGGCAATAGGGGCCACGAGGCGGCGCCCGAGGCAATAGGGGTCGGGGGCCGACCGCTATTGCCTCGAGACCGCCGCCGTGACCCCTATTGCCTCGCCTCTGTTACCAAGGGGTCAGCCGGGGTGGCACCATAGGGGGCCGTGCTCGCCGTGATCCCGTACACCACCTTCCCCACCATCGACCTGGGGCCGCTGAACCTGCGCACGTTCGGGCTGATGGTCGCCCTGGGCGTCCTGCTGGGGTCGTGGGTGGCCGCCATGTACATCGAGCGCTACGGCATCCCCCGCGACGAGACCTACCGGGTGGCCACCTACATGGTGCTGGCCGGCATCGTGGGCGCCCGGCTCACGTGGGCCGCCACCCACACCGACCAGATCCACAGCCTGGTCGACGTCATCGCCATCTGGGAGGGCGGCATCCAGTTCTCCGGCGGCTTCATCTTCGCCCTGCTGGTGGGCCTGCCGTTCTTCAGGCGCTGGAACCGCCTCCAGCGCTGGCACGTGCTCGACGGCTACTCGCTGGGCCTGGCGCTCGGCCTCGCCATCGGCCGCATCGGCTGCTACGCGGTGGGCGAGCACTTCGGGCGCACGTCGAGCTTCTTCCTCGCCACCCGCTACGACGGGGGCGACGTGCGGGAGCCGAACCTGGGCGACCAGCCCCTGCTGGTGGGCACGTCGTTCCACAACACCGCCCTGTACGAGATGCTGTACATGTTCCTGCTGTTCGCCATCCTCGGCGGCATGGTGCTGCTGGCCCGGCGCCGGGGGCGGGAGCTGGCCACCGGGCACCATCGCCGGGATCTTCCTGCTCTACTACGGCATCGCCCGCTTCCTGAGCGACTCGCTGCGGGTCAACGACGAGCGCATCGCGGGGCTGACCGGTGCGCAGTGGATGTGCATCGTGATGATCCCGGCCGGGCTGTGGATCCTGTGGCAGGTGCGCCCGAGCCTGGCGGAGGACGAGGCGGAGGCCGCGGAGGCCGCGGAAGCCGAGGCGGAGGCCGAGGAAGCCGCGGAAGCCGAGGTCGAAGCGGAGGCGGAGGAGAGCGAGATCGAGGGGGGAGGCGAGCCCGCGCCGGAGCCCGGTGACGACGATGCGTACGAACCGGCCGAAGCGGGTACCGACAGCGAGGTCAGCAAAGCGGTGCCGATCAGAACTACGGTCGACAACGCTTCCGACGAAGACGAGGCAACGGTCCCGCGCACCGAGCGTTGACCGCCCGGAGCGGCCGGAGCCGCGAGAGAGGCTGGAGACATGTACGACGTTCGCCCATCCACCCGCGCCCGGCGTGTCGCCGCCGCGCTCGCCGTCGCGGGGCTCCTGCTGGGCCTGGCCGCCTGCGGCGACGATGACGACGACGACGCCTCGTCCGACACCACCGCCACCACCGAGGCGGAGTCGGGCGGCGATGGCGGCGGCGACGCCACGCTGGAGGTCACCGAGTTCCAGTTCGAGGACGTGACCGCCCCCGCGGGCGGCACCCTGGCGGTGACCAACTCCTCGGGCGGAGCGCCACACCTTCACGGCCGACGACGGCGAGTCCTTCGACGAGGCGCTGCCCGACGGCGAGACGGTGGACGTCCAGATGCCCGACGAGCCGGGCGAGTACCCGTTCCACTGCGAGATCCACCCGTCGATGGAGGCCACCCTCACCGTTCAGAGGCGAGCTGACCTGACCGAGCCCGACCCCACCGGCGCTCGCCCTGCGCCTCGCGGCCCGGGCGAGCGCCGGTGGCGCGCTCAGGCCACGACCGGCTCGGGGATGTGGCGGACCAGGCGGGCCACCGCCGGTAGGCGGCCTCGGCCGGGCCGAGCTCGTCCTCGCGCAGCAGGTTGGCCATGATGCGCAGCACCCACTCCATGAGCGAGCGCGAGCGCATGCCGATGCGGGTCAGCTCCCGCATGAGCACGGGCTGGCCGATGATGGTGGCGAAGTGGCGGGCCACCTTGAAGTACAGGCCGTACTCGGCGTCCAGCAGGGCCGGGTAGCGCGACAGGGGAGTGCCGGTGCCGGTGATCAGCGCCTCGTCCACCAGGTCGGCGGCCATGCGGGCCGTCTCGTAGGCGTAGTCGATGCCCTCGCCGTTGAACGGGTTGATCGAGCCGGCGGCGTCGCCCACCAGCAGCCAGTTCGGCCCCACCTTGGGGTTGACCGAGCCGGCCATGGGCAGCCGCCCGCCGGTGGGCGGGGCGAGCATGGCCTCGGGGTCGATGCCCCAGCGCTCGGGCGCGGTGGCGGCCCACTCGTGCATGAGGTGGGTGGTGTTGACGTCCTTGTAGCCCTTGAACGTCGACAGCAGCCCGATGCCGACGTTGATGGTCCCGTCGCCCAGCGGGAAGATCCAGCCGTAGCCGGGCATGGACTGGCCCTGGCCGGTCGCGCACGTCGAGGCACGACTCGATCCACGGGTCGGCCGAGATCGGGCTCTCGAAGTAGCCCCGGATGGCGATGCCCTGCGGGTACGCCTTGTTGCGGCTGGCGCCCAGCGCCCGCCCGAACCGGGACAGCGAGCCGTCGGCCACGATCACGTAGCGGGCCCGGACCTCGCGGGTCTCGCCGCTCTGCCTTGTCCTTGACCACCGCGCCGGTGACCAGGCCGTCGCGGGTGAGCGGGCGCACCGCCTCGCGTCGACGGCAGCACGGTGGCGCCCGCCCCGGCCGCGTGGTCGGCCACCAGGGCGTCGAGGTCGCGCCGGCGCACCACGTAGCCGTAGTTGGGGAACACCGGGTGCTCGGGCCACGCCAGCTCCAGCGTGATGCCGTGGGCCTCGGCCCGGAGGCCGTCGTGGCGGTGGTGGCGGGCGGCGATGTCGGGCTCCAGGCCCATCTCGCGGATCTGGTGCACCGCCCGGGGGTCAGGCCGTCGCCGCAGGTCTTGTCGCGGGGGAAGGCCTTGCGCTCCAGCACGCACACGTCGTGGCCGGCCTTGGCCAGCCAGAAGCCCGCGGCGCTCCCTGCCGGCCCCCCGCCGATGACGAGGACGTCGTGGCGGTCGGGGGTCATGCGGACGCAAGCCTACGGGGTCAGCCCGCCAGGTCGTCCTCGGTGACGCCGTCGGCCTCCGACACCGGGCCCAGGCCGGCCTCGGCCAGCGGCATCTCGCCCCGGGCCACGGCGTAGATGTCCTCGTTGTCGGGGTTCGACTCGCTCATGTCCGCGCCGGACAGCTCGCGCTCGTGGAGCACCACCGCGGCGATCTCCTGGTCGGTGAGGGTGTTCCAGCCCGGCATGGTGCCGCCGCTGCCGCCGACCGGCTTGTCGGTGTCGCCGTAGGTGGCGGCGGGCCAGCCCTCGGTGCCGAGCCGCACCCAGGCCGCCTGGTCGCGCCAGTCGCTGAAGGTCTCCAGCACGGCGCCGTCGGACAGCTGCGGCGCGTTGCCGATGCCGCCGCCGGTGCCGCCGTGGCAGGAGGCGCAGTTGCCGGCGAAGACGGTGGTCCCCATGACCACCGGGTCGTCGGCGCCCGCGGGCGGCGGCTCCAGGGTGCGGACGTAGACGTAGCCCCACAGCGGCAGGGCGGCCAGCACGGGCAGGGCCCAGTACGGGATGCGCTGGCGCCGCTTGGCCGCCTGGATGTAGGGCGGGTCGGGCTTGGGCGGCTCGGGCTTGGGCTCCTCGACCGGGGCCGGGGCCGGCGCGGGCGCCGCCGCGGCGGCCGCCGTGGCGGCCGGGACCGACTCCGCGGGCGCGGCGGACGACGCCGGTGCGTCGTCGGAGCCGCCGCCCCCCAGTCCGAGGGCGGCCCGGCGCTCGCGGGAGCGCTTCAGAAGGTGCTCGGGGATCTCGGTCAACACAAGCCTCCGCGGAGGGATTCCGGTCGGTCACTCTATGCACCTCCCCGAGGGCACCACCAAGCCGGCGGACGGTGCTTCCGGGGGCCGCCGGGGCGAATGTGAACGAATGAACACGCCCGTGCTAAACCTGCCGAGGACTGCCGGCCCCCGGCGTCCGGTAGCATTTATGTGAGCGATTTCACGAGGAGTCGCGATCTCTTGGTCGCCTTCATCGCAACCCTGGTGGTCGGCTTCGCCGGTGTCGGCGCGGTCCTGCTGTACGGCAGGCGCCGGCCCGTGGGCGCGCCCCTGTCCTGGGGCGAGGCGATGGCGGCCGCCGTGTTCACGATGTTCATGTTCCTCTGGTGGTACGGCGTCATCCCCCACCAGTGGCTCACCTACGCCGGCAGCGAGCTGCGCTGGAGCTCCGACCGCCTGTTCTTGCGGCCCACGGCGGTCCAGCCCATCACCGTCACCTACCAGACCCTGCGCGACCTCATCGCGGTCGTCATCTACGGCGTGGGCATCGCCCTCCAGGTCGGCGCTGTGGGCCATGTGGAACGACCGGGGCAAGAAGGCGCCCGCCCCCGTCCCCGCGTCCCGTTACGGCCGCCCGCTGGTGAGGAAGGGGTAGGTCGTGGGCAAGAACGACGCCAACCCCCCGATGCCGGAGTTCCGGGACGACTACGTCCTCCAGGAGGTCGACGCGGCCTGGCTCGCCAAGGCGGTCAAGCCCAAGCAGTTCATCCACATCGACCAGTCCGAGTGCATCATGTGCGAGGGCTGCGTGGACATCTGCCCGTGGAAGTGCATCCACATGGTCACGCCCGATGCCATCGACGAGGCCATCGGGGTCGACCAGCCCGGTGTCGACCCGTCCGACCACGTGATCTTCACCATCGACGACGACGTGTGCACCCGCTGCGCGCTGTGCGTCGACCGGTGCCCGACGGGCGTCATCATCCTCGGCAAGGTCGGCGACCCGGTGGCGACCGGCGACGCCCACCAGCGCACCAACACCCACGGCTACGGCTACGGGATGCGGCTGGGATGACCGCGACCGCACGTCCCACCCCCGCTCACGGCCGGCCCCCGGTCCCACTGAGGAGAGCCTCGTTGGCCAAGACAATGGATCCGAAGCCCCCGCTGGCGGACCGGGCGAAGTCGGCCCTGAAGGGCCTGCCCGACCAGGTGCAGGGCTCGCAGGCGTGGAACTCGATCTTCCGGCCGGGGTCGATCTTCCGGAAGGGCTACAGCGACAGCCCCCGGAACCGCTCCTACGTGATCATGAACAGCGTCCTCTACCACCTGCACCCGGTGAAGGTGAAGAGGCACGCGGTGAAGGTCAGCTACACGCTGTGCCTGGGCGGCCTGAGCTTCTTCCTGTTCATCCTGCTCACGGTCACCGGCATCTTCCTCATGTTCTTCTACCGGCCCACCGCCGCCCAGGCGTGGGACGACATCTACACGCTGCAGACGTCGATCACCTTCGGCCTGCTGGTGCGGAACATGCACAGATGGGCGGCCCACCTGATGGTGATCTCCGTCTTCCTGCACATGGCCCGCGTCTTCTACCACGGCGCCTACAAGCCGCCCCGCGAGTTCAACTGGGTGATCGGCGTGATCCTGCTCACGCTGACGCTGCTGCTCAGCTTCACCGGCTACCTGCTGCCGTGGGACCAGCTCTCGCTGTGGGCCGTCACCGTGGGCACCAACATGATGGGCTACACGCCCGTCTTCGGCGACCAGGTGCGCTTCGTCCTGCTGGGAGGGGCGGAGATCGGCTCGGACACCCTCTTGCGCTGGTACACGCTGCACGTGCTGATGTTGCCGTTCGTCATCGTGATCTTCATGGCCATCCACTTCTGGCGTGTCCGCAAGGACGGCGGCGTCTCCGGGCCGCTGTGACGAGGGACAAGGCACTCGACCCATGACCGAGATCCCAGAGCACCTGCGCAAGCGGGCCGAGGAGGCCCGCCGGAAGGCCGCCGCCAAGTCGGGCGGGGGCGAGGCCGCGGCCACGCCCTCCGCCGGAGGCGAGGCCGACCGCGGCGGCGAGCGAGGCCGCCGCGCCCCAGAGCGAGGCCGCCAGCCGCATCCCGGCGCACCTGCTGGAGCGGTCCCGGGCCGCCAAGGCCCGGGCCGAGGGCGGCGAACCGACGGCCGCCGGGGGCGGCGGCACGGCCACCGCGGTGGCCACCGCACCGGCCCCGCGGCCGCCGCCGCCGCCGGGCCCCCGCTGGCGGCCGGGCCGGGCGGGCACACCCAGCGCCTGCTCACGGTGGTCAAGTCGGGCTCGATCCAGGACGTCAAGGCCGTCCCCCAGGACAAGGTGCACGTGTGGCCGCACCTGCTGGGCATCGAGTTCGTGGCCTCCCTGGCCTGCACCGCCTTCACTGCTGGTGTTCTCCGTCTTCGTCAACGCCCCGCTGCTGGCCCTGGCCAACTCCAACCAGACGCCCAACCCCTCCAAGGCGCCCTGGTACTTCCTGGGCCTCCAGGAGCTGCTCACCATGTTCCACCCCATGGTGGCGGGCGTGACCCTGCCGGGCGTCGGCCTCATCGGGCTGATCCTGGCCCCCTTCATCGACCGCAACCCGTCCCAGAAGCCCGAGGACCGCAAGTTCGCCATCTCCCTGTTCACGATCTTCGTCATGTCGTGGTCGGTGCTGGTCCTCATCGGCTCGTTCTTCCGTGGGCCCGGCCAGAACTTCGTGTTCCCCTGGAACGCCGGCCTTCTTCGACCTGTGATCGAGGGCGGAATCATGACACAGTGATGCCGACCGTGCGCCGGTGCTCTGAGCGATCGAGCCCATGAGCACCACGACGATCCTCGCCATCGCCATCCCGCTCCTCGTCCTGCGCGGCCGGCGTGCTGCTGTTCGCCACGGCCCGGCGCCGCGACACCGACAAGGTCGCAGGGCGTGCATGTCCAGCGAGACGGCGCGGCGCGACCGGGGGCCGGTGGCGCTGTCCGAGCAGGGCGAGCCGCCCCGGTCACCGGCCGCGAGGTCGAGCTGGCGGCCGTGGCCGCCCGCCGCGAGGCCGCCAAGCCGGTCAAGGTGTCGGCGCCGCCGCCGGTGGCCTGGGTGCCGCCCGACGAGGAGACGCTCGGCGTCACCCGCCGCCAGTTCTTCAACCGGTCGATCGTGGCCACCTTCGCCTTCGGCCTGTCGGGCTTCGGCGCCGCCGTGCTGGCCTTCCTGTGGCCCAACAACTCCGGCGGCTTCGGCTCCAAGATCAACGTCGGCAAGATCCCCGACATCCAGGCCAAGATCGCCGACGGCGAGGGCTTCGCCTACTACCCCGAGGGCCGCATGTGGGTCACCGAGTACCCGTCCGAGGCGCTGGACAAGGCCAAGGCCGTGTACTCGCCGCCCGAGCTCGCGGGCATGGAGGCCGGGCCTCGTCGCCCTGTGGCAGAAGTGCCCGCACCTGGGCTGCCGGGTGCCCCAGTGCGTCACCTCGCAGTGGTTCGAGTGCGGCTGCCACGGCTCGCAGTACAACCAGGTCGGTGAGAAGAAGGGTGGCCCGGCCCCCCGCGGCATGGACCGCTTCGCCATGGAGGTGAAGGGCACCAACTTCATCGTCGACACGGGCACGGTCATCCTCGGCCCGCCCATCGGCACCAACACCACCGGCCAGGAGGCCGAGGGTCCCCACTGCACGGGGCGGCGGCCACTGATGAACCTGTTCGCGTTCCCGACCGTGCTGGCCGCCAGCACGGTCACCACCGTCGGCGCCGTCATCGTGGTGGTGCTGATGGTGGGCATGGTCGTCTACGTCGTCGCCAACGTGCGGGCCGGGCGGGACGAGATCGGCTCCGAGATCGAGCTGGCGCCCAACCGCAAGCCCTACCTGAGCGACGAAGAGCTGGAGACGCGCAAGCTCGACCGCACGCTGCGCTGGGCGCTGGTGCTGCTCATCATCATCGCCGTGGGCCTGCCGCTGTACTGGCTGGCCGAGCCCAGCCGCATGTCGGGGGCCGAGGAGAACTTCCTGACCACCTTCGAGTCCCGGGGCGAGCAGATCTACGTCGAGGGCTCGCAGTGCCAGAACTGCCACGGCCCCGAGGGCACCGGCGGCCAGGCGCCGTACACGGTCCTCGACGCCGAGGGCGAGTTCGTCGCCCAGGTGAACTGGCGGGCGCCGGCGCTCAACACGGTGCTGCTGCGCTACAGCCGGGAAGAGGTCACCTACATCATCAACTACGGCCGCCCGTTCTCGCCCATGCCCGGCTGGGGTGCGGCCGTGAACAAGGGCCCGCTCAACGAGCAGCAGATCTCCAACGTCGTCGACTACCTGGCCTCGATCCAGCTCACGCCGGAGGAGTCGCAGCACGAGGCCGCGGTGGCGCTGGCCGAGGACCTGGGGCTGATCGAGGAGGGCGACGAGCGACGAGGAGGTCGACGCCGCCATCGCCGAGATCGACTACGACGACCCCGCCACCGGCAAGGCCCTGTTCAACCAGGACGCTTCGCCGGCGGCGCCTACGCCTGCGCCCGCTGCCACACCCGGGGCTGGTCGATCATCCTCGAGGGCGAGGACGCCGTCCACCCGCCCGACGCCGACCTCAGCGACTTCGTCGGCTTCCCCGACGGCAGCGGTGCCTTCGGCCCGAACCTCACCGGCGGGCTCATCCCCCGCCAGTTCGCCAGCTACGCCGAGCTGGCCGAGTTCATCAGCACCGGCAGCATCGACGGCGAGCCCTACGGCCTCAACGGCATCGGCAGCGGCCGCATGCCCGGCTTCGGCGACAACCCCAACACCGCCGACACCGAGGGCGACGGCATGCTCACCCCGGACATGATCGCCGCCATCGCCCGCTACGAGGCCACGCTGCCAGCCGCCGAGACGCCCGACCAGCCAGCCGGCGCCCTCGGTCGAGGAGCTGACCGCAGAAGAGGAAGAGGGGACCGAGTGATGTCGGTCGTGCCCATCCTCGCCGGCATCGCCTGGGACCCCCAGCTCCGCGGCATCCTGTCGGTCCTCGTGGGCGTGCTCGTGCTCATGGGCTCCGTCTACCTGCTGCTGGCCACCAACCTCGCCAGCCGCCTCGGGTTCCTGCTGGCGATCACCGCCCTGTCCGGCTGGATGATCATCCACGGCATGGTGTGGTGGATCTACCCGCCCGGCCAGGGCCCGTCGGGCCGCATCCCCGGCTGGGACGTCCAGGAGATCATCTACGGCGACCTCAGCGAGTCGCTCAACGACAAGGTCCACGACATCGACACCGTCCGGGCTGCCCGACTCGGTCGAGCTCAACAAGGCGACGCCCGAGGAGGTCGACGCAGGTCAGCGAGGAGCATGCCGACCAGCTCAACGAGTGGACGCTGCTGCCCGCCTCCGACGCCTCCCGGGGCGAGGCCCAGACCGCGCTGGAGGCGCTGCTGGTGGCGGGCGAGGTGCCCGGCCTGGAGGACTCCACCACCCGGGTGTTCACCTACACCTTCGAGACGGGCGGCAAGCCGCAGCGCGAGAACGACAGCGTCTGGGCCCGCATCACCAACCGGGTGACCAACACGCTGCGCATCACCAACCCGCCGCACTACGCCGTGGTGCAGTTCCAGCCCGCCAAGCCGCAGGAGGCCGTGGCCGGCCAGCCGCCGCCCGTGCCCGTGCCCGACCCCGACGCCCAGGTCATCTCGGCCGTGCTGGTGCGGGACATCGGGCAGCGCCGGCTGCCCGCCGCGCTGCTCACCATGGGCTCGGCGCTGATCTTCGGGCTGTTGTGCGCCATGCTTCACGTGCGTGATCGCCGGGTCGCCGAGCACCGCTCGGCCCCGGTGCCAGCCACGACCGGAGGTTGACGACCATGGGCCAGTACCTTCCCGTCGTCACGTTGGCGGTGCTCGCCATCGCGTTCGCGGCGATCAGCCTGCTGATGTCGAGGCTGCTGGCCCCCCGCCGGAAGACGAGCGCCAAGTACGCGCCCGTACGAGTCGGGCATCCTGCCCGCCCGCGACGTACCCCAGCGCTTCCCGGTGACGTTCTACCTGGTGGCGATGATCTTCATCGTCTTCGACATCGAGATCATCTTCCTGTACCCGTGGGCGGTCATCTACCGCGACCTCGGGGCCTTCGGGCTGTGGGAGATCCTGGTGTTCGCGGTGGCCGTGTTCGTGAGCTTCGTGTACCTCATCAGCAACGGCGCCCTCGACTGGGGGCCGCTCCAGCGGGCCCGGCGCCAGTCGCCGCTGGTGTCCGGCGAGCGCACGCTGAGCACCACCATCCGCCGGGTCGGGCTGGAGGGCCGCGACGAGCGCGAGCCGGCCGAGCCGAGCAGGAGGAGGTGGGGGTCTGATGGGCTGGGACATGTCCAAGGGGTTCGAGGGCATCGACCACAACTTCCTCACCGCCAAGGTGGAGGACCTGATCCAGTGGTCGCGGTCCAAGTCGTCGTGGCCGGTCACCTTCGGGCTGGCCTGCTGCGCCCTGGAGATGATGGGCGCGGGCGGGGCCCACTACGACCTGGCCCGCTTCGGCATGGAGGTGTTCCGGGCGTCGCCCCGCCAGGCCGACATCATGATCGTGGCCGGGCGCCTGTCGCAGAAGATGGCCCCGGTGCTGCGCCAGATCCACGACCAGATGATGGAGCCCAAGTGGGTCATCTCCATGGGCGTGTGCGCCAGCACCGGCGGCATGTTCAACAACTACGCGCTGGTGCAGGGCGTCGACCAGATCGTGCCGGTCGACGTCTACGCCCCGGGCTGCCCGCCCGGCCCCGAGACGCTGATCCACGCCATCGAGACCCTGCGCGACAACATCGAGTCGGGTGAGCTGCTGCGCCGCCGCCAGCAGACCGGCGCCGGCGCCGGCCTGGTCGTCGACCAGCGCGACGGCGTGCCCGAGCCTGCGGTCGCCGCCTCCACCGGGAGCCGCTGACCATGAGCGATCCGGACCAGGGCACGGGCGCCGAGGGGCCCGCAACCGAGGGTGCCGAGGACGGCGCCCACCCGCTACGGCGTGCCGCTCACGGAGAGTCGGGGCCAGGTGGTGCTGCACCCGGCGCGCGACCAGCTCGTCGACCTGGTGCGCACGCTGCGGGACGACGAGGGCTTCCGGGTCTGCGTCGACGTCACCGCGGTCGACTACATCGCCTACGGCGGGCCGCCGCGACCTGCCCGAGGGCGTCGAGCCCGAGCGGTACGAGGTGGTGGTCGGGCTGCTGTCCCACGCCACGGCCGAGCGGCTGCGCCTGCGGGTGCAGGTGCCCGCGGACGACCCCACGTGCCCGTCGCTGTTCGACGTCCACCCGGGCACCGAGGCGCTGGAGCGGGAGGTGTTCGACATGTTCGGGATCGCCTTCGACGGCCATCCCGACCTGACCCGCATCCTCATGCCCGAGGACTGGGAGGGCTACCCGCTGCGCAAGGACAACCCGGTGGGCGCCATCCCGGTCCAGTTCAAGGGCGTCCAGAACGCCCGGTGATCGGAGCCGCACCATGACTGCCACCGATCTGTCGCGAACCGGCGAGGGCATCCAGGAGATGGCGCCCCGCAAGGGCGCGGGCGCGGCCGAGCTGCTGCGCGAGCTGGGGGCGGTGCTGCGCATGTCCGAGGCCGAGGCCGCCGCCCTGGCCGAGCAGGAGCCGGGCGACGAGGACCACACGATGATCCTCAACATGGGGCCGCAGCACCCCTCCACCCACGGCGTGCTGCGCCTCATGCTCGAGCTCGACGGCGAGACGGTGCTGCGCACCAAGCCGATCATCGGCTACCTGCACACCGGCATGGAGAAGACGGGCGAGACGCTCACCTACATGCAGGGGCCCACCAACGTCACCCGCATGGACTACGCGTCCCCGCTGTTCAACGAGCTGGTCTTCTCCCTCGCCACCGAGACCCTGCTCGGCATCGAGGACGACATCCCGCCCCGGGCGCAGTGGATCCGCATGCTGCTGTGCGAGCTGAACCGGATGTCGTCGCACCTGCTGTTCCTCGCCACCAACGGCCTGGACCTCGGCGCGGTGTCGATGATGATCTACGGCTGGCGCGAGCGGGAGGAGACGCTGCGGCTGCTGGAGATGATCACGGGCCTGCGGATGAACCACAACTTCATCCGGCCCGGGGGCGTGGCCGCCGACCTGCCCGACGGCTGGCGCGACGCCACGCTGCGGGTGCTGGACCTGGTCGAGCCCCGGCTGGCGGAGTACGAGGTGCTCATGACCGGCCAGCCCATCTGGCGGGAGCGCCTGCAGGGCGTGGGCGTCATCACCGCCGAGGAGGCGCTGGCGCTGGGCGCCACCGGGCCGATCCTGCGCTCGACCGGCGTGCCCTGGGACCTGCGCAAGGCCACGCCCTACCTGTACTACGACCAGGTGGAGTTCGGCGTGGTGGTGGGCAGCTACGGCGACTGCTTCGACCGCTACGCCATCCGCCTCAACGAGGTGCGCGAGTCGATGGCCATCGTGCGCCAGATCCTGGACAAGCTGCCGGCCGGGCGACTACCGCATCCAGGACCGCAAGGTCACCCCGCCGCCCCGGGCCCGCATCGACGAGTCGATGGAGGCCCTGATCCACCACTTCAAGATCTTCACCGAGGGGTTCAAGGTCCCCGAGGGCGAGGTGTACCGTGCGATCGAGAGCCCCCGGGGCGAGCTGGGCTGCTACATCGTGTCCGACGGTTCGGCCCGGCCCTACCGCATGCACATCCGGGGGCCGTCGTTCGTGAACCTGCAGTCCATGCCGCACATGCTGCGCGGCGGCTTCATCGCCGATGCGGTGGCGGTCATCTCTTCGGTGGACCCGATCATGGGGGAGGTCGACCGGTAAATGGCTCGCTTTACGGCGGAGAACACCGCGGTGGCCGAGGAGATCATCGCCCGCTACCCGGTCAGGCGGTCGGCGCTGATCCCGCTGCTGCACCTGGCCCAGGAGCAGGACGGCTACCTCAGCGAGGACGCCATGGCGCACGTGGCCGAGCTGGTGGGCGTGACCACGGCCCAGGTGCTGGGCACGGCGTCGTTCTACGAGATGTTCAAGCGCGAGCCCGTGGGCGACTACGTGGTCAACGTGTGCACCAACATCTCCTGCATGCTGCGGGGCGGCGAGGACCTGCTGGAGCACCTGGAGGCCCGCCTCGGCATCCAGGCCGGCAGCACCACCTCCGACGGCAAGTTCACGCTGGAGGACGTCGAGTGCATCGCGGCCTGCACCGAGGCGCCGTGCATGCAGGTCAACTACCGCTACTTCCACCAGGTCACCCACGACCAGGTCGACGAGCTGCATCGAGGACCTGCGGGCCGGCAAGCGGGCCCACGACGTGCCCCGCCACGGCACGCTCAGCCGGGTCCGCCAGCAGATCCCCGAGGACCGCCGGGCCGGCGTGGCCCCGCCCGACCGCAACGTCGAGCCGGCCGTGGCTGGCGCGCAACTCCACCGCTACGGAGGCCGGCTCGTGACCGACGCCGCTGGAGGCAACCGGCAAGGAGATCCCCCGCATCGTCACCTCGCGCTGGGACCTGGCCGACGGCCACACGCTGGAGCGCTACCTCGACACCGGCGGCTACGGCTCGCTGCGCAAGGCGCTGGATCCATGACGCCCGCCCAGGTGCACGAGGAGGTCAAGGCGGCGAGCCTGCTGGGCCGGGGCGGCGCGGGCTTCCCCGCCGGGGTCAAGTGGGGCTTCTGCCCGCCGGGCGTGTTCCCCCGCTACCTGGTGGTCAACGGCGACGAGTCCGAGCCGGGCACCTACAAGGACCGCATCCTCATGGAGCGCGATCCCCACCTGCTCATCGAGGGCGTGCTCATCGCCTGCTATGCCATCGGCGTGAGCCAGGCCTTCCTCTACGTCCGGGGCGAGATGGCGCTGGCCCAGGAGCGGCTGGCCCAGGCCCTCAACGACGCCTACGCGGCCGGCTACGTGGGCAAGGGCATCCTCGACAGCGACTTCTCGGTCGACATCGTCCTGCACTGGGGGGCGGGTGCCTACATCGTGGGCGAGGAGACCGCGCTCATCGAGTCGCTGGAGGGCGAGCGGGGCATGCCCCGGCTCAAGCCGCCCTACTTCCCCGCGGCCAAGGGCCTGTACATGCAGCCCACCGTGGTCAACAACGTGGAGACGCTGGCCAACCTGCCCTGGATCGTCGAGCACGGCGGCGCCGCGTTCACGGACCTGGGCGCCGAGAGCTCGCGGGGCACCCGGCTGTTCGCGGTGTCCGGCCACGTCCGCCGCCCCGGGGTCTACGAGGTCGAGTTCGGCACCACCACGTTCCGCGACCTGCTCTACGGGGCGGAGTACGGCGACGGGATCGTGGACGGCAACCGGCTCAAGGCCTTCATCCCCGGCGGGGCGTCGGCGCCGTGGTTCTTCGAGGAGCACCTCGACCTGCCGCTGGAGGCGGGGGCGGTGGGCGCGGCCGGCTCGATGCTGGGCTCGGGCGCCATCGTGGTCATGGACGAGACCACCGACGCGGTGAAGGCCGCCTGGCGGGTCGTGCGCTTCTTCGCCCGGGAGTCGTGCGGCAAGTGCACGCCGTGCCGCGAGGGCACCGCGTGGCTGGAGAAGATCCTGCGTCGCATGCTCGACGGCCACGGGCCGCCCGCAGGACGTGAACAAGCTGCTCGACATCTGCGACAACATCAGCCCGGCCATCACCTGGCCGCCGAAGCAGACGACGATCTGCCCGCTGGGCCCCTCCGCGGTGTCGCCCATCGCCTCGGCCCTCATCCGCTTCCAGGACGAGTTCTTCGCCTACTGCGGCGGGCGAGCCGGTCGAGATCACCGTGCCCGTCGCGCGGCAAGGCGTACATTGCTGCTCCGCCGACCGTCGGAGCCCCGTCGTGACCGATACCACCGCGCCCGCCACCGTGAGCATCACGGTCGACGGCCAGACCATCGAGGCCGCCAAGGGCGAGCTGGTCATCGACGCGGCCGAGCGCAACGGCGTCTACATCCCGCGCTTCTGCTACCACTCGCGGATGACGCCGGTGGGCATGTGCCGCATGTGCATCGTCGAGATCGACACCGGCCGCGGCCCGGCCCTCCAGCCCTCGTGCATGATCGAGTGCACCGACGGCATGGTCGTCGCCACCGAGTCGCCGGTCACCACGCAAGGCGCAGGAGGGCGTGCTCGAGTTCCTGCTGGTCAACCACCCGCTCGACTGCCCGGTGTGCGACAAGGGCGGCGAGTGCCCGCTGCAGGACCAGACGATGTCCTACGGGCCGGGCGAGTCGCGCTTCGTCGAGGAGAAGCGCCACTTCGAGAAGCCGATCCCGGTGAGCGAGCTGGTGCTGCTCGACCGCGAGCGCTGCATCCTGTGCGACCGCTGCACCCGCTTCGCCGACGAGGTGGCGGGCGACCCGCTCATCTCGTTCATGGAGCGGGGCAACCAGACCGAGGTCAACACCTTCCCCGACCACCCCTTCGCCAGCTACTTCAGCGGCAACACCGTGCAGATCTGCCCGGTGGGGGCGCTCACCGCCACGCCCTACCGGTTCAAGGCCCGGCCCTGGGACCTGGATGAGGTCGAGTCGACCTGCACGTCCTGCTCGGTGGGCTGCCGGGTGGTGGTGCAGTCGAGCCGCAACCGGGTGCTGCGCTACCTGGGCGTGGACGTCGACGCGGTGAACTGGTCGCTGGATGTGCGACAAGGGCCGCTTCGACTTCGAGGCGGTCAACAGCGAGGAGCGCCTGGGCAGCCCGCTGGTGCGGGACGAGGGCCTGCTGCTCAAGCCCGCCACCTGGAACGACGCCCTGCGCCGGGCCGCGTCCGGCATCCAGACCGGGCTGGAGCGCTCGGGGCCGGGCGGGTTCGCCGTGCTCGGCGGCTCCCGGCTGACCAACGAGTCGCAGTACGCCTGGACCAAGCTGGCCAAGGGCGTGGTGGGCTCCGACCACGTCGACGCCCAGCTGGGCGACGGCCTGCCCGCCGAGGCGGTGCTGGGCCTGCCCCGGGCCACGATCGACGACGCCTGCCGCCCCGGCGGGACCGTGCTGCTGCTCGGCCCCGACGTGAAGGAGGAGCTGCCGGTCCTGTTCCTGCGGCTGCGCCACGCGGTCCGCAACGACGGGGTCAAGGTGGTCGAGCTGGCCTCGACCCGCACCTCGGTCAGCGGACGAGCTGGCCACCGAGTCGCTGCGCTACCGGCCCGGCCACGCCCTGCCGGTGGTGCGGGCGCTGCTGGCCGGCGAGGTGGACGACGAGGTGGGCGGGGTGGCGCCCGAGCGCATCCGGGCCGCGGCCGCGCTGCTGCGGGACACGCCGGTCACCGTGGTCATGGGCCGGGCCAACCTGGCCGAGTCGGCCCGCTCGATCGCCGCCGCGGCGGCCGCCGTGCACCACTCGCACGCCGACGTCCGCTTCCTGTCCGCGCTGCGCCGGGCCAACGTCCACGGCGCCCTGGAGCTGGGCATGTCGCCCGGCCTGCTGCCCGGCCGGGTGACGCTCGACGCGGGCCGCGACTGGTTCGGCGCCCACTGGCCGACGCTGCCCACGGCCCGGGGCCTCGACGCCGCGGGCATCCTGCGGGCCGCGGCCGACGGCAAGATCGACACGCTGGTCCTGCTGGGCGCCGACCCGCTGGCCGACTTCCCCGACCGCGACCTGGCCGAGCGGGGCCTGGCCGGCGCCCGCACGGTCATCGCCTGCGACCAGTTCCTCACCGAGTCGGTCAAGCAGGCCGACGTGGTGCTGCCGGTCGCGGGCTACGCCGAGGTCGACGGCACCACCACCAACCTGGAGAGCCGGGTGACCACGGTCTCCCGCAAGGTGACCCCGCCCGGCACCGCCCAGCCGGACTGGGTGATCGCCGCCGACCTGGCCTACCGCCTGGGCGCCGATCTGGGCCTGGAGTCCCCGGCGCAGATCGCGGAGGAGATCGCCGCGGTGGCCCCCGCCTTCGCCGGCCTGGTCCACGACGTGCTGCGCACCCCGGCGGGCCAGGACGGCGTGGTGGTCGGCCTGCCCGCCCGCCGCAACGGCGACGAGCCCGCCGACGCCGGACGCCGACGCCGCGGTCGAGGCGGAGGCGGACGGAGCGGAGGAAGCACCCTCGTCGGCGGAGGAGGCAGCGCCCGACGGATGACGGCGGCGAGCCCGCCGAGGACGAGCCCGCCGAGGCCGAGGTCGAGCCGCCGGGCCGCGCCGCCCGCGGTCGGCGTGCCCCTGCCGGTGTGGACCATCATCGACCCGCCGCTGCTCGACGCCTACTCGCTGCGCCTGGTCGTGTCCCGCAAGCTGTACGACCGGGGCACGCTGATCCGCAGCTCGCCGTCGCTGGCCGACCTGGCCGAGCCGGCCACGCTGCGCCTCAACCCCGCCGACTTCGACCGCCTGGGCGTGGCCGTCGGTGACGACGTCCGGGTCACGTCCAACCGGGGAAACGTCACCGTGCCCACCGTGCCCGAGCCGGGCGTGCCCCGGGGCATCGCCCTGATCCACGCCAACCAGGCGGGCGGGCGGGCCAACGTGCTGATCGACGGCAACGCGCCGGTCACCGACGTGCGGGTGGAACGGCCGTGAGCTTCGCCCTCGACCCGCTGCTGGCCGGCGGCATCGGCCTGGCCGAGGTCCTGATCGTCCTGGCCAAGACGCTGATCGCCTTCGGCCTGCTGCTGGTGGGCGTCATCCTCATGATCTGGTTCGAGCGGAAGCTCATCTCCGACTTCCAGAACCGGGTGGGGCCCAACAAGGCCGGGCCCTGGGGCCTGCTCCAGACCCTGGCCGACGGCCTCAAGCTCATCATGAAGGAGGACCTGATCCCGGCCAAGGCCGACCGGCGGGTGTTCATCCTGGCCCCGTTCCTGTCGGCCGTGCCCGCCTTCGTGGTGTTCTCGCTCGTGCCGATCGGCGGGGCCTTCGACGGCGACCAGACCGGCACCATCAACGTGTTCGGCCACGAGACCTACATGCAGCTGGCCGACCCGCCCATCGGGGTGCTGCTGATCCTGGCCCTGTCCTCCATCGCCGTGTACGGCGTGATGCTGGCCGGCTGGTCGTCGGGATCGAAGTACTCGCTGCTCGGCTCGGTGCGGGGCACCGCCCAGATGGTGAGCTACGAGGCCGCCCTCGGCCTGGCGGTGGTGACCGTGGTCATGCTGGCCGGCTCGCTGTCCACCCACGAGATCGTGCTCACGCCAGTCGGGGAGCGGCTACCAGCTCTTCGGCGACATCGGCATCCCCCGGTGGAACGTGATCGCCACCGGCGTGGTGCCGTTCGTCGTGTTCCTCATCGCCGCCACCGCCGAGCTCAACCGGCCGCCGTTCGACCTGGTGGAGGCCGAGCAGGAGCTGGTGGGCGGCTTCCACACCGAGTACTCGTCGTTCCGCTTCGCGCTCTTCTACCTGGCCGAGTTCATGAACACGATCACGATGTCGGCCATCATCGTGACGCTGTTCCTGGGCGGCCCGGCCGGCCCGGCCTACGTCGGCCCCGGCTGGCTGTGGGGCGTGATCTGGTTCTCGCTCAAGCTGTTCGTGTTCCTGTTCATCTTCGTGTGGATCCGGGCCACGCTGCCCCGCTTCCGCTACGACCAGCTCATGAACATCGGCTGGAAGGCGTTGATCCCGCTGGCGCTGGGCTGGATCCTGCTGCTCGGCGCCATCAACATCGGGCGGGACGAGGACTGGCCCATGGCCGCCGTGGTCGGCGTGTCGTTCCTGGTGCTGGTGGTCGGGTGGGGCACCCTGTCCATGGCGGTCGACGTGGCGCAGCGCCGGCGCGCCGCCGCCCTCGACGACGAAGAGGCCTTGGTCTGATGGGCTACCTCGACGGATTCCGGGTCACGTTCAAGAAGCTGTTCGAGGAGCGGCTGACCCGCGACTACTCCAAGCACACCAGCGGCGGGAAGCGGGTCAAGCCGGTCCGCCTCCACGGCCGCCACGTCCTCAACCGCTACGAGGACGGCATGGAGAAGTGCATCGGCTGCGAGCTGTGCGCGGGCGTGTGCCCGGCCCGCTGCATCTACGTGCGCGGCGCCGACAACCCGCCCGACGACCCGGTCTCGCCCGGCGAGCGCTACGGCTACATCTACGAGATCAACTACCTGCGCTGCATCCACTGCGACCTGTGCGTGGAGGCGTGCCCGACCGAGGCGATCACCGAGTCCAAGCTGTTCGAGTTCAGCTTCACCAACCGCAACGACGCCATCTACACCAAGGCCGAGCTGGTGGTGGACGAGGACGGCCTGCCCAAGCGGCTCCCCTGGGAGGACTGGTCCGACCTCGACGACGTCGCCCCCCACACCTCGGCGTGGATGCGGGCCACCTCGCCCAGCGGCGCCGCCGCCTACGAGGGCCAGGTGCAGTGGTCGGGCGAGCTGGGCTTCGGTGTGCGCCCGCCCGAGCAGGGCCAGTCTGCCCCCGAGTCCGAGGCCGAGGCGGGCAAGGCCGTGGCCGACGCCATCTTCAGCCACCCCGGTGAGCCCGGCGGACACGACGCCGAGCACGCTCCCCACGGCGGACGAGGAGGCGCATCACTGATGTCGGTCGAGCTCGTCGTCTTCGTCCTGGCCGCGGCCGCCTGCCTGGCCGGCGCCGTCGGCGTGGTCGCCTCCCGCAACCCGGTCCACGCCGCCCTCTCGCTGGTGGGCACGCTGTTCGGCATCGCGGTCCTGTTCGTGGCCGAGGAGGCCAACTTCCTGGCCGCGGTGCAGGTCATCGTGTACGCGGGCGCCATCGTCGTGCTGTTCCTGTTCGTGATCATGCTGCTCGGGGTCGACCGGGCCGACGACCTGCGAGGTCGAGCCGCTGGTGGGGCAGCGGGTGGCGGCGGTGTTCGTGTCGCTCGGGATCCTGGGCCTCACCTTCGCGGCGATCGCCAGCACCGGTTCGAGGCCACCGGGCCGATCGTGGGCTTCGACGCCGACGTCCCCGACGTCAACCGCCTGGGCGAGTCGCTGTTCACCGACTTCCTGTTCGCCTTCGAGATCACCTCGATCCTGCTGGTCATCGCGGTGGTGGGCGCGGTGCTCCTGGCCCGCCGGGGCCGGCGGGAGGACGAGATCGTCGACCCGGGCCAGGAGGAGCGGGCCGAGGAGATCGCCGAGCGGATGCTGGTCGCCGAGTACCGGGCCCATCCCGAGGAGTTCTACGAGGACGAGGCGGACGGGGACGGCGAGGGCGAGGACGAGGACGAGGAATCGTCCGAGGAGGTCCGGACGTGATCGCCGCGCTGGAGGTCACCCCGGCCTGGTACCTGGTGCTCGGGTCGGTGCTGTTCGCCATCGGGGCGTTCGGCCTGCTGGTCCGGCGCAACCCGCTGGTCATGTTCATGTGCGTCGAGCTGATGCTCAACGCGGTCACGCTCACGTTCGTCACGTTCTCGAGCATGCTGGAGGACACCGGCGGCCAGTCGGTGGTGGTGTTCGTGCTGGTGGTGGCCGCCGCCGAGGTGGTGGTGGGCCTGGCCATCATCGTCGCCCTGCTCCGCAAGCGCCCCGACGCCACGGCCGACGACGTCGCCCTGCTCGAAGGTTGAACCCGTGCTCGATGCTGTCTGGTTGATCCCCGCGCTGCCCCTCGCCGGGTTCCTGGTCCTGCTCGCCTTCGGGCGCCGGCTGGGCGAGCCGGGGGCGGGCTGGCTGGCCACGGTCATGTGCGCCGGCAGCTTCGTGGCCACGCTGGTGGTGTTCGGCGGCCTGCTGGCCGAGCCGGACGAGGACCGCCACTTCGTGCAGATCCTGTTCCAGTGGATCCCGGTGGGCGACCTGCGGGTGGACGTCGGGTTCCTGGCCGACCCGCTGTCGATCACGATGGCGCTGTTCGTGACCGGGGTGGGGGCCCTCATCCACCTCTACGCCATCGGCTACATGCACGGGGACCCGGACTTCCCCAAGTTCTTCGTCTACATGAACCTGTTCATCTTCTCGATGTTGATGCTGGTTCTCGGCGACAACCTGGTGCTCACGTTCCTGGGCTGGGAGGGCGTGGGGGCTGCTCCTACTTCCTGATCTCGTTCTGGTTCACCGACGAGGCCAACGCCGCCGCCGGCAAGAAGGCGTTCATCACCAACCGGATCGGTGACTGGGGCTTCATGCTGGCCATCTTCCTGGCCTTCGCCGCCGCGGGCACGGTCGACTACCTGGAGCTGTTCGCGGGCGCGGGCGGGGTCGCGGCGATCACCATGACGGCCATCGGGGCGCTGCTGTTCGTGGGCGCGGTGGGCAAGTCGGCCCAGATCCCGCTGTACATCTGGCTGCCCGACGCCATGGCCGGCCCGACCCCGGTGTCCGCCCTGATCCACGCGGCCACCATGGTCACCGCGGGCGTGTACCTCATGACCCGGGTCAACCCCATCCTGGCCGCCGGCTACGACTGGGTGCCCGACGTCATCGCCTGGCTCGGGGCCATCACCGCCCTGGTCGCGGCCACCATCGCCATCGCCCAGAACGACATCAAGAAGGTGCTGGCCTACTCGACCGTCAGCCAGCTGGGCTACATGTTCCTGGCCGTGGGGATCGGCGCCTACGTGGCCGCCATCTTCCACATGGTCACCCACGCCTTCTTCAAGGCCCTGCTGTTCCTCGGGGCCGGGTCGGTGATCCACGGGGTGGGCGGCGACCAGGACATGCGGCACATGGGCGGGCTGCGGAAGTTCATGCCCCTCACGTTCGCCACCTTCATCGTCGGCTGGCTGTCGATCGCGGGCGTGCCGCCGTTCTCGGGCTTCTGGTCCAAGGACGAGATCCTGACCGTCGGCGTGGGCCAGCCCCGGGGCGCAGGGCAAGGTGCTGTGGGCCATCGGGCTGGTCACCGCCCTGATCACCGCCTACTACATGAGCCGCCAGGTCTACCTGGTGTTCTTCGGCGAACGCCGCGAGGCCGAGGAGCACGAGCCGGTCGAGGTCGCGGCCGGCGGGCCGAGGCCGAGTCCGCCCCGGTGGCGGCCGTCGCCGCCGACGCCGGCGGGCACGGCCACGGGCACGACGTCCACGCCGAGCCGCACGAGTCGCCCTGGATCATGACCCTGCCGCTGGTGGTGCTGTCCTTCCTGGCCTTGATCGGCGGCGGCCTCAACCTGCCCTTCGGCGACGATGTGCACTTGCTGGAGCGCTGGTTGGAGCCGGTCGTGGGCGAGAACGAGCTGCCCGTCGACGTGTCCGGGGCCACCCAGGCCGGCCTGATCGTCGTCGCCATCCTCGTCGCCCTCACCGGCATCGCGGCCGCCACCCGTGTCTACCTGCGGCGCAGAGCCCGGGCCGTCGAGCCCGAGCTGCTGGCCCACGCCTACTACTACGACGAGACCGTCTCGGCCTTCGTGGCCGGGCCCGGCACCCGCTTCTTCGAGGGCGTGGCCTGGTTCGACACCCACGTCGTCGACGGAGCGGTGAACGGCGTGGCCCACCTCGTCGCCGGCTTCGGCCGCCGGCTGCGCCACGTGCAGTCCGGCTTCGTCCGCACCTACGCCCTGGGCGTCGCCACCGGCGTGGTGGTCGTCCTCGGCTACTTCCTCACCAGGATCCGCTTCTAGTGAACGGCTCGCCCGACTTCCCGATCCTGACCGCTCTGGTGCTGATCCCGGCGCTGGGGGCGGCGGCCGTGCTGCTGGTACCCCGGTCGCGGTCCGAGCTGCTGCGGGGCATCACGCTGATCTTCGCCGCGGCCGCCGTCGCCCTGGCGATCTGGATGCTGGCCGCCTTCGACCCGCACGACGCCGGCTTCCAGTTCGAGACCAACCGCTCGTGGGTGGCCGACTTCGGCATCTCCTGGCACGTCGGCGTGGACGGCATCTCGCTGTTCCTGGTGGTGCTGACGGCCGTGCTGTTCCCGCTGGCCATGCTGGGGGCGACGCCGCACCACGACGCCAAGCCCTACTACGCCTGGCTGCTGCTGCTGGAGGCCGGCTGCCTGGGCGTGTTCGTCGTCGCTCGATCTCTTCCTGTTCTTCGTGATGTTCGAGATCGTGCTGGTGCCGATGTACTTCCTCATCGGCGGGTGGGGCTACGCCAACCGGGTCTACGCCGCGCTCGAAGTTCTTCCTGTTCACCATGTTCGGGTCGGCCCTCATGCTGGTCGGGATCGTGTCGCTGGCCTTCCTGCAACCGCAACGCGGTGGAGGACCAGCACCTGCGGACCGAGGCCCAGGCCATCGTGGACGAGGCCCAGGGCGAGCCCACCCCCGAGGAGCAGGACGAGATCGCCCAGCTGCGGCAGGGCCAGCCGCTCAGCTTCGACCTGGTCGAGATCGCCGAGGGCCGCACGTGGTGGACGACTCGTCCAGCGCCAACCCGTTCGACTGGTCGGCGGCCCGCTGGATCTTCCTGGCCTTCGCCATCGCCTTCGCGGTGAAGGTGCCGCTGTTCCCGATGCACACGTGGCTGCCCGACGCCCACACCGAGGCGCCCACGGCCGGGTCGGTGATCCTGGCCGGCGTCCTGCTGAAGCTCGGCACCTACGGGCTGGTGCGCTTCGGGCTCTACCTGCTGCCCGACGCCGCCAACTTCTTCGCGCCCGCCCTGGTCACGCTGGGCGTCATCGGCATCATCTACGGGGCCGTCGTGGCCACGATGCAGAAGGACCTCAAACGCCTGGTGGCGTACTCGTCGGTGGCGCACCTCGGGTTCATCGTGCTGGGCATCTTCGCCATCACCACCCAGGGCCTCCAGGGTGGGCTGCTCCAGAACGTCAACCACGGCCTGTCCACGGGGGCGCTGTTCCTCCTGGTGGGCTGGATCTCCGACCGGCGCCACACCCGGGAGATCGCCTCGCTGCGGGGCCTGCAGAGCCGCGGCGCCGATCTTCGCCGCGGTGTTCACGGTGGTGATGATGTCCTCGATCGGGCTCCCCGGGCTCAACGGGTTCGTGGGCGAGTTCCTGGTGCTGATCGGCTCGTTCCTGACCCGCCGGTGGTTCACGGTGGTGGCCGCCGCGGGCGTCATCCTGGCGGCGCTGTACCTGCTGTGGGCCTACCAGCGGGTGTTCCACGGCTCGCCCGACGAGGAGAACCGCCACTTCCCCGAGATCTCCTGGAGGGAGGGCCTGGTGGTGGCCCCGCTGCTCGCGCTGATCGTGTTCCTCGGCGTGTACCCCAAGCCGGTGCTGGAGCGCATGCAGCCCTCGGTCGACCGGCTCATCGAGCACGTCGACGAGAACAGTGACTTCACCTCGCCCACCACCGAGGCGCAGGAGGCGGGAGGGTGATCGCCGTGCTCGCTCCGCTCGCCTCGCTGTCCCAGCCGCTGCCCATCGACCCGAGCCCCATCGAGACGCCCGCGCGTCGACTGGTGGGCCGCCGCGCCCATGCTGGTCCTGGTGGTCGGGGCGCTGGTGCTGATGCTGGTGTCGTGCTTCGTGCCGCTCCCGCCGGGCCACGGTCGGCTACACGATCTTCACCTGTGCGGTGGCCATCGGGGCCGCGGTGGCGACGGTCCCGCTGTGGATCGAGGTCCAGGACGCCGATCGGGGCCCGTTCTCGACCATGGCCGGCGCGATCGGGGTCGACGGCTTCTCGGTGTTCCTGACCGTGGTCATCGCGGCCGCGGTGGTGCTGGCCGCGCTGCTGGCCGACGGCTACCTGCGGCGGGAGGGCCTGGAGGGCGTCGAGCCCTACGTCCTGCTGCTGCTGTCGGCGTCCGGCGGCGTGATCATGGCCCAGGCCAACGACCTGATCGTGCTGTTCCTGGGGCTGGAGATCCTGTCGATCGCGGTGTACGTGCTGGCCGCCATGCACCGGCGGCGGGTGACGTCGCAGGAGGCGGGCATCAAGTACTTCGTGCTGGGGGCGTTCTCGTCGGCGTTCTTCCTGTACGGCATCGCCATGATCTACGGCGGCGTGGGCACCACCAACATGGTCAAGGTGCTGGACACGTTCAGCGGCACCGCCCTGGAGAACGACGGCCTGGTGCTGGCCGGCCTCGGGCTCATGCTGGTCGGGCCTCGGGTTCAAGGTGGCGGCCGTGCCGTTCCACTTCTGGACCCCGGACGTGTACCAGGGCTCGCCCTCACCCATGGTGGCGTGGATGGCGTCGGGCGTGAAGGTGGCGGGCTTCGCCGGGCTGATCCGGGTGTTCGTCCTGGCGTTCGAGTCCTACCGGGTGGACTGGCAGCCGATGCTCTACGCGCTGGCGGTGTTGACGCTGGTCGTGGGGGCGGTGCTGGCGGTCGTGCAGACCGACGTCAAGCGCATGATGGCCTACAGCTCGATCAACCACGCGGGCTGGGTGCTGGTGGGGGTGCAGACGGCCACCCAGCAGGGCGTGCAGGCCGCGCTGTTCTACCTGGCGACGTACACGTTCCTCATCGCCGGCACCTTCGGGGTGATCACCCTGGTGGGCCGCAAGGGCGACAACCACCACAGCCTCGACGACTACCGGGGCCTGGCCCGGTCACGGCCGGTCCTGGCGCTGGCCATGACCGTGTTCCTGTTCGCCCAGGCCGGCGTGCCGCTGACCTCGGGGTTCTTCGCCAAGTTCTACGTGATCGTCGCCGCCGTCGACGCCGGATCGACCTGGCTGGCGGTCATCGCCATGCTGACCTCGGTCATCTCGGCGTACCTCTACCTGCGCATCACGGTCAGCCTCTACATGAGCGACCCGGACGAGGCGGAGGCGGATGCCCCGCGGCTGTCGATCCCCCTGGGCGCGGGCATCGCCCTGGCGGTCTGCATGGTGGTCACGCTGGTGGTTGGCGTGTGGCCCGGCTCGATCTCGGGCCTGGCCCAGGACGCGGTTCCCGCGTTGGTGGCGGCGAGCGGCTGACGTGGCCGTCGTCGTGTGATGAAATCCTGACATCCCCCACGGCGCCGCTGTGCTCCCCCACAATGGCGGCGGCGCTGGAAAACACACGACAACCGCCGACCGTGCCACCACCACCACCGTGCCCAACACCAGACGACAGAGCGATGCCAGCCTGGTGCGCCGCTCGCAGCAAGGCGACCGGCGAGCGTTCGGCGCGCTCGTGGGCCGCTACGACGCCCGCCTCCGGGGCCTGGCGTACGCCCTGCTCCTGGACCCGCCGTCGATGGACGCCGCCCTGTCGTCGGCGTACCTCCGGGCCTGGCGGGACGTAGTCCGCCTCACGGCCAAGGACGACGCCGGCGCCTGGCTCTACCGGGTCACGTACAACGCCTGCATCGACGCCCTCCGCCGCGACGGCACCCCCGCCGCCGCCGCGCGGCGATCCCCCCGACCCGTCCCGGCCTGCGGGCCGGCCTGGCGTCCCTGTCGCCGTCCGAGCGGGTAGCCATCGTGCTGGTGGACCGCGAAGGCTTCACCCCCGACGCCGCAGCCCGCATCCTGGGCCTACCGACATCCGACCTACTGCTCCGCCTCGACTCCGCCCGCACCAAGCTCACCCCCCACATCCCCGAGCCCAAGCCGGCCCCCACCCCCGAGCCGCCAAGGCCGACGCCCCCGAGCCCCGCCGGAGGACACCGAGCCCGAGCCGCGCCGGCCGAGCCGCCCACGGCCGAGGCCAACGGAGCCGGCTGCGGCCCGGCGGAGCCCGCGCCGGCGAGCCCTGGCCGAGCCGCACGAGCGCCACCGAACCGGCCGAGCCGGCGGGTAAGCCCGAACCAGCCGAGCCGCTAGAGCCCGACGCCGCCGAGCTGGGCCAAGGCGGCCGAGCCGGCCGAGCCCGAGCCGAAGCCGCTGAGGCGTCCCCGCACGAACCAGCCGACCGCCGAGCCGCGCCGCAGCCGGCCAGCCAGGCTGAGGCGGCGCCGACCCGAGCCGGCCGAGGCGCCGCCGAGCCCGAGCCGAGCCGCCGCTGAGGCGCGCCCGAGCCGAGCCGGCCACGGCTGAGCGCCAGCCGACCGAGCCGGCCGAGGCGCCCGAGCCGGCCGCCGAGGCTGAGCCCGCCAGCCCGAACCAGCCACGGCTGAGGCGCCCGAGCCGGCCGGCCACGGCTGAGCCTCAGCCGCCGAGCTCGGCTGAGGCGCCCGCAGCCTGAACCGCCGACGGCTGAGCGCCCGACCTGAGCCAGCCACCGGCCGAGGCGCCCAGCACGCCGGAGCCGAGCCGCGGCCGAGGCGTCCCGATCCTGAACCGGCTGAGGCGGCCCAGCCCGCGAGCCGGCCGCCGAGCCCGCCGGCGTCCCGGCCCGAGCCGGCCGCCGGGGCTGAGGCCGCCGCCAACGCCGAGCCGCCGGGGCTGAGGCGCCGTGGCCGGGGAGGCTGAGGGCGGGATCCGTCCTCCGATCCCACCGAGCCGCTGCCCGCCGAGACCGAGCCGGTGCCGGCCGCCGGCGGGAACGGGACCAACGGGAACGGGGCCGGCCCGCGCTCGCCGAGGGCGCGGGGGCCGGTCGCCGGCCAACGGCCGCCGCCACAGCCGCCGCGGCCGAGACCGCGGCCGGCGGCCGAGCCCGGCGAGCCACCGGCCGCGGCCGGGGAGGTTGCGTCCGACCCCGAGGCAACGCCCGATCCCGGGCCGCGGGTGGGGTCGTGACCGAGGGCGACACCTGGCCGGGGGCGAGGCCACGACCGCCGCCAGCCCGACCGCCGTCGCCCTCCGCCGCTTGCGGCCGCCCGAGCACGGGGCCAGCTTCTGGTCCGACCTCGACGCCCGCCTGGCCGACGAGCCTCAGCTCCGCCTGGCGCCCCGGGCCGCCATCCGGCCCATCACCCAGCCGCCGCCCGTGATCGACGACCGCCACCTGGCCAAGTCCCTGGCCGGGGGCACCACCGACGGGGCGCCGCCCCGCCGCTCGTCCCGCCGCCTGCTCACCGCCCTGGTCGTGGCGCTGGCCACCCTGCTGGTCCTCGCCTTCGTCTTCCAGGAGCCCGACGACGAGCTCGCCACCGGGCCCGACGCCGCCACCGCAGCTCCTCCGCCGACCAGCCGGCCGACCAGCGACGAGGCCACCACCACGACCACCCAGCCGACCACCACCGCTGCCGCCGGGCACCATCGATCCCGCCGAGCCCATGGACCCCCAGGGGGTCGGAGCGCTCCGCATCGGGGCGACCCTGGGCGAGCTGCAGGCCGCCGGGTTCCAGATCCAGCCCGACCAGGCCATGTACCGGGGCTCCGGCGGGACCTGCTTCGACGGCCGGGCGACCGGGGCGCTCGACCTGCGCCTGCGCTTCCGCAACGCCGACGGGACCCGCCGGGCCAACGACCCCGCCGAGGGCGTGCTGGCCGCCATCTCCATCGCCGCCGCCCTGCCCACCGACCGTGTCAGCAACGGGACCGGGCATCGGCCTCGGCTCGCCCCAGGACCAGGTGTTCGCCGCCTACGGGACCAACCTCGACGAGCGCCGCCATCCCTTCGCCGCCCAGGGCAAGATCTACCGGGCCGACGCGGGCAACGGGCTGGGCATCGCCTTCGAGACCGACGGTGCCACCGTCATCGGGATGTCCGTGGGCCAGATGGACGTGATCCGCTTCGTCAACCAGTGCCGCTGACCGCCCCTGACGGCCCGCGGGCTCACAGCGGGCACACAGACAGCCCACGGCGGAAGCCCGAATCCCAGGTCACAACCGGCTTTGGCCCCTCGTGCAAACGCTCACTAGGCTCCCGCGTCGTGTCCGAGTACCTCCGGTCCTACCTCACTGCCGGCGTCTTCCTGGTCGTCGCAGTGGCGCTGGTGGCGGCCATCATGGGGCTCGGCAGCCTGGTCCGGCCCACCCGCCCGCAGCCGGAGAAATACATCAACTACGAGTCCGGCGTCGACCCCGCAGGCTCGATGTGGGGGCAGACCCAGGTCCGCTATTACCTGTTCGCGTTGCTGTTCGTGCTGTTCGACGTCGAGGCCGTCTTCATCTTCCCGTTCGCCACCCGGGCCGAGGCCTACGGCTGGTTCGGGTTCGCCGAGATGGGCATCTTCATCGCCGTCCTCGCCCTCGGGCTGCTCTACGCGTGGAAGAAGAAGGTCCTCCGCTGGATCTGACGCTGACATCCCCGACACAGGACAACGTCGTCTGATGGGTCTCGTCGAGAGCGGCAAGCTCCCCAAGCCCCTGACCTCGCTGCTCAACACGGCCCGCAAGTACAGCCTCTGGGCCTACCAGTGGGGCCTGGCCTGCTGCGCCATCGAGATGGGCGCGGCGTTCGCCTCGCCGCGCTACGACGTCATGCGGCTCGGCGTCATCCCGCTGCCCGCCAGCCCCCGCCAGGCCGACGTGGTGGTCATCTCGGGCACGGTGACCGACAAGATGGTCCCCGCCATCAAGCGCCTGTACGAGCAGATGGCCGACCCCAAGTACGTGATCTCCATGGGGTCGTGCACCAACTGTGGCGGCCCTTACTGGGACAGCTACTCGGTGACCAAGGGCGTCGACCAGGTCGTGCCCGTCGACGTCTACATCCCCGGCTGCCCGCCCCGGCCCGAGGCCCTGCTCGAGGGCATCGTGCTGCTCCAGCAGCGCATCGGGCGGGAGAACATGGCCGACCGCTGGCGGGGAGATCCCCTGGTGGTGCAGTGATGGCCGACACCGACACGACCGCCACCGACGAGGCCGAGACCCCTGCAGTCGACGACAAGCGGGAGGCCGTGCTCGCCACCCTCACCGACGCGCTGGGCGACGACCTCGTGGGCAGCCACATCGCGGTCGGCCGCCAGCTGTGGGTGCGGGTCACCCGCGAGGCCTGGTTCGCGGCGGCCGAGGCGGCCAAGGCCCGGCTCGGGTTCCACTTCTTCGACTGGCTGTCGGCCATCGACTGGATGCCGTCGCCCTGGGGCCGCTACGAGGACGCCGCCGGCATCGACGTGGGCATCCCCCAGTTCGACCCCGACGCGGCCTTCGAGACCGGCGTGGCCGGGGGCGACACCCGCTTCCAGGTCATGTGCCGGCTGACCAACATCCGCCGCCACACCGAGCCCCACCTGAACGTGATCGTGAAGGCGGACCTGCCCACCGACGACCTGCGCATCGCCAGCCTCGTGTCGCCTGTACGCCGGGGCCAACTGGCACGAGCGCGAGTGCTGGGAGATGTTCGGCATCACCTTCGACGGCCACCCCGCCCTGCGCCACCTCTACCTGCCGGGCGAGTTCGAGGGCCACCCACTGCGCAAGGACTTCCCGCTGCTCGCCCGGCTGGTCAAGCCGTGGCCCGGCATCGTCGACGTCGAACCGATGCCGGGCGGCGGCGACGAGCCCGCGGAGGGTGACGCCGTGGCACGGAGGGAAGGCGAGGCATGACCGCCGTCACCGAACGCCAGCAGCGCGCCTACGTGGACGCCCAGGCGGCCGACGCCCGGGTCAACGTCGAGCTCCAGACCGACGAGGGCATGGTCCTCAACATCGGCCCCCAGCACCCGGCCACCCACGGCACGCTGCGGGTCACGGCCAAGCTCGACGGCGAGCAGGTCGTGTGGGCCGACGTCGTGCCGGGCTACATGCACCGGGGCTACGAGAAGCTCACCGAGGTGCGGACCTACCCCCAGGTCACGACCCTGATCAACCGCATCGACTGGCTGGGCAGCTTCGCCAACGAGGTGCCGTTCATCCTGGCGGCCGAGCAGCTCATGGACATCGAGGCCCCGCCGCGGGCCCGCTACATCCGCACGATCCTGTTCGAGATGGCCCGCGTGGCCAACATCGTGCTGTTCCTCGGCGACCTCGGGCGTCCAGCTGGGCGCGGTCACGCCCGCCTTCTTCGCCTTCCGCGACCGCGAGCACGTCCTCGACCAGATCGAGTCGGTGACCGGCGGCCGCTTCCACCCCAACTTCGACCGCATCGGCGGCCTCAAGGACGACCTGCCCAAGGGCTGGGTGGCCGACACCAAGGCCGTCATGGTCCGCATCCGCAGACTTCTGCGACGAGATCGAGGCGCTGCTGTTCGGCAACGAGATCTTCGAGGCCCGCACCCGCGGCGTCGGCGTGATCCCGGCCGAGGTGGGCATGTCCTATGGCCTGACCGGGGCCAACATCCGCGCCTCGGGCGTGGACTGGGACCTGCGCCGCGACTGCCAACCCGGGCCTGGCGCACGACGAGGTCGACTTCCGGGTCTGGACCCACCCCGACGGCGACAGCTTCGCCCGCTGCTGGGTGCGCCTGCAGGAGACCCGCGAGGCCACCAAGATCATCGACCAGCTGTGCGACGGCCTGCCCGGCGGGCCGATCATGGCCAAGGTCCCGCGCATCATCAAGGTGCCGGCGGGCGAGGCCTACGTGGCCACCGAGAACCCGCTCGGCGTCATGGGCTACTACGTGGTGAGCAAGGGCGACCTGGGCCCGTTCCGCACCAAGATCCGCTCGGCCAGCTTCTCCAACGTGTCGATCGTGCCCTGGCTGCTGCGGGGCGTGTACGTGCCCGACATCATCACGATCCTCGCCAGCCTGTACTTCATCCTCGGGGACATCGACCGGTGAGCACCCTCGCGATCGAGATGGCGTACTGGCAGGAGACCGTCCTGCGCACGGTGGGCGTGCTGGTGGCCGTGCTGCTGCCCGCGGGCACGCTGGTCTACGTCTTCCTGTTCAAGATGATGAGCTTCATGCAGAGCCGGCTCGGCCCCATGGAGGCCGGCCCCTACGGCTCGATGCAGCTGCTGGCCGAGGTCGGCAAGTGGATCCAGAAGGAGGACATCCGCCCCTGGCGGGCCGACAAGCGCCTGTTCGCCATCGCGCCCTACATCGTGGTGGCGTCGGTGTTCCTCATCTACGTGGCCGTGCCCTTCGGCCCCGACGCCTGGTTCGCCAACTTCGACACCGGCATCTTCTACATCCTGGCGGTGTCGTCGATCTCGGTGATCGGCATCCTCATCGCCGGCTGGTCGTCCGCCAACAAGTACTCGCTGCTGGGCGGGCTGCGGGCCGCGGGCCAGCTCATCGCCTACGAGCTGCCCATGGTGCTGGCGGTGGTGGGCGTGGTCATCCAGGCCGGCACGCTGAACATGCAGGGGATCGTCGCCGCCCAGGCCGACGGGGAGATCTTCGGGTTCGGCGCCATCGGCAACCCGTACGTCATCACCCAGTTCGTCGGCTTCTTCATCTTCCTGGTGGCCATGCAGGCCGAGCTCACCCAGACGCCGTTCGACATGCCGGTGGCCGAGTCCGAGCTGGTGTCGGGCTACATGACCGAGTACTCGGGCATGCGCTTCCTGCTGTTCTTCATCGCCGAGTTCGCCAGCGCCGGCGCCTTCGCCGCGGTGGCGGCCACGCTGTTCCTCGGCGGCTGGAGCCTGCCGGGCGTCGCCCTCGACGCCGACTGGATGAACCTGGTCGGCCCGCTCGTGCTGCTGACCAAGATCATGCTGGTGTCGTTCCTGGTGTTCTGGGTGCGCTTCACCTACCCCCGGTTCCGGGAGGACCAGCTCCAGCAGCTGGCCTGGAAGGTCCTCATCCCGCTGTCGCTGGTGAACATCCTGGCGACCATGGCACTGAAGGTGGCCTGGTAGATGGCCAAGCTCCCCGCTCCCAAGACCCCGGGCCTGGTCAAGGGCCTGGGCGTCACGTTCAGGACGATGACGCGCACGATGTTCCCGGCCCGGGGCCTCAAGACGCTGATCCCCGCCCCCTCCAAGGGCGCGGCCACGGTGCAGTACCCCCACGAGAAGGAGGCGCCCGCGCCCCGCTCCCGCGGCGTCATCGCCCTCAAGGAGGACAACTGCACCGTCTGCATGCTGTGCGCCCGCAGCTGCCCGGACTGGTGCATCTACATCGAGGGCCACAAGGACACGGCGCCGCCCCGCCGCCCCGGCGGCAAGCCCCGCACGGTCAACAAGCTGGACCGCTTCGACATCGACTACGCGCTGTGCATGTACTGCGGGATCTGCGTCGAGGTGTGCCCGTTCGACGCCCTGTTCTGGAGCCCCGAGTACGAGTACTCCGAGCTGCGCCTGGCCGACCTGCTCCACGACAAGGACCGCCTGGGCGAGTGGATGCAGGCCGTCCCCGACTTCGAGCCCTACGAGGCCGGGTCGGAGCAGAAGGTCCGCAAGGTGCCGAGGTAGCCCGCGCCGATGGTCAGCGTCTTCTTCTACCTCATCGCCGCGGTGATGGTGGGCGCCGCCCTGGTGGTGGTGACCAGCCGCAACGTCGTGCGGGCCGCGCTGGCCCTCATCGTCGTGTTCGCGGGCGTGGCCGCGCAGTTCATCCTGCTGGCCGCCGAGTTCGTGGCCGTCACCCAGGTGCTGGTCTACATCGGGGCGATCATGGTGCTGATGCTGTTCGGCATCATGCTCACCCGCGCCCGCATCGGGCGTGACGTGGACGCCACCAACGACCACTGGTGGTCCGGGCGTGGTCACCGCCCTGCTGCTGCTGGGGGTCATGGCCTACGCCCTGGTCGACTACTACGGCGACGACAAGCTGCCCGACCGACCGGCGGATCATCAGCGTGGCCGACTCCAACACCGCCACGGTGAGCGACGCGATCTTCTCGCAGTACCTCATCCCGTTCGAGGTCGTGTCCGTGCTGCTGCTCGCGGCCCTGGTCGGGGCCATCGTCATCGCCCGGAAGGACCGGTGATGGAGGAGCTGCTGGTCAACCAGTTCCTGCTGCTCGGGGCGATCCTGTTCTGCACCGGCGTCTACGGGGTCATCGCCCGCAAGAACACGGTGCTGGTGCTGATGTCGATCGAGCTGATCCTCAACGCGGTCAACATCAACCTGCTGACCTTCGGGGCGCTGATGGGGAACGTGGCCGGCTCGGTGTTCGCCCTGTTCATCATCGCCGTGGCCGCCGCCGAGGTGGGCGTGGGCCTGGCCATGGTGCTGATCATCTACCGCAACCGCTCGAGCGTGGACCTCGACGACGTCGACTCGATGCGAGGCTGAGCATGCTCGACTACGCCTGGATCATCCCGCTGCTGCCCGCGGCCAGCTTCTTCCTCATCCTGTTCTTCGGGAAGAAGATGCCGCGCAAGGGCAGCGAGATCGGCATCGCCGCCGTGGGCCTCGCCTTCGCCCTGGCGCTGGCCACCAACATCAGCTGGTGGGACCACGTCGACAACCCGCCCGCCGGCCACGAGACCGAGCAGGAGGCGGTGGTCGAGGGTGAGTCCGCCGCGGTCGGCGCAGCCCGCCGAGGAGGGCGAGGGCGAAGCCGCGCGAGGAAGAGCACGAGACCGTCGAGCCGGTGACCCAGGAGGTCACCTGGTTCGAGTCCGGCGGCGTCGACATCAAGGTCGGCATGCTGCTCGACGGCCCCGCGGTGATGATGCTGCTGGTGGTCACCACCGTGTCGCTGCTGGTGCACGTGTACTCCACCGACTACGTGGGCGGCGACCGGCGGTACACCCACTTCTTCGCGTTCCTGTCGCTGTTCACGGCGTCGATGCTCGGCCTGGTCATCGCCAAGTCCACGCTCCAGCTCATCGTCATGTGGGAGCTGGTGGGCGTGTGCAGCTTCGTGCTGATCGGCCACTGGTGGGAGGAGAAGGCCAACAGCGACGCCGCCCTCAAGGCCTTCATCACCAACCGCGTGGGCGACGTGGGCCTGATCATCGGCGTGATCCTCCTGTTCTGGACGGTCGGCAGCTTCGACATCCTGGAGACCAACGCGGCGGCGCTCGACGGCAGCGTGGGCCACTCCACGCTGCTCATCGCGTCGTGTTGCCTCATCGCCGCGGTGATGTCCAAGTCGGGCCAGTTCATCCTCCACACCTGGCTGCCCGACGCCATGGCCGGCCCCACGCCGGTGTCCGCCCTGATCCACGCGGCCACCATGGTCGTGGCCGGCATCTACCTGGTGGCCCGCCTGTACGCGGTGTTCTTCGAGGGCCTGTCCATCGGCACCTCCAGCGTGAACCTGCTGGCCGTGGTGGGCGCGGTGACCGTGATCGGCGGGGCGGGCGCTGGCCTTCGTCCAGGACGACATCAAGAAGGTGCTCGCCTACTCCACGATCTCCCAGCTGGGCTACATGGTGATGGCGCTGGGCATCGGGGCCTGGACCGCGGCGCTCTTCCACCTCTTCACCCACGCCTTCTTCAAGGCGTGCCTGTTCCTCGGCTCCGGCTCGGTGAGCCACGCCGTCCACTCGCTTCGACATGAAGAAGGACATGGGCGGGCTGCGGAAGTGGATGCCGCAGACCTACACGGACCTTCGTCATCGCCTCCGCCGCCCTGATCGGCATCTTCCCGCTGGCCGGCTTCTGGTCGAAGGACGAGATCCTGGCGGGCGCCAACCAGCTGGGCGGCAGCGGCCACTACACGGTGTTCATGATCGTGGGCATCGCCGGCGCCTTCATGACCGCGGCCTACATGACCCGGGCCATCTGGTTCACGTTCTTCGGGGAGTTCCGGGGCCACGGCCACCCGCACGAGTCCGGCCCCCGCATCGTGGTCCCGCTGTGGATCCTGGCGGTGCTGGGCGTGACCGCCGGCCTGGTCAACCTGCCCTCCGCCCTGGCCCCCGACTCGACGGCGCTGCGCTTCGAGCACTACTTCGAGCCCAAGGGCGACTACTTCCCGGTCATCAACTTCAGCCACCCCGAGTTCAGCCTCGCCATCGCGGTGGCCAGCACGATCATCGGGCTGACCGGCGTCACGCTCGCCTACCTGTGGTACTTCCGGGGCCTCGGGCCCCACGGGATCACCCAGCGCAACCGCGCTGGCGCGGGCCGGCTACACGGTCCTGGTCAACAAGTACTACTTCGACGTCCTCTACACCGACATCATCGTGGCCGACGTGAAGGGCCCCATCGCCCGGGCCGTGTACTGGTTCAACCAGAACGTGCTCGACGGCATCGTCAACGGCGCCGGGCAGCTCGCCACCGTGCTCGGCCGCTTCACCTACGAGCGCATCGACCAGCAGGTGGTCGACGGCGCGGTCAACGGATCCGCGGCGGCCGCCGAGAGCGGTGGCCAGCTCTTCCGCAAGCTCACCTCCGGCAGGGTGCAGCAGTACGGCGCCCTGCTCTTCGGGGCCGCCGCCGTGTTCGCCGGTGTCTTCATCATCTTCGTCTGACGCCAAGGGTCATCATGGACAACAACCAGTTCCTCTCCGATTGGGGCCTGACCATCATGGTGTTCCTGCCGCTGGCAGGAGCGCTGGTCATGCTGCTCATCCCCCGCACGGAGGAGCACATCCACCGCACGCTGGCGCTCGTCGTCACGCTGGCCACGGCCGGCATCGGCGCCGCCGTGCTGGCGGACTTCGACTACGGCGCCGGCGACACGATGCAGTTCGTGGTGAACAAGGCGTGGATCGACGTCATCAATGCCCGCTACGCCATCGGCATCGACGGCCTGTCGGTGCCGCTGATCGGCCTGACGCTGCTGATCGTGCCCCTGTGCGTCATCTACTCGTGGAACCACTTCCCCGAGCCCCGGAACCCCAAGGCCTTCCTCATCCTGCTGCTGGTGCTCGACACCGGCCTGCTCGGCACCTTCGTGGCCCAGGACCTGATCCTGTTCTTCGTGTTCTTCGAGGTCGTGCTGCTGCCGATGTACTTCATGATCGGCGTGTGGGGCGGCGAGCAGCGGCAGTACGCCGTCGATCAAGTTCTTCCTGTTCACCCTGTTCGGCTCGGCGTTGATGATCGTGAGCTTCCTGGCGCTGTTCTTCGTGACCGGGGGCGAGACGTTCGTCATCCAGGACCTGGCCGCGCTGGTGCGCCGAGTCGGACGTCTCCCGGCTGACCGGGCTGCTGATCTTCGGCGGCATGTTCATGGGCTTCGGCATCAAGGTGCCGATGTTCCCGTTCCACACCTGGCTGCCGGACGCCCACACCCAGGCGCCCACGGTGGGCTCGGTGATCCTGGCCGCGGTGATGCTGAAGTTGGGCACCTACGGCTTCATCCGGGTCGCCATCCCGATCCTGCCCGAGGCCGCGGTGGAGTGGGCGCCCTACATCGGGGCGCTGGCGGTCGTCGGCATCATCTACGGCGCCCTGGCCTGCCTGGCGCAGACCGACATGAAACGGCTGATCGCCTTCTCGTCGGTGTCGCACATGGGCTTCACCATGCTGGGCATCGCCACGCTCACCGACTTCGGCTTCAACGCCGCGGTCATGGGCATGGTCGCCCACGGCCTCATCACCGGCATGCTGTTCTTCGTGGCGGGCTCGGTGAAGGAGCGCTACCACACCCTCGACATCAAGCGGCTGGGCGGCATCCTGCTCAAGGCGCCCCGCATGGGCTGGATCCTGGGCTTCACCGCCATGGCCTCGCTGGGCCTGCCCGGCCTGGCCGGGTTCTGGGGTGAGTTCCCCGCCATCCTGTCCTCGTACCAGCCGGCGCCGGGCCTGTCCGACGTCACGTTCCGGGTGTACATGGTGGTGGCGGCCGTCGGCACCGTGTTCGCCGCCGGGTACCTGCTGTGGCTCTACCAGCGGGTCGCCTTCGGCACGTCGACCGAGGAGTTCGCCGAGGCCGACATCCCCGACGTGACGATCCCCGAGTGGATCGCCTGGGTCCCGATGCTGGTCCTCATCCTGGTGATCGGCATCTATCCCAACCTGGTGTTCCACGTGACCGAGGGCGGTTCGGCCGCGCTGGCGGACTGGGTCGCCGCCATGGGTAGCTGACGCCGTGCTCGCCTCGCTGCTCGCCCAGGCCGACGGCTTCGCCCGCCCGGCGGTCGACTGGCACGCGCTCGCCCCCGAGCTGGTGGTCACGGGCGTGCTGTGCCTGGTGCTGGTGGCCGACCTGTTCCTGCCCGAGGACCGCAAGGCGCTGCTGCCGTCGCTGGCGGGGCTGGGGCTGCTGGGCGCGCTGGTCCCGATCCTCACCCTGGCGGTCGACGGCGCCGACCGTCAGTTGTTCGGCGGGGCCTACGCGGTCGACGACTTCGCCCTGGTGCTCAAGGCGCTGTTCCTGGTGGCCGGGTACGTGATCGTGCTGCAGTCCACCAACTACATCGCCGAGGGCGACTACGCCGAGGGCGAGTACTACTTCCTGCTGCTGTCGTCGATCCTGGGCATGCTGGTCATGGCCTCGGCCCGCGACCTGATCACCATCTTCGTGGCGCTGGAGATGCTGTCCGATCCCCGCCTACCTGCTGGCCGGCTGGCGCAAGCGCGACCGCAAGGGCAACGAGGCGGGCGTCAAGTACTACCTGATGGGCGTGTTCGCCACGGGCGTGCTGCTGTACGGCATGTCGCTGGTCTACGGGGTGGCGGGCAGCACCAAGCTGGTCGACATCGGCGAGGCCCTGGCCACGGGCGAGTCGGTCCCCATGATCACGCTGGCGGTGGTGTTCTGCATCGCCGGGTTCGGGTTCAAGGTGTCGGCCGTGCCGTTCCACACCTGGGCGCCCGACACCTACGAGGGCGCGCCCACGCCCGATCACCGCGTTCCTGTCGGTGTCGTCCAAGGCGGCCGGGTTCGTGGCGCTGCTGGAGCTGATCCTGATCGGCTTCGCGGGCCAGACCGAGGTGGTGCGGCCGCTGATCTGGGTGCTGGCCGTGCTGTCGATGACCATCGGGAACGTGGTGGCCCTGCGCCAGACCAACCTGGTGCGGATGCTGGCCTACTCGGGCATCTCGCAGGCCGGCTTCATCCTGGCGCCCCTGGCGGTGGTGGGGCAGATCGGCTCGACCACGCTGACGTCGGTGGTCACCTACCTGCTGATCTACGCGGCCATGAACCTGGGTGCGTTCACGGTGGTCATGGCGGTGGCCCGGCGGACCGGGAGCGCCGAGATCACCAGCTTCGGGGGCCTGTTCAACTACGCGCCGTCGCTGGCCGTGCTGATGTCGGTCTTCCTGTTCTCGCTGGCCGGGATCCCGCCGCTGGGCGGCTGGCTGGCCAAGTTCGTGGCCTTCCGGGCCGTGGTCGACGCCGACACCTTCTGGGGGTACACGCTGGCCGTGGTCATGGCGGTCAACTCGGTGATCGCCCTGGCGTACTACGCCAACGTGTCCAAGGAGATGATGATGAGCCCGGCGCCCGACGGCGACCACACCCCGGTGCGGGTCCCCGTCTCGCTGACCGCCGCGCTGGCCATCACCGCCGCGTTGACGCTGGCCTTCGGGGTCACCCAGTGGGCCACGGAGCTGGGCGACGCCGCGACGTTCGTGGCCTCGGCCGTCCCGTAGCGGTTAGCTACGGGGCGATGACGCTCGTCGCCGCCGCGGTCGCCGCCGACATCCGCCGACACGGCCCGATCCCCCTGGACCGGGTGCTCGAGCGCGCCCTGTACGACCGGGACGGCGGCTTCTACGAGTCCGGCGGCCGCGCCGGCCGCCAGGGCGACTTCCTGACCAGCCCCGAGGTCGGGCCCCTGTTCGGGGCCGTCGTCGCCCGCGCCCTCGACGCCTGGTGGCGGGACCTGGGCTCCCCGGACCCGTACGTGGTGGTGGAGGCCGGCGCCGGCCCCGGCACCCTCGCCCGCACCGTGCTGGCGGCGGCGCCGGCGTGCGCCCCCGCCCTCCGCTACGTCCTGGTGGAACGGTCGGCGGCCCAACGCCGCCTCCACGCCCAGGACCTCCCGCTGGAGGATCCCGCCCTCGCCTTCGCCCCGGTGGACCCCGACACGGAGGCCCCCGTCCCCGAGGCGCCCCAGGGCCCGATCTGCGTCAGCCTGTCCGAGTTGCCGCGCCTGACCGGCCCGTCGGTCGTCCTCGCCAACGAGCTGCTGGACAACCTGCCCTTCGGCCTGGCCGAACGCCGCTGCCGGTCAGTGGCTCGAGGTCCGCGTCGACCTGGCGACCCCGGCCGCGGCGGCCCCGAGCGGCTGGTGGAGCGCCTCGTCCCGCTCGCCCCGGAGCGCGCGGTGGTCCTCGACCGCCTGGCCCCCGACGCCCCCGAAGGCGCCCGCGTCCCGTGGCAGTCCGCCGCCGGCGCCTGGCTCCGCGAGGCCCTGAGCTCGCCACCCCCCGCGGCCGGGTGGTCGTCATCGACTACGCCAAGACGACCGCCGAGCTGGCCGCCCGCCCCCAGTCGGAGTGGCTGCGCACCTACGCCACCCACCGCCGCGGCGACGCCCCCCTCGCCCACCTCGGCGCCCAGGACGTCACGTGCGAGGTGGCCGTCGACCAGCTCGCCCTGGTCCGCCCCCCGACCTCGGACATGTCCCAGGCGGACTGGCTCCGCCGGTGGGGCATGGACGCCCTGGTGGAGGAGGCCCGCCAGGCCTGGCGAGCCCAGGCCCACGCCCCCGACGGTCGCCGCCCTGGCCGCCCGCAGCCGGGTCACGGAGGCGGACGCCCTCCGGGACCCCGAGGGCCTGGGCCGCTTCCGGGTGCTGGAGTGGTCCTCCGCTACCGCCAGAGCCGGTGCGGCTGACGCCCAGGTCAGCCGATGATCTTGTCGTAGCCGGTGTCGTCCGGGGCCGGGGCCTGGCCGTTGGCGTCGAGCAGGCGTTCCAGGCCGGCGACGATGAAGTCGAGGCCCAGCTCGAACTCGTGGTCGTAGTCGACCGGCTTCATCTGGTCGAGCTGCGACACGAAGGGGAACCGCTCCGGCGAGATGTCGTCCCTCAGGGGGCGGGTGGCCTCGTCGCGGCCCACGTTGCCCACCTGCTCGGAGACCAGGCCCAGGGTGAAGCTGGCGATCACGCCCAGGACCCGGTCCGCCAGCTCCAGCCCCAGGCCCATGGAGGTCAGCTCGGCCAGGGCCGACTCGACGAACGCGGCGGTGCCCTCCGTGATCACGGGCCGGCCGGCCACCAGCCGGACGGCGTTGGGGTGGTCGAGCAGCACCTGGCGGTAGGTGGCCGCATGGCGCCGCACCCGGTCCTGCCAGGTGCCGGGGCCGGGCACGATCAGGGGCATCTGGCGGAAGACCTGCTCGACCACGCCCTCGATCAGGTCCTGCTTGCTGCGGACGTAGCCGTACAGCGACATGGCCTCGATGCCGAGCTCCCGCCCCAGCCGCCGCATGGTCAGCGCCTCGACGCCCTCCTTGTCGACCAGATCCAGCCCAGCCCGCAGCACCCGCTCCCGTGACAGGGGACTGCGGCGGCTGGCCATGGTGTGAACGATGACACGTCGCGTGCGGACGCCGCCACTGCGCCGCATGGCAGGGCGTGCTGATCCCGGCAGGCCGGTAGGCTCGCCGCGGTCCGGGGAACTGCCATGAGGGGGACACGAAATGCCCGACGAGCCGGCGATCGAGGACTACTTCGTCGAGGATCGCACCTTCCCGCCGCCCGACGGGTTCAAGGCCGACGCCCTGGTCACCGGCGCCGAGCTGTACCACGAGGCCGAGCAGGACTGGCAGGGGTTCTGGGCCCGCCAGGCCGCCGACCTCGTGACCTGGTACGACGAGTGGCACACCATCCTCGAGTGGGACCTCCCCTTCGCCCGCTGGTTCGTGGGCGGCACGCCTCAACGTCTCGGCCAACTGCCTGGACCGCCACGTCGAGGCCGGCCGGGGCGACAAGGTCGCCTACCACTGGGAGGGCGAGCCCGGCGACACCCGCACCATCACCTACGCCGACCTGCTCGGCGAGGTCCAGCGCTTCGCCAACGTGCTGCGCGGCCTGGGCGTCGGCAAGGGCGACCGGGTCGCCATCTACATGCCGATGATCCCCGAGCTGCCCGTGGCCATGCTGGCCTGCGCCCGCATCGGCGCGCCCCACTCCGTCGTGTTCGGCGGCTTCTCGGCCGACTCGCTGTCCGACCGCATCAACGACGCCGAGTGCAAGGTCCTCGTCACCGCCGACGGCGGCTTCCGCAAGGGCCAGGCCCACCTGCTCAAGCCCATCGCCGACGTGGCCCTGGCCAGCGCCCCCTCGGTCGAGAACGTCGTGGTGGTCGACCGGGTGTCGAGCCACCCCGACGCCGGCGGCGTCACCGTGGACATGACCGAGGGCCGCGACCACTGGTACCACGACCTGATGGCCGGGGCCGAGCGCCACCAGCGAGCCCGAGCGCATGGACAGCGAGGACCTGCTCTACCTGCTCTACACCTCGGGCACCACGGCCAAGCCCAAGGGCATCATGCACACCACCGGCGGCTACCTCACGCAGGTGTGCTTCACCCACCGCTACGTGTTCGACCTCAAGCCCGAGACCGACGTCTACTGGTGCGCGGCCGACATCGGCTGGGTCACCGGCCACAGCTACATCGTGTACGGGCCGCTGGCCAACGGCGCCACCAGCGTCATCTACGAGGGCACGCCCGACACCCCGGGCAAGGACCGGCTGTGGGACATCGCCGAGCGCTACGGCGTGACCATCCTCTACACCGCGCCCACGGCCATCCGGACGTTCATGAAGTGGGGCCAGCAGGAGCCCGAGCGCCACGACCTGTCCAAGCTCCGCCTGCTCGGCTCGGTGGGCGAGCCCATCAACCCCGAGGCGTGGATGTGGTACCACGCCCACATCGGCGGCGGGCGCTGCCCCATCGTCGACACCTGGTGGCAGACCGAGACCGGCGCCATCATGATCGCCCCGCTGCCCGGCGCCACCACGCTCAAGCCGGGATCGGCGACCTTCCCGCTGCCCGGCATCGCCGCCGAGGTGGTCGACGAGGCCGGCAACCGGGTCGACCGGGGCGGCGGCTACCTCACGCTCACCCGGCCGTGGCCGTCGATGCTGCGGGGCATCTACGGCGACCCCGAGCGCTACCGGGACACCTACTGGTCCCGCTACGAGGGCCGCTACTTCGCGGGCGACGGCGCCAAGGTCGACGACGACAACTACCTGTGGCTGCTGGGCCGGGTCGACGACGTCATGAACGTCTCCGGCCACCGCATCTCCACCACCGAGGTCGAGTCGGCCCTGGTGGACCACCCGGCGGTGGCCGAGTCGGCGGTGTGCGGCGCCAACGACCCGCTCACCGGGCAGGCCATCGTCGCCTTCGTGACCGTCCGGGGCGGCGTCGAGCACACGCCGGAGCTGGGCGAGGAGCTGCGGGGCCACGTCGCCAAGAAGATCGGCCCCACCGCCCGGCCCAAGATGATCATCTTCACCGACGAGCTGCCCAAGACCCGCTCCGGCAAGATCATGCGCCGGCTGCTGCGGGACGTGGCCGAGGGCCGGGCCCTGGGCGACACCACCACGCTGGCCGACCCGACGGTGGTGGACGAGATCCGCAAGCGGGCCGAGGCCCAGCCCCAGGAGGAGTGACGGCCTGGACGTCCTGATCCGACCCGCGGAGCCCCACGACGCCGTCGCCATCGGCACGGTGTGGCAGCGTGCCGCGCTCGTCGGCTACGACGGCATCTTCCCGCCCGAGGCGCCCGCGCCCACGCCCGAGCTGCTCACCGAGCGCACCCGGTCCGCCATCGCGGCTCAGGGGTTCAACGCCCTGGTGCTGGTGGCGTGCATGCCCGGCCCCGAGCAGACCATCGTGGGCACGATCGGCGCGGTGCCGGACCCCGACGAGGGCACCCGGGCCCAGATCGTGCGCCTCTACGTCGATCCCGGGCACTGGGGGCGGGGGATCGGCCGCCGCCTGCACGACCGGGCCCTGTCCCACCTCCGCACGGCCGGCTACCGGGTGGCGGTCGATCTGGGTGCTGGAGGCCAACGTGCGGGCGCGCTCCATGGTCGAACGCTGGGGGTGGCGAGCCGTGCCCGGGCGGCACACGCAGTTCCCCGGGGTGGACGAGGTCTGCTACCTGCTGGTCCTGTGAACCAGGGTCGGTGCCCGGCACCGGTAGCGTCACGGGGCGTGGGTACCGTGGACATCCCCGAGCACTGGCGCTGGCGGGACGGGCCGGTCGAGCCGGGGCCGGCCGTCGTGTTCGACATGGACGGCGTGCTGTCCGACGCCTCCCGCCGCCAGCACTTCCTGGAGTGGCCCGAGCGGGACTGGGAGGCCTTCTTCGAGGCCTGCGGGGACGACGCCCTGATCGACGAGGTGGCCCGGCTGCTCGAGGTGCTCGACGCCGGCTACCGGGTGGTCCTGCTCACCGCCCGCCCCCTGCGGGTCCAGCGCCAGACCCTGGCCTGGCTCGACCGCTACGGCCTGCGCTGGGACCTGCTGATCATGCGGGAGTACGGCGACTACTCGGCGTCCCGGACGTTCAAGCGCACCTCGGTCGACGAGCTGCGCCACTACGGCTTCGACCTGCGGCTGGCCTTCGAGGACGACCGCCGCAACGTGGCCATGTTCCACGCCGAGGGCATCCCCTGCGTGTACATCCACTCCGGCTACTACGACTGAGCCGCCGCGATGCCCGATGACGTGAGCCGAGCAGCCGAGCATGGACGGCTCGCGCTCGGTGAGGCGCACGGCCGCGAGGACCGCCTCGGGGTCGAGCATGCGGCGTTCGAGGTCGCCCAGCAGCCAGGCGAAGCCCTCCACCGCGACCAGGGCGACGTCGCCGAAGCCGGCCTCGGCCAGCTCGTCCGTCCAGCTCGTCGAGCCGGTGGAAGTAGGCCCAGAACGACCCCGGCGCCGCGGTCGCCGGGTCCTGGCTGAGCCCGGTGGCCACGCTGTGCTCGACGTCGGCCCACACCTCGGCCGATCCCGTCAGCCCCTTCACGGTGGCGTCGAGCGCCCAGCCGTAGCGGCCGATGACCTCGGCCACCAGCCGCCCGCCGGGCGCAGAGGCCCGCCGGGCCTCGGCCAGCGCCACCAGCCGGTCGGCCCGCTCGACGAGGTGGTAGAGGGGGCCCATCAGCAGCACGGCGTCCACGCCGGCCGTGGCCACGGGCAGGCGGGTGGCGTCGCCGAGGCACACCGCGAACGGCGCCGCGCCGGGATCGGCGGCGCGGGCCCGGGCCCGTGCCACGTGGCGGGGGACCGGGTCGATCAGCGTCACCCGTGTCGCCCCGGGCCGGCAAGGTGGGCGGCGTGGGCGCCCGGGCCGCCGCCCACGTCGAGCACCCGGCCGCCCGCGGGGACGAACCGGTCCAGGAGCTCCCAGGTGCGCAGCCGCACCAGGTCGCCGAGGCCGGCCCGCCACAGGCGGGCGTCCTCGTCGTAGGCCTCGTAGCGGGCCAGGACGCGCGGGTCCACCTGCGGTTCCGGGGTGTCGCTCATGGCGACCATGGTGGCTGTCCTGAGGGCTGCGTGCGGTGTGCCACACTGACCGTGCGGGCGCGTTTCACTGGGGAGGGAACGTGCGATCACCACTCCGTCGGCTCTCGTTCGCGGTTGCCGTCGCGGTCCTGACCGTGACCCTGGGCGCCGGCTGCGTCCCGCCCGGCACGCCTCCGCCGCCCACACCGCCGGGCACCTGGCCTGTCAGCGGTGGGTTTTCGGGGGTCAATGGCGACCCGGTGATCAACCGGGCGTCGGTGGAGGCGTTCTGCGCCTGGCGAGGCCGCGACTGCGGGGTGGCGGTGACGTACACGGACCGGGGCTCCTGGGACAAGATGACCCGCGGCTCGGGCTGGATGTTCGACAACTTCGCCGGGTTCCCCGGCGTCCTGGTGATCTCGCAGAGCCTCACCCCCAACGCGGGCGGGCCGGCCGAGCTGGCATCGTGCGCGGCGGGGAACCACGACCGCGACTTCGCCGACTTCGGCACGCTCATGGTCAACAAGGGCCGGCAGGCGTCGGTGGTGCGCCTGGGCTGGGAGTTCAACGGGACGTTCATGCCCTGGTCGGCCTGGGACACCGAGGACTGGATCACCTGCTTCCGCCGGGCGGCCACCGCCATCCGGTCCACCAACCCCAGCGTGATCATCGACTGGACGATCAACGCCCACGGCACCCCGGCGGAGATCTGCGGCGGGGTCAGCACCAACTGCTACCCGGGCGACGCCTACGTCGACATCATCGGCATCGACAACTACGACCACGGGCCCTCGGTCGGCTCCCGGGAGGAGTTCAACCGCGTGGCCGAGCGCCAGGACGGGCTGACCTGGATCTACAACTTCGCCGTCGCCCACGACAAGCCGTTCTCGGTGGGCGAGTGGGGCGTGGCGCCGGGGTCCCAGTACAACACGCACGGCGAGAACCCCGAGTTCGTCCGCTGGATGCACGAGTGGTTCGCCGCCCGGGCCGGGCACGTCCTCTACGAGGCGTACTTCAACAGCTGCGCGGCCGGCGACGTCGAGTCCAACCTCTACCGCCCGGCCGGGAACGGCTGCGCCCGCCAGAACACCGACGCAGGCGACCTCTACCGGTCACTGTGGGCGGCCTGACCCACAGCCCGCACACAGCACTTTCTCAGGAACCGTCGGTACCGTTTACGCCGTGAAGAACACGTTCAAGACGTTCGTCCTGCTCGCCGGGCTCGGCGGCCTGCTGATGCTCATCGGCGGGCTGCTGTTCAAGGGGCCTGGCGTCCTGATCTTCGGGCTGCATCGCCTTCGCCCTGGTCGGCTTCTCCTACTGGAAGAGCGACACCATCGCCATCAAGGCCGCTCGCGCCGTCCCGGTCACCGAGCAGCAGATGCCCGAGTACTACGCCATCGTGCGCGAGCTGACCCAGAAGGCGGGCATGCCCATGCCCAAGCTGTACGTGACGCCGTCCGAGCAGCCCAACGCCTTCGCCACCGGCCGCAGCCCGGACCACGCGGCGGTGGCGGTCACCCAGGGCATCCTGCGCATCCTCGACTGGAACGAGCTGCGGGGCGTCCTGGCCCACGAGATCAGCCACGTCGGCAACCGCGACATCCTCATCGGCTCGGTGGCGGCCGCCATCGCCGCTGGGCATCACGATGATCGCCAACATCCTCCAGTTCACCGCCATCTTCGGCGGGCGTCGACGACGACGACGGCAACCCGCTCGCCCTGCTGGCCATGGCCATCCTGGCGCCCATCGCGGCCACGCTGCTGCAGATGGCGCTCACCCGCAGCCGCGAGTTCGAGGCCGACCGATCGGGCGCCCGGCTGATCGAGGACGGCGAGCCGCTGGCCCGGGCGCTGCAGAAGCTGGAGGTCGGCGCCAAGCAGATCCCGATGGACATCGACCCGGCCCACGCCTCGGCCTTCATCGTCAACCCGCTCACCGGCCGGGAGATGCGCTTCTCCAACCTGTGGCGCACCCATCCGCCCACCGAGGATCGGGTGGCCCGCCTGCGTGGCGGCGAGTGGCGCCAGGCCTGGTGATCCGCGCCGGGCGCTAGTCCCGGAAGTTCGAGAACTGGAGGGGGAGGCCGAAGTCCTCCTCCTTGAGGGCCTGGATGGTGGCCTGCAGGTCGTCGCGCTTCTTGGAGGTCACCCGCAGCTGCTCGCCCTGCACCTGGGTCTGCACGCCCTTGATGCCGAGCCCCTTGATGAACTTGTTGATGGTGGTGGCCTTGTCGCGGTTGATGCCGGCCACCAGGGTGACGTGCTGGCGGGCCGTGCCGCCGGCCGCGTCCTCGATCCGCTGGTAGTCGAGGGCCTTGAGCGACACCTTGCGCTTGACCAGCTTCTCCTCCAGGACCTGGCGCAGGGCGGCGAGCCGGTCCTTGCTGACGCTGCGCAGGACGATCTCGGTGTCGCTCAGCTCCAGCGTGCTGTCGGTGTTCTTGAAGTCGTAGCGGTTGGCGACCTCGCGCCGGGCCTGGTCGACGGCGTTGCGCACCTCTTGCATGTCGATCTCGGAGACCACGTCGAACGTCGGCATGGGGCCGAGGCTAACCCTGTGCCCCCAGCAGCGTGGCCACCGCGGCGGGCACCATCCGGGCCAGGTTCTGCGCCACGCGGGGGTCGTTGAACTGCGGCGACCACTCGCCCCCGGCGAGGGAATCGCTGACGGTGAAGGCGGAGGCGACCTCGAAGCCGCGGCACTCGGCCACGGTGAACAGGGCCGACGCCTCCATCTCGACCACGGCCACGCCCTCGTCCGCGTAGTGCCGGGCCTCGGCCACCGTCTCCCGGAACGGGCGCGTCGATGGTCCAGGCGGCGCCGGTGGTGGGCCGGCAGCCGGCGGTGTCCAGCTCGGCGCACAGCCGCTGGGTCAGGCCGGGGGTGGGATGCGCCCAGCGGGCCGGGGGCAGGTAGTGGTGCGACACGCCCTCGTCCCGGACGGCCCGGTCGCACACGAGCACCGCCCCGGTCTCCAGGTCGGGCTGGAGGGCGCCCGCGGTGCCCACACCCACGAAGCGGCGGACGCCCAGCGCCCCCATCATCTCCATGATGACGGTGGCCGCCGGCGCCCCGATGCCGAAGCCGCCGATCACGCCGACCCGGCCGTCGGTGTCGTCGAAGGTGTGCAGCCGCATGAACGCCGACCGGCGGGCCCCCGGCGCGAAGGGCGAAACCGGCCCGAGCCGGCCCGCGAGCACGGCGTCGGTCAGCGGCGCCTGGTACAGCAGCACGACGCCGTCGGGGGCGTCATGCTCCGCCGGGAGCACGCCGTGATCGACCCAGTACCGGTGGAAAGCCGCGGGCTCCGCGATGGCATCGTGCGCGTGCTTGTCCGGAAAATTCGGGTACCCCACGCCGGGCAACGTAACCCCGGCGGCCCCGCCGCCCCGCACGGGTTCCGTGTGGTGACCCGTCCGCCCCAGGCGCTAGCGTGTTCCGTTCCAAGGGTCGGTGCCCGAGCGGCCAAAGGGAGCAGACTGTAAATCTGCCGGCACAGCCTACGGTGGTTCGAATCCACCCCGGCCCACGAAAGTCCTGGTCAACGCCACATAGTCCTCACCGTCTGGCCCTGTCCGTACGGTGCACACCGTGTCCAGGGCGACAGATTCACCCGGGACGACGTGAACCGCTGGACCGACAACCTGACGTCCCGCTCCCGGCGGGACGGCCGCCGCGGCGCGCTGACCCCGCAGACGGTGGCGATCCTGTGGCGCAACGCCCGACCGTTCTTCGCCTGGTCGGGGCGGTGACCGGGCGGGGAGCCCAGCGAGCGGGTGACGGGAATCGAACCGCCACGCCTACGAGATGGGTCGGCGCCTGAGGCATCCGGTGTAGGCGGTTTACCCGGCCGCGGTCACTGCTGGCCCTGGCCGGGCTCGGCGCTCACTCGTCCGATGGACCCATCTGAGGATCACTGCGCACCCGTAGAAGATCAGGGCGGCATCCAGCCAGTGCGCGAGCGACGTGCCGAGGTAGCTCGGGCCGCCCCAGGCATCGCGGGTGAAGTCCGGATCGAGCGCAGCGAACACCTGCTCACCCGCTCGGAGCGGGACGAAGACGGTCGCGACCGCGGCGACGAACTGCACGATCCTCACCGGCGCCCGTCCCACGACGCGGCGGGCCGCGCCTGCCATCGACCAGGCCAGGTCGAGGCTCGGGGCGGCGCCGTTGCGAGGCTCCGCCCAGCGCTGCTCTGCCCGCGCGATCGCTTCGGTGCGCCCGATGACCAGCAGCGCCAGCTCCGCCACGAGGAGCGGCCCGGCGACGAGGGCGCTGCGCAGCGCCGACCAACCATCGCCCGTGAACGGCCACACCAGGAACGCCCGCAGCCGGCGGCGGTCACGCCGGTACGCAAGGGCGAGCGCTGCGAAGGTGACGAGCGCGTAGTCGATGTGCACCGCGTTCGCGGTAGCGACATCCGCGCCCGTGCTCGTCTTGTCGGCATCGGCGACGAGCTGCACGAGGCCGACGACCATGCCGGCCCCGAACGAGCCGCCAACACCGCAAGCGCGTGGCGGTCCAGGGCCATCGTCTCGCGAGGGTCCTCTGCGGACGGCCGCATGCGCAGGTACGTACCCCGAGGACCTCGCGCTAGACGGCGGCGATCGAGCTGTCGGCGCCCGCAGGCCCGGCGCCGGCTCTGCCGGCGCTCTTGACTTCTAAGAGCACCGCGGGCCGCGATCAGTCGTCCCGAAGTGAAGGCGGATTCGGTCGGGAGGCTGCTCTGGGTCCCGTTGCAGTCGCCGGGCCTACGCCGGCTGGCCGGGCTGGACAGGGCCGATGCGGTAGGGCCGCATCATCTCGTTGTCCTCGTGCTCGACGATGTGGCAGTGCCAGACGAACTGGCCCGGTCTGTCGAACTGGAGCCGCACCCGGGTGACCTGCCCGGGGTAGGCGATGATCGTGTCCTTGAGCCCCATCTCCCACGGCTCCGGTCCTCGTGGCGCGCCCTGTGGCCTGCACGCTCTCCGCGGCCTCGTCCACGACGATGTCCTGGCGGTTCACCAGCTCGAAGTGCACCTCGTGGATGTGCATCGGGTGGGCGTCGGCCGTGGCGTTGTAGAGCTCCCAGATCTCGGTCGCACCGACGGCGGGGTTCTCGGTGACCTCGTCCATCCACAGCCGCTTCATCCACACCCCGGGCGCCACGTTCGGATCGCCGTCCACGGTGCCCAGCAGGGCCTCGGCGGGGGCGTCCTCGAAGAACGGCGACAGCTCCTCGATGAGAGCCAGCGGCCGGGTGACCGTGGCCGCCGGCAGGGGGGTGATGGCCGGAACCCGGAGGAACCGGGGCGGGGTCGAGGCGTCGGCGGTCGTCGAGGGCACGACCCGGAACTGCATGACCTGGGCCGTCGTGTCGGGGTCGGCGGTGTCGAAGTCGTCGGCGGGCTCGCCGCCGCCGAAGGGCTCGTCGGGGCCCACGTTGGCGAGCACGTGGTTGCCCACCGGCACGTTCGTGAAGTCGACGATCAGATCCGCACGCTCGGCCAGCCCCATGAGGAGCCGATTCCGGTTGGTCTCCGTGAGGTTGACCGGGGCGGCGAGGAAGCCGCCCTCGTTGCCGATCATCCACACCTCGACGCCCGGGATGTTGCCGAAGTCGAGGATGAGGAAGCGTGACTGGCAGCCGTTGAGGACCCGGAAGCGGTAACGCCGCTGCTCCACCGTCAGGAACGGCCACGTGTTGCCGTTGACCATGATGGTGTTGCCGAAGAACTCGGGGTTCCAGATCGGCGACAGGTCGGTAGCGGGGAGATAAGGCCCCGTGATGCCGTCGAAGAAGGCTCGGGTGTCGGGGTAGAAGAGGGACCCGTCGTCGTTGAACGAGCGATCCTGGATGGCGATCGGGATCTCCCGGTAGCGCTTGTTCGATGGGAACATGTCGCCCTCGCGAGGCGCCGGGCCGGGGAACGACGCCTTGAGACCGGTACGGCTGTCGAGCACGGCGGCGTCGCCGGCGGGCCGCCTCGGATGATGTAGAAGCCGGCAGGCCCGGCATACACGTTGAGCCTGGTCATCCCGAGGACGTGGTCGTGGTACCAGGTGGTCCCGGCCCGACCGAGGTTCGGGTACTGGAACGTGGCGGAACCCGGGTCCCAGGCCGCGCCATAGCTCGCCGCGGCCTTGGCCTTGAAGAAGTCGTACCACGTGCCCTCCGTGGCGAAGCCGTCCGGGATGTCGTTGGCGACGGGCAGATACCACGCCTCGGCGTAGCCGTCGCTCTCGTCGCCGACACCGACCGCGCCGTGCGCGTGCGTGACCAACGGCACCGGACCGGTGTACCGGCCGGGCGTCTCGGTGAAGGTCGGTCGAGTGTCACGGTCGTCCGCGCCACCCGGAGGGTTCGCCCAGTGAAGCGTCGGGTCGACCGGGAGCAGGTGGGGCCGGAAGTGCCCGGAGGCGTCGACCAGCTCGTTGATCCACTTGACGCGCACTGGTCGGTTGTACTGCGCCTCGATCGTCAGCGAGGGTGCGTTGTGGATCTTGAGCCCGTTGCTGCTCTGCGTGGTGACCGCGCCGTAGCCCCACACGGTCGTGGGCGGCCGGAAGCCCGCGGGCAGGATCTGCTCGGCGAACTGCCGCACGGAGATCTCGTAGTAGTCCACCGGCTTGCCGCCCGGCATGGTCAAGGTGCCCGCCCGCGGCATCACGGGCGGGATCAGCAAGGGCGTCGCATACTTGGGTACACCCGTTGGGTCGAGCGTGCCGCCCGGGATCGCCGCCGCGACCGGCACCTGGAACAGCTGGCCGCCGATCCGGCCGATGAAGACCAACCCCGCCCCTGCGCTACCACCGATACGCAGGAAATCCCGTCGAGTCATCCCTGACGTGCCCATGAGGCCCACTCCCTCTGTCCGCCCCGTCCCCCAGACACAGGGATCCGTTGTTGCAGTCTTCGCACCGTCGGCCCTCCGACGGGTAGGGCACTAGGCCCTGACTGCCTGGGCACTAGGACCTGCTTGGCGCTTCACCCGATGGAGGTGATGCGTGGGGACTGAAGTAGTCGAAGATTGTGCTGGGCACAACGCCGTGCGCCGTGGCCGCGTCTGACTGCGGGGGGCACATGGTGGACCTGAGCAGGGACCGGGCCTTCGATCACGTCGTCGTGGTCATGTTCGAGAACCAGTACGTTCGCAGATCATGGCCGGCTACACGCCGGAGCAGATGCCGGTCCTGTCGGGTTTGGCGCGGGGCTTCGGGATGATCCACGCGTCGCAGCTCCGCGACCGCTTCGCCAACTTCCACACGTTGGATCAGTTCCTCGACGACGCCGAGCACGGCCGTCTGCCGACGTACTCGTTCATCGAGCCGAACCTGCTCCATGGCCACAACGACATGCACCCGTCGTTCAACTCGATGTTCCCCGGCCTCGCGTTCGACGCGCCGTCATCGCTGCTCGGCGGCGAGGCACTCCTGGCAGCAGATCCACGACGCGGTCCGCACCTCGGCGACGCCTGACGGGTCGAATGCGTACAACACGCTGCTGATGGTCAACTTCGACGAGCACGGCGGACCTTCGACCACGTTCCCCCGCCACCGGCACCGCCACCGGACCCGGGCGCGCCTCGCGGGCAGATGGGCTTCGCGTTCGATCGCTCCGGCATCCGGGTCCCCGCCATCGCCATCTCGCCGTGGATCCCGGAACGCACCGTGGTCAACGACGAGTTCCGCAACACCTCCGTGCTTCACACCATCCGCGAGCGCTGGTCGCTGGGCCCGTCGTTCAGTGCCCGAGAAGCGATCGCGCCCCCACTCGGCCGGGTCATCTCGCTGGACACGCCCAGAGCCCCCGAGGACTGGCCCGACGTCGCGGCCCAACCAGTGCCGGCGTTCGACACCAACGTCGTGCCGGCGGATGCGCCGCTCAGCGGGCTCGGGCGGGCCCTGTTCCTCGGCCTGCTCGCGCTGGGCAAGGAGATCGGCCAGCCAGTCCCCGACATCGCGCCGGACAAGGCGCCCAACGGAAGCGAGGCGGTAGCGATCATGCGCGACTTGTTCGGTCACATGTTCCCCAACCTCCAGGGCGCGACATGAGCGCGACCGAGGGACACGCGACGACCCGCAGCGGCCGCAGTCCGAGACGTTCTTGGGCTATGTCGGACGAGCAGTTCGGCGCGTTCGAACGGTCCGTCGAGGACTTCCAGGATTCGTCCCAGGAGTGGCGGCGGCTCTTCTCCGAGCTGTTGGGCACGTTCTTCCTCGTCCTGGTGGCCGCCGGCGGCGGGATGATGGGCCAGGCGTTCCCCGACACGATCAGTCGCACCGCCGCAGTCGTCGCGCCCGGGGCCATGGTGCTGGCCATCATCCTGTTCATGGGCAAGGTGTCGGGCGCCCACCTCAACCCCGCGGTGAGCATCGCGTTCGCCCTGCGGCGCGACTTCCCGTGGTTGCGGGTCCCGGGCTACATCGTCGTGCAGCTTGCCGGCGCCGCCCTCGCCGCCTGGTTCCTCCAGTCCGTGGTCGACGTGTCGGCGTCGTTCGGCTCGAACTACCCGGCCGCAGGCTTCTCGAACGGGGACGCGTTCCTGATGGAGATGGTGCTCACCTTCGGGCTCGTCAACGTGATCCTCGGCACCGCCTCGGGCGCGCAGAACGTCGGTGTGATCGGCGCCATCGGCGTCGGTTCCTACATCGCGCTCGCCGGCCTCTGGGGGAGCCCGATCTCGGGCGCGTCGATGAACCCGGCACGTACCTTCGGGCCCGACCTCGTCGCCACCGACTTCACCGCCTACTGGGTCTACGTCGCCGGCCCGCTCGCAGGAGCGGTGCTCGCGGTCGGCACGGCCTTCATCCTCCGAGGTCGGGGCGGAGGACGAGCCGGGTCCGGCGCCGCCCAAGGGGTCCTGCACGAAGAGATCGCGCACCCGGACCAAGCCTGAGATCCGGGGCCAGAACCACCCTTGCAGGATGATGCTCCGGCGCCGGTTCGGGTGGACAGTTGGGCGGGTGTGGCTGCAGCAGCCCGTGAAGGAGATCAGATCATGAGCATCGGCCCCGTCGAGTACCTGGTCCTCGGCTTTCCCGACAACAACTTCACCGGTCAGATCGCGCCGGAGCTCATGAAGCTCGTCGACGACGGCCTGATCAACATCATCGATCTCACGTTCATCAGCAAGGACGTCGACGGCAACGTGGCCGTCGTCGAGTTCGACGCCGTCGAGGAGCTGGCCGCCTTCGCCGACCTCGACGCCGAGATCGGCGGGATCCTCAGCGACGAGGACATCGCGCACGCCGCGCTGAGCCTCGAACCGAACACCTCGGCGGCGTTGCTCATATGGGAGGACGCGTGGGCCGCACCGTTTCGCGGAGGCAGTCCGCGGTGCGAACGGCGTCATCCTCGAAGGCGCCCGCATCCCGCACGAGCTCGTCCAGGCCGCCTTCGACGCCTTGGGCGACGCCATCGCCTCATCCACTTGATCTAACCGAACAAGGAAGGCTCGACATGCTCCGTCGTCGTAGGCCCGTCGCTCGAATGGCAACCACCGCAGTCGTCGCGGGAACCGCAGCCCACATGGGGGCCAAGTCGGCTCAACGCAGCGCCGAGGCGGCCCAGGCGCAGTACGCCCCACCCCCGAGGCGCCACCCGCCCCGGCTCCCGCGGCTGCACCTGCCGCACCCCAAGCTGTGGATGAGGCGGGGATCGAAGAGCTCAAGCAGCTCGCCGCCCTCAAGGACCAGGGCATCCTCACCGAGGAAGAGTTCGCCGCCAAGAAGGCGCAAATCCTGGGGCTCTGATCCCACCGCCGTGCCCGTTCGCCCGACGGCGGATGACCGCGGACACAGCCCAGGTCGCACGATGCCGCTTGGCTACCGTGGTGCCATGCTCCTGTCACTGCGCTCGTCACGCTCGCGGTCGTCGGCGCGGTCGTGGCGCTCGGTGGACTCCGTGCTGTCGGCCGGCTCCGCGTGGTCGGTGCTGTCGTTCGGCTCGGTGCTGTCGGCGGCGTCTCTCGCCTCGATGGCGTCCGCAGGCTCGATCCTGTCGATCGGGTCCGCCGGCTCGGTCCTCTCGATCGGATCCACCGGGTCGATCCTGTCGATCGGCGCCAGCGGGGCCATCCTGGCGATCGGCCCGGTGGGCGCCTCCCGCGGTGACGGTGCCGGGGGGCATCCGGGCCCGACGAAGGCGGTGCGGGCGCTCGGGACGTGCCTCGCGCTCGCCGGCCTGTGCGCCGCCGCCCGGGGTTCGGGCCGGGCCGGTCCCTAGCGCAGCGCAGCCTCCACCAGCGACGCCATGGCGTCGGCGCAGGCGTCGAGGGCGGCGGTGCTGCGGGTGGCCCGGGCGAGCACGAACGCGCCCTCGAGGGCCGACAGGATCGTGAGCGCCAGGGCCCGCGCCTCCTCCGGCCCTATCCCGTCGTGGGCGAGCCGCGCCGCCAGCCCGCCGAGCCACGACTCGAACACCTCGGCGGTGGCCAGGCGCAGCGGCTCGTTGGTGCTGGCGACCTCGAGCGCCACGGTCTCGACCGGGCAGGCGTCGGCGTAGTCGGTCGACGACCAACGTCTCGCCGGCGCCGACGAACGCGGCCCGGATCCCGGACACCAGGTCGGGCTGCTCGGCGATCTTGCCGGCCACCAGCCGGCCGTAGAACTCCCCGGCGCGCGTGATGGTCTCGGCGGCCAGCTCGTCCTTGCCCCCCGGGAAGTGGTGGTAGAGCGAGCCGAAGGGCGCCTCGGCCTGGGCCAGGATCTGCTTGATCCCGGTGCCGGTGAGGCCCTGCCGCCGGAACAGCTCGGCGCTGGCGTCGAGGATGCGCTCACCGCGTGTTGGTCACGGACACCATCGTACGCTACGTTGAGTAGATCGATCTATCTAGCGCCGAGAACTGCTGGCGGGCGATCGGGAGGACACCATGGACAGCCCCGCGAACCGCCCCTGCAGGAGACCCGGCGTCGGGCGAACACCGCCGCCCGCTCGACACGGTGACGAAGGTGCTCCTGGTCGTCCTGGCCATCGCTGTCGTCGAGTCGCTCGTGCACTACACCGACAACACCCTGCGCTACGACGACTACACCGCCGACGACCCGTCGCTGATCGGCTCGCTCGTCACCCGGTGGATGATCCCGGTGAGCTGGGTGCTCTTCACCGCCGCGGCCGTGCTGGGCTATCGCGAGCTGCGCCGGGGGAACCGGGCCCGGGCCGCGGCGTGGCTCGGCGCCTACTCGGTCAGCGGCCTCATCAGCACCCTGCACTACGTCGACATCTCGCCGCAGGAGCTGAGCGCGTTCCAGAACACGTTCGTCTTCCTCGACATCGCCCTCGGGACGATCATCCTGGCCTTCGCCGTCTGGCTGGCGTGGAGCCCCGGCCCCCGCCTGCCGGCATCCCGCGCCACCTGAAGGGTTGGGAACCCCGGCCGCCCGGGCGGTGTACGAGCGATGTGACGACGGTGCGCGGCCATGCGTGATGTTGGCGGCAGCGGCGCTCGTGGCGTGGGGTTGTTCGGGGGGCGGTGACTCGGCGCGGCCGGCGGAGGACACAGCCCGGAGGGCGAGCCCGACGCGGCGCCGGAGGGCTGGGTCATGCCCGTCTACGGCGCGGTGGGCCGCAAGCCGTAAGCCCTGAACGTCTCCACCGAGTCGTACATGGGCCACGATTCTGCTGCACCGGCACCGCGTGCGGTGCCTAGCTCCCCGTGGTGGCCCGGAGGGAGCGGAGGGCCTCGTGGAGGCGGGAGTCGGGGGGTGCGGTGTACACGACCAGGCGCTGGTCGGTGTCGGGGATGTGGAGGACCTGGCAGTCGACCTGCACGGGGCCGAGGAGCGGGTGGTTGATCCGCTTGGTCACGGCGCGGCGGACCTCGACGTCGTGGTCCGCCCACATGGCGGCGAAGCGCGGGGAGCAGGCCAGCAGCTCGGCCACCAGGTCCTGGACGCCGCGGTCGCGGGGGTAGCGGGCGGCGGCGGCCCGTAGGTCGGCGACCGAGGAGCGGGCGAAGGCGAGGGTCTGCTCCTCGTCCCAGTTGGTCTTGGCCTCGGGGGCCGTGAACATCCAGCGGATGACGTTGCGCCGCTCGGACGGCTGCTGGGACATGTCGCCGATGAACACCGTGGCCAGGTCGTTCCACGCCAGGACCTCGTACTTGGCGTCCATGACGTACGCCGGCGTGTCGGTGAGCGTGGCCAGCAGGTTCCGCACCGCCACCGGGACCTCCCGGGTGGGGCCGCCCGACGGGGGATGGGCCTCGCCGGCCAGGTCGAACAGGTAGGCGCGCTCGTCCGCCGTCAGCATCAGCGCCCGGGCCAGCGCGCCGAGCACCTGCCGGGACGGCTTGGGGCCCCGGGCCTGCTCCAGCCGGATGTAGTAGTCGATGGAGATGGCCGCCAGCTCGGCCACCTCCTGGCGGCGCAGGCCGGGGGTGCGCCGGCCCGGGCCCTCGGGCAGGCCCACGTCCGGTGGCCGCAGCCGGGCGCGCCGGTTGCGCAGGAACTGCGCCAGCTCCTCCCGGTTGATCACCGCTCCAGCATGCCCGCCGATGGCGCCGGACACGCCCGCGAGGGTGGTACTGGCGGTCCCAGGCTCGCCCGGCCTCTCCCGTCGCAGCCGCCGCCCGCGCAGGCTGGGACCATGACCCATCCCACCACGCCTTCGACCCAACCCACCACGCCTTCGACCCAACCCACCACGCCCGCCGGCGACGACACCCGCCTCGCCGGGACCGTGAGCCTCGTGACCGGGGCCAACAAGGGCATCGGCTTCGAGGTCGCCCGCATGCTCGGCGAGCAGGGCAGCACCGTCCTGGCCGGGGCCCGCGACCCCGAGCGGGGCCGGGAGGCCGAGCGCCGCCTGAGGGAGTCGGGCGTCGACGCCCGCCACCTCCCCCTCGACGTCACCGACGCCGACTCCATCGCCCGGGCGGCCAAGGTCGTGCTCCGACGAGCACGGCCGGCTCGACATCCTGGTCAACAACGCCGCCATCACGGGCGGCTGGGACGTCGGCGCCCCCAGCCAGACCCCGGTCGACATCCTGCGCGAGGTCTACGAGACCAACGTGTTCGGCATCGTCGCCCTCACCAACGCCCTGCTGCCCCTGCTGCGCCAGGCGAGCGCCGGCCGCATCGTCAACGTGTCCAGCGAGGTCGGCTCGATCGAGTCGATGTCCGACCCCGACGGCGTGCTGGCCGAGCTCGTCTCCATCCCCTACCCGTCCTCGAAGACCGCCCTCAACATGGTCACCGCCATGTACGCCAAGGAGCTCGCGGGCACGCCGCTCAAGGTCAACGCGGCCAACCCCGGCTACTGCGCCACCGACCTGAACGGCCACCGCGGCTTCCGCACCTCGGCCGAGGGCGCCGAGGTCATCGTGGGACCTGGCCACCCTCCCCGACGACGGGCCCAGCGGCGTCCTCTACGGCCACCTGTGGCGCCCCGACCCCCAGCCCGGCGACCCCGAGTACGGCGTGCTCCCCTGGTGATCAGATCGTGAGAGCATCGAGGCATGGCAGAGAAGTTCCGGGGCTGGCCCGACACGGCGCTCGACTTCTACCGCGGGATCGAGGCCGACAACACCAAGGCGTACTGGACCGAGCACAAGGCCACCTACGAGGCCGACGTCAAGGCGCCGTTCGAGGCGCTGAGCGACCAGGTGGCGGACGAGTTCGGCCCGCTCAAGCTCACCCGCCCGTACCGCGACATCCGCTTCAGCAAGGACAAGTCGCCCTACAAGACCCGCGGCTACGCCACCGGTGAAGGCGAGGGTGGCGAGCGGTACTACGTGGCCATCTCGGCCGCGGGGCTGACCGTGGGCAGCGGCTACTGGATGATGGCGGACGACCAGCTGGCGAGGTACCGGGCCGCGGTCGACGACGACGCCGCCGGCGCGGCGCTGGAGGAGGCGGTGGCCGGGATGCGGGCCGCCAAGCTGGACACGGCCGGCGACGCGCTCAAGACCGCGCCCCGCGGCTACCCGCGGGACCATCCCCGCATCGAGCTGCTGCGCCGCAAGGGCCTGGCCGGGGTCCGGGACTTCGAGCCCGCGTCCTGGCTGCACACGGCCGGCGCCGCCCGCCGCATCACCGACACGTGGCGGGCCGCCGCGCCGCTGAACGCCTGGCTGAACCGCCACGTCGGCCCCTCGACCGAGCTGCCCCGCGACGCGGGCCGCTATGGCTGACGGGGGACGCGTGTCGAGATCGGCGCGGCGGCTCCGACCCAGGGGTGACCGGCCCGCGGGGGCCGCCGATCGAGGAGCGAGCGAGTCATGAAGTACATCCTGATCATCTACGGCAACCAGGAGCTCTGGGACTCGTTCGGCCCCCGGCGGTACGCCGAGATCATCCGCGAGACCGACGCCCTCAACGCCGAGCTCGCCGCCTCGGGCGAGCTGATCGGCGCCTACGGGCTGGCCGACCAGGTGCAGGCGCGGACCGTGCGGGTCCGGGACGACGTCCCCGCGGTGACCGACGGGCCCTACATCGAGGCCAAGGAGTACCTGGCCAGCTTCACCATCGTCGACTGCGAGGGCCTGGAGCGGGCGCTGGAGATCGCGGCGAAGAACCCCGCGGCCGTCTACGGGCAGGTCGAGGTGCGGCCCATCCTGCACGAGGCCGGGGTCGAGATGTGAGCACCGACCGCGGCGTCGAGCGCCTGCTGCGCGAGCTGGCGCCCGCGGTGCTCGCCGCGCTGGTCCGCCGCTCGGGCCGGTTCGACGCCTGCGAGGACGCGGTGCAGGAGGCGCTGCTGGCGGCCTCGCTCCAGTGGCCCGACGAGGGCATCCCCGACAACCCCCGGGCCTGGCTGGTCACGGTGGCGAACCGGCGGCTGGCCGACGCGGCCCGCAGCGAGTCGGCCCGGCGCCGCCGGGAGGACGCCACCGCGGCCCGCGAGCCGGCGCCGCCGCCCGGCCGGGGCGACCCCGCCGATCCCGACGCCGGCTCGCGACCGGGACGACACCCTCACCCTGCTGTTCCTGTGCTGCCATCCCGAGCTGTCACCTCCGTCCCAGGTGGCGCTGACGCTGCGGGCGGTGGGCGGCCTCACCACCGCCGAGATCGCCCGGGCCTTCCTGGTCCCCGAGGCCACCATGGCCCAGCGCATCAGCCGGGCCAAGCAACGGATCCGGGCCTCCGGGGCTCGCTTCCGGCCGCCGCCCGACGCGGAGTGGGCCGACCGCCTGGCCGTCGTGCTCCATGTCCTCTACCTCGTGTTCAACGAGGGCTACTCGGCCACGTCCGGCCCCGACCTGCAGCGGCCCGACCTCACCGCCGAGGCCATCCGCCTCACCCGGGCCGTGCACCGGGCGCTGCCCGGCGACGGCGAGGTGGCGGGCCTGCTCGCCCTCATGCTCCTCACCGACGCCCGCCGCCCGGCCCGCACCGACCCGGACGGGAACCTGGTCCCGCTGGCCGAGCAGGACCGCTCGCTCTGGGACCGGGCCGCCATCGACGAGGGCGTCGAGCTGATCACCGCCACCCTGGCGACGGCGCGGCTGGGCCCGTACCAGCTGCAGGCGGCCATCGCCGCGGTGCACGACGAGGCCGCCAGCGACGAGGAGACGGACTGGCCGCAGGTCCTCGCCCTCTACGACCTGCTGGCGCGGCTGTGGCCCAGCCCCATGGTCACCCTGAACCAGGCCGTGGCCGTGGCCATGGTGCGGGGGCCGCAGGCCGGCCTCGACCACCTCGCCGCCCTGGAGGCCGACGACCGCATGGCGGACCACCACCGCCTGCACGCCGTGCGCGCCCACCTGCTGGAGATGGCCGGCGACCCGGAGGCGGCGCGCGCCGGCTACCGGGAGGCGGCGCGCCGCACCACCAGCCGGGCCGAGCGCCGCTACCTGGAGCTCTGCGCCAGCCGGATCACGCCGCGGGCCACCATCGAGCGCGATGAACATCAGCGGCACGTAGGTCGGGATCCCGGCCACGACCTGCTGGGCCATCTCGAACAGCACCGACTCGTGCTCGTGGACGTCGACGGGCACCGCGTACTGCTGGCTCCCGACCAGGCTGGTGAGCCGTTCGGCCAGCCAGGTGCCGCGGGCCAGGAAGTTGTTGTGGAACAGCGGGGCCGGGGCGGTGGTCAGCGCCAGCAGCACGCCGCCCACGAGCGAGAACACCCCGGCGTTGATGTGGCCGTGGCGGTCGAGGGCGGCCCAGGCGGCGACGGGCAGGATGACGGCGATGGGGATGGTCAGCCCGAGGCACCCGGCGGACGAGTCGAGCGCCCAGTGCAGCCAGGGGCTGATGGCCGGCCCGCCCTCCCCCAGGTAGAGGGCATGGAACCAGAACATGATCGCCCCGCCGAGGTAGGTGAGCACGAGGCTGAAGAACGCCAGGCCGATCCACGCCACCGGGTCCCGGTAGAAGCCGCGCACCAGGCCACGGACGCCGCGGGCGGGCACGGAGGGTGACGGTGGGGTACGCCGCGGGTCGGGTACGGTCCCGGGTCGAAACAGCGAGTGGGCGACGGTGGGCAGAGTAGACATAGCGAGCCTTCTGGACGTACCACCAACCGCCCCCCGATTCATTGATTGTACAACAAGGTGGTCTGAAAGACTAGGGATGTCACTTCGGAGATACCCGTTCGGCGACTACGCGCGTAAGGGATCGTCGCGCGTGAGGATCTTCCGTGTCGGGCGCCATCCGGTGGGTAGTCGACCACAGGTCGAGGTTCGGCGGAGCTCGGTGATCGGAATGAGGCGTGGTGCTGTGGATGAGTCGGGAGAGGTGACGCTCCACCTTCCGTGTGAGAGACGCTCCGTGCGGGCCTCCCGCCGGGCCCTGGACCGGCTGCTGCGGGCACGGGGATGGCGTGACGTCGACATCCAGTGGGCCCAGCTGGCCGTGAGCGAGCTGGTGTCCAACGCGGTGGTCCACGCCCGCAGCGACCTGATCGTCCGGATCCGCGTCAACGGTCGCGTCCGCCTCGAGGTGAGCGACCGGGACGCGCGGGCGGCCGTGGTGCCCCGGGCCGTCGAGCCCGACCGCCTGGGCGGCCGCGGGCCTCCAGCTGGTGGCGCAGGTCAGCCGCCGCTGGGGAGTGGCGCGCGGCGCCGGCGGCAAGACCGTCTGGTGCGAGGTCGAGCCCCGCGGGTCGGAGCTCGCACAGGTGGGCTGACGGCGCCCGGGCTGCGGACGCCTAACATCCGTCCCGGTGCGTGAATCGCTCCGGACGGGAAAGATGAGGGCAGGGCGGTGACCTACACACTCGGGGTCGACCTCGGGACCACGTACACGGCCGCAGCCGTCCTGCGCGACGGCCGGGCCGAGGTCGCGACGCTGGGCACCCGCAGCCTCGAGATCCCCTCCGTGGTGCTGCTGCGGGAGGACGGCGTGCTCCTCATCGGCGAGCCGGCCGAGCGCCGCAGCCTCACCGAGCCCGGCCGCTTCGCCCGCGAGTTCAAGCGCCGCATCGGCGACCCCACGCCCATCCTGCTGGGTGGCAGCCCCTTCTCGGCCCACTCGCTCATGGCCCACCTGCTGCGGGGCGTGGTCAAGGTGGTGGCCGACCGGGAGGGAGGGTCGCCCGACCACACCGTGGTCACGTGCCCGGCCAACTGGGGCGACTACAAGCGCGAGCTGTTCGACCAGGCGATCAACCAGGCCGACATCGGCCCCGTCAGCGTGGCGGTCGAGCCCGAGGCCGCCGCGGTCCACTACGCCTCCACCACCCGGGTGGCCCCGGGCGAGGTGGTGGCGGTCTACGACCTCGGCGGCGGCACGTTCGACGCCGCGGTGCTGCGCAACACCGGCGACGGGTTCGAGCTCGTGGGCGACCCGCGCGGCATCGAGCAGCTCGGCGGCGTCTACTTCGACGAAGCCGTGTTCGCCTGGGTGACGGGCCACATGTCCGAGGCCTTCTCCGTCCTGGACCCCGACGATCCCGCCACCGTGGCGGCCGTCTCCCGGCTGCGGCGCGAGTGCGTCGACGCCAAGGAGACGCTGTCGTGGGACACGGACACGGCCATCCCGGTGGCGCTGCCCAACCAGCGGACCGAGATCCGCCTCACCCGCAGCGAGTTCGAGGAGCTGATCCGCCCGGCCCTGGGCGACACGGTCGACGCCATGCGGCGGGCGCTGTCCTCCGCGGACGTCGAGCCGGAGGAGCTGCGCTCGGTGCTGCTGGTGGGCGGCTCGTCCCGCATCCCGCTGGTGGGCCAGATGCTGATGGCGGCGCTGGGCCGGCCCGTGGCCATCGACGTCCACCCCAAGCACGCGGTGGCGCTGGGGGCCGCCCTGCTGTCGGGCCAGGAGGCCTCGAGCATCGCCCGGCCGGTCGAGAGCGCGGTGACCACGCTGGTCCCGCCCACGGTGAGCCGCGCCGGGCGCACCACGGTCACCGCACCCGGGGGCGAGGACGGCGACGCCGGGCCCGCGCTCGGTGCCGCGGGCTGCGGCCGCGCTCGCGGGGACGGCCACGGCCCCGGGGCCCGCCGGCCCGATGGGCGGGGAGGTGGTGGCGGCGACGACCGGCCCGGTGGGCACTGCTCCGGGGGCCGCGGGCCCGCCGCCGCCCGGCTCCGACCGGCCCGGCGGGCGCTGGCCCGGGGGCCGCGGGCCCGCCGCCGCCCGCTCCGCGCCTGGCACCGGACACGGGCCCGGCGGAGACACGCCGCGGGCGCGCCCCGCTGATCGCGGCCGCCATCGCCGCCATCGTCCTGCTGGTGGTGGGCTTCCTGGCGTTCGGGGGCGGCGGGGGTGGCGACGACGACCAGACCTCCGACACCACCGACGAGCCGACCGGCACCACCGCCGCCACCACCCCGGCCACCGCGCCGCCCGGCGGGGTCGACCCGGTGGTCGTCCCCCAGGGCCCGCCGCTCGACCAGGACACCCTCGCCTACACCCAGCTCGATCCCCCGTTCTGGAACATCTGGCTCATCGACGCCGACGGGTCCAACGCCCGGGCGCTGACCCGCGAGCAGGCGGCGTTCCCCCGGCTGCCGGTGCTGGCGCCCGACCGCCGCTCGGTGGCCTACTCGATGGAGTCGCCCGGCGCCCTGGAGCTGCGGGTCATCGACACCGGCGGCGAGGGCGACCGGCTGGTGATGGGCGGCCTGGTCCCCGACGCCCGGGCCACCTGGTCTCCCGACGGCACCCGCATGGCCGTGGCGGCCGACCGCGACGGCCCGACCGACATCTACATCGTCGAGCTGGCGACCGGCGAGGTCACCAACCTCACCAACAGCCCGGAGGACGAGGGCGACCCGGCGTGGTCCCCGGACGGCGAGTCCATCGCCTACTGGAGCCGGTCGGGCGGCAACCAGGACATCTACGTCATGCCGGTGGACGGCGGCGAGCCGCGCCGGCTCACGTCCGATCCCGGCGACGACGGCGACCCGGCCTGGCGGCCCGACGGCAGCGCCATCGCCTACTCGTCCCAGCGCGAGGGCGACTGGGACATCTACGTGATGGACGCCGACGGCGGCAACCCGGTCCCGCTCACCGACGACCCCGCCGACGACCAGGACCCCAGCTGGTCGTCCGACGGCACCCAGCTGGCGTTCGAGACCAAGCGGGACACGCCCACCGCGGGCGACCAGGCCGAGATCTACATCATGAACGCCGACGGCAGCGACCAGCGCAACGTGACCAACCGGCCCGGCCTCGACATCCACCCGGCGTGGGGGACACCGCCCGCCTAGCCGGGCGCGGGGCGGCGGCTCTCCGCCACCAGGATCACGACCGGGAGCACGACCGACAGCACCAGGCCGACCATCACCGCCGCCTTGTCGGCCGAGGCGTACACGTCGAGGTGGCGGGCGTGGTACACGAGGTGGGGGACCTGGAACAGCAGCCAGGCCAGCGCCGCGGCGGTCACCACCGCCCGGCCCAGCGTCACGGCCGCGACGATGGTCACGGCGGCCAGCGCCAGGTTCAGCGACCCGAAGTCGCGGATGAGGTGCTCGTTGTAGGGCCCGTCGGCCGACGACCCAGGCGTGCCCGGCGCCCGGGTAGTTGTCGTAGAAGGCCCGGGGCGACACGGTCGCCCACAGTCCCGCCCACAGGGCGATGAACGCCAGCGCCACGAGGGCGGCCCGGATCACGCGCGCGGCCATGCGGCCGACCCTACCGGCACCCCACGTATGGGGGAGCGCGCGCCAGGGGTAACCGGTGACGGCATCGAGACGGGACTGGGAGGTCCTCTCATGACGTGGGTGATCCTCACATTGGTGGTCGTGGCGGTGCTGGTCGTCGCCGCGGTCGTCATCGAACAGCAGCGGTCCGCGATGCTGAAGCGTCGCTTCGGGCCGGAGTACGAGCGGGCGATCGACGAGCACGGCGACCGTCGGGCCGCCGAGGGGGCGCTGCGGCAGCGGCTCAAGCGACGCAAGTCGGTCGAGCTGCTGGACCTCACGCCCGCCACCGCCGAGCGCTACTCGGCCCAGTGGCGCGCGGTGCAGGCCGGCTTCGTCGACGACCCGCAGGGCAGCGTGACGTCGGCCCGGACGCTGGTCGACCAGCTCATCGTGGAGCGGGGCTACCGCGACGGCGAGGGCGCCGACGTCGGCGCCGGTGACCGGATGGAGCTGGTCGCCATCGACCATCCCGAGCAGGTCGCCCACTACCGGGACGGCCGAGCGCCTCGGGCGCGACGCCTCGCTCGACGACCTGCGGGCCACGTTCATCCACTACCGGGACCTGTTCGAGGCCCTGCTGGCCGACGGCACCGCCCGGACGGACGACGACGGCGACGGCGACGGCACAGCGAACGCCGGCCCCGCATCCGCTTCGGGGCCTCGCGATGAACGCCCCGGTGTTCGGCCGCGAGCCCTCGCGTCCCCTGCCTCGGGACGACGAGTCCGAGCCCACCCAGGAGATCGACCTCACCGACGACCTGGACGACGAGCCCCTCATCGAGGACCTCGACTCCCCGTCACGAGTGGACGCCGAGCGTGAGCGGGCCGGACCGGGCGAGCCGGAGCCAGACGTGGAGGAGCCGGAGCCGAGTGAGCCCGCCGCGCTCGACGTGGAGGAGCCGGAGGCGGCCGAGCCCGCCGCGCTCGACGTGGAGGAGCCGGAGCCGAGTGAGCCCGCCGCGCTCGACGTGGAGGAGCCGGAGGCGACGCGAGCCCGCCGCGCTCGACGTGGAGGAGCGGAGCGGGACGAGCCGACGGCGACGCGAGCGGGCGACCGAGGCCGAGGCGAGCCGGCAGGCTCGACGTCGAACGAGCTGGAGGCCGATGAGCCCGTTGTGCTCGGGGCCGAGGGCCGGAGTCGGGTGAGCCGGCGACCGAGCCCGCCGAGCCCATAGTGGTCGACGCCGAAGCCGTGAGCGTGGGCTCCAACGGGGCCGGCGGAGGCAACGGGGCCGACGGTCCCTGGGTCGAGCTCCAGCTCCAGTTCGTCGACGATCCCCAGGATGCGACCGCCGGGGCCCTGCGGATGCTGCGGGAGGCGCTCGACGCCTGGACCCCGGCGGGAGCCTCCACCGAGGACCTGCGGGTGGCCTTCCGGCGCTACCGGGCCGCCTACCACGACCTGGCGCAGAACTAGCTCGGGGAGCATGGCCGGCGTGGCTTAGCCTCGCCGGCCATGACCTCGGGTGCCGGCTGGGACGAGGAGACCGCCCACCTGCGGCGGACCTTCGACGCCGTCGCCGACCTCTACCGGGAGCGGTTCACCGCCGAGCTCGACGGCAAGCCCTACGACCGGGCGCTCCTCGACGACGTCGGGGCCCGGATGGCGGCGGTGGCCGGCGCGACCGGGTCCCCGGTGCTGGAGGTGGGCGGGGGGCCGGGCCACATCGGGGCGCGGGTGGCGGCGCAGGGGGCGCCGGTGGTCGTGTCCGACGCCTCGCTCGGCCAGCTCCGGGAGGCCCGGCGCTACGACCCCGGGCGCCCGCTGGTGGCGGCCGACCTCGGGCGGCTGCCCGTCCGGCCCGGCAGCGTGGCCGGCATCGTCGCCTTCTACTGCCTGATCTACGGCGACGCCGACCTGCTCGATCCGGTGCTGGCGGGCTGGCGGCGTGCCCTCGTCCCGGGCGGCCTCGTGCTGGCCGCGGTGCACGCCGGTCGAGGGGCGCGTCCACGTCGACGACTGGATGGGGCGGGGCGTGTCCATCACCGCGGTGCTGCGCGACCCCGACGACCTGGTGGCCCGGTTCGAGCGGGCCGGCTTCACGGTGACCGACCGCCATCTGCGCCCCGCCTATCCCGACGAGCACCCGACGGACCGGTTCTACCTGGTGGGGGTGGGATACTCCTAGGGCATGAGCCAACCATCACCGTTGCTGGTAGGTGTGCCCGCCGAGACCAAGATCGACGAGTTCCGGGTGGCGATCACGCCCGACGGCGTGCGGGAGCTGCGGGCACAGGGCATCCAGGTGCTGATGGAGGCGGGCGCGGGCGCGGGGTCCAGCCTCACCGACGACGACTACACCCGGGCCGGGGCCGAGGTGGTCAAGACGGCCGACGAGGTGTGGGAGCGGGCGAGCCTCATCTGCAAGGTCAAGGAGCCGCAGTCCCACGAGTTCGGCTTCTTCCGCGACGACCTCACGATCTTCACCTACCTCCACCTCGCGGCCTACCCCCAGGTGGCCGACGCCCTGGTGGAGCACGGCGTCACCGGCATCGCCTACGAGACGGTCCAGCTGCCCGACCGGTCGCTGCCGCTGCTGGCGCCCATGAGCGAGGTGGCGGGGCGGATGGCGGCCCAGATCGGCGCCCACTACCTGGAGCGCCACAACGGCGGCCGGGGCGTGCTGCTGGGCGGGGCCCCCGGCGTGCAGCCGGCGCGGGTCGTGGTGCTGGGCGCGGGCAACGTCGGGCTCAACGCAGCGTGGATGGCGGCCGGCCTCGAGGCCGAGGTCAACCTGCTGGACCGCAACGTCGACCGGCTGCGCCACGTCGACCAGATCCAGATGGGGCGGATCACCACGCTGGCCTCCAACCGGGGCACGGTGGAGCGGGTGGTGGCCGGCGCCGACCTGGTCATCGGGGCCGTGCTGGTCCCCGGGGGCCGGGCGCCGGTGCTGGTCACCGAGGACATGGTGCGCACCATGAAGCCGGGCGCCGTGGTGGTCGACATCGCCATCGACCAGGGCGGGTGCGTCGAGACGTCCCACGAGACGACGCACGAGGACCCGGTCTACGAGCTCCACGGGGTGCTCCACTACGCGGTGGGCAACATGCCGGGCGCGGTGCCCAACACGTCGACCTACGCGCTGACCAACGTGACCCTGCCGTATGTGGCCGAGCTGGCCCGGCTGGGCGTGGAGGAGGCCACCCGGGCCGACCCGGCGCTGGCGCTCGGGGTCAACACCGCCGGCGGTCGAGGTGGTCAACCCGGCGGTGGCCGCTGCGCTGGGTCGGCCGGCGCCTGGATGAGCGTCGCTGGGTCGGCCGGCGCCTGGATGAGCAGCTCCATCACCACCACGTCCAGCCAGCGCCCGAACTTGCGGCCGACCTCGCGCTCGGTGCCCACGATCTCGAAGCCGAGCGCCTGGTGCAGCCGGATGGAGGCCTCGTGCCCGCCCACGATGCGGGCGAACAGCGCGTGGAAGCCGTGTGCGGTGGCCACCGAGATCAGCTCGGCCAGCAGGACGCGGCCGATGCCCCGGCCCTGGTGGTCGCGGTGCACGTACACCGAGTCCTCGACGCTGGTCGAGTAGGCGGCCTTGGACCGCCATGGCGACAGCGCCCCGAAGCCGACCACGGTGGGACCGTCGCTGGCCACGATGACGGCGTGGGCCCCGCTGCGCTCGCTCAGGTAGGCGCGCTGCTGCTGCCAGGGTCCGCGGCGCGATGTCGAAGGTGACGGTGGAGGTGGTGACCTCGGCGTTGTAGATCTGCCGGATCGCCTCGGCGTCGTCGAGCCGCGCCAGGCGAACCGTCAGGGGGGAGCCCATCGACGCCACGCTAGGCCCGGGGCGGCGCCGGGGCAGCGACGTGTCGGGCCCGGTGAACGGCCGGGGTCAGCGGAGTCAGTCGGCGGCGAGCGCCGGCTCGACCAGCGCCAGCTCGCCGGCCAGCGCCTCGAGGCGTGCCCAGCTGGCGATGGCCTCGTCCTCGGTGAGCAGGATGACCTGCAGGTCGCCGACCAGGCCGGGCAGCAGCTCCAGCAGCAGCGGGACGACCGCCGGCTCGAGCTGGTCGAACGTCTCGTCGAGCAGGACCGGGGGCCGGCTGCCGGCGCTGTTGGTGGCGGCGGTCAGCTGCGACACGATGCCCTGGGCCAAGGCCACGGCGTCGTCGTCGGACAGGTCGGGCGCGCTGGACGAGAGCGAGCGCAGGGCGGCGATGTGCTGGCGCAGCCGGGCCGCGGCCTGGATCTCGGTGCGGTGGTCGACCGCCCAGTGCACGTCGGTGTCGCCCGCCAGGGCGTGCCAGACGGCGACCGCGTCGCCCCGGCCGGTGCCCCGGCCCAGCAGCTCGTCGGCCGCGCCCCACAGGGCGACCTGGTCGACAGCGGACAGGGCCCGCACCGCGTCGTTGCGTGGCGTGCGGTTGCGCAGGTCGGCCGCGGTGATGCGGGTGACCGTCGACCGCCCGTACTGGCTGGAGAGCAGGTCGACCCGGCCGTCGAAGCCGCGGTGCTGGGCGGTCACGTCGGTCGACGTGGCCACGTCGATGACCCGGTGCTGGCCCGACGACGGACGCAGCACCACCAGACGGCGGCCCGAGTCGTCGACGACCTCGAGATGGACGCCGCGCACCGTTCCGTGGAGGGCACCGGAGAGCAGGGAGCCGAAGGCTCCGCGAGCATCACCCGGCATACCGCCCAGCACGGTCAGCCGCGGATGGAAGTCTACGGACGCGGCTTCGCCGTCGCCCTCAACGATGAGGCGTTCCACCAGCACGGGACCAGTATCGGCGCGTTCCGTCACGAACTTGAGGTTTTTCTTTACGAACGTGTCGCGAAATGGCGACATCACCACCCTACGTGGTGGAAACGGCCCGGTGGGGGATATGGGGCCCGGCCCGTGCCGGGACGGCCACGCCGAGGGGCCGGCGGCCGGCGCTGGTCGTCGTCGTGACCAGATCGGTTGGATGGTGGCCGCCGGACGGCGATACTCTGTGCGGCCCTAGGTGACGGGTCCGGGCGCGAGCCCGGCCGGCCCGGGTTGCCCCCTTAGCTCAGTCGGCAGAGCACAGCCATGGTAAGGCTGGTGTCGTCGGTTCGATTCCGACAGGGGGCTCGCAAGTAGCACCTGGCGGCGTAGCTCAGTTGGTCAGAGCACCCGGCTCATAATCGGGTTGTCGCCGGTTCGAACCCGGCCGCCGCTACTCCATCACTTCCGCGAGACCAGGAGATCCGCACGATGGCCAAGCAAAAGTTCGAGCGGACCAAGCCGCATTTGAACATCGGCACCATGGGTCATATCGACCATGGGAAGACGACGTTGACGGCGGCGATCACGAAGGTGTTGGCGGAGTCGAACCCCAACGTGACCGTGATGGCGTTCGATCAGATCGATAAGGCCCCGGAGGAGAAGCAGCGGGGTATCACGATCAACATCGCGCATGTGGAGTATGAGACCGCGAACCGGCATTACGCGCATGTGGATATGCCGGGGCACGCGGACTACATCAAGAACATGATCACGGGTGCCGCGCAGATCGATGGGGCGATCCTGGTGGTGGCGGCCACGGATGGGCCGATGCCCCAGACCCGTGAGCATGTGCTGCTGGCCCGCCAGGTGGGTGTGCCCTCGATCGTGGTGGCGCTCAACAAGGTCGACATGGTGGATGACCCGGAGCTGTTGGAGTTGGTGGAGTTGGAGGTCCGGGAGCTGCTCTCGGAGTACAACTTCCCCGGCGACGACATCCCCGTGGTCGCCGGTCTCGGCGCTCAAGGCGCTGGAAGGCGACGCGGAGGCCGGGGCGCAGGTGCTCGAGCTCATGGACGCGGTGGACAGCTACGTGCCGGAGCCGGCGCGGGATCTGGACAAGCCGTTCCTGATGCCGATCGAGGACGTGTTCACCATCACCGGGCGGGGCACCGTGGTGACCGGCAAGGTCGAACAGGGCATCGTGCGTGTGGGTGACGAGGTCGAGATCGTCGGCATCCGTCCCACGGCCAAGACCACCTGCACCGGGGTGGAGATGTTCCGGCGGCTGTTGGACCAGGGCCAGGCCGGCGACAACATCGGGGTCCTGCTCCGCGGCACCAAGAAGGAAGAGGTCGAGCGGGGCCAGGTCCTGGCCAAGCCGGGTTCGATCACCCCGCACACCAACTTCGAGGCCCAGGTGTACGTGTTGACCAAGGAGGAAGGCGGCCGCCACAAGCCGTTCTTCACCAACTACCGGCCCCAGTTCTACTTCCGGACCACCGACGTCACCGGCACCATCCAGCTGCCCGAGGGCGTCGAGATGTGCATGCCCGGCGACAACACCGAGATGACCGTCGAGCTCATCTCCCCCATCGCCATGGACGAAGGCCTCCTCTTCGCCATCCGCGAAGGCGGCCGCACCGTCGGCTCCGGCCGCGTCACCAAGATCCTCAAGTAGGAGATACCGATGGCAAGCAAGACGAACGAGAAGCGGGTGCACGTGACCCTCGAGTGCACCTCATGCAAGCGGCGGAACTACATCACCACCAAGAACAAGGTGAACGACCGCGAGCGCATCGAGATGAAGAAGTACTGCCGCTGGGAGCGCCAGCACACGGTCCACAAGGAGACCCGCTGACCGCTCCCTGCCGCGGCAGGCCGTAGAATCAACTGACCGCGACCCCGCCCTGCGGCGGGGTCGTCGGCGTTGCCACGAAATCCGCTGCTGTCACGAAAACGTCGCGTAACAATCCCAGCACGGGGGGAGTCGAAACGACCGATGCCACATGAGGTGGCCGAGTTGGTCGCCGCCGCCAAGGACGGCGACAGGACAGCGTTCGACGAGCTCGTGCGCGTGACGTACGCGGACACGTACACGCTCGCCATTCGCCTTACCGGCAACGAGGAAGATGCGAGAGACGTGGTGCAGGAGGCTTACCTCCGGGCCTATCGAGGCCTGCGGCGCTTCCGCGGCGACGCGCAGTTCTCGACGTGGATGTACCGCATCACGGCCAACTGCGCCGCCACCCACCTGGGGCGGCGGGCCCGGCACCGCCACGACGAGCTGGACGACAGCGTGCCCGTCGTGGACCCCCACCCGGACCACGATCCCCAGCTCCGGGCGGACGCCGACGATCTCCGCACCCGGCTCCGCGTCGCCCTCGACGGCCTGCCCGCGGGACTGCGCTCGGTCGTGGTCCTGCGGGACGTCTACGACCTACCTCACGAGGCCATCGCCGCCGAGCTCGGCATCTCCGAGTCGGCGGCCAAGGTGCGCTTGCACCGTGCTCGCAACAAGTTGCGCGACCAGCTGTTCGGTCGCCGCGAGGGCGAAACCCGTGCGGGGTGAAGCCCGGGCCACTGGAGGTGGTCAACCGTGCAGTGTGAAGACCTGAGCGACAGACTCGCCGGGGCCGCCGACGATGTGGCGCACCTCGGCCGATCCGAGCGGCGCCACGTCGAGCGCTGCCTCCGCTGCCAGGCGGAGATCGTCCAGTACCGCAAGGTCCTGCGGGCCATGCGCTCGCTGCGCACCGACGTGCTGGAGCCCGCGCCCGGCCTCCTGGCCGACATCCTCGCCAGCCTCGAGGAGGCCGGCGAGCGCCACGCCATCCGCTCGCTCCTCTCCGGCCGGCGCATGGCCTACGTCGGCGGCCTCGCCGCCGCCACCGCCGCCGGTGCCGCCGGCGCCATCGTCTTCGCCACCCGCACCCGCCGCGCCCGCCTCGCCGGCTGACCTCGCGTCGTGACGCGACTGCATCATGATGCGATGCGCGTTACGATGCAGCTATGAGGACGACGATCGATCTGCCGGCTGACCTCCACCAGCTCACGACCTCACTGGCGCGCAGCAGGCGGCAGACGCTCAGCCAGACCATCGCGGACATCCTGCGAGGGGCGCTGCTGTCCGACGATCTCGCCAAGGTGTCGGTCGAACCGCGCACCGGCCTGCCCCAGATACGACTCGGCCGCCCGATCACCGATGACGACGTGGCCGCGCTCGAGGACGAGGTGTGACCGCGACGCTGCTGGACGGCAACGTCCTGGTCGCCTTGGCGGTTCCGGACCACGTCCACCACGAGGCGGCCCTCGACTGGTTCGAGCAGCACGACGGCCCGTTCGCCACGAGCCCGATCACCCAGGGCACACTCCTGCGGCTGCTGATCCGCAGCGGTGTGCCGGCCGCTGTCGCCCTGGAGGTCCTCGACCGGATCGCGGGTCATGGGCGCCACGAGTTCTGGCCCGACGATCGGCCCTACGACGCGTCGTCCTTGCGCGGCGTTGTGGGCCATCGCCAGGTGACCGACGGTTACCTGGCGGCGCTGGCGCGAACGCGAGGTGGGCGCCTCGTCACGTTCGACAAGGGACTGGCCGTGACGCACGCCGACGTGGCTGAGCTGCTGGACGGCTGAAGGTCCCCTGGCGACACTGGGGGCATGTTCGACGTCGATCAGTTCTGTGCCGACTGCCGGGACGCGCTGGAGGCGGACCAGCCGCGGCTGGCGGTGCGGGACCTGCTCGACCGGGCGCTGGCCGACCCCGGGGGCGTGGCGGACGTGCTGCGGCCGGTCGAGGGCGGGCTGAACGTCCTGCACCAGGCGCCCGACCTGACGGTGATGCACGTGGTGTGGGCGCCGGGGATGCGGCTGTTCCCGCACAACCATCGCATGTGGGCGGCCATCGGCATCTACGGCGGGCAGGAGGACAACGCCTTCTACCGGCGCTCCGGGCCCGAGAGCCGCTTCCTGGACGGGACCGGCGGCCGCACGCTCGTGACCGGGGACGTGCTGCTGCTGGGGGACGACACGATCCACGCCGTCGCCAACCCGCTGACCCGTCTCACCGGCGCCATCCACGTGTACGGGGGTGACTTCGTCAACCAGCCGCGCAGCCAGTGGGGACCCGGCCCGGAGGAGGAACGGCCCTACGACTACGAGGGTGCGCGGCAGCTCTTCGCGGAGGCCAACGCCGCCTGGCGGGCGCGGGAGGATGCCGCCACCGCGTGACATACCCCGGAGGGGGCCGCCTTGTCCCGCCGCGTCAGGGACGGGATAGGCTGTTCCGGTTCACCCCCAAGGGCAGTAGCTCAACTGGCAGAGCAGCGGTCTCCAAAACCGCAGGTTGGGGGTTCGAGTCCCTCCTGCCCTGCTCTTCACCTGCCCCTACCAATCCCTATCCGAGGGTCTCGTCATGGCGATGAACCGACAGACCAAGCGCATGCTGCAGCGCCAAGGCCAGCTCGGCGCGGACGGCGCGCCCGCCGCCCGCAAGCGGCCCGCGCCCGCAGCGCCGCGCCCTACCAAAGAGCCCCGCACGGGGCCGCTGCAGTTCCTCCGCGAGGTGCGGGCCGAGCTGCGCAAGGTGGCGTGGCCGTCGCGGTCGGAGGTCATCAACTACTCGATCATCGTGCTCATCACGGTGGTTGTCCTGACCACCTACATCGCCCTCCTGGACTTCGCCTTCGGCGAGGCCGTGTTCAAGCTGTTCGAACGATGAGTCCTGACGACACCGACAACATCCCTTCCGTAGACGACGCCGCCCTGAGCGGCAACGAGAACCGGGCCAACGGCCACGACGACGAGGCGGCGCCCGAGGCCGGTGAGGCCGGGGCCGCCGCGGACCCGGAGACCGCCGAGGCCGACGCCGGCGAGGCCGGTGCGGGCGTGGCCGACGTCGACGCCGCCGAGCCGGAGGCCGCCATGGCTGAGCCTGGCGCCGACGGTGCCGAGGCGACCGAGGCCGAGGTGACCGACGCGGAGGCGACCGAGGCCGAGGTGACCGACGCGGAGGCGACCGAGGCCGAGGCCGAGGTGATCACCGTCGAGGACCTGGTGGTCGGGCCGCCCGAAGTCATCGACAACCCCTTCACCCGGCCGGGCCGGTGGTTCGTCGTCCACACGCAGTCGGGCTACGAGAAGAAGGTCAAGCAGAACCTCGAGGCCCGCATCCACTCGATGAACGCCGAGGAGGCCGTCTACGAGGTCGTCATCCCCATGGAGGACTACGTCGACTTCAAGAACGGCAAGCGGATCGTGGCCCAGCGCAAGATGTTCCCGGGCTACCTCCTCGTCCGCGCCGAGCTGGACGACACCGCCTGGTTCGTCATCCGCAACACCCCGGGCGTCACCGGGTTCGTGGGCCAGGGGGCCAAGCCCTCGCCGCTGCCCCGCAAGGACGTCGAGGCCTTCCTGATGCCCAAGGGCACCGAGGAGCAGGTCGCCACCCGGGCCAAGCCCCGCCTCGAATACGAGATCGGCGAGACCGTGCGGGTGCGCGAGGGCCCCTTCGCGGACTTCTCCGGCGAGGTCATCGAGATCAACGAGGACCAGCTCAGGCTCAAGGTGCTGGTCAACATCTTCGGCCGGGAGACCCCGGTCGAGCTCGAGTTCAGCAAGGTCGCCAAGCTCTGAGGTCACCCGGCGCCGAGGTCGCCCCGCTCTGACGAGTGGCGCGGTCCCCGGGCCGGCGCCGTAGACTTGCCCGTCGCGTTTGACGCCCCGTGCGTCCGCCCAAGCTCATCGCGAGAGGAATCCCCATGGCCAAGAAGAAGGTGCTGGCCGCCGTCAAGATCCAGATCCCCGCCGGGCAGGCCACCCCCGCGCCCCCGGTCGGCACCGCGCTGGGCCCGCACGGCGTGGCCATCATGGATTTCTGCAAGGCCTACAACGCCGCCACCGAGTCCCAGCGGGGCACGATCGTCCCCGTCGAGATCACGGTGTACGAGGACCGGACCTTCACGTTCATCCTCAAGACCCCGCCGACCCCCGTGCTGCTGCGCGAGGCCGCCGGCCTGGACAAGGGCGCCACCGACCCGGGCAAGCAGGTCGCCGGCAAGGTGACCGACGCCCAGGTCGAGGAGATCGCCAAGATCAAGATGCCCGACCTCAACGCCTACGACCTGGCGGCCGCCAAGCTCCAGGTGGCCGGCACCGCCCGCTCGATGGGCATCGAGGTCGGCTGACCCACCCGAAACCCACGGCTCGACCGGGATCACCTCGCCCGGCGGCCATGACCACCTGAGGGAGCCACCATGGCGCAAGGCAAGAAGTACCGCGACGCTCTCAAGCGCTTCGACCGCGAGCGTCTCCACACCCCGTCCGAGGCCCTCGAGCTGGTGCGCTCGCTGGCCAAGGCCAACTTCGACGAGACCGTCGAGCTGGTCGTCCGCCTCGGCGTCGACCCCCGCAAGGCGGACCAGATCGTGCGGGGCACGGTCGGGCTCCCGTCCGGCACCGGCAAGGACGTCCGGGTCGCGGTGTTCGCCTCCGGCGAGGCCGCGGCTGCGGCCCGCGAGGCCGGGGCCGACATCGTGGGCGCCGAGGACCTCGCCGCCCAGATCGAGGGCGGCATGCTCGACTTCGACATCACCATCGCCACCCCCGACCTCATGCCGGTCGTCGGCCGCCTCGGCCGCGTCCTCGGCCCCCGGGGCCTGATGCCCAACCCGAAGTCGGGCACCGTCACGCCCGACGTGGCCAAGGCCGTCGGCGAGTTCAAGGGGGGCAAGGTCGAGTACCGCACCGACCGCTACGGCAACGTGGCCGTGCCCATCGGCAAGGCCTCCTTCGACCTGCCCGCGCTGTCCGACAACTTCCGGGCCGTCGTGGACGAGCTCAACCGGGCCAAGCCCGCGGCCGCCAAGGGCCGCTACCTCCGCCGGGTCACCGTCGCCTCGACGATGGGCCCCGGCATCAAGATCGACCCCGCCCGCCTGCGGCCCGGGATCGACGAGGCCGTCGCCTAGCCGCCAACCCCGGCCGGGTGGCGGTCCAAGGTGTTGGGAAGGGAAAAGGAAAGAGAACAGGTGCAGTTCAAACGGAAGCCGGTAGGCTTCCCGACCGCCAACCACAACCAAACCTTCGCTCGCCGAAGACCTCCGGTGCCCCTCGGGGCGCAATGGGCCTCCGGGCCCGCCTGAGCAGGCGGACTCTTTCCGGACACCTCGCCGGCCACCGCCGGCGCCGTGTGCGTGGGGCGTTCGCATCCAAGCGAGCGTCCGAGCACACGAGAGAGGAGGTGTCATGGAGAATCCGAGACCGGAGAAGGTCGCCGTGGTCGACGAGGTGCGCGAGCGCTTCGAGGATGCCAGCGCGGCGCTGCTCACCGAGTACCGCGGCCTCGACGTGTCCGCCATCGGCGTCCTGCGTCGGGCACTGCGCGACGCGGGCGGCGAGTACAAGGTGTACAAGAACACGCTCGTGCGGCTCGCGGTCCGCGAAGCGGGCCTCGACCTCGAGGACCTGCTGACGGGCCCGACGGCCATCGCCTTCGTGGGCGAGCGCCCCGACGGTTCGCCCGGCGACGCCGTGCTGGTGGCCAAGGCCCTGCGCGACTTCGCCCGCACCAACCCGTCGCTGGTGGTCAAGGGCGGCGTCATGGACGACAAGGCCCTGTCCCCCGAGGACGCCCGGGCCCTGGCCGACGTCGAGCCCCGCGAGGTGCTCCTCGCCCGGCTGGCCGGTGCGTTCGCTGCGCCGATGCAGCAGTTCGCGGGCCTGCTCCAGGCCCTGCCCCGCAACTTCGCGTACGGCCTCCAGGCCCTCATCGACGCAACGGGCGCGGGACAACCCAGTGCGAGCGGTGCCCCCGCCGCCCCCGCCGACACGAACGACTCCACGGAAGAGAGCTGAAATGGCAACCAAGGAAGAGATCCTCGACTCGATCTCCGGCATGACCGTCCTCGAGCTGAGCGAGCTGCTCAAGGAGTTCGAGGAGCGCTTCGGCGTGACCGCCGCGGCCCCCGTGGCCGTGGCCGCCGGCCCGGCCGGTCCGGCCGACGCCCCCGCCGAGGAAGAGAAGGACGAGTTCGACGTCGTCCTCGAGGCCGCCGGCGGCCAGAAGATCGCGGTCATCAAGGAGGTGCGCTCGCTGACCAGCCTCGGCCTCAAGGAGGCCAAGGACCTGGTCGAGGCGGCCCCCACGTCCGTGCTCGAGAAGGTCAACAAGGAAGAGGCCGAGAAGGCCCGGGCCGCCCTGGAGGGCGCCGGCGCCACGGTCACCCTGAAGTAGCAGCAATCCCTTCTGTCAGACGTCACGGGCACCATTGCGCGTGACGTCTGACAGAACGGGGAGGGCCCCACTACGCTCGGTGGCCAAAATGCCACACTCCACGTGAGCGGGGTTGACCTCGTGGGCGAACGGGCTTACCCTCCCACCAGCCAAACGGCCCTCCGGGGCGGCTCAGCCGCACTCCGGTTGAAGCTGTAGTTCCGCGGGTTGCCTTTGCGCCCGCAACGGCCTAGCATGGCTGGTTGCCGTGCGTCTGTGGTTCTGCTTTGCCGTCTCTGCCTGCGGCTTCGGCGCGCCCGACCACCTTCACGGCGGCCTCGTCCCCGGCTTGGCCATGGTTGCTGGGTGCTCTGCTGCCCACC
>CAWDIO010000022.1:0-32079 GCA_963802385.1 uncultured Acidimicrobiales bacterium | reverse complement strand
TGGGCGCCATGGTGGTGGAGCCGGTGCTGGGCGAGGGCGGCTACGTGCCCCCGCCGGTGCCTGGCTGGCCGGCCTGCGCGAGGCGCTGCGACGCGCACGGCATCCTGCTGGTGTTCGACGAGGTGCAGTGCGGGGTCGGCCGCACCGGGCGCCCGTTCGCGGCCGAGGCCTACGGCGTCGTCCCGGACGTGCTGCTGTTCGCCAAGGGGATCGCCTCGGGCCTGCCGCTGGGCGGCATCGTCGCCCCCCGCGCCCTCATGGAGCGCTGGCCCACGGGCACCCATGGCTCCACCTTCGGCGGCAACCCGGTGGCCTGCGCCGCCGCCGTGGCCACCCTCGACGTCCTCGACGAGGGTGACCTCTACCGCCGGGTCGCCACCCTGGGCGACCGGGTGGTGGCCCACCTGCGCCGTGAGGTCGGCGGCCATCCCCGTGTCCGCGACATCCGCGGCATCGGCCTCATGGTCGGCGTCGAGCTGGCCGACAAGGCGGTCACCGACGCCGTCTGCGCCGCCTGCCTGGCGGCCGGCGTGATCGTCCTGGCCTGCGGGCCCGACGAGAACGTCCTACGCCTCGTCCCGCCGCTCACCGTCTCCGACGACGAGATCGACCAGGGCCTGGCCGTCCTCATCGAGGCGGTGCGCTCGACCTAGTCGGGGAGCATGGGCACCGACAGGCCCGGGTCGCGGCCCAGCTGCACGGCGCGGGTGATGGCGCCCGTGCCGAAGCGCTCGCGCACGGCGTCGAGCGCGGCGTCGAGGGCTTCGCCGCTGCTGCGACGGAACGGCAGCGCCAGCTGGACGGCCCGGTCGTCGTCCAGGTTGCCCACCGAGATGCCGACCAGGGAGATCCCCCGGCGGGCGATCAGCGGGGCGGCCGGGCCAGCAGGCCGCGGGCCGTGGCCAGGATCGTGGGCGTGTGAGCCGTGGCCCGCTCGAGGGTGTGCGAGCGGGTCGCCCGCGTGAAGTCGTCGAAGCGCAGGCGCAGCATGACCGTGCGGCCCACCCGGCCGGCCGACCGCATGCGGCGGGTCACCCGGTCCACGAGGCCGACGAGGCGGCGTCCACCGCGCCGGGTGCATGCGGCGAGCGGCCGAGCGCCCGCTGGGCCCCGATCGAGCTCCGGCGGCGGCCCACCACCACCGGGCGAGGGTCGCGGTTGTGGGCCAGGGCGTACAGGTGGTGGCCCGCGCCCGGGCCCAGCATGGACACCAGCGCCGCCTCGGGGAGCGCGGCGATGTCGGCCACGGTGGTGATGCCCCGCGAGCCGAGCTTGGCCGCCGTGACCTTGCCCACCCCCCACAGGCGCTGCACGGGTAGCGGGTGGAGGAACTGCAGCTCGCGCTCGGGCGGCACGACCAGCAGGCCGTCGGGCTTGGCCACACCGCTGGCCACCTTGGCCAGGAACTTGGTGCGGGCCACGCCCACGGTGATGGCCAGGCCGACCCGCTCGGCGACCTCACGCCGCAGCCGCCGGGCGATCTCGGTGGGTGTGCCCGAGACCCGGCGCAGCCCGCCGACGTCGAGGAACGCCTCGTCGATGGAGAGACCCTCCGACCAGCGGGGTGGTGTCCTCGAACACCGCGAACACGGCCTTGCTGGCCGCGGAGTAGGCCTCATGCGGGGCCGGACCATCACGGCCCGGGGGCACAGGCCCCGGGCCAGGGCGCCGCCCATGGCGGTGCGCACCCCGAACGCCTTGGCCTCGTAGCTGGCGGCAAGCACCACTCCGCCGCCACCCACGATGACCGGCCGGCCCCGGAGGCGGGGGTCGTCGCGCTGCTCGACCGACGCGTAGAAGGCGTCGAGGTCGGCGTGGAGGATGGTCGCCTCGCGGGCCACGAACACATGTTCGCACACCGATGAGTTCCGCGCCCACCTTCCGTCCAAGGCGCAGTGGAGGTGACTGCGGTGGTGATCAACGGGGACGAGGTCACCGTGGCGCGCCTCGACGCGGAGCGGTTGGACCTCGACCTGGTGGACCGGCTCGCCCGCCTGACGCTCGACGCCCGGCGCCGGGGCGAGGCCGTCCGCCTCCGCGATCCGCCGCCCGAGCTGCGCCGGCTGCTGGAGCTGTGTGGCCTGTCCGAGCTGCTCCCCGAGGCAGGAGGTAGTTGACGATGCAAGCATCGGTCGGAGCGCCGGGCAGGAGCGCTTACGCTCGTGACCCTATGGCGACGCGCCACATGGCGACCGGGGCCGACCTCGCTGCGGGTCTGGAGGCGGCGCTCGAGTCCCATCGCACGGGAGCTGACGGGCTTCTGCTACCGCATGCTGGGCTCGGGGTCGGAGGCCGAGGACGCGGTACAGGAGACGATGGTGCGGGCCTGGCGCTCGATCGACGGCTTCGAGGGCCGCTCGTCGCTGCGCTCCTGGCTCTACCGCATCGCCAACAACGTGTGCATCGACATGATGCGCAGCCCGCAGCGCCGGGCCCGGCCCATGGAGATGGGGCCGTCCAGCGTCACGGCGGAGATCGTGCTCAACGAGCACCACCAGCCCGAGCACGCCTTCGTCCAGCCGGTGGCCGACGAGAAGGTGATCCGGCTCGACGCCGACCCGGCCGACGTGGCGGCGGCGCGCGAGTCGATCCGCCTGGCGTTCGTCGCCGCCTTGCAGCACCTGCCGGCCCGCCAGCGGTCGGTGCTCATCCTGTGCGAGGTGCTGCGCTGGCACGCCAACGAGGCCGCGGAGCTGCTCGACACCAGCGTGGCTTCGGTGAACAGCGCCCTCCAGCGGGCCCGGGCGACCCTGTCCGAGTTGCGGGGCGAGCAGCTCGACTCGACGGTCGAGCCCGAGAACCAGGCGTTGCTGGCCCGCTACGTCGACGCCTTCGAGCGCTACGACATCCCCGATCTGGTGGGCCTGGTGCGGGAGGACGTGGTCATGTCCATGCCGCCCTGGGACGTGTGGCTGGAGGGCCCGGAGGAGATGGCCGCGTTCTTCCTGGGCGAAGGCAGCGTCTGCCGGGGCGGCCGGCTGCTCCCGGTGGCGGTCAACGGCACCGGCGGCTTCGGCAACTACCACCGGGTGGCCGACGGCGTGTGGGAGCCGTGGGCCATCCAGATCGTCGAGGTGGCCGGAGGCCGGATCGTCGGCCACCACAACTTCGTTTACCCCGAGCTCTTCCCCGCCTTCGGCCTGCCCACCCGCCTGAAGGCCAGGCGCTAGAACGCCAGCAGGGCCCGCAGGGCGGGCAGCACGCGGCTCTCCGCCGACCAGGCGCGCTCCAACGTGGGGGCGAAGGGGATCGGGGAGTCCGTGCCGCCGACCCGGGAGACCGGGGCGTCGAGCCAGGCGAAGGCCTCCTGGCCGATGACGGCGGCGATCTCGGCGCCGAAGCCCCCGGTGAGCGGGGCCTCGTGGGCCACCAGGGCCCGGGAGGTGCGCCGGACCGAGTCGAGGACCGTGTCCCGGTCCCAGGGGCGCAGCGAGCGCAGGTCGACGACCTCGACCTCGTGGCCGTCCTCGGCCGCCACCGTGGCCGCCGCGGCCGAGGGCCCAGGCGACGCCGGCGCCGTAGGTGACGAGGGTGGCGTCGGTGCCCGGGCGGGCGATGCGGGCCCGGCCCAGGGGCTCGACGTGGTGGCCGGGCGGCACCGGCCCCTTGGCGCTGCGGTACAGCTTCTTGTGCTCCAGCACCAGCACGGGGTTGCCGTCGTCCAGCGCGGCCAGCAGCAGGCCCTTGGCGTCCGCGGGCGTGGCCGCGGCCACCACCTTGAGGCCGGACACGTGGCAGAACCACGCCTCCACGTTCTGCGAGTGGAACGGCCCCGCGCCCAGGCCCCCGCCCACCGGGAGGCGCACCACCAGGGGCACGGGGGCGTCCCAGCGGTAGCGGGTGGTGGCCACGTTGTTGACCAGCTGGTTGAACCCGCAGCTCACGAAGTCGCCGAACTGCATCTCCACCACCGGCCGGAAGCCGTCGAGGGCCAGGCCCAGGGCGGCGCCGATGGCGCCCGACTCGATGATCGGCGTGTTGCGCACCCGGTCGGTCCCGAACTCGGCCGCCAGGCCCTCGGTGGCCTTGAACACGCCGCCGTAGCCGGCGATGTCCTGGCCCAGCAGCACCACCCGGTCGTCGGCCGCCAGCGCCGTGCGCAGGGCGTCGTTGACCGCGTCGACGTAGCGGGCCTCGGGCGCGTGACCGGGCGGGGCGGCGGGCGTGACCGCGGCCCGCCGCAGCGGGGCGGCGGGGGCGTAGGCCCGGGCCTCCTCGACCGTCGGGCTCGGTGGTGGGCTCCGGCGCGGCGAGCGCCTCGGACAGGTGCGCCTCGACCTCGGCCCGCACCTCGGCCGCGAGCTCGTCGCGCCGGGCGCGGGGCAGGCCGCCCTGGCTGTCCAGGCGGGCCTCCACCCGGGCGATGGGGTCCCGCGCCACCCAGGCCGCCAGCTGCTCGACCGGCACGTAGTCGGTGCCCGACGCCTCCTCGTGGCCTCGCATCCGGTACGTCTTGCACTCCAGCAGCGTGGGCCCGCCGCCCCCGCGGGCGCGGGCCGCGGCCCGGGTCACCGCGTCGCGCACGGCCACCACGTCGTTGCCGTCCACGATCTCGCCCGGCATCCCGTAGCCCGCGGCCCGGTCCACCAGGTGGGCGCACGCGTACTGCTCGGAGGTGGGCGTGGACAGGCCCCAGTGGTTGTTCTCGATGACGAACAGCACGCCGAGCCGCCACACCGCGGCCAGGTTCATGGCCTCGTGGACGTCGCCCTCGCTGGTGGCGCCGTCGCCCACCAGCACCGCCGCCACCCGCTCCTCGCCCCGCAGCCGCGCCGCCAGCGCCAGGCCGTCGGCCACCGGGGCCATGGCCCCCAGGTGGCTGATCATGCCCACGACGTGGTGGTCGAGCGACCCGAAGTGGAAGGTGCGGTCGCGGCCGCCGGTGAACCCGCCCTCGCGGCCGAGCAGCTGGCGGAACAGCACGCCCAGGTCCATGCCCCGGCCGGTGAACACGGCCAGGTTGCGGTGGACCGGCAGGATCCAGTCGTCGGGCCGCAGCGCCGCCACCAGCCCGACCGAGATGGCCTCCTGGCCGATGCCCGAGAACCACTTGGAGAGCTGTCCCCGCCGCAGCAGCGCCAGCATCCTGTCCTCGATGGCGCGGGGGAGCAGCAGCGCCCGGTAGAGGGCCTCGAGCTCGGAGTCGGGCACCACCGCGGTCAGGAGACCCAGCTCCCACGCTCGCACAGCACGTCCTTCAGGACGTCGGGCCGGTCCGTCATGATGCCGTCCACCCCCAGGTCCAGCAGCCGGCGCATCTCGCCGGCGTCGTTGATGGTCCACACGTGGACCGGCAGGCCGCGGCCGTGCGCGGCCTCCAGGAACCGCTCGGTGACCAGCGGGATCCGCCCCTGGCGCACCGGGACCTGCACGCACGCGGCCGCGAAGCTCCCCGCGGGCAGGCGGCGGGCCGCGGCCACGAGCCGCCCCACCTGGCGGGGGCCCATGGACGTGCACGCGCCCGGGCCGAGCGCCTCGCGCAGCCGGCCGAGGCGCCGGTCGGAGAAGGCGCCGAAGCACACCCGGTCGAGCACGCCCAGCCGGCGCACCAGGTCGACCAGCGGGCCGACGGCGGCGTCGTGCTTGGGGTCGATGTTGACGCGCGCCTCGGGCCAGCTGGTGAGGACGTCCTCCAGCAGCGGGACCCCGTCGCCGTCGCGCACCCGGGCCTGGCGCACCTCCGCCCACGGCAGGTCGGCGATGGCCCCGGTGCGGTCGGTGAGGCGGTCCAGGTGGTCGTCGTGGAAGGCCACCAGCACGCCGTCCGCGGTGGCGTGGGCGTCGGTCTCCAGGTAGCGGTACCCGAGCGCCACGGCGGCCTCGAAGGCGGCCATGGTGTTCTCGCCCGGCCCGCCGTCGGTGTGCGCGCCCTGGTGGGCGAACGCCAGCGGACCGGGCCAGTCGAGGAAGGGAAACGTTGCCATGTCGGTGCGGGACGGTAGCCGCCCTTGGGGTAGAACCAGCCTGTACCCCCTTTGCGAGGAGTGCAGCATGCCCGAGGCCATCCCCGTTCCCATCGGAGCCGACCGAGTCACCACCGAGGAGGAGATCGTGGTGAGCTCGCCGTACGACGGCAGCGAGGTCGGTCGCGTCCCCGCCTGCGACGCCGGCCACGTCGACCGGGCCGTGGCCGCGGCCCGCGCCCGGCTGGCCGAGCCGCTGCCCGCGCACGCCCGGGCCGCCATCCTGGACCGGGCGGCCACGCTGCTGGCCGAGCGCCAGGAGGACTTCGCCCGCATCATCGCGGCCGAGGCGGCCAAGCCCCTCAAGACGGCTCGGGTCGAGGCGAACCGCGCCGCCGACACGTTCCGGTTCAGCGCGATCGAGGCCCGCACGCTGGCGGGCGAGATGGTCCCCCTCGAGGCGACCGCCCCGGGCGAGGGCAAGCTGGGCTTCACCCTGCGGGTCCCCATCGGCGTGGTGGGCGCCATCAGCCCGTTCAACTTCCCGCTCAACCTCGTGTGCCACAAGGTGGCGCCGGCCATCGCCGCGGGCTGCCCGGTCGTGCTCAAGCCGGCCAGCCAGACGCCGCTGTCGGCCCTGGCGCTGGCCAACCTGCTGCTGGACGAGTGCGGCCTGCCGCCGGGATGGCTCAACGTCGTCACCGGGTCGGGCTCGGCGGTGGGCGACCCGCTGGTGCTGCACGACGACGTGGCCATGATCACCTTCACCGGCAGCCCGCCGGTGGGCTGGTCCATCCGGGCCAAGGCCGCCCGCAAGAAGGTCAGCCTGGAGCTGGGCAACAACAGCCCCGTCATCGTGGAGGCGGACGGCGACTGGCGCACGGCCGCGGCCAAGCTCAAGGTGGCCGGCTTCTCGCACGCGGGGCAGTCGTGCATCTCGTCCCAGCGCATCTACGTCCAGCGCTCGGTGCACGACGACTTCGTGGCCGAGCTGGTCGACCAGGTGGGCACCCTGGTGGTGGGCGCCGCCGCTGGACGAGGGCACCGACGTCTCCGCGCTGATCTCGGCGGGCGAGACCGAGCGGGTCAAGGAGTGGATCGACGAGGCGGTCGAGGGCGGCGCCAAGGTGGCGATCGGCGGCGACTTCGGTGACGACGGCGTGCTGCGCCCCACGGTGCTGACCGGGGTCACGCCGGAGATGAAGGTGTGCTCGGACGAGGTCTTCGGCCCGGTGGTGGCCGTGGCCGCCTACGACGACCTCGACGAGGCGATCGGCCTGGCCAACGACACCCGCTACGGCCTCCAGGCCGCGGTGTTCACGGCCCGCCTCGACTCGGCCCTGGCCGCGGCCCGGCGGCTCGACTACGGCGGCGTCCTGGTCAACGAGGTGCCCACGTGGCGGGCCGACCAGCAGCCCTACGGCGGAGTGCGCGACAGCGGCAACACGCGGGAGGGCCCGCACTACACGGTGCGGGAGATGACCGAGCTGCGGCTGGTCGTGCTGAGCTAGCCCGAGCCCCGCCGGGCCTCGGCCAGGCCCCGCTGCACGCCCTCGCTGAAGCTGGTCAGCATGGAGTGGACGTCGCTGGCGGCGGCGCGCGTCTCGGGCGAGGGCGCGTTGCCGTTCGGCTCCTCGTGCAGCGGCACCACGCTCGTGTCGGGAAGCTGCGCGCCCGCCACCCGGCGCTGGAGCGGCGCGGTCGGCCGGCGGCCGCGGCTGGTCGGCCACGTGGCCCGGGGTCGCCACCGGCGGGCCGCAGCCCGGGGAGCCGCGACCCGGGGAGCCGCGACCCGGGGAGCCGCGACCCTGGAGGCCGCCACCCGGCTGGCGATGGACGGCTCCCGCGGCGGCTCGGGGGTCGCCGGCCGCGGGGCCGGCGCGTAGCGGGGCAGCGAGGCCAGCAGGCTGGCCTCCGCCTCCATCGGGGTCAGCCGCGGGCGCGAGGCGGGCGTGGCCGGCGGTGGCTGGTCCTGAGGGCCGTGGCCGCCATTGCCGCCGTTGCCGCCGTTGCCACCGTTGCCGCCGTTGCCCCGCCTGCCGGCCGGGGCGGGCTCGCGCCGCGGGGTCATCGGCGGCAGGGTGCGGGGCCAGATCGTCTGGGTGCTGCGGGCCGCGGCGGCCGCGGAGGACGCCGGCGGCAGGACCGGGCGGCGGGCGGGGCCGGACTCCGGCCCCTGCAGCTGGATGCCGGGCGAGAGCCGCACGGCCCGCTGCCCGTGGGGCGGCGTGATCGGGGCGCTGGTCACCGGCTCGGTGGTGAGCAGCGCGGCGGGCAGCGTGATGGTGGCGGTGATGCCGCTGCCGGGCGAGTGGGACAGGTGGACCCCGATGCCGTGGCGCGCCGCCAGGTTCCCGGCCACGTAGTGGCCCAGGTACTTGGAGGGGGCGATGGTGAAGCTCTCGGTGCCCGCGAGCCGGCGGTTGGCAGCCCGCAGGTCGTCGTCGGGCATGCCCAGGCCGGAGTCGATCATCGCCAGCGTGTAGGCGCCCCCGCCGAGCGGCTCATCGCGGTGGTGGCGGCCGCGGATGTCGACGTTCTGGTCCGGCGGGGAGAAGACCAGCGCGTTCTCCACCAGCTCGGCCAGCAGGTGGGCCAGGTCGGCTGCGACCGAGCCCAGGATGGTGGCGGGCTCGACGTCGCGGACGCTGACGCGGTGGTAGTCCTCGACCTCGCCCAGCGCGGCCCGGATCACGTCCGACAGGCGCACCGGGGCCGCCCACTTGCGGGGCGGGTCGAAGCCCGCCAGCACCAGCAGCGACTCGGCGTTGCGGCGCATGCGGGTGGCCAGGTGGTCGAGCCGGAACAGGTCCGCGAGCGTGTCCGCGTCGGTCTCGTGGCTCTCCAGCTCGGTGATGAAGTCGAGCTGGCGCCCGAGCAGGTTCTGGTTGCGCCGCCCCAGGTTCACGAAGCTGTCGGCGATGTTGCGGCGCAGCACGGCCTGCTCGATGGCCAGGTCGAGCGCGGTGTCCTGCACGGTGTTGAGCGCGGCGGCCACGTCGGCCACCTCGTCCCGGGTCTGCACCGACACGGGGGCGACGTGGGGCACGGCCACGTCCTCGCCCGGCGGCGTGTCCAGGATGTGGTCGACGGCCTCGGGCAGCCGGCGCTCGGCCATCTCGGTGGCCTGGCGGGTCAGCGAGCGCAGGGGCTTGGTGATGGAGCGCGACACCAGCCACGCCAGCACGAGGGCGGCGCCCAGCGTGATCACGGCCAGCCCCACGTAGAGCCGCTCGCGCCCGGCGGCCTCGGCGTTGAGCTCGTCGGCCCGGGCGTTGAGCCCGACGGTGAGGTCGTCGCGCAGGCCCATGAACCCCTCGTCGACCGGCACGTTGAGGCTGTTGAGCATGAGGTCGAAGTCGACCTGGCCGCCGGCCAGGGCGGCTTCCACGTTGTCGCTGAACCCCGTGACCAGGTCGTCGGGGAAGTTGGGGCGGAGGATGCCGGAGAACGGCTCCCCGGCCAGCATGAACTCCTGGTCGGCCTGGTCGAACTGGGACTTGAGCTGGTTGGCCGCCGCGATCTCGGCCGGGTCGTTGATCCCGTCGCCCAGGCTGGCGTCGATGACCACCCGCCGGGCCAGGTTGGCCAGCGTCTCGACCTGCTGGGCGGACCGCCCCACCAGCGTGGTCCACTGCCGCAGCTCGGCGTCGTCGACCGCCAGGGCCACCCGGTCGGTGGCGTCGAAGAACGGTTGGATCAGCTCGGAGTAGCGGGAGAACATGTCGTTGGCGAAGGGAACCTGGTCCAGCCCGCGGGGCGCCGGTGTTGCCGTCGATGGCGGCCCGGATGGCGGACAGGTCGGCGAGGTTGTCGAGCGCGGGCGTGTAGGCGCGCTGCACCGTCTCCTCCTCGTGCGCCAAGGCGTCCCGGAAGGCGGCGATGGCGTCGTCGGTCTCGGCCCGGGCCTGCGCCGTAGTCCACGACGGGCGAGGTGATGAGCGAGTCGGCGCCCGACAGCTCGACCACCGTCCAGGTGCGCTCGTCCTGGAGGCGGGTGAGGACGCCGGTCGGCCCGATGGACGCCCGGGCCAGGCGGGTCTGGTCGTGGACGCGCGAGACGTCGCGGGAGGTCTCGATCACCTCGAGCGTGGTGAGAAGGCACAGCCCGGCCAGCGGCACGGCGAGGGCCGCGGCGAGCTTGGTGCGGATCGGGACGCGGTACATGGTGCCCCCTCTGCCAGCCACCGATGTACGTCAGTGAATGTTGTTCACGGCGGGAACAAGTCAACAATGACCAACGATTCGGCAACTCACGTCAATAGTCGCTCACATCGTGAGTCACCGGCAACGCGTAGCGTCATTCTGCCAGAAGGCGAAGCCGTTGTGTCGGGTCGAGCACGCTACGCGTCGGTAGGGCGGGCGGGACCGGCTGGCGGCGGCGGCCTCCGCGCGCCACGCTGCCGGGGTGGGAGGTGACGAGGAGCACGCCGACGTGGGCGCCGGCGAGGTCCGCACGTGGACCGTGGAGGAGGCCAACGCCGCGCTCGAATGGGTGGCCGAGGTGGTGGCCCGGGCCCAGGCCGCCTGGCAGGACTACCGGGCGCACGCCACCCGGCGGGCCAAGCTGGTGCGCCAGAACGGGCACGGTCTGGTGCCGGCCGATCCCACGCCCATCCAGTCCTGCATCGACGAGCTGGCCGCGGAAGGCGTGGTGCTGCGCGACATCGCCCGCGGCCTGATCGACTTCCCGGCCCAGGCCCCCAGCGGCCGGATCTACTGGCTGTGCTGGCTGGCGGGGGAGGACGCGGTGGGCTGGTGGCACTGGCCCGAGGACGGCTTCGCGGGCCGCACCCCGATCAGCGAACCGCCCCCCTGAGGCCCCGGCGGGCTCACAGGATGCGGCTCTCGTGGCCCTTCCAGTACTCGTCCTTGAGCAGCCGCTTGTAGAGCTTGCCGGTGGGGTGGCGGGGCAGCTCGGCCCGGAAGTCGATGCTGCGGGGGCACTTCACGTCGGCCAGCCGCTCCCGGCAGTAGGCGATCAGCTCGCGCTCGAGCCCGGGCCCGGCGTCGGCCATGTCGATGGGCTCGACCACGGCCTTGACCGCCTCGCCGAAGTCGTCGTCGGGCACGCCGAGGACGGCCACGTCGGCCACCTTGGGGTGTACCGCCAGCACGTTCTCCGCCTCCTGGGGGTACACGTTCACCCCGCCGCTGATGATCATGTAGGCCTTGCGGTCGGTCAGGTAGAGGAAGCCCTCGTCGTCGACGTAGCCCACGTCGCCGAGCGTGGACCAGCCCCGCCCGCGGGTCGTGCGCCGACGCCGTCTTCTCCGGGTCGTTGTGGTAGGCGAAGTCGGCCCCGCCGCCGAAGTACACCGTGCCCGTCTCCCCGGGGGGCACCTCCTCGCCCGCCTCGTCCACGATGTGCAGCTCGCCCAGGATGGGCCGGCCCACCGTGCCGGGATGCGCCAGCCAGGCGGCGCTGTCGCAGTACACGAAGCCGTTGCCCTCGGTGCCCGCGTAGTACTCGTGGATCACCGGGCCCCACCACTCGATCATCTGCTGCTTGACCGCCACCGGGCAGGGCGCGGCGGCATGGATCGCCACCTCCAGGGAGGACAGGTCGTGGGCCGAGCGCTGCGCCTCGGGCAGCTTGAGCATGCGGATGAACATGGTGGGGACCCACTGGCTGTGGGTCACCCCGTACCGCTCGATGAGCTCGAGCGCCTGGGCCGCGTCGAAGTGCTCCATCACCACCACCGTCGCCCCCACCCGGTGGAAGGCCATGCAGAAGCGCAGCGGCGCGGCGTGGTACAGCGGGGCGGGCGACAGGTACACCTTGTCGGCGGTGCCGCCGAACAGGGCGGTGGTCAGCAGGAACAGGGGATCGGTCGTGCCCAACGGGGCGTCGGGCAGGGCCACCTGCACGCCCTTGGGCTGACCCGTGGTGCCCGACGAGTAGAGCATGTCCCGGCCCTCGACCCGCTCCTCGTCCAGCGGGGTGGTGGGGAAGCCCGCCAGCGCCTCCTCCCACGCCGAGTAGCCGGCGATGGTCCCGTCCATCATGTAGAGGGGCATGTCCTCGGTGGCCGAGCCGGCCACGGCATCACCCAGCCGGTCGACCAGCTCGGCGGCCTGGTCCCGCTTGTAGGCGGACGTGACGAAGGCCCGCGCCCCGCAGTCCCCGATGATGTACGCCATCTCGTCGGTGGTCAGCCGCGAGCTCATGGCCGTGTAGTAGAGGCCCGCGTAGTGGGCGCCCCAGGCCACGGCGAAGTAGCTGGGGTGGTTCTCCAGGCAGAAGGCCACGTGGTCGCCCGGCCGCAGGCCCAGGCTGCGGAACAGGTGCGACACCTGGTTGGCCTGGGCGTCGAGGTCGCGGTAGGTCACGACCTGGCCGCTGGTGGCCATGACGACGGCGGGCTTGTCGGGGGTCTCGGCCACGTGCGCACCGGGGAACATGGCGGGCACGGTAGCGGGGGACGGCGGCCGGGACCGGGGCCTGCGCCGGTAGCCTCGGGGGGAGTGGACATCACCGACCGGTTCGCCGAGCTGGTGCGCGGCCCGGAGGCGAGGTGCCGGCTCGATCTCGGGGCCCTGCTCATCGCGGCCCACGCCCGCCACGACCTCGACGTCGACGAGCAGGTCGCCCGCCTGGACGAGCTGGCCGCCGGCTGCGCGGGGCGCAGCGTCGACGCCATCGCCGAGCACCTGTTCGGCCGCGAGGACTTCCGGGGCGACACCGACGACTACGCCAACCCCGCCAACTCGCTGCTGCACGAGGTGCTCGACCGCCGCCGCGGCATCCCCATCACGCTGTCCGTCCTGTTCATCGAGGTGGGCCGGCGGGTCGGGGTCCCGCTCGAGGGGGTGGGCATGCCGGGCCACTTCCTGGTGGGCACCGGGGAGCCCGACCGCTTCGTCGACCCCTTCCACGGGTCGCTGCTCGACCGGGTGGGCTGCGAGAAGCTGTTCGTGTCCGTGCACGGCGCCAAGGCCCGCTTCGCCCCGCGCTACCTGGACACCGTCGGCCCCCGCGCCGTGCTGGCCCGCATGCTCACCAACCTCCAGCGCTCGTTCGTGGGCCGGGGCGACCGGGCCGGCGCCCTGTGGGCCCAGTGCCTCCGGGTGCTGGTGCCGGGGGCCACCGTGGCCGACCGGCGCCAGCTGGCGGCCATGCTCGCCGCCAACGGCCGCTTCGACGCGGCGGCGCTCGAGCTCGACGCCCTGGCCGAGGAGGGCATGGGCGGCGACCGCGACCGCCATGCCGCCCGGGCCATGCGGGCCAAGCTCAACTGAGCACGATGGGCGAGCCCACGCCCGCCCTGCGGCTGGCCACTGCGGCCGACGTCGCCGAGCTGGTCCGCCTGCGCAAGCTGATGATGGACGCGATGGGCGCCCCGACCGGGGACCCGGCCTGGGAGCGGGCGTGCCACGAGTTCCTGGCCGCCTCGCTGGCCGAGGGCACGACCGGCGCGGTGGTGGCCGGCGACCCGGGTGAGCCCGGCCGGCTGGTGGCCTGCGGGGTGGGCACGGTGGCCCAGCGCCTGCCGGGCCCCATGGCGCCCAACGGCCGCTACGGCTACATCGCCTCCATGGTGACCGAGGAGGCCTGGCGGGGGCGGGGCCTCGCCACCGGCATCGTCCGCGGCCTGCTCGACTGGTTCGCGGGCGTCGGCGTCCGGCGGGTCGACCTGCACGCCTCGGCCCAGGGCGAGCCCATCTACCGGGCGCTCGGGTTCACGGAGAGCCCGTACCCCGAGCTGCGCTGGCGGCGAGCGCACTGAGCGGAGTGGCCGCCTCGCGGCGAGCGCACCGAGCGGAGTGGACGGGCTCGCTCCTTGACCGGGCGGTCAAGTACGGTGAGCGGCCATGACGGTCGCTGACGAACTGCTAACCGAGGCCCCCACCAGCGATGAGGCCCGGGTGCTGGAGCTGTGCCGCACGCTCCTGGCCGACGCCCCGCCCGCCTCCACCGAGCCGGTCGAGTTCCTGGGCCGGCAGTTCGACCTGGGCCTGGCCTGGGTGCACTTCCCCGAGGGCCACGGCGGCCTGGGGCTGTCCCCCCAGCTCCAGAAGCTGATCAACGAGACCCTGGCCCGGGCGGGCGCGCCCCGCGCCGGCGGCCTCAACCCCATCGGCCACGGCATGGGCGCCCCCACGGTGGTCACCCACGGCAGCGAGGCGCAGAAGCGCCGCTACCTGCGGCCGCTGTTCACCAACGAGGAGATCTGGTGCCAGCTCTTCTCCGAGCCGGGCGCCGGGTCCGATGTCGCCGGCCTGTCCACCCGGGCCGTGCGCGACGGCGAGGAGTGGATCCTCAACGGCCAGAAGGTGTGGACCACGCTGGCCCACATGGCCCGCTGGGGCATGATCGTGGCCCGCACCGACCCCGAGGCCCCCAAGCACAAGGGCCTCACCTACTTCGTGGTGGACATGCACGCGCCCGGCGTCGAGGTGCGCCCGCTCTACCAGATCACCGGTGAGGCCGAGTTCAACGAGGTCTACTTCACCGACACCCGCATCCCCGACGCCGAGCGGCTGGGCGAGGTGGGCGAGGGCTGGCGGGTGTCGCTGACCACGCTCATGAACGAGCGGGTGGCCATCGGCGGGCAGATCCCGCCCCGGGGCAGCGGCTTCATCGGCGAGCTGATGAAGGTGTACGCGTCCACCGCGCCCCACGACGTCGCCACCCGCGACGAGGTCATGAAGCTGTGGGTCCGGGCCGAGGTGCTGCGGCTCACCAACATCCGGGCCAGCCACCTCCGCGCCCAGGGCACCCCCGGCCCCGAGGGCTCGATCGGCAAGGTGGTCATGGCCGAGCTGCACAAGGACCTGAGCGAGTGCGCCGTCGACCTGCTCGGGGCCGAGGGGATGCTGTTCCCCGCCGGCTACCCCATGGCCCGACCCGAGACCACCGCCCTGTGGAACAGCGCGCCGCAGGCCTTCCTGCGCTCGCGGGCCAACTCCATCGAGGGCGGCACCACCGAGATCATGAAGAACATCCTGGGCGAGCGCGTGCTCGGCCTGCCGGGCGACGTGCGGGTCGACAAGGAGCTCCCCTGGAGCAAGGTCCCACGGTCGTAGTCCCGATGGGCCGCGGGGGAGGCCGGCGGCGCGCCGCCGGGGCTGCGCTCGCAGGCGTGCTGGCCGTGACGGCCGCCTGCACCGGCGGCAGCGGCGGCGACGCCGAGGGCGCCGGCAACACGAACGATGCCGGGCTGGTCGTCGAGGTGGTCTCGTCCCGGCCCGACTACGTCACCGGCGGAGACGCCCTGGTAGCGGTGACGCTGCCCGATGGCGCCGAGCCCGGTGACGTCACGATCGAGGTCGGGGGCGACGACGTAACCGCCTCCTTCGCCCCCGACCCCGAACACGATGGGCGCCTGCTGGGGCTGGTGTCCGGCCTACCCGAGGGGCGCTCCGACATCACCGCCCGCGCGGGCGACGCCCGCGCCGCGGTGACGGTCGCCGACCACCCGCTGTCGGGGCCGCTGTTCGCGGGCGAGCCGCTCGACCTCTACGCCTGCACCACCGAGAGCTTCGGGCTCGACCCCTCGACGCCCGACGAGGGCTGTGCCGCACCGACCCGCGTGACCTGGCAGTACGTGGACGGGGCCGGTGCCCGCCACGACCTGGCCGATCCGGCCGCGCCGCCGGCGGACGCCGCCACCGTGACGGTCGGCGCCCGGGCGGTGCCGTTCGTCATCCGCACCGAGACCGGGGTCATCAACCGGGCCGTCTACCAGGTCACCGCGCTCGACCCCGCGCCCGACCCGACGGGCGCCACCGTCGACCCCTCGGCCTGGAACCGCCGGCTCGTCTACCGCTTCGGCGGCGGCTGTGGCGTGTCGTTCACCCAGGGCTTCTCCCTGCTCGACGCGCCCTCGCTGGAATTGCTGGGCGAGGGCTTCGTCATGGCGACGGCTACGTTCAACACCTTCCAGGTGCTGTGCAACGACATGCTGTCGGCCGAGACCATGGCCATGGTGAAGGAGCACGTGATCGAGACCTGGGGCGAGCCGGTCCACACCATCGGCGAGGGAGGCTCGGGCGGTGCCATCCAGCAGCTCCTCATCGCCCAGGACTACCCGGGCCTGCTCGACGGCATCGCCCCGCTGGTGCCCTTCCCCGACGCCCTGTCGATCTCGGGCGGCGTCTACGACTGCGCCCTGCTCACCCGCTACTACGGCACCGCGGCGGGGGCGGGCCTCACGCCCGAGCAGCGCACCGCCGTCAACGGGCACGCGGGGCCCGGCACCTGCCAGCTGTGGAACAACACGTTCGCCTCGGGCATCGACCCCGGCCGGGGCTGCCTCACCGACTTCTCCAGCTTCGGGGCGGGCGGTTCGGCCCCGTTCGCCACCGTGCCGCCCGAGGCGGTCTACGACCCCGTCACCAACCCCGACGGCTGGCGCTGCACCGTGTGGGAGGCGAACGTCGCCGTGACCGGCCGCGACCCGGAGACCGGCTTCGCACGGTCCGGCTACGACAACGAGGGCATCCAGTACGGCCTGGACGCGCTCAACGCGGGCGTCATCACGCCGGACCAGTTCATCGACCTCAATGAGGGCATCGGCGGCTTCGACGGCGACGGCCAGCCCGCGCCCGAGCGGTCGGTGGTGCCCGACGACCTGGTGGCGCGGGCCTATGAGACCGGCCGCGTGACCGGCGCCGGCGGCGGCCTGCTCGACACCCCGATCATCCTCGTGAACATCTACACAGACGACCTGGGCGACATCCACGACCGGGTGCGGTCGTTCTCCATCCTCGACCGGCTGGCGGGCGAGGGCGGCGACTGGCCCGCCACCGTGTCGCTGTGGTCGATCGGCCTGCCCGCGGGCGACAGCCTGGTCGACACCCTCACCGGCGCACTGGGCGACTTCACGGCTCTGCCCACCCACGCCCTCGACGAGTGGCTCACCGCGGCCGAGGCCCACCAGGCGGCCGAGGGCGGCACCCGGCGGGACGCGCTGGCGGCCACCAAGCCGGACAGCGCCCGCTCCCGCTGCCAGCCGCGGGGCGGCGCCGAGATCGTGGGCGACGACGCCAACGACGACCCGGCGTGCGTGGCCGCCTTCCCGGTCCACGAGGAGCCCCGCATGGCGGCGGGCGAGCCCCGGCGCGGCGACATCCTCAAGTGCGCCCTGCGGCCGGTGGAGGACTCGCTCGACCTGTACGAGGTGAGTCTCAGCGACGCTCAGGTGGCCCGGCTGGGCGACATCTTCCCGACCGGGGTGTGCGACTACGACCGCCCCGGCGTGGGCGAGGCGCCGTTCGAGCATCCGTGGTTCGACTTCACGGCTTAGCTGAGCTCGGTCAGCGGCACGCCGGCCACCCGCAGGTGGCCCAGCTCGTTGAGCGAGGCGAGCGAGCGCGGCCCCGACGACGCCACCAGCACCCGGCTCACGCTGGTGTAGCCGGGCAGGAAAAGCATCCTGGCCCCGAGTCCCAGCACCGACGACACGATCACGTTGATCACCCCGCCGTGGCACACCAGGGCGATGCGCTGCGCGGGGTGGGCGGCGCACAGCCGGTCGACGCCCTCCATGACCCGGGCGGCGAACGCCTCGATGTCGGGCGGGACCTCGCGCCAGCGGGGGTCGCCCGCGGCCTGCAGCTCCTCGATGGGGATGTAGGCCAGCGCCTCGGCGTCGTACTCGGTCAGCGCCGGCTCCGGCCGGGCGGGCCCGATCCCCAGCGCCTCGGCCAGCGGGCCCGCGGTCTCGGCGGCTCGGCGCAGCGGGCTGGTGTAGACGGCGTCGATGGGCGCCTCCGCGTCGTCCGCGAGCCAGGCGGCCAGCGCCGCGGTCTGGCGCCGTCCCAGCGGCGCCAGGGGCGGATCGGCCGGCCCGACCTCGCTCTCGACGCGCAAGGGTCGAGCGTGGCGGACGAGCAGCAGTTCCATGGGACCCGGGAGAGTAGGCCACACGTCTAGCGTGACGCGCGGTGGAGGTCCTCTCGAGCCGCATCCTGCTGCGTCCCTCCGACTTCGCGGCCGGCCTGGCCTGGTACCGCGATGTCCTGGGTCTGCGCGTGTACCGCGAGTACGGCGTGGGCGGGCGGGTCACCGGGGTGGTGTTCTTCCTCGGGGGCGGCTTCCTCGAGCTGGTGAGCGGGGGCAGCCCGGTCGCCGCCGCCGGGGGCGCGGCGCTGTGGCTGCAGGTGCCCGAGGTCGACGCCGAGCACGCCCGGCTGGCCGCCGCGGGGGTCGAGGTCCTCTCGCCTCCGGTCGACGAACCGTGGGGCTTGCGCGAGTGTTGGGTGGCCGACCCTGATGGCGTGCGCATCGCACTCATCGAGGTGCCCGACGCCCACCCCCTGCGGCGCCGGGTCGACTGAGCAAAAGGCGGAGCCCCCCGATGCGTCGCACGAAGATCGTCGCCACCCTCGGCCCCGCGTCCGACGGGCCGGAGGCCCTGGCCGACCTGCTCGACGCGGGGGTCGACGTCGTGCGCCTGGGCCTGGCCCACGGCTCGGCCGCCGACCACCGGGCCCGCATCCGCCTGGTGCGGGAGCTGGCCGAGCGCAAGGGCCGCACGGTGGGCGTGCTGGCGGACCTGCCCGGCCCCAAGGTCCGCACCGGCCCCTTCCCCGAGGGCGGCGCCTTCCTGGCCGAGGGCGACGAGGTCTCGCTGGTGGCGGGCGACGGCGCCAGCGACCCGTCCCGCATCACGGTGGACGAGCCGCACCTGGTCGACTGCGTGACCCCCGGCGACCAGGTGGTGGTGGGGGACGGCACCGTCACCCTGGAGGTGCTGGCGGTGGCGGGCGACGCGGTGCGGGCCCGGGTGGAGAGCGGAGGCCGGCTCCAGGGACGTCCCGGCGCCCACCTGCCCTCCGACCACTGGCTGGCCCCGGTGCCCACCGAGGACGACCTGCGGCTGATCGACGAGGTGGCCCGGGACGCCGACTGGGTGGCCGTGTCGTTCGTGCGCACCCCGGCCGAGCTCCATGCGGTCCGCGAGGCGCTCGGCCCCGGCGGTCCCCGGCTCATGGCCAAGATCGAGACCCGGGCCGCAGTCGACCACCTCGACGACCTCCTGACCGCGGCCGACGGCGTGATGGTGGCCCGCGGCGACCTCGGCATCGACTTCCCCATCGAGGACGTGCCCCACCTGCAGAAGCGGATCATCCGGGCGTGCGGCGCCCGGGGCGTGCCGGTGGTGACCGCCACCCAGATGCTGGAGTCGATGATCTCCGCCCCCTCGCCCACCCGGGCCGAAGCCACCGACGTGGCCAACGCGGTGGTGGACGGCACCGACGCGCTCATGTTGTCGGCCGAGACCGCCATCGGCCACGACCCGGCCCTCGCGGTGCGCACCATGGCCCGCATCGCCCGCCGGGCCGAGCAGTTCGACGAGCACCTGGGCCCCGTCCCCCGCGGCCTGGTCGAGCGGCGGGCGCCCTCCACCAAGGAGGTCACGGTGGCGATGGCGCACGCCGCGCTGCGGGCGGCCGACGAGCTGCGCCTCGCCGCCATCGTCTGCTGCACGCGGGCCGGTCCCACCGCCCGGGCCATGGCCGCGCTGCGGCCCCACTGCCGGCTGATCGGCGCCAGCCCCTCGGTCGCCACCGTGCGCCAGCTCGCCCTGTCCTGGGGCGTCGAGCCGCTGGTGGTGGGGGAGTACCGCACCACCGACGAGATGGTGTGGTGCGTGGTGGAGGCCGCGGTCGAGCGGGGCCTGGTCCACCACGGGGACAGGATCGCGGTGCTGGCCGGCGCGCCGGGGCTCGGCGCCGGCTCGACCGACGTGCTGCGGGTGGTCGGGGTCGAGTAGTCGTGGAGGGCGTGAGCGGCGACGACGGGGTGTGGGTGCACGAGTCGGGGGAGGGCCCCCGGGTCGTGCTGGTCCACGGGGCCATGGACCGCGCCGGCGGCATGCTGCGGGTGCGCCGCGAGCTGCTGGACGACCACTGCGTGGTGCGCTACGACCGGCGGGGCTACGGGCGCTCGCTGGCCCTGGGCCCGGCGACGTCGTTCGACCAGCAGGTCGACGACCTGGCCGCGGTGGTCGCCGGCCGGCCGTCCGTGCTGGTGGGCCACAGCTACGGCGGGGTGGTGTGCCTGGCCCTGGCCGAGCGCCGGCCCGAGCTGGCCCGGGCCGTCCTGGCCTACGAGGCGCCCCGGATGTGGGAGCCCTCCTGGCCCGGCATGGGCGCCGAGGTGGTGACCCGCCGCCCCGCGCTCGGCGGCGGCGAGGACATCGACCCGGGCGACGCGGCCGAGTCGATGCTGCGGCGCCTGATCGGCGACGAGATGTGGGAGCGCATGCCCGCCAGCATGCGCGAGGAGCGCCGGGCCGAGGGCCCCGCCCTGCTGGCCGACCTGCGCTCGCTGCGCCCGCCGGCCCCGCCGCCGTACACGGCCGCCGCCCTGCGCTGTCCCGGTGCTGGCGGCCCGTCGGCTCGGAGGGCCGGCCCCACCACCGGCGGGCCACCGAGGAGCTGGCCCGCACCGCGCCGCAGGGCGAGCTGGCGGTGATCGAGGGGGCCGGCCACGGCGCCCACCTGAGCCACCCGGCCGCCTTCGCCGCGCTGGTCCGCCGCGCCGTGGTGCGGGCCGGGGGCTGACGCCGGCGATGGCGGTCCTGTCGCGCTGGACCCGCCGGCGGCGCCGGGCCGGTCCCGTGGCCTTCGTGCTGTCGGGGGGCGGCAACCTCGGCGCGCTCCAGATCGGCATGCTGCGGGCGCTGGCCGAGCGGGACCTGCGCCCCGAGATGATCCTGGGGTGCTCGGTGGGGGCGATCAACGGGGCGATGCTGGCGGAGGACCCCACGCTGGCGGGCGTGTCCCGGATGGAGCGCCTGTGGCGCGAGATGGACACCGCCGAGCTGATGCCGGGCGGCCTGCTGCCCGGGGCGGTGGCGCTGGCCCGCAAGGGCGAGGCCATCCACGGCAACGAGGCCCTGCGCCGGGCCCTGGAGACGCAGCTGCGGTCCCGCAGCTTCGAGCAGCTGTCGATCCCGTTCCAGTGCGTCGCCACCGACGTGCTGGGCGTGCGGGAGACGTGGTTCGCCTCGGGGCCGCTGGTCGACCCGATCCTGGCGTCGTGCGCCATCCCCGCCGTGTACCCCGCGGTGGAGATCGACGGGGTCCGCTACCTCGACGGCGCCATCGTCGACGAGGTGCCGATGGCCCGGGCGGTGGAGCTGGGGGCGCGCACGCTGTACGTGCTCCAGGTGTCGGCGTTCTCCCGGCCCCGGCCCGAGCCCCGGCGCCCGCTGGACGTGGCCATCCAGTCGTTCTGGCTGGCGCGTCACCACCGCTTCAAGCGCGAGCTGGCGGCCATGCCCGCCTCCGTCGACGTCCACCTGCTGCCCACGGGACCGGCGCGCCCTGCCGACCCGCTACAACGACTTCAGCCGGGTCGCCGAGATGATCGAAGGCGCCTACACCGCGTCGAGCGACTACCTGGCCGGGCGCCCGGCCCAGCCCGCCTATCCCGCCGGGGCCGCCGAGCAGATGATCCCTATGACTGACGGTCCCGATGACTGACCAGCCCGTGCAGATGACCCCCAGCGGGCCGCCCGAGACCATCCTCGACGACGAGCCGGCCGAGGCCCTCGCCGCCCTGGACGACGCGCTGGCCCGCCCGGTGGAGGAGCAGCGCGCCGCGGTGGCCGAGGTGGTGGCCCGCTGGCCCCGGTTCCTCGACGGCTGGGCCCAGCTGGGCCTGCTGGGCCGGGACGACGTCGAGTGCTACGCCTACCACCGGGTGGGCTACCACCGGGGCCTCGACCGCCTTCGGGCCAGCGGCTGGCGGGGCTCCGGCTACGTCCGCTGGCGCCACGAGGCCAACCGCGGGTTCCTCCGGGCCCTCGACGGGCTGCGGGCCGCGGCGCTGGCCATCGGCGAGCGGGACGAGGCCGAGCGCTGCGCGCAGTTCCTGCGCCAGCTCGACCCCGAGTGGCCTAGCGCACCACCAGGCGGGTGAGGTCCAGCCGCTCGGTCCAGTCCGGGTGGTCGATGAAGGGGTTGCGGTTGCCCTGGCGCTCGTGGATGGCGGCGTTGCGGTGCCGCTCGTACTCGCTGACCGGGTGGTCCCGGTGCCAGGCCAGGAGCGTGGGCAGCCGGTCCGGGACGTAGCTCGACCGGGCCCAGTCCACCTGGTTGGCGTAGCGCAGCAGCATGTAGAGCGTGGCCCGGGCCACCGTTCCCCGGCCCAGCTCGGGCTCGAAGCGGATCTCGTCGCGGCGCCCGCAGTCCTCGCGCGTGACCTCCTCGGCCGGGTCGAAGGTGTTGTACGGGATGTTGCTCCGGAAGCTGTTGCAGCGCATCTCGCAGGTGAAGAGGTGGTGGAGGTCGCCGCGCTGGGGCTCGTGCTTGGAGAACCACGACTGGGGCACGACGTGCTCGCAGTTGAACGGCAGCGCCGCCTCCAGGGCGTCCGGGCACAGGCCGGCCTCGGTGGCGAGCCGGTGGGCCCGGGTGGCCTCGGTCAGCAGGTCGTCGGCGATGAGGGTGGCCGGGTCGAAGCGCTGCCCGGAGTAGACGCTGGTGAGCTTGAGGTCGGGCTGGAGGTCGACCCACGGGTACAGCTCGACCGCGGGCCGGTACCGGGGTCGGGTGATGTGCGTGGCCCGCACCAGCTCGGCCAGGGCGCCGGGGAAGGCCGCGGCGTCCTCGGGCAGGGCGGCGTAGTAGGCGGCCGCCACCGCGCCGTCCGCCTCGGGGTCGTAGTAGGGCCGCTCGGTGGCCCGGGCCAGCTCGGTGAGGGCGTCCCGCAGCGCGCCTTCGGGGACGCCGGGGGGCGGCAGCGCCACCGGGGCCGGCGCGGGAGCGGGCTCCGGTCCCAGCACCTGGACCCGGATGCGCAGGGGCACGGTGAGCTCGACCGACCCGTCCGGCGCCGCCGTCGCGGCCGCGGGTGAAGCGGCGGGGACGCTCGCCTCCGCCGGTGTCGGGGCCAGCGCCTGCTCCCGCAGCGCGGCGGCCCCGCCCGCCAGCGGGGCGGCCTTGAGCCGGGCCACGATGCGGGAGATGCGGACCCCTTCGTTGGCGATCCAGTCGACGGCGTCCTCGCCCATGGCCTCGGTCCACACGCTGCCGTCACGGGTGAGCCAGCGCCCCTCGGCGTCCTTGCGGGGCACGCCCGAGTGGTGCAGGGCCACGAGCTGCCACTGGTCGTTGTAGACCGGGGCGCCCGAGGACCCGGGGTTGGTGTCGGCCCGGTAGTGGAGGAAGTCGTCGAGCACGGTCACCAGCTCGTTCTCCCGCAGGGCCACGACCTTGGGCCGGCCGTCGGGGTGCTGGACGATGTTGAGCGGCTCGCCCACCAGCACCTTGCCGGTCTGCTCGATGAGCCGGTTGAACCCGTAGCCCTCCAGGCCCCGACCGCTCAGCGAGCGAGGGGCCACCGCCACCAGGGTGAAGTCGAGGCCGGCGTCGGTGACGAACAGGGCGGCGGGATCGAGGGCGAACGCCTCGCCCGGGCTGCGCTGCCCCAGCGCCACCTCCTCGAAGCCGAACTCGACAGTGGAGGCGGCCGCGGCCTCGGCCGAGGCGAGGACGTGGTGGTTGGTGAGCAGCAACCGGGGCGAGACCAGCGAGCCGGTGCCGAAGCCCACGGGCTCGCCGGTCGCTCCGCCCAGGCTGATGCGCCCGACGGTGGCCGACGCGGCCACGCCGCCGGACAGGAAGCGCACGCTCACCAGGTCGTTGTCCCCCACGAGCCGTTCCAGCTCGGTGATCTCGGTGCCCGACCGGACCAGGTGGTCGATGCGCTGGGCCACCAGCTCGGGCGGCGCGGCGACGACCGGCCCGTGGGCGGCGACGGCGGCGGACAGCCGCTCCCGCTCGGCGGTCGAGGCCGCGTAGCGCTGCTCCGTGCCCGCGGTGATGGACGGATCGATCATGGTGCCGCTCCTGGTCGTGCCGTGGTGGCGGCCATGACCAGGGGCGCCCGCCCTGAGCCTGCCCGCCACCTGAATGAGGCCCCGGCGGGGGCCCAGATACGCGCGGGGGGTGTGCCGGAGGCTTCGCCGCCGAGGTCTACGCTGGCGCCCGCCGCCGAATGACAGACGACCGGTGAGCCACCCACGGCGCGAGCGCCGTGCGACCCAACCTGGACGGCGATGACCTACAGCCTGGGGATCGATCTAGGCACGACATACACGGCCGCGGCCATAGCCCGGAGCGGGCGGGCCGAGGTCGTCACCCTGGGCTACCGGATGACGTCGATCCCCACCGTGGTGGTGCTCACCGAGGACGGGACGTTCCTGGTCGGCGACCCGGCGGAGCGCCGGGCCACGTCCAGCCCGGAGCGCCTGGCCCGCGAGTTCAAGCGCCGGGTGGGCGACCCGACCCCGCTGCTGCTCGGCGGCACCCCGGTCTCGGTCGACCGGCTGCTGGCCGAGGTGCTGGCCTTCGTCCACCGCACGGTGAGCCAGACCGAGGGCGGCCCGCCCGCGGCGACGGTCGTCACCCACCCCGCCAACTGGGGCCCGTTCAAGCGGGACGTGCTGGTCCAGGGGCTGAAGCTGGCCGGCATCGAGGACGCACGCCTGCTGCCCGAGCCGGTGGCCGCCGCCACCTGGTACGCCCGGGCCGAGCGCCTGGCCCCGGGGGCGACGGTGGCGGTCTACGACCTGGGCGGCGGCACGTTCGACACGGTCGTGCTGGAGATGGGCCGCGACGGCACGTTCGCGGTGCGGGGCCAGCCCGAGGGCATCGAGCGGCTCGGCGGGGTGGACATCGACGCCGCGGTGATGGGCCACGTGCTGCGGGTGATCGGCATCGAAGCCAAGGGGATCGACCCGACCGACCCGGCGACCCTGGTGGCCATGGCCCAGCTGCGGCGGGACTGCGTCGAGGCCAAGGAGGCGCTGTCCTCGGAGACGACGGTCACGATCCCGGTGCTGCTGCCCACCCTGCGGGACCAGGTGCTGCTCCAGCGCCAGGAGATGGAGTCGCTGATCGCCCCGCTGCTCGCCCCCACCACCCGCGCCCTCGCCCGCGCGGTGGCCTCGGCCGGGCCTGCGCCCCGACCAGCCCGACGCGGTGCTGCTGGTGGGCGGCGCCTCGCGCACGCCCATGGTGGCCCGGGAGGTCGGCATGGCCCTCGGCCGCCCGGTGGCGGTCGACGCCCACCCCAAGCACCCGGTCGCCATGGGCGCCGCCCTGGTGGCCGAGACGCTGGCCGCGCCCGCGGACCGGGTCGCGGCCGCCGCCGTCCCGGGAACGAAGTCCCCTGCGGGCACGCCCCGACCGCCCACCCCACCCCCCGGCACCCCGCCCACGGCCCTGGCCACCCCGGCGCCCGGCGCATCGCCCCCCGGCACCGCGCCCTCGGCTCTGGCCGGCGCGCATCCGGGCGCTCCGCCGACCGGCCTGGCCGGCCCGCATCCGGGCGCTCCGCCGGGCGCCCCGCCGACCGGCCTGGCGACCCCGCCTCCGGGCGCTCCGCGCCCAGGCTTCCCGACCGGGGCGTCGCCGGGCTTCCCCTCGCCGGGGTTGGCGACGCCGTCGGGAGGCTCGCTTCCCGGGGCGCCTCGGTGGGAAGGTGCGCCGGCGCCCTCGGGGCCTCCGGTGCGCAGCGGGGGCAACGGGTCCGGCCCGCCGGTGCGGCCGCCAGGGGCCACGCCGTGGGGACCGCCGGTGCGTCCCCGTACGACCGTCCCACGCGGGCGGGTCATCGTGATGTGGCTGGCCGTGCTGGCCATCGTGGGCGGGGTGGGCTATCTGGCCCTCCAGGCCACCCGCGGCGACGACAGCGGCGACCGCACCACCACCACGGTCACCGTCGCGCCGGGCGGGACGGCCGCGCCGCCGCAGTCCGCCGCCCCCGCGGCCGGGGCCCACCTGGAATGGACCGTCGACCTCAGCGAGGAGACGCTCGCCCCCGCGGTCACCGACGGCCAGCGCGCCTACATCGAGGACGCGACCGGGCGCCTGTCCGCCATCGACATGGCCAGCGGCACCGTGGCCTGGGCCACGCCCATCGGCACCGACGGCAACGTCACGCCGGTCCTGGCCGGCGACGCCATCATCGCCAGCGCCACCGAGCCCGACGTCATCCAGGCGCTCGACGCCGCCACCGGAGCGGTGCGCTGGACCGTCACCGACCAGTGGTTCAACGAGCCGCCGGTGATCGTGGGCGACACGATCGTGGTGAGCACCGGGTTCGAGGTCCGGGCGCTGGCCCTGGGCGACGGCACCGAGCGCTGGGTCACCGAGCTCGACGAGCACAACCTGTGGACCGCGCTCGAGGCCCGCGGGCGACGTCCTGGTGGGGGGCACCAGCGAAGGCAAGCTGCTCGGCATCGACGCCAACACCGGCGACCTTCGCTTCGCCACCCCGATGCCCCGGGGCGAAGCCACCATCTGGGTGGCCGAGGTCGTCGGGGGCATGGCGGTGGCGGTCGACGACGACGGCTACATCACCGGGGTGAACCCGGCCACCGGGGAGATCGCCTGGAGCCTCGACGCCGAGGCCGTCTTCGCCGGCCCGGTGACGTCCCTGGGCCCCGACGCCGCGGTGTGGCTGGACTCGGGCGAGATCCTCGTGGTCGACCCGGCCAGCGGCGTGGAGCGGCGCCGCCTGTCGGGCGGGTCCGCCACCATGCTGGCCCTGCCCGGCGATCCGCCGCTGCTGGTGGTGGCCGGGCCCGACTCCCTGCGGGCGCTGACCCCCGAGGGCGGCGAGGCCTGGTCGGCCGAGGCTCCCTTCTTCGGCTACCACCTGGCGTTCGGCGGCGGGGCGTTGATCATGTCCGACAGCGAGGGCCGGGTGGCGGGGTACCGCGTCGCCGCCTGACCCGTGTCGCCCGATCGTGGCGCTCAGGTGACGAACGGCGGGTAGGTGGCGTCCATGCCCGCCACCACCTTGCCCAGCTCGATGCGGTGCCGGGGCGAGAACAGCAGGTGCTGGCGGGCGGTCTGCACGTCCCGCAGGGCGCGGGGGAGCGGGCTGGCGGTGTAGGCGGCGGCGCCGCCGCCCAGGGCGTGGGCCTCGACCGTGACCTCGACGCTGACGTCGCAGGCCAGCAGGCAGGCCAGGAAGCTGCGGGCCTGGAGGATCCGGTCGACGGGATCGCCGCGGGCCGCCCGGTCGTGGGCCGCCAGGACGACCTCCCGCAACGCGGCCCGCGCCGCCCGCAGGCGGGTGTCGGCGGCGGCCAGCCCGGCCATGGCGAGGGGATCGTCGCCCAGCTGTCCCCGGCGGGCGGTCCGTCCCTCCCGGGCCTGGCGGGCCACCTCGTCCACCGCGCCCCGGGCGATCCCCAGTGGGACGGCCGCCAGCGTGGGCAGCAGCGCGGTGTAGATCGGCAGGCGCCACAGCGTGCCCTCGGGCCAGGGCCGGTCGGCGAACGTGCACGAGCGGGCCAGGTCGATGCCGGCGCCGGCCACGGACACGTGGCGGCTGCCGGTGGCCCTGCAGGCCGAGGACGTGCCAGGTGTCCTCGACCTCGACGTCGTCCATGGCCACGAAGCACACCCGGGGCACGGGCCGGAGCGAGCCGTCGCCGTCCTCCACCAGCGCGCCGAGCCCGATCCACGCGCTGTGCAGGCAGTTGCTGGCGAACGGCCACCTTCCGCTCAGCCGGCGGGCCCCGTCGGCCCCGGTCAGCCGGCCGTTGGGGGCGAACATGGTGGCGTTGCCCTGGTCGGGGTCGGCGAACACCGCGCGGGCGGCCGCCTCCTCGATGTAGCCGGCGAACAGGTTGCTGCCCGCGGCGATGACCGAGCACCACGCGGTGCTCCCGTCGACCGCGGCGATGCGCTCGATGACGTCCACCACGTCGACGACCGGCGCCTCGAGCCCACCGAGCGCCGCGGGCACGGCCATCCGGTGCAGTCCCGTGGCCCGCAGGGCGGACACCACGTCGTCGGCCAGGCGGCCGTCGCGCTCCATGGCGTCGGCCCGCTCGGCGACGAGCGGGAGCACGCCATCCACCGCGGTGAGGACATCGGCCGGGCTGAGGGGCATGCCGGTCAGCCCGTCGTGGAGGCGCTCACGCCCTCGGGATTGCGGGCCGTGGCCTCGATCGCGATGTCGAGGATGGCGATGCCCGGGCCGCCACGGCACGTGGGCAGCCGGTACGCGGCGGTGAAGTCCGTGACCCCATCGGCCCCCCGGACGAGTGGCCCCACGGTCACGGTCTCTATCGGGCCGGTGCACTTGATCACCCGCTCGTAGGTCAGGGAGACCTCGATGCGGGCCACGCCGGTCTGTGGGTCCTCGGCGTGGACCGTGACGCTGAGCGTCCGCTGGCCGTCCAGGAGCTCGTTGGACACGTCCACGATCTGCGACGATGGGAGGCGAGCCGTCGGTGTTGTCGCAGCCGTCGGGGTTGCCGTCCCCGTCCTGGTCGGCCCGGTCGTCGAAGCCCGGGCACACGTCGAGGTCGTCGGTCACGGTGTCGCCGTCGTCGTCGAAGTCGCACGAGTCGGGGATGCCGTCGCGGTCGGAGTCGGGGCCGGGGCACGAGGTCGTGGGCGTGGTGTCCAGCGTCGTGGAGGACGACGAGGTCGTGGTGGAGCCGGACGTGGACGACGGCGTCGTCCCGGTCGAGCCGGTCGACCCCGGGGACGTGGTGGTGGTCGATCCCGGGCCGCCCCCGGGCGGGGCCACCTCGTCCGGCCGCGCCGGGCGGGTGTCGTCCGGTGACGTGCGCGTGCCGGGGTCGTCGGCGGACCCCGGCGGGTCGGGCCGGGTCTGTGCCCGCGCCGGTGGTCCGTCGGACTCGGGCGGCCCCGGCGACTCGGGTGGGGCGACCGGCGCGGCGGCGAGCTCGTTGTCCAGGCCCTCGCCCGGGTTGGCCGGGTCGTACTTCAGGACCCCGTCCACCTCGCCGTCGACGTGGATGACCCCGGCCCGCTCGCTGTCGGGGTCGTTGTAGAAGACGAACCCGTCCTCCACGAACAGCTCGAAGCGGCCCTGGGCCACCGGCCTCGTCGGTCACCACCATGCGGTCCCGGTCCACGTCGACCACGGCCACCTTGCCGGTCGTGTAGTCGGGGACGAACACCCGGCCCCCGGCCTCGACCGGCGGGCCCAGGTCGGCCCCGGCGCCGGCGACGGTCACCGCCACGCTGGCACACCGGCCGGTGGCGAGGTCGCTGACCCGCAGGACGCCCTGGTCGCCGGACACGGCGTAGACCCGGTCGCCGCCGGCCGCGGCCCCGAATCGGACCGAGCGGTCGTCGTCCCGCATGTCGATGCAGGCGCGGCCGGTCTCGCCGCCGTCCGCGCCGATGCGCCGCACCGTGCGGGTCGCCCGGTCCACCACCACCGGCGAGCCGCCGGCCACGACCAGCTCGGCGCGCGCCGGGTCGTCCACCACGGCCCGGCGGGTGTGGCGCTCGGGCCCGTCGAACCACACCAGGTCGCCGGTGGTCTCGCCCAGCAGCCAGAGGCGCCCGTCCCGGTCGAGGACGCTCGACCGCACGCCGTCGGCCACCGATACCTCGTCGCCCTGGCGCACCGCCAGGTCGTCGGCGTCGGCCACCGCCACCCGGCCGCGGCCCTCGTCGAGCACGTACACCGACCGCTCGGTGGCCCGGGCCACCACGCGCGGGGACGTGCCCGTCACCACCTCGGTGGGAGGGCCGGGCGCGAACGTGCGAGGATCGACCCGGACCACCGTGCCCCGGGTCCCGTCGACCGCGTAGCCGACCGGGCCGGCCTGCACCGCGGTGAGGCCGGGCGAGCCGTCGCCGATGTCGACCCGGGCGACGACCTGGGCGCTGCTCCCGTCGATGAGGGTCATGAGCCCGACGGTGGACGACGCCACCCACGCCCCGCCCGCCCGCAGGTCGACGCGCGCGGGCGGCGACCCGCCGGCGCCGGCCAGCAGCCCGACGCCCCCGAGCGCGACGAGCGGTGCCAGCACCGCCGCCGCACGACGCTTGAGCATTCCCGGCACTCTAGGGCGTGCTACGAGGCGTCCGTGACGCCTGACGCACCGTGCTCTTTCGGGGCAACAAGCGCACCCGGTAGTTGACGCCCCGGTCGGAGGACCAGGGCGAGTACGGCGCCATCAGGAGCCCGCTCAGCGCCAGCAGGGCCGTGTCGTAGTTGACCCGCCAGCCCGCGAAGTCCCGCCACGCCTGGTCCCGGTCGGGCTTCATGGGGACGTGCAGCTCGCGGAGCTGGTCGCAGACGTCGTCGAACTCCTCGCGGGTGATGGAGATGGGGTCGGTGGGCGCGGGGTCGGGGTCGTAGGTGATGTCGTAGGCCCCGGCGATGCGTCGCAGCGCGAGGTAGCCGGCGCGCACGCACAGCTGGGCCTGCCACGAGCGGGGCAGGTCCATGGCCGACAGCCGCAGGGCGGCGCTGTCGAGCACCGCCCCGGCCGCGGTGATCCACGAGCGCCCGTGGTGGGGGCTGCGGAAGAACGACAGCGCCAGGTAGGACGTGTGGGACTCCTCGACCTCGGTGAACCACCGCTCCCAGTCGAGCCAGAAGCCGTCGAGGTAGTCGATCCAGCCGATCACCTTGGCCCGCCGGAACATGGCCACGGGCGTCGGCGGTGTGCCCGCCCGCACGTCGAGCTGAGACACGAGGGCCTCGCGCCGGGAGAACAGCTGGTACATGGTGGGCAGGAAGCTGATGAGCAGCGCCACCAGCCCCAGCCCGATGGTGGCCTCCACGAACATGACGACGATGACCGACGTGTGGTGGTCGACCGCGAACCCGAGCGTCAGCAGCGAGGAGCCCGACTGCTCGAAGCTGTCGGCGAACCAGTCGACGCCCAGTGCCCAGTAGATGGGCATGAAGCCCAGGATGACCAGCGCCACCCACACCAGGGGCAGGGTCATGAGGGCGAAGGGCGCGAACCGGGACATGATGCGGTCCGCGTCCTCCCACGTGTGGGCGCGCCGCACCCGCCAGTCGAACGGCCGGCGGATGGTGACGAACACCCACCGGGCCAGCATCACCGGCTCGGCCCGGGGCACCACCACCGACTTGACGGCGGAGGCGATGGTCCCCAGCACGACTGTCGCGCCGGCGAGGAAGGCCAGCACGCGGGCGACGGCGATCATCGCGGCCGGAGCCTACCGGCGCCCGCCCCTGGTCCCGTGGCCTCACGGGGCGTATCGTCCTCTGCACGCTCAGCGCCTGCGGCGGGCGGTGAGTCAGGAGGGCGGGCGCATGGCGAACAGTCCTGACCTGGACACCCACGACGCAATATCGTGGGTGTCCACCGTGAAGCACCGCGGCCGAGCCGCCGCCGCTGACCCCCACGGACGTGATCAAGACCTACCGCTACCTGCGCATAGGGATGATCGGCGCGGTCGTGCTGCTGGGGGTGTCGATCCTGATCGAGCACAGCAAGGTGGACTCTGGCAGACATCGATCAGCGCCTACTACTACACGCCCGTCCGGGCGATCTTCGTCGGCGGCCCTGATGGCGGTCGGCCTGTCGCTCATCGTCTACAAGGGCCGGAGCCCGGGCGAGGACCCCTTCCTGAACCTCGCGGGCATGCTCGCGCCGGTGGTCGCCATCGTGCCGACCACCGACGTCGGGAGGTGCTGCTCGATCGCGCCGATCCCCCTGCCGCGCACGGGCCGACGGCTCGCTGGACGGGTGGGTCGTGGCCAACATCGACAACAACTTCAAGGCGCTGCTCATCACCGGCGCGCTGGGGTTCGTGGTGGCCGCGCTCATCGCCATCTTCCTGAACCGGGGGACCTCGCTCGGGGCCGCCAAGGAGCGGTGGGTCACGGCCGTGTCGCTGGTCGGGACGGCCCTCGTGCTGGTCGCCGCCTGGGCGCTGTTCATGTTCTGGGACGGCTTCGACCGGCACGCCCACGGGTACGCGGCCGTCGGGATGTTCCTCATGCTGATCGGAGCCGTCGCGGCGGTGGCCAGGGACACCCGGGCCCGGATGGGTGGTTCTGGGCTACGTGGCGGTGGCGGCCCTGATGGTCGTCGGTGGCCTCGTCATTGGCTGACCCGGGTCTTCGGCGAGCACACCGTCTTCGCGTTGGAGGCCTACGAGATCGCGCTGTTCGGCGTGTACTGGGCCGTCCAGACCGTCGAGCAGTGGAACGAGGAGGTCGTGCCGAGCACCTCCTAGCACGGCCGCCGCCGCGGTCCCCGCTAGGTTCGGCGGCATGGCTGCACCTGGAGGCACCGGGCCCATCGGGCCGTTCCCCGGGGGTCGAGGGCGCCGACGGCCGCGAGGAGTACGACAAGATGCGGCGCCGGCTGCTGTGGACCCTGCCCTACGGGCTGTACGTGGTGGGCAGCCGGGCGGGGGAGCGGCGCAACCTGATGACGCT
>CAWDIO010000021.1:0-66188 GCA_963802385.1 uncultured Acidimicrobiales bacterium | reverse complement strand
AGGGGCGGGGCCAACCGCGGCCGGCCCCGCCCTGTCCTCGGTTGGCTAGTTGGGGACGTTCCTGACGTCGACCTTGGTCTTCGACAAGGTCAGGACCGCATGGGCTGCGGCGTCGGACATCTGGTCCAGGGCGACCAGGCCCAGCCCCGGGGCGGTGGCGCCCGGGCCGTCGCCGGTGCCGGCGAACGTGTCGCACGCGGCGTGGTAGCAGGGGTCCAACTGGGCGTTCGCGAGGCCGCCGTAGATGGCGACCTGCGCGGTCGTCTTCGGTACCTCTGCGCCGGTGAACAGCCCGCCCGCCGGGATGCCCTCGGCGATGAACGGACCGTAGTCCGAGCGCCCGTCGAAGGCGGTGGGCTCGTTGAATAGGCCCTGGCTGGCGAAGTAGTTCACGAACACGTCCTCGATGAACCCCGAGCCGGTCGGTCCCTCGGGCCCGGCGGTGCCGTCGCCGTCGTAGACGAAGCGGGCGAAGTTCGGCGAGCCGATCATGTCGAAGTTGAGCATGGCCAGGATGTCGTCCTTCTCCGCCTGGCTCAGGCCCTCGACGTACTTGGTCGAGCCGACCAGCCCGATCTCCTCGGCGCCGTACCACATGAACCGCAGCTTGTTGCGCGGCGTGCGGTTCTGCTCCGCGTAGACCTCGGCGATCTCCAGGATCCCGCCCGAGCCGCTGCCGTTGTCGTTGATCCCCGGGCCCGCGGGAACGCTGTCGAGGTGGGCGCCGATGACCACGGTGCGGTGGGGGTCACCTCCGGGCGTCTCCGCGATCACGTTCACGCTCTGCCCGAGCGTCTCCACGACCTCGGTCTTGACGTGGGCGACCGTGCCCGGATCGCTGAGGTCGACGCCGACGGCGAAGGATGTCCCCACCCCGGGGATGTGGACGCCCTCGGCCCCGAGCGGGAGGTTGTTGGGAACCGCGGTCCGGCCCGGCTGGCCCTCGTTGAACAGGATGATCCCGGACGCCCCGGCCGCCTGGGCCATGACCGCCTTCGTGACGTACGGGCATGTGCCCCGCTGGATCAGGGCGATGTTGCCCGCCACGAACCCGGCGAAGTCCTCTACCTCGCACGCACTGGTCGACCCGTTGGGCGCGGGGCTGGGCGGCAGGACCAGGTCGATGCCCTGCACGGCCGCCGTCACGTCACCGGTGCCGGTGAAGCGTCACGAAGTCGCCGTCGAACGCCGGCCGGGAACCGGGCACGAACACCTGCGGGTCCGGGGCGGTCTCTTCGAGCACGGGGGGCGAGCCCTCGGTGAACTCCTCGACGAAGGTGAACTCGTCCAGGCTGACGTCGTACCCGGCGGCGGTGGCCTTCTGGACGATGTAGTCCACCGAGGCGTCGTAGCCGGGTGTGGCGACGGCCCGGGTCCCGCCATTGGCGTCGGCGATCTGCTGCAGTGCGAGCTGGTGCTCCCGGATCCCCGCGACGGTCACCCCTTCCCGGAACCCCTGGCTCTGGTGGATCTCGTCGGCCGACGCGGGTGGTGCCGACACCGCCAGCACCAACCCCGCCGCCGATGCGAGCGACACCCACTGTGCCCCCCTCAGCTTCCGCATAGCTTTCCCCTTTCCCGGCTCCGTACGAGCCTGGTCAGGTCGAAAGCTAGCGGTCAGCCGCGGCACGTGTCCGCTAGACCGCGGAACGTGCACCCTTTGACGCAGGTCCGTGGTGTGTCCCCGCAGCGGGTGGTCGTCGCCGGTCAGCGCAGGCTGAGGCCGCCGTCCACGGCCACCACCTGGCCGGTCATGTACGGCGACGCGGCCACGTCCACGATCACGCCGGCGATGTCATCGGGCTCGCCCGAGCGGCCCAGCGGGGCGCGGTCGGACATGCTGTCGTGCACAAACCCCCAGTCCGCCGTCCACGGCGTGCGCACCAGTCCCGGCGCCACCGCGTTGACCCGCACCGTGGGGCCGGCCACGTTGGCCAGCAGCACCGTCAGGTGGTTCAGGGCGGCCTTGGACACCGCGTAGGGGACCGAGCTGCCGGTCGGTCGCAGGCCCGCCACCGAGGTGATGTTCACCACGCTGCCGTCGCCGCCCGCTTGCAGGTGGGGCATGGCGAGCCGGATGAGGCGGAACGTGCCCAGCAGGTTGACCTCGAGGATGCGCCGGAAGACGTCGTCGGTGACCGCGTCCAGGTCGGCATGGGCGATGACCTTGGTGACGCCGGCGTTGTTGACCAGGACGTCCAGCCGCCCGAAGCGCTCGACCGTGGCCCCGATCAGCCGCTCGCTTGCGTCGGGATCGGATACGTCGGCCTGGACGTACACCCCCTTGGCCAACGACCCCGCCACCGCCTCGCCGGCCTCCACCGACGACGACGAGTTGACCACGACCTGCGCCCCCTCGGCGTCGAAGGCGTGGGCGGTGGCCTCCCCGATGCCGCTGGACGAGCCCGTGACGATGACCACCTTGCCGTCGAAGCGCCCCACGGCCGTCATCCTGTCACGTGGCGGTCGGGTGCAGGATCGGGCGGTAGCCCTGCGCCAGCACCTCGACCGTCGGCACCGGCGTGAGCACCGTGGCCTGCCCCGGCCGGGCCGCTCCCGGGCGGGGCCGTAGCCCGCGGCCGTCCACGGGACCAGGCGGTCGTCGAGCACCAGCGCTGGGACCTCGGCCTCGCCCAGCGCCACGAACGCGCCCGGCGGCAGCCGCCGCCACGGGCGGGTGTGGCGGCGCTGGCGCCGGCCGTCGACCCGGGAGTCGTGCAGCACCCGGTCCATCGGATCGGCCTTGGGCCGCTCGCCGAACGCGGCCTCCCACCCGTCGAGCCAGCGGACGTAGTCGAGGTGGCGGCACAGCGCGCAGGGACGGTGCCCGGCGGCGAAGGCCACGGCCTCGTCCCAGAAGAACAGGGGAGTCCAGCGGCCCACCTGCCAGACCGGCGCCACCCAGCCCTTGTACTCGAGCACGCAGGTGATCCAGCGCCGGACCTGCCAGGGGCGGGCGATCTCCCGCGGCCGGCGGTGGATGCAGCCCCGGTTGCCCATGAATAGGCCCCGCTGCGCGATGGCCACGATCTCGCCGGCCGGCGTGACCCGGTTGGGCGCCGGACCGGAGCTTGACCTCAAGTCGACTTGAGCACCTACGGTCCGCGCCATGCGCGCCATCCTCGCCGAGCACCCCGGCCCGCCGCAGGTGCTTTCCGCCGTCGACCGTCCCGACCCGGAGCCCGGGCCCGGGCAGGTGCTGGTGGACGTGGCCGTCGCCGCCATCACCTTCGTGGACACCCAGATGCGGGCCGGGACGTTCCCCGGGCTGCCGGCCTCGGCCTTCCCGGTGGTGCTGGGCAACGGCGTGGGCGGCACGGTGGCCGCGCTCGGCGAGGGCGTGGACGGCGCCTGGCGGGGCGCCGAGGTGGTCACCTCCACCGGGGGCCGGGGCGGCTACGCCAGCCGCGCCCTGGCAGCGGCGGAGGACCTGCACCGCGTGCCGCCCGGCCTCGCCCTGCGGGACGCGGTGGCGCTGCTGGCCGACGGGCGCACCGCGCTGGCGCTGGTGGAGGCGGCCGACGTCGGCCCGGGCCAGACGGTGGCCGTCACCGCCGCCGGCGGGGGCGTCGGCGGCCTGCTGGTGCAGCTGGCGCTCCGGGCGGGGGCCGAGGTGGTGGCGCTGGCGGGCGACGAGCGCAAGCGCGCCCACGCCCGCGCCCTGGGCGCGCCGGCCACCGTCGACTACCGGGCCCAGGGCTGGCCGGACCGGCTCGACGAGGCCGCGCCCGGCGGCTTGGACGTCGCCTTCGACGGCGTCGGCGGGGACGTCAGCCCCGTGCTCGTGGCCCGGGTGCGGCCCGGCGGTCGCTACCTGCCCCACGGTGCCGCCAGCGGCCGCTGGACTGCGGTGGACGGCGAGGGCATCACCGTGATCCCCCTATCCGCGGTCGGCGGCGGCCCGGCCGACATGTACCGCCGGGTGGAGGAGGCCTTCGCCCTGGCCGCCGCGGGCAAGCTCCGCCCCACCATCGGCCAGACCTACCCGCTGGACGGCGCGGCGGAGGCCCACGCCGCCATCGAGGCGCGGGCCACGCTGGGGAAGACCCTGCTGATCGTGTGAGGCGGGTCAGTCCTCGGTCTGGTGACGGGCGCGCTCCAGCCCGTCGGCGTACCGCCTGAGCTGCTGGTACATGTCGTCGGGCTGGTCGGGGGCCACCGCCACCCCGCCGCTGGGGCCGCGGCGCAGTCCGTGGACGTCGGTCGGGGGCGGCTGGGCGCCCGGCACCCGGCGGGCGAGCGGCGGGGCCTCGCCGCTGGCAACCGCCGTGGCGTCGCCGCTGGCGACCGGCGTGGACAGGTCGACCGTCGTCACCTCGGCCAGCGGGTGCCCGTTCCCGCGGTTGGTCCCGGCGGCCGCCGTTGGTGCCGCCGCGGCCGGCACGGTGGGACGGGGATCGGTCCCCGGGCGGCCCGGGCGCCGAGCCGGCCCGGGAGCAGGCGCGGCCGGAGGCCAGGTCGAGGCGAGCCGAGCGGGGGCGGCCGGCGTCGGGTCGGTCGAGCTGAACGGTGCTTCGGCGACGGGCGTCGGTCCGGTCGAGTGGGACGGTGCGTCGGTAACGGGGGTCGGTCCGGTCGAGTGGGACGGTGCGTCGGCGACGGGGGTCGGTCCGGTCGAGTGGGACGGTGCGTCGGCGACGGGCGTCGGTCCGGTCGAGTGGAACGGTGCGTCGGTAACCGGCGTCGGTCCGGTCGTGATGAACGGGCCTTGGGCGGCCGTCCAGTCGGTCGGGGCGACCGATGCGTGGGTGGCGGGCGTCGGGTCCGTCGAGGCGACCGATGCGTGGGTGGCGGGCTTCGGGTCGGTCGAGGCAACCGGTGCGTGGGTGGCGGGCGTGGCGTCGGGGGAGGCGAGCGGGGTGTGGGTGGCGGCTAGCCAGGTGCCGCTGGGCACGGGTGTGGTGGGCCGCGCGAGGGCAGAGGTGGCGGGCGTCGGGTCGGTGGAGGCGACGGGTGCGTGGGTGGCGGGCGTGGCGTCCGGGAACGCGAGCGGGGGCGGGCGAGGCGGGCGTGAGCCAGGTGCCGCTGGGGACGGGTGTGGTGGGCCGGGCGAGGGCAGGGGTGGCGGGCGGTAGGGCGGCGGGAGTGCCCGGGCGCAGGGCCTGGGCGTGGGCGCCGTCCGGGGCACCCAGCGTCGATCCGGCCAGGAGGCCGGTGGGGATCTCCACCGAGGCGGTGATGCCCGAGCACGGTGTGTTGTGCATGCGCACGCTGATCCCGTGGCGCCGGGCCAGGCTGCCGGCCACGTGGTGGCCGAGGTAGCGGGACGGCGCCACCGTGAACGCCGTGCCGTGCTCGAGTCGCTCGTTGGCCGCATCCAGCTCGTCAGGGGCCATGCCCATGCCCTCGTCGATGACCAGCAGCATGTAGCTCCCCGGCCGGGCCCGGCCGTTGACCTCTACCGTCAGGTCGGGCGGGGAGAAGCGCAGAGCGTTCTCGATCAGCTCGGCCATCAGGTGGGCGAGGTCCGACGCGACCGAGCCGACCACCATGGCCGTGTCCATGGTGGTGATGGTCACCCGCTGGAAGTCCTCGACCTCGCCGACCGCCGCCCGCACCACATCCACCAGGCTCACCGGATCGCCCCACGTGCGGGCGGCCTCCACGCCCGCCAGCACCAGCAGCGACTCCGCGTTGCGGCGCATGCGGGTGGCGTGGTGGTCGAGGCGGAACAGGTTGTCGAGGGTGCCGGTGCGGGTCTCGTTGCGTTCGAGCTCGGTGATGAAGTCGAGCTGGCGGGAGATCAGGTTCTGGTTGCGGCGGGCCAGGTTCACGAACGCGTCCGCCACGTTGCGGCGCAGCATGGCCTGGTCCACGGCCAGCTCCAGGGCCGCCGACTGCACGACGTTGAGGGTGTCGGCCACGTCCGCCACCTCGTCGCGGGTGCGCACCTTGATCGGTGCCAGCTCGGGTACGTCGACGTCCTCGCCCACCGGGGTGTCGAGGACCTTGCGCACAGCCGACGGCAGGTGGCGCTCGGCCATGGCCATCGACTGCTGGGTGAGCTGCTTCAGCGGCCGCACGATCGACCGGGACACGAACAGGACGGCGATGATCGCCGCGGCCATCACCAGGAGGGCCGCCGCCAGGTACAAGCGGCTGCGGGCCTGGGCCGCGGCGTTCAGCTCGTCGGCCCGGGCCTGGAGGATGCCGGCGACGTCATGGGTGAAGCCGTAGTAGCTCTCGTCCGGCTCCAGCGAGATGGCGTCCAGCATCGCCGGGATGTCGACGATGCCCGACCGGATCATCTGCGGGCCCAGCTCGATGAGGCCGGTCGCCTCGGTCTCGACCGCCAGGTCGTGCCCCGCGGCCTCGTACGGCCCCTGAGCCAGGTCGAGGGTCTTGTAGTGGAGGTTCAGCGCCTGGGCGTTGATCATCGACGCGTCGGCTGATCTCGGCCGGATCGGCCAGCAAGCGGTCGCCGGTCACCGCGGCCAGCAGCATGAGGCGCGTCTGGTGGGCGATGGAGTCGACCTCCCGCGACGACAGGTCGATGAGCTGGACGCCGCGCCGCAGCTCGGGGTCCTCGACCTCGGTGATGACCTCGCTGTTCCGATCGGACAGCGTGGACACGAGATCCGAGTAGCCCAGGAAGGAGTCCTCGGCCACCTGGTTGAACTCGGTGACGATCTGGGGCCCGTCGTAGGCGTCGACCGAGGCCCGCAGCTGGTCGATCTGGTCGAGAGCCGCCAGCCCGGGCCCGTAGATGCGGGCCACCTCGTCGCCCTTGTCCTCGATCTCGGCCGCGAACGCCTCGCGGGCCGCGTCGGTGGCGTTGCGTGCCTCGGTCATGTCGCTCACCGGCAGGTCGACGATGTCGGTCGCGCCCAGCAGCCACAGGCCGGTGAAGTTGCGCTCGTTCTGGAGGGCGGTGATCAGGCCCGAGGGGCCGATCGCGGCGGTGGCCAGGTCGGTCTGGCGCCGCACCTGCTCGGCCCGGTCCAGGCTGCGGACGACTTCGAGCCCGGACACGACCGACAGCGCGATCAACGGGACCGCCAGCGCGCCCGCCAGCTTGACCTTGATGGAAACCCGTCGCGGCCCCATGGACTCGTCCCTCCCGTTCCCCCGTCCCGCCGGGGCTGGGCCAACCGTGCTCGCCCGTGCACCGATCGCCAATCGGTGATCCCCCAGGGTGCGGCCGGCACCGCGATGGTCGCCCCTCCCCAGCGACTCAGTCTTCGATCCCCGAGGGCACGCCGCGAGCCGGCGACCCTGTTGTGTTCCAGAGTCTCCGGGAATTTGGGGGGTGCCGTCAAGCCGGTAGGCGCCGAGAGTGATTGACGCCCACGTACCGCCTACGCGGCGTATCGGGATCGGTCGTTAACAGTCAGGCGACGCTCTCCATCTCGGACGGTTCGTCAATCCGGACCGGTGAGTCCTCGAACTGCGTCTGGTACAGCTCGGCGTATCGACCATCCGCGGTCAACAGCTCGGCATGGGTGCCCCGCTCGACCACCCGGCCCGCCTCGATCACGAGGATGAGGTCGGCCTCCCGCACGGTGGACAGGCGGTGGGCGATGACGATGGACGTCCGGCCCACCAGGGCGTCGGCCAGGGCCGCCTGCACCTCGGCCTCGGAGGTGGAGTCGAGGTGGGCGGTGGCCTCGTCGAGGATGACCACCCGGGGCCGGGCCAGCAGCAGGCGGGCGATGGTGAGCCGCTGGCGCTCGCCGCCGGAGAAGCGGTAGCCCCGCTCGCCGACGACCGTGTCGAGCCCGTCGGGCAGCGACTCGATCAGCGGCGCGAGCCGGGCGGTGCGCAGCGCGGCCCACAGCTCGTCGTCGCCGGCCTCGGGCCGGGCGAAGCGCAGGTTGCCCCGCACCGTGTCGTGGAACAGGTGGCCGTCCTGGGTGACCAGCCCGAGGGTCGAGCGGATGGCGTCGAACGACAGGTCCCGGACGTCGACGCCGCCGAGGCGGACCGCGCCGGCGTCCACGTCGTAGAGGCGGGGCGCCAGCGAGGCGATGGTCGACTTGCCGCTGCCGGAGGTGCCGACCAGCGCCACCATGCGGCCCGGCTCCACCCGGAACGAGACGTCGTGCAGCACCTCTGTGCCGCCGCGGGTGTCCAGCGTGGCCACCTCCTCCAGCGACGCCAGCGAGACCCGCTCGGCGCTGGGGTAGCTGAAGCTCACGCCCTCGAACTCGACCGACACCGGTCCGTCGGGGACGGCGACCGCGTCGGGCTTCTCGGTGATCAGCGGTTCGAGGTCGAGCACCTCGAACACCCGCTCGAAGCTGACGATGGCGGTCATGGCGTCGACCCGGGCGCTGGCCAGCGCGGTCAGCGGGGCGTAGAGCTGGGTGAGCAGCAGGGCGAGGGTCACCACCGTGCCCGTGTCCAGCCGGCCCTGGAGCGCCATCCAGCCGCCCAGGCCGTAGACGAGGGCCAGCGCCAGCGCCGACACCAGCGCCAGGGCGGTGAGGAAGACGTACTGGCCCATGGCCGTGCGCACGCCGATCTGGGCGACCCGCTCGGCCCGCTCCCCGAACTCGGCCTCCTCCCGGGCCGGGCGGCCGAACAGCTTGACCAGCGTGGCGCCGGGGGCCGAGAACCGCTCGGTCATCTGCGTGGTCATGGTGGCGTTGTGGTCGGCCGCCTCGCGCTCCAGCTGCGCCAGGCGGGCGCCCATGCGCCGGGCGGGCAGCACGAACACGGGCAGGAGGATCAGCGCCAGCAGGGTGATCTGCCACGACAGCCGCAGCATGACCGCCAGCGTGAGGAACAGGGTGATGAGGTTGCTGACGACGCCGGACAGCGTCCAGGTGAAGGCCCGCTGGGCGCCGATCACGTCGTTGTTGAGCCGGCTGACCAGGGCGCCGGTCCGGGTGCGGGTGAAGAAGGCGACCGGCATGCGCTGCACGTGGCCGAACACCGCCCGGCGCAGGTCGAGGATGAGGCCCTCGCCGATGCGGGAGGACTGCCACCGCTCGGCGATGCCCACCGCCGCGTCCGCCAGCGCGATCCCGGCGATGAGCGCGGCCAGGGTGATGACCCGGGCCTCGCTGTGGCCCTCGACGATCTCGTCCACCACCTGGCCGGCCAGCACCGGGGTGGCCACCGCCAGGAGGGCGGACACGACGCTGAGCAGCAGGAACAGGCCCAGCGCCCGGCGGTGCGGCTGGGCGAAGGCCCAGATGCGGCGCAGCGTGGCCCGGCTGAAGGCCCGCCGGGGTTGCTGGCCCTGCATCGCGCTCTCCAGCGCCATCCAGTGGCTGAAGTCCATCTGCATGGCGCCCAGCCAAGCAGTTAAACCACGCTTGAGGTCAAGCGCGTTGAGGTCTGAGGGGTGGCCTCACGGGGTCAGGCGGCCGAGGTCCCGCGGGAACAGCGTCACCTCGCGGACGTTGGCCGCGCCGACCAGCCGCGCCACCCACCGTTCCAGGCCGATGGCGAAGCCGCCGTGGGGCGGCATGCCGTAGCGGAAGGTGTCGAGGTAGCCCGACAGCGGCCCGGGGTCCTGCTCGCCCAGCGCGGCCACCACGTCCTCGTAGCGGTGGAGGCGCTGACCGCCGGTGACCAGCTCGACGCCGCGGAACAGCAGGTCGAAGCTGTTCGAGAAGGCGGGCCGGGCCGGATCGGGATGGGTGTAGAACGGCCGCTTGGCCATCGGGTAGCCGGTGACGAACACGAAGTCCGAGCCGTGCTCGCGCTGCGCCCAGTCGCCGATCCAGCGCTCGTGGGCGGGCGCCAGGTCGGGCTCGCCCACGCAGGGCTCGCCGGTAGCCGCCTCGATCAGGCGCTGGGCGTCGGTGAAGTCGACGCTCGGGATCTCGGCCGGCACCTCCGGCAGGGCCAGGCCCAGCAGGGCCACGCCGGCCGCCGCCCGGGTGCGCACGCCCTCGACCATCCCGGCCAGCGTGGACCGCAGCACCGCCATCACGTCCGTGTGGTCCCGCACGAAGCCCAGCTCGGCGTCGAGCGACACGTACTCGGCCAGGTGGCGGGCGGTGTCGTGGGGCTCGGCCCGGAACACCGGGCCCACCTCGTAGACCCGCTCCAGCACGCCCACCATCGTCTGCTTGTAGAACTGCGGGCTCTGGGCCAGGTAGGCGCGCCGGCCGAAGTAGTCGACGGTGAACACGTTGGCGCCGGTCTCCGTGGCCGACGCCACCAGCTTGGGCGTGTGGACCTCGGTGAAGTCGAGGGCGTCGAGCGCGGCCCGGAAGCCGGCCACGGACGCGGCCGCCACCTGGGCGATGGCCCGCCGCCGGGGATGGCGCAGGGCCGCGGCTGCGTGGTCGAGCAGGGTGGGGAGCTGGGCGTTCAGCTCGGGCCGGCGCAGCTCGAACGGGGGCGGCGGGCCCTCCGGCCGGGCGATGACCTCGAAGGCGGAGCCGTGGATCTCCACCCCGCCCGGCGCCTGGTCCGAGCGCCACCGCGGTGCCCTCCACCGCCAGCACGGTCTCGGGCGCCAGCCCGTCCAGCTCGGCCCGGAGCCCGGCGTCCTCCACCACCACCTGGACGATCCCGGCCCGGTCGCGCACCAGGACGAAGGCCACGCGGGCAAGCTGGCGCTGGTGGTGGAGCCAACCCGCCACCCGGACCGGCTCGCCCACCCGCCCGGCGAGCTCGCGGCTGAGGATGCGCTCCATGGGCGGATGAGGGTAGGTGTGGGGTCGTGATCTCCAACGACGATTTCCTGTGGTACGTGGACGAGGCGCTCGACGGCATGGTCGCCATCGTCGAGGAGCTGGGTGACGAGGGCGCCAACCGCCGGCCCGACCTGCCCGGCGCCAACTCGCCCTACGCCATCCTGTTCCACTGCCTGGGGGTGATGGAGTGGTGGGGCGGCCACGTGGTGGCCGGCCGCACCGTCGAGCGCGACCGCGACGCCGAGTTCCACGCCACCGGCCCGGTGGACGACCTGGTGGACCGGGCCCGCAAGGCCCGCGCCCAGCTGGCGGAGGACATGGCGGACGCCGAACCGGCCGCCCCGCCCCGCCGCCCGCTGCCGTCGGGCGACCCCGACACGCTGCTGCCGCTCGCCCGCACCCAGGGCGGCGCGCTCATCCACATCTACGAGGAGCTGGCCCAGCACCGCGGCCAGATGGAGCTGACCCGCGACGTGCTGGTCTCAGCGGGGTAGGTGCTTGGCCAGCCGCAGGATCTTGGTGAAGCGCTCGGCATAGCCCGCCGGGTCGCCGGTGGGGTCGGTGAGGCGCTCGGCCAGCTTGGAGCGCACCGCGATGGTCTGGGGCTCGGTGTACTTGAGCAGGCCCTCGCGGCCGTGGCGCCGGCCCAGGCCCGAGGCCTTCATGCCGCCCATGGGGGCGTCGACGCTGGCCCAGGCCGAGGCGTAGCCGTCGTTGACGTTGACCGTACCGGCCTGGAGCCGCCGGGCGATGGCCCGGCCCCGGCCGGTGTCGCCGCAGTACACGCTGGCGTTGAGCCCGTAGTCCGAGTCGTTGGCCAGCGCCACCGCCTCGTCGTCCGACGCCACCGGATACACGGCCACCACGGGGCCGAAGGTCTCGCCCCGGCACACGTCCATCTCCGGGGTGACCCCGGACAGCACCGTCGGCTCGAAGAACAGCGGCCCCAGGTCGGGCCGGGGCTTGCCCCCGGCCACCAGGCGGGCGCCCTTGGCCAGCGCGTCCTCGACGTGGGCCCGCACCTTGTCCAGCTGGTCCTGGGACGCCAGCGGGCCCACCTCCGGCCCGTAGGCCTGCTCGGCGCCGAGCCGCAGGCCCGCGGTGCGGGCGCCGAACGCCTCGGTGAACTCGTCGGCCAGGGACTCCTCGACGTAGATGCGCTCGATGGAGATGCAGAGCTGGCCGGTGTTGGCGAACGAGCCCACCACCGCGCCCTCGACCGCCCGGTCCAGCTCGACGTCGCCGGTGACGATCATGGCGTTCTTGCCGCCCAGCTCGGCCGACACGCCGATCAGCTGCTCGCCCGCCTGGCGGGCCACGCTGCGGCCGGTGGCGGTCGAGCCCGTGAACATCATGTAGTCGGCGGCCTCGATGATGGCGGTGCCCACCGTGCGCCCCGGACCGGTCACCACCTGGACCAGCCCGGCGGGCAGCCCGGCCTCCTCCAGCAGCTCGAAGGCCCGCAGGGCGGTGAACGGCGTCTGCGAGTCGGGCTTGATGACGATGCCGTTGCCCGCCACCAGGGCGGCGATGGCGTCGGAGGTGGACAGCACCAGCGGGTAGTTCCAGGGCGAGATCACGCCGACCACGCCCTTGGGGAGGTGCTGCACCCGGGTGGACACCAGGCCGGGCAGCGCGCTCATGGCCCACTTGGGCCGCAGGGCCCGGGGCGCCAGGCGGGCGTAGTACCGGGCGGTGACCGCCTGGTCCATGATCTCCTCGAAGGCCCACACGCGGGCCTTGCCGTTCTCGGCCTGGATGAGGTCGAGCAGCTCGCCCTGCCGGTCCAGCACCAGGTCGTGGTAGCGGAGCAGGACCGCGGCCCGCTCCCGCACCGGGCGCTCGGCCCACGCCCGCTGGGCCTCGCGGGCCCGGGCGAAGGCGGCGGCCACGTCCTCCGCCGTGCCGATGGGGACCTCGCCCAGCACCTCGCCGGTCAGCGGGGACACGACCTGGTGACGCTCGCGGCCCTCGGCCACCGCCACCCGGGCGGCCAGCCGGTCGGTCTCGGCCCGGTCGGGCCGCAGCGGCGGGGCGGGCGGCGGGGCGTCGCTGGTCGGGTCGCTGGTCGGGGAGTCGGTGGTGGTCATGGCGGGCCTCCGCTCGGACTGGCGGTCGGGCCTACCGTATCGACGTGCCGCCACCCCGCACGATCCTCGCCGTCGGCATCGGCGCCGGAGACCCCGAGCACGTGACGGTCCAGGCCGTCCGGGCGCTCAACCGGGCGGATGTGTTCTTCGAGCTGGAGAAGCGGGCCGGTACGGAGGACCTGGTGGCCCTGCGCCGCGCCATCTGCGAGCTCTACATCGAGGACCCGTCCTACCGGGTCGTCACGGTTGCCGACCCGCCTCGGGATCTGTCGGGCCCGTCGTACGGCGAGGACGTGGCCGCCTGGCACGAAGCCCGGGTCACGCTCTACGAGGCGCTGCTGCGGGACGAGCTGGCGCCCGGGGAGGTCGGCGCCTTCCTGGTGTGGGGCGACCCCGCCCTCTACGACAGCACCCTGCGCATCCTGGACCAGGTCGCCGCCCGGGGCACGGTGGCGTTCACGGTCGAGGTGATCCCGGGCATCAGCAGCGTCCAGGCCCTGGCCGCGGCCCACCGCATCGCCCTCCACGGCGTCGGCCGCCCGCTGCACGTCACCACCGGCCGCCGCCTGGCCACCGAGGGCTGGCCGCCGGGCGTGGACGACCTGGTGGTCATGCTCGACCGGGACTGCACCTTCACCACCGTCGACCCCGCGGGCGTCACCATCTACTGGGGCGCCTACCTCGGCACTCCCGACGAGATCCTCGTCTCGGGTCCCCTCGCCGACGTGGCCGCCGACATCCAGCACCGCCGGGCCGAGGCCCGCGCCCGCAAGGGCTGGATGTTCGACACCTATCTTCTCCGTCGCGAGTCGTGACGTGATATCGTTCGCTATCAGATGGCAGACATCCTGATCAAGACGTTCCCGACGAAGTCGTGAACGCGCTCGATGCCCGCGCCAAGCGTCAAGGCCTCTCCCGCACGCGACTCCTGCGGCGCGCCTGATACGTGAGGCCACGCCTACCGGCCAGGAAGACGACCATGGAAGACCTGCGCCGGTTCGCCGAGCTGGCCCAGGACCTGCAGGATGACGAGATCATGCGCCGGGCCTGGGAGTGACGCGGCTGGCTGATCGACAAGTCGGCCCTGGTCCGGCTGCGAGCCAGCCCGGACGCCGACAGGTGGAGCAACCGCATTGACCGAGGGCTTGTGCGGATCACGTCCGCTCACGATGCTGCAGATCGGCTTCTCCGCCCGCTCGGCGCGGCGACCGCAGGCAACTGCTCGACGACCTGCCGATCGGGCAGATGCCGGTCGAGTACCTCACCCCGCCGGTCGAGGACCGCGCGATCGACGTCCAGGGACTGCTGGCTGAGCGGGGGCATCATCGGGCGCCGTCGGTGCCCGACCTGCTCCTGGCCGCGACCGGCCGAGCTGGCTGACCTCACCGTGCTGCACGTGGACAAGGACTTCGAGCTGATCGCCGACGTCACCGGCCAGCCCCTGGAGCGGCTGAGGTCGGGGTGAGCGGGCCGCACGTGCTGGTGCTGGCGGGGACGGCCGAGGCGGCCGAGGTGGCGACGCGGCTGCACCAGCGGGGGGTGCGGGTCACGGCCTCGTTCGCGGGGCGGACCAGCGGGATCCGGGGCCTGCCGTGCCCGGTGCGGGTCGGGGGGTTCGGGGGCGTGGACGGGCTGGTGGCGGCGCTGGGGGACGGCGGGTTCGACCGGCTGGTGGACGCCACCCATCCGTTCGCCGGGCAGATGCCGCACCACGCGGCGGCGGCGGCCGAGCGGGCCGGGGTGGCGCGGCTGCGGGTGCTGCGGCCGCCCTGGCGGCCCGGGGCCGGGGACCGGTGGGACGACGTGGCCGACCTCGCGGCGGCGGCCCGGCGGCTGGGGGAGATCGGGGCCAGGCGGGTGCTGCTCACCGTGGGCCGCTACGACCTCGCGGCGTTCGCGGACCTCCCCGCGGGAGGGCACCCGCGTGGTCGTGCGGTCGATCGAGGCGCCCGATCCCGAGGTGCTGCCGGGCGCGACCGTGGTCACGGCGCGCGGGCCGTTCACCGTCGAAGGCGAGGCGGCGCTGCTGGCCGTGCACGAGATCGACGCCCTGGTGACCAAGAACAGCGGGGCCGCGGCCACCATGGCCAAGCTCACCGCGGCCCGGGACGCAGGCGTTCGGGTGGTGATGGTGCGCCGGCCCGATCCGCCCCCCGGGCCCCAGGTGGAGACGGTGGACGCCGCGCTCAGCTGGGTCGAGTCCCGCTGACCGGGACGACCGGGGACGACCATGCGGTAGGGCAGCTCCAGGCGGTGGGCCGCCAGCAGCGACGGGTTGGCGAACAGGGCGTCGGTGGGACCGTCGGCCGCCACCCGGCCGTGGGCCAGGACGACCGAGCGCGGGCAGAGCTCCAGCGCCAGGGGCAGGTCGTGGGTGATGACCAGGGTGGTCAGCTCCAGGCCCCGGATCACCTCCACCAGGTCGCGGCGGGCGGCCGGGTCGAGGTTGGCGGTGGGCTCGTCCAGCACCAGCACCTCGGGGTGGGCGGCCAGCACCCCGGCCAGCGCCACCCGGCGCCGCTCGCCCAGGCTCAGGTGCTCGGGGGCCCGCTCGGCCGCGTCGGCCAGGCCCACCACGTCGAGCGCCGCCGCCACCCGGGCCGCCACCTCGGCCTCGGGCACCCCGTGGTTGGCGGGGGCGAAGCCCACGTCGGCGGCCACCGTCGGCAGCAGGATCTGATCGTCCGGGTCCTGGAACACCAGGCCCACCCGGCGCCGCACCTGGGCCAGCCGGGCGCGTGTCCCGGGGGAGCACGCCCAGGCCCGCCACCCGCACGGTCCCCGCGGCAACGCCACCGTCGGCGCCGCCCAGGGCGCCCACCAGGTGCAGCGCCAGCGTCGACTTGCCCGAGCCGTTGGGCCCGAGCACCGCCACCCGCTCGCCGCCCGCCACCACCAGGTCCACGCCCGCCAGGCCGGGCGTGCCGTCGGGCCAGACGTGGGTCAGCCCCGCCACCTCCACCGCGGGGCCGAACCGCTCGGGCGGGGCGGGCACACCCGAGCGCCGCCCCAGGCCCCGGCGGGGACGCTCGCGGCGGACACCGGCCTCGGCCGCGGCCTGGTTGGCCGCCCGGCGGGCCCGCCAGCCGCGGGGCGCCCGCTCGGGCGGGGCCAGGGACAGCGGGGTCCCCAGCCGCTCCTCGAACCCGGGCAGCCGCACCCGGTAGCTGCACAGGTCGCAGTTCATGCGGACGTCGCCGTGCTGGGCCTCGTGGAACCGCTCCATGACGAGCTCCGCCAGGCGGGGATCGGCGCCCAGCGGCGGGGCCGTCGCCACCGTCACCCCGCACCGCTCCGCGGCCCAGGCCGCGGCCCGGGCCGCGAGCTTGTCCACCAGCACGCCCGAGAACAGGAAGGCAGGCACCACGGCCAGCGCGGCGGCGCCCAGCCGGTGGGCCCGGTCGAGGGCGTCCTCCACCGACGGCGTGGTCATGGCCACGAACGCCGGCTCGACCGGGCCGAGGCCCCGACCGTCGCCCACCAGGCGGGCCAGCTTCACGAAGTCGGCGCATGCGTCCGGGTCGGTCGATCCCCGGCCCACCAGCACGACCGCGGCGCCGTCGCCGAGGCCGGCGAGCGCGGTGCGGGCCCGGGCCTCCACCACGTCCAGCACCGCCGGATGGATCCCCAGGTCGCGGGCCAGGCGGAAGCGCACGCCGGGGTGGCGGCGCCGGGCCCGGCCCAGCACCGCGGGGCCGTCGTCCTTGAGGTGACCGGCGCCGAACAGCACGTAGGGGACGGCCACGACGTCGTGCGCGCCCGCCGCCACCAGGTCGTCCACCGCCTCGTCGATGGGGGGATCGGCCAGCTCCAGGAACCCACCGGCCACCCGCCGGCCCGGCAGCCGGGCCGCCACCAGGTCCCGCAGGGCGGCGAACTCGTCGGCCGCCGCCGGGTCGCGCGAGCCGTGGCCCACCAGCAGCAGGTCGGCGGTCATCCCAGCGCCACCCGGGCCGCCACCGCCACCAGGGCGGGGACCATCACCACCAGCCACGTCGCCCACCCCACCGGGTCCCGGCGGGCGGGCGGGGCGGTGGAGGCGCCGCGCAGCTCGGCCGCCAGCTGCAGCCGGTCCGCCCGCTCGATCGAGCGCACGAACAGCGAGCCCAGGGCCCGGGCGCCGCTGGCCACCGCCAGGGAGCGCCGCCCCGAGCCCGTGCGGACGGCCACGGCCAGCCGCAGGCGGACCGCCTCGGCCCGCAACACCCCGAGCTGGCGGGCGGTGAGGGCGACGAGGCGGCGGAACCAGGCCGGCGCGCCCATGCGGCCGAGGCCGTCCACGATCTCGGGCACCGAGGACGACGCGGCCAGCGCGCTCACCGCCACGATCCCGATGGTCGCCTTGGCCAGGATGGCGCCCCCGGCCCGCAGCCCCGGCTCGGAGAGGGTCAGCCCCAGCACCTCCACGTGCGGTCCCCGCCCCACCAGCGCGTAGGTGGCGGCCAGCACCACCAGCGGCAGGTCCAGCGTCAGGCGCCCCGCCACCGCCCGCCGGTCGACCAGCGCCAGCGCGGCCAGGGCCGCGGCCACCAGCCCGTCGACCGCGAGGGCCCACGGTGCCGACGGGGGTGTCACGGCCACCGCCACCAGGAACGCCACCAGCCCCGCCACCTTGGCCTCGGGGGCGAGGCCGGTGAGCGGCCCGCGCAGGCGGGGGGCGGCGGTGGCCTGGGCGTGGGCGCTGCTCACGATCCGACCTGCTCGATCACCGGCGGCTCCGGCACCGGCGGGCGACGCCGGGCCGCCCGGACGAGGTCGGGACGCAGCCGCAGCACGGTGGCGAGGATGGCGGCGGTCAGGCCCGCCTCCACCACCGCCAGCACGACGTGGGCACCGCCGATGCTGGCGGCCACGGCCGAGGCCGGCACCGCGTCGGTCCCGCCCACCACGAAGGCGACGGTGGCGGCCCCGGCCGCGGCCAGCGAACCGATCCCGGCGGCGACGCCCCCGGCCAGCGCCACCCGCCGCCCCACCCAGGGGCGCACGGCCAGGAACAGGCCCCAGGTCACCAGGGCGGGGACGAGCCCGTCGTTGACGAGGTTGAGGCCGAGGGCGGTCACGCCCCCGTCCGCCAGGACCAGCGCCTGCACGACCACGACCGCGGCCACGCACACGATGGCCACGCCCGGCCCCACGAGCAGCGCGGCCAGGCCGGTGCCCACCAGGTGGGCGCTGGTCCCCAGGCCCACGGGCAGCACCAGCAGCTGCGCCACCAGCACGTAGGCGGCGACCACCGCGGGCAGCGTGGTGGCCCGCTCCCGCAGCGCCCGCGCCGCCCGGCGGGCCGCCACCGCGGTGCCGCCGACCGCCACCACGCCGGCGGCGGCCGAGGTGGGCAGGTCCACCCAGCCGTCAGGGATGTGCACGGCCGCCTCCGATGACCATCGCCGCGGGTGGGGGCAGGCGGGTGGCGCCCAGGCCGGCGAGCGTGGTGGCGACCACCCGGGTGCCGGGGCGGGCACGCGGCGTGGACCACCGCCGCGGGCGTGTCGGCCGGCAGGCCCGCGGCGGCCAGGCGGGCGGCGATGGCGCCCTGCTGGGCCCGCCCGGTCAGCACGACCAGGGACGTCTCCGGGTCGGCGCAGGCCTCCCAAGGGACCGGGGCGGCGCGCGGGTCCCGGTCGCCCGACGCCACCGTGACCGTCGTGCCCCGGGACAGGCCCGCGGCCAGGGGGGCGGCGGTGGCGGCCGTGACCCCGGGCGTCACCGCCACCGGGACACCCCGGGCGGCCAGGGCGGCGGCCTCCTCGGCGCCGCGGGAGCAGACGAAGGGGTCGCCGGCCTTGAGCCGCACCACGCGCAGCCCGGCGCCCGCCCGGGCCGCCAGCAGGTCGGCGATGGCATCGGTAGGCCACGCCGGCCCCTCGGGCGTCCGGCCTACGTAGACCCGCTCGGCGCCCGGGCGGGCCAGGGCCAGGACCGCGGCGGCCGACGGCCGGTCGGCCACCACCACGTCGGCCCCGGCCAGCAGCCGCGCCGCCCGGCGGGTGAGCAGCAGCGGGTCGCCGGGGCCCGCGCCCACCAGGTGGACGACCGCGCCGCTCACCCGTCCTCCCGGCTGAGGCGCCACAGGGCGTTGAGCGCGGCGGCGGCCACCGCGCTGCCGCCCCGCTCGCCCACGTTGGAGATGGCGGGCAGGCCGCTGGCCCGCAGCTCGGCCTTGGCCTCGGCCGCACCCACGAACCCCACCGGCAGCCCGATGACCAGCGCGGGGGCGAAGCGACCGGCGGCGGCCAGGGCGACCACCTCGCGCAGCGCGGTGGGGGCGTTGCCCACCACCACCACGGCGCCCGACGGCCAGCGTTCGGCCGCCACCCGCATGGCCGCGGCCGACACGGTCACGCCGGGCTCGGCCCGCTCGCGGCCCTCGGCCAGCAGCGAGACCGTGCCGGCCCGCCGGGTGGCGACGGCCACCATGTCGACGTCCGCCACCACCGGCGCCCCGGACCGCAGGGCGGCGATCCCCGCGTCGCAGGCCGCCTCCTCCACCACGAGCGTGTCCGCGTAGCCCACGTCGGCCGCGGCGTGGATCACCCGGGCCACCACGGCCCGCGCCCGCGGGGTCCAGGCCGAGAGGTCGACCCGCTCGGCCAGGATGCGGTAGCTCTCGGCCTCGATGGGGTGGATGGGGGGCAGGCTCATCGGACCGGCTCCGGCCGGGGATGGTGGCGGCGGGTGACCACCCGGCCACCCAGCACGGCGGTGTCGGCCGTGCCCACGAGCACGACCGTCCGCATGCCCGCGGCCGTGGGGTCGAGCTCGCCGAGCGTGGTGACGACGATGTCCTCGGCCGGGCCGGTGGCGTCGCTGACCAGCGTGACCGGGGTGGCCGGGTCCAGCACCTCGGACAGGACCGCCGCGGCCCGGGCCAGGTGGTCGGGCCGGCCCGCCGAGCGCGGGTTGAACAGGGCCAGCGCCAGGCCCGCGCCCGCGGCCGCCCGCAGCTGGGCCTCGATGCGTTCCCACGGGACCAGCAGGTCCGACAGGGTGAGGGCGGCGTGCGGCCCGGCCAGCGGGGCCCCGGCGGCGGCCGCGGCCGCGTGGGCCGCCGTGACGCCGGGGACCACCTCGACGGCCACGCCCCGCTTGGCCGCCAGCTCCAGGGTCACCGAGGCCATGGCGAACACGCCGGGATCGCCGGACGACACCAGCGCCACCCGCCAGCCGGCGGCGGCCAGGGCGAGCGCGTCGCCCGCCCGGCCCGCCTCCTCGCCCATCGCCGAGCGCAGCACCAGCTGGTCGGGCCGCAGCAGGAGAGCGGCGGCGTCGACGTAGGGTCCGTAGCCGACCACCGCGTCGGCCCCGCGCACCGCGGCGACGGCCGCCGGCGTGCGGTGCGCCGCGGCGCCCGGTCCCAGGCCCACCACCGCGACCCGTCCGCCCGCCGGGGACCGGGGGCCGGGGGCGACCGCCACCGCGGCGGTGGCGGTGGCGGCCTTGTGCTTGGGGACCACCAGCCGGGCGCCGGGGCCGGCCCCCAGCAGGGCCGCGGCTTCGGCCACCGACGGCGTGCCCACGGCGCGGGCGACGGCCTCGCTGGGGCTGGGCACCGGCATCTGGCCCAGCAGGCCGGCCGGGAACGTGACCGCGCCCGCCGGGATGGCGGCGTGCCCGGCCCGGCGGTCGACGGTGGCCACGACGTCGGGCGGGTGCGGCAGCGCCCCGTCCCCCGCCGCGAGGGCGGCGGCGATCACGTCCTCGACCTCGGCGGCGGTGGCCCCGGACGAGCACCCGACGCCCACGGCCACCACCGGGGTCGCGGCCTCGGTGGCGGGTGCCTCGCCCCAGGCGACGAACACGGGGTTGTCGGCCACGAAGCGGACGCCGCCGTCGGGCAGGTCGGTGGCCCGGTCGACCGACAGCTGGGCCAGGTGCCCCAGCCGCTCCCGGGCCGCCAGGGCGCGGTCGGCGGCGGCGTAGGTGGCCACCACCCGGGCGCCGGGGGCGGCCGCGGCCAGGGCTGCGTCGAGGACGTCCAGGCCGCCGCCGCCCACGAACACCCGGTCGGGGCGGGGCAGGTCCGCCAGCGCCGCGGGGGCCGCGCCCTCCACCACCTCGACGATGGCGCCCAGGGCGGCCGCGTTGGCGACCACGGTGGCCGCCGCGGCCGGGTCCCGCTCCACGGCCACGACCCGCAAGCCGGGCGCGGCCAGCGCGGCGTCGATGGCCACCGACCCGCTGCCCGCGCCCACGTCCCACAGGACGCCCCGCTCGGGCAGGGCGAGGTGGCCGAGCACCACCGCGCGGACCTCGGGCTTGGTGATCATCCCGGCCCGGTGGGCGAACGCCGCGACGGGCCGGACGGCGGCCCGCACGGCCGACGGGGGATGGGCCAGCACCACGACGGAGCGGTGGTCGAAGCGGCCCGCGGCCAGGGCCGCCACGCCGTCGAGGCGGATGAGGTCGTCGCCCGCCTCGCCCAGCCGGGTGGCCACGGCCACGAACCGATGGTGCGCGCCCAGGGCGACCAGCGCGGCGCCGAGGGCCTCGGGCGGCGCCGCCGGCCCGCACAGCACCGCGGCCACCGGGGCGCCCGCCACCTGGGCCGCGGCCGCGGTGGCGTCCCCCGTGTGGCAGGAGGCCACGACCGCGTCGTCCCAGGGCAGGCCCAGGCGGGCGAAGGCCAGCGCCACCGACGACGGCGCCGGGTGCACGGCCAGCCGTTCGGGCCCCAGGCGGGCGCCCAGCGCCCGCACGATGCCGTGGAACCCGGGGTCGCCCGACGCCAGCACCACCACGGGCCCGGGGTGGCGCGCCACGTCCTCCAGCGCCGCGAGGCCGCCGGCCACGGTGGCGGTCTCCACCCCCGGCGCCAGCAGGTCGGCCACGGCCTCCAACTGCCCGGCGCCGCCCGCCACCAGCCGGGCCTCGCCGCAACGCCTCGACCGCCTCGTCGCCGACGGGTCGCCCGCCCAGCAGGCCGACGACGTGGACGGGCGCGGTTGCGGTCATCCGGCGACCGCCCCGACGATCAGGAGGCCCGGCCTGGGGGGCGGGTCCCGGTGGACGGTGCCGTCGACCACGGCGACCGCGGGCGGTCCGGTCGGAGCGGGCGCCAGGCGCACGGCGGCGGCCTGGGTGTCGGGGACCTCGGCCACCAGCGTCCGGGCCGGGTCGGCCGGCGCCGGCAGGGCGTCGAGCGGGCCGAGCGTGAGCGTGACCGCGAGCGGGCGGTGGTGGAGCGCCACGCCGGCGGCGCCGGCCAGGGCGGTCTCGACCGGGGGACCGGGGATCGCCTCGGTGGCCACGCCCCGGGCGGCCAGGGCCGCGGCCTCGGCCGCGTAGGCGGGGTGGAGCCACGGGTCGCCGCGATAGAGACGGAGCGCGGGGCGGGCCCGGCGGCCAGGCGATCGGCGGTGGCCGAGGGATCGGGCCCCGCGGCGACGACCTCGGCCCGGGGTGCGAACGCCGCGGCCAGCGGGAGCAGCGCCGGGTCGGTCACCACCAGCCGGGCGGCCGCCAGCGCGGCCTCGGTCCGGAGGGTGAGCAGGTCCGGGTCGCCCGGCCCCGCGCCGGCCAGCAGCACCGGGGCGGTCATCGGGGGCGTCCGGTGGTGGTGCCGGGGGTGGAGCGGCGCCGGTGGCCGTGGGCGTAGGCGGGGTCGTAGAGCAGGCAGCGGGGGGCGGCGCCCGCCAGCGCCGGGCCCACCAGGACCAGGACGGTGATGCGCGCCCCGGTGGCGGCCATGGTGGCGGCCAGGTCGCCCACGGTGGTGAGGTGGACCTGCTCGTCGGGCCAGGTGGCCCGCACGACGACCGCCGCCGGGGTGTCCGGGGCGTAGCCGGTCAGCAGCTCGTCCTGGAGCTGGCGGCCCCGGGCGCCCGACAGGTACACGGCCATGGTGGCGCCGTGGGCCGCGTAGGCCGCCACCGAGTCGCCCGCGGGCATGGAGGCGGCGGTGCGGCCCGGCAGGCGGGTGGCGATGACCGTCTGGGCGACGGCCGGGACGGTCAGCTCCCGGGCCACGGCGGCGCTGGCGGCGGCCAGGGCACCCACCCCGGGGACGATCTCGAACTCCCGGTCGTGCGCCAGGCACCAGTCGACCTGCTCCTGGAGGGCCGAGTAGAGGGCGAGGTCGCCGGAGTGGAGGCGCACGATGGCGGCGTCGGGGTGGGCCTCGTACACGGCGACCACGTCCTCGAACGTCATGCCCGCCGAGTCGTGCACCTCGGCCGCGGGCGACGCATGGGCCAGGACCTCCTCGGGGACAAGGGACGACGCCCACACCACCACGTCGGCCGCGGCCAGGCGGTCGACCGCCCGCAACGTGACCAGGTCGGCCGCGCCGGGGCCGGCGCCCACGAACGAGATCACCGCGGCCGGACCGGGGGGACGATCAGGGTGGCCAGGTAGGACGCGGGGCGGTCGGCCACCTCGGCCAGGGGGGCCACCCGCCCGCCGGGCAGGCCGAGCAGCTCGCCCATGACCGCGCCGTCCAGCCGGTCGTGGCCGGCCAGGGTGGCGGCCACCGCGCCGATCCGGGCCCCGCCCTTGTAGACGACGACTGCGGCCGACGGGTCGGCGGCCGCCGCCTCCAGGGCGGCGCCGGCCGCGCCGGCGTGGGCGGGGACCAGCACCAGGTGCTCGGTGCCGTCGACCACCGTCGTGCCGGTGCGGGCGGCCAGGTCCTGGAAGGCCATGATCCCCGGGACCACCTCGACCGGGACCGAGGGGCGCAGCCGGCGCACCGACTCGGCCAGCGACGAGAACGTGCTGTAGACGTTGGGGTCGCCCAGGGTCACGAACGCCACCCGCTCGCCCGCGTCCAGGTGGGCGACCAGCGTGGCGGCCGCGGCGTCGAGCGCGGCGTCGCGGGCCTCGCTGCCCACCTCCATCACGAACGGGACCCGCTCGACGGCCACGTCGGGCGCGACCTCGCGCACGATGGCCTCGGCCCGGCCCACGGCCATGGCCGACGTCGACGGGGCCACCACCCGGTCGGCGTCCCGCAGCACCTCGACCGCCCGGCGGGTCACCAGGCCCGGGTCGCCGGGCCCCACGCCCACGCCCACCAGGACCGGGCCGGGGCGGTGGCGGGCGGCCACCGGGTCCTCCCGCCGGGCGATGGGGGCGTGGCCCGCGGGCTCGGACGCCACCAGCCGCTCGACGGCCAGCCGCAGGAGCTGGGCTTCGGAGCGGCCCGTGGCCCGGGCCACCGCCGCCAGCCTGTCCTTGAGGGCTTCGGGCAGGTAGACGCTGGTCTTCTTCACCGCCAGCGACCATAGGGCATCAGGTAGGGCAGCGTGCCACCCGCTACGGTCGCCCTCTCATGACGGCGCTCGGCCCGCGGCTGGTGGTGGCCGGCACCCATTCGGGCGTCGGCAAGACCACGGTGGCGACGGGCCTGGTGGCGGCGCTGCGGGCCGCGGGCCACCGGCCGGCCACGGCCAAGGTGGGGCCCGACTTCATCGATCCCGGGTACCACGCGCTGGCGTCCGGCCGCCCGCCCCGCAACCTCGACGCCTGGCTGTGCGGCGAGGACGCCGTCCTCCCGCTGGCCGCCCGGGCCGCGGCGGGCGCGGGGGTGCTGGTGGTGGAGGGGGTGATGGGCCTGTTCGACGGCGCCGCCGACGGCCGGGCGTCGTCGACCGCGGACGTGGCCCGGCTGCTGGGGGCCCCGGTGGTGCTGGTGGTCGACGCCGCGGCCATGGCCGGATCGGTGGCGGCGGTGGTCCACGGCTTCGCCACCCTCGACCCCGGCGTGGGCGTGGCCGGGGTGATCCTCAACCGGGTGGGATCGGACGGCCACGAGACCCAGCTGCGGGAGGCCCTGGCGCCGCTGGGGCTGCCGGTGCTGGGCGCCCTGCGGCGGGACGACCGGCTCACCTGGCGGGACCGGCACCTGGGCCTGGTGCCGGTGGCGGAGCAGCCCGACGCGGTGCGCCGGTCCCTGGAGGCGTTGGGCGAGGCCGTGACCGAGCGGGTGGACCTGGCGGCGGTGATGGGCCTGGCGGCCGCGGCGCCGCCGGTGACGGGCGTCGGGCCGGTGCCGCTCCCGCCGCCGGGACCGCCGGTGCGGGTGGCGGTGGCGGGCGGGCCCGCGTTCACCTTCACCTACGCCGACACGGTCGACGCCCTGGAGGCCGGGGGCGCCGAGGTCGTCCCCTTCGACCCGCTGCGGGACCCGGCGCTGCCCGAGGACGTGGACGGCCTGGTGGTGGGGGGCGGCTTCCCCGAGACGTTCGCCGCCGAGCTGGCCGCCAACCGCCCGCTGCTGGACGACGCCGCGGCCCGCGTCGGCGGCGGGCTGGCCACCTGGGCCGAGTGCGGCGGCCTCCTGTGGCTGTCCCGCGAGCTGGACGGGCACCCGATGGCGGGGGTCATCCCGGCGGTGGGCCGCATGACCGACCGCCTGACCCTCGGCTACCGCACCGCCACCACTACGACCGTCAGCCCGCTCGGCCCCGCGGGCACGCAGTTCCGGGGCCACGAGTTCCACTACTCCCGCCTGGACCCGGGCGGCGACGCCCTACGGCTGGTGGCCCGCTTCGGCGAGGGGCCGGAGGGCTACGCCACGCCCCGGCTGCTGGCCACCTACGTGCACCACCACCCGGGCGGGGACCCTGCCGCGGTCACCGCCTTCCTCGCCGCCTGCCGGGCCGGGCGCTAGGCGGGGGCCTCGTCGCCGTCGCCGGCGTCGCCCACGGGCGGGCGCCGGCGGAGGGAGGCCAGGGGCTCGCCGGCCTCGACCCCGGTGAGGGAGCCGCCGGTGCGAGCCACGGAGACGTCCGCGCCGCAGCCGGAGGCCCACGCCCACTCCGGCGGCCAGTCCCGAGAAGAGCAGCAGGCTCACGTACCCGGCGACCAGGTCGACCCGCTCATTGAAAGCGAGGTCCTCGCCGAAGTACTGGTCCCCGATCACGTCCAGGCCCCGCAGCACGAGCCACGCCCAGGCCAGCACGCCGAGCCCGGCGACGATCAGGAGCCCGGTCCCGACGAGCCGGGCGAGGTCGGCCGCCCGCGCCACCACGGCCCGGTTGAGGCCGGTGACGTCGGCGGCGGTGACGGTATCGATGTCCGCGTCGCTCATGCGGCGAAGCCTGGCACAGCGCCGTCAGCGCCGGGTCGTGGCGGGGGAGACCCGGGACCAGATGGCCAGCACGATGATGGCGCCCACGATCGAGCCGATCAGGCCGCTGGCCCGCAGGGCCAGGCCGTCGCCGGCCAGCAGGCTGCCGATGAGGCCGCCCACGAACGATCCGATCAGGCCGGCCGCCAGGGTGCGGCCGTCGGGCTTGGACCCGAGGCCCAGGATGATCTGCGCCAGCCAGCCGCAGAGGAAGCCGAACGCCAGGATTCCGAGCAGTAGCACGCCCGGAGCCTGGCCCCCGGCCCGGGGGCCGCGCACCACCCGGAACGGGTGGTACGGGGCCTACCAGTCGGCGGCGATGGCGTCCTCGATGTCGCCGAGGGTCAGCCCGGTGGGGCCGGTGTCGCTGGTGGCCGGACAGCGTGCCGTCCTGGTCGAGCGCCAGGATCCACGTGTAGGCCGCGTCCTGGCTGAGGGAGACGATGCTGTCGACCAGCGGGCCCCCGGCGAGGACCTCCAGCCCGCCGTCGGGCCGCCACAGCGCGAAACGGCCCTCCTGCGGGGGATGGCCCTCGTCGGGGACCAGGTCGCGGCCGTCGAACCGCAGCACCCGGACCGTCGGCTCGGACTCCACGCCCCGCTCCGTGAAGGCGAGGCGGGTGCCGTCGGGCGACCAGGCCAGGTCGCTGACGGTGCCGTCCACCATGAACGCCATCCGGACCTCGTCGCCTCCCGCCGCCGTCGGCGGGCACCACGACGACGTGCTGGCCGGCCGCGGCGGCCACCCACCGGCCGTCGGGGCTGACCCGCGGGTGGGCACCGATGACGTTGCCCACCTCGGTCGGCGTGCCCCCGGCCACCGGGACCCGCCAGGTGGCGCCCACATCCTGCTCGCAGCATGTCGAGAAGTAGACCCACTGGCCGTCGGGCGACAGGTCGACCCCGTTCACCTCGAACGGGCCCGTCCACGAGCGTGACGGCCGCGCTCGCCGGTGGCGAGGTCCAGGGTGGCCAGCGTCGCCGTCCCCGGTACGCGTAGGCGACCCGCCCGGGCATCGGCGCCGCCTCGGCGGGCACGGTCGGCGTCGAGTCGGTGGCCGTCCCCGGGGAGGAGGGCGGCCCGGTCTGGAAGTCGTTCGTCTCCGGCCCGCGGTCGGCCAGCACGGCGGCGGTGCCTCCGGCCACGACCAGGGCGGCGGCCGCGGCCAGCAGCGTGCGACGGCGGCGACGGCGGCGGGTCGCCTCCCCGGTCACGGCGGCCCGCACGCGGGCCTCCAGGTCGGGGCCGGCCACCACGTCCTCGGCCTCGGCCTCCAGCGAGCGGCGCAGCAGGTCCTCGGTCATCGCAGCACCTCCAGGCGCTCGGCGAGGGTGGCGCGGGCCCGGTGCAGGTGGGTCTTGACCGAGCCGGCGCTGATGCCCAGGGTGTCGGCGATCTCGGCGTCGCCGAGGTCGGCGTAGTAGCGCAGCACGACGCAGTCGCGCTGGCGGGGCGGCAGGGCCCGCACGGCCTCGGCCACCTGGCGCTCGCCGTCGCGCCGCAGCGCCTCGTGCTCGGCCCCCTCCGCGGTGCCCGGGTGGTCGGGGAGCCGGCCCCGCACCACCCGCAGGTGGCGGTGGTGGGCGTGGGACAGGTTGAGGACGATCCGCCGCAGGTAGGTGCGCTCGGCTCCCGGCGCAGGCGTCGCCCGGGCCCGGGAGTAGCGGACGAACGCCTCCTGCACGAGCTCCTCGGCCAGCTCCCGGTCGCCCGTGAGCACGACGCCGAGCCGCAGCAGCGGGGTGGCGTGGTCCCGGAACAGCACGTCCAGGTCGACCGTCACGCCCCAAGACGCGCACACCCCCCATCCGGTTGACAAGCCACCGTGTTTCCCGCTCTTGCTCCAAAGCAGCGGGCCGCTCTCGGGATCGGCCACGGCTGCAGCCAGGAAGGCGCAGCCTCAGCGGTAGGCGGCCGCCTGGATGGCGTAGAGCTCGGCGTACTGGCCGCCCTTGGCCACGAGCTCGTCGTGGCGGCCCACCTCGACCACGTGGGCGCCGTCGAGCACCACGATCAGGTCGGCCATGCGCACGGTGCTGAACCGGTGCGACACCAGGATGGTGACCCGGCCCGACTCCCGGCCCTCGCGGGCCGCCCCCGCGTAGCGCTCGAACAGGGCGTGCTCGGTCTCCGCGTCGAGGGCGGCGGTGGGCTCGTCCAGCACCACCAGCAGGGGCTCGTCCCGCATGAACCCCCGGGCCAGGGCCAGCTTCTGCCACTGCCCGAACGAGACCTCGACCCCATCGGGCCACGTGGGGCCCAGCTGGGTGTCGAGCCCCGACGCCAGCTCGTCGACCATCTCGGCCGCGCCGGCCCGGCGCACCGCGCTGGTCACCGCCGGCTCGTCGTCGAGGCGGGGGATGTCGCCCACGCCCACCGAGTGCCGCGCCGCGAACTCGAAGCGGAAGAAGTCCTGGAACGCCCCCGCCAGCCGCTCGCGCCACGCGTCCGCGGGCATGCCCGCCAGCGGGGCGCCGTCGACGTGATGCGCCCCGAGGTCGGCTCGTACATCTTGCACAGCAGCTTGACCAGCGTGGTCTTGCCCGCGCCGTTCTCGCCCACGATGGCCACCACCGAGCCCGCCGGCAGCGTCACGTTCACGTCCTCCAGCACCAGCCGCTCGGTGGCCGGGTAGCGGAACGACACGCCCTCGACCGTGATGCCCTCCCGCAGGGAGGCGGGGACCGGCACGTCGTCGTGCACGTCGAACGAGGCGGCGTAGTCCTCCAGCCAGGCCAGCCGGCGGGAGCCGTCCAGCCAGATGCCCCGCAGGAAGCCGATCTCGCCCACGGTGGCGCCGATGTACGCGGACAGGCGCGACCCGGCCGCCAGCACCAGCAGCACCTGGCCGGGCGGGGCGTCGAGGCCCACGGCCACGTAGACCACCGCGCCCACGTACGCGCTGCCGAACACGGCCCACGCCGCGGTGTGCCAGGCGGCGCTGGCCCAGCGGGCCCGGGCGATGGGGCGGTGCCAGCCCTCCCACGCCTCCCGCCGCCGTGCGGCCAGGGCGGGGCCGGTCCCGGTGACCCGCACCTCCTTGGCGGGCGGGGCGGTGGTGGTGGTCACGAACAGGTGGCGGGCCAGGCGGGCGGACTGGGCGCCGCGCTCCTCGACCGTGCGCTCGACCCCCGGCCGCCAGCTGGACGTGATGACGGTGGGCACCGCGAACAGGCCCAGCAGGACCAGCGCCGGATCGATGGCCGCCAGCAGCACCACCGTGATGCCCAGCCGCAGGATCCAGCCGCACGTCGTGAACAGCGACATGTACATGTGGTCGAGGACGAAGACCTGCTCGCGCAGCACCGAGAGGCGGTCGAGGTACTCGGGCCGCTCGTGGTGCTCGATGGTCGCCACCGACGCCTGGAGCCGGGCGACGTGCGCCTCCAGCGCCACCGTGACCTTGTCGCGGAACGTGCGCGACACCCGGGTGCTGACCACCCGCAGGAACCAGGTGGCCGTGGCCGACAGGCCGAGCCCGGCCGCCGCCACCATCAGCAGGGTGCGGTCGCCCTCGACCGCGCCCTTGCCCAGCAGCGCGATCCACAGGGCCAGCAGCGCGTCGGGCAGCGCCGCGAGCAGCGTCAGCCCGAACGAGTAGACGAGGAGCCGCGGCTCGGACCGGTAGCCCAGCTTGACCAGCCGCCACATCGAGCCCAGCGCCGAGGGGAGGGCCTGGTCGGGGGTCGCCCTGCCGTCAAGTAAGGACATCGTAGGTCACCCCCTCCTCGTCCTCGTCGCCGTCGCCTTCGCCGTCGAAGCGGCTGGCCTGCAGGTCGAACATGGTGCGGTAGCGGCCGCCCAGCTCCATCAGCTCGTCGTGGGTGCCGAGCTCGACCACCCGGCCGCCCTCCAGCACGCAGATGCGGTCGGCGTGGCGGACGGTGGAGAAGCGGTGGGAGATGAGGATGGTGGTGCACTCCCGCGTGGCGGTCAGGATGCGCTCGAAGATCTCGGCCTCGCCCCGCACGTCGAGCTGGGCGGTGGGCTCGTCCAGCAGGACCACCCCGGCGCCGACCCGCACCGAGCACAGCGCCCGGGCCAGCGCCACCCGCTGCCACTGGCCGCCGGAGAGGTCGGTCCCGCCGTCGTACCCCCGGGCCAGCACCGTGCCCAGGTCGGCCAGGTCATGGGCCCCCGCCTGCTCGAGCGCGGCCAGGATGTCCTCGTCGGGCGCCCCCGCGGGGGCCACGTTCTCCCGCAGCGTGAGCTCGAAGCGGATGAAGTCCTGGAACACCGCGGTGACCCGCTGGCGCCACTCGTCCAGGTCGAGCTGGCGGAGGTCGACGCCGTCCACCACGATGGCGCCGCCCTGGGGGTCGTGGAGCCGGCACAGCAGCTTGGCCAGCGTGGTCTTGCCCGCCCCGTTCTGGCCCACGATGGCGATCGACGTGCCGGCCGGGATGGTGAGGTCGAAGCCGTCGAGGACCGGCCGGTCGCCGCTCTCGTAGGCGAAGGTCAGGTCCCGGAAGCTGATCTCGGACGCCGGCATGCCCGCGGCCGAGCGGGTCCCGGGCCGCAGCCCGCCCTTCGGGGCCATGGCGTCGCGCAGGCGCAGCACCGCGGCCACCGGGGCCGAGGCCCCGTCGAGCGCCCAGTTGAGGCCGCCGAAGGCGATCATGGACGTGCCCACGGCCACCTGGGCGAACACCACCACCTGGTCGAGGCCGAGGCGCCCGTCGGCGGCGGCGTCGGCCAGCGTCCAGAACACCACCACGTTGGCCGCCGTCACCAGCAGCACGCTCCACACCAGCGGCCGCTCCCGCAGGCGGGTGGCCCGGTGCTGGAGCTCGTAGAGCTGGCGGCGGCGGGCCACGAAGCGCTCGATGGTCCAGCCCACCAGGCCGAACAGGCGCAGCTCCTTGGCCGCGGGCGGATCGACGGCCAGGCGGTAGGCGTAGTCGGCGTCGCGCTGGGCCCGGCGCACCTCGTCGGTGTTGCGGTCCCTCCACACCGCGCTCTCCCGCAGCAGCCAGTGGGTCGAGGCCCAGGCGCCGCCCAGCACCAGCGGCGCCCACCAGGCGTAGGCGGCCAGCACCACGGCCGAGGAGATGCCGCCGAGCAGCTCGACCAGCCCCGAGGCGATGAAGTCCATGCTGATCGACATGGGCGGCCCGGTCATGCCCATGTCGAAGTCGCGGGCCATGGTCAGGTCGCTGGCCAGCTCGGGATCCTCGAGGTGCGCCATGCCCGGGGGCTCGACGCAGGCCTCGGTCAGCCGGTCGTAGAGCCAGGCCGACAGCCGGTCGCCGAGGTTGGCCCCGATGGCCTGGTGCAGCGGGGTGAGCACCTGGCCCAGGACGAAGACCACGCCCACGAACGCGAGGGGGACGGCCAGGTCGTCGCCCGCCTGCACCGCGCCGACGAGGGCGCCCATGGCGATGGCGAACAGGGCGGGGACGAGGCCGCGGGCCACCAGCACGACCCACCAGGCGTAGGCCAGGGGCCGGTCGGCGCGGGGGAGGACCGCGAAGAACTTCCACTCTTGGCGATCACGCAGACGACGAACCATCGACGGCCCTCCGGGGGCTCTCGGGGAGTTCTCGGATGCACCGTGTCGACCAGGAGGGAGCCTCGCGACGATGGCCGCAGCCACCGGGTGGTTCCCTCGTTCTACCCCAAGATGCCAGTGGGCGCACGTCTGTTCGGGCGACGACGCTGGGTAGCCCGGTCAATTCGTTAGCCGAACTAACTATCCGTCGCTAGCATGCCGATATGCCCCGCGATGCTCACATCGGCCGCCGTGACGTCGCCGACGTCACCGATGTCGGCGAGATGGCGGCGCATCTGCGCGTCAGCGCGACCCGCCTGGCGCGGCTGCTGCGGCGCCAGGGCGACACCGGCCTGTCCCCCAGCCAGATCTCCGCCCTCACCTCGGTGGAGGCACACGGGCCCATGACGCTGGGGGCGCTGGCCGACCACGAGCGGGTGGCCCCGCCCAGCGTGACCAAGGTGGTGGGCAAGCTGGAGGAGCTGGGCCTCGTCGTGCGCCGGGCCGACGCCAGCGACCGCCGCGTTTGCCGGGTCAGCATCACGGACGCGGGCACGGCCCTGCTGGCCGCGGTCCGCCAGCGCAAGGACGTGTGGCTGGCCGCCCGCCTGGCCCAGCTCGACGAGGCACCGGCGCACCCGGCTGGCCGACGCCCTCGACGCGCTCGACGCGCTGACCCGGCAGGACCCGGCATGAGGTCGGTGCGCGCCGCCGCGCACGAGATCTTCCGCTCGCTGCGCTACCGCAACTTCCGCCTGTTCTTCTACGGCCAGCTCGTCTCGCAGGTGGGCAACTGGCTGACCCTGGTGGCCCAGACGCTGTTCGTCCTGCGGCTGACCAACAGCGGCATCGCCCTGGGCGTGCTGGCCGCCTGCCAGTTCGGGCCCATCCTGGTGGTGGGGCCGTGGGCCGGGCTGGTGGCCGACCGCTCCGACAAGCGGCGCCTGCTGCTCGTCGTCCAGAGCCTGGCCATGCTCCAGTCGTTCGTGCTGGCCGCGCTGGCCTTCAGCGGGGACCCGCCCATCGGCGCCATCTACGTCACCGCGCTGTTCGGCGGCCTGACCATGGCCTTCGACAACCCGACCCGGCGCAGCTTCGTGGTCGAGATGGTCCCGCCCGACGACATCAACAACGCGGTCAGCCTCAACAGCGCGCTGATGACGTCGTCCCGGGTGGTGGGACCGGCGCTGGCGGGCCTGCTCGTCACGACGGTGGGCTTCGGCTGGGCCTTCCTGAGCGACGGCCTGTCCTACCTGGCCGTGCTGGCCGCGCTGTGGATGATGCGGACGTCGGAGCTTCGCCCCGCGCCGGTCACGGCCAGGGCCAAGGGCCAGGTGCGGGCCGGCCTGCGCTACGTGCGGCGCTCGCCCGAGCTGTTCGTGCCCATGGTGATGATGGCCGTGGTCGGCACCCTGTCCTACAACTTCCCCACCGTCTTCCCGCTGTTCGTCACCCGTGACCTGAGCGGGTCGGACACCACGTTCACCCTGCTGTTCTCGGTCGTGAGCATCGGCTCGCTGGTCGGCGCGCTGTTCGCCGCCCGGCGCACGAACGTGGGCGTGGGGCGGGTGAGCTCCGCGGCCCTCGCCTACGGCGCCGCCCTGGCGGCCATGACCTTCGCCCCCGGCATCGGCGTGGCGCTGGTGATCGGCCTGGCCCTGGGGCTGACCTCCATCACGTTCCTGGTGGCCTCCACCGCCATCGTGCAGACCAAGTCGGCCCCGGAGATGCGGGGCCGGGTGCTGGCGCTGCAGGCCATGCTGTTCCTGGGCAGCACGCCGGTGGGCGGGCCCATCGTCGGCTATGTGGCCGAGGAGTTCGGCGCCCGCTGGAGCATCGCGCTCGGCGCGGTGGCCGCGGTGGGCGCCGGCCTGTGGGGCCGGGCCGCCATGCGGGGCGTCGCCACCACCGAGGGGACCGTGCACGTCGCGGTGCCGGCGGCGCTGGCCGGGTCCAACGGCCATGGGGCGCGCGACGACGAGCTGGATGCCGCCATCCGGGCGGGCGTCACCACCGAGCTGCAGCGCGGCTAGGCGAGCAGGGGCGCCATCGCCTCCGCCACCTCCGGCTTGAGCACGAACAGCTCGACCGCGATGTCGCCGGGCGCCCGGAAGTTGAGGTGGTGGCCGATGTCGCTCTCCTCGACCGGCGAGTGCTCGACCCCGCGGTCCTCCAGGTGGGCCGCCCAGGCCGTGAGGTCGTCGGGCCCGTCCACACCCAGCGCCACGTGGTCGAGGCCGGGGCGGGTGTGGTCGAAGGCCCCGGTCACCGCGCCGCTGTGATCCTGGAGGCCGATGGGCAGCAGCGTGCCCGGGTGGACCAGCAGCTTGAGGTTGGGTTGGTCCCACACCATCCGGAAGCCCATCACCTCCGTCCAGAACCGGGCCCCGGCGTCGAGGTCGGGCACCGACAGGCCGATGTGCGAGAAGCCGGTGAGCTCGGGCATGGCGCCAGCCTGCCAGACGGCGGGAGCGGGCGGCGCCGGTGCCTCGCTGTAGGCCTCGACCTGAACCCGCCCGAACGTCCGCGTCGCGGCTCGTGGGCCTGGCGACGACTTCGAAGTGGTCGGCGGCGGCGTGGTCGGCGGTGGCGTAGTCGTCGCACCCGGCGCTGTTCCAGCCGCACCAGCACTCGGCGCGATGGCCGCAGGCCTTGTGCTCGATATGTCAAGTAATGAGCACAGCGCCGGTCTTGGGGTTGGAGTTCCGGCTACGCGGTTGCCAAGCCGTCTTCTGCCCAGCGCACGAGGACGGGCTCATGCTTGACCTGGGCGCCGGTGACCCGATCGACCGCGAAGGCACCGAAGAGCGTTGAGGTGTCGAGCTGGGTGGCGATCGGCCACACCAGGTCGCGGGTGGTACCGCCAGCGTGGCGGGTGGCGTGGGCAGCGATCACCGCTGCCGCAACCGCCTGAGCTGCCGGGTAGTCAGGGGTCACGCTCGCCGCCTTCGCATAAGCGGTGAGAAAGGTCGCCTGGTCGGGCCCGAGCAGCGGGGGTTTGGTGGCTCCGGGGAACCATTGCGCGACACCGAATGTGCCTGCTGGATCGTGGCCGAGGGCCTCCGCGAATGCTCGCACCCCGGCCGCCACCGAGCACACGACTGCGGTGGCTCCGGCAATCCGATAGCCCGGTCCACCGTCTCGATGTCGTCCTCGAACGTGCCGGCCGAAAAGAGGTACCAAGGCGTACCTCTGGGCTCGAGCTCGTCGTGATGCCCGGCAACGACGGTCTCGATTCCAAGTCGTCGTGCCATGGCTGCGGCGCCGCCCGCGACTTGCCGGCCGAACCGGCCTTCGCCATGGACGACCCACAGAGGTCCGTGCACACCATCGTCCACAAGCCACCGGAGAAATGGCGCGGCGTAGCGGCTGGTCGGCGTGAGGATCGACACGACATGGCCTGGGTTGGCCGCCTCGACGTCGTCACCTGAGCCGCCGTGGTTCCAGAGCAGCCAGCCCGACTCAGCGGCGACGCGGCCCGCCCGCCGCACGAGCTGCGTCGAGTAGGGGCCGAGCAGGACATCACACCGCGGCGGCAACGCTTCCTATTGCCGCTTCAAGTGCCTTCGGATCGCTCCTGTCGTCCTCGATCACGACGTCGGCCGCTCCGTCCAGTCCTCGCCATACGCTCAGGGCGTTGGCGGCCTGGCTGCCGAACTGAGCGAACCGACCGGTCAAGGACAAGCACGCCCCGACCCGGAGATGTGCTTTCGCCGTCACCGCATCGAGACCTCGTACCGGAACGTGTGGCGATCGGCGGCGGCCACAGTGTCCTGCACCTCCAGCGGGTTGTCGTCCGTGTCGTAGATGGTCCGAACGACGCGAATCACCGGCATGCCGGGCGGGAGTGCGAGCTCCTGCACCTCTTTCGGCGTCGGCATCCTCGCCACCAGGTCGTCGACCGACCGGGAGATGACGCGACGAATGGGTCCTGCCGGGTCCTCGATCAGAGCGTGGACGCCGCCGCTGATGTTCTCCCTGTCGGTGATGGCGGTGCCCTCAGCCAGCTCAGCCGGGAGCACGTCCTGCTGTGGTGACTGGCCCTGCTCGAGTGCCTGCGCGTTGAACCCCGACAGGCCCGCCTCTCGGTGCCGGCGATAGCTAGTGCCGATCGACCCCCCTCTCGACGTGTCGATGCGGCTGAACCTCGATGAGGGAGCGCCGGTGGTTGCGCGCCGACGCTTGTTCCGGCTGGACGGGCAGCCGGTGGCGCTCTGCAACAGCTCCAGCCACAACTTGATACTACAAGTGCACGGGTGGCCCTCTCGCTGTTGCCGTACGTTCGCGTCGGTAGAGTCCGGGCCATGGATCGGGTGGTCACCGCGCTTGCGGATCAGCACGCCGAGCTCGCCGACCTCGTGGGCGGGCTGGACGAAGCCGGGTGGCAGACGCCGTCCCGCTGCGAAGGGTGGAGCCTGAGCGACGTGGTGCTCCACCTGTCCCAGACCGACGAGGCCGCGCTCGCCAGCCTCGAGGGCCGGTTGGCCGGTGGGCTCCCCGAGTGGATCGAGGCGTTGGGCGGGCAGGAGGTCACCAACGTGGACGACGCCGCCGGCCTCAGCGTCGAGCGCGAGCGGGGGGCGCCCGGCGCCGAGGTGTTCGAGCGGTGGCGCACCGGGGCCGCGGCCCTGCGGGCTGCATTCGAGGCGGGCGACCTGAGCCGCCGGGTGACCTGGGTGGTGGGCGAGCTGTCGGCCCGCACCCTGGCCAGCACCCGGCTGGCCGAGTGCTGGATCCACACCGGCGACATCGCCTACGGCCTGGGCGTCGAGCTGGAGCCGAGCGAGCGCCTGTGGCACATCGCCCGCCTGGCCTGGCGCACGCTGCCCTACGCCTTCGCGCAGGCCGGCCGCCCGCTGGCGGGCCCGGTGGCGTTCCGCCTGCGGGCCCCCAACGGCGACGGCTGGACGTTCGAGTCCGAGGACGCCCCCCTGACCACGGTCGAGGGGGACGCCGTCGAGCTGTGCCTGGTGGCCGGCCGCCGCCTCGCCGGGGCCGAGAGCGACCTGACGGCCGAGGGCCCCGACGCCGAGGCGGTCCTCGACCTGGTCAGGACGTTCGCCTGAACGCCTCGTCGATGGGCGGCAGGGCGATGTTGGCCGCCAGGTTGGCCATCGTCGTGTAGCCGAGCTGGGCCACCACCTCCAGCGCCTGCTCGGCCGTGTAGCCGGCGGCGAGGAAGGCGTCCAGCGCCGGGGTGGGGACGTGGCCGCGGGTCTGGATCATGACCCGGGTGAAGGTGGCGAGGGCGTCGAGCCGGGGGTCGGGCAGCGTGCTGCCCGCGCAGACGGCGTCGACCAGCTCCGCATCGCCGCCCTGCATCACCGCGAAGCGGCCATGCGCCGCCAGCGGGTAGTCGGCGGTGTTGGCGTGGCTGAGCGTGAGGGCCACGACCTCGCGCTCCAGCCCGGTGAGGGTGGAACGCCCCAGCGTGGGCTGCATGTCGGCGAACGCGGTGACCAGCACCGGGGAGCCGGCCATGGCCGCGGCCAGGTTGGGCACGAAGCCCACGCGGGACTCGACGCCCTTGAGGGCGTCGACGGACCCCTCGGGGGCGGTGTCGATGGTGTGGACGGGGAAGGTGGTCATGGCGCCACCATCGGGCTCGGAGGGTCGTGGCTCAATTCCCCCGGAGGGAAGTGCGCCGCGCCCGTCGATCCGTACGATGCCGGTGTGGCCACTGCCCCCGCGGACCTCGACCGGCGCGAGCGGCACAGCCCCGTCGGCCAGCTCCTGGCCCACTGGCGGGGCGTGCGGCGCATGAGCCAGCTCACCCTCGCCAGCGAGGCCCAGGTGTCGCCCCGCCACGTCAGCTTCGTGGAGAGCGGCCGGTCCCGCCCCAGCGCGGCCATGGTGCTCACCCTGGCCCGGGCCCTCGACGTGCCCCTGCGGGAGCGCAACCAGATGCTGCTGGCCGCGGGCCACGCGCCCGTCTACCCGCAGGCCGACCTGGACTCGCCGGCCATGGCCCCGGTGCGGGCGGCGATCGACCGCATCCTCGGCCACCACCCGTTCCCCGCGGTGGTGAAGGACCGCCACTGGAACCTGGTGACCGCCAACGAGCCCGCGGGCGCCCTGTTCGGGTGGCTGCTGGGGGAGCGGGCGTCCGAGCCGGCCAACGTGGTGCGGCTGATGTTCGACCCGCACGGCCTGCGCCCTCACGTCGCCAACTGGGACGAGGTGGCCGAGATGTTGATCCAGCGGGTGCACCGCGAGGCCGTGGGCGGGGCGTCCGACCCCGACACCCAGGACCTGCTGGACGAGGCCCTCGCCCAGCCGGGCGTGCCCGACGGCATGGCGCACGCCCGACTTCGTGCTGGCGCCGACGCCCATGCTTCCCATCGTGTTCAGCAAGGACGGGCTCACCGTCAGCTACTTCTCCATGGTGACGACGCTGGGGACCCCGCTCGACATCACCGCCCAGGAGCTGCGGATCGAGAGCTTCTACCCGGCGGACGACGCCACCGAGCGCCACCGCTGGGCGGCTGGCCCGAGGCAATAGCGGCCACCGACCGGCTCCCGAGGCAATAGCGGCCGGCCCCCGGCCGCTATTGCCTCCGGGCCGGCGCCGTGGCCCCTATTGCCTCGCCTTGTCTGGTCGGCGCCGTTGACCGCTAGTGCCTCGCCTCGCCTCGGGGTCAGAGCTGCCAGCAGACCTCGGTCTCGACCAGCTCGGGGTGCTCGTCGTCCCAGTCGCCGTAGATCTCCCAGCGGGGCCCGAGCACCTCGTGGCCCTCGGCCTTGCACCACTCGCGCACGGCCTGGTGGGCCTCGGCCAGCTTGTCGTAGCCGCCACGGTGGACCGTGCGGGCCACGGTGGCGGCGGGCAGGACCGACGGCCGCACCCGGCCCTCGGTGGGGAAGGTGCGGGTGACGATGACCCCGACCTCGACGTTGGGCACGCCGTCCTTGTAGAGGATCACGTTGTGCCCGTCGAAGCGCAGGCCGTCCTGCCGGCGCAGGAAGGCCCAGACCTCGTCGAACGCAGACCCGGCCTCGGCGGGCAGCTCCGGCCAGGTCGTCGACACCGGGACGACCGCGGTCGGCCGCTCGGGGGCCTCGACCAGCTCGATCTCGTAACCCATGGGCGCCAGAGGTTAGGACCTAGACGACCAGCTCGCTCTTGGTGCGGCCCTTGGACGACCAGTAGCTGTCGGTGCGGCCCAGGCGGAAGCGCTCGGGCTTGTCCTCGTCGGCCAGGATGTCGGTCTCCAGCCACAGCCGCTTGAGGTGGCGGACCTTGCCCGCGGCCCGGTCGTCCTCGTAGCCGTCCCGGCCGTGCAGCACGTGGTAGTTGTTCACGAACTGCATGTCGCCCGCCCGCATGCCCATGGCCACCCGGTACTGCGGATCGGCGCACATGGCGTCGAGGCGGTCGAGGGCGGCCCGGGCCTCGTCCGAGGGCCGGGGGGCGTCGGGGTGGCGCCGGGACGCCTCGATGTAGGGGCGGATGTAGCGCACGAACAGCCGGTCCCCGCTGCGGCTGAAGATCGGCATCGTGTACCAGCTCCTGGCCCCCGGGGCCTGCTCGCCCCGCAGGTCGTAGGGGAACGGCTCGTACAGCAGGGCGGCCACGTCGGGGGCCGAGCGCACCAGGTCGTTGTGGATGGTGACGGCGTTGGCCACCAGGCTGTCGCCGCCCGCGGCCCCCGCGTCCAGGCAGAACAGGCCCACCAGGTCGGAGCCGTCGGAGTGGAACGGCAGCGGGACGCCGCCCAGCTCGTTGCCCCGGGCGGTGGGGTCGTTGATGGCGCGGCCCTGGTCGGTCACGTCACCCAGCAGGTGGCCCTTGGCGTTCTGGGGCCAGGGCCGGCCCAGGTGCATGCCCACGCCCCAGTAGATGGCCGACGCCCGGTCCTTGCTGTAGCGCTCGACCGGCACGCCCCGGATGAGCACCATGCCCAGCCCGTTGATCAGGTCGTCCTCGATGCGGGCCAGCTCGGGCGCCAGGGTGGGCAGCGGGAACAGCTCGCGGGTGATGTCGAGCACGTCGTCGACGTGCGCCTCGGCGTGGACCAGGGCGGCGTCCAGCTCGGCCACGTGGTCGTCGCTCAGGTGGAAGACGTAGCGGTCGCCCACCTCGTCGGTGTGCCACTCGCAGTGCTCTTCGAGCGGGGTCGGGGTCATCGGGCACCTCCGGTGGCGGGGGCGGGCTGGGGGCCGCGGATCAGGCGGCCGGGAAGCGGGCCGGTGGCCTCGCCGTGCTCGTAGGTCACCTGGCCGGCGGCGACGGTGGCCACGTAGCCCTCGGCCTGCTGGACCAGGCGCCGGCCGCCCGCCGGCAGGTCGTGGACGATCTCGGGGCGCCGGGCCACCAGGGCGTCGAAGTCGATGACGTTGACGTCGGCCCGGTAGCCGGGGGCGAGCACGCCGCGGTCGTGGAGCCCGACGGTGCGGGCGGTGTCCTGCGTGTGCTGGCGGACCAGGTAGGGCAGCTCCAGGCGGCCGTGGTCCCGGTCCCGGCCCCACAGGGCCAGCAGGGTGGTGGGGAAGGACGCGTCGCAGATCGTGCCCAGGTGGGCCCCGCCGTCGCCCAGGCCGGGGACGGTGTGGGGATGCGCCAGCATCTCGCCCGCGGCGTCGAGGTTGCCGTCGGCGTAGTTGAGCAGCGGCACGTAGAAGAAGGCCCGGCCCTCGTCCCGGACCAGGTGGTCGTAGGCGAGGTCGAGCGGATCGCGGCCCTCGCGCTCGGCCCGGGCCGCGAGGCTGGTGGCGGGGTCGGGCTCGTAGTCGGGCGGGTCGCCCAGCTCGTACATGGCGCCGAAGCCGTCGAGCAGCCGGCCGCCGCGCCGGTCCTGGTCCCGCTTCCAGCGGGCCGCGGCCAGCACCCGCTCCCGGAACGCCGGGTCCCGCAGCGTCGCCACCTGCTCGGCCAGCGGCAGGCCGGCGATCTCCTGGACCGCCGAGTTGGTGAGGAACGGGTGCAGGGTGCACTGCAGGCCGAGCAGCAGGCCGACCGCTCGGGTCGCCACCTGGGCCGACATCGTCACCCCGTCGGCGTTGGCCTGGCTCAGCAGCTCCAGCAGCCGCCGCCAGCCGTCGCCCCGGGTCTGCGCCAGCGAGAACGACAGCGGCCGCCCCGACTCCTCGGCCATGCGCCGGAAGATGCCGAACTCGGCGTCGGCGTCCCCGAAGTCGGACACCACCTGGAGCACGCCCCGGCCGGTGGCGCCGATGGCGCAGGCGATGCCCACCAGCTCGTCGGCCCCGGCCGTGAGCGTGGGGGTGGGCTCGCCCCGGCTGGTGCGGTGGTTGAGCGTGCGCGAGGTGGTGAACCCCAGCGCCCCGGCCCGCACCGCCTCGGCGGCCAGGCGGGCCATGGCCTCGATGTCCTCGGGGGTGGCGGGCTCGCGGGCCGCGCCGCGCTCGCCCATGATGTGGAGGCGCAGGGCGCCGTGGGGCACCTGGAGGGCCAGGTCCACGTCGAAGGACCGGCCGCCGATCACGTCCATGAACTCGGGGAACGACCGCCAGTTCCACTCCAGGCCCTCGGCCAGGACGACGCCGGGGATGTCCTCCACGCCCTCCATCAGCTCGATGAGCCGGTCGTGGTCCTGGGGGTGGACGGGGGCGAAGCCGACGCCGCAGTTGCCGGCCACCACGGTGGTCACGCCGTGCCACGAGGACGGGATCATGCGCTCGCCCCACGAGGCCTGGCCGTCGTAGTGGGCGTGGATGTCGACGAAGCCGGGCGTGACCAGCAGGCCGTCGGCGTCGATGGTGCGGGTGGCGGTGCCCTCGACGCGGCCCGACCGCGGTGACGACGCCGTCGCGCACGGCCACGTCCGCGGTGCGGGCCTCCTCCCCGGTGCCGTCGAGGACGGTGCCGCCCCGGATGATCAGGTCGTGCTCGCTCATCGTGGTTCTCACTCTCGCAGCGCGGGAAGCAGTTCGGTGGTGATCAGGGTGGCGGCGGTGCGGGCCTCGTCGCGGTCGGCGCCGAAGCTCGACCCGGTCAGGACGAAGCGGTCGAGGCCCAGGGCGGCCAGCCCGTGCAGCCGCTCGGCGCAGCGCTCGGGCGGGCCGACCACGGCGAAGCGGTCGACGAAGGCGGGGGAGAGCGGCTCGGTGTGGGCCGCCCGGTTGGAGAGGTGCTCGTGGCTGTCGTAGCGGCGGCCCACCTCGGCCACGACCTCGCGGTCGGCCTCGGCCAGCCCCGCGCCGGTCGAGCCGGGCATGGAGGAGAAGTGGGCGAAGGCGGCCACGCCCCCGGCGATGAGGCCGCGGGCCACGTCCGGGTCGGGATGGCAGCCCACGTTGACGTAGGCCGCGATGGACAGGGCGGCCGGGTCGCGCCCGGCGTCGGCCGCGGCCTTGCGGGCCAGGTCGATGGCCCACGCCAGGCGGTCGGGGTCGGCGCCCACGCCCAGCGTGATGCGCTCGGCCAGCCGGCCGCCGAGGGCGATCATGCGGGGGCCGGAGCAGGCCACGTCGAGGGGCACCTTGGGCTGGCGGGCCCGGTCCAGCCAGCGCAGCCGGCTGGCGAAGCCGTCGCAGTCGACCGTGCCCCCGGCCAGGTAGGTCTGCACGTCGGCGGTGAGCGCGCCGAACCGGTCCACCGGCATGGGCTTCAGCCCGAGGTGGAACAGCGCGGTGTCGCCCCGGCCGATGCCGAGGACGAAGCGCCCGCCCGAGGTCTCCTGCACGGTGGCGGCGACCGTGGCGAGCGCGGCGGGGTGGCGGGTGTGGGCGTTGGTGACCCCGGTGGCGAACTGCAGGGTCGTGGTCGCGGCGGCGGCCAGGGCTATGGCCACGAACGGGTCGCCCACCAGGTTCTGCGAGTCCGTGAACGTGACCCCGTCCCAGCCCTGCTCCTCCGCCCGCTGGGCCTGCGCCACGGCGGTGCCCGTCTCGGGGATCCGCATGGTCCACAGCTCCATGCTCCGACCCTATAATTGAACGGTGTTCGAATCAAACGCTGTTCAAAAGCGTGGCACGCCGCAGAAAAAGCGGCCGCCACCAAGTGGGGGGACCGGGAGCAGCGCCGCATCGACATCCTCGACGCCGCCCGGGCGCTCATCGCCGAGCGCGGCTACCTGGCGCTCAACATGCGGGACCTGGCCGCGGGCGCCGGGGTCAGCCCGGCCACGCTGTACTCCTACTTCGCGACCAAGGAAGTCCTGTTCGCCACGCTCTATGCCGAGGCCATCCGGGCCCACACCGAGGCGTTCCGGCCGGTGGCCGCGGCCGGGCACGACCTGGTCACCCTGCTGCACGAGGTGATCGAGGGCTACCTGCCGCTGTTCCGGGTCTACGGGCGCCACTTCACGCTGTGGTCCGACCTGCGCCACGACGCCGACGCCCGCTCCGCCCGGGTGCCGCGCGAGCTGGTGGCCGAGCTGCGGGCCGCCACCGTCGAGCACAACCGGCTGCTGATGGACGGCATCCGGGAGGCCGCGGCGCGCGAGGGCCGCCGGGTGGTGGACGACCGGGTGGTCCCCAGCTTCGTGTGGTGCGTGCTCAACGGCGTGGGCGACCACTTCGCCAGCGAGCGCCGCAGCCTCGACCGCTACCCGGCGTCCACCCTCATCGAGTTCTCGGCCCGAGCGCCTGGCCGTCGCCATCACCGACGCCGGACGGTAGAACTACGGCCCGACCGGGCGCATCGAGGCCTGGTCGAAGGCGTAGTAGCCGGCGCTCACCGCGTGGATCGCCAGCGCCGCGAAGGGCACCACGAACGCCAGGCCCACCGCCAGCCCGTACGCGGCGAGCCCCACCCCGAACCGGACACGGGCCGCGACCACCGCGCGACGCGGGGGCAGCGAGTGGACCAGCCGGTCGTCGTGGGTGATCCAGGCGTACAAGGCGGTGAAAGCGATCGACGTCATGAACAGCGTCCCGCTGAACACCGCCACCGCGGTCTTGGTGGCTTCACCGCCCTCCTGCAGGTGCTCGGCGACGAGCGCGGTCGGGAAGGGGATCAGCGTGATCCACATCAACAGGTTGAGGTTGAGCAGGAGGAGCGTGCCGTCGACCACCCGCACCTGATCGAAGAGCCGGTGATGGTTCAGCCAGATCACCCCGATCTGGGCGAAGGCCAACAGGAAGGCGAGGTAGCTCGGCCACTCCTCCCACAGCGCGCGGGCCAGCGTCTGTCCCTGTTCGACCTCGGGCGGCCTCAGCTCGATGGCCAGCAGGGTGATCACGATCGCCAGCACGCCGTCCGAGAACGCCTCGAGCCTGGCCTTCGTGATCCCCGAGATGTTGCCCAGGGCGGGACTCTGACATGCCGGTCAGCTACGGGGGTAGAGCCAGCCGCGGCAGGAGCCGGGTGACCCGCGGCATGACCAGCCAGGTCATGATCGGGACGGTCACGGCGGTGGTGACGCCCAACCGGGGTACCAGCGCGAGCTCCTTGAGCAGGGGGCCCAGGGCCACGACCACGAGGGTGATGAGGGGAAAGATCGTGGCCCAGGTGAGCAGGGCCATCTTGTAGGGCGGCGGCGGTGTGGCCGGCGATCCGGGCAGGGTGAACCACGTCTCCAGCCCGGTCACGAACCGGGTCCGCATCGGGCCGATGACGTGCGGTTCGGCGCGCTCGACCCAGGCGGCGCGCTCGTCGGAGTCGAGCCACGCCCGGAGGTGCTCGCCCGTGTCGAACCGGTACACGATGCGGTACTCGCCCGCAGAGGCGGACCCGGGGCGGAACACCTCGACGCCGAGGTGGCCGGGGAACCGGCCGGCGGCGGCCAGGATGCCCTCCAGGAACTGCTCGTAGAAGGGCTCGTGGCCAGGCTTCACCCGCCGGGTCACGGTGGTCGTCACGGGACCGTCGGTTGCCTGCGGCGGCGAGTCGAGCCGCCGGCGTGGGTCGTCGCTCAACCCAGCGCCTTGTCCTTGAACTGGAGCATCCCGATGGTGTTGCCGCCGGGGTCGACGAACCAGGCCGACAGGGCGAAGCCGACGTCGGCGACGCCATCCACCGTCCGCAGGCCGGGCCCGTCGTAGTCGACGACCTCGACACCACGCCCCCGCAGGTCGGCCACCTCGGCCACCACGTCGTCGACCCGCCAGCTGGCCCTGGTCGTCTCCTCGGTGCTCGGGCTGCTGGTGCGGGTGAAGACCAATCTGGTGTCGCCGCCGCACCGGAAGGTCACGAAGTCGTCGCCGTCGATCAGCACCTCGAGCCCGACCCGGTCGCCGTAGAACTGCTTCACCGCGCCCAGGTCGGGGGCCGTGAGCATCACGTCGATCGCATGGTCCCCGAGCATGTCGTCTCCCTCCCCGAGCTCAGCCGGTCCAAGCTGACGTTCAGCGACCGAGCGTCTCGATGATCAGATCGGCGGTGTCGCCACCGCTGAAGTTCTGCTGTCCGGTGATGAGGTTCCCGTCGCGGATGGCGAAGCCCTTCCACAGGCCGGCCTGGACGTAGTTGGCCCCCAGGGCCTTGAGCTCGTCCTCGATGCGCCATGGCATCACGTGCTGGTCGGGTGGGAGGACGCCCATGTCCCAGACCGACCGGTCGGAGAAGTCCTCTTCGACGTTGGCGAAGCCGGTGACGGTCTTGCCGGCCACGAGCGGCTCGCCGTCGGACAGCCGGGTGTAGCGCAGCAGGGCCACGCCGTGGCAGAGGGCGGCGCAGACCCTGCCGGCTTCGTAGAGCTCGGTGAACTTGGCGTGCAGGTTGGTGGCGTCCTCGAAGGTGAACATGGGTCCCTGGCCGCCGGCGACGACGATGGCATCGAACCGGCCGGGGTCGATCTCGTCGACGGAGCGTGTGGTCTCGACGAGCTTCAGGAACCGGGGATCGTGCTTGTAGCCGCGGCTGATGACATCCTCGGCCTGCCACTGGCTGGCGTCCTCCGGGTCGCTCATGGCGTCGGCCTCACACGGGCCGCCGTGGGGGCTGAACAGGTCGACCTCGTAGCCGACCTCGGTGAACTTGAAGTAGGGGTGGGTCAGCTCGGCCCACCAGAAGCCGACGGGCCAGCCGGTGGTCGACGACACCGCCGGGTTGGACAGGACGATGGCGATCCGCTTGGGGCGGTCCGGTGCGCTCGGGTTGAGGTTCTTGTGGCTCATGATCGGCCTCGCTCGTGTGCGTAGTCCGGGGTGGGCGGGAGCTCGTGGCCCTGGTGCACCGCTTCGGCGACCGCCCGGCCCTCGGGGAGCCGGTACTCCTCGCCATAGACCGACCCCGGCCGGCGGGGAGCCTCCATGACGGCGGCGTCCGCGTTGGATCCCAGGTCGACAGCCTCGAAGCCGGCGTCCTCGATCAGCTCGACGACCGTTGCCTTGGCCGTCGGGTAGTCACCGCAGATGAACAGGACGGCACGCTGATCGACCGGGCGGTCCGCGGCCTCGGCCTGGAAGCCCGCGGTCAGCGTGTTGAACCCCCGCACGTAGCGGGCGCCGGGCATGCGGGCCGAGTTGAACTCGGCCACGGTCTGGCCGTCGGCCGGCTTGGCCCCCGGGCCGTACTGGTTGGTCGCGTCGAGCACGACCTTGCCCGCCAGCGGTCCCGCTTCCTCCAGTGCCTGGTCGATGGCCGCCCAGGGCACGGCCAGCATCACCACGTCGGCGCCGGCCACCGCATGGGCCGGGGACGCGGCGCCGACGTGGTCGCCGAGCTCGGCGGCCCGGGCGGCGAGCCGGTCGGCGTGCCTCGAGAAGCAGATCGCCACGTCGTGACCGGCCCGTGACCACAGGCGGGCCGCGTTGCCGCCGATGCGGCCTGCTCCCACGATCGCGATGCGCATGGGCTCGGTGTAACTCCGTCCGGAGCCGACGTCCAACACCGATCCGGGCACCCGCCGACAAGCTCGGCTTGTGCCCGAGGGGAGCTAGCGTTCGGCCTGTGGCGGGCCCCGACCTGCGCCAGATGCGCTATGTGGTGGAGGTGGCCCGCCAGGGAGGCTTCTCGCGTGCGGCGGTCAAGCTGCACGTCGCTCAGCAGGCCGTGTCGCAGCAGGTCAAACAGGTCGAGCAGGCCCTGGGGGTGCGGCTCTTCGAGCGGACCAGCCGGGGCGTCGAGCTGACCGCCGCGGGCGAGGCGTTCGTCCAGGAGGCGCGCCGGGCGCTCAACGCCGCCGACCGGGTGGGGCCGCGAGCGCAGGCCGCGGCGCGGGGTGAGGTGGGAACAGTCAGGCTGGCGTACACGCTCGCCACCGTCTACGAGACGATGCCGGCGTTGATCGACGCACTGGCGGCGGAGCATCCCGAGCTGAAGGTGAGGCCGCGGGAGGTCTTCGCCGAGGACATCGAACGGCTGCTCGGAGACGAGGACGTCGATCTTGCCCTGGGGCCCCACGTGGGCCGCCGGGCCGGGCTCGACCAGCGTCCCGTGCGCGTGGAGCCGTTCGTGGCGGCCGTGGCCGAGCACCACCCGCTCGCCACCGAGCAGCACATACCGCTGGCGGCCCTCGCGGACGAGACGATCGAGCTCTGGCCGCGAGACCATGTCGCCGGGCTACTACGACGCCGTCGTCGCCGCGTGCCGGGATGCCGGGTTCGAGCCGCGGCTCGACGAGCAGGCCGCCGGCTCCGCGGTCTGGGGCAACATCGCCCGTGGCCGCGGCGCCGGCCTGGTGGTCCGGTCGCTGCGGTCCCAGCTCCCGCTGGGTCTCATCCTGATCCCGCTCGCGGCGCCGGCACCGACCCTGACCATCGACTTCATGTGGCCGGCCGACCGGACGACACCGGCCATCCGGCGGCTCATCGAGGTCGCCGGCCGGCTGGCCCAGGACCGCGGGTGGCTTCGGCCGGCGGCGCCGCCACACCGCCGCGGCTCCCTGACTGCGCCTGCCGTGCGGTCCAGATGGCAGAGTGGACGGTGAGTGGCGCTGAACACCGATCGTCCGCTGACCATCGTGGCCGTGGGGGCCCACCCCGACCCGTTCGACATGCCCTACCAGGCGGGCGGCACGCTGGCGAAGTACGCCCGGCGGGGACACAACGTGGTGATGGTGTCGGCCGCCTACGAGGACGAGTGGGCCGACGAGGTGCGGGGCATCGCCGCCCGCCTGGGGGCGAGCCAGGAGTGGCTCGACTTCGAGGAGGGCGCCATCTTCGACGACCCCTCCCACACCCAGCGGATCATGGACCTGCTGCGGCGGCACAAGGCCGACGTGGTCATCACCCACCAGCCCACCGACTACCACCCCGACCACCGGGCCCTGTCCCGGGGCGTGCTGGCCGCCGCGCTGCTGGCCCGGGTGGACGAGATCCGCTCCGACCACGAGCCGCACAAGATCGGCAACCTCTTCTACTCCGAGACCACCAGCGGGCTGAACTCGCAGGGCTCGATCTACGTGGACGTGGAGGAGACCTGGGAGATCAAGGTCGAGGCCCTGCGCCTGCACGCCGGCCTGTCCGAGCGCCGCGGCGTGGCCCATCTGGAGTCGATCGAGCACCTCATCGAGCGGGAGATCGCCACCATGCGCTTCCGGGGCCTACAGGTGGAGCGGGAGTTCTGCGAGGTGTTCGCCCCCGCCCTCAACTACCGCGTGACCTGGGCGCACGAGCTGCTGCCGCTCGCGACCCTGCCTCCGATCGAGGAGTAGGCCTACCCGCGGTCGGCGGGGTAGGCGCCCGACCAGTCGTCGCCGTAGCTCCAGTCGGGCTGCTTGGTACGGCGGCGCTCGTCCAAGGCGACCTCGCCGTCCTCGATGCCGGTCACCTCGGCCACCAGCAGGGGCTCGACGGGCTCCTCCGTCCCGCCGGCCCGGAGGACCAGCTCGTCCAGCCAGTGGTCGACGATGCCGCCCACCACCGCCTGCTGCTGGCGGGCCAGGTTGCAGCGGGCGTTGTCGCCCACGGTGGACAGGGCCTTGGCCAGGGCGTCGAGGTCGTCGGCCCCGCCGTCGCCGTGGCACAGGGCCTCCAGGGCGCCGGCGATGACCATCCCGTCGGCCTTGCACGGGGTGCACTGCCCGCACGACTCGACGGCCAGGAACCGGGCCGCGCCCGCGGCCACCGTGGTCATGTCCGTGCCCTCGCCCAGCACGATCAGGCTGGCGGTCCCCAGGCCGCTGCCGGCGGCCTCCATGTCCTCGTAGGTGAGCGGCGTGTCCAGGCGGGCGGCGGGCAGCGGCGCGGCCGACACCCCGGTGAGCACCGCCTTGACCGCCCGCTCGGCGGCCGGCCCGCCGGCGACCGCGTCGATGGCCTCGCGCACGGTGGTCCCCATCGCCACCTCGCCCACCCCGGGGACGAGCACGTCGCCCGTCACCGTGCAGACGATGGTGCCGGGCGACCCGCGCGTCCCCAGCTCGCGGAACCAGTCCGCCCCCCGGGCCACGATGTGGGTGACGTGCGCCAGGGTCTCGACGTTGTCGACCAGGGCCGGGGGCGCGACGGTCTCGGGCTCCGGCCCGGCCATCTCGACGTGCGCGGCCGCCCCGCTGTCGTCCTCGACGTCGGCGTCGTCCTCCACGACCTCGACCACGCCGCGGCGGTAGGGCGGGGCGATGCGGGGGAAGGGCGGCCGCCCGTCGACCACCTCCAGCAGGGCCGTCTCCTCACCGAACAGGTACTCGGGGGGCCCGGCCACCACGCTGACGGGCACGCCGCCGGTCATCCCGGCCTGCTCCATCTCCGCCACCGCCGCCGCCACCCGGTCGCGCTCGTCCGGCTTGAGCGCGACCACCACGTCCGCCGCCCCCACGGCCAGGGCCGCGATCAGCGCTCCCTCCAGCACCGCGTACGGGTCACGGCGCAGCAGCGCCCGGTCCTTGTAGGTGCCGGGCTCGCCCTCGGCCCCGTTGACCACCACGGTGGTGGGCAGCTCGGGGGAGCGGTTGGCGGCGATGGTGCGCCACTTCGCTCCGGTGGGGAAGCCGGCCCCGCCCCGGCCCCGCAGCCCGGAGGCCTCGACCTCGGCGATGACGGTGTCGGCGCCGATCCGGCGGGCGGCGTCGAGGGCGCGGCCGCCCCCGGCCCGTAGGTACTCCTCCAGGCCGGCGAAGGGCTCGGCGGGCAGGACGCGGTGGACGAGGCTCACTCGACGTGCTCGCCCAGGGCCTCGCCCTCCTCGGACAGGCCCTCGTCCTCCAGGCCGAGCTCGATCGCCTCGCGCCGGGTCACGGGGTCGGGGTTCTCCTCCGCCACCTCGGCCGCGATCTCCTCGGCCCGCTCGCGGCGGTCCTTCTGGTCGTCTTGGTCGGACACGGGGAAGGGTTACCCGCAGGTCCCCCTGCGGGATACCCCGCCCGCTGCCTCGCCGCCCCCGGGCGCCGCTACCGTGCCCCGGGCGATGTCCGATCCGGCCCCGCCGCCTCCTCCACCGCCGCCGCCCCCAGCGCCCCCGCCCGAGGCGACCCTGCCGCCGTCCCCCGGGGCGCCGTTCCAGGACGAATGGCCGCGGCAGCAGCCCTGGCGCTGGGTGGTCGCGGGCGTGGCGGGTGTCCTGGTCGTGTCCCTGCTGGCCTGGACCGTCGTCGGCCACGGGGGCCGGTCGGCCCGCCCGGCCGACCAGCTCGACGCCCCGCCGGCCACGCTGCCCGAGCCCGCCGTCCCGCCCACGCAGGCCGAGCTGGAGGCGACCGTCGCCGAGATCAGCGACTTCGTGGCGCAGGAGGAGGGCGTCGACTTCGTGGAGCCGGTGCAGGTGGAGCTGCTGGGCGAGGGCGACTTCCAGGACCGCCTGCTGGCCGACTTCGACGAGGACATCGACAGCCTGCAACAGGACCAGGTGCTCTACACCGCGCTCGGCCTGGTCCCCCCCGGGGTCGACCTGGTCGAAGCCATGCGCTCCCTGCTGGGCGCGGGGGTGGTCGGCTTCTACGACCCCGAGACGAAGGAGCTGGTGGTGCGGGGGGCGGGCCTCACCCCCTACGTCCGCACGACCATCGCCCACGAGCTGACCCACGCCCTGGACGACCAGCACCACGACCTCGACCGCCCGGAGTACGACGACGCGCAGGACGAGGTCGGGTTCGGCTTCAGCGCCCTGGTCGAGGGCAACGCCCGCCGGGTCGAGGCGGCCTACAAGGACTCGCTGAGCGAGGACGAGCAGCTCCAGGCCGACAGCGAGGAGTTCGCCCTCGGCTCGGACTTCGACTTCGGCGCCATCCCGCCCGTCCTGCTCCAGCTCATCGGCGCCCCCTACCAGCTGGGCCAGCCCCTGGTGGACCAGATCGTGGCGGACCGGGGGAACGAGGGCCTGGCCGCCGCCCTGGCCGACCCGCCCCGCACCAGCGAGCAGGTGATCGACCCGGACGCCTACGAGGCGGGCGAGGGCGCCATCGACGTCCCCCACCCCCAGCCGCAGGGAACCCTGGTGGACGAGGGGGTGGTCGGCCAGCTGCTCATCGAGCAGGTGCTGGCCCCCGACCTCGGCCGGGGTGCGGCCCACGACGCCGCCGACGGCTGGGGCGGCGACTGGGGCGTGACCTGGCGGGACGGCGACCGCTCGTGCGTGGCCGTCACCATGGTGGGCGACGACGTGGGCGAGACCGAGGAGCTGCGCCAGGCGTTCGACCAGTGGGCCAGCGAGCAGGACGACGCCACCGTCGCTCCTAGCGGCGGCGGGCCGTTCACGGTCCAGTCCTGCGTGGGCTAGGGGGCGAGGGCGAACTCGACGGCGTCGGCGGCGGACGTGGCCGCGATGCAGCCGGGGATGGACCAGCCGTCGCCCACCGTCACCACCCGGGTGCCGGCCACCAGGGCGTGGGCGATCTCCGACAGCGTCCCGTAGGCGCCGGGCAGGGCGATGACCGCGTCGGCGCCCATCACCACCAGCGCGTTGCGCGTGTCGCCCAGGCCGGTCGGGACCGCCACGGTCACGTAGGGGTTGGCCTCCGCCCGGCTGGATCCGGGCAGGATGCCCACCGTCACGCCGCCGCTGAGCACCGCGCCCCGGCTGGCGGCCTCGGCCACGCCCTGCCGGCCCCCGGTGACCACCACGCAGCCGCGCTGGGCGAGCCGCGAGCCGACCTCCTCGGCCGCCGCCAGCGTGTCGGGCTCGGCGTCGTAGCCGCCCACCACCGCCACGTGCCGCGCCGGGGTGGTCAGGTCGGTCACGACCGGGCGATGACGTCGTCCCCGAACCGGGCCAGCGCGTCGCCGAGGGCGGACGGGTCGTAGGTCGGCGGGGCGATGGCGATCCGGTGGACCCCCAGCTCGGCCAGCCGGCCCACCTCGTCCAGCGCCGCCTGGCCGCCCTGCATCACGTCCCATCCGCCGGCCGTGACCTCGATGGCGGCCGGGTCCCGGCCCGCCTCCTCGGCCGCCTTGCGCATCTCGCCCAGCAGGGTGGCCAGGTCGCCCTTGGCCGGGAAGTAGCCGTCACCCAGCCGCCCGGCCCGGCGGGCGGAGGCGGGCGAGTGCCCCCCGATCACGATCGGCACCGAGCCGGCGGCGGGACGGGGCCGGCTGATGGCCTCGGTGAACGACACGGTCTCGCCCTGGAAGCTGGGCAGGTCGTCGCGCCACAGCGCCCGCATGGCCTCGATGTACTCCTCGGTGCGGGCCACCCGGTTCTCCCACTCGACGCCGAGGACCCGGAACTCCTCCTCCAGCCAGCCGATGCCCACCCCGAGGATGGCCCGGCCCCCCGACAGCTGGTCGAGCGTGGCCACCTCCTTGGCCACCACCACCGGGTTGCGCTGGGGCAGGATCAGGATCCCGGTGGCCAGGCGCAGCGTGGTGGTGCGGGCGGCCACCCAGGCCAGCCAGATCAGCGGATCGGGGATGTCGAAGTGCTCGGCCCCCGGCATCCGCCCGTCGGGCGAGTAGGGGTACGTCGACTGGTAGCCGTTGGGCACCACCACGTGCTCGACGGTCCACAGCGACTCGAACCCCGCCCCCTCCGCCGCTTCCGCCATGGCGGCCGCCCCTTCGGTCGTGGCGTAGGTGGCGGTGTTGGCGAAAGCGATCGCGAAGCGCATGGCGGGCAAGGTAGCGCGCCTTGACCGCCGGGTCAGGGGGACGTGCGGATGTCGACCGGGCGGGACACCTCGTCGAAGAAGTCGTGGCCCTTGTCGTCCACCACCACGAAGGCGGGGAAGTCCTCGACCTCGATGCGCCAGACCGCCTCCATGCCCAGCTCGGGGTACTCGAGCACCTCGATCTTGCGGATGCAGTCCTGGGCCAGCCGGGCCGCGGGACCGCCGATGGATCCCAGGTAGAAGCCGCCGTGGGCGTGGCAGGCGTCGGTCACCCGACGCGAGCGGTTGCCCTTGGCCAGCATCACCAGGCTGCCGCCCGCGGCCTGGAACTCGTCCACGTAGGCGTCCATGCGCCCGGCGGTGGTGGGGCCGAACGAGCCCGAGGCCATGCCCTGCGGGGTCTTGGCCGGACCGGCGTAGTACACGCAGTGGTCGCGCAGGTAGCCGGGCATGGGGTCGCCGGCGTCGAGCCGTTCCTTGATCTTGGCGTGGGCGATGTCGCGGGCCACCACCATGGGCCCGGACAGCGACAGGCGGGTCTTGACCGGGTAGCGGGACAGCTCGGCCCGGATGCGGTCCATCGGCTGGCCCAGGTCGATGCGCACCACGTCGGCGCCCAGCGCGGCCTCGTCGACCTCGGGCAGGAAGCGGGCGGGGTCGTGCTCCAGCTGCTCCAGGTACACGCCGTCGTGGGTGATCTTGGCCAGCACCTGGCGGTCGGCCGAGCACGAGACGGCCAGGGCCACCGGGCAGGAGGCGCCGTGGCGGGGCAGGCGGATGACCCGCACGTCGTGGCAGAAGTACTTGCCGCCGAACTGGGCGCCGATGCCGAAGGCCTGCGCCTGGGCCAGGATCTCCGCCTCCAGCTCGACGTCGCGGAAGCCGTGGCCCCGCTCGCTGCCTGCGGTGGGCAGCGAGTCCAGGTAGTGGGTGGAGGCGAGCTTGGCCGTCTCCACCGCGAACTCGGCCGAGGTGCCGCCGATCACCACCGCGAGGTGGTACGGCGGGCAGGCGGACGTGCCCAGGGCCCGCAGCTTCTCGTCCAGGAAGCGGGTCAGGCTCGCCGGGTTGAGCAGCGCCCTGGTCTCCTGGAACAGGTAGCTCTTGTTGGCCGAGCCGCCGCCCTTGGCCATGAACAGCAGCTTGTAGGCGTCGCCGTCGACCGCGCTGATCTTGATCTCGGCCGGGAGGTTGGTGCGGGTGTTGACCTCGTCCCACATGGTGAGCGGGGCCATCTGGCTGTAGCGCAGGTTGTCGTGCTCGTAGGTGTCGAACACGCCTCGGGCGATGGCGGCCTCGTCGCCGCCCCCGGTGAGCACGAACTGGCCCTTCTTGCCCTTGACGATGGCCGTGCCCGTGTCCTGGCACATGGGCAGGACGCCGCCGGCCGAGATGCAGGCGTTCTTGAGCAGGTCGAGCGCCACGAAGTGGTCGTTGGCGGACCCTTCCGGGTCCTCGACGATCGTGCGGAGCTGCGCCAGGTGCCCGGGCCGCAGGTAGTGGGCGATCTCGTGCATGGCCAGGGCGGTGAGCGAGGTGAGCACCTCGGGCTCGACCGTGAGGAAGCGGTGGCCGCCCGCGTCGAGGCTGCCGACGCCCTCGCTCGACAGCGGCCGGTAGGTCGTCTCGTCCGGGCCGAGGGGGAGCAGCTCGGTGTAGGTGAACTCGGGCATCGGCCAGAAACGTAGGCCCGCGCCCGGCCGGCGGGTCACGTTGGCGGCGAGCGTGGGTACCGTCGGGGTGTGAGCGAGCTTGTCGAGCGAACCAGAGACACAGTGCGTTACTCGGCCCCGTGGGCCGAGCGCTCATTGCGCGCAGCCCGAAGGGTGCGCCAATGAGCGAGCCCGAGTACCGCGTCGAGCACGACACGATGGGGGAGGTCCGGGTGCCGGCCTCGGCCCTGTGGGGGGCGCAGACCCAGCGGGCGGTGGAGAACTTCCCGGTGTCGGGCCGGCCCCTCCCGCCGGAGCTGATCCACGCCCTGGCCCGGATCAAGGCGGCGGCCGCGGTGGTCAACGCCCAGATCGGGGTGCTCGACCAGGACGTGGCCGAGGCCATCGCCGCTGCGGCCGCCGAGGTGGTCGAGGGCCGCCACGACGAGCAGTTCCCCATCGACGTGTTCCAGACGGGCTCGGGGACCAGCTCGAACATGAACGCCAACGAGGTCATCGCTCACCTGGCCTCGGAGCGGATGGGGCGCCCGGTGCACCCCAACGACCACGTCAACGCCTCGCAGTCCTCCAACGACGTGTTCCCTTCGGCCATCCACGTGGCCGCGGCCACCGGGGTCACGCAGGAGCTGCTCCCCGCCCTGGAGTACCTGTGCCTGGCGCTGCGGGCCAAGGCGCGGGAGTTCGCCGGGGTGGTGAAGTCGGGCCGCACCCACCTGATGGACGCGACACCGGTCACGTTGGGCCAGGAGTTCGGCGGCTACGCCGCTCAGGTGGCCGGTGCGGCCGACGCCATCCGGGCTGCGCTGCCCGCGGTGGGCGAGCTGCCGTTGGGCGGCACCGCGGTCGGCACCGGGCTGAACGCGCCGCCGGGCTTCGCCCAGAGGGTCGTGTCCCTCCTGGCGCGCGAGCTCGACCTGGCGCTGACCGAGGCCACCGACCACTTCGCCGCCCACGGCGCCCGGGACGGGCTGGTCGTGCTGTCGGGTGCGCTGCGCGGCCTGGCCGTGGCGCTGGTCAAGATCGGCAACGACATCCGCTGGATGGCGAGCGGCCCCCGGACCGGCCTGGCCGAGATCCGCCTGCCCGACCTCCAGCCCGGGTCGTCGATCATGCCCGGCAAGGTGAACCCGGTGCTGGTCGAGGCGCTCACCCAGGTGTCGGCCCAGGTCATGGGCAACGACGCCGCGGTGGCGTTCGCCGGCTCGCAGGGCAACTTCGAGCTCAACGTCTACCTGCCGGTCATGGCCCGCAACCTGCTGGAGTCGATCCGGCTGCTCGCCAACGTCACGCGCCTGTTCGCCGAGCGGGCGGTGGCGGGCATCGAGGCCGACGTCGACCGCTGCCGCGCCTACGCCGAGTCGAGCCCCTCGCTGGGCACGTCGCTCAACCCTTACATCGGCTACGAGGCCGCGGCCGAGATCGTCAAGGAGTCGATCAAGACCGGGCGCAGCGTGCGGGACATCGTGGTCGAGCGGGGCCTGCTCAGCGACGAGGAGCTGGACCGGGCGCTCGACGTGCTGGGGATGACCGAGGGCGGCGTCCGGAAGTGACTCAGGCGCCGAGCGCAGGGGAGCCCGCGTAGGGCTTGGGGTCGCCGGGCCCGGGGATGTTGGGCCGCGACCAGCTCATGGCCTTGCCCAGCTCGGAGGCGACGGCGCGCCACTCCGGCGGGTCCCAGCCCTCGGCGATGGCCGCCACCGACCGGTCCTGGCGCAGGTGGACGAAGGCGGGCAGCTCGTTGACCCCGAGGGCCTTGACGAGGTCGCGGTCGGGATCGGCGAAGGTGAGGATGCGGCCGGCCCAGGGGCCGAGGAACTCGTGGGCGTCGTCGGCGTCCGCCGTGACCACGAACGCGATGCGGCAGTCCGCGCCCCGGAACTCGTCGAGGATGCGACCCGCGGTCTCCAGCAGCCACGCGCTCTCGTAGGTGTAGGGGTCGAGGATCACGACGGCGAGGTGGAACGTGGTCAGCCAGCCGTCGAGCGTGCGCGGCTCGCCGTCGAGCGGCGCGAGCTGCAGGTCACCAGGGGGGTCGGTAGCCACGGCGGAGAAGGTAGTGGATGGCGGAATCGGCGAGCAGATCCCGCCCCGCGGCGGCGGCACTAGTGTCCGGGCCGTCCGCTGGAGGAGGCACCGTGTCCGACACCTACAAGTTGTTCCTGCTCTTGCACATCGCCGCGATCGTGGTGGCCTTCGCGCCGGTCGTGGTGGGTGCGGTGGCGCTGGCCCCCGGCGGCCGCCGGGCCTCGGTGCCACAGCTGAGCGACACCGGGCGACTGGTGTACTCGGGCGGGCTCATCCTCGCCGGCCTGTTCGGGATCCTGTGCATCGTGACGAGCGAGGACGTGTGGGCCTTCGACCAGACCTGGATCTCGCTGGCGTTCGTGGTGTGGATCGCCATGAACGGCGTGTTCCACGCCATGATCTTCCCCCGGCGGGGCGGGGGCGACCGGGCGCAGCTGGGCCTGGCCATCATGGACATCCTGCTGGTCGTCATGCTCTACCTGATGATCTGGAAGCCCGGCCTCTGAGGCTCCGCCCGGGCGGTAGCGTCGGTCGGGTGCACCCGATCGAGCGGCTGCGCGCCGTGGCCCGGGCCCGCGAGGTCGACCAGGCGCTCCTGGCCCGCGAGGCGGCGGCCGTGCTGGGCTCGTTCAGCGGGGACCCGCTGGGGCTGGTGACGTCGTGCCGGCGCCTGCTGGACCGGCACCCGTCCGCCGCCGCCCTGTGGTGGGCGTTCGCCCGGCTGCTGGAGGCGGGCGACGTCCGGGCCGAGGCCCACGCCATCCAGCGCGACCTGGACGGCAGCCCCGCGGTCACGGCCCTGAGCCTGGACCTGCCCGACGGCGCGGTGGTGGCGGTCATCCCCGACGTGGCCGGCGGGTCGGAGCTGGGCCCGGCGCTCAACAGCTGGCGCGACGACCTGGTGGTGGCCCACGATCCGGGCGCGCTGCACGTGGCCCGGGACGAGCCCCGGGTGCTGCTGGTGGAGGCGGGCGCGGCCGGCCCCGAGCGGTTCCTGGCGCCCGAGGGCACGGAGGACGAGGTCGGCGCGGCCCGGGACGCGGGCGTGGCGGTGTGGCTGGTGATCGACGTCGGGCGGCGCCTGCCCCGCCCGCTGTTCGACGCGCTGGTCAAGCGCTCGGGCCCGGGGCCGGAGGTGGTGGCCATCGCGGTGGCCGAGCGGGTGGTCGAGCCCCGTCACGTGGGCTGCCCCGTCCCGCCCGAGCTGCTGCGGGCCCCGGGAGGGTGGTGAGCAGGTGGCCGAGGTGATCGACCGCTACCTCGAACTGGGCCTGCGGCTCGGGCGCCACGTCGACGGGCTCGTGGACGCGTACTACGGCCCCGAGGCGACGGCGGCCCGGGTGGCGGCCGAGCCGGTCCGGCCGCCCGACGAGCTGCGGTCCGATGCGGGGCGGCTGCTGGCCGACCTCGACGCGGGGGCCGGGGCGGACGAGGTGGAGGCGAGCCGGCGCCGCTGGGTCCGGGCCCAGGTCGTCGGCCTCTACACCGGCGCCTCCCAGCTGGCGGGCGAACCCCTCGGGTACCTCGACGAGGTCGAGGCGTGCTACGGCGCCCGGCCCGCACCGGTGCCGGAGGACGGCTTCGCGGCCGCCCACCGCAGCCTGGACTCGGTGCTGCCGGGGGGCGGTCCGCTGCGCGACCGCTACATCGCCTGGCGGGAGGCGCACGCCGTCCCCCTGGACGTGCTGGAGGCGGCCATCCGGTCCCTGGCCGGCGATCTGCGGGAGCGCACCCAGCGGCTGTTCGGCCTGCCCGAAGGCGAGCACATCGAGTGGATCTTCGAGACCGACAAGCCGTGGTCCGGCTTCAACTACTACGAGGGCGGCCTGCGCAGCCGCGTCGCCATCAACGTCGACCTGCCGGTGCTGTCGCTCACGCTGGGCCACCTGGTGGCGCACGAGGCCTACCCCGGCCACCACACCGAGCACACCCGCAAGGAGGTGGGCCTGGTGCGCCAGCGCCGCTGGCAGGAGGAGACGATCTTCCTGGTGGGCACGCCCCAGTGCACGATGGCCGAGGGGCTGGCCGACCTGGGTGTCGAGGTCGCCCTCGGCCGCCGGCCCGAGCCGGTGGTGGCCGAGCACCTGCGCCCGCTCGGCGTGCGCTACGACGCGGACGTCGCCGCCGCGGTGGCCGAGGCGGGCGAGGCGCTGTCGTGGGTGCGCTCCAACGCCGCCATCGGGCTGCACGACGGCGGCTGGTCGGTGGACGACACCGTCAGCTACCTGGAGCGCTGGGCGCTGCTGCCCCACCGGCGGGCCGAGAAGGCGGTCTCGTTCCTCACCGACCCCACCTGGCGGGCCTACAGCCACTGCTACACCGAGGGCCTGCGCCTGTGCCGGGCCTACGTGGACGGCGACCCCGCCCGCTTCGAGCGCCTCATCACCGAGCAGGTGTTGCCTGCGGATCTGGCGTCCTGAGGGTCGCTCTGGCGAACACGACCCACCGCACGGTGCCCGCTTGACTACATTTGCGGGCCGACACGATGCACTGAGGCGGCAGGGCACATGGGCGAGTCAGTCGGATTGGATCTGGGTGCGGCCACATCTGCCGCGGCGCGTCTGCGCGGCGGGGAGGTCGAGCCCGCGCTGGTGATCCCCATCGCCGACCTGGGCGTCGGCGCGACCACCACCCGCCATCTCCTGGAGTCGCTGGCGGCCCGGGTCGTCGGCCCGGACCCCCTGCCCGCGGTGGGCGTGGCCGTCCCCTCGTTGGACGCCGGCGCCAGGGCCGAGATCGAGGCCGCAGCCGTGGAAGCGTTTACCGACCCCCTGCTGGTGCTGCGCCCGGCGGCGGCGGCCGCCTGGTTCTGTCACACCAACGAGGTCCACCCCCACGCCATGCTGGTGGTGGTGGAGGCGGAGGAGACCGGCGTGGTCGTGACGATCGTGCGCTCGCGGCCCGGCGGCATGGCCGTCGAGGGTGGGCCCTCGGGCCGCCTGCTGCCGTCCGGATCGCCCGTGGTCGACGCGGTCGACGCCGTGGCCGCCGCCCTGAGCGCGACCGGGCTGATCGCCACCGACATCGACGTGGCCGTGCTGGTGGGTGGCGCCTCCTGGTTGACCGGCCTGGCCGAGGGGATCTCCGCGGCGACGCACCTCGCCGCGGCGGTCGGCCCCGAGCCCCGAGCCGAGGTGGCCTACGGCGCCGCCCTGATCACGTCGGAGCAGGACGGCTTCGGCGTGGGCACCGCCATGGCCTTCGGGGCCGGTGTGGATGACGCGGCCGGCGACACCGCGGGGACCGGGCTCGGCGCGGCCCTGCGGGACATGGGTCACGGGAAGGACGCGCCGGCCGATCCGGTCGGGGCTGGCGTAGGAGGATCCGTGGGCGGCGCCAAGGCGCCCCCGTCGTCGCCGCCGGAGGAGACCGGTGGCGCCGCCAAGCGGCCGCCGTCCCGGCTGCCGGCCGGGGCGTTGAAGCGGGCCTGGCCCTGGCGCCAGCGGTGGCGGCGGTCGTGATCGCCGGCGCCGAGCAACCTCCACGGCTGCAGGTTCCCCGATCCTGGCTGAGCCCGCGCTGTTGGGCCGGTCCCGGCGCCGGTCCGTAGGGTGGGGGGATGCGATCCCCGAAGGACTTCTTCCGCCCGCTCGCGGTCGGGGCCCCCGCGCCGCTGCGGGAGATCCCCTTCCGCCCGTCGCGGATGATCCACTTCTTCCCGGCCTGCAACGCCAAGCTGGTCTGGAAGGTGCCCCAGATCGCGCCGACGGTCGACGTGCTGCTGGCCAACCTGGAGGACGGGGTGCCCGCGGCCGACAAGGAGGCCGCCCGGGCCGGGCTGGTCGAGGTGGCCCGGGCCTGGGACACGCCCGGCACCCAGCTGTGGACCCGGGTCAACTCGCTGGACTCGCCCTGGGGCCTCGACGACATCGTCACCGCGGTGAGCGAGGCCGGCCGGGTGCTCGACGTCGTCATGATCCCCAAGGTCGAGGGGCCCGAGGACATCCACTACGTGGACCGGCTGCTGGCCCAGCTGGAGGCCAAGGCCGGGCTCGACCGGCCGCTGCTGATCCACGCCATCCTGGAGACGGCCCGGGGCGTGGCCAGCGTCGAGGACATCTGCTGCGCCAGCCCCCGCATGCAGGGCCTGTCCCTCGGCCCGGCCGACCTGGCCGCCAACCGCCGCATGAAGACCACCCGGGTGGGCGGCGGCCACCCCGGCTACCTGGTGCGCCAGGACCCGCCCGACGGCGACATCGAGGCCGACCGCACCTCCTACCAGCAGGACCTGTGGCACTACACCATCGCCCGCATGGTCGACGCCTGCGTGGCGGCCGGGATCCTGCCGTACTACGGCCCCTTCGGCGACATCAGGGACACGGTCGCCTGCGAGGACCAGTTCCGCAACGCCTTCCTGCTCGGCTGCGTGGGGGCCTGGAGCCTGCACCCCAGCCAGATCGACATCGCCCGCCGGGTCTTCTCGCCCTCGCCGGACGACGTGCGCCACGCCCGCCGGGTCATCGCCGCCATGGGCGACGGCACGGGGGCGCTGATGCTCGACGGCAAGATGGAGGACGACGCCTCGGTCAAGCAGTGCCTGGTCATGGTGGACCTGGCCGACCAGCTGGCCGCCAAGGACCCCGAGCTGGCCAAGGCCTACGCGGTCTACGACGAGGGCGAGGGCTGAGCCGTGGGGGAGGCACAGCTGCGGCCGCGCCGGTCCGTCCTCTACATGCCGGGCGCCAACGAGCGGGCGCTGGAGAAGGCGGCGGGGCTGCCCGCCGACGCGCTGATCCTCGACCTGGAGGACGCGGTGGCGCCCGACGCCAAGGCCGATGCCCGCGACCGGGTGTGCGAGGCCGCCACCTCGGGGCGCTACGGCGCCCGCGAGGTCACCATCCGCATCAACGGCCTGGGCACCCCCTGGCACGACGACGACCTGCGCGGCGGTGGGGGCCGCGGGCCCGGCCGCGGTGGTGGTGCCCAAGGTCGACTCGGCCGACGCGGTGCACGCCATCGAGAAGGGCCTGGAGGCGGCCGGCGCCCCCGACCACACCGCCATCTGGGCCATGGTCGAGACCCCGGTGGCCATGCTCGCCGCCCGCGAGGTGGCCCAGGCGTCGGAGCGGCTGACCGTGCTGGTCATGGGGACCAACGACCTGGCCAAGGAGCTACGGGCCGAGCACGTCCCCGGCCGGGCCCCGCTGCTCACCGGGCTGGGACTGGCGCTGCTGGCGGCCCGGGCCGAGGGCAAGGTCATCCTCGACGGCGTCTACAACGACATCCGGGACCCGGAGGGCTTCGAGGCCGAGTGCGTGCAGGGCCGGCAGATGGGCTTCGACGGCAAGACGCTGATCCACCCCAGCCAGCTGGAGCCGTGCAACCGGGTGTTCGCCCCCACGGCCGAGGCCATCGAGCAGGCGGGCCGCATCATCGAGGCGTTCGAGCAGGCCGAGGCCGAGGGCCGGGGCGTGGTGACGGTCGACGGCCGCATGATCGAGAACCTCCACGTAGAGCAGGCCCGGCGCACGCTGGCGCTGGCTGCCGCCATCGAGTCCCAATAGGTTCTGTCAGACCTGGCCGTGCCTACGGCACGCCACGTCTGACAGAACAGGGGACTGCGCGGGCGGGCGTCACGCAGCGGAGTAGCGTCGGCTACGTGCAGGCCACGGGAACCGACGTCGCGGCGGGCACCGACCGCGACTCGTCCCGATCCTCGCTCGCATCCCTCTTGGCGCTGCCCCTGGCCGTCTACGGCGCGGTGTTCGCGGTGCTGGCGCTGGTGAGCTGGCAGGTCATCTCCCGCTACACCGAGACCGTCTCCGGCGTGCCGCCGGGGTCGTTCCGGGGCGAGTGGTTCTGGGACGGGTGGGTCCGCTACGACGCCGGCTGGTACACGATCATCGCCGACCACGGCTACAGCTACACGCCGGGGCAGCAGTCGCCCGTGGCCTTCTTCCCCGGCTACCCGATGCTGGTGCGGGCGTTCGGCGGGGTGCTCGACAACACCCAGCTGGCCGGCATCGCCATCACGATCGTGTGCGGGGCCGCCGCCCTGGTCGCGTTCTACGCCTGGTGCCGCGACCGCCTGGATCCGGCGCCGGCCGCCACTGCTCTCCTGTGCCTCGCCCTCTACCCCTACGCCTACTACCTGTACGGCGCCATGTACGGCGACGCGCTGTTCCTGCTGTGCGTCCTGCTGGCGTTCCTGGCCTTCGAGCGCGACCACTTCGTGCTGGCCGGGCTGGCGGGGGCGGCGGCGACCGCCACCCGGCTGGTGGGCGTGGCCGTGGTCGTCGGGCTGGTGGTGGGGGTGCTGGAACGGCGCCGGGCCGTGACCTGGGAGGCGGGCCGGCGCCCGCAGCTCCACCTGGGGCGGCTGAGGCGCGGCGACGCCGGGGTGCTGCTGTCGGTGGCGGGCCTGGCCGGGTGGTCGCTCTATCTCTGGAGCCGCTTCGGCGATCCGCTCCTGTTCTCGACCGTGCAGGAGAGCTGGGGCCAGCAGTCCGGTCCCGGCACGTGGATCAAGCGGGACTTCTTCGCCACGCTGTGGCACCGCCCCGACCACTTCTACAGCCAGGGCCTGGTGATCCAGGCCGCGCTGGGCCTGACGGTGGTGGTCGCCCTCCCCGCGGTCGTGCGGCGCTTCGGTTGGCGCTACGGTGCGTACGTCGGGGTGCTGGTGCTGGTGCCGGCGGTCGGCAGCCAGGACTTCCAGGGCCTGGGTCGCTATCTTCTGGGGGCCTTCCCGGCCTTCGCGGTGGCCGGGGCCCTGCTGGCCGAACGGCCGGCCGTGCGGCGCTGGGTGCTCCCGCTGTCGGCGGCGGTGCTCGTCATCTTCACCGGCATGTTCGCCAACGGCCGTTACCTCTCCTAGACCCGGTATGGACCCTCTCCTCAGCTACGACGACAGGCTCAGCTTCCTGTTCCCCATGTGGAACGAGGAGGCCATGATCCGCCGCACCGTCGCCGCGGCCCACCTGGCGGGCGCCCGGTTGGTCGCGGGCGGGCTGGTCGGCTCGTACGAGGTGGTGCTGGTCGACGACGCGTCCATCGACGGCACCGGCAAGATCGCGGACGAGCTGGCCGACGACGACCCGCGCGTGGTCGTGGTCCACCACCCCGAGAACCGCAAGCTGGGCGGGGCGCTGAAGTCCGGCTTCGCCGCTGCCGGCGGCGACGTGGTGCTCTACACCGACGCCGACCTGCCCTGCGAGCTGGTCGAGGTGGACAAGGCCCTGCGCCTGCTCCGGCTGTACGAGGCCGACATCGTGTCCGCCTACCGCTTCGACCGCACCGCCGAGGGGGCGCAGCGGGCCCTCTACTCCTTCATCTACAACCACCTCGTCCGCTGGGTGCTGGGGGTACGCATCCGCGACGTCAACTTCGCCTTCAAGCTCGTCCGACGGCGGGTGCTCGACCACGTCGACCTGGTGAGCGAGGGCAGCTTCATCGACGCCGAGCTGGTGGCCAAGGCGCACCGCCGGGGCTTCCGGCTGGTGCAGTTCGGCGTGGACTACATCGCCCGCACCCGGGGCACGTCCACGCTCTCCTCGCCTGCGGTCATCGTGCAGATGCTGAGGGAGCTCCGGTCCCTGTACCCCGACATCCGTGGGCTCGAGCGGCTGCCGGCCGCCGTGCTCGACGGCGAACCGGCGTGAGCTCGCTCCGCGAGCTCACCATGGACACAGACGGCAAGGTGACCTGCGTGCTGGGCCGCAACGGCGTCGGCAAGACCTCGCTGCTGCGCGCCATGGTGGGCCAGTATCCGATCGCCTCCGGCACCATCACCTTCGACGGCGACGAATTTCGGGCCTGAAGCCCTATGAGGGGGCGCGCAGGGGCATCGGCTTCGTGCCGCAGGGCCGCGAGATCTTTCCGCTGCTGACGGTGGAGGAAAACCTCAAGACCGGCTTCGGGCCGCTGAAGCGTGACGACCGCACCATTCCCGACGATGTGTTCTCACTGTTTCCGGTGCTGAATTCGATGCTCGGCCGCCGCGGCGGCGATTTGTCCGGCGGCCAGCAGCAGCAATTGGCGATCGGCCGGGCGCTGGTCATGCGGCCGAAACTTCTGCTGCTCGACGAACCGACCGAGGCATCCAGCCGTCGATCATCAAGGACGTCGGGCGCGCCATCTCCTCTCTGCGCAGCCTCGACACCATGGCGATCGTGCTGGTCAACAATATCTCGACTTTGCCTGCGAGCTCGGCGACAATTTCGCTGTCATGGACCGGGGTGCCGTGAAATATGCCTGCAACCGCAGCGCCATGGACCCCGCTGAAATCAGCCGCCAGATGGCGCTGTAGACCGGCCCGGCCCACGGCCGCGCGAAGATTTGAGGGCGGATGTGTACCGAACCCACCAGTGCTGCCTCGGCTATCTTCGCGGCCAACCGGGCGCAGGGCTCGGTGACGTTCGACGTGCACCAGGTCGAGGGCGTCACCCGCCGCCGTCGGTTGCATGAATTAGGTTCGCTGCGCGTCCGCTTTCCTTCCCCCGAGGCGGAAGGCCTCTCGGCGATGTTCGTCAATACCGCGGGCGGCATTGCGGGCGGCGACCGGTTCGATATCGACATCGCGGTCGGCGCAGGCTCCAGCCTTGCGGTGACCACGGCGGCGGCGGAAAAGGTCTACCGGGGCGACAGGGGCCGGCCGCCGAGGTCAATATCGCCCTGAAGGCCGCTGCCGGGGCGCATCTGAGCTGGCTGCCGCAGGAAACCATCCTGTTCGACCGCGCGCGGGTATCGCGGCGGATCGATATCGATCTGGCCGAAGGCGCCTCGCTGTTGCTCTGCGAAATCGTGGTGTTCGGCCGCGCCGCGATGGGCGAGCGCATGCTGCATGGCGAATTCGTCGACCGCTGGCGGCTGCGCCGCGGCGGCCGGCTGGTGTTCGCCGAAACCGTACGGCTCGACGGCGACATCGGCGCCAAACTGACAAAACCCGCGGTCGCCGATGGCGGCGTCGCCATCGGCACCGCGCTGATCGTGCCCGGCGACGAGGCGTGGTGGAGCGATTCGCGAAGTGTCGAATTCGTTCGGCGGCGAGGTCGGCATCTCCTCATGGAATGGGTTTGCAATGGCCCGCTTCTGTGCCCGAGATGCGGCCCGGCTGCGCGCCGACATGATGGCGGCGCTCGGCCGCGCCTCCGCCTCGGCGCTGCCGCGGATGTGGCTCAACTAGGTCATGTCAAATCATCAGAGTGCCCAATGAATTGTTCTCCGCGAAAAGGACAAGCTGCTGATCTCGATGGCGGCGATGGTGGCGCGGCGCCGGCTGGAGCGCGGCGTCAAGCTCAACCATCCCGAGGCCATCGCCATCATCTCCGACTTCATTGTCGAAGGCGCCCGCGACGGCCGCACCGTCGCCGAACTGATGAAGGCCGGCGCGAGGTCATCACCCGCGCCCAATGCATGGATGGCATCGCCGAGATGATACACGACATCCAGGTCGAAGCGACGTTTCCCGACGGCACCAAGCTCGTCACCGTGCATGAGCCGATCAGATGAGAAGATCCGTCATTCCGGGGCGGCGCGAAGCGCCGAACCCGGAATCCAGAGGTAATAGGAACGACATTCCGGGTTCGCGCTACGCGCGCCCCGGAATGACGAGGAACGCGCATCACATGATTCCCGGTGAACTCTTCATCCAGGACGGCGAGATCGAACTCAATGCCGGCCGCAAGACCGTGACGCTGACGGTCGCCAATTCCGGCGACCGCCCGATCCAGGTCGGCTCGCACTACCATTTCTTCGAGACCAATCCAGCGCTGAAATTCGACCGCAAAAAATCCCGCGGCATGCGCCTCGACATCGCCGCCGGCACCGCGGTGCGCTTCGAGCCCGGCCAGACCCGCGACGTGCAACTGGTGGCGCTCGCGGGCAAGCGGGTGATCTACGGCTTCTGCGGCGAGGTCCATGGGCAAGCTGTGAAGCGATGCTCACAGGGTTGCGCCTTGTCTCCGAAGCGGCTGATTTCGGGCGCGTCGTCACAGCGGCATGGTGCGGAAGGGGCGCGGCAACGAACCTTATGTCAACCACCTCGCCGAGGTCGCGAACTTGCTTTCGATAGCGACCGATGGGACCGATGCCGAACTCATTGCCGCGGGCTGGCTGCACGACACCATCGAAGACACCGAAACCACCCGCGAAGGGCTGGCGCAAATGTTCGGCGAGCGGGTCGCAGCCCTGGTGGTCGAGGTCACCGACGACATGACCTTGCCGAAAGATCAGAGCCGGCAAAAGCAAATCGTCGACGCGCCGAACAAATCACCCGCGGCAAAACTGATCAAGACCGCCGACAAGATCAGCAATATTCGCGCGCGAATCTGCCGCGGCCGAGCCAGGACGAGCTCGAGGATTTGACCGACTACGTCGCCTGGGCCGAGAAGGTCGTCGCGGGATGCCGGGGCGTCAATGCCGCGCTCGATCGGACGTTCAATGCGACCGTGCAGCTGGCGAGGAGCACGCTGT
>CAWDIO010000020.1:0-118502 GCA_963802385.1 uncultured Acidimicrobiales bacterium | reverse complement strand
GCCGAGGGCACCCGACCCGGACGCGGACGAGCGGAGGCGCCGGTCGGATCGGCACTCTCCGCTCGCGGATCGGGCTCCCGGGGAGCCGGTGGATCAGTTGCCGGTCGAGGCCTCGATCAGGGCTCGACCGTGCCCCGAGCCGATTCGCGATCTCCGCGGCTGTGCCTGCTCGGACACGAAGCGTCACGGTCAGCACCCACGGTCGTAGGACGCTTGGAGGTTGGAGCTGTCGAGGCTGTCGCCCAGGATACGGGGCGGGTGTAGGTGCCGCGCGGTCGCTCGGCGGCGAAGACCTTGTCGTCCTCATTGTGATCCACTCGCGGTTGGCCGAGATCGTCGACACGTCGCGCTCGACGGTGAGGTCGATGGCGTCGGGATCCACCCCGGAGGTCGAGGTCGATGGTGACCTCGTTGCCGTGTCGATAGCGTCCATGGCGACGGTCGAAGACCGTCGACGCCAGCTCTGGTCGAACTGGTCAGCGAGGCGGTCTAGTCGCGGAATTGGTCGAAGCGAACAGCATCGTATATCTCCTCTTGTCATGTTTATAACGAAAGTACATCATCCTTGCCAGTAAACAACTCATCTTCTCGAAAAATTATGAAAGAAGCTGTGAACGCTTTCGTATGGTCTGTGTCGGCGGCCACCTGCACAGCTGAGACGCGCCGCGCCAAGATGTCTCCCCACGGGTGGCGTCCCCGAGTGCCACCGGCTCCAGCCCGCGAAAGTGGTAGATGCCGACGAGCAAGGAGCACGCATCGTTTCCAACCCATGGGCCCCTGCCCTGCCGCGCGCGATCCGTCAGGCTCGCCGCGCCCTGACGACCGCGCACGCCGAGGACGTCTTCCTCTACTCGGCCGCGCGCGTTCTACGGGCTCATCTCCGTGGCCCCGCTCGTCGTGGTCGCCCTGTGGGTCACCAGCCTTGTGGTCGGTCCGACGCAGATCGATGACGCTGCCGCCGAGCTCGCCCGCTTCAGCCCAGAAGCTCTTGGCGCCGACCGGGCGTTCGAGCGGGTGGCCGATCTCGGGAGCAGGCTTGGTCTGGTGGCGGTGATTGCCGCCGTGTGGCCAGCGACCGCCTACGGGTCTGCGCTGGTACGAGTCCTCGACCGCCTAGCGGGCGACCACGACGCCAGCCGCCTGGAGCGCCGCGGCGCGGCGCTGCTCCTCGTGTGCCTCGCGCCCGTGCTCGTGCTGGCCAGCCTCGTCGCGAGCTATGCCGGTGCCACCACGCTGGGAGACACGCCCGTGGAGATCACCGTTGGGCTCACGGTTGCCCTCGTGTACGGCTTCGGCGCCACCTTCTTGACCGTCGGCTTCATCTACAGGGTTCTCCCCGCACGCCCCTCGACTGGCGCTCGACGATGCACGGCGCGCTCATTGCAGCGGCCAGCATTTCGGTGCTGTCGGTCATGTATGTGGCGTACCTGAGGTTCGGCGCAAACTTCGAGCGTCGGTACGTGTGGCATGCCCTTGCGGCGGTCGTGCTGCTCGGCCTGTGGCTCTTCGCTGCCAACACCGCGTTGCTCGTCGGCTACCGAGCAGCCCATCTGCATGGACCAGCCGTGAGAATCCACGGGACTCGGGAGCCGACCCCAACGAGCTCAGGCGCCGAATCGAAGCCGTAGTCGACGACCGCTGTGAGGAAACGGATCGGCTGGCGGCGCGATGGGCGAGTACGCGTGATTACAGCTGTCGTGACGACCACAAGAGGGCAGCGAGGATCACCGACGTGAGTCCGACGGCCAGCCCTACGATCCAGCCGGCGACGTCTTGGCTTACCAATACGGCGCCGAGGATGGTGGCGAGACCGATGATGCCGCCAGTGGCGAGCACCCGCATGGAGCCCCGCTCAGCTTGGTTCGACGCCGTGCTCGGCCCGGGATCATTCCCTGAGCTCGTTCGGGACGCGGGCTCTCAGAGGTCGGGAGTGCTGTCCATGAGCCTGACGCGTCGTTTTCAGCTGGTTCGCTGCCCTCGCCGCCGGCAGTGGATGGGCAGCGTCGTCGCCGGCTTGCCGCCGAAGGATCAGTCATGAGTCAATTCCACCACTGTGGTCTCGGCCTCGTCGATGAGAGAGGCCAGCGCCCGGCGGCGTCGAGTCTTCCCGGATGCTGACAGCGGGCCCGACGGGACACTGAGATCGCCGCCGCGATCCTTGCCGGTGCCGCCGCCATCTTCCAGCTCGGCCGTCAACGCTGGCTCGTGCGATCTGTCGGACCATCGTTGCCAAGCGGAGACTGCGCGGATCGTTGGGATTGGGGGCTTGAGCTGGGGCCTCGCACCATCCACCGTGTCCATTGGCAACTTCCGCGCTTGCGAGTCGACGGTCCAGCTTAGGAACCGCTGTCGATCCCCGGGATTTGGGGTGAGTCTGGATAAGCGAGGGTCGTGCTTCGTAGTCATCGGTTGAGGAGTCGGTCCGTTCATCGCTCCACCGCGGCCAGCGGGCGATCGACCTCCTGCCAGGACCTGCGACTCCTCGCCCGATCAGCCTGGCCAGAGGGTCGAGTCCGAGCTCGGCGCAAACTTCGGCCCCGTGGTCGAGCGTTGGCCATCCGGCGTTAGCCCGAACTCGAACTTCGTGTCCACCAAGAGGACGCCGCGCTTCTCCGTCCTTGCGGCTGATGCCGACCGTCGTGGCGCTGCTGATCAAGCGGCGGAACACGCAGGCCAGGGAACGGGCCGCCGCCCCCAAGTGGGCGACGAGCGTGTACGGCGGTGAGCAGATCAACCTTGTGTTCACCAACCCGACCGGCGGCCTCGTGCTGCGCCAAGCGGTTGCCAAGGTGGTCAAGTCGGCCGCGAAGACTGCTGGCATCGCAGCGGACCTGGCGACGCATGCGGGCCGGCGGACCGTCGTGACCACGCTGTTCGTGGACGGCGACGAGGCGCTGGAGGACATCGCCCGCTTCGTCGGCCACGCCAGGCCGGCCACCACAGCGGGCTACGTGAAGCGGCTCGGCCGGCGGCCTGAGACGGTCGCCCGCCGGGCTGCAGCCGTGCTCGACGCCCAGGGCGACGACGGACAGCCAGCCGGAGGGGTTCGGAATCAGCTGGCCGGTTCCGCGAGCAACCGCGCGAGCAACCGGCCTGAGGACTCGGGATCAGCGGTGGATGGCGGCGAACCGTAGGCCCAGGTCAGGGCGGTACGGAGGGGTTCGCAGGGATGCCTGCGGACGGGTGTGCGAGCGGGTGGGTGCGGAGCGGGTGGGATTCGAACCCACGGATCCCGGAGGATCGGCAGTTTTCAAGACTGCTGCCTTCGTCCACTCGGCCACCGCTCCCGGCCGGACCAGCGTACTTACAGGATTTCGCGGCGGAGCTGGTCGACCCAGTCGCGGGCGTCGCGCCAGGCCGCCTCGGCCTCGCGGCGGCGGGCGGGGCCGTGCTCGCCGGCTGCGGGGTAGGAGCCCAGGAACTTGACGTCCTCGACCTTCGACTTCAGGTCCCGCAGGCAGTCGGCCACCAGCTCCTCGCCGATGTGGCCCTCCAGGTCGATGAGGAAGCAGTAGTCGCCGAGCCCCTTCTTGGTCGGGCGTGACTCCAGCTTGGTCAGGTTGATCGAGCGGGCCGCGAACTCCTGGAGGATGGTGAGCAGCGAGCCGGGCCGGTCGGCCCGCTGGAAGATCAGCACCGACGTCTTGTCGTGGCCCGTGGGCGCCGGGATGCCGGACCGGGCCACCACCACGAAGCGGGTGGCGTTGTCCGGATGGTCCTCGATGTCCGTGGCCAGCACGTCGAGCCCGTACACCTTGGCCGCCACCGCGGGGGCGACCGCCGCGGTGTGGCCGTCGTTCTCGGGCCCGGCGATCAGCATCGCCGCCTCGGCCGTCGACGCGGTGGCCACCGTCGCCACCCCGGGCAGCTCCCGCTGGAGGAACCCGCGGCACTGCGCCGTCGCCACCGGGATCGACAGGACCCGGCGCACGTCCGACACGCCCACCCCGCTGGGCGCCAGCAGGTTCATCTGCACGCCCATGACCACCTCGCCCTGGATGAGCAGGTCGGTGTCGAAGCCCAGCGTGTCGACGGTGACGGTGACCGCGCCCTCGATCGAGTTCTCGATGCCCACGAACCCCAGGTCGACCTGGCCGGACTCGACGGCCAGCAGCACGTCGGGGATGGAGGGCAGCGCCACCAGCTCGTGCGCCGCCAGGTCGGGCTGCGACAGCAGCGCCTGCTCGGTGAAGGTGCCCTCGGGGCCGAGGAAGCCGATGCGCTTCCCGCCGGCGGGGCGCTCGGGTGCGGACATGTCGGACGATCCTACCCCCGCCCCGTACGCCCTCCCGCAGCCGATACCGGCCCGGCGCCACCCGTCGCCGCCGCCACCGCCAGGCCGGCGGCCTCCAGCGCGCTGGCCCAGGACACCTCGGCCAGGTGACCGGGGGCGGCCACCTGGTCACCGCACAGGAACACGCCGTCGCCGCGGTCCACCGCGGGCCGGTCGCGCCAGGTGGTGCCGGGCAGGTCGAGGGCACCGGACTGGCACTCCACGAGGGACCGCCGCCGCCACACCTCCCGCTCCCGCCAGCCGGGAAAGCCCACGTCCAGCAGGCGCTCGGTCCGGGTCACGCCCTCGTCCAGCGACTCGCCCGGACGGGCGCCCAGATGGCACTGGACCAGGTCGTGGCCCACGGGCGCCAGCGACGGGTCGGTGGCGGAGTAGCGGTTCACCCACCCGGCCTCGTCCAGGTCCGAGATGATGTTGGGCTGCCGGCCGGGCGGCCGGGCGAGACCGAGGTCCAGCAGCACCGTGCGGGTCCCCGTCCAGTCGAGGCCGGGGTCGTCCAGCAGCCGCCGGGCGGACCGGAGCGACGTGGCCACGATCACCGGCCCACCCCCGGGCGGCGCGTCCACCCGGCTGCCGGTCTCGATGTGCGACGCCCCGCTCCCGGGCACCGGCGGCCAGGCGGTCGACCAGGACGGACCACCCGCCCACCACGTAGCGGGCCACCGGCCGGGGGCGCAGGGCGATGCGCCGCAGCCGTTCGGCCACGAAGGCGGCGGACAGCCGCCCCGGGTCGTGGTCGAAGGTGAGCACGCCCGCGCTGTTGGCATAGATCTCGACCGCCGCGGGCGGGGCCAGCGCCAAGCGCCCAGTCGCGGAACGAGTGGTCCACCGGGGCGTCGTCGAGCCGCCGCAGCAGGCCCAGCGCCCGCAAGGCGGGGCCGGGCAGCACCGCCCGCCGCTCGCCTCGCCAGCGCATGCGCAGCGCCGAGAGGCGGGGCGGCACCACCGGGGGCAGCAGCCGGCGTTCGTCCAGCCACTGGTACAGCCCGGTGTTGGTGTAGACCGCGTGGGGCCCCAGGTTGGCCTTCCACGGTCCTTCGGCGGTGGCTGCCCGGCCGCCGAGCGTGGCGTGCGCCTCGATCAGCCGGACGTCCGCGCCGGCCTCGGCGCACGCGATGCTGGCGATCAGCCCGGCCAGGCCGCCGCCGACGATGTGGATGGGAGTGTCCATGGTCCGAAGAGGAGGGGAACGTTCCAAAGGTTCCCTCCCTCTTGGAGAGGTGGACGAAGCGCAGCCGGGTTGGGAGACGCTGGCGGTGCGCGCCCGCCGCGGCGACCCGCTGGCCATCGACGCCCTGGTCAAGGAGCTCTCGCCCTACGTCGGGCGCATCTGCGGCGCGGTCGCCCTCGACCACGCCGACGACGCCATGCAGGAGACGTTCATCGCCGTGCTGCGCGCCCTCCCCGGCCTGCGGGAGCCCGCCGCGCTGCGGGGCTGGGTGCGCCGCATCGCGGTCCGGGAGGCGGTCCGGGTGGCCCGCCGGGCCGAGCGGGTGGTGCCGCTCGACCCCACCGACCCGGCCGCCGGGCCCGGGCCCGAAGTGGCGCCGCTCGACGTGGCGGTGGTGGTGGACGTGCGGGCCACGCTGGCGGACCTGTCGCCCGAGCACCGCGCCATCCTCGTGCTGCGGGACCTGGAGGGATGGACCGAGTCCGAGGTGGCCGAGGCCCTGGCCATCCCCATCGGCACGGCCAAGTCCCGACTGGCCCGGGCCCGGGCCGCGTTCGTGAGGAGGTGGGCGTCGTGAGCGACCCCGGGAGCTGTGGGACCGCCGCAGTGGCCGCAGGGCCGGCTCGACGCCATCGCCCGGCTGCGGGTGGTGGAGACCGCGGTGCGCGGCCTGGGCACGTCGGAGCGGGTGATCGACGCCCCCTTCGAGCAGGTGTGGGACTACGTCTCGGACCTGGAGCACGCGGTCCCCGCCTTCGACTCGCTGGTGCGCAGGATGCGGGTCCGCGGCCGCACCCCGCTGCCCGGGGGCGGGGAACGGCTCGACGTGCTCTCGTGGTCGACCGGCTCGCCGGTCCCCCTGCCGTTCGACGTGCACATGGAGGACGGGCTGTGCCTGATGCACGCCCGGGGCCGGCTGTTCTTCGTGGGCATGGCCGCGGTGCCCGAGGGCGAGGGACGGACCCGCTTCCGCCACGTCGAGGGCGTGCCCCTGCCCGGCGGGAACCTGCTGCGACCGGTGTTCCGGCGCACGTCCCGCTCCGACCTCGACCGCATCGCCCGCGAGCTGGCGCCCGGCTAGCGGCCGGGCGGGCGGGAGCGGGGCGACGCCGCCCCCGATCGCCGGGGTGCGTCCCCGACGACCGAGGCGGCGTGGATCCTGGGAAGTCGTAACGACCACGGCCCGCTCGGCCCCGGCACCGGCCGTGCCGTGCTCGCTACGTCTCCCGGGTCCGCCGATTGTTGCTCTCTCATAACATCGCACGAACCACCGCGAACGTTGCGGCTGAGCGAACAGTAACGCCGGTACGCGTCACCAAAGACTTCAGCCCGGGATCGTCCGGCCACTCAGGGTCACATCTGCTCAGGCCGAATCGCCGTCGTCGTCCGGGCCGGCCTCGGCCGCGGCCACCTCTCGGGCCCGGCGGGCCTCGTGCTCGGCCAGCGAGAGGACGTCCCGCAGGGGGACCTGGCGGGCCCGCGCCACCCGGGCGGCGTCGTCGTGCTCGACCTTGAGCCGCCCGGGGCTGGCCTTGACCCGCACCGGCAGCCCCGCGACCTCCACCGTCTCCGACGACCTCGTCTGGGGCCAGCGCTCCAGCACGGTGCCCCGGACGCCCAGGGTGCCGGTCTCGGCCACCAGGACCGTGGCCACCTGGGCCGCCAGCGCGGTGTCGGCCAGGGCGCTGACCACGTACGCGGGCCGCCCCTTCTTCATCACCACCGGCGTGATCCAGGCGTCGTGGGCGCCGGCGTCGAGCAGCGCACCCAGCGTGTGGGCCAGGACCTCGCCGGTGGCGTCGTCCACGTTGGCCTCGACCAGCACCACCGGCTGGCCGGGCGCCACGCCCGTCAGCCCCGCGCCGTCACCGGCCGCCGCGACCTCTCCGCCGAGCACCACCTGGACCACGTTGGGCCGGCCGTCCAGCTCCCGGGTGCCGGCGCCGAAGCCGGTGGCCTCGATGCGCATGGGCGGCAGCGGGCCCCACCCGCTGGCCAGGGTCCCGACCAGGGCGGCGCCGGTGGGCGTGGTCAGCTCGACCGGCACGTCCACGCCGTGGGTCGGCGCCCCCCGCAGCAGCTCCACCACCGCGGGCGCCGGGTTGGGCAGCAGGCCATGGGCGGCCCGCACCATGCCCGTCCCCGTGGCCACCGAGCTGGAGCGCACGTCGTCCACCCCCAGGACCTCCAGCGCGGCGGCGGTCCCCACCACGTCCACGATGGCGTCCAGGCCGCCGACCTCGTGGAAGTGGACCTGCTCCGGCGGGCGCCGGTGCAGGCGGCCCTCGACCTCGGCCAGGGCCCGGAAGGCCGCCAGCGCCCGCCGGGCGACGCGCTCGGGCAGGCGCGCCTCCTCCACCAGCCCCGTGATGTGGGCGGCGGTGCGGATGACGCCGGTCTCCTCCGCCCGCACGTGGACCTTGGTGGCGGCGATGCCGCACCGCAGCACCGGCTCGACCTCCAGCTCCCAGCCGTCCACCGGCAGCCGCCCGACCAGGGCGCGGACCTCGTCGGGGTCGGCGCCCGCGTCGACCAGCGAGCCCAGCGCCATGTCCCCGGCGATGCCGGAGAAGCAGTGGAACCAGGCGACCGTCACTTGAACATCCGCAGCACGGCGCAGGCCGCGCCGAAGCCGTTGTCGATGCCCACCACCGTGACCCCGGCGGCACAGGACGCCAGCATGGCGAGCAGGGCGGTGATCCCCCCGAGGCTGGCGCCGTAGCCGGCGCTGGTGGGCACGGCCACCACCGGAGCGGGCGTGATCCCGCCGACCAGGCTGGCCAGGGCGCCCTCCATGCCCGCCACCACCACGACCGCGTCGGCGTCGACCACCACGTCGGCCGAGGCCAGCAGGCGGTGGACGCCGGCCACGCCCACGTCGATGAGCCGGACGGGGTCGAGGCCGTGGGCCGCCAGCGTGGCCGCGCACTCCTCCGCCACCGGCAGGTCGGCGGTGCCGGCGGTGGCGAGGACCACGGTCTCGGGCCGGGGTGCGCACGAACGCCAAGCCAGTGTCGTCCCGGTGCGCTCGCCGCCGGGGTTGCGGGCCAGGGCGGCCGCGGCCTGGGCGTCGTCGGCCCTGGTCAGCAGCACCGGGGCGCTCCCGGGCTCGGCCAGCAGCTCGGCCACGATGGCGGCGCACTGCTCGGGCGTCTTGCCCGGGCCGTACACCGCCTCCGCCATCCCCTGGCGCAGGGCCCGGTGGTGGTCCACCCGGGCGAAGCCGATGTCGGCGAACGGCAGCCGCCGCAGCCGCTCCAGCGCGTCGTCGGTGGTCACGGCGCCGACCTGCACGGCGTCGAGCAGCCGGCGTAGGGCGTCCTCGTCCACGCCAAGAGCATGCCCCCGGGCCGGGTCCCGCGCCGAACGCGGCCCGGCCGCGCCGGGCGTCACTTCCAGATGATCGGGTCGCTGCCGACCGCCGGGGCGAAGCCGATGCCGGTGACGGGCACGCCCTCCACGGCGACGAAGGCCTCGCAGGTGAGGAAGGAGCTGCCCACCGGCAGCGACACCGGGCCGTTGTCGGGGCACGGCTCGAAGCCAGGAGGCTCGTTCACGTTGGCCGCCTGGAGGCCGTCGCTCTGGAAGCCGATGATGTCGGGCACGTAGGCACCGAGGTCCACCGGGGCGGCCGTGTTCTGGATCTTCATCCAGGCGTAGTAGGCCTCGCCGTTCCCGATGTTGAGCCGGAGGGTGTCCTCGGGGGTGCCGGACGTGATGCCCATCACGGCGACGGCCACGACCCCGCTGCGCTCGCCGTGCTTGATCAGGATGCTGGCCGCCTCCTCGAAGGCCAGCGTGGTGCCCGGCGCGGTCACCTCCACCGTCGCCGTGGGGACCGTGGTGGTCGGGGCGGTGGTGGACGGGCTCGCGGCCGAGGGACCGCCACCGCCGCCCACAGCTGCATCCGTTCGCCGCGAGGAGCAGCGCGCCGGCCGCGGCGATGACCGGCGCTCTCCGCAACAGGTTCCTCATTGAATGGTGCCCCCTGAACAGCCCCAAGCACCGCGCACCGCAGGCGCATCGTCATGCGCCTTCACCCTCTTGTCTAGTCCGCGCTCACCCCTCGAGCACGACTCCGTGACCGCCTGGTGCGGCAAACGCACCACTTTCCTGGTGAAACCTGACGGACCGTCAGGCTGCGTGCTCGGACGGTGGCCGGCCGGCGGTCGAGCCGGGGCACGTGTGGAGCGGCGGTCCCTCCGCTCCGCAGAAGAAACCGGTCGGCGCGGGCGCCGGCTCGACCTCGGGGACGCGCCGAGGGTTGCGGATCGCCACCGCCGCGATGACGCCGCCCAGGGCCGCGAGCGCGGACGTGATGAGCATGGCGGTGTGGAAGCCGTCGGAGAACGCCGCCGGGTCGAGGTACGCCTCGCCGGTGATGCCCGCGGCCACGGGCAGCGCCGCCACCGCCGCCAGCTGGGCGGCGCGGGCGACGGTGGTGTTGACGCCCGAGGCCACCCCGGCGTGCCGGTCCTCCACTGCGGACAGGGCCGTGGCCGTGAGCGGCGCCACCACGGTGGCCAGGCCCGCCCCCATCACCAGCACGGCCGGCAGCACCGTGCTCAGGTAGGCGTCACCGGGGTCGATGCGGACCATCAGCAGCGTGCCCAGCGCCACCAGCAGCGGTCCCACCGTCATCTGCAGCCGGGGGCCGATGCGGGCGGCCAGCGCGCCGGACCGGGCGGAGAACGCCAGCATCAGCAGCGTGATGGGCAGGGTGGCCGCCCCCGCCTGGATGGCGGTGTAGCCGAGCGAGGTCTGGAGCTGCACCACGAGCAGGAAGAACGTGCCGCCCAGCGCGGCGTACACCGCCGCGGTCACCAGGTTGGCCGCCCGGAACTGCGCGCTGGCGAAGATCTCCGGCGGCACCATCGGGTCCGGGCTGCGCAGCTCGTCGAGCACGAACAGCACCAGGGCGAGGGCGCCGAACAGCAGCGGTCCCCACACCGTGGGCGACGTCCACCCGTCCTCGCCCGCGGCGATCAGGCCCCAGCTCAGGCCGCCCAGGCCCGCCGCCACCAGCACTGCGCCCACCACGTCGACGTGCCGGGCCGCCTGGGGGTCGAAGGACTCGGGCACATGGCGGGCCGCCACCGCCAGCACGAACGCCGCCAGCGGCAGGTTGATGAGGAAGATCCAGCGCCAGGAGGCCGCGTCCACCAGCCACCCGCCGAGGAACGGACCGATGGCCGAGGCCACCCCGGACAGGCCGGACCAGGCCCCGATGGCGCGGCCCCGCTCCTCGGGCCGGAAGCTGGCCTCGAGGATGGCCAGGCCGGCCGGGGTGAGCAGCGCGCCGCCGAACCCCTGGAGCACCCGTCCCGCCACCAGCAGCGGGACGGTCGGCGCCACCGCGCACACCAGCGACGCGAGGGCGAACACGACGACGCCCGCCTGGAACACCCGCTTGCGTCCGAAGCGGTCGCCCAGCGACCCGCCCAGCAGGATCAGCGACGACACCGCCAGCAGGTAGCCGGTGAGCACCCATTGGAGCGAGCCCATGCCGGCGTCGAGGTCCGCGCCGATGTGGGGCAGGGCGACGTTGACGACGGTGGAGTCGAGGAACGCGATGCTCGACCCGCCCACCGTGGCGGCGAGCACCCAGCGGCCCTGGGACGACGACAGCGACAGCGCCCCGCTCGTCTCCGGCGGGGCGGCCAGGACTAGCCCGCCTCTCCCCCGGCGGACCGCTCCGGCACCCGGAGGGCCACGACGAACGAGCATGTCGACGGGCATCAGCGCGCCTCGCCCCGGGCGAACCGCTCCAGCACCCGGCTGGCGATCACCGTGGCCCACGGCTTGGCCGGCGAGCCCTTGGGCGCGTCGACCAGCACGTAGAAGGCGCGTCCCTGACCCCGCACGTAGAGCAGGCCGTCCTCGTACACGGCCGCGTCGCCCAGGCCGGGCACCGCCTCGGGCTCGTCCAGCAGGGCCACCATCCACTCGAACCAGCTCACGGGATCGAACAGCGTGTCGTCGTTGACCGCGTGACCGGCGTGCACGCCGAAGGACAAGGCCCGGCGGTGGCCGTCCTCGGCGTCGAAGCGCACGCCCAGGTCGTCGTCGGCGTAGGTGAGCGAGGGCCCGCCCACCGGGATGCCGGTCAGCGCCACCACCTCGTCGTGGGTGATGAGCGAGTACGGGTCGGGCGCGCCCAGCGCCATGGCCCGGTTGGCGATGCTGATGTCCTGGCCGTGGGGATCGACCGCCTGGACGCCGTGGATCGCATCGGCGTCGTTGAGGACGCCGTGCTCGGCCAGCTTGGCCCGGGCCGCCTCGGCGGCCTCACGGAAGCGGTCGGTGAAACCCACGCGCCGGGCAGCTTACGGGCTGGTCAGCGTCCGTCACATGTCGCATCGTTCAGTCAATGGAAGCCCCATTCAGATCATGAAGGGCAAGTTCGTGATGATCTCACCACCCAGAGTGGTATCCCCGGCGAACGACACGCCCATCCGTGAATCGTCGGAGTCGCTCAGGCGACCGCCGGCGATGCGCATGAACCGGTCGCCCGGCAGCGTGATCTCCGCGGTCGGGCTCCCCTCGATGTGATCGACGAGCCGGGCCCGATCGGTCACCTGGATGTCGATCCTCGCGGCCAGATCGCCGGTGAGCACGAAGCGCACCGTGGTGCCCGCGGGCGGCGCCACCCGCTTGCCCACGATGTAGCCGAGCACCTGGGCGACCTCGGCCAGGCTCTGCTCCGGCGCCCGGCCCGTGAGGTGCCCGGGGCGGCCCACCGCTTCGCGTACGTCCTGCTCGTGGAACCAGACGTCCATGGTGCGGACACGCATGAAGCGCCCGTAGGTGTCCGGGCCGGCCGGTGTCATGGCGTCGGCGTCGAAGTCGGCGGGCGTCATCGCCGCCAGCGCCGCCCGCCGCTCGGCGATGATCCCCCGCAGGTCGTCGAGCACGGCGGACGGCGGCCGGTGGCGGTAGCCCTCGACCCAGACCTCGTTGGCGCGGGCGAAGTCGTTGCGCAGGTGGGACAGGTCGCCCAGCTCGACCTCCGGCTGGGGCCGGCCCTGGAGCATGGCCTCGATGCCGATGACGTGGGCCAGGTGGTCCTGCACGGTCCAGCCCGGGCACGCCGTGGGCCGCTCCCAGTCCTCGGGGCCCAGGCCGGCGGCCAGCTCGACGATGGCGTCGAACTCCTCGTCCAGCGCGGTGAGCACCTTGTCGACGTCCACCGCCGTGTCCACGCTCGTCATGGCCGGGAAGTTAGCGTCCTGTCAGCGAACTCACCGAGCGAGGCCACGTGGTCGTGCCCGGCGTCGGGGCACAGGCCCAGCGGGTCGACGTGGACCGCGGCCATGCCCGATCCCCGCGGCCCCGTCGGCGTCGAACCAGCCGCTGTCGCCGATGTGGCAGATCCGCTCCGGCGGCAGGCCCAGGCCGGCGGCGGTGGCGAGGAACAACGCGGGGTCGGGCTTGGCCACGCCGACCGCCCCCGAGTCCGAGATGTGCTCGACCTCCACGCCCGGCCCCGGGCCCACCTGGGCCACCTCGTGGCGGGCCAGCAGGTCGGCCACGGTCCCATTCGAGTTGCTGGTCACGGCCAGCCGGATCCCCGCCGCCGCCAGGCGGCGGGCGGCCTGGACGGCGCCCGGGAGGGGCTGGCACCACACCGTGGGGATCAGCACCCGGTCCAGCACCGCGCAGGCGTCCTCGACCTGGTCGTCGGGCACCCCCACGGCGTGCACGAAGCCGTGGTGGTAGTCGACGAACACCTCGGGGACCGAGCGGCACCGGTCCACCTCGGCCATGGCCCGGTAGTGCCCGGCCCCGAACGCGGACCGGTCGAAGGCGATGCCCGCGGCCGCCAGGAAGTGGGCCAGGATCCCGTGGTCGGGCACGGTCAGCACCCCGCCCACGTCGAGGCTGACGGCGTCGATCATCCGCGCAGCCTCCCACGCCCGGCCGCGGCGGTCGGTAGCCTCGGCCCGGTGGACGCCGACGACCGCCTGTACTTCCGCCAGCTCCTCGCCGGCCGGGACGTGGCCCGCAACGACCCCGTCGCCCGCCAGATGGTGAACTTCGTCTACCTGATCGGCGACCGGGCCACGGGGGAGGCCGTGGTGGTCGACCCCGCCTACGACGTGGCCGGGATCATCGACGTGGCCGCCGAGGACGACATGCGGCTGACGGGCGCACTGGTCACCCACTACCACCCCGACCACGTGGGCGGGCAGATGATGGGCTACCGCATCAGCGGCCTGGACGACCTGCTGGAGCTGGCCCCGGTCCCCATCCACGTCCAGGCCGACGAGGCGCCGTGGGTGCAGCGGGTGACGGGGGCGTCCGGCTCGGACCTCGTGCAGCACGCGAGCGGCGACACGATCACCGTGGGCGAGGTCGAGGTCGAGCTGATCCACACGCCCGGGCACACCCCGGGCAGCCAGTGCTTCTTCGTGGACGGGCGCTACCTGGTGTCGGGCGACACGCTGTTCCTGGAGGGCTGCGGGCGCACCGACCTGCCCGGGGGCGACGCCGCCCAGCTCTACGAGAGCCTGACCCAGAAGCTGGCCAAGGTGCCCGACGACGCCGTGCTGTTCCCCGGCCACCTGTACTCGGCCGAGCCGTCGGCGACCATGGGCGAGACGCGCCAGTGGAACTTCGTGTTCAAGCCCCGGTCCGAGGCCGAGTGGCTGGCTATGTTCGGCCGCTGAGGGCCCGCAACACCGCCTCGCCGCGGGGCGAGAGCCGGTAGCCCACGTCCAGGCTCACGGTCAGGCCCAGCTCCTTGAGCTTGCGCACGTCGCGCTTGAACGGCGCGGTCTCCCGGCCGAGGCCGGCGGCCAGGTCCGGCGCCCGCACCGCGGGCCTCTCGGCGATGAGGGCGAGGACGGTCGTGGTCCAGGGGCCGTGGTGCGAGGCCCGGTCGAGCCGGTCCAGGCGCTCGGACACCGCGGCCAGCTCGTCCTCGCCGAGGTCGGCCCGGTCCCGCAGGGCGAGTCGGGGATCGTCGCCCGCCCGGTGGAAGCGGATCCGGTAGAGGTCGGCGCCCTCGACCGCGAAGCGCTCCAGCTCGACCAGCAGCTCGGCCCGGCCGTCGTAGCCCGCGGCGTGGGCGTCGGCCTCGCTGACCTGGGCGACCTCGATGCGGTCGACCGCGTCGATGGTGAGCTCGCCGCCCCCCGGGGTGCGCTGCCGGCCGCCGGCCTTGGCGGCGGGTCGCCGCCACCAGCGGAAGGCCACCGTGACCGACCCGTCCTCCAGCCCGGCCCAGAACCGCTGCGGGAACAGCACGGTCCGTTTCTACCCGATCAAGCGCTTGATTGATAGGGTGCGCGCATGGCGACGACCAGCTCACCGAGCCGCGGGGTCACCTCGCCAGAGGATCATCGAGCCAGCGGGACCGGATCCTGGCCGCCGCGCTCGACCTCATCGCCGCCCACGGCGTCGAGGGCATGACCATGCGCCAGCTCGCCGCCGCCTGCGACCTCAACATCGCCACCCTCTACCACTACGTCGGGTCCAAGTCAGACCTGCTGGGCGCCATCGTGGCCGAGCGCCGCTACGACGAGGGCCTCCGCCGGGTCAGCCTGCCCGTCGACCCGGCGCTGCCGCCCCGCGCCCGGTTCGAGCAGTTCTTCGAGGCGCTCGCCACCCAGTCCCTGGGCGAGCTGCGGGTGTGGCGCCTGCTCATCGGCGAGAGCCTGCGGGACGACGCGGTGGCCCTGGCCGAGGCCCGCCGGCTGTCCGGCCTGCTGGAGGGGGCGGTGGACCGCTGGCTCGCCGAGCTGTTCCCCGAGCTGCCGGGCGACCCCGCCGCGGCCGGCTCGGTCGTGTCCGGCCAGCTGCTGGCCGTGTTCCTGGAGGCGTTGCTGCTGGGCGACGACCCCGACCGGCTGGCGGCCCGGGCCGCCGCCCTCGCCGTGATCCTGTTCCCGACCTGACCTGGAGAGACGACCGTGCGCACCGAGATCTGCGAGAAGCTGGGCATCGAGTTCCCGATCTTCGCCTTCAGCCACTGCCGTGACGTGGTGGCGGCGGTGTCGAAGGCCGGCGGCCTCGGGGTGCTGGGGGCCGTGGGCTTCAGCCCGGAGGAGCTGGAGGTCCAGCTCGCCTGGCTCGACGCCAACGTGGGCGACCGGCCCTACGGCGTCGACATCGTGATCCCCTCCAAGTACGAGGGCATGGACCTCGACGACCTCACCCCCGACGAGCTCGAGGCCGAGATGGCCCGCCACGTGCCCGACGGCCACCGGGAGTTCGGCCGCAAGCTGCTGGCCGACCACGGCGTCCCCGACCTGCCCGAGGAGGAGCGCCACCACGAGCTGCTGGGCTGGACCGCGGTCACGGCCGGCCCCCAGGTCGACGTCATCCTCCGCCACGAGCCCGCCCGGCTGGTGGCCAACGCGCTGGGCACGCCGCCCGCCGACGTGGTGGCCCGCATCCAGGAGAGTGGGCGGCTCGTCGGCGCGCTGTGCGGATCGGTGCGCCACGCGCTGCGCCACCAGGAGGCCGGCCTCGACTTCGTGGTGTGCCAGGGCACCGAGGGCGGCGGGCACTGCGGGGAGGTCGCCTCGGTGGTGCTGTGGCCCCAGGTCATCGACGCCGTCGCCCCGCTGCCGGTGCTGGCCGCGGGCGGCATCGGCGACGGGCGCCAGGTGGCGGCCGCGCTGGCCATGGGCGCCCAGGGGGCGTGGACCGGCTCGCTGTGGCTCACGGTCACCGAGGCCGACGTGCCCCCGGCGCAGATGCAGACCTACCTCGACGCCACCAGCCACGACACCGTCCGGTCCCGGTCGTTCACCGGCAAGCCCTGCCGCATGCTGCGCAACGACTGGACCGAGGCGTGGGAAGGCCCGGAGTCGCCCGGCCCGCTGCCCATGCCGCTGCAGATGATGGTGGCCCTCGACGCCGTGCAGCGGGGCCACCGCTACCCGGAGGCGGCCAAGGACGTGAACTTCAACCCGGTGGGCCAGGTGGTGGGCCAGATGAACCGCGTCGAGCGCACCGCCGACGTGGTGGCCCGCCTCGTCTCGGAGTACGTGGACGCCTGCGAGCGGCTCACCGCCCTCAACAGCCGCGCCCTCGCCTGATCCGGCGCTGCTGGCGAACATAGGTTCGTGCGGTGGTCTAGGGTGCCGCCGTGCCCGCAACGCCTGCCGAACGTGTCGTCCACCCCAGCGGGGTCATCCCCCAGGCCCTGGTGGACAAGGTGGTGGCCCGGCGGGGCGGCCGCCTGCACATGCATCCCACGCTGGACGGTTCCCGCACCGCGCTCGTGGTGGTCGACCTGGACGAGGACTCCTGCGCCCGGTCCGAGAGCGCGGAGGCCCTGTACGGCCCGGTCAACGCGGTGGCCGCCGCGGTGCGGGCGGCGGGCGGCACCGTCGCCTTCGTCGACCTCGTCCATCGCCTCCCCCGACACGCTGGCCGCCGGCCTGGGCGACGCCCTGGCGGCCTCGTACCACCAGGCCGGCGTCAGCGGGGCCGGCACCCGCCTCGCCGCGGGGCTCGACGTCCGTCCCGAGGACCTGCGGGCGACCAAGGCCCGGGCCAGTGCGTTCTTCCCCGGCAACTGCGACCTGCCCGACCGGCTCCAGGCCCGTGGCATCGAGCATGTCCTCATCGCCGGGCTGGTCACCAACATCTGCTGCGAGTCCTCGGCCCGGGATGCCTGCGAGCTCGGCTACCGGGTCACGCTGGTGTGCGACGCCCTGTCCGGCCAGTCCTTCGGGCTGCACGAGGCGTCGCTGGCCACGTTCTTCCGCATCTTCGGCGACGTGCGCCCCAGCGCCGAGGTGGTGGCCCTGCTGGCCGAGGCGAGGCAATAGCGGCCGCTGCGGCTGTCACGAGGCATCAGCGGCCACCGCCGACCCCTAGTGCCTCGTGACTCGCCGGCCGACCCCCATTGCCTCGGGCGCCAGCTCGTTACCCGCGGGCGGCGCCAGGGGCCCGATGGCCGAGGCGGGCGGCTAGCGGCGCCAGGGGAGGCCGTCGTCGGTGCCGCCCGACTCGAGGTCGCTGTACTCGTCGAAGTCGTAGTCGCCCGACGCCGTCGGGTCGCGGATCTCGCCCGACTCGTCGGTCTCGGGCTCCGGCTCGTACAGGGTCGGGTCGCCCACCACGACCTCGCCGCCCATGTCGCCGGAGATGTCGGTGAGCACCGGCGCCGTGGGATGGCGTCGTTGGCGGCCGGGGATGTTCTCGGCGGCCTGCGCCTGCTCGGCGCGGCGGGCCCGCTCGGCCTCGTCCGCCCGCTGCGCCCGCTCGGCCCGGCGCTGGCGGCGGGCCGACATCCAGCGGTCGAACAGGCCGGCGTGGGGGGCGCTGATGATGGGGGCGGGCTCGCCCTGCTCCTCCCACCCGGGGGCGGTCGGGCCCTGCTTGGCCACCACCATGTCCACCACGTACTGGTTGAACCTCACCGGGTCGTTGACACCCTCGAGGTCGCGCAGGCCCGAGTCCTCGTTGGCGGACTCGATGTGGAGCGTGGCGAAGCCGAACAGCCGCCCGCTCAGGCTCTGCTCGTAGGTCAGGTCGGTGACACGGACCCAGGGGATCGAATGCGCCCGGCGGGTGAACACGCCCGAGAGGCGCATGATGCGGACATTGGTGACCACGTAGCTGGTGTATCGCTCGCGCAGGCGCTTGAGCACGAGGATCAGCATCACGATGCTCAACGCCAGCAACACGAAGCCCGCGGTCACGAACGATCCGTTGAATGAGATGCCGAAGAACACGGTGCCCACCACGAACAGCACCAGGAAGAGGATCGTGTTGTGGACCACGAATGCCTGGAGCGACGGATGGTCGCTGTGGATCATCCGCTCGCCGTGCCCGAGGTACTGGTCGATCACCTCGTCCGGCAGCGGCAGCACCGCGCGCCGCCAGTCGTCGAGCCGGTGCCCTATGCGGCGGAAGAAGCCGGGCGGGCGCTCGTACTCGACCTCGGGGGGCGCTGCGGTGGCCGTCGCCGCACGTCCCGACGCGGCGGCGTAGGGATCGGGGGACGGCTCGGGATAGACGGACGCGAGGTCCCCACCGCTGTAGTCGTCACTGCGCCGGCTCCGGCGCCGGCGCAGAGGCGTCACGCGGTCAGGCCTCGGAAGAACTCGGTGAACTTGTCGATGGCATCCGTGAGGAAGTCACCCACGTTCCCTAGAAAGTCGGCAAACGCCGTCGCCGTGGCGGTGGGGTTGTTCCACACCGACAGGATGAGAAACGCCGCTGCCACAAACAGAAAGATCCGTTTTGCATCCATGCTCAAGCGGCCCTCCACGTGCGGACCCTGCCGCACCCCAGGCAAGGTCCTAGTACGTCAAATACTAGCGTTGTCATTCGTTGGGCGGCAATGCCCCGGCGCAGCGGACGCGATGGTACGCGAGACTGGCCGGCGAGGGGATCAACGAGCGCTCGACTACGGTTCTTGCAGGTCGTGAGGCTGGGGTGAGGCGCGCGATGGGTGACAGGGGCGACCCGCAGGGCCCGTGGCAGGACTACGGAGGCGACACAGGCTGGGGCGAGCGCGCCCCGCGCCCGGGCCGGCCTTGCCACCCGGGCCCCGCTGGTACGACGGCTACTCGGACGAGTGGACCTACGACGAGGGCGGCGAGCCGGGCGAGGGTCCTCTGCGCCGGGCCGCGGGCGAGGTGGCGTGGCGCTACCGCTCGGCCCCGATGTGGTTTCGGGTGACCGTGGACGTGAGCATCGCGGCGCTGGTCCTCGCCGTCGTGGCCGGCGCCGCCCTGGCGCTGCGGGGCAGTCGCCCGTCGGACGAGGTGGGCGCGTTCGTGGCCCCCACCTCGACCACCGTGGGGCCGGCCGGCCCCACCAGCGCCCCGGTGCCCCTGGGCGGCAGCACCACGACGTCGTCCACCACCACGACCACCGTCCGGCCCACCACCACGATCCCGCGCACGACCACCACCGTGGCCCCCACCACCACGGCTCCCCCGCCGTCGTCCACCACGACCACCACCCGGCCGCGGAACGGTCCTCCCGGGCAGACCCCCCACTACGACAACTGCTTCCAGGCTTGGCGGGCCGGCGCGCTCCCGCTGAACCGGGGCGATCCCGGCTACGGGCCGCACCTCGACGACGACAACGACGGCGTCGCCTGCGAGTGGGGCGAGGGCTTCTAGCCCGCCGCCGGGCGCGGTCACGGGACCGCCGCCCGGGCCCGGACCACCCGGCTGCCGGCGGCCCGGTCCGCCAGGGAGCGGCGACCCCCCAGCGTGGACGCCAGCCAGCCCCCGGTCACCAGCAGTGGTGTGATCACCGAGGGGATGAAGGTGGTGGCGCTCCACAGCGCCCGCCACAGGGCGCGGCCCGCGGGCAGGCGGCCGCCGCCGTCGGCCTCGACCCGGAGGCCGGCCAGCAGCTTGCCCGGCGTCCGCTGCCACAGCGCGGTGCACGCGCCGTGGTAGGCGACCGCCACCGCGACCATGGTCCACGCCACCCGGGTGAAGGACCAGGCCCAGTCGACCCAGCCGGCGGCGCTCACGCCCACCGCCCGCAGTGCGCCGGTCCGCCAGCCGAGCTCGGCCCCGCCGAGGACCACGGCCAGCACTGCGGCGCCGTCCACCAGCGCCGCCAGCGTGCGGCGTCCGGCCGGCGCCCGGACCGGCTCGACCGGCCCGGACGTCGAGCGGGCCGGTTCGGTCCGCCGGGGCGGCGTGTACCGCCGGGAGGCCCGGGGGCGGGTGGTGGCGGACGCAGTCGCGGTGCTCACACCGGTGAGCATTCCGCTCGGGCGATGCGCCGGCCGAACAGCCGCTCCAGCAGGCGGTCGAACGCCGAGGCGCCGGCCCGGCCGGTCCCGTCCACCTCCAGCAGCGGCTCGTGCACCAGGGCGCCCAGCATGTGGCGCACCGCCTGGTCGACGGCGGCGTCGAAGCGCTGGACCAGCCGGGCGTCGTCCGCCGCCTGCTGCACCGCCGTGCTGTGGGGGATGGCGCCCAGGAACTGGTAGCGGCGGAAGTGGTCGCCCACGCTGTGCACGTTCCACGCCAGCTGGGGATCGGCCCGGTTGAGCACGATCGCCACCCGCTCCGGCGGGAAGTTGCGGCCCCCCGCGCTGACCGGGTCGCCGATGATGTCGAGCCACTCGACGTTGTTGTGGATCGTCTCCCGGTTGGGGTCGAGCACCACCAGCAGCACGCTGGAGTCCCGCAGCACGAAGTCGTCGAACAGCTCGTGGCCCACGGCCTCGGCTACGGGCGTGTCCACGATGACGTAGTCGTGCGTGCGCCGCAGCCCGGCCACGACCCGGCGCCACAGCGCGGGCGTGAGCAGGCGTTCGTCGGCGCAGCGCAGGTCGGGGGCGCCGAACAGGACGTCGAGGTCGCCGGCCTCGGGGACCGGCGTCAGCGCCTGGGCCAGCATGTCCTCGTCGACCTCGGTGCGCACCAGGTCGAGGATCGATCCCCGCGCCGGCCGCTGCAGGATCGTCGCCACCGACGACTGCGCGGTGTTGGCGTCGACCAGCGCCACCCGCTTGCCGCCCGGACGCACCGCCCGGGCCAGCGTGGCCGCGGCCAGGACCGCGGTGGTGGTGTTGTGGACCACGATGTCGTTGGCGACGAAGCAGTGGGTGACGTCCACGGTGAGGTCCCACACCTGCTGCGTGCCCGCGGGCCGGATGTCGCTGACCCGGTCCCAGGCGACGTCGCCGTCGCGTCCCGGCTCGGGGTCGGCCGCGGACAGCTCGGACAGCCGGTCGCGCTGGCGCCCGCACAGCGGGATGTGGCGGGCGAACGTGGCCCGGTCGCCCGGCCCCACGGTCAGGCGCCACCCGGACGCCCCCGCCGCGGGCGTGAGGCGGCTCTGCACGCCGAAGCGGAGCAGCAGGTGCTGGACCATGCGGACCGACGCCTCGGCCGACAGCTCCAGCACCGGGGTGCCGTCGAGGTCCACCGTGCCGTCGGCGGTCCACAGGAGGGCGAGGAAGTGGCCGAGCTGGTCCTCGGGCAGCCGGTGGACGGCCTCCACCGCCGCCGGCTGGCCGGGCGCAGGACGCCGGCACGCGTGGTCGGACAGGCGGGCCGCGAGGTGGGCGATCTCGGTGGCGGGCAGCCGCCGGGGCTCCTGCGGGAACGGGATGCGCGCGGGCAGCGCCGCCTCCTCGCCCACGGCGATGCGCTCGGCCGGGCGCCAGCCGTCGGCCAGCAGGAAGGGATGGTGCGGGGTCACGGTGACCGACCGCCCCGAGGCGAAGCTGACCCGCACGGTCGGCTGCACGCCCGAGTCGATCTTGGCCGCGATGGGCACGGCCCGCACGGTGGTCCCGTCCAGGGTGAGCACACTGGAGGCGTCCGGGTCGCGCACGATCTCGTCGAGCCGCCGGGGCACCCCGGTCACGGGATCGGTGATGACGCTGTCCCCGGTGAGGCACTTGCCGCTGCCGCCCTTGTAGGAGCACACGGAGATGACCTCGCCCCGCCCCTGCCGCCCCGGCCGCTCGGGCGCGGGCAACCTGGCCCCCGGCATCACCGGCTCGTCCTGGTACGCCGGCAACCGGGGCGTAGCCACCCACAGCGCCCCGGTCCCAGGCGGCGACGCGGCCCAGGGCACCAGCCCGCTCCGACCCCCCGGGCCCATCCGGAAGCTGCGCCCACGTCGGCACCCCGTCCCCGGACCCCGGATGCCCCTGCTCGTAACCCTCCACGGGCGAGGACCCGGGGCCCTCACCGACCGAGCCGGCCGGCATGTCCACCGGCCCCGGCGCGTCCACCGGCGGCATCCACCCAGGCGCCTCACTGACCGGGACCGCCTGCGCCTCCACCGGCTCGCGGCACCGAGCCAGGCGCCTCGCCAGCCGGAACCGCCCGCACCTCCACCGGCCCCAGCACGTCCATCGGCGGCATCCACCCAGGCGCCCCGCCAGACCGGGACCGCCCGCCCTTCCACCGCCTGCGCCTCCACCGGCTGCCCTCCACCGGCTGCGCCAGTGACCCAGGCGCCCCGCCAACCGGAACCGCCGGCGCCTCCACGCAGGGCCGGCGCTTCGGTCAGCGGCATCCCCCCAGGCGCCTCGCTGACCGGGACAGCCCCCGCCTCCACCGCCTGCGGCGGTGACCCAGGCGCCCCGCCAGCCGGGACCGCCTGCGCTTCCACCGGCGCCGGCGCGTCGACCGGCGGCATCCACCCAGGCTCCCCGCTAACCGGGACCGCCTGCGCTTCCACCCGCCCCGCGCGTCCACCGGCGGCATCCACCCAGGCTCCCCGCTAACCGGGACCGCCTGCGCTTCCACCGGCCCCGGCGCGTCCACCGGCGGCATCCACCCAGGCTCCCCGCTAACCGGGACCGCCTGCGCTTCCACCGGCCCCGGCGCGTCCACCGGCGGGCTCCACTCAGGCGCCCCGCTAACCGGGACCGCCTGCGCTTCCACCGCCTGCGGGACCGCCAGCGCGTCCATCGGCGCCGGCGCGCCCATCGGCGGCATCCACCCAGGCGCCTCGCCAGCCGGGACCGCCCGCGCGTCCACCGGCGCCGGCGCGTCCGTTGGCGGCATCCGCCCTGGCGCCTCGCCGGCCGGGACGCCCTCCGGTCCGCGCTCGATCCGGGCGGCCGGAGCTTGCGCCTCGGCCTCCGCCGTCGGTTCGACCGGCGGCGGCTCGACGGCGGCTGGTTCCTCCGCGTGCGTGGTCGGGCGGAGGCGGCTCGCTCCGCTCCGCTGCCGCGACCGGTGGGGTGGCGAAGATGGCGGTCACGCCGGCCCGCGGGGCCTCGTCGGCCTCCTCGGCCGGTGGCTCCACCAGCGCGGGGGCCGGAGGCGGGACGAGCACCGGGGGCGGCGGAGGGACCACCACCCGGGGGGCCGGGGGTGGGGGGACCGGGACGGGCCGGGGAGCGTCTGCGAACGCCGGCTCCGAGGCGGGCCCCGGGCCGGGCAGGGGGGCGGGGCCGTGGCGCCGGGCGCCGGCGGCGGTGCCGGCAACGGTGGCAGCGGGAGGACCCGGACCGGCGGCCCGAGAGGGTCGTCCTCGTGGATCTCACGGACCTCACCCAGCTCACGCCGGGGGAACAGGATGCCGTTGCGCTCCCGCCGGCCGCCGGCCGCCACCGCGGCCCGGGCGTCGAGCACCGGGGCCAGCTCGCCGAACGTGCGGTCCCCGCCCGCCACGGGCAGGAAGAACGGCACGTCGCCCGGCAGCGACGACAGCGCGGCGAGCACGTCGTTGGCGCTGAACGGGGCCGGCAGGATCTGGAGGTTCTCGTGGGAGGCGAACGTCCCGCATGCACCCGGCAGGCCCGCCAGCACCACGCCGCGGAACCCGCCCCGGGCCAGGGTGTCCGGCAGGCGGTTCACGGCCGGGTCTCCGGTGTCGGCCGCCACGAACAGCAGCGTGTCCCGGGTGGCGCCCCGGGCCTTGCCCGCCAGCACCTCGCCGACGTCCGCTCCCCGCGGGATCGTCACCACGTCGGCCCCGTGCGGCTTGGCCGCTTCGAGCAGGTTGCCCAGCTCGGGGAGCCCGATCACCACGATGCGCAGTCTGTCAGCCACAGCCACCTTCCCTCCCTGCCTCACGCCACCGGCACCGGCGGCCCGGCGCTGCGGGCCCGGCGGTCGTCGACGTTGGTCGAGAACGCCCGGAACACCCGGTCCGGGATGGGGTCGTGCAACACCGCCGAGCGCCGCCCGCCCAGGTCCCGGTGCAGCGACACCGCCGCCCGGCCCGGGTAGTCGGCGGTGCGGCGGCGGGGTCCGGCGTCCCGCAGCATGCGGATCCGCTCGTCGGTCACCTCGAAGCCCACCAGCTTGATGGCCGCCGCCGCCTCGACGTCGTCCTCCAGCGCCATGGCGAACACCCGGGAGATGTAGGTCTCCATCCCCTTGGACAGCACGTCGGACGGCAGCTGCGAGGCGTAGATCAGGCCCACGTTCAGCGAGCGGCCCTCCCGCATCATCTTGGAGTTGAGCTGGACCGTGTCGGCGTGGCCCAGCACCGTGTGGGCCTCGTCGGTGGCCATCACCCCGCCGTCGGACAGCGACAGGATCCCGACCGACGCCGTGGTCACGCAGCGGATGGCGGCCAGGCTGATCCGCTCGGCGTCGGTGTAGACCTCCTTGACCTGCGAGGGCAGGTTCAGGTCCACGTCGAACTCGATGAGCGTCAGGGCGCTGGACAGCTCGTGCTCGTCGAAGCGGGGACGGGGCCGCATGCCCACCGCCAGCTGGAACAGCGGCGTCGACTCCCACATCTTCTCGACCAGGTCGACCACCACCGGCTCGTCCACGCACCGCAGCGCCTCGCCCACGCACCGGGCCCCGCCCACCGCGCCCCGGTTGAGCCCGAAGCGCAGGGCGGTGCGCTGGCGCTGGTCCAGGTCGATGACCGTGGTGACGAAGTTGGCGGCGATGCTGGCCGCGGTGTCGGGCCGGGCGTAGCGGAAGGGGTCGAACGCCCCGCCGCCCTCCTCCGACGCGAGGGACGCCAACGACACCCGCTCGGCCGACCAGTCGGTGTCCCGGTTGACCATGTCGACGAACGGTTGCAGCGAGTCGAAGCCCTTGGGGTTCACGACGATGACCCGGTGCCCCATGAGCACGCTCTGGAGGCACAGCAGCTGGAGCAGCATGGTCTTGCCGCTGCCCGGCCGCCCGCAGATGTAGGTCACCGGGGGCCGGTCGTGGCGGGACGCCGCCATGGGGTCGTAGTAGACCGGCGTGCCGTCGGGCAGCCCCTGGCCCACGAACGCGCCCTCGGGGTCGCCCAGGTCGGTGAACGAGGCGATGCCCGAGTAGGCCAGCATCCCCAGGTTGAGGCGCTGGGGCCAGGGCGAGCACCGCACCCGGGACGTGGGCTGCACCTCGTCCAGCGCCAGCATCTGGCGGTGCTCCAGCGGCTTGGTCTCCACCCCGTAGGACGACGACAGGTACTCGACGAACGTCTCGCTGGCGTGGCGCGGCGGGGTGCGCCGCCCGAAGATGATCGAGCAGTTGTAGAGCGACGGCACGTCGCGGCCCTGCGCGTACTCCTGGCGGATGACCCGGGTGAAGTCGAGCCGCTCGCTCTCCTCGCTGTCCTCGTCGTGGGGATTGTTGGCCCGGTCCTCCTCGCGGTCCTTGGACTGGAGGCGGACCGACCGGCGCAGGTCCCGGTTGGTGTCCTCGCCCGTCTGGAGCTGGGCCCGCAGCGACACCACCTGGGGACCGTGGTCGAGGTTGAAGGCGTCGGCCAGCCACATGGCGTGGGGGGCGGCGAACATGGGGGCGGTGAAGCGCTCCAGCGCCACGAACTCCAGCTCGTCGCGGGAGTTGACCACCAGCTTGTCGGGCAGGCGGATGATCTCGGGCTCGGCGTGGCGGCCGTCGTTGAACCACGCCTCCAGGCGCCGGCGCTCGGCACCGGTGGGCGCCCGGCAGTCGTGGCGTCGCAGGATGGCGGCCAGGTGGCGCCGGTCGGGCTCGAAGGCGTCGAAGTCGGTGGGCTTGTCGCCCAGGAGCGACGCCACCAGCTCGACGGTCATGTCCAGCATGGAGCGGGACCGGGCCGCGGCCATGGCGTCGAGGTCCCGCAGCCTGATGCCGAGGAAGGTGGCCTGCTGGGGGACGTGGAGGCCCTCCAGCACGTCGCTGAGGTAGGCCTCTTCGGCCGGGGTGGGCGTCCCGAGTGGGACGTCCGGGGTTCCCTCCCAGCGCACGGACAGGATGTGGATGTCGCGGTAGGAGGCGGTCGAGCGCATCCCGAAGGCCCGGGACAGGCTGGTCTTGCCGATCTCGTGGAGGACGTTCTCGAGCTTCCGGCCCGCGTCGAGGATGGCGGCGTCGTCCTCGTAGTAAAGGGGATGGTTGCGGGCCACCGCGTACAGCCACACGCTGCCGTCCCGGCCGGTGTAGAGGGCGTGGCCGCTGCCGGACTCCCGCTCGATCCAGGGCGTGGCCCGGAACGCCATGGTGGACCGGTCGAACGTCCCGGTCCCCCCGGCGTCGTCGGTGATGCGGCGGACCAGGCGGCGGAAGTACTTCATGCCGCCGGCCCCCCCGCCGTCGTCGTGGTGGAGGCCGCCGTGCCGTCCCCGTCCTCCGGGACCCGGGAGGCGTTCTCGTAGTCGTCCAGTCCGAGGGCGCCGCCGGCCGGTCCCCAGGCGACGATCTGGGGCAGCGGGTCGCCGGCATGGCGGACCAGCAGGTCGAACGAGACCCGGGTGGTCACGGCCGGGTCGTCCACCGCCACCAGCCCGAGCTCGACGTGCGTGCCGGCCGCGCCGTCGCTGCGGGTGAACAGCCCGCCCACCTGCGGCTCGCCCACCACCTGCCACGATCCCAGGCCCACGTACTGGACGCCGTTGCGGGAGTCGCCGGTGATCTCCAGCAGCTGTCGGCGGTCGTCGGCGGCGAAGGCCGTGGCCCACTCGGCGATGCGCTGGCGGAGCGTGTCGGACGCCCGGTCCGTCTCGTACGGCCGCGCTCCAGTCCAGGGCCGCGAGGTCGGCGGCCGACTCGTCCGGCACGAACGGCTCGATGGCGGGGACGGCCCCGAGCGCGGGAGCGCCGCCGGGGGTCTGGATGACGGGGACCGCCAGGACGAACGGCCCGCTGGCCGCCCCCACCAGGTAGCGGTGGGTCTCGACGATCCGCTGGGACGACTCGCCCATCGGGATGGTCGCCACCTCGGCGCCCATCGAGATCACCCAGGTGTGGGCGATCGGCTGGGGCACGATGTCGGTGACGAGCGCCGTCGTCGGGTCCTCTGCGCCCTCCCGGCCCGCGGCGGCGGTCAGCCCGTCGGCCACGGGCACGGGCAGCGGCTCGCCGTCGAGGTAGCTGTGGGCCACGACCGCGGCGAAGTCGGCGTGGCGGGGCTGGGGTACGGGCGTCTCCTCCTGGGGCCGGTTGGCCACGGCGGCCACGCAGCCGACCGGGCCCGACAGCGCCGCGGCGAGGACGACGGCGAGCAGCACCCGGAAGCGGCGGTTGAACCGCCGGGGGCTGGAGAACTCGCGGGGGACTGCCGTGCGTTCTAGCGCCATCGTGGATGTGGGCCTCCTCGGGCGGGAGCATTCCCAGCGGCGCGCGGCAGTGTGCTTGGCTGCCGGGATGGGCCGGTTCTTCGCCCGCGCCACCCGGGGCATCGAGTGGATCGCCGCGGCCGAGATCACCGGGCGCGCCGGCGGCTCCGTGCTCGAGCTCGGACATCGCGAGGTGCTGTTCTCCGCCCCGGACCCCGCACCGCTGCTGGCCCTGCGCACGGTCGACGACGTGTTCGCATGGGCGGGTCGGGTGGAGGGTTTGGGCCGCGAGCGGTCCTCGCTCGCCGCCCTGGCCCGGCTGGGCACGGAGGCTGGGTCGGACGTGTCCGGTGCGCTGGCCGTGGCGGCGGCGGTGCGTCCGGTCCCCGACCACCCTCGCTTCGACGTGACCGCCAGCTTCCTCGGCCGGCGCAACTACAACCGCTACGACATCGAGGACACGGTCGGCTCGGCGCTGGCCCACGTCACGGGCGGCGAGTACCTCCCTCGCCGGGACCGTGGCCGGGCCGCGTCCCCCTCGCCGTCCCCGGCTGCGTCCCCGTCCCTGTCGTGGCGGGTCCACGTGCGGGACGGCGAGGCCATCCTCGGCCTGCGGCTGGCGGCGCGGCCGCTGCACCGCCGTGCCTCGGCGTGGGCGACGGTCCCCGGCTCGCTGCACCCGCCGGTGGCGGCCGCCCTGGTGCTGCTGGCGGGGGTGGTGCCCGGCGGGTGGCTGGGCGACCCGTTCTGCGGCTCGGGGACCGTGCTCGCCGAGCACCTCCACCTGGCGGCCGGCGGCCGGGCGGTAGGCGTCGACATCGACCCTGCGGCCGTCGCCGCCGCCCGCGCCAACCTCGTCAGCTTCGGCGGGGACGCCCGGGCGCTGGTCGTCCGGGGCGACGCCGCCGCCCTCCCCGTCCGGCCGGGTGCCCTCGACGTGGTCGTCACCAACCCCCCGTGGGGCCGCACGGTGTCCCTGCGCACCACCGGCCCGGCCGCCGCGGCCCGAGCCTGGCGGGCGGTGTTCGGCGCGCTCGGCCGCGCCGGGCGCCTGGTGGCCTTGACCGAGCCGCCCCACCCGGCGACCCCACCGGCGGGGTGGGTGGGGCCGGTGGGGTCGTTCGGGCCGCTGTCGGTCTCGGGGAGCAAGCCGGTCGTGTCGGTGTTCACCCGTCCCGGCGACCCGTCCGGCGGGCTCCCCCCGCCCGGCGCCCTGCTGTCGGCCGAGCTGGCACGCTTCGTCCACCACCCCGAGGGGTGACGTCCGCGGCGGGCGTCCGGTGGAATGCTGCCGGGCGGATGGCGAAGCCCGACACCTCCGGCGACCGCTGCGCCATGTGCGGCAAGCGGGCAGCGCTCGGCGCGCAGACCGGCCTCAGGCCGGCTTCAGCCACCCCCACTCCCGCGTCCAGGACCGGCCGACCCGACCACGGCACCCGGCGCCGCGCCCGCGCCGCCCGGCGGGGCATCCCCGGCGGCAGGCGGCCAACGGCCCAGCCCGGACGATCCGACATCCACCACGACCGACCCAACATCTGCGTCGGGCAACGGGGCGTCCGCGGCACCGGACGGCCACGGGCCCGGCCCGGAGGACCCGACATCCACCCCGGCCAAGCCAACGTCCGCCTCGGGCAACGGGGCGTCCGCGGTGGGCGGCGGATGGCCGAGCCCGGTCGACCCGACGTCGGCCTCCGTCGGCCCAAGCTCCGGATCGGGCGGTGGGGCCGTCCCCGGCGGCGGGCGGGGGGTACTGCGAGCCGTGTTGGCGGGCGGCGGTGGCGAACGCCGCCGAGTCGGTCCGGGCTTCGGCCGCCCGGCGGCCGGGAGCTCCGGAGTGGGCGCTGATCGCGCTCGCGGCGGATCCGTCCCCGCTGGTGCGGGCAGAGGTGGCGCTGCGGTCGGACCTGAGCGACGAGGTGGTCGACACGCTGGCCGATCCCGGGCGCGAGCGCGATCGCACCGTGCTGCGGCGCATGGCCCGGCATCCCGAGCTCGGGTCCCGCCGGGCCGCCGCCCTGGCCGGGCTGGACGACGTGGTCGTGCAGCGCCAGCTCGCGGGCAACCCCAGCACGCCCGCCGGCGTGCTCGGGGTGCTGGCCCGCCACACCGATGCCGCGGTCAGCCGGGCGGCGCAGGCCCGGCTCATCGGGGCTGCGCTGGACGACGACGAGCGCCAGCGGCTGCCCGTGGGCGTCCGCGCCTTCCTGGCCGCCCGACCGCCCCGGCGGAGGTGAACGCGGGGCAAAATCCCAGGTCCCCGGCCTGTGGCAACCTCTGTGGCAACCCCTGGGGCAACCGCGGGCGCTCAGCGTCGGCGGTATGGGCAGCACGGTCCACGACCTCCTCGACGCCGAGTGGCGCAGCCTGGCCCGCCGCCCGGTGCCCGAGGCCTGGCGGTCCCGGCCGCCGCTGGCCGGAGCCACCCGTCTGGGCCCGGTGGTGGAGGACTGCCGCGACCGGACCGACCCCGCGGCCGGGAACCGCACCCTCAGGCGCGGTCCTGTCCCTCGCCACCGCGGGCGACCCGCTGGCGGCGCGGGTGGCGCTCCAGGCCCTGATGCCCCTGGTGGCCTCGACGGCCGCCGGGCTCGCGGGCTACGTGGGCTGGGGCCCGTGGACCAGCCGGGCCGACCTCGACGGCGAGGCGGCCGCGACCATGGTCGAGCTGATCGGCACGCCGCTGCCGCCCGGCACGCGCTGGCCGGCCGCGGTGCTGGGCTCACGCCTCCGGGACCGGCTGCGCACCACGATCCGGCGCCACCGACGCCAGCACCAGCGCGAGCCGATGCTGGTGGCCGACGCCGCCCATCCGCCCTCCGACCTGCACGAGGCCTACAGCGCCGCCGAGCGGCTGGCCCAGTTCGTCGTGGACGCCACCCGAGGCGGCGACATCAGCCTCACCGCCGCCCAGACGGTCCTCGCCACGACGGTCTACGGCTGGGACACCGCCAGCGTCGCCCGACTCACGGGGCGGGACGTCCGGGCCGTGCGGGCCCACCGCCGCCGCACCGAGCAACGGCTGGCCGCCCTCGTCGTGGCCTAGAAGTCGTTGGCCGCCTGGCGCAGGTCGTTGTACTCGGCGAGGGCCCGGGTGAAGAACTCCTGGGTCTCCGGCTGGAGGCCGTCGAGCGGGTCGAACGTGGTGGCGGCCGCCTCGGCCTCCCGGCGCACGGCGCTGAAGCCGTCCACGTCGCCCTGCCGCAGCTTGGCCAGCGCCAGGTCCCGGAACAGGCCCTCGTGGCCGGGGACGGCCCGCTGGCCCTGCCGGGCCGCCCACTCGGCCAGGCCGGCGTCGCCCGCGGCCAGGGCGAGCTCGCCGAGGCGCTGGGCCGTGTCGGTGACGATCCGCTCGATGGCGTAGGAGGTCCCCTCGGCACTGGCCCAGCCGTAGCCGCCGGCGGGCGCCTCGCTGAACGGCTGGGCCCGCACCAGTCCCAGCGCGGTGCGCAGCAGTTGGATCTCGCACTCGACCGGCGCCTTGCGGGCCGCGGCCACCAGCGCCCGGAACCGCCGGTAGTCGGAGCGCACGCCCGGTCCCAGCTCGTAGCTGCCGGCGGCGAAGGCGGGGAGGATGTGCGGGTACCCGGACGCCGATCGCCCGAGCGCGGTCCGGGTCCGGGACACCGCCTGGCGCAGCGAGGTGGCCTTGAACCCGGGCGGGAAGATGCAGTCCCGCAGCTTCTCGCCGGTGACGGACCCGTCGTGCACCGCCAGGTAGCACACGATCTCGATCGATCGCTGGCGGGGCTCGTGCTCCCACCCGGTGACCTGGGGCTTGCCCAGCACCACCACCTCTATCTCCCCCGGCTCCAGGATCGATCGGATGAGCGTGGCGTAGCGCTCCCGCACGTCGTCCGTGGCGTCCTCGGGTGCCTCGGCGTCCGCCGGGACGTCGGTCCGGGCGGGCCACGGCGGCGCCGCCCCGGTCGCGGTCGGGGACGCGGCCGGGGCGGCGGCACCGGTGAGCAGCCGGGCGGTGTCACCCGCGGTGCGCTGGTCCACCGCGCTGAGCCGCACCGACAGGCCGTAGGGGTAGAGCGTGGCGTAGCCGTCGGCGCCGGCCACCAGCCGCACCGTGGCCCGCGGGACCGGACCGGCGGCCACCACCGCCGCGCCCCGGGCGGGCACGGTGGCGTCGACGACGGGCTGGTCGGTGCCCGGCGTGCTGACGACCACGGTGACGGGCGGCCACGGCTCGCGGCCGGCCGCCCCCCGGGCCGCCTGGGTCGACGGATGCCGGCCCAGCGACCGGACCGTGGCGGCGACGGTCCCCTCGATCACGGCCGCCACGTCGGCCGGCTCCAGCAGGGAGACCTGTTCGAGTGCGGCCAGCTCGACGAGGCCGCCCACCAGGCGGAGGTCCACGTCGCCCGCCCAGGGCGCGGTGGCGACGTCGAGCGCCACGCCGGTGAGCCACGCCCGTACGACGCCCGCGTCGCCCTCGACGCTGGTCAGCCCGAGCTGCTCGACATCGATCAGCACGGTGCTGCCGTCGTCGGTCGTGCCCAGCGTGACCAGCCCCGGCGTGTAGGTCGGCTCCTCGGAGGCGATCCCCCGGATCTCGGCGAGGTCGTCGCAGCGCAGGTGCCACTGCCAGCCCGTGGCGTCGGCCGCGAAGCGGGGTGCCCCTTGGCGGGCGGGGGTGGACAGCAGCAGCTCCAGCCCGCCGGCCCCCGTCCGCACCGCCACCACGGACACGGGCGCCCCGGTCGAGCGCACCGCCCAGGTGAGGTAGCGCAGCGCGGTGTCGACCCACTCGGCGGACTCGTGGTCGGCGATGGCCCGCCAGCGCCGCTCGGTCTCCTGCAGCCCGTCGGGCAAGGGCGGCGCCGCGGCCTCCCGGGGCCGGCGCCGGGCGCGGCGGCGGCGAGCCCGGTCGAGCCGCATGACGATGCCCGCGGCGAGCACCGCAGGCACGCCCGCCACCACGACCGGCGCGATGTCGAGGTCGACGTCCCCGTCGTCGTCCTCGCTCACGGCCTCGGTACCACCGACGGCCGTTGTCGGCACGACCCGAGGCTCGGACGTGGGGTCGGGCGCCGAGCCGGGAGACGCCGGAGCGGACCCGGGTGGCGAGCCCGCCGAGCCGGAAGACGCCGGAGCGGACCCGGGTGGCGCGCCCGCCGGGTCCGACGAAGTCGAGCCGGGAGATGCCGGGGCGGATCTCGATGGCGAGTCCGCCGGGGCCGACGAAGCTGGCGCGGGAGATGCCGGGGCGGATCCGGGTGCCTGACCGGGAGACGCCGGGGCGGGGGCGGCAGGAGCCGGGGCGGGCGCGGCCGACGGAGCGGGGGCGGGCGCGGTGGGGGCGGAAGGAGCCGGCGCCGGGGCGGGCGCGGCCGGGGCGGTAGGCGCGGGGGCGGATGTGGCGGTGGGTAGGTCGAGGACCCAGCCGGGCTCGATGAGGCTCTCCGTCACCCAGGCGGCGCCGTCCACCTGGATGCGGCCGCGGTTGGCGTCGTACAGCTCGCGCCAGCGCTTGCCGTCGCCGAGGTGGGCTTCGGCCAGGCTCCACGGGTTGTCGTCGGGCTGGACGATGATCTGGCCCGGGCCGACGACCAGCGGGCCTGCTGCCAGGGTTGCCGGGATGGCCAGCTCCCACCCGGGCAGGATCATCTCCGGGATCTCCCAGGAACGCCCGTCGGGCTGGGGCTGGCTGCGGTTGAGGTCCCAGATCTCCGTCCAGCGGGCGCCGTCGCCGAGGTGCTCCACGGCCAGTGCCCAGGGCGAGTCGCCCGGCCGGACCGTGACGGTGGCGCCCGGTTCGGCGTCCGGTGCCGCGGGTGCGGCCGGGTAGGCCGCCACCCCGGCGGCCAGGGAGGCCCCCGAGGCGCCTGGAGCCAGGCCGCCGCCCCGCCGTGGCGCAGGCTTGTCCGCCGTCGGGCCCGGCGCCATCGTGTCGGCGCTCGCCGTCGCCGGGGCCGTCCCGGTGGCGGCGCCGGCCGGGCGGACCGGCGGGACATGGAGGGCGCCGGTCATCGGGCCCAGCCAGCCCACCGTCATCGCCAGCGTCGCCACCAGGTGGCGGGCCAGGCGCTGGAGCGGACCGAACGCGGCCACCCGGGTGGCCTCCCGCCCCCGGGCCTCGGCCGCCACCTCGGCGACCAGGCACCCCACGAACACCGCCCACGCCACCCACAGCGCCACGGTGAAGGCGCCGATGATGACCGAGTCCGACGCCACCATGCCGGGCAGGTCGCGCACCTGCTCCCACGACGGCACGCCGGTGATGGGCCACTCGCCCCAGCCCAGCAGCGCCCACGGCACGCCCACCACCAGGGCGAGCAGGGCCAGCGCCGCGCCCACTCCCCGCAGCCAGCGGGCCGCGGCCAGGCTCACGGTCGGGGAGGTCATGGGGCACGCTCCTGGGTGACACGGCTGGTGGCGGTGGCGTCGAGGGTGACGCCGCCCGGCAGCATCAGGAAGTCGACGTGGCGGACCGCGGTCACCGTCACCTGCCGCTCCGCCACGCTCACGGCGCCGTCGACGCCGCGGGCGTGCAGGTAGGACGACGCGGCCAGCGACGCCCGGGCCTCGTCCAGGCGCACCTCGCCGGCCACCGCGGCCGAGGCGTCGAGCTCCTGGGCCCCGGCCCGGGCGGCGGCCGCGGCCACGCCGAAGCAGTCGGACTGCGCCCGCTGCGCCCGGCCGCCGTCGAGCACCAGCCCGATCACCGAGGTCATGCCCATGGACACGCCCAGCACGAACAGCGTGACGTAGCCCGCGTCCCGCCGCCTCACGGCACGACCCCCTCGCGGTGGCGGTCGATGACCTCGGTGGCGGTCGCGCTCACCGTGGCGGTCCCCGGCACGGGCAGCAGGGCCAGCTCCGACAGGTCCACCTGGCACGTGACCGTGACCGTGACCTCGCCGTCGGCCACGAGCGGGGCGAAGTCCATGGACTCGCACAGCGCCGATCCCAGCCGGACGGTGACGGCGGCGTCGTCCTCCGCCACCCCCAGGGCCAGGCTGGGATCCCGGGCGATCGAGATGGTCCGGGCCGCGTGCCGGGCCGCCGACTCGACCGCGGCGTGGCCCGCGTTCATCCGGCCCGCGTAGATGAGCAGCAACAGGCAGGGCACGAAGAAGCAGGTGGCCATCACGCTGATGTCCAGCGCCCCCTCGCCCCGATCGTCGCGGCGCAGCCTCATCCGACCACCCGCTCCACCGGGGCCGTGACCGTCACCGTGATGGGCGGGTCGATGAAGCCCACGATCGACACCGACTGGCCGCTCACCACCGCGGTCACGCTGGTGCTGGTCCGGGTCACGGTCACCGACGACTCGCGCAGGCCGCCCACCTGGGTGAGGTACTGGTTGGCGGTGGCCTCCCCCAGCGCCGAGCTGCCCGACTCCACCCGGGCCGCGTCGACCGCGTGCTGGGCCGCGGCGGCCGCCACCTCCCGCCCGTAGAACCACAGGCCGAACTGCAGCGCGACGAACAGCAACAGGATGACCAGCACGAAGATCGCCGTGTTGGCGGCGATCTCCCCGCGGTCGTCCCGCCACAGGCGTCCCGGTGCCGGCCGGCCCATGTGCGTCAGAAGCCGAAGTCGAAGGAGTTCGCGGCGCCGGTGGCCTTGGTGAGCACGATCGCGCCCACGGCCACGGCCACCACCAGCATCAGCCCGGCCCAGGCGACGCTGGAGTTGATCTCGCCCCGGTCGTCTCCGGCGGCGTCCGCGAGGCGCCCGGCCAGGGCCTGGAGCGTCGCCACCACGTACAGGATGGGAGTCATGGGATGTCCTCTCGATCGGTGGGTCAGAATGCGGACCCGAGGGCGGTCAGGGCGGGGTACATCAGGAAGACCAGGAAGCCGGCGGCGATGGCGACCGCCGGGAGGCCCATCTGGGCGGTGGCCCGCTGGGTGGCCTGCTCGGCGTCGGCGCCGATGCGGTTGCTGATCGTGCGGGCCTTGGTGGAGATCGTCTCGCGCACCGCCGCGCCGTCCTCGCCCGCCATGGCGATGGTGGAGGCGAGCTGCGACAGGTCGGGCACGCCCAGGTCGGCGCCGAGCTGGCCGAGCGAGTCCCACGGGGTCTCGCCCCGGACATAGCCGGCGTTGAGCGCAGCCCGCAGCTCGGTGAAGGCCCACCCCTCACCGGCGGCCGCTGCCGTGGTCAGCGCCTGCTCGACCCCGCGGCCCGCGGCCAGCGACATGGCGGTCACGTGGCAGTAGGCGATCAGCGCGTGGAGGAACCCGGCCCGGCGCGCCCGGGCCTTGTCCCGCAGCGTGAACCAGGGGAGGAACAGGCCGGTGGCGCCCGCGGCCAGCGACACCGCCCCCGCGATGGTGGCCGGGAACGGCGCCCCCGCCACCCACACCGCCGCGCCCAGCCACGGGCCGAGCAGCAGCCCGAACAGGCAGTAGACCGCGGTCTCGCCCGCGAAGTCCTCGGGCCGGCTGCCCACGATGCGGAGATCGGCCCGGGCGCGGGCGACGAGGCGCGCCAAGGCGGGCACATGGCGCAGGGCCAGCGCGCCGAGCCGGTTGTCCCAGCTCAGGCCCGATGCGTCCGCGGTGGCCACCGGCGCCCGGGGCTCGAACCGCACGAGCACCGCGGCCAGCGACTCCGGCTGCGGCCGCCACCCGGTCACCATCACCCACACGCCGAACCCGGCCAGGGCCCCGGCGAGCGCCGCCGCGCCGATCATGTCCGGTCCCTGACGGTGAGGAAGCGCTCGACCGGCTCGGCCCGGGCGAGGCGGGCCATGGCCGTGAACCCGATGGCCCACAGCCCGGCGACCGCGCACAGCACGATCTGGCCCACGCCGGTGCGGTAGGGCGCCAGGTAGTCGCGGCCGACCACCGCCAGGGCCGCCACCACCAGGGTGGAGATGAACACCACCTGGTGCATCTCCGAGCGGGGCCGGGCCCGGGCGACCTCCTGGCGCCGGAGCATGCGGGCCTCCTCCCGGGCGGCGTCGGCCAGGTCGTCGAGGACGGCCCGGACCTGGCGGGCGCCGGTGCGGGCGGAGATGTCCAGCGACGTGACGATCAGGTCGCCGATGCGATGGTCCAGCTCGTCGGCCAGCTCGGGCAGCGCCTCGTGCAGGTCCTGCCACGCCAGCCGGTGGGCGAAGCGCATGACCGCCGGGCGGATCAGCACCGGGGCGGTCGACGCCGTCGACGTGACGATCCCCTCGATGCCGCGGGGCGTGCCCACGCCGTCCCGGAGCATCTCGGCCCAGGCGGCCAGCGCCTCGGTGCGGTCGATCTCCGCCGCGGGCTTCGTCCGTCCGCGGCGCCCGGCGAGGATGTAGGCGCCCACGCCCGCGCCCAGCGCCGCCACCGGCCAGCGGGTGAGGGCCAGCGCCACCAGCCCTGCGCCGGCGGCGAGCGCCGCCCGGGTGACGACCAGCTCCGCCTGGCGGCGCCGGGCCTCGGTCCGCTCGGGCTGGATCGGCGTGCGGCGGGAACCGCTGGCGATCAGCGCGACGCCCGCGGCGACGAGGAGGCCCGCCAGGGCCGCGAGCACGGTCACCAGCGGGCCTCCAGCGCCGGGTCATAGCCGTAGGCGACGAGCTCGTCGAGGAGCTGGTTGGGGATCGGCGCCCGCGGGTTGCGCACCGCGGCCCGGTCCCGTCCCGGCGTGTACCACTGGTCGGCCACCACGTGGCCGGCGGTGGGGTCGTATTGGTGCACGTAGGTCACCTCGGACAGCACCCGGCGGCCGTCGGGGGTCATGTCGAGGTAGATCACCAGGTCGAGGGCGTCGGCCGCGGTGTCCATGACGAACGCGGGCGTGACGTTGGGCTGGCCCAGCTGGGCGTAGTGGACCATGCGCCCGAACACCCGGTAGGCGTCCTTGGAGTGCATGGTGCACAGGGCGCCGGCGATGCCCTGCCCGGCGGCCTCGAGCATGACCATCACCTCGGCGCCGAGGACCTCGCCCACCACGATGCGGTCCGGGTTGTGGCGCTTGATGGCCCAGGCCAGGTCGGCCAGCGTGACCGCGCCCTCGCCCTCCATGTTGGCGGGCCGGGCGATCCAGTTGAGCACCTGGTTGTGGCGCACCGGGTCGGCGTCGAGCTGGAGCTCGGGCTCCTGCTCCAGCACCATGATCCGCTCGCTGGGGTCGCACTCGTGCAGCAGGGCCCGCATGAGGGTGGTCTTCCCGCGGCCCTGGCCCCCGGCGATCATGATGCTCTTGCGGGCCCGCACGGCCGCGGCCAGGAGGCTGGCGATCCCCTCGCCGTACATGCCCCGGGCCACCAGGTCCTTCTCCGCGGCGTCGGCCAGCGGGTGGCGGCGGATGGACACGTAGGGCCGGGGCGTGATCCACGCCGCGGCCGCCAGGCGGGAGCCGTCGGACAGCTGCAGGTTGAGCAGCGGCTTGGAGGAGTTGAACTCCTTCTCGTGCGCGCCGCCCAGCTCGGACGCCCCGATGGCGTCGCCCGAGCCGAGGCGCCCGCTCCGGCGGGCGAGGCCCTGGATCAGGGACACCAGCTCGGCGTCGCTCGACACCAGCGGCGCCACGATGATCTCCTCGCCGGCCATGGTGCGCAGGCGGACGTCGTCGCAGCCGTTGATGAAGATGTCGGTGACGTCGGGCCGGGCCAGGTACTCGTCGAGGCCGGGCAGGGCCGAGAACACGGACACCCGGACCGCCTCGGCGATGCGCAGCTCCTCGTCGCGGCTGAGCCGGGGCTCGCCCCGCTCGGACGTGGTGCGCCAGTGGCTGGTGAGCATCCGGCGGATCTCGGCGTCCGCCATCATCCGGCGGTCGACGTCGTCCAGGGGATCGAGACCCTCACGCTCGCGCCGGTCGACCTCGTCACCGATGAGCAGGGCGACCTGCCGGCGCATGGACGACACGAGGTCGTGGTGGTCGTTCACCGGGCCTCACCTCCCAGGGGCACGGACAGCGGCTCCAACGGGGGCGGAGGCGGCGGAGGCGGCGGGGGCGGAGGAAGCTCGGCGCCGGGCGCCTGGGCATCCCGGTCCTCACCCCAGACCGGTGGCGGAGGAGGCGGAGGCGGCGGAGGAAGCTCGGCGGCGGCCTCGGCATCCCCGGCGTCGCCCGACGCCGCAGGCGGAGTGAGCGGAGACTCGACGCGGCGTCGTGCGCGATCCCCGGTGTCGCTCGACGCCGCGGCCGGGGCCGTGGGGCGGCCGGGGCTCTGGGCTTCCAGGCCGACGAGGGTGCGGGTGGCGGAGCGGGCCAGGGACGAGCGCACGCCGGAGGGAGTGGCGCCCTTGGCCCAGAGCCAGCCCACGCCGCGGGGATCCCAGGCGACGCTCCCGGCCAGGGGGAGGTCGAGGGCCGCGGCCACCTCCTCGGGCGAGTGGGGCCGGTCGCCCACCACCACCGCCACCACCGGGGCCCGGGATGCCCGTCGCAGCGTGACCACGGTGTGCCGGGCGTGCTCGACGCTCACCGCCGTGGCCCGCACCACCAGGCCGACCACGTCGGCGCCCTCGATCCGGCGGCTGGTGGCCTGGCCCGTGTCCCAGCGGCCCGCGTCCACCACCACCAGGCCGTCGTAGGACCGGAACGCCGCCCCCCAGCCGTCGCCGATCGACGACACCACCGCCTCGGCCTCCGCCGCCCCCGCGGGGGCCAGCAGGGCGGGCAGCGACGGCAGGGCCTCGACCGCCTGGCCCCCGAGCGCCTCGGCCGCGGTCGAGGCGTGGCGCAGCTCGGCGGCCGCGTGGACCAGGTTGGGCTCGGCGACGGGCAGCGGCGACAGCAGGCGCACGTCGCCGCCCGACGGGTCCAGCTCCACCAGCAGCGCCTGCCGGCCTCCCACGACCGCGGCCGCCACCATGGCCGCCGCCGCGGTGGTGACGCCGGGCGATCCCTTCACCGAGGCCAGCGTGAGGACCGCCATCAGCCGGGCTCCCGGGTGGCCACCGCGATCCGCTCGTCGGCCGCGGCCGACGCCACCAGGGCCGCCGCGTCCTGCGGCACCACCAGCGACGCCTCCCGGGCGCCGGTGTTCTCGAGGGGCTCGCCGATGTCACGCAGCCAGCCCGCCACCTCGGTGGGCGGGCCGGGGTCGCCGCCGGTCGGCGTCGGGCGGACCACCACCAGGATCGGCGTGCCCGACGGCACCTCGCCGCGGGGCGCGGCCGCGGCGCTGAGCCGGACGCCCACCACCGCCTCGTTGGCGGCGACCAGCCGCTCGCCGTCCTCCAGCAGCTGGCCCGGGGCCAGCAAGGTGCCCTGCGGGAGGTTGGCGGTCACGATCTCGCCCACCACGTCGTCGATGTCGTCGGCCGGGATCATCTCGACCCCCGCGTCGGCGGCCACCCGCACGACCTTGAGGTCCTCCCGGGTCAGCGCCGAGCCGCGGGTCACGTCGTGCGCCAGGGCCAGGGTCTCCTTGCGGCCCCCGGCCGTGGCCACCAGCACCATGCACAGCCAGGCGCCGAACAGGGCGAGCACCGCGCCCAGCGCCACCCGCCCCCAGCGCCGCCGGGTGGGCAGGCCGCTGAGCGTGCCGGGCACCGGTGCCGGTCCGGCCCGCTTGGCCGTGCGCGGCGGCGGTGCGGGCGGGGTGCGGGTGGTCGAGCCGTTGTTCATGACGGTCGGTGTCCCTTCATCCCAGGTCCTCCACGACGGTCTGGACCTCGTCCACCGCCCGGGGCAGGTCGGCGGACTTGGTCACGGACGGGAGGACCCCCGTCCCGGTGGGCGAGCTGAAGGTCAGCGCCCACGCCACCGTGACCCGACCGGGCCACAGCGCGGGACGCCCCAGCACGCCGGTGCGGGAGCGGTACGTGTGTGCACAGGCCCCCGGGGCGGCGGCCTGCACTTCGGGCGGGGCGCCGCCGGGGATGAACGGCCTCCCCGGGCCGGCGCAGACGACCGGCTCGACCCCGGGCTCGCCGGACGTCCACGAGAGCGTCGGTTGGGCGACCACGCCGACGCAGAAGTTGGGGAAGTTGGGGTCGCACTCGCGGTCGGTCACCGTGTCCACCCAGTTGTCGACGGTGACGAACGACGGGAAGCCGACCAGCGCGGCCACGCCGGGCGGCGGGCTGGACGTGACCTGCGGCGTGGGCAGCCTCCCCGCCAGCCGGGCCCGCGCACTGACGGCCAGCGCTCGGGCGGACATGCGCACCGGGAGCGGCACGCCGGGGATGGCCCACCGGATCTCTCCGGTGAACACGCCGTCGCACACCTCCCATACGAGCACGGCGTCGGGCGCAGGGATCACACCCGGGTCCATGGGCAGCCCCGCGCCGATGCCGCCGTCGCCGGGGAGCGTCACGTTGACGGTCCAGATGCACGTCGGGCCCGTGTCCCCGCTGCCACCACCCCCGCCTCCTCCACCACCACCGCCGCCGCCGCCGCCCGGCGTGGTGCCTCCGCCGCCCGCGCCCACGCAGTAGTCGGCTCCCGGCGGGCAGTCGACGGGCTGCTCGGCCGCGGCCGTGCCTCCCGTGTGGACCGTCGCCACCGCGACGACGATCGCCCCCAGCAGGTAGCGCGCCCTGGGCATGGAGCGCGCCTTCACGCCGGGGGCCCTTCGCCGGGAGGGAGCCCGGGTTGGCCGGCGGCGGCCACGAAGCTCTCACAGGTGCCGGAGCGGGCCGCGCCGGGGGTGAGCGGCACGGTGCGGGACATGTCGTTGAGCAGGCCGTAGAAGCGCCACTCGCCGTCCACCCGGTGGGCCTCGCCGCCCACGAACAGCAGGCGGGCCTCGGCGGATATCACGGCGCCGTCGGGCCCCACCAGCTGGCGGTCGATCAGCGAGCAGGTGTCGAACCGGAGCGTGTCGGGGTCGGTGGCCGGGCTCCACTGGTAGATCTCGACCTCGCGCATGAACCCGTTGGCCGCCGGCTGGTAGCGCTCGCCCCGGTCGACCATGGCCCTCAGGCCGGCCTCGACGGCGGGCGGCGTCGGGGAGTCGTCGGTGTACAGCCGCCGGTACCGCCCCAGGTCGGGATTGGCGGGGTCGGCGATGACGCTGGGGTCGCGCCAGAAGCCGTCCGCCAGCGAGGTGGCCTCGTGGACCACTTCGGTGACCTCGGCGCGTGCGGCCTCGTCCGTGGCAGGCGGAGCGGTGGTGGAGGGAGTCACCGCCGCCTCCGCCTGCCGGTCGGGGCCGGCCGGTCTCGGGCTCTCCGGTAGCGCCGGAGCACCCTGCGACCAGGGGCGCGGCCGTGGCGAGTGCAAGCCACCCCAGGATGTGCTTGGCTCTCCCCGGCCGGGGGGGTCCTTCCCCATAACCGGGTTCCGCATACGGCTGCGTCACCAGGTTGACTCCCCTGTGTAGTGAGGCGGTCACTACTAGCGTTTCTTTCCCACCGTACTCCGCCGACCACTATCTGCGGGTCGGATTCCGGGGGTGCCGGGCGAACTGAAACGTGAAGTTCACAAACGCGCAACGTCCGCCATGACCGGCGCGCGGCCGGTGGCGACCGCCCGGAGGACCTCGATCGCGAGCGCCAGCTCCGCCGGCGTAGCCCCCGCCGCACCCCGTCCCACCAGGTCAAGCGCCCACCACACCCGCCCGGGGATCCCGGGCAGGCCCGAGGCTGCCACCGGCGCCGCGTCGACCTGGGCGGGCGCCGCGGGGCGGTCTCTGAGCAGCTCGTCGTAACAGGCGAGGACCGCCGCGCACACCGCCGCCAGCTCCGCCAGGTCGACCTCGTCATCCATGCTCCCGGAGCATTCCGCGGAGGCGCCGGACGCTCGACCGCGGAGCGATGTCGCGTTCGGTGGTGGTGGCGACCCACTTCTCCGGTGAGAGCCGGACGAAGGGGGTGCACCGTGGGGACTGCCGAGGTGACGACCGTTCTCGACCCGCCGGGCGACGCCGACATCACGCTCGGGGCGCTGCGGGCGGCGCCGGGGCTGGCCGGGCTGCCGGCGCTGCCCCGGGAGCTGCGGGAGCTGCGGTTCGACCGGGGCCGCAGCGCCCGGGTCCACAACGCCGTCATGGAGGAGCACTTCACCGCCATCCGGGCCTGCGTGGGCGCGGCGGCTGCGCTGCAGGACGGGCGGGTCCCCACCTCCGGGGGGATCGCCGTGTTCCGCTGCTCGGTCGCCCACAGCGCGGCGGCGCCGATCGCCAACCCGTCCCAGCCCAGCCACAGCGTGAACTTCTACGAGCTGCTGCCGACGCTGGCCGGGGCGCCGCTCGAGCCCGGCACGCCGCTGCCCCCCGGCGTGTGGCGGGTCGACTGGACCAGCCCGCTCTACCCGGAGGCCCACGGCGGTGCGGCCCGCGGCGCCTTCCACGTGGGCGTGGGCGTGGCCGACGGCGACCTGCCTCCGGCCTGGGCCCGCAACCGGGCGGGAACCATCCCGGGAGCTCCCGGGAACCTGGTGGTCCCCGTCCTGCCGCAGAGCCGCCTCGTCGCCGCCCTCCGCAGCCTGTCCGGCTACCGGGACCGGGCCGAGCAGTCCGCCTGCGCGGCCATGAAGGGGTTCGTGGCCACCAAGGCGGTCCGGGTGCGCAACGCCCAGCCCACCGTGTTCGACCACGACGACGCCCTCCAGGAGGGCCTCGCCCGCCTCATCGTGGTCATGCGCCGCTTCGCCGCCCGCAACCGGCCCCGGGCGTGCTGGACGGTGGCCGCCGGCCTCGTCCTCGAACGCGACCTGCCCCGGGCGGCCGACAAGGTGAGCCACCTGTCCTCCAACGTCGCCCACTGCGCCCACTGGCTGACCCGCACCGACCGGGTCGAGCTCCACGACCCCGGGCTCACCCCCGAGCAGGCCGCGGCCGCCTACGCCCGGGACCAGCGGCACCGGCGGCGCCAGGCCCCCGGGACCCGCAAGTGGCTGGCGGGCGACGCCACCGACGCCCACTCGCCCGCGGTGTGGCGCCTGGCGCTCGACGAGGCCCGGCGCGGCCGGCCGGTCAGCCTCGACCGCCTGGCCGAGGGCTACGACAGCGAGGGCGGCAACCGGCCCGGGACCGAGGGCCTGGTCCCCGTGATCGACCGCGACATCGAGCTGGTCGGCGCCCGGCGCCTGGCCGACCTCGTCGACCGACCTGCTGGTGGGGACCGGGCTCAGCTACGACGACCTGCGCGGCTACCTCTACCCGAAGCTGGCGCGGCGGGGCTACGCCGACGACACGCTGCGGGCCGGCGGCGACCCGGACGACACCGTGAGCCGCCGCCAGCGGGAGGACGCCGAGCACAAGCTGCTGGCCCTGGTGGCCCGGCCCGGGGAGTCGCTGACCCGCCACCGGGCGGTCCTGCGGGAGCGGGTGCGGGAGACGCTGTTCGACGAGAGCGGCCGCTTCCGCCCCACCGAGGAGCGCCGGCGGCGCTGGGAGGAGCACCGGCGCGCCAACATGGCCGGGTGATCACCAGCACCGCCAACCCCCGGGTCAAGGCCGCGCTGGCCCTGCGCAAGCGGCGGGAGCGGGACCGCACCGGCCGGTTCGTCATCGAGGGCCGCCGCGAGCTGGCGCGGGCGCTGGCCGGCGGGCGTGGAGCTGGACGAGGTCCTGGTGTGCCCGGACCTGCTCGGCGGGGAGCCGGTCATGCGGGCGCGGACGGGGTGCTGGCGGCGGCGCGGGCGGCGGGCGCGGTCGTCACCGACGTGGCGGAGAGCGTGTTCGGGCGGTTGTCGTACCGGGAGGGCCCGGACGGGGTGCTCGGCATCGCCCGCGCCTTCGCCACCGGGCTCGACCGCATCGAGCTGGGCGCGGATCCCCTCGTGCTGGTGGTGGCGGAGGTGGAGAAGCCGGGGAACCTCGGGACCATGCTGCGGTCGGCGTCGGCGGCGGGCGCGGCGGCGGTGGTCGTGGCCGACCCGGTGACCGACGTGTTCAACCCGAACGTGGTGCGCTCTTCGCAGGGCGCGCTGTTCGGCGTGCCCGTGGCCGTGGGTGACACCGCCGAGGTGCTGGCCTGGCTGCGGCGCCACCGGCTGCCCGTCTACGCCGCCGGGCCCGGGGGCACGCAGCCCTACTGGCGGCTGCCGCTCGCGGGGCCGTCGGCGCTGGTGGTGGGGTCGGAGCACCGGGGCCTGCCGCCGGACTGGCTCGACGCGGCCGACGAGCAGGTGGTGATCCCCATGCCCGGGTCCGGCGGCGTCGACTCGCTCAACGCCGCCGCGGCCGCCGCCGTCCTGCTGTTCGAGGCCGTGCGTCAGCGGGCGGCGCCGGACGGCTGACCGAGCCCGGGTGGGGACTCCCACGACTCCACCGTGGAGGGGTCGACGGGCGTGTAGCCACCGGCCTCGGCGGGGGCGAGGAAGACGAAGGAGGCCTCCCAGGCGTCGAACGGGGGGCCGCCGTCGATGGGGTTGGCCGACCAGACCACCAGGGCCAGCGCCAGGGGCGGCTGGTCGGGGTAGCCGGCGGCGGCGGCCGCGAGGATGCGGACGTCCCGGCAGCACGCCCGGGCGGGGGCGGCCCAGGGCCCGCCATCGCGGGGGGCGCCGCTGAGGTCGGCGGCGACGTAGCGGGAGGCGGCGTCGCGGGCGGCGGCGAGCTGGGCGGGGTCCAGGTCGGAGCCGACGCCGGCCTCCATCATCCGGGTCACGTCCTCGACCGGGAGGGTGGAGAGCTGGAGGTACCACACCGTGGCCGGGTCGAGGTCGTCCACCGCGGTGCCGTGCTCGGTGTCGTTGAGCACGTCGTCGGGGACCGGGTCCGGCAGCGTCGCCGGGGGCGGTGCGGTCGCCGGCCTCCTCGGGTCGGTCGGGGGCGCCGCCGGGGCGGACCACCAGCCACGCCGCCAGCGACACGCCGAGCACGGCGAGCACGGCGGCGGCCACGACGGCCCGCGGCGGGAGGCGCCGCCTCAACGTCCCGAGGTCGACCAGTGCCATGCTTCGCTCGGCAGGTTGTAGAGGCCGTAGGTGGCCGCGTGCGCCCGCAGCCACACGACGCAGGGGTTGGAGAACGAGCGCTGGCCGATGGCCTCGCCGTTGCAGCGGAAGTCGATGGCCAGGCCCCGCTCGTGCTCGGACGTGCCCGGCCGGGCCGTGGGCGGCGAGCACTGCGACGGCGGCATCTGGTAGACGGCGTAGTCGCTGGTCCCGCAGTGAGCCCGCCGCAGCCGGATCTGGGCCTCGGGCGAGCGCCAGCCCCCGGAGCCCTGGGCCAGCTCCAGCCCGTCGGCCCGGGCCGCGTCCACCAGGGCCCGCACCCGCTCGGCGATGGCTGCGTTCACCTGGATGCCGTACACGTCCACGATGGTGACCGGCCCGTCCGGCAGGGCGATCGACCGGCCCGGGGGCGCGTCGGGGTCGCCCAGGCCCATGGCCGCCAGGCCCGCCCGGTACTCGGCCGCCTTGGACAGCACGCCGTCCGCGTACCAGCCGGCGCCGTTGTAGGCGAGCGCGGCCCGGCGCTGGGCGGCTTCGGTGGCCAGGCCCTGGCCGTCCCGGCACGTCTTCACCGCGGTGGCCAGCGCACCGTCGTAGTAGTTGAACGGGTCGCCCACGCCGTCGTCGTTCCCGTCGGCCACCGCCCGGACCCCTTCCCATGTGGTCGGCAGGAACTGCGTCGGGCCGACAGCCCGCAGGTACGGCTCGCTCTGGCGGTAGAAGGCCCGGTCGGTCGGTGCGAGCGTGTTGGGGTACGGCGTCGTGTTGCCGCCGGTGCCGCCGCCGTCGAGCAGGGTGCCGAGGATGGCCGGGCTGGACTCGCCGGTCAGCGGGTCCCAGGTGACGGGGCCCTTGCGGCCGGGGCCGTCGGACGTGCCGGTGCTGAGGTCGACCGCCACCGTGCCGTGGCCCGACTCCATGAAGCCGAAGCCGGCCAGGTAGGCGACGTCGATGGCGCAGCCGGACTCGATGGCGCCCACCCGGGCGATGGCCTGGACGTAGGCCCGGGCCGCGTGCTCGGGGATGCCCAGGGCCGCCAGCGCCTCCCAGCCCGTCACGTCGACCGGGACCGAGCTGGCGTAGCCCGCGTACACCTTGGCCTTGGCGATCACCCGGTCGGCGAACTCGCGCGGGTTGATCGGGGTGGCCCCGCCGGTGACCGGCGGCCGGTCGATGTGGGGCGGGACCAGCCGGGGGTTGTGCAGCCGGGGGACGAGGCCGGTCTGGCCCACGACCGGGAAGGCCCCCCGGGCTCCCACCCAGCGGGCGTAGGCGATGGTGCCCGCCAGCCCGGGATCGGCCGGGCCTTCCGAGGGCTGGCGGGCGGCCAGCCGATCGGCCAGCCACTCGAACCCCGCGGCCCGGTCGTGTCCCGGGTCGCAGGGGGCGCCGGTCCGGAACAGCGGGTCCACCGGGGTGGCGGCGAAGGCGGCGTCCCAGCGGGCGGGGTCGAAGTCCACGGCCTGGGGGTCGAACCGGGCCAGCGGGGCCAAGGCGCCCCAGGCCGGCTGCGCGCCGGCCTCGGCGTCGAGCGTGACGTCCAGGGCCAGCCCGCAGGTCTCGCCCGGCGTGAAGCCGGCGGCGGGCGGGCCCTCGGCCACGAAGTGGTTGACGCCGGGGTCGCCCAGGGCCGGCGCCAGGATGGCCCAGCCGGCCGCGGCCCGCTCCCACTCGGTGGCCCCCGGGCGCTGCTCCAGCGGGCGGCTCTCCTGGTCGAGGACCAGGCGGGCGGCGGTGCGGATGTTCTGGACCGGGTCGCAGCGGGTGGCCAGGGCGAGGGCGGGAAGGGGGAAGACCCCGGCGAAGGGCGCCGTCTCGTCGCACGGGGCGGCGCCCCGGTCCGACCAGGCGGCCGCCACGGCGTGGGCCTCGCCCAGCAGCAGGTCCTGGGCCTCGGCGCCGTGGACCACGCCGTCGGGGGTCCACAGCGTGGGCGGCGTGCGCAGCATCTCGCAGCGCCACACCACTTCGATGACCTGCGGGACGGGCATGGTGGGGTCGGGCTGGAGGCAGGCCGAGTCGCCCGCCACCACCGGCGCGGCGGCCACCACCTCGTGCCAGAACTCCTCCGACTCGGGGAGGAACTCCTCGGAGAAGCGGGAGGCGCGGGCGTCGTCCGCGCCCCGGGTGCGGGTGCGGTCGGCGATGCGGGCCATCTGCGCCGCCAGCAGGTCCACCGAGCGCTCGACGCCCTGCGCGGACTGGACCGAGAGGCCGGTGAAGACGGTCGGGTTGAGCAGCAGCGGGCCCAGCCCGCCGTCGCCGACCGGCGGGTCGACGGCCAGGACCTGGGGCGCGGCCAGCTGGCGGACCAGCCAGTCGGCCATGACCCCGTACCCGTCGGGCGTGTAGTGGACCCCGTCGCCCGTGCGGTAGGCGTCGGCGTTCGGGAGGGATCCCAGGTATCCCTCCCAGTCGGCCACCACCATCCGGGGATGGTCGCGTGCGGCGGCGGCCAGGGCCGAGGCCAGCACGTCGTTGCCGGTCGGCAGGCCCCGGGCCGCGCTCGTCTCCCAGATGACGGCGCGGTCCCCGGCCGCGGCCAGCAGCGCGCCGATGCGCTCGTCGAGCTGGGCCCGGGTGGCGCCGGTGGCCAGGTCGTTGGTGCCGAGCACCACGACGACCGCGGTCTCGTCGCCCAGCGGCTGGTCGGTCAGCCGCTCGGTGCCCTCGGCGATCATGCGGCCTTCACGGGCGTCGAGGCCGGTGACCGCGCAGGCGCTGGCCAGGCCCGCGGCCAGGTCGCCCGCCATGCCCACCAGCAGCGAGTCACCCACCAGGCGGACCCGGCACGCCCCGGCCGCCGCCACGTCGGGCGCGGCCCCGGGGGCGATGGGGGGATCGACCACCGGGAAGCGCTGCTCCTCGGTGCGGTAGAGGGTGTCGTAGGGGCTGCGGGCGCCGTGCTCGGTGAGGACGAAGCCCATGGCGGCGAGGACGGGCCAGGGGACCCGGTGCTCCTCGTCGGCCTGGCGGTAGGCGTCCATGTAGCCGCGGGGCACCTCGCGCTCGGCGGCCTCGCCCGGCTCGACGGGAGGGAAGTCCGGGGATCCCATCCCCGACGTGGGCACGATGCCCACCACCACCAGCATGACGACGGCCAGCAGGACGACGGGGATCGCGGCGGCCGCCCGGCGGGTGGCCCTGCCCGTGACGTCGGCCGACCCGAGGAGGCGCCCGCTCACGTCACCTGCCAGGATCCCCCGGACTCGACGGCGATCACCGCCACCTGGCGCCGGCCGTCGAGGGTGGACACGCTCAGCTCGACCCGCCCGGGCGCGGCGGACACCAGCTGGTGGCGCACCTCGCCGACGCCGACGCCCAAGGCCGTTGCGCCCTGGGCCCGGGCGGCGTCGACCGCGGCCCGCGGCACCTGCTGGAACGTCCCCGACCGGTCGGCCAGCGCGATGGTCTCGTCCGCGGCCTCGTCCGCCGGGACCGCCGCGGCGCCATCCGCCGAGGAAGTCGGCGGGTCCCCGACCGCCGGCGACTCGGGCGCCAGCGTGCGCACACGCGTCGACTCGGAGCTACCGCCACCGTCGACCCCGAGGGCCAGGCTGAACGCCACCACGGCCACCACCAGGGCGCCGAAGAGGGCGATGCCCCCGGACGCCCACCACGGCGGCTCGTCGTGCAGGCCCGAGCGCACGCCCCCGACGACGTCGAAGTAGTCGCGCACGGCACCCATCCCCCGTGAGCATTCCGGGCCCCGCCCTGGTCAGGGCCACGAAGACGGGTTGGCGTGGACAGGCCCCCGAACCCGTCACGCCCGGCCCCTCCCGCTGTAGGCGGCCCGACCCGCTCGTCCCGGCTCAGTTGCGTGGGGCGACCAGGCGGCGGTCGACCCGGCGGGCGACGATGGATGTCACCCGTTGCGTCAACCTCGGTGACAGCCGGTGGAGGTACCACAGGGGTTTCGCGCCTGCGGGCACGATGACCAGGGCCCGGTTCTGCTCGATCGCCTTCAGGGCTCGGCGGGCGACGTCATCGACCGGCGCCGGCTTCTGGCGCACGACGGCGAGGTACTCGCGTGCGGTGACCGGCTTCGACGGAGTGGCGGGGAGGTCCGGGGGCGGTGCGCGGTCGAGTATCGGGGTCTCGACCGACCCGGGGCACAGCACGGTGACCTTCACGCCGTGCAGCGCGGCCTCGGGTCGCAAGGCCAGGGAGAGACCGACGACGGCGTGCTTGGCCGCCGCGTACGCCGCCACGAATGGTGGCGCCACCAGCCCGGCGGCGCTGGCCGTGTTGACGATGTGCCCCCGGCCCTGCTCGACCATCTTCGGGTAGGCGGCCAGGACGCCGTTGACCACACCCCGGAGGTTCACATCGATGACGCGATCCCAATGAGCGGCGGTGAGCTCGTGGGTCGGGCCCCCGAGGGAGATGCCGGCGTTGTTGAACAACATGTCGAGCCGGCCATCGCGCTCGATGACCTCGTCGACCAACGACCGGAACCCTGCCTCGTCACCGACATCGAGCTGACGACCGGCGACCACGTCTCCGCCCGAGGACCCGTTCAGCTCTCCGGCCCGCAGCCTGGCGGCTTCGCCGTCGATGTCCGCGAGGACGACGCGAGCCCCCAGCTTGGCCAGCCGGGCCCCGATGGCCAGCCCGATCCCGGATGCGCCTCCCGTGACGATGACCGTCCGACCCGCCCGTCCGCTCGTTGAGACCACGGCCGGGCACGCTAGGCACGACCTCCCCGGGCCCGCCAAACGCCTCCACGCGCCGCCGCAGGCCGGGCGAGCCACCGGCCGAACGGCAAGGCTGAGCACGTGACGATCGAGGACATCCAATGGGCTCACGGTGCGCGATGCGGAGGCGAGCGCGGCCTGGTACGTGCGCGTGCTGTGGCTTCGAGCGCGTGCGCCGATCCCGGCTAGGTGTTGTTCCCGGTGCGGCACCTGACTCACGTGCTCCGGGGCGGGGCGTCGACACGTTGCGGGTCCGCCGCGGTGCTCTTGGGGTTCGTGACCATGCTGGTCCTGTGGGACGAGCACAGCCCGTACTGGCACGTCGGCCTCGCCTACGCCTTCATCGGCATCGGCGTCGGCACCGCCGGCACGCCCGCTTCCCGCTCGCTGACCGCCTCCACCCCCGTGACCCGGGCGGGCATGGCGTCGGGCACCGCCGACCTCCAGCGCGACCTGGGCGGCGCGGTGATGCAGTCGATCCTGGGGGCGCTGCTGGCCGCGGGCTACACGTCCGCCATGGCGAGCGTGGTGGCGGGGGCGCCCAACGCCACGGCGCTCACCGACGGGGTGCAGTCCCAGCTCGAGAAGTCGTTCGGCAGCGCCGCCAACCTGGCCGAGCAGCAGCCCCAGTACGCCGACCAGATCATCGCCGCCGCCCGCCAGTCCTTCCTCGACGGGTCGAACTGGGCCTTCGCCGCGGGGATCGTCGCCATCATCGGTGGCATGGTCCTCGTCTGGCTCTGCTTCCCCCACCGCGACCGCGAGCACGAGCTGCTCGACGAGTACGCGGCCGAGGACGGCGCCCCCGAGGAGGCCGTGGCCGCCTGACGGTCAGCCGGCGAGGCGGGCCAGCTCCTGCTCGACCACCTCGACGTCGATCTTGGCGAACAGCGTCGAGGCCTCGCCCAGCGGGGTGCCCGGGTCGACCCGGACGGACGCCCACGGCTGCCACGAGCCCTCGGTGCGGATGACCCGGTGGCGCTCCTCGCCCTCGCCCACCTCGGACTCCGCCGGCAGCGGGACCGTCACGGCCACGCCGAGGTTGTCCCACACCCGCTGGGTGCCGTGGGGCAGGAACGGGGTGAACATGACGTTGAGGTCGCAGATCGCGTCGTAGGCCACCGACAGGATGCCGAGCGCAGCCTCGGGGTCGGTCTTGACCACCTTCCAGGGCTCGTGCTGGGAGACGAAGGCGTTGACCTCCTGGGCCAGCGCCATCACCTCGTGGAGCGCGGCCTTGAACTTGTAGCGCTCGATGAGCTCGCCCACCGACCCGAAGCCGCCGGTCACCCGGGCCAGCAGCTCGTCGCCGCCCTCGGGGATGCGGGTGCGCTCCGGCACCGCGCCGCCCTGGCGGCGCAGCATGGCGCACACCCGCTGGACCAGGTTGCCCCAGGTCGCCACCAGCTCGTCGTTGTTGCGGCGCACGAACTCGGCCCAGGTGAAGTCGGCGTCGCCCGACTCGGGCGCGCCCGCGGTCAGGGAGAAGCGCAGCGGGTCGGGGCCGTAGCGCTCGAGGACGTCCCGCACGTAGATCACCACCCGGCGCGAGGACGAGAACTTGCGGCCCTCCATGGTCAGGAACTCGCTGGCCACCACGTCGTCGGGCCGGTGCAGGGGCACGTGCTCGCCGTCGGGCCGGTCGCACAGCGGTCCGTCGTAGCCCGCCAGCATCGCCGGCCACAGGAACGAGTGGAACACGATGTTGTCCTTGCCCATGAAGTAGGCGTGGCGGGACCCGGGATCGTGCCACCAGCGGTCCCACGCCTCGGGGTCACCGGACAGCTCGGCCCACTCGATGGACGCCGACAGGTAGCCGATCACCGCGTCGAACCACACGTAGATCCGCTTGAGCGGGTCGTCCTCCCACTCGGGCAGGGGCACCGGCACGCCCCAGCCGATGTCGCGGGTGATGGCCCGCACCCGGGCGTCGTCCAGCAGCCCGAGGCTGAGCGCCCGGACGTTGGGGCGCCAGTCGTCCTGGGCCTCCAGCCACGACCGCAGCAGCCCGGCGTAGCGCGGCAGGTCGAGGGCGTACTGGGTCGTCACCTTGAACACCGGCGGCAGGCCGTCGACCTTGGAGCGGGGCTCGATGAGGTCCTCGGGGTCGAGCTGGTTGCCGCAGTTGTCGCACTGGTCGCCCCGGGCCGACTCGTAGCCGCAGATGGGGCAGGTGCCCTCGACGTAGCGGTCCGGCAGCGAGCGGCCGTCGGAGGCGGCGAAGGCGGCCTGCTGCTGGACCTCGACGATCCCGCCGGTGGCGTACAGGCCCCGGAACAGCTCCTGCGTCACCCGGTAGTGGTTGGGCGTGGTGGTGCGGGTGAACAGGTCGTAGGACAGGCCGAGGCCCACCAGGTCGTCGACGATCAGGGCGTTGTTGCGGTCGACCAGCTCGCGGGGGGTCAGCCCCTCGGCCTCGGCCTCGACCGTGATGGGCGTGCCGTGCTCGTCGGTGCCCGACACCATCAGCACGTCGTGGCCCGCCATGCGCGCCCAGCCGCGCCCAGATGTCCGAGGGGACGCCGAAGCCGGCCACGTGGCCGATGTGGCGGGGGCCGTTGGCGTAAGGCCACGCCACCCCTGCGAAGAACCGTGGGGACATGAAGGGGCCTCCTGACGAGCCGGTCCACGGTACCCGCGCTCCCCCGAACCCGGCGAAGCCTTAGCCGGTCACGTCCCCCGGACCGACCGGGAAGGCGAGGCAATAGGGGTCACGCCGGCGCTCTCGAGGCAATCGCGGTCGGCCCCCGGCCCCTATTGCCTCCGGTGCCGCCCGGCGGCCCCTATTGCCTCGCCTTGCTGGTCGGTCAGGCGGTGTCGAGGACGTCGCCGAGGACCCGCTCGGCGCGGGTGAGGGTGTTTCGGCCGGTGGCCAGGGCTTCGTGGTAGGCGTCGCGGAGCGCGAGGAGGAGGGCCCGGAGGCGCAGCTCGTCGGCGGGGGCGTGGTAGACGGCCGCCATGTAGGGCTCCAGGGCGGCGCAGCGGGCGCCGTGGGCCATGCGGACGTCATCGGCGTACGACGCCGCGCCCCGGGGGGCGTCCAGGTTGGCGCGGCGGTCGATCTCCACCAGGAGCACCGTGCGGGCGTCGTCGATCTGGGCCATGCGGGCCAGCAGCCAGCGGTAGGCGTCGTCGAACGCGGCCCGGGCCGGGCGGGCGTCGCCGCCCGCGGCGGCCGTGGCCCGCAGCACCTCGGCCGCCTCCACCAGCCGTTGCGACTCGGCCGCGAAGTCGGCCTCCCGCAGCGTGTCGCGGGCGTCGGCCAGGGCGGCCCGCACCACGTCGCGGTACACCTCGATGAGCTCCTGGTAGGCGGCGGCGTGCTCCTCGTGGACCTGCTCGGCGCGGCGGGCGATCCACCCGGGCTCGGTGTCGGGGTTGGGCGGGATGGCCACGTCACACAGCACGGGGTCCCAGTCGCCGCCCTGGTAGCGCAGCAGCCGCTCCCGGTCGGCCTCCTTGCGCACGTCGAGGCCGGTGGCCACCAGGGGGTTGCGCAGCCAGCCGTCGTCCTCCCGCAGGTAGCCCCGGTCGACCAGCTCGAGGAACAGGCGGATGGCGAAGGCGTCGTCGTGCTCGTCGGGCCGCTGGCGCTTGGTGGCGTCGTCGAGCCAGAACACCGGGTGCCCGGCGAACTCCAGGGCCAGGTTGGCGGGCAGGCGCCCGGTGCCGTCCGGCGCCCCCAGCGGCGGCCGGGGCAGCGGCGGGTAGCCGTAGGGCGTCATCAGGACCTGGTCCGGCCGCAGGCCGGCCCCCGCTGCGAACTCGTAGCGGATCTCCTGGTAGTCGTACACGTTCAGCAGGTCGCCGGGTCGGATGACCGGCCGGGTGGTGGGCTCAATCATGAGGTCCTCGCAGCGGCTGGGTCGCGGTAGCCGGACGGCGTGACGAGGCGCTGCCCGTCACGCCGGCTCCAGCCGGGGGTGGTCAGGGGCACGGACAGGCCCGACGCGGTGAGGCCCACCACCTTGCCGTCGGTCCCCACCCGACGGCCGGTGATGGACGAGCCGGCCCGGACGTCCGGGTGGCGGGCCGAGCGGGCCGGGTCGGCACCGTTGCCGGCGGCCACGACCGTCTCGACGTGGCGGGCGTGCCGGCCGGCCACGTGCTCGTCGCCCAGGCCGGCCAGGTCGTCGGCGCTGGGCGCCCGCCCGTGGTGGCGCGGGATCACCCGGGGCAGGTGGCGGCGCCGGCCCGATCCCTCACGCGAGCAGGCGAACACGGCCCCGGCCAGGGGCGCGGTGGCCCGCTGGCCCGCGGCCAGGGCCCCGGCCACCACGCCGTCGAGCAGCGCCGCGGCCCGGCGGCGGGGCGCCGAGCCCGGGGGCAGGGCCGGGACACCGGCACCCTCCCCGCCGGAGCCGGTGCCGGAGCCATCGCCGATCGCGCCCGGATCGTCGGGACCGTCCCCGGCCGTGCCCGCGGCGGCGGCGTCGCCCGCGGCGGCCCCCTCGCCGTCGCCCGCGGCGGTCCCGTCCCCGGTGCCCCGGGCGGCGGCGCGGCGGGCGTGGCGGGACAGGCGCCGGTCCTCCAGCCGGCGGCGGGTGGCGAGCGCGGCGCCCGCAGGCGGCCGCGCCCGCGCCCCGCACGGCGATCGAGCCCTGGGTGCCCGCACCGCGGGCCAGCCGCCCGGTGACTCCCATGGCGCCGCGCAGGCTGAACACGTTGCCCAGGCCCAGGTCCTTGAGCGCCCAGCGCATGGCGATGATGGCGACCAGCGGCGCCGCCGCCTGGAGCATGGTGGCCCCGAAGCCGGCGCCCCCGCCCGCGGCCGCGTCGAACGCCCCGGTCAGCTCGCCCAGCCGGGAGATGACGCTGATGATGGTGAGCAGCACTGCCAGCAGCGACACGAACACGGCCTTGGCGAACAGCGAGCCCGCGCCGATCTTGAGGTAGCGGGTGAAGATGCGGCCCGCGGCCTCGCTGGGCCACATGCCCACCACCAGCAGCAGCGGCAGCGCCACGCACACCAGCACGGTGAGGAACTGGGCCACCAGCGTCCCCAGCGCCAGCCCGCCCACCGCCCACAGGTACACGGCGGCGATGACGATGGCGAGGAAGGCATGGGGCACCGCGCCGGTCAGGCTGTGGCCGTTGAGGGCGAACACCCACTCCCGGCCCGCGGGCAGGTTCTCGCGGTCGGCGTCCTCGTAGGGGGCCAGCATCCCGGTGAAGCCCGCCCCCGCCACCTCGGCCACCTGCTCCTCGTCGTAGACGGTGAACGCCTCGGTGATGTCGTCGCCGGTGCCGAACTGGAAGGGGCCGTCGCCGTCGCGCACGCCCCACTTGGTGCCCCGGGGATCGGGCTTGGTGGTGCCGCTGCCGTCGGTGCCCCACCAGTCCGAGCAGGTGCCCTCGGCCGCCTCCGAGGGCGGCGAGCCCAGGTTCCACATGAGCCGGAACTCGGGGTTCACCGCGAAGCCCGAGCCCGACCCGGCCCGCAGCGCCCCGCCGGCCTCCTCCTTCAGCCCCGAGCGGTCGGGGTAGTAGCCGCACACGGCCCACGCCACCATCCCCCGGCGGAAGTCCTTGGTGTCGTTGAAGCGGCCGAACGGGGCCGAGCCCTGGGTGCCGGGCGTGGGCAGGGAGGCGCCCTCGGCGGCCACCGCCGCCTGCTGGATGGCGGCCTGGTCGGACGGCGCCACCTCGGCCTTGTCCTCCAGCAGCCGGCAGTAGGCCCGCCGGGACAGGTCCGGGTCGCTGCCGAACTGTGCCTCGATCCACAGGTCCAGGTAGGCGGACTCCCACAGCGACGACATCAGCGACGCCAGGTGGGGCTGGAACGCCACCGAGCCCACCAGGTCCTCGCTGTAGTCGCCGTCCTCCTCGAACGACTGGCGCAGCGCGTTCACGTAGTAGCCGCAGTCGAGCAGGTTGTCGGGCGTGTCCCCCGGGGACTGGCGCGGCGCAGCCTGGCTGATCTGGTCGGCGATGAGGTTGGACATGCCCACGCCCCGCTCGGCCAGCCACGCCGGGCTGCCGGCCTGCGCCCCGCCCCCGCCGTCGGGGGCCGACCGGGCGAGGAGCACCAGCAGCACCGCGAAGCACAGGAAGGGCCGGGCCAGGTCCCGCAGCGGCGTGTCGCTGTTGCGGGCGGCGCGGCCCACCACCACCAGAGCGGCCACGGCCAGCACCGCCAGCCCGATCCCCGACAGCACGATGTCGGCGGCCGCCGCGAACCCGGCGTCGATGGGCTGGAGGGCGATCGGGGTGCTGCTGCCGCCGTCGCGCCGGTTGAACAGGTCGAAGGCCAGCGCGGTGCGGGTCACCCACTGGAGCAGGCGCCACATCAGCCCGGCCATGCCGTAGAGGAAGGTGACCAGCGGCTGCATCACGTTGGCCGCGCCGATCTCGGTGGCGCCGAAGTTGGAGGTGAAGCTGTCGGCCTCGTTGGCCCAGCGGTAGAAGGGCAGGCAGTCCCACTCCCCGATCCCCTGGACCGCGTCGCCCACGCACGGGTTGGCCGCCGCGCGCCCGACGGACTGGACCGGCGCGGCGAGGCCCGACGGCCCGTCGGGCGAGGCCCCGAGAGGCGACGCCACGCCGAGCAGGACCAGCACCGCCAGCGCCAGTGCCCAGAGCCCGAGGCGTAGCCGGGAGCGGCTCACGGGCGCCTCCGGTCCAGCATCTCTCCCCGCTCGCCCACCAGCCGCGGGTTGACCTCGACCGCCGAGGACCGCAGCAGCACCGTGTCGCCGCGGGAGATCTCGTCGGTGGGGACCGGGCACAGGCCCACGTAGAGCCGGCCCTTGCGGCCCCGGTACTCGACCCGGGCGCGGCGGGCCCACAGCGCCCGCCACAGGTAGTGGGGCAGCGGCTCGCCGCCGGGCCGGGCGGTGACGGCCAGGGCGCCGGCCACGGCGCCCAGGGCGCAGGCGCCGGTCAGGAAGGTCCACGAACCGGCCAGCGCGGTCAGGGCCGCCCCCAGCGGGGCGGCCACGAGGGCACCGGCGATGAAGCCGGCGGCCTGGCGCACGGGGATGTTGATCGCGCCGCGGCGGATACGCCACGGCGGCTTGCGGGTCGCCTCGCTGAAGCAGACCATGGTCGGGCCGGTGCCGGGCACAGGTCCTCCCTTCTCGGTCCTCCCGGGTCAGCCGAGCAGGTTGAAGAACCAGTCGGCCACGGCCGTCACCCCGGTGTAGGCGACGCTGGCGATCTCACCGATCAGGCTGGGGATGAACAGCAGCATGGCCAGCAGGGCGCCCCGCACCGCGGTGAGCCCGGCCCGGCCGCTGCCTTCCTCCCTGGCCTGCCAGACGGCCCGCAGGATCACCCACAGGACCAGGACCACCCCCACGCCGGCCATGAGCGCGGTGAGCCACGGGTTGGACGCGAAGAAGTCGTTGAGCATGTCGCCCGGGTTCCGGGCCGCGGGGTCGGCCGCGCCCGGCTCCTGCTGTTGCAGCAGGAGCGTGCTCGCTTGGATGAGGTTCACCGGCCATCTCCTCTGCTCCGGTGTGCTCCTTGCCTGCGGGAGCATTCCGAGCGCGGATCAGGCGTGGGCGCCCTCGAAGCGGTAGCCCATGCCGGGCTCGGTGACGAAGTAGCGGGGCTGGGAGGGGACGGGCTCCAGCTTGCGGCGGATGTGGGCCATGTGGACCCGCAGGTAGTTGGTCTCCTCGCCGTACTGGGGGCCCCAGACGTCCTGGAGCAGCTGGCGCTGGGAGACCAGCCGGCCCGCGTTGCGCACCAGCGCCTCGACCAGGCCCCACTCGGTGGGCGTGAGCCGGACCTCGCCCGCCGGCTTGCGCACCTTCTTGGCCGCCAGGTCCACGGTGAAGTCGTCGGTCTCCACCAGGGCGCTCTCGGGGGCGGGGGCGTTGCGGCGCAGCGCGGCCCGCAGCCGGGCCAGCAGCTCGTCCATGCCGAAGGGCTTGGTGACGTAGTCGTCGGCCCCGGCGTCGAGGGCCGCCACCTTGTCGTGCTCGGCGCCCCGGGCCGAGAGGATGATGATCGGCACGCTGGACCAGCCCCGCAGGCCCTCCACCACCTCGATGCCCGACATCCCGGGCAGGCCCAGGTCGAGGATGACCGCGTCCGGCCGGTGGCGGGCCGCCAGCGCCAGGGCCTCCTCGCCGGTGGCGGCCAGGTCGACGGTGTAGTCCCGGACCCGGAGGTTGGTCCCGAGGGCGCGGAGGATGGGCGGCTCGTCGTCCACCACGAGCACGCGGCTCCCGGTCACCGGGCCACCGCCAGGTCGAGGACCATGGTGGTGCCGCCGCCCGGGGTGTCGTCCACCACCAGCTCGCCGCCCATGGCGCGGGTGAAGCCACGGGCCACGGCCAGGCCCAGGCCCACGCCCGCGCCGCGGGAGCGGCTGGCGTCGCCGGTGCGCTGGAAGGGCTGGAACACCCGCTCGCGCTCGGACGCGGGGATGCCGGGCCCGCGGTCGATCACCCGGACCAGCACGCGGTCGCCCACCTCTCCGGCCTCGACCCGGACCGGGGCGTCGAAGGGTGAGTGGGCCACCGCGTTGTCCACCAGGTTGGCGACCACCCGCTCCAGCAGGGCCGGGTCGGCGTCCACCGCCGGGAGCGACTCGGGCACCGCGACGTCCACGATCTGCGCCCGCGGCCCCAGGCCCGCCACCGCCGCGGGGACCACCTCCTCCAGGCCCACCGGGCGGGAGGCGGGCACGACCGCGCCCGCCTGGATGCGGCTCATGTCCAGCAGGTTGACCACCAGCGCGGTCAGGCGGTCGGTCTCGTCCTCGATGGTGCGGAGGAACTCGTCGCGGTCGGTGTCCGACCACTCGACGTCGGGCTGGCGCAGGCTGCTGGCCGACGCCTTGATCCCGGCCAGCGGGGTCCGCAGGTCGTGGGAGACGGCCTGGAGCAGGGCGCTGCGCAGCTCGTCGGCCTCGGCCAGCGCCGCGGCCTGGGCCGCCTGGGCGCCCACCCGGCGCCGGTCGATGGCCGCCGCCAGCTGGGCCACGAAGGCGTTGAGCACCCGCAGGTCCTCGGCCGCCAGGCCGCCGCCCCGCAGCGCGAGGACCAGCCCGCCGCCCAGGGGCCGGGTCTGGTCCGCGTCCGCCGGGCACGGTGGGCGGCTCGGGCCCCGACGGCGGCCTCCACCTGCCAGCCCTCGTCGGTGTGGCGCAGCAGGGCCGCGCCCCGGAGGCCGAACGTGCGGCGCAGGTGGTCGACCAGCACCGGCAGCGGGTCGGGCTCGACCACGCTGCCGGCCAGCCCGGCCAGCGTCTCGGCCTCGGCCGCGGCCCGGGCCGCCTCGGCCGAGCGGCGGGCGGCCGCCGCCACCAGCGCGCTCACCACCACGGCCACGGCCAGGAACACCACCAGGGCGAGCAGGTTCTCGGGCTCGGCGATGGACCAGGTGTGGATGGGCGGGGTGAACAGGCGGTTCACCAGCAGGAACCCCACCACCGCGGTCACCAGTGCCGGGGCCAGGCCGCCCACGGTGGCCACCAGCACCACCAGCAGCAGGTAGAGCAGCAGGATGCTGGGCAGGCTCACGTGCTCGCGGGTGTGGGACAGCACCGTGCTGAGCACGGTCAGGCCGCCCGCGGCCAGCAGCCAGCCCAGCAGGCGCCGGCGGGGCTCGAGCGCCGCGGGATGGCGGCGCACCGGGGGCACGCCGCGGGCGCCCTCCTCGGCATCGGCCGAGATGACCAGCACGTCGATCGGCCCCGACAGCCGCACCACCCGGTTGATGACCGAGCCCCGCGCCAGCTCGGCCAGCCGCGAGCGGTGGCTGGCGCCCAGCACGATCTGGGTGGCGTTCTCGGCCCGGGCGAAGTCGACCAGCGCGGCGGCCACGTCGTTGCCCGCGGTCTCGTGGTAGGTGCCGCCCACCTCCTCGACCAGGCGGCGCTGCTCCTCCACGCCGTCGCCCCCGCCGGCCAGGCCGTCGTCGGTGCGGACGTGCACGCCCACCAGCTCGCTGCGGGTGCGCTGGGCGATGCGGGCGGCGCGCCGGATGAGCTGGGCGGCGCTGGGCGCCCCGGTGACCGCCACCACCACCCGCTCGCGGGTCTCCCACGGCTCGGTGATGTGGTGGCGGGCGCGGTAGCCCTCCAGCTCGTCGTCCACCCGGTCGGCGACCCACAGCAGCGCCAGCTCCCGGAGCGCGGCCAGGTTGCCGAGCCGGAAGTAGTTGGCCAGGGCGGCGTCGATGCTCTCGGCCGGGTAGATGTTGCCGTGGGCCAGGCGCCGCCGCAGCGCCTCGGGGGTCATGTCCACCAGCTCGATCTGGTCGGCGGCCCGGACCACCTCGTCGGGGACCGTCTCGGTGGGGCGTACGCCCGTGATCCGCTCGACGACGTCGGTCAGGGACTCCAGGTGCTGGACGTTGAGCGTCGTGACGACGTCGATGCCCGCGTCGAGCAGGGCGCGCACGTCCTGCCAGCGCTTGTCGTGGCGGGACCCGGGCGCGTTGGTGTGGGCCAGCTCGTCCACCAGCGCCACCTCCGGCCGGCGGGCCAGCACCGCGTCGAGGTCCATCTCCGGCAGGCGGGCGCCGCGGTGCTCGACCATCCGGCGGGGCACCACGGGCAGCCCGGCCGACTGCTCCGCGGTGGGGGCCCGCCCGTGGGCCTCGATGAAGCCGATCACCACGTCGGTGCCCCGCTCCCGGCGGCGGCGCCCCTCGCTGAGCATGGCGAAGGTCTTGCCGACGCCCGGGGCCGCGCCCAGGTAGATGCGCAGGCTGCCGGGGGCTGGGTCGCTGGCGGTCACCGGGTTCCATCATCGCTGAGGCGTGAAGGACGCGCTAAGAACCTGCTCAGGCGCACTAAGACCCAGTGAAGGCCATGGTGGGGCGCGGGGCCCGGCGGTACGACGGGGACATGAACGAACCGTCCACCGGAGCGCCGTCCCGCCCGTGGGATGACACCGTCAACCCGCCGGCCGACGTCATGCCCATCGGGTCGCTGCGCTGCCGGCAGCGCGCCGCGGTGCGGGGGACCGTCACCGCGGCCCGCCCACGCCAGTGGCCCGGCGGGCCCGTGCTGGAGGTGGAGCTGCGGGACGCGCACGGGCTCGCTGGAGGCGGTCTTCTTCGGGCGCCGTCACATCGCGGGCGTCGAGCCCGGACACCGGCTGACCGCGGAGGGCGTGGCCGTGCGCCGCTACGGGCGGCCGGTGCTCATGAACCCGCTGATCTGGATCGAGCCGTGAGCGAGCGCGTGGTCGTCGTGCCCGTGGGCATCCTCGACCGGCGGGCCACCGCCGCGCTCGAGGTCGCCCGCCGGACCCGGGCCGCACGCCACGTCGCGGTGCACGTGGCCACCGACGCCCGGCGGGCCCACGCCCTCGGCCTGCGCTGGATGGCGGCCGAGCACCCCGAGCCCCTGGTCATCGTGGACGGCAGCGACGTCGCCGCCGCCGTGGCGGCGCATGTGCGGAACGAGCTGCGCCGGGGGGCCGCCGACGTGGTCGTGGTGGCCGGGCGCCTGCTGCCCTCCACCAGCTGGCACCGGCTGCTCCACGACGGCACCGCCGAGCGCATCGCGGCGCGCGTCGACGGCGATCCCCGCGTCATCAGCATCCTCGTCCCCGTCCCCACCCCGGCCGGGAGCAGCACATGAAGGACATCCTCTTCGTCCTCGTCACCATCGGATTCTTCGGCCTCGCGGCGAGTTAGGTCGAGCGGGCGTCGTGACCGCCGTGCTGGTCGTCGACGACGAGCCCCCGATCCAGCGGGCCCTGTCCGCCAACCTGCGGGTCCGCGACTACGACGTGCTGCTGGCCTCGACCGGCGAGCAGGCGCTCCAGCTCGCGGCCCGGCACCATCCCGACGTGGTGATCCTCGACCTCGGCCTGCCGGGCATCGACGGCATCGAGGTGGTCCGCGGGCTGCGGGGCTGGAGCGCGGTGCCGATCATCATCCTCTCCGCCCGGGGCTCCGAGGAGGACAAGGTGGTCGCCCTGGACGCGGGCGCCGACGACTACGTGTCCAAGCCGTTCGGCATGGCCGAGCTGCTCGCCCGCCTGGGCGCCGCGCTGCGCCGCACCTCGCCCGCGCCCGAGGCCCCGGTGGTCGAGACCGACGACTTCCGCATCGACCTGGCCGATCGCCGGGTCACGGGCCGGGACGGGCGCGCCATCCGGCTGACCCCGACCGAGTGGGGGCTGCTGGAGGTGCTGGCGCGCAACGCCGGCCGGCTGGTGACCCGCGGGCACCTGCTGCGGGAGGTGTGGGGCCCCGCCTACGGCGAGGAGAGCAACTACCTGCGGGTCCACCTGGCCAACCTGCGCCGCAAGCTGGAGCCCAACCCGGCCCAGCCCCGCTACATCGTGACCGAGCCGGGGATGGGCTACCGCTTCACGGCCTGATGATGTGCTCGCTCTCGCCCCGCTGGCCCGCCCGGTCGGTGTAGGCGACCGCCCACACCTCGACATCCATGGCCGGGCCGAACTGGTCGCCGGCAGGACAGAAGTCGTAGCCGGTGAAGAAGGTGACCCGTCCCCGTCCGGGGCGGGGCCGGGGAGCTCGGACGGTACGGCCTCGGCCAGCGGGGTGGCTCCCCGCCGGTCGACGTCGAAGGGCGTCTCCACCCCGTTTCTCGTCGACGCACGCCCCCTCGAACCGGCCGAAGAGCTGGATCCTCGCGATGGGGTCACAAACGGGTGGAACGCCCGGCCCCCCAACCCCTCGGCAGGCGTGCTGTCCGAGGATCGCCCCAACCTCGGGGGGTGCCTGCTCCGCGATGAGGACGTCCACGGGCACCGAGGCCGAGTTCTGGATTCCGCCCTGCCGGTCGGACACCACCGTGAGCGTGATCATGTGCTGGCCGCCGTCGAGGGTGACCGTCCAGACCGGCCCGCTGGAGGTGGCGCCGGTCGACTCGTCGCGCCACAAGTAGCGGTCGAAGTCGCCCCGGCTGCTGCCACCGTCGAACGTCACCGCCTGTGGTCGTCCGTCACCCACACGCCGGCGTCGAGATCGGCGCCCGAGGTCACCTCGATCGCCACGGTCGGAGGCGTCAGCTCGGTCGACGTCGATGACCAGCGGGCTGGGGCTCGCGGAGCCGCACCGCGTTGCGGACGGTCAGCGTGATGGTCTTGCTGCCTTCGGTGGTGAAGCGGTGGCTGGCCGAGAACCGGGTGCCGCCGGCGATCGGCGTCGGGTCGCAGTCGACCCGTGCCCCCTCGATGGTGAAGCAGCACTCGTCCCAGGGGTCGGCGGTGAGGTCGGCCCTGAACGTGATGGTCATGGTCGTGTCGTACGGTCCTGCCGGGCTGGGGGTGATGGGGCCGACGACCGGCAGGTCGGGCAGGGGGTCGCTGATGACGATGTCCTGGCTCTGCTGCCGCCGCTCGTTGCCGCGCTCGCACCTCCAGCGTCACCGTGTAGGTTCCGGCGGTCTCCCAGAACTGCTGGGGCGGCGTGCGCTGGGTCGAGGTGTCGGGGCGTCGGGCGCCCTCGAACCTCCAGGAGTACCGGGTGGCGCCGGTCGACAGGTTGGTGAAGGTGACCGGCTGGCCGGTCTCGGCCGTCGGCGGGCCGGAGAAATCGGCCACCAGCTCCACGGTGGGGTCCAGGACCCGGAAGCTGTGGACGATGGACACGGTCCGGGCCGGCTCCGAGCCCGAGCGCAGCGTGCCCTGGACGCTGACCTCATAGGTGCCGGCGTCGGCGAAGGAGTGGTCGAGCGGGTTGCCGGTGGCCTCGCCGGCCGGAACGTCGTCGAGGGAGAACTGCCAGGAGACGTCGCTCAGCCGGTCGTCGGGATCCGTGGCGAAGGCGGTGAAGCGGACCTCCTCGTCGATGTCGGCCGCGGCCTGGTCGACCGTGAAGTCGATCCCGTCGGCCGGCACCGGGTTGCCGGTGCCGGTGTTCCCGGGTCGGGGGTGCCGGGGTCAGGGGTCCGGGGGTCGGGTCCGGCAGGACGCCCGGGGGACCGGAGTCGGGGACGGGCTCCGCCGACCGGTCCCCGCCGAGCTCGCTGGGCGGGGACTCCGCAGGACCGTCGCCCTCCTCGGCGTCGGGCCCGTCCGTGACCTCGTCGGGGCCCCCGCCCTGGTCGGGGCCGCCCAGGGCGCCCTCGTCGGTCCCCTGGCCGCGGCCGGGGGCGGCCAGGTCCGGGACCGGGGCCTGGTCCCGCCCGCCCTCGGGCACCACGCCCGCGCCCGGGCGGTCGGCGTCGTACTTCTCCACTTCGGCGAAGGTGCCGTCCACCCGCACCACACCGGCCCGCTCGCTGCTCGGGTCGTTGTAGAACACGATGCCGTCCCGTTCGAACAGCTCGAACTCGGTGCCCGGCTCCACCAGCTTGCCGGTGGTCTGGCGCGCTCCCGGGTCTCCAGGTCCACGATCACGACCGTGCCCGTCGTGTAGTTGGGGATGAACACCTTGCCCTGGGACTCCTCGGGCGCGCCCAGGTCCGAGTCCGGGTCGGCCACGTCCACGACGACCTCGCCGCACTCCCCCGAGCCCAGGTCGCTCACCCGCAGCACCCCGTCGTCGCCCGACACCACCAACAGCCGCCGCGCCCCCTCCGAGCCCGCCACCCGCACCGAACGATCCGCCGGGTCGATGTCGAGACAGGACCGGGCCCGGAACCCGCCGTCGTCGCCCACCGTGCGCACCAGGCACGTGGCCCGGTCCACCAGCGCGGGCTGGCCGTCGATCACCACCAGCTCGGTGTCGCCCGGGTCGTGCACCACCGCCCGGCGGACGTGGCGCTCCGTGCCGTCGAACCAGACGAGGTCGCCGGTCTCCTGACCCAGCGTCCACAGCCGGCCCGACCCGTCCACCACGCTGGAGCTCACCGGCTCGGCCAGCGACTGCACCTCACCCTTCAGGCCCGACAGGGACCGGGCCGTCGGTGACCGCAACCTTGCCCCGCTCGTGGTCGACCACGTACATGAGGTCGTCGCTCGGGTGCAGCGTGAGGTCGCGGCGGGCGCCCTCGATCACCTCGACCGGCGACCCGGCCACGAACGTGGCCGGATCGACCCGGCGCACGGTGCCCCGGGCGAGGTCCGAGCGCGTAGCCCACGTTGCCGGACTGGACGGCACCGAGCTCGGTCGTGCCCTCCGCCACCAGGACCCGCGCCGCCACCTCCGCCGTGCCCCCGTCGATCAGCGTGAGCTGGCCCACTGTGGAGGACGCCACCCACGCCCCGCCGCCCCGCAGGGCCAGCTCGGCGGGCGGCGCGGCATCGCCCCGCGCCACCAGGGCGCCCAGCACCGCGCACACGACGAGCCCCGCCCCCAGCTTCAAACCCGTCGTGCTGCGGTCAGCGCTCATCGCGTCGATCCCTCTTGTCATCACCATGAACAGCCCAGGCGCGAAAGGGTGAGTCCGGTCGCCGTCGACGGGCTTCGGTAGGTCGTCGCTGCGGGTGGTCGAGGCCGTGGCCGTTCGTCGACACCGACCACAGCGTGATGTCGAAGGTCAGGTCGTTGGTGCCCTCGGGACAGCCGGTGGGCAGATATCGGCGCCATCCGCGTCCAGCCCTCACTGTCGATGTCCAGCCCGTTGCCCATCGTGCCACGGGAGATGAGACCTCCGCCGCCGATGCTGTAGCTGCCCACCACCGTGCCGTTGCTCAGGCAGTCGCCGAAGATCGAGCCGTAGAGCTCGATGCTGACGATGCCGGTCTCCGGGTCGCGTCGACCGGGCCTCGGCCTGGTACGTCGGCCCGTAGAAGAGGGTCCACGGCGTCTCCACCACCGGGGCGGTGGCGTCGCGGGCGGTGATGGTGACCGTCACCTCGGCGGTGTCGCTGCCCATGACGGAGTGGTCGACGGTGAGGGTGATGCGGTGGGGTCCGGGTTGTTGGAGGGCCGTGTTCCACACGGGCCCTTGGAGGGTGTTGCCGGTGGCGTCGTCGCGCCAGGTCCAGGTCTCGATGGCGCCGGTGCTGCCCCCGCTGTCGAAGGTGAGGTTGTCGCCGGCCACCGCCGTGTAGTTGCCGCCGGACCCGGCGGCGCCGCTGACGGCGATGGATGCCTGGGGGGCCTGGAGGACCTGGACGGTGATGTCGAGCTCGCGGGTGGTCTCGGCCGCGGGGTCACCCACGACGAGCTGGATGCGGTGGGCGCCGCCCTGGGGGAAGGTCCGCGCCGGTGAGGCGACCACGCCGCCGGAGCGTGGGGCGCAGGCGCTGGGCGGTGCCGTCGATGACGAAGCGGCAAGGGGTGGCCGGGCCGCTGGTCACGGTGGCCAGGAACTCGTAGGAGGTGCGCTGGTTGTACGGGCCATCGGGATTGGAGCGGATCTCGGTCACCACCGGGGCGGTGGGCGGGGGCCGTTCGATCGTGACGGTCCGCTCGATGGTGTCCTCGAGGCCGCCGCGCTCGACCCGCAGGGTGACGGTGTACCGGCCGGGCTGGTCCCAGGTCTGGGCGGGCGGGTTGGGCACGAGCTAGGTGCCGCTGCCCGTGGCGCCGTCGAAGGTCCACTCCCAGGACGTCGGCACCGGATCGCTCCGGTCGGTGAACATCACGGGTTGGTTGGTCTCCGCGGTGGTGGGGGTGAACGTGAAGTCGGCCACCGGCGGCTCGGGCGCCCGGGGCAGGATGTGGATCTCGGTGGCGGTGCCGACCGGGTCGGTGCCGTTGAGCACTGCGTTGACCGTGACCTCGTAGTCGTCGGCTGCATCCCAGGCGTGCGACGTCACGGTGCCGGTATCGGATTCACCGTCACCGAAGGCCCACGAGACGTCGCTGATCTCGTCGTCGGGATCCCGTGGCCGCGCCTCCAACCGCAACGGCTCGTTCACCTTCCGCGGAAAGCGCCGAAGTGACGATGTCGATGCGCACCCCCGGCGATGGCTGCGTCGGCCCACCGCCGCCACCTCCGGGCGGCGGGGTGACGGGGCCCGGACCACCGGTCGGTGGCTCGCCGCCCGGAGGACCGGTCCCGGGGACGGGGTCCGTCGACCCGTCGCCGCCCAGCTCGGAGGGGGCCTCGTCCGCCGGACCGTCGACCTCTTCGGCATCGGGACCGTCGGCCACCTCGTCCGGGCCGCCGCCCTGGTCGGGGCCGCCGAGGGCGCCTTCGTCGATGCCCTCGCCGTTGCCGGGGGCGGCCAGGTCGGGGACCGGCGCCTGGTCGCGGCCGGCCTCGGGCACCAGGCCCGCGCCCGGGCGCTCGGGGTCGTACTTCTCGACCTCGGAGAACGTGCCGTCCACCCGGACCACGCCGGCGCGCTCGCTGCCGGGGTCGTTGTAGAACACGATGCCGTCCCGCTCGAACAGCTCGAACTCCGTGCCCGGCGCCACCAGCTCGCCGGTGGGCTTGGCCTCCCGGGTCTCCAGATCGACGATGACGACCTTGCCCGTCGTGTAGTTGGGGATGAACACCCGGCCCTGGGACTCCTGGGGCGCGCCCAGGTCGGAGTCCGGGTCGGCCACGTCCACCACCACCTCGCCGCACTCCCCCGAGCCGAGGTCGCTCACCCGCAGCACGCCGTCGTCGCCCGACACCACCAGCAGCCGCCGGGCCTTGTCCGAGCCCGCCACCCGCACCGAGCGGTCCGCCGGGTCGATGTCCAGGCACGGACCGGGCCCGGAAGCCCGCCGTCGTCGCCCACGGTGCGCACCAGCCGGGTGGCCCGGTCCACCAGCGCGGGCTGGCCGTCGATCACCACCAGCTCGGTGTCGCGGGGGTCCTCGGCCACCGCCCGGCGGGCGTGGCGCTCGGTGCCGTCGAACCAGACGAGGTCGCCGGTCCCCGCGCCCAGCGTCCACAGCCGGCCGGCCCCGTCCACCACGCTGGAGCCGACCGGCTCGGCCAGCGACTGCACCTCGCCCTTCAGCCCCGACAGCGACGTGCCGTCGGTGACCGCCACCTTGCCCCGCTGTTGGTCCACCACGTACATCACCGTCGCCGCTGGGGTGCAGGGACAGCTCGCTGCGGGCGCCCTCGATGATCTCCACCGGCGCCGGCGGCCACGAACGTGGCCGGGTCCACCCGGCGCACGGTCCCTGGCCGAGATCGAGCGCGTAGCCCACGACGCCCGACTGCACCGCCCCCAGCTCGGTCGGCGTCGTCCGCCACCTGGACCCGCGCCGCCACCTCGGCCGTGCCCCCGTCGATCAGCGTGAGCTGACCCACCGTCGACGACGCCACCCACGCCCCGCCGCCCCGCAGGTCCAGCTCGGTGGGCGGCGCCGCGTCACCCTGCGCCACCAGCGGCACCCAGCACCGAGCACGCCACCACCCCCGCCCCCAGCTTCAGCCCCAATGTCCGGTGGTTGCCGCGCATGGCGTGACCTCTTACGTCATCAGCATGAAGAGCCCGGTGCGGAAGCTCAGGCCGGCGCCGTTGGTGACGACGGCCCACACCTCGATCCGCATGGGCGGCACGTAGTCGAGCCCTCCGGTGCAGAGGTCCAGCCCCGCGGTGAAGGTCACGCCGGTCCCTCCGTCCGGCACGAGCTGGCCGCCCGTTCCGACGGCGAACGGCGTGGTCTCGAAATCGAGGTTGACCGGAACACCGCCCTGGTCGGGGGGGCCAGCCGGGTCGTACACCCCCGGCGGGAGGCAGGCCCCGTGGAACCGCCCGTAGAGCTCGACCCGGGTGATCCCGCTCTCGGGGTCGTCCGCCGTGGCCCTGAACGTCGTGTGCGCCACCGGGAAGGGGTCGACCATCGACGGCGAGCCGTCGGGCGGGGTGGTGTCGGCGGGCGAGACGTCGATGATGACGTCACGGGTGGCGTCGCCCATCCGCGGCGACACGGCCGTGAGCCGGATGGTGTGGCGGCCCACGCTCGAGCGCGGGTGTCCAGGTGGGGCCGGTGGCGGTGGCCCCGGTGACCAGGTCGCGCCAGTCCAGCTGGGTGAACGTGCCTGTGCTGCCGCTGCCGTCGAACGTGACCGGCATGCCCTCGGTGGACGACCAGGTCCCGCCGTTGTCCATCGCCCCGGTGACCGTGATGCGGGCGACGGGCGGGGTGAGGGCGACCACGTCGATGGTCAGCGTGCGGGTGGTGATGCCCCCGGGCCCGGTGACGGTGAGCCGGATGGTGTGGCGTCCCGCCGGGAAGCGGTGGGTGCCCTGCAGCATCGTGGTCCCGTGGCTCGGGACGAGCACGCAGTCGACGTTGGTCCCCTGGAACGTGTAGACGCACGTGTCGACGGGGTTGGCCACATGGTGGGCGAAGAACGTGTAGGCGGTCTGGTCGTCGTAGGGCGGGCCCTCGGTCGACACGATGTCCATGACCGCGGGCGCCTGTGGGGGCGGGTCGTTCACGGTGACGGTGCGGGTGACGGTGTCGCTCTCGCTGCCCCGCCGCACCACCAGCGTGACGGTGAACGTGTCGGCGATCCCCCACTGCTGGGCGGGCGGCGAGGGCAGGGCCGAGGTTCCGGGCCCGAGGGCCCGCTCGAACGTCCAGCTCCAGGAGGTGGGGCCGCCCTGCGACAGGTCGGTGAAGGTCACCGGCGTGTAGGTCTCGATCCCGCTGTTGGGGGTGAAGCTGAAGTCGGCCCGCAGGGCCACCGGGGTCGGGGGCCGCACCACGAAGTCCGCGACCCCGGTGGCCGTCGCGCCCGAGCCCAGGGTGCCCTGGACCCGGACGCGGAAGGTTCCCGCCGCATCCCAGGCGTGGGACGTGCGCGTGCCGCGGTCGGTGCCGCCGTCACCGAAGTCCCAGGTCGCGTCGGCGACCGTCTCGCCCTCGGCCACCGCGCGCACCGACATGTCGATCGACCCGCCGATCTCGGCCGCCAGCGCCGAGGCCACGATCTGCAGCTGGGTGCCCGGCACGGGATTGCCGGGCACGATGGGCCCGCCGGGATCCAGGGGGCACGGAGCCGGGATCGGGCGTGGCTGACGGTCCCGCGCCCTCCGGCTCCGTGGCCCCCGGGTCCGGGGTGTCCCCCGGATCCGGCTCGTCCTGTTCGTCCTGCTCGTCGCCGCCGTCCTCGCCGGGCTGGTCCTGCTGGTCGTCGCCGCCCGGCGGGTCCGGCGCCTCGGCCTGCTCGTCCCCGCCGCCGGGATCGGACCCGCCCAGCCCGCCCTCGCCGGTCCCCGCCGGCTGGTCGCGGCCGTCCTCGGGCACCACCCCGCTGCCGGGGCGGTCGGGGTCGAACTTCCGCACCGAGTCGAACGTGCCGTCGATGCGCACCACGCCCGCCCGCTCGCTGCCCGGGTCGTTGTAGAAGACGATGCCGTCCTTGTCGAACAGCTCGAACTCCGTGCCGGGCGCCACCAGCTCGCCGGTGCGGGTCACCTCGCGCGACTCCAGGTCGACGATGACGACCGTGCCACGCGTGTAGTCCGGGATGAACACCCGGCCCCGCGCCTCCTGGGGGGTGCCCAGGTCGGAGCCGGGGACGGCGATGTCGACCACGACCGCGCCGCAGTCGCCGGAGGCCAGGTCGCTGACCCGCAGCACCCCGTCGTCGCCCGAGACCACGTACAGGCGCCGCCGGCCGTCCGAGCCCGCCACCCGCACGGAGCGGTCGGTCGGCTCGATCTCCAGACACGACTCGGCCAGGAACCCGCCGTCGCCGCCCAGGGTGCGCACCACCCGGCCGGAGCGCTCGACCACCGCCGCCCGGCCGTCCACCACCACCAGCTCGGCGCCCGCCGGGTCGGCCACCACGCCCCGCCGGGCGTTGCGTTCGGTGCCGTCGAACCAGGTGAGGTCGCCGGTGGTGGCGCCCAGCGCCCACAGCCGGCCCGCCTCGTCGACCACGCTGGAGGCGACCGCCTCGGCCAGCGACTGCACCTCGCCGCGCAGGCCCGACAGCGACCCCGCGTCGGCCACCGCCACCCGGCCCCGCTCGTGGTCCACCACGTAGACCACGTCGCCGCTGGGGTGGGCCGACAGGTCGCCGCGGGCGCCCTCGATGACCTCGACCGGCGCCGCGGCCACGAACGTGGCCGGGTCCACCCGCCGCACGGTCCCCTGCGCCCGGTCGAGGGCGTAGCCCACGGAGCCGGACTGGACGGCACCCAGGTCGGTGGCGGTCTCCGCCACCTTGACCCGGGCCGCCACCTCGGCGGTGCCGCCGTCGATCAGCGTGAGCTGGCCCACCGTCGAGGACGCCACCCAGGCGCCGCCACCCCGCAGGTCGAGCTCGGCCGGAGGGTCCGCCTCGCCCTGTGCCACTGCGATTCCCAGCACTGAGCACACCACCAGCGCCGCGCCGAACTGCAGTGCGGCCGCCCGAGGGCGGCCGCTCGGCCGGGCCACCTACAAGACCTCATGGGGACCGGCGTCGCCGACCGTGGCTACCGCGGTGGGGGTTGCGGTCTGCACACGGTCGGCACGCCGAACCTGGCGGCCAGGGCCGAGCAACGGCCGGGGGTCCACCATGGCCCGCAGCCGGCGCCCAGGGCCGATCCCTCGCCGTAGGGATGACCGGGCGTCGCTGGCGAGTCGCCAGGCGTGATCTGCCGCCGCACCTTCGGGCTCGAAGGGGGCGTACACCGCCACCGCCACCAGCGGGACCAGCTGGCCCACGGCCGCGGCGCCCTGCGGGAACCGGTCCCGGGCACGGGCGGCGACCTCGGAGGCGGTGAGGGAGGGAGCGACCGGCATGCCCAGCTCCACGAGCCGGTCGAGGGTCTCGCGCCAGGCGCCGACCACCCGGGCCGAGGCGGAGGCCGCCCGGCGCCGCCGGGAGCGGCGCCAGCGCTTGGCGGCCGCGGGGAGGGCGAAGAGGCCGGCGGAGGCGACGAAGGCCGCGATCCCTCCGGCCGCGGCGGGGGCCATCACACCCCCGCCGCTGCCTTCGCTGTCGCCGTCCACGGTCGCCTCGACCACGGCCGGCGGCACCGGCGGGCTCGCCTGGGAGGCGTCGCTCGGTGCGTTGCTGGGCCGCCCGGGGGGCGCCTGGACGTCGTCGGGCTCGGGAGCGGACTCGCTCCGGCTCCCGGTGGCCTCGATCGGGACCCAGCCCAGGTCGTCGAAGTAGACCTCGGGCCAGGCGTGGGCATCGGCCTCGGTGACGGTGATGACGCCGTCGGGGCCGGGCTCGGGCAGCAGGTAGCCGGTCGCCACCCGGGCGGGGAAGCCGCGGGTGCGGGCCAGCACCGCGAAGGCCGCCGCGAACTGCTCGGCGTAGCCCTCGCGCTCGGTCTCGTCGCCCAGCAGCACACGCTCCAGGGCGTCGTAGTTGTGGCCGGGCTCGGCGTCGACCGAGTCGTCGTAGCGGATCGACCGCAGCCCGTCGCGCAGCGCCAGCAGCTCACCCACCCGGGACGGCGCCTCGGCCGTCCACGCCTGGGCCAGCGTCGCCAGGTTGGCGGGCAGGTTCGGCGGCGTGGCCCGCAGCGAGTCGAGCGCCGGGTCGGAGCCCGGGGTGGTGGCGGCCAGCTCGTCGTCGCTGGGGGCCACGACCGCGCTCTCCACGTCGTAGCTCAGGCCCCTCAGGTGGGTGCGGGCCGACACCAGCGTGCCGGCCGTGGGGTCGAAGCCCATGACGGCCTCGTCGAGGTCGCCGTCGAGGCGGAACGGACGACCGGCGGCGGGGAGGAACGGTCCCTCCAGCCCCAGGATCGTGATGCTCTGGCGGACCCTGGCGCCGGGCGGCAGGTGCCCCAGCACCGCGTCGCCGGGCAGCTCGCTCCCCGCTCGCCGGTAGTCGCCCGTCGTGGTCCACAGGGCGCCGTCGTAGGTGTCCAGCGCCGCCGTCCGCACCCGATCGGGCGCATCTCCGCCGACCTCGATCGTGATGCGGAACAGCGGCTGGGGTGGCTCCGCCTTGAGCTGGGACTTCAGCAGGACGAGGGGGCTCAGCGCATCGTCGATCTGGAGTCGCTCGCCGCGGAGATCGCGGGGGTCCAGCCGGTCGCCACGCGCAGGCGGGAGGGCGCCGGCGGCCAGCGGGCTCGCAACCGCGATCCCCACGACGAGAGGTACACCGAACGCGACCCGGCCGGCCGGGGTGTGGAGCCGGGCCGCGTTCGGCGAGCTGGCGCGGTCCCCGCTGCCATCGGGGGAGCTGCCGGGGCTGCCGAGGGCCTCGGTCAGGGCAGCGGAGACCACGCGGTTGGCCCGCACCAGCATCAGCACGAGCGCAACGAGCAGGAAGGCGAGGGCGACGGCGAGCTGGTGCCGGGCGTGGGACCCGGTGAGCGCCAGCGCCGCCACCAGCGCCAGGGTGGGAGGGCCGAGGGGGACGATGGGCCCCTCGGTGTGGACGGCCAGGAGGGCGGAGGCCGCACAGGCGAGCCAGCTCAGCACGAAGGGCGTCACCACCAGCTCGCCCCGCAGGTCGGCCGGCAGGCCCGCGTTGAGCATGGCCGACCAGCCCTCGGTGACGCCGCCCCGGAAGGTGGCCAGCGCCTCGCCGATGCCGGCCACGCCCGCGTCGGGCACGGCGTAGATGAGCGCCGCGCCCGCCACGGGCATGAGCACCAGGGCGAGAGCCGCACTGCGGCCGGGCCGCCAGCCCCGGGCCGCAGTGGCGGAGATGACCAGCGCGGCGGGAACCGCGCCGGCGATCACCGGCACCAGGAAGCGCCAGCCCGAGAAGTAGTCCGCGTACACCGCACCTGCGACGCAGGTGAGTGCGCAGCACAGCGCGATCTCGGTTGTGCGCTCCTGGGTGGACTGCATCTTCCGCCGATCCGGTGAGTTCTGAAGGAGGGGGCCGGTGGAGGCCGAAGGGGGTATGGTCCGACGCTCACACCAGCCGGCCGCCATGGTGCGACGGGGTACAGAAGATGTGCACCGGGTGAATGCCTGGTTTGCACAAGTGCTGTAATCCGCTCTGTTACAGAGTGTCGCAGTTGGCGTACGATCGACCCCTGAAGCGACCCGGGGACGCGCGGTAGGTCACCGCTGCCGATCACCTAGGGTGGGGGCTCAGCGATGGTCATCGAGCAGCGGACGATCACCACGGTGGAACAACCGGTCGGGCGGGACGAGGAGCTCGCCTCGCTGGGTCGCATGCTCGACGCCGTGGCCTCCGCCAGCTCGCAGGTCACCGTCCTCTCCGGCGAGGCGGGCCTGGGCAAGTCCGCCCTCGTGGACTGGACGATCCGCGACGCCCGCCGCCGCGGGTTCACCGTGCTGCGGGCCACCGGGGTCGAGTTCGAGAAGGGGCTCGCGTTCAGCGGCCTGTCGGCCGTGGTCCGCCCGCTGCTGGACCGGCTGGACCAGCTCGACCCCAGCCAGGCGCGGGCCCTCCGGGGAGCGTTGGGCCTGGTAGAGGCCGAGGGCCGGCTGCTGGCCGTGCACGGCGCCACGCTGGCGCTGGTGTCGGCCGCGGCCGAGGAGGCGCCGGTCCTGGTGGCGGTGGACGACGCCCAGTGGATCGACCAGTCGAGCCTGGAGTCGCTGGTCTTCGTGGCCCACCGCTGCGAGGCCGACCGGGTCGGCTTCCTGTTCGCCCACCGGACCGGCCTGCCCTGCCTGCTCGACCGCACCGACTTCGACCGGCTGGTCCTCGGGGGCCTGCCCCAGGAGGCGGCGGTCGGCCTGCTGGGCGAGGCGGGGGTCGACCAGGCGGTCGCCACCCAGTGCTGGGAGCTCACCCGGGGAAATCCCCTGGCCCTCATCGAGGCCGGGCGGGCGCTCCACCCCGGCCAGCGCACCGGCGCCTCGCCCCTGCCGGCGATCCTGCCCATCGGCGAGCGGCTGGTCGACTCGTTCGGGGCCCAGCTGGCCCAGCTGCCGGCGGCCACGCTGACGGCGCTGGGCGTCGCCGCGCTGGAGGCCGACGACGACGTGGCCATGGTGGGCACCACGCTGGCGCGGGTGGGCGGCAGGCTCGACGACCTGGCGCCGGCCGAGACCGCGGGCGTGATCGAGCTGGTGGACGGCAAGGTCCACTGGCGCCATCCGCTGGTCCGGGCCGCGGTGCTGCACCTGCTGGACGTCGGCTGCCAGCGGGGCCTGCACCGGGCGCTGGCCGAGGCGGCCACCGACGCCGGGCGCCACGACCGCGCCCTGTGGCACCTGTCCGAGAGCGTGGTGGGACCGGACGACGCGGTGGCCGCCCGCATGTTCGACCTGGGCATGGAGGCGATGCGCCGCGGCGCGCTCCCGGCCGCGGCTCTGGCGCTCGAGCAGTCGGCCCGGCTCACCACCGACCCGGCGGCCTACGCCGAGCGCACGATCATGACGGGCTACGCCCAGTACACCTCGGGCGACCACCACAAGGCCCAGGCCACGCTGAGCCCGGTCATCGAGACGATCGACGACCCGGTGGCGAAGGCCAAGATGGCCGCCGTGCTGGGCCAGGCGGAGGTCTGGGTGCTGGGCCCGGCGGTCGCCACCCCCCGCTTCGAGCTCCACGCCCGGGCCGTGCGGGACCTGGACCCCACGCTGGCGGCGGTCCTGCATCTGTGCGCCACCGGGTCGCGCTTCCTGGCCCTCGACCTGCCCGGCGCGTTGGGCAACGCCCAGCAGGCGGCCAAGCACGCGGCCGAGGCGGGCGACCCCCAGCTCCAGCTGGGGGCGGCCGCGGCCAGCCGCGGTGGTCGAGCTGTTCCTCGGCAGCGCCGAGGCCATCGGCGAGCGGGTGCTGCCCATCGGTCAGATGGCGATCGAGCTCTACGAGCCGGGGAAGCACACCGACGCCGCCGAGGGCGTGATCCAGCTCTGCGCCCTCGCCCAGCTGATCTGCGACAACGCCCAGTCGGCCATCGACATGCTGCGCAAGATGATCCACCAGAGCGACGCCGCCGGGCTGGCGGGGCGGTCGATCTTCTCGCGCCTGGCGCTGATCGAGGGCCTGTGGCGGGTCGGCTGGTGGGCCGATGCGCTGGCCGAGATGAGCCAGCTCATCTCCCTGCAGCGGGCGGTGGGGCAGGGCCACCTCATACCCCTGGCCTACGCCGTGCTGGCCCGGATCGAGGCCAGCATGGGCCACGACAACGAGTGCCTCGACCACGCCGAGCAGGCCATCGACGCGTCGGCGCGGCTGGGTCTGGCCCAGCTCGGCGTGTGCGCGGTCACGGCGAAGGGCCTGCTGCACCTGGGCGCCGGCCGCTTCGACGAGGCGGCCGATGCCTTCGACCTGGTGGCCGACGCCAACATCGTGGTCGAGCCGGGCTGGCTGTGGTGGCAGGCGGACTGCATCGAGGCACTGGCGCGGGCCGGGCGGGTGACCGACGCCCTCTACCAGTACGAGGTCCTCCAGGGCCAGGCGGACCGCACCGGTCGCATCTGGCCGACGGCGGCCGCCCACCGGTGCGGCGCGCTGCTGGGCCAGGGCCCGCCCGCCGAGGAGCGCTTCGCCGCCGCGCTCGAGGGCTTCCACTCCATCAACGCCGCGTTCGAGGAGGCCCGCACGCTGCTGATGCGGGGCGAGCACCGCCTGGCCGAGGGCCAGGAGGCCGCGGGTGCCCGCGACCTGGCCACCGCCCGGTCGCACTTCGATCGCCTGGGCGCCCGCTCCTGGAGCGAGCGCGCCTCCACGGCCCGGGGTGAGGCCGGCTCCCGCACCCGCTCGCTGGCCTCCCGGCTCACCGAAGCCGAGCTCCGGGTGGCCCTGGCCGTGGGCCACGGGCTGTCCAACCGCCAGGCCGCCGAGCAGCTGTTCGTCAGCGTCAAGACGGTGGACTTCCACCTCCAGGGCATCTACCGCAAGCTGGGCGTCCGCAACCGGACCCAGCTGGCCGCGATCATCCTGTCGAACTCGACGGCCGCCTGAACCGACCGGGTCGTGAGGCAATAGGGGTCGGCGCCGCCGGCCGGAGGCACCGGTGGTCGGGGGCCGACCCCTATTGCCTCGACAGTTGCCGTTCGGCCGCTATTGCCTCGGGCTGTGCCCTTCGATCGCTAGCGGCGGACGCCGCCGTTCCAGACGCGGGCGAAGTCCTCGCTGGTGCGGCAGTTGACCACGTAGGCGCCCGCCACCGCGGTGGGGGCGCGGTCGTACAGCTCACCCACCTGGACCAGGCTGACCATGTCGAAGCGGTTCCGCACCGCGGTGACCGCCCGCAGCTCGCCGCCCCCGGGCTGGCCCGTGACCACTCCCAGGGACACGCCGTCGTCGTCGGGGACCATGTTCACCAGCGCCGGCAGGCCGGGATCGTCGAGCGACGCCTCCACCCCGGCCAGCAGGTCGAGGACCGCGGCACCCGCGTCGGTGCCCCGCTCGCACAGGGCGCTGACGCCGCCGGTGGTGGCGAAGCGCAGCGGAAATCCGGCCTCGAACGCGGCCACGCACAGCGAGGCCGCCACCCGCACCGCGTCCTCGAACGACTCGCGGGTGTAGGGCGAGGCGCTGGTGTCGAGCACCACCATCATGCGCGGCTCGTTGGGCACCACGTTGTGCCGCACCATCAGGTGGCCGGTCCGCGCCGTCGAGCGCCAGTGGATGAGGCGGAGGTCGTCGCCCGGCACGTACTCGCGCAGGGAGTGGAAGGCGATGCCGCCCTGGGGCGAGGCCAGCGAGGTGGGCCCGTCCATGTCCCGGGCCCGGCCGGTGGGGACCGGCTCGACCGCGTGGACCCGCGGATGGACGGCCAGCACCGAGCGGGTCCCGTGGTCCCGGGCCACCAGCACCAGGCGCAGCGGGTCGGAGCGGGCCAGGGTGAGCGGGCCGACCAGGTGCAGCCCGCGCTGGTCGGTGGGCAGGTCGTAGGTGACGGTGGTCGACCCGCCGCGGGGCAGGCTCGGCAGCCGCACCCCGACCCGCCGCCGGCCGACCCGCTCGGTGGCCAGCATGGGCGGGCTGCGGTGCGCTCCGGCGTTGAGCAGGCTCAGCACGGCCACCGCCCGCTCGCCCTCCCGGACCCGGGGCGGGGTGATCTCGCGGGTGGCGACCAGCTCGGGCCGGCGCAGCAGCCACCACAGGGAGGCGGCCAGGGCCAGCAGGCAGCCGACGCCGAGCGCCATCAGCTCCGGCCAGTGGACCGCGGCCCCCACCGCCAGCAGCAGCGGGCCCGCGAGGGCGGCGGCCTTCCCCGACCCCGTGAGCACGGCGTCCTCAGACCCGGGCCCGGTCCTGGGGCACGGGGACGGCCGACAGGATCGTGTCCAGCAGCGCTTCCGGCGTGTGCCCCTGGAGCTGGGCCTCGGGCCGCAGGATCATGCGGTGGGCCAGCACGTTGGGGGTGACCTGCTTGACGTCCTGGGCGGTCACGAACGGGCGCCCGCTGGCCGCGGCGACGGCCTGTGCGGCGATGGCCACGCCCAGGCTGCCGCGGGGGCTCACGCCCAACCGCAGCTCGGGCATGCGCCGGGTGGCCGACACCACGGCCACGATGTACTCCTGGAGCACCGGCGCCACGTAGACCTGGTGGGCGACCATCATCATCTGGCGCATCTCGTCCACCGTCAGCACGGAGCTGAGCTGCTCGGGGGCGTAGCCGCGGATGCGGTTCTCCATGATCTCCCGCTCGGCCGCCGCCGCCGGGTAGCCCACCTCGATGCGCATGAGGAAGCGGTCCAGCTGGGCCTCGGGGAGCCGGTAGACGCCTTCGTGCTCAACCGGGTTGGACGTGGCCATGACCATGAAGGGATGGGCGACGGGGTAGGTGGTGCCGTCCATCGTGACCTGCCGCTCGTCCATGACCTCCAGGAGCGCCGACTGGGTCTTGGGCGAGGCCCGGTTGATCTCGTCGGCCAGCACGACGTTGGAGAACACCGGGCCGGGCCGGAACTCGAACTGGCGGGTGCGGTCGTCGTAGACCTGCACTCCCGTCACGTCGGTGGGCAGCAGGTCGGGGGTGAACTGGATGCGGCGCATGGAGGCGCCGATCGAGCTGGCCACGGCCTTGGCCAGGGAGGTCTTGCCGACGCCGGGCACGTCCTCGATGAGGAGGTGCCCCTCGGCGAACATGCACACCAGGGCGGCCCGGACGACCTCGGGCTTGCCCCGGATGAACGTCTCGACGTTGCGGGCCAGGGTTTCGTAGCGGTCGGCGAACCACTCGACCTGCCCCGCGGCGCCGTTACCAGAGGGATCCATCGTGCCAGCATGGCCCGGGTTACCCGAGCGTCACACCAGGCGAATTCCCGGTTCGGAACCGGGGAATCTCCCGGGGCGATCCGGCGTGTCGGGGGGCACGCTCGACACCGGAATGCGTGAACATTGCTGCGACGAGATGCGCCGCCACCTCGAAGTAGGCGATGTTCCGGCGGCCGCTGCCGCCCCGGGACGTCACGTCGTCTACGACACGGTGTTCGACGAATATTGCCTGGTCCGCGAGGGCGGGCTGGACGCCGCGCCCATCAGCCACTGCCCGTGGTGCGGGTCGGGGCTACCGGACTCCAAGCGTGACCAGTGGTTCGCGGAGCTGGCGCAGCGAGGCTTCACCGCCGACGATCCCGGGCTCGACGAGGCGTTCCGCACGGACGCGTGGTGGCGCCAGGGCATGCCGCCGCTGTCGTCCGACGGGCACCTCTCCACTGGGCTTGAGGGCTCCACCGGGCTCGACGGCTCCACCGGGCTGGGCGGCTCCCGCGGGCTGGGCGGCTACGCGCCGGGCGACCCGCTCGACGACAGCCTGCCGTGAGCTACGCCGTCGGCATCGACGTCGGCACCACCTTCAGCGCGGCGGCCACCTGGCGCGACGGTCGGGCCGCGACGGTGGCGCTGGGCGACCGGGCCGCCACCGTGCCGTCGGTCCTGTTCCTGCGGGAGGACGGGGTCATGCTGGTGGGCGAGGCCGCGGTGCGCCGGGCCCTGACCGAGCCCCTGCGGGTGGTGCGCGAGTTCAAGCGCCGGGTGGGCGACTACGTCCCCGTGGTGCTGGGGGACCGGCACTTCGAGCGCGGCGGAGCTCACCGCCCAGGTGGTCCGGTGGGTGGCCGGCAAGGTGGCCGAACGGGAGGGCGGCCCGCCCGACTATGCGGTGCTGACCCATCCCGCCTCCTGGGGCCAGCACCGGCTCACGTTGCTGGCCGACGCGGCCGCGGCCGCCGGGCTGCCCCGCGCCGGCCTGCTGCCCGAGCCGGTGGCGGCCGGCCTCTACTACGCCTCCCAGCAGCGGGTCCCGGCCGGGGCCCTCATCGCCGTGTACGACCTGGGCGGCGGCACCTTCGACGCCACGCTGCTGCGCAAGACGGCCACGTCGTTCGAGGTCATCGGCTCGCCCCGGGGCGACGACCGGCTGGGCGGCGTCGACATGGACGAGATGGTGCTGGACCACGTGGTGCGGTCCATGGGGCCGCGCTGGCCGGAGGTGGACGACGACGACCCGGTGGGCCTGTCCGCCCTGTTCCAGGTGCGGGCGGCGGCGGTGGACGCCAAGGAGGCGCTGTCGTCCGACACCCAGGCCACCGTGCCCGTGGTCCTGCCCGGGTGCTCGGGCGAGGTGCTGATCTCGCGCGGCGAGTTCGAGCGCATGGTGGCGCCGGTGGTGCTGCGCACCGTCGACCTGGTCCGCCAGACCTGCGCCTCCGCCGACGTGGCGCCGGACGAGCTCGACGCGGTGCTGCTGGTGGGCGGGGCCAGCCGCATGCCGCTGGTGGCGGAGCTGGTGACCGGCGAGCTGGGCCGGCCGGTGGTGGTGGACGCCCACCCCAAGTACGCGGTGTGCCTCGGTGCCGCCATCGCGGCCGCGGCTCGCCTGGAGGGCCGGGCGGAGGCCCCGGCCGCGCCCCCGCCGCCGCCGGTGCTCATGCCGCCGGTGCTCGTGCCCGCCGACCCCGCGGAGCCCGCCGAGCCCGACGCCCCGGTCGCCATCGCGGTCGACCTCGACCGGGCCGAGCTGACCGCCCCCAGCGACATCCGCCTGCCCCGGTCCCGGCACCTGCCTATGGCCTCGCTCACCCTCACCGACCGGGACGACAAGCTGGTGGTCCGCATCGGCGGCGACGACGGCCACGGCCGCCGGGAGCAGAGCCGGGTGCTCGTGTCGGCGGTGGCGGCCGCGGCCGTGGTGGCGGCGGTGCTGGCCGCGGTGGTGGCCTGGGGCCCCGCCTCGGGCGGCGGCTCGTCGGGACCCCCGGCCACCGGCGACGGCCCGTCCACGACCGAGGTGGCCGCCGAGGCCGCGGGCACCGCCCGGCTGACCGGGGGCGCGGTCCCGGTGGCCGCGGCCCCCGAGGCCATGCTGGGCGCCACCGCGCTCGACGGCTCGCACCTGGTGGCGGTGGGCTCCGCGGGCGGCAGCCGGCCCGCGGCCTGGGAGTCGCTCGACGCCGGCGCCACCTGGTCCCCGGCTTGGACCGGCGAGTCGGGGACGGCCGCGGGCGTCACCGCCGGGCCCACCGGCCTGGTGGCCGTGGGCTGGACCGGCGGCGAGGACGAGGCCGGCGTCCCGACCCAGGCCGCGGTGTGGCGCTCGCCCGACGGCTCGCCCGGCGGCTGGGAGCCGGTCGCCGCCACGGGCCTGGAGGGCGCCGCCGCGCTGCACGACGTGGTGGCCGACGGGGCGGGGCTGGTGGCCGTGGGCCGCGACCTCAACGACGACGGCGACGACGGCGACGGGGGCATCTGGCGCTCGGACGACGGCGCAGACCTGGCGGCGGGCCGCCACCGCCGGGCTGGGCGGTCCCGGGCGCCAGGAGCTGCACCGGCTGGTCCGCCTGGCCGACGGGCACTGGCTCGCGCTGGGGCGCCAGATGCGCGGGGCCCAGATGACCCCGGCGGTCTGGACCTCACCCGACCTGTCCACCTGGACCGAGGCCGACGGCCACCCCTCGGACGACACCGGGGTCCCCAGCGTGTGGGGCCTGGCGGTGCTGGAGGACGGGGCGGTGGTGGCGGCCGGCTCCCGGCCCGGGCTGCCCGGCGACCCCGCGGGCGCCGAGACGGCGCTGTGGCTGGCCGCCCCCGACGCCCTCGGCCGCTGGCAGCCGCTCGACCGGGAGGCCGACAGCCTGGGCGCCGGACCCGGCGACCAGCAGGTCCGCGCGCTGGTCCGGGCGGCCGCGGGCACGGTGGCGGTGGGCGTCGACGGCGACGCCGCGGCCGGCTGGCCCCTCACGCTCACTCGGTCCTGATTGCCCGATCGGGCGGGACTCCTGGCCCTCGGGCGTGCCCGTTGAGCGGACGTTGAGTGCCCGTGAAGGCACGGATGGCACAGTCATCGGGCACGGCCGGGGAAAGCCGATCGAGAGAATGGAGACCCGGTGTCCGTTCGCATCCCTGTCCTCGTCCACGCCGACGATCCCGTGTCCTGCTCGGGTGTCGAGGCTCAGCTCCGGGGGCAGCCCGGCATCGAGGTCCGCCTGCACGACGCAGGCGCCCCCGGCGACGACACCGTCGCCATCGTGGTCGTCGACGAGGTCGACGAGGCTGCGGCCCAGTCCATCCGCGCCCTGGGCCGCTCCGGCGTCCAGCGGGTCCTGGTGGTGGCGGGCCGGCTCGACGACGCCGCCGTCCTCACCGTGACCGAGGCCGGCGCCTGCGGCCTGCTGCGCCGCGCCGACGCCGTGCCCGAGCGGCTCGTCCCCGCCATCCAGGCCGCCGCCGCGGGCGACGGCACCGTGCCCCCCGACCTGCTCGGCCGCCTGCTCCAGCAGATCGGCCGGCTCCAGCGCCAGGTGCTGCACCCTCGGGGCCTCACCTTCGGCGGGCTCACCGACCGCGAGGTCAAGGTGCTCAAGCTGGTGGCCGACGGCTGGGACACCTCGGAGATCGCCGACAACCTGTCGTACTCCGAGCGCACGGTGAAGAACATCATCCACGACGTGACCAGCCGGCTGCAGCTGCGCAACCGCTCGCACGCAGTGGCCTACGCGCTGCGCCAGGGCCTCATCTGACCCGCCCAGCTCCCCCGGCCGCCCCTCACGGTCAGCCCGACGGGTCCAGTTGGCGCCCGAGGCAATAGGGGTCGGCCGGCGGGTCTCGAGGCAATAGGGGTCGGCCCCCGGGCGCTAGTGCCTCGTGACAGCCGCAGCGGCCGCTATTGCCTCGCCGGCGGGTCAGGCCAGGGCTTCGTTCGACACTCCCAGCTCCCGCAGCATGGCGTGGTAGCGCTCGTTGCTGCGGGTGGCCGCGGCGAGGTCGCCGGTGCGCTCCTGGGCGTCGACCAGGAGGCGCCACAGCCCGTCGTGGTAGCGATCGATGTCGAGCCCTCGGGCGCAGGCCGCCGCCGCCACGTCGTGGCTGCCCACGCCGAGCGCCGTCTCCGCCACCAGCAGCGCCACCTCGGTGGCATCCGCCGCCGCCTGCCGCCGCAGCTCGACCACCCAGTCGGCCGGGCCCTCCTCGGGCAGCAGGTCGCCCCCGTACGCCACCAGCGCCCGGTCGCCCGCGTCGAGGACCATCGCCTCGTCGCCTGAGCGCGCCGCCTCCCGGGCCTCGTCGCGGGCCGCAGCGAACACCGCCACGTCCGCGCAGGCCACGTCGGGCAGCGCCAGCACGTAGGCGGGGCCGTCCCGGCGGACCAGCGCGCCGCCCCCGGGGCGATGGTCGTCCAGCAGCCGCCGCACCGAGGACACCGCCACCTGCAGGTTGCGCTTGCCCGAGGCGGCGTCGAGGTCGGGCCACAGCGCCTCGACCATGCTCTCCGCGTGGACCGGGCGGCCGCCCTGGGCGGCCAGCAGGTGCAGCGCCGAGCGCGCCCGGGGCTTGACCGCCGAGACGTCGACCGGCCGTCCGTCCAGCTCGACCTGGAACCCGCCCAGGCAGCGCACCCGCAGTCCCGGGCCGCTGTCCCGCACCGGCCGCGGCGCCACCGCCACCACCGAGACGCCCGCGGGCAGGACCGGCACGTCGACGCCCCAGCGGTAGCGCAGGGCCTCGGCCCGCGCCATCAGCTCGCGGGCCTCGTCGTCCGAGGCCAGCTCGGCCTCGACCATGATCGCCCACACCTGGGCGCCCGGCACCTCGGCCACGGCCGCGTCCCGCTCGGCCGCCCGGGCCACCTCCAGGGCCCGGCTGTCGCCCGCGCGGGCCATGGCGGTGGCCAGCCAGGCGCGGCACCAGCACTCCACCGCGCCCGCCTCCAGGCGCCGCAGCCGGTCGCACAGGCCGACCAGCTCGCCCACCGGGGCGCCCCCGGTCGCCAGCGACCCGAGCACGGCGAAGAACCGGCCGGCCACGCCGCCCCAGGGGTCGCCCTGGGCCTCGCACTCGCCCGCCACCTCCAGGGCCCGGTGCCAGCCGTCGTCGCCGCCGGCCAGCCCCGCCGCGGCCCGGGCCAGCGCCGACAGCCAGGGCATGTCGGCCAGCTCGACCAGCTCGACCAGCTCGGCCAGGTCGTCCGCCTCGCCCCCGATGGGCCGCGCCGCCAGCACGTGCACCGCGGTGAGCGCCAGGCGGGCCGCCGCCGCGGTGGGCAGCGGCACCTCGGGGTCGTCGGCCAGGCCCCCGAACAGCTGTGACGCCTCGGTGAGCCGCCCGGCGAGGGCGGCACCCACCGCCGCCACCAGCGCCTCGCCCACCACCTCGCCCGCCCCGCCGGGGAGCGCGGGATCGTCCTCGTCGGGTGCGGACGCACCGGCCACGACCGCCGCGCCCACGATGCTGCCGCCCAGCGCCGGCGCGGCGCCGGGCCGCTCCGGGATGACCTGGACCGGGCGGGTGCGCACCACCGCCCGCAGCCGGCCGGCCCACCCCGACGGCTCGGGCGCCGCCGGGTCGAGCCAGGCCACGATCTCGGCCCGCTCCCGGCGACAGATGTCGCGGGCCGCGGTGCCCACCGCCAGGGTCTCCGCCCGTTGGTAGAGGTCGAGGGCGGTGGCGAGGCGCCCGCTGGCCGCGGCGCGGCGGGCGGCGGCCATCATGACCCAGGGGTCCTCCTCCACCAGCCCGGCGGGCAGCCAGTCCAGCCACGACTTCTCGTCGTCGGCCAGCTCGGCGCCCCCGGTGGCCACCACCCGGCCCACCGAGGCCCAATCGCCCGACCAGCAGTAGGCCCGCAGGGCGTCCATCACCCAGCCGCCGTCCTCCAGCAGGGCCGCGGCCCGCCGGCCCCACTCCTTGGCCTGGGGCTCGCCTTCCCGCTCCACCAACCGGGTCTCCAGGTAGGCGCGGAACACCTCGTGGTAGCGGTAGACGGGCTCGTCTTCGTCCAGCCGGGTCACGAACACCTGGCGCGCCTCCAGCTCGGTCAGGAGCCGCAGGGCGTCGTGGCGCTCGCGCAGGCTGTTGCACAGCGCCGGGCTGAGCCGCCCGAGCACGCTGGTGTCGATGAGGAAGTCGCGCTGCTCGTCGGGCAGCTCGTCCAGCACGTTGCCCGACAGGTACTCGCGGATGAGCTTGGAGCGGGCGGGCAGCGCGGCCACCGCCCGGCGCCGCTCGCTGGTGTGCTTGCCCCGGGTGGCCAGGTGGAACAGCTGGAGGCCCGCGGCCCATCCCTCCAGGCCCCGGGCCAGGCGGGCGAGGTCGGCGGGCGGCAGGGGCTCGCCGTACAGGTCGGCGAACAGCCGCTCGACCTCCCATGACCGGAAGCGCAGGTCGTCGGCCCCGATCTCGCCCAGCTCGCCCGACACCCGCAGCCGCGACAGGTTCCAGGCGGGGGCCTGGCGGCAGGTGGCGGCCACCACCAGCCACGGGGGCGCCAGCTCGACCAGCCGTCCGAGGGCCGCCTCGGCGGGCGTGCCCGCCACCTCGTGCAGGTCGTCCAGCGCCAGCACCACCCGCTCGGCCGTCACCCGCTCCAGCGCCTCGGCGGCCTGCTCGGCGGACGACCACGCCGCCCCCACGCCGGGGTCCACGGGCTCGACCACGCTGGTCAGGGCCAGGGCCAGATGGCCCAGCAGGGTGGCCTCGCGCCGGTCCCCGGCGTCGAGGCGGTACCAGGCGGTGGGGACGGTCAGGCCCGCGGTGTACTGGGCCAGCAGGGTGGTCTTGCCGCAACCGGCCGGTCCGGTGATGAGGACCAGCCGGTGGTCGCCTGCCGTGGCCAGCGACCGCAGCAACCGCTCACGCGGCAGCGCCCGCACCTGGGGCGGTCGCATGCGGGCACGGGGCACGACACCGCCCAGCACGTCATGGTCGCCCTCGTAGGTGGGAGTTCCGCCTGGTGACTCCATGCCGCCTCCGCGCGCAGGCCTGAGCCGCGGTCTTACCCCCGAGCGTCAGACTATCCCCAATCTTTGCCTATAGAAGTTCGGAGTCCTCGTCGCCCGGGATGCAGATTTCTGTCGAAGGGCGCGGTCCCCGCTCGTCGTCATAGGTGACCGGGCGACCGCCGCCCGGCACGAAACGGAGGCACGATGCAGTACCTCGCACTGTTGGGGACCGACCCGTCCACGGACCCCGAGCCCGGCACCCCCGCGTTCGAGGCCCGCTCCGCCGGCTACGCCCGCTTCGGCGAGCGGGCCGCGGGAGCCATCCGGGGCGGCGCCGCCCTGCTGGAGGCCGGGACCGCGGCGACCATCCGCCACGGCGACGGCGCCCCGCTGGTCACGGATGGGCCGTTCGCCGAGACGATCGAGGCCATCGGCGGGTTCTACGTGTTGGAGACCGACACCCTCGACGATGCCATCGAGCTGGCTCGGGAGATCCCCGCCGCGTCCAACGGCTGGATCGCGCTGCGCCCGCTGGTGGGCTGGTACCCCAACGCCGACGACCCGGCGGTCACGGGCCAGCGCTTCCTGGCCATGGCCTACGGCAAGGAGGCCACCACCCCCGGCACCCCCGAGTGGGACGAGGCGGCCGTGGCGCATCGCGCCTTCGTGGCCGACGCGGGCGCTGCGGTGCTGGGCGGGGCGGCCCTCCACCCCACCACCATGGCCACCACCGTGCAGGTGAGAGACGGCGAGGTGATCGTCACCGACGGCTCACTGGGCGAGGCGGCCGACGTGGCCGGGTGCCTGTACATGGTCCAGGCGGCCGACCGCGACGCGGCGGTCGCGCTGGCCGGGCGCATCCCCGTCCCGTCCGAGAACGCGGTCGAGGTCCGGCCGGTGTGGGAGCGGGGCTGAGCTCCACCCCGGACGCGGTCGAGCGGGCGTTCCGCGAGGAGTCCGGGCGGGCGCTGGCCACGCTCGCCCGGCTGCTCGGCGACCTGGGCGCGGCCGAGGACGCCGTGCAGGAGGCGTTCGTGGAGGCGCTGCGCACCTGGCCGGAGCGGGGCGTCCCCGACCGGCCCGGGGCGTGGATCACCACCACCGCCCGCAACCGGGCCATCGACCGCGCCCGCCGCGAGGTCGACAGGGACAGCCGCGAGCGGGCGGCGGCGCCGCTCTCCCCCGCGCCGCCGCCCGAGGACCCCGAGGTGGAACCCGTGGACGACGACCAGCTGCGCCTCATCTTCACCTGCTGCCACCCGGCGCTGGCGCCGGCGGCCCAGGTGGGCCTGACGCTGCGGCTGGTGTGCGGGCTCCAGACGGCCGAGATCGCCCGGGCCTTCCTCCAGCCCGAGGCGACGGTGGCGCAGCGCCTGAGCCGGGCCAAGGCCAAGATCCGCACGGCGGGGATCCCGTTCCGGGTGCCGCCCGCCCACCTGCTGCCCGAGCGGCTGCCGTCGGTGCTGGCCTGCGTCTACCTGGTGTTCACCGAGGGCTACGCGGCCACCGGCGGCGACGCGCTCATCCGCCGCGAGCTGTGCGACGAGGGCGTGCGCCTGGCCCGGCTGGTGGTCGGGCTCATGCCCGACGAGCCCGAGGCCCGGGGCCTCCTGGCCCTGGTGCTGCTGCAGGACAGCCGGCGCGCCGCCCGCGTGTCCGCCTCGGGCGACCTGGTCCTGCTGGAGGACCAGGACCGCGGCCGCTGGGACCGCGACCGCATCGCCGAGGGCCTGGCCCAGCTCGACCGGGCGTGGCGCCTCGGGACACCGGGGCCGTACCGCCTCCAGGCGGCCATCGCGGCCGAGCACGCCCGCGCCGCGTCGTGGCCGGCGACGGACTGGTCCCGCATCGCCGCCCTGTACGCCGAGCTGGCCGGGCGGGCCCCGTCGCCCGTGGTGGAGCTGAACCGCGCGGTGGCGGTCTCCTTCGCCGACGGCCCCGAGGCCGGCCTGGCGGTGGTCGACGCGGTGGCGGACGATCCCCGCCTGGCCCGCGGCCACCAGCTGCCCGCCACCCGGGCCGACTTCCTGCGCCGCCTGGGCCGCGCCGACGAGGCGGCCGCCGACTACCGCACCGCCCTGGCCCGCGCCCGCACCGCCCCGGAGCGCGCCTACCTCACCCGCCGCCTGGCCGAGGTCACCCGCCCAGGCGGGCCATGATCTCGTCCGCGGTGAGCGAGCCGGGCGGGCGGCCCTCGGCGGCGAACTGGCCGGCCAGCTGCTGGAACAGCTCGTTGGCGGGGGTGGGCACCCCGTGGAGGCGGCCCAGCAGGACGATCTCGCCGTTGAGGTAGTCGGCCTCGATCGAGCCCTGGCCCCGGGCCAGGCTCTGCCATGACGAGCCGCCCTCCCGCCGGGCGCCCTCGATGGGCCGCAGCCGGAGGTGGTCGCCCCGCCGCTCCTGGTCCTCGGCCGCCGGACACCACGTCGATGCCCGCGGCGGCCAGGGCCGCGGCGCCCTCCTCCATGACCAGGCCGTAGAGCGGGCCGCGCCGCGCCTCGCCCCCGCACACGGCCTCCACCGCGTTGCCCAGGTTGAGCAGCAGCTTGCGGTACTTCCAGCGCATGATGTCGGCCCGGGCCTCCGAGGCGAAGGTCGCCTCGCTGAACGCCTCGGCCAGGGCCCGCGCCGTGTCGTCGACGCCGGACGGGTAGCGCCCCAGGTCGAGCAGCCCGGTGAGCCCGGCCGAGTGCGACAGGACCACGCCCGGCTCCAGGTGGGTGGCGGGGAGCATGACCGAGACCCCGTACACGTCGGGGAACGACCGCAGCGCCCGGCGCTCGTTGTCCACCCCGTTCTGGGCGCACACCACCGCCACGCCCGGCGGGGCCGCCCGCACCAGGTCGGCCAGCGCCGCCTCGGTGTGCTGGCTCTTCATGGCCAGCACGACGGCGTCGCCCGCCGCCAGCCCGGCCTCGGCGGGCCCGCCCACCGCGGGGACGGGGAGCGTGTCCGACCCCAGTGGCGAGGCCAGGGTCAGCCCCCGTTCCTGGAGCACGCGCAGGTGCTCGCCCCGCGCGATGAGGGTCACATCGTGGCCCGCTTGGAACAACCGCCCGCCGATGACGCCCCCGACGGCACCCGCACCGTAGATGACGATACGCATAGGAACAGCCTGCCTTACTCGGAGTAGCGTTCGGGAACTGAGAAGGGGGAAAGCATGGGGGTAGTGCACCACGTCGGGCACCATGCCGCTCGCACGGCGGTCGCCCTGGCGCTGATCCTCGCGGCCTGCTCCGGTGGGGGCGGCGACGACCAGGCCGGTGACGAGGGCGACCAGGCGGCCGCCACCACCACGACCACCGAGCCCGTGGCCCTGCCCGCCGACTACGAGGGCTACACCAGTGCGGTCTACGGCGACGACGCCAACTGGCTGTGCCGGCCCGACGCCGACGATGCCTGCTCGCAGGCCCTCGACGCCACCGCGGTGGCACCCGACGGGTCGATGGAGGTGATGGCGCACGAGCCGGCCGAGGACCCCGGCATCGACTGCTTCTACGTCTACCCCACGGTGTCCCGCGACCCGGGCACCAACAGCGACATGGTGGTCGGGAACGAGGAGACCAACGTCGTCTACAACCAGGCCGCCCGGCTCAACTCGACCTGCCGCATGTTCGCGCCGATGTACCGCCAGGTCACGCTGGCCATGATCGGCGGGGGCGGCCCCGAGCCCGCGCCCGGCGTCTCGCCCTTCGGCATGGCGTACGACGACGTGGTCGACGCCTTCAGGTCCTACATCGCCAACGACAGCGACGGCCGCGGCTTCGTGCTCATCGGCCACTCCCAGGGCGCCGGGATCCTGTCCCGCCTCATCCAGGACGAGATCGACGACGAGCCCCTGCTGCGCGGCCGGCTGGTGGCCGCCTACCTGCTCGGCTTCCCGCTCCACGTGCCCGAGGGCGAGGTGGTGGGGGGCGACCTCGACAACATCCCGCTGTGCCAGGCCGACGACGAGACCGGCTGCGTGGTGTCCTACGAGTCGTACCGGGCCAGCCAGCCGCCCTTCCCCAACGGGCTGTTCGGCCGCAGCAACCAGACCGGCCCCGCGGCGTGCGTCAACCCGGCCGCGCTGTCGGGTGGCGAGGGGATGCTGCACCCGTTCTTCCTCGCCGCCAACTCCCAGCCCTTCGCCGACCCGGCCCGGACCGCGGAGGTGACCACGCCGTTCGTCACCTACCCCGACTTCGTCGAGGGCGAGTGCACGAGCCAGGAGGGCTACACCTGGCTGTCCTTGACCGTGAACGGCGACCCGGCCGATCCCCGCACCGACGACATCCGGGGCGACCTGCCCGGTGGGTGGGGCATGCACCTGATCGACGTCAACGTCGCCATGGGCGACATCGAGCAGCTGGTCGCCAGCCAGGCCGAGGCCTACCTGGGATGAGAGCACGACCCACGGCCGCGACCCTCCTGGCCCTGGCGTTGCTGGCGGCGGCCTGCTCCGGCGGCGACGACGACCAGGCGAGCGGCGACGAGGCCGAGGGCACCACCACGACCACCGAGGCCGTAGCGCTGCCCGAGGGCTACGAGGGCCACACCAGCGAGATCTACGCGGACGACGCCAACTGGCTATGCAAGCCCGGCATCGAGGACGACGTGTGCGCCCGCGACCTCGACGCCACCTCGGTGGCGGCCGACGGCTCCACCGAGGTCGTCGAGCACGAGGTGGCCGAGGACCCCGGCATCGACTGCTTCTACGTCTATCCCACGGTGAGCGGCGACCCCGGCCCCAACAGCGACCTCGTGCCCGCCGAGGCCGAGGAGATCAACACCGTCTACAACCAGGCCGCCCGCCTCACCTCGTCCTGCCGCATGTTCGCCCCCGTCTACCGCCAGCTCACGCTGAGCATGATCGGGGGCGGCGGTCCGGCCGCGGCGCCGGGCACCGATCCCCGGGCCGTGGCCTACGGCGACGTGGTCGACGCCTTCAAGTCCTACATCGCCAACGACAGCGACGGCCGCGGCTTCGTGCTCATCGGCCACTCCCAGGGCGCCGGGCTGCTGGAGCGCCTGATCGAGGACGAGATCGACGACGAGCCCCTGCTGCGCGACCGGCTGGTGGCCGCCTACATCCTCGGCTCGACGGTGCACGTGCCCGAGGGTGAGGCGGTCGGGGGCGACTTCGACAACGTCCCGCTGTGCCAGGCCGACGACGAGACCGGCTGCGTGGTGTCGTACTCGACCTTCCGGGCCTCGGACCCGCCATCGGGCATGGCGTTCTTCGGCCGCACCAACGACGTCGGTCCCGCGGCGTGCGTCAACCCGGCCGACCTGTCGGGCGGCCCCGCCCCGCTGCACCCCTACTTCCTGGTCGACGGGCAGCCGAGCGGGCTGCTGGGCGGCACGCTCCAGCCGTTCGCGGACCCGGCCCGCACGGCCGACATCGAGACCCCCTGGGCCACGTTCCCCGACCTGCTGGACGGCGAGTGCGTCAGCGACGGCCAGTTCACCTACCTGGCGCTGACGGTCAACGGCGACCCGGCCGATCCCCGTGTCGACGACATCAACGGCGACATCCCCGGCGGCTGGGGCCTCCACGTGATCGACGCCAACGTCGCCATGGGCGACATCCTGTCGCTGGTGGCCGGCCAGGCGGCGGCTTATGAGAGCTGACTACGCCGGACCGGCTCTCCACCACGGCCTCGCGGGTGGGGACCCGCCAGCCGACGTACCAGGTGCCGATGGCGCCGGCCAGCAGGATGGCCGCCCCGATGGGCGCCCCCACCGCCCACGCGCTCAGGCTGCACGCCACCACCATCATGGTGATGGCCACGACCTTGGCCCGCCGGGGCATGCCCAGCCCGGCGCGGTAGTCGCGGACCAGCGGCCCGACCGTGGGCAGGTCCAGCACCCAACGCTCGAAGCGGGGGCTCGACCGGGCGAAGCAGGCCGCGGCGAGCACGAAGAAACCGGTCGTCGGCAGGCCCGGCACGATGATCCCGATGGTGCCCGCCACCACCGCCAGGCACCCGATGGTGAGGAAGAGGGCGCGCCGGAGCACGCCCTAGGAGAGCACGCTGGCGAGGTCCTTGACCATCAGCACCACCAGCAGCGAGATCACGGTCAGGGACAGGGCCGTGTAGGCCCAGCGCCAGCGGTGGTCGGCCGCCCAGAACCGCCGGATCGTCAGCACGTTGCAGACGATGGCGGCGACGCCGATGGGGATGCCGATGACGGGCCCCACGCCCGCCGCGAACCCCAGCACCGGTGCCACGAACGGCAGGACCACATAGGTCAGGATGCAGCGCGTCGCCGACACCATGATCGACGTCGAGAAGGCCCGCTGGGCCGCTCCCTCGGGGGCCGCGGGCCCGTCGGGGATGCGGAGCAGCCGGCGCATCGCGACGTCGGCCGCGGGCCGGGTCGCAGTCGCCGTGGTTTGCACGAGCGAAAGGCTACGCGGTCCCGGCCCGATCTGCCCAAGTGGGACCCTCCTCCTGGTCACAGGGACTTTTGGCCCAACATGGGATCTCCCCGAGACAGCCGGGGCGGCCCCGGGCTACGGTCTCAGGCACGGCAGCAAGGAAGTGTCGGCTCTTTCGAGAGAGGGCATTGATGAGCAACCGTCACCGCACCAGTGAAGTGGTCCTACCGCATCACGAGCAGCGCCGGGTCCAGGCTCGTTCGGAGCGTCACCGGGTCAACACCGCCCTGGCCGATGTCACCGGCCAGATCCACGGCGGTACCGAGCCCGACGACGTGATCGAGCCCGGTGTGGCGTTCCGCTCCGAGCGGCACCACGATCCCGAGCGGGTCCGTCCGTCGACCCGCAGGCGGCGCCACTGGAAGCTCAAGATGTGGAAGCGGCGCACCGCGGCCCGCCGGGCCAAGGCCGCCATGGAGAAGATGACCGGCTAGCCCGGTCCCAACTCAATCACTGTCATCGGGCAGGGCGACGTCGTTGATGTCGTCCAGGTCGGTGGCGCCCGGATCCCGGTAGCACGAGTCGGTGACGGCCGTGCCCTCGCCGCTGAGGTACTGGATCGACAGCGCCTCGTAGGTGCGGTCCGGGTGCTCGGGGTCGCGCCGCTCCAGGAAGCTGGTGAGGCGGTCGTCCAGCGCGGCCTGGGTGTCCTCGTCGCTGGCCCCGACGGTGGGGGCCACCACCTCGATGTCGGCCGCCGGCACGCCGAGCTGGTCGGCCAGCTGGTCGCGCACGTAGGCGGTGAACTCCCGGGAGCGGAACTGCTCGAGCTGGTCGGTGGGGCAGGGCGAGGCCGCGGCCGCGATCTCCGCCGCGCCCGACACGAAGCTCACGAACTGGCCGTGGAAGTCGTTCGGCGTGTCGTCCTGCTTGAAGGCGGCGTCGTTGTCGGCCGTGTGCGTGAGCGTGGTGCCGCACACGAACAGATCGCCCATGTCGAAGGTCACGGCCGGCCCGTCGTCGTCGCCGCTGGTGGAGATGACGCCGCCGGCGCAGTAGTCGACCGCCACGTGCAGCTTGGCGGGCACGTCCCGGTTGGCCGGGTCGGCCACGCTGGACGTGCCGTTGGTGGACTGGAAGTCGCCGTTGATGAGCCAGCCGTGGCGGTCCCAGTTCTGCTTGGCCATCACCGACACGATCGCCTCGCCGTCGCCCACGTCGATGAGGAAGCGCTCCGACGCGCTGCGGGCGGTCTGGCCCTCGTAGATGACGTCGCCCCGGGGCGCGGGGTCGCTGCGCCCACCGTCGAGCCAGCCGGGCAGGTCGAACAGGTTGGCGACCCGCCCGATGGCCACCACGACCACCACCAGGCCGACCGCCGCCAGGATGGTGGCGACGCGGCCGAACGGCCAGCGCCCGTGGCTCGGTTGGTCGGCTCGCAGCATCCCGGCCTCCTCCAGTCCGTCGCCGCAGGACTACCCCGCGAGCGGTACCGCAATCCGCCCCGTTAGGGTCAGGCGGATGAACATCGGGCTGCCCTGGTCGGCACCCCTGGCCGGGCGGCTCGACGAGCGCGTCGTCGACAGCGAGGCCCTGCGGGGCAACCCGCTGGGCGACGCCCACGAGCGACCGCTCTGGGTGTACACCCCGCCCGGCTACGAGGGCGGGACCGATCGCTATCCCACGGTGTACGTGCTGATGGGCTTCACCGGGCACGTGGCCATGTGGCGCAACCGCACGCCGTTCCGCCAGCCGTTCATCGAGACGGCCGACGCCACGCTCTCGTCGGGGTCGTGCCCGCCGGTGATCGTGGTGTACGTGGATGCCTGGACCACGCTGGGCGGCAGCCAGTTCGTCGACTCGCCCGCCATCGGCCGCTACCACACCTACCTGTGCCGGGACGTGGTGGGCTGGGTCGACCGCCACTACCGGACGCTGGACGACCCGGCGCACCGGGCGGTCATGGGCAAGTCCAGCGGCGGCTACGGCGCCATGGTCACGGCCCTGTGGCGGCCGGACCTGTTCGGCGCGCTCGCCACCCACGCGGGCGACGCGCTGTGGGAGGCGTGCCACCTCCCCAGCTTCCCGCCGCTGGTGCGTTCCCTGCGGGACGACTACGGCGGCTCCTACGACCGCTTCTGGGCCGACTTCGGGTCCCGGGTGCCGCTGTCGAAGGAGACCGACGGCGAGCTGGTGGAGATCTGGGCCTACGCCGCCGCCTACTCGGCCGACGAGGACGGCACCGTCCGCCTGCCCTTCGACCCCGCCACCGGGGCCCTGGTCCCCGACGTGTGGGAGCGGTGGCTGGCCTACGACCCGGTGCGCATCGCCGCGGCCCGGCCCGAGGTGGCCCGGGACCTCAAGGCGGTGTGGATCGACGCCGGCACCCGCGACGAGTGGTTCCTCGACCTCGGGGCCACGGCCTTCCGTGACGCCCTGCTGGCCGCGGGCCTGCCCGGCGAGCGCATGCGCTTCGAGCTGTTCCCCGCCGCCCACGGGGGCATCGACTACCGCTACCCGCTGGCACTGGCCTGGCTCGCCGAGCGCCTGGCCCCCTGACGGCGCCCGAAGCGCCGCCTGGGCGTGACGCCCTCGCGCAGGAAGCGGCGCACGGCCTGCTCGTGCGCGGGACCGAGCTTGGCGCCGTTGCCGGTCGACCACCTCGAAGCGGTCGATGACCAGGGCGTCCTCGGCGCTGACCGTCGGCGGCCAGCACGTCGACCCCGGCGGCGGCGAAGGCGGCGGCCACGTCGTGGAGCAGGCCGGGCCGGTCCAGCGAGCGCACCTCGCACACGCTGTGCCAGGGCGAGGCCTGGTGGTCGAAGCCGGCCTCGGCGTCGGGCAGCGGCTGCGAGAGCGGTGCGGCTCCCGAGGCCGGCCGCCACCGCCGCGCCGAGGGCGGTCGCGTCCGGCTCGCCGGCGGCGCGCACGGTGAAGGTCTCGAGGGCGGCGCTGTCGTCCCAGGTGGCCACCACCGCGTCGCGCACGTCCAGGCCCGCCCGGGCCAGCACGCCGGTGACGGTCGCCAGCAGCGCCGGCCGGTCGCGGGCGGCCACGTCGATCCACCAGCGCCCGTCGCCCGCGGGCCCGGTGCGCACCCGGGCCTCGGCCCGTCCCGGGCGGGGATGGACCAGCCGGGCGTGGCGGGCGATGGCCTCGGACGGCTGGCGCAGCACGTAGGCCAGCGGGGCCCGTCCCACCCGCTCGATGAGGGCGGGGTCGTCGGCCACGCGGGCGACCGCCTCCAGGCGGCGCAGGTCGGCCAGGCCGCGGGCGTCGGGCCCGGTCAGCTCGGGGTGGTCGAGGGCGGCCTGGATCAGCTCGTGCAGGTCGCGCAGCCGGACCAGCTCCCAGCGCTCCCGGCCCTCGGCCCGCAGCGCGCTCACCGTGTAGAGCAGGCGGGCGCGCTCGGGCGTCCCCAGGTGGGAGGCGACCTGGAGCACCTTCTCCTCGCCCAGCGCCCCGGGCTGGCGGGCGGCCGACCACAGCAGGTCGCGGTCGCGCACGGTGTCGAGCACCACCGCGGCGTCCTCCCCGGCCAGGCCGATGCGGTCCGCCAGCGCGGCGGCGCCGTCCGGCGCCTCGCTCAGCAGGACGGCGAAGAACAGCCGGTCGACCCCGTCGAGGGCGCGGATCTCCAGCGCCACCGGGTCGTCGGCGTCGAGCCGCCGCAGGCGCTCCATGGCCACGAACCGGTAGGCCTGGAGCGGATCGATGGTGAACGGCTCTTCGTGGCGGCGCCGCAGCGCTCCGGCCAGCTCGGGCAGGGCCCGGTCCAGGACCCCGGTGGTGTCGAGGAAGCGCCAGCCCCGGGCGTTGCCCCGCTCCACCACGTCCAGCAGCCGCTCCCGGGCGGTGGCGTTCCAGGCGGGCTCGTCCGCCGGCAGCCCGGCCAGCCAGTCGAGCAGGTCCTCGCCCGGACGGTTCCGTCCCACCGCCACCGCGGCGGCCAGGGCCACCGGGAGCGCCTGGTCGAGCGGGGGCGTGGCCCGCAGCCGCACCTCGTCGTCCACCACGTCGAGCCAGCCGCCGGGCGGCGCCGGGGTCCCGGGCGGCGGCCCGGTGGGACGGGCGCGGGCCCGCAGCCGGCCGTAGCGGTGCTTGAGCAGCTGGGGCGTGGCCAGGGTGGTGACCAGCACCACCAGCAGCAGGGCGGCGTAGAGGTCGTCGTTCAGCACGCCGTTGGCCAGGCCGATGGTGGCGAAGATCAGGCCGACCTCGCCCCGGGGCAGCATGCCCAGCCCGATGAGCGTCTTGTCGCCCGGGGTGCCGATGGCGCCCAGCGGCGACACCAGCTTCCCCACCACCGCCACCGCCAGGAGGATGGCCGCGTCCCGTAGCACCGACGCCTGCCCGAACGAGGTGATGTCGGCGTCGATGCCGATCTGGAGGAAGAAGACGGGGATGAACAGGTGGCCGACCGGGGTCAGCTCCCGGCGGATGCGGTCGGACTGGTCGCTGCGGTTGAGGGCGATGCCGGCCACGAACGCCCCCACGATGGGCGCCAGGCGGGCGGCGTCGGCCAGCTCGGCGAAGGCCAGCGTGAAGGCCAGGGCCAGCGCCACCAGCGTCCCCGTCGAGCGCGACACCTGCTCGACCAGCCGGAACAGCGGCGGCGCCACCCGCATGCCCACGAACACGCCGACCACGAGGAAGGCGACCGCCCCGAGGACGATCCCGGCCACCGAGACGAGGGACACCGAGCCCTCGGTCACCAGGCGGACCACGACGGTGAGCACCACCAGGCCCATCACGTCGTCGGCCACCGCCGCGCCCAGGACGACCCGGGCCTCGGTGGTGGCCATGGCCCGCAGGTCGCTGAACACCCGGGCGGTGATGCCCGACGCTGGTGGCGGTGAGCGCCGCCCCCACGAACAGGGCCACGTTGAAGTCGTCGGTGACGAAGGCCTCCATGGCCCCCAGGCCCAGCACCAGGGGCGTGATCACGCCCACGATGGCCACCAGGAACGAGGCCCGGCCCACCCGGCCCAGCTCGACCAGGTCCATCTCCAGGCCGACGTCGAGCAGCAGGAGGATGACGCCGATCTCGCCCAGCGTGCGCAGCACCTCGTCGCCGCTCTCGACCATGCCGAGGACCGAGGGGCCGATCAGGATGCCGGCCACGATCTCGCCCACCACGGCCGGGATGCCGGCCCGCTCGGCCAGCTCGGCCGCCAGCTTGGCGGCGATCAGTACGACGAGGATGTTGCGGAGTACTTCGGCGACGTCCATGGCCCGCTCGTGGTGTCAGGTGATCCGATCCGGGACGCGCACCGGGCGGGCACGGTGGGACCGTGCCCGCCCGGTGTCGTCATGCGTGGTGGGTGCGGCGAGGTCAGACCGGCTCCGTGACGGTTCGTCTCGTCGCTGGTGGAGCTGCCGTCGCCGTCGCCGTTGCCGGCGGCGACCAGGTCGATCATCTGGAAGTCGGGGTAGGCGAGGACCCCCATCTCGGGCAGGTCGATGCCCGCGAGCTCCTCTTCGGCCGGCGGCCGGATGCCGCCCTTCATGACCGCGTTCTGGATCTTGAAGAAGGCGTAGGCGAAGCCGAACATCACGGTCCACAGCACCAGCACACCCAGCGCCTGGGCGCCGAGCTGGCCGAACTCGCCCTTGACCACGCCCTCGACAGCCGTGACGTCGGAGCCGTTCCAGCCCCCGCCATAGCTGCCGTTGGCGAACAGGCCGACGGCGAGGACGCCGAAGCTGCCGCACACGCCGTGGACGGCGATGGCGCCCACCGGGTCGTCGACATGCATCTTCCGGTCGATGAACTCGGCGGCGTAGATGACGATCACACCGGCGATGCCGCCGATGAGGGCGGCATAGGCCGGGCTGACGAAGGCGCAGGGCGCCGTGATGGCGACCAGGCCGGCCAGCATGCCGTTGACCATCATGCCCGGGTCCGGCTTGCTCGTCCTGATCATCATCACGAACATCGCCACGACGGCGCCGAAGGCGGCGGCGAGGGCGGTGTTGGCTGCGACCGTGGCGAACTGCACGTCGGTCACCGCGAAGGTCGACGCGGCGTTGAAGCCGAACCAGCCGAACAGCAGGATGAAGCAGCCCAGCGTGGCCATCGGCAGGTGATGGCCGGGCAGCGTGTTGGACGAGCCGTCCGCGTTGTACTTGCCGATGCGGGGCCCGAGAACCAGGGCACCGGCCAGGCCGGCGACGCCGCCCATCGTGTGGACCACGCCGGATCCGGCGAAGTCGACGTAGCCGGCGCCGAGGCCCATGCTGTCCCAGGTCTGGGACAGCCAGCCGCCGCCCCAGGTCCACGCCCCGAACAGCGGGTAGAAGATGGCACCGCAGAACAGGCCCCAGCCCACGAACGCCTTCCACTTCCAGCGCTCGGCCATGGCCCCGGTGGGGATGGTGGCCGTGGTGTCCATGAAGGCCACCATGTAGAGGAAGAACCCGAACACTGAGGCGGCACCGGCGGTCTGGATCGCGTCGCCCGACAAGGCGAAGCCGCCCTGGTAGAGGAAGACCCAGCTACCGCTACCGATCAGCGCGTCCCCGACCGGGGTGTTGTAGCCGATGAGCGGCACGGCGTAGCCGCCGAACATGAAGGCGTAGCCGACCAGGAAGTAGGCGACGAAGCCGAGGCCGAAGATCGCGAAGTTGGTCGACACCACGTGCGCCGCGTGCTTCGCACGGCAGAACCCGGTCTCGACCAGCGCGAAGCCGGCCTGCATGAAGATGACGAGGACGGCGCCGAGCACGACCCACAGCAGGTTGGTCTGCTGAGCGAGGGTGTTGACGGCCTCGGCGGGATCGACGTCCTGCGCGCCGGCGATCGTGGGCGTCATGAGGATGGCGGTACCGGCTACAGCCAGCCCGATCCCCACCTTCCGCCCGAGCGACATGCCGGCTCTCGCATGGTGACGAGGGCCAAAGGACATGGGTACGCGTTCCTTTCAGACGTTCCCGAGAGAGAGGCCCGACCCCGTTGTCTGACCTGATCGTGAACGTATGGACGGTCTGTCACGCGTCCATGTCGCATTGATGAACCGCCGTGTTCGATCTCCTGGCGGCTTTGTGCCCACCGTCTTCCGCTCCGGCGCCAGCTTTCTGACCTCTATCTGACACGGGCCTGCGGCGGTTTGCGATGGGACCGGGACCGGCTGCCACACTGTCCGCCATGCCGGACGAGACCCCGCAGGAACGCAGCGTCGCCAAGGTGCGCATCGGCCTCGCCTTGATCGGCGTCGTGATCTTGGTGGCGCTGGTGATGGTGGCGGTCGTCGAGGCGCCCGCGGGCAAGGCGCTGATGTTCGCCATCGCCCTCACCGCCATGGTTCGGGCCTACCTGCTCTACCGCGACCTGCGGCGCGAGCAGCAGCGCAGCGCCTAGTCCGGCAGGAGGCCGGTCTCCAGCACGAACCCGCAGCCCCGGACCACCTGGACCGTCATGCCCAGCGGGGCGACCCGCAGCGCGCACCCGGCGCACGATGCGGTCGAGCGTGCGGCGGTCGTCGGTCACCGCGCCCGGGCAGCACGGCGGCCAGCAGCTCGGCCCGGCTGACCGAGTCGCCTCGGCCCGGGCCAGCAGCGGCTCCAGCACCCGGCGCTCCAGCGGCGAGACCGCCACCCAGCGGTCGCCCCGGCGCAGCAGGCCGTCCTCGTCGAGCACGGCCGGCGCCCGCTGCGCCTGCTGGCGGCGCAGGCGCTCGCGGCGGACGTAGACCTCGACCGGGTCGACCCCGCGGCGCACCCAGTCCTCGAGGGCGTCCCACATCTGGCCGGCGGGTCGTGGCGCTCCTCGACCACGAGCAGCCGGGCCCGGCCCCGCGGGCCAGGTCGTCACGGCGGCCGGCCTCGCTGGGCCACGACACCACCGCCACGTCGAGGTCCCCCCCGCGGCTCAGCCGCGCTGGTCTGCTCATCGCCACTGCCATCGGGGACGACGGTACGCACGGCATGTTTCGGGAAGTCGCGCCGCTCGTTGAACGAGCGTGTCAACTTTCTGACGTCAATCTGACGCCGCCGATGGCGCTGAGCGGGTCGCGCAGCACCTGGCGCACGGGCATGCCGATCCCGTACGTCGACACGCGGTCGCCGGGGGTGATGCGCAGGAAGCAGCCCCTCGGGTCGTCGAGCGCGCCGTCGACCAGGATCTTCTTCAGCCGGCCCTCCCCGATCAGGCGGACGACCTCGGGGTCGTCGTGCTCGACGATCGCGGCCCGGCCCCGGAACTGCACGGCCATGGCCGGCCCCACCGGGAGGCGGCGGACCGGGACGCACACGGCCACGTGCGGGTTGGCGGCCACGTTGCGGGCCTTGCGGGTGTCGCGGAAGGTGTGGACGTAGAGGGTGGTGCCGTCGGCGGCGTAGAGCACGCCCACGGCGTGGGGCTCGCCCTCGGGCGAGGCGGTGGCGAGGACGCAGAACGACCGGCGGGCCAGGGCCTCTGGTCACCTGCTCCCGCAGCCGGTCATCTGTCTGGGTGATGGTGGTCATGCCGCCAGTAGAACCCGCCCATATGAGACGAGCCATGGGCGAAAGGCCCAACTTCATGTCTGTGCGTCTACACTTCGCGCATGGACGCCCTCAGCGGACTGCTGGACGGCCCCCGGGCCCGCGACGCCTTCCTCCTGCGGGTGGTGATGCGCTCGCCCTGGTCGATCCGCATCGCGGACGAGGCCCCGCTGTCGCTGGTGGCCATGGTGACGGGCGAGGCCTGGGTGTGCTTCGACGGCGCCGAGCCGGTCCCGCTGGCCCCCGGCGACGTGGCCGTGCTGCGGGGGCCCGACCCCTACACGTTCGCCGACACCCCGGGCCGGGAGCCGCTGGCGATCTGCCTCCCCGGCCAGGTGTGCGTCACCCCCTGGGGCGAGCATCTGGACGACGCCATGAGCCTGGGCGTGCGCGGCTGGGGCAACGACCCCGACGGGCCGGTGGTGATGCTGGTGGGGACCTACCCGCTGGACAGCGAGGTGTCGCGCCGGCTGGTGTCGGCCCTGCCGCCGCTGGCCATCCTGCGGCGGGACGAGTGGGACTCGCCGCTGGTGGCGGTGCTGGAGAAGGAGATCGGCCGGGACGAGCCGGGCCAGTCCTGGTGCTCGACCGGCTGCTCGACCTGCTGACCGTGGCGGTCCTGCGCTCGTGGCTGGCCCGGCCCGAGGCCGAGGCCCCGGCCTGGTACCGGGCCCATGCCGACCCGGTCGTGGGCCATGCCCTGCGGCTGCTGCACAACAACCCCGCCCACCCCTGGACGGTGGCCTCGCTGGCGTCGGAGTGCGGGGTGTCACGGGCCGCGCTCGCCCGGCACTTCACCGAGCTGGTCGGCGAGCCGCCGATGGCGCTTCCTCACCGGCTGGCGCCTGGCCCTGGCCGCCGACCTGCTGCGGGAGCCCGGGGCGACCGTGGGCTCGGTGGCCGCCCAGGTCGGCTACGCCACGCCCTTCGCCCTCAGCACCGCGTTCAAGCGGGTCCACGGCGTCAGCCCCCGCGACTACCGCTCCGGCCGGCTGGCCTCTTAGCCCCGCTCCTCCACCGCGACCAGCTCGGTGCGGCTGAACACGTCGCCGTACTCGGCCCGGAGCGCCGCCCGGCGGTCGTCGGCCAGGTAGGCGCCGAGCGCCGCCCGCCCGGGGAACCACAGCAGGTGCACCTCCAGTGGGAGCGCCTCGTCCTCTCCCTGCGGCCCGGCATGCCGCGGTACACGACCCGGGCGCCGTGGTCGGCCAGCAGGGGTAGCACCGCGTCCTCGTAGGCATGGGCGGCCGGCACGCCCGGCGTCGGGGGCGTAGCCCAGGAACGCCAGCGTGAACGGCTCGTCGGTCTGGGTCTCGGTCTCGGTCACGGGGTCGGTCACGGTCGCCGAGCCTGCCCGCGATCGACCCTTGACAGGAATTCGCTTTCTGGACAAAGAATTCGTACATGACAACAGACGATGTCAAGTTCACCGCCGTGGTCCCCGTGATCCCGGTGACGAGCACCCCGGAGGCGATCGCCTTCTACCGGGACAAGCTGGGCTTCGAGCTCGCCTTCGAGGCGGGCCCCGACTACGCGGGCGTGGCCCGCCTGGGCGTCGAGCTCCACCTCGACGGCGTGGTCAACGCCGCCGCCGGCGACGTCAGCGTCCGGATCACCACCCACGGGGTCGACACCCTCCACGCCGAGCTGGAGCCCCAGGGGCGTGATCCATCCCCAGGAGCCGCTGGAGACCAAGCCGTGGGGCCTGCGCCAGTTCAGCGTCGTCGACACTCGACGGCAACCGCCTCACGTTCGCCCAGCCGGCATGAAGGTCACCGCACCCCGGGTGACGGTGGTGGACGACCCGGACCAGGTGTCGGCGCTCGCCCACCCCATGCGGGTGGCGATCCTCGACGCCCTGCGCACGCCCAACTCGGCGTCGGGGGTGGCCCGGGAGATCGGCGAGACCCGCCAGCGGGTCAACTATCACGTGCGGGCGCTGCTCGACGCCGGGCTGATCCGCCCGGCGGGCGAGCGACGGACGGGCAACTTCGTGGAGCAGCTCTACCAGTCGGTGGGCGGCACCTTCGTGGTGTCGCCCCGGCTGGCCTGGAGCGACGACCGCCGGGTGGCGGCGCTGCGCTCGCAGCTGCCCCTGGAGCACCTGGTCACGCTGGGCGAGCGGCTGCAGCGTGACGCCGTCGGCCTGCTCGACCGGGCCGCGTTCGACGGCGACGAGGTGCCCGCGGCCGCGGTGGAGGCGGAGGTGAGCTTCCCCGACGCCGCGGCCCGGGCGGCGTTCCTGGAGGAGTACATGGCGGCGCTCAAGCCGCTGCTGGCCCGCTACGGCGGGCGTACGGGTGAGGCGTTCCGGGTGGCCCTGGCGGTCTACCCCGACCGGGAGGATGGGTGATGCAGATCGAGGACAGGCCCCGCGACGACGGCTTCGAGGCGACGTTCGTGGTGCGCACGCCGAGGGACAAGGTGTGGGAGCTGCTGGCGTCGGCCACGCCCGCCGCGGACGTGCTGCCGCCGCCCGAGCCGGGCCAGCGCTGGATGCCGGGCTGGGAGGCGCCCGCGGACGACATCGAGGTGGTCCCGGGCGAGAGCCTGCGGGCCCGCAAGGCCCGCGAGCCGTGCATCGACACCGAGATCGTGGTCCGCCTGGAGGACGAGGCCACCGGCACCCGCATCACCCTGATCCAGACCGGCTTCGGCGCCGGCTTCGACCAGGCGCGCTCCTGGCTGGCGGCGGGCTGGTGGCCGATCGTGGCCGACGTGGCCCTCTACCTGGAGCGGGGCGTGGCCATGGGCCGCCACCTGGTCCCCTGGGGCGGCATCGGCTGCGACGTGGTGGAGACGCCGGCCGGGCTGGTGGTGGCGAACGTGGTCCCCGGCGGGTTCGCCGACCAGGCGGGCATGCAGGCCGACGACCTGATCGTGCGGCTGGCCGGGGCCCCGGTGGTCGACATCCGGGAGCTGTCGGTCCTGGTGCGGGGCCCGCTGCGGCGCTCGGGCACCGAGACCAAGGTCCACTACCTGCGCGGCAACGAGCTGCTGGCGGGGCGTGGCAGCATCTGAGGTGTGGCCGACCAGAGCGACGTGCGGCGCATCGCGCTGTCCCTGCCCGAGGTGACGGAGGAGACCGACCACCCCTTCGCCTTCGCGGTGCGGGCAGGCAAGAAGGACAAGGGCTTCGTCTGGGCGTGGGCCGAGCGGGTCACGCCCGGCAAGCCCCGGGTCCACAACCCCGACGTGCTGGCGCTACGGGTGGCGAACCTGGGCGAGAAGGAGATGCTGCTGGCCTCGGACCCCGACAAGTTCTTCACCGAGCCGCACTACAACGGCTTCCCGGCCGTGCTGGTCCGGCTGGCCGCGGTCGAGGTGGACGAGCTGGCCGAGCTGGTCACCGACGCCTGGCGCTGCCAGGCGCCGAAGAAGCTGGTGAAGGAGTTCGACGCCTCGGCGGGCTGATCCCGGGGGGTCTAGAACTCGGGCTCCTCCCACCAGGGCGTGAAGTCCGGCAGGTCGTCGGGCACCTTGCTGGGGAAGGCCGGCCGGCGCTTCTCCAGGAACGACGTCACACCCTCCCGCGCGTCGGGCCCCTGCCCCAGCGTCTCGATGGCGGCGGAGTCGATCCGGTGGGCGGCCATGGGGTGGGGCTCGCCCAGCATGTGCCACAGCATCTGGCGGGTCAGCGTGACCGACACCGGCGAGGTCGATGCCGCGATCTCGCCCGCCAGGGCGTAGGCCGCGTCCAGCAGCTCGCCGTCGGGATGGACGGACCGGACCAGTCCGGCGGCCAGGGCCTCGTCGGCCCCGAACACCCGGCCGGTGTAGCACCACTCGGTGGCCCGGCTGATGCCCACCACCCGGGGCAGGAACCAGGACGAGGCCGCCTCCGGCACCAGTCCCCGGCGGGCGAACACGAACCCGAAGCGGGCGGACTCGGCCGCCAGCCGGATGTCCATGGGCAGGGTCATGGTCACGCCCACCCCCACCGCCGGCCCGTTGATGGCGGCGATGACGGGCTTGGTGCAGGCGAAGATGCGCAGGCTCACCATCCCCCCGCCGTCGCGCCGCCGGCCATCCGGCTCGCCACCGCCGTTGCTGGACCGGACGGCGAAGGTGTCCCCGCCCCCGGCCAGGTCGGCCCCGGCGCAGAACCCCCGGCCCCGCCCGGTGACGACCACGCAGCGCACCGAGCGGTCCTCGTCCGCCTGGTCGAAGGCGGCGATGAGGTCGTGCTGCATCTCGGGCGTGAAGGCGTTGAGCCGATCCGGCCGGTCCAGCGTGACGGTGAGGATGCCGTCGGCGAAGTCGGTGGCGACCGTCCCCACGCCTAGCCCGGGACCTCGTAGGTGGGCATGATCACGGCCCGGGCCAGCGTGTGGCCGCCCAGGTTGAAGCCGACGTAGGCGGGCGAGGCGTTCTCGTCCGGGCCCAGCTTGTCGACGTCCAGGGCGTGCACCGCGACCACGTAGCGGTGCGGCCCGTGCCCCGCAGGCGGGAAGGCGCCCACGTACTCGCGCCCGCCCACGTCGTTGCGGGCGTGGACCGCACCCTCGGGCAGCCCCGCCTTGTCGCCCGACCCCGCGCCCCGGGGCAGCTCCGTGGTGCCGGCCGGGATGTCGAACAGCACCCAGTGCCAGAACCCGCTGCCGGTGGGCGCGTCGGGGTCGTACACCGTGACGGCGAAGCTGCGGGTCTCGGGCGGGAACCCCTCCCACCGCAGGTGCGGCGACACGTTCTGTCCCCCCAGCCCGTAGTTGGCGTCGGCCACGTGCGCCTCGTCCAGCGGCGCCCCGTCGGCCACGTCGTCGCTGGTCACCGTGAACGACGGCACCTCGGGCAGGAAGTCGTACGGCAGCGGCGGGCGCGAGCTATCGGTCATCGTCTCCCCCTCGTGATCCGGACGCCCTTGGTCTAGCAGCCGCCGCGAGCGGGTGGGCCCGGGCGGTTGCCCCGAGGCAATAGGGGTCACGCCGGTGCTCTCGAGGCAATGGTGGTCGGCCCCCGACCCCTATAGCCTCGGGACCAGCGCCGCGACCGCTATTGCCTCGCCTCGCGGTCAGTCCTGCCCGGTGAGGGCGGCGGCGTCGCGGGCTTCCAGGGCTTCGAGCAGGTGCATGGAGATGTCGGCCACCTTGACCTCGTCCTCCTCCTTGCCCGCGGCCTTGGTGCCGTCGTCGATCATGATGTAGCAGAAGGGGCAGGCGACGGCGATGCGGCTGGCGCCGGTGGCGATGAGCTCCTGGCTGCGCTCGTCGTTGACCTTCTTGCCGATGGTCTCCTCCATCCACATGCGGGCGCCGCCCGCGCCGCAGCACATGCCCTTGGTGCCGTTGCGGCCGGCCTCGACGACCTCGATGCCGCCCAGGCTGCCGATGACCTTGCGCGGAGCCAGGTAGATGTCGTTGTGGCGGCCCAGGTAGCAGGAGTCGTGGTAGACGACCCGCTCCTCCAGCTTGGCGTCGCTCATGTCGAGGTGGCCCTCGGAGATCAGCCACTCCAGGAACTGGCTGTGGTGCACGACCTCGTAGTTGCCGCCCAGCTGCGGGTACTCGTTGGACAGCGTGTTGAAGCAGTGGGGGCACTGGGTGACGATCTTGCGCACGCCCATGCCGTTGAGCGACTCGATGTTCTGCATGGCGAGCATCTGGAAGATGTACTCGTTGCCCGAGCGCCGGGCCGGGTCGCCGGTGCAGTTCTCGGACGGGCCGAGGATGGCGAAGTCGATCCCCGCCCGCTGCATGAGCTTGGCCATGGCCACGCTCACCTTCTGGTTCTTGTCGTCGAAGCTGCCGGCGCAGCCCACCCAGTACAGGAACTCGTGGTCGAAGCTCTCGCCCGGCTCGACGATGGGCACGCCCGGCACCTTGGCCGCCCACGCCGCCCGGTCCGACTGCGACAGGCCCCACGGGTTGCCCGAGTTCTCCATCGACCGGTAGGCGGTGCCCAGCTCGGTGGGGAAGTTGGACTCCATCAGCGACAGGTAGCGCCGCATGTCGAGGATCTTGTCGAGGATCTCGATGTTGACCGGGCAGATCTCGTCGCACGCCTTGCAGGACGTGCAGGCCCACATCTCCTCCGGCGTGATGCGCTCGAACAGCGAGTCGGCGCTGATCGTGATCTCCGGGTCGACGCCGATGGGCGGCGAGACCGGCGGGCTGCCGGTGGCGGCCATGACCTCGCCGGTCTTGAGCACGATCTCGCGGGGGTCGAGCGGCTTGCCGGTGGCGTGGGCCGGGCACACCGAGGTGCAGCGCCCGCACATCGTGCAAGCGTCGGTGTCGAGCAGCTGCTTCCAGGTGAAGTCCTCGACGGTGGAGGCGCCGAACGTCTCCAGCTCGGTCTCCATGAGGTTGGGCATGGCCTTCATGGCGCCCTTGGGCCGCTCGCGGTCCCGCAGGTACATGTTCAGCGGCGAGGTGAACATGTGGCGCAGCATGGTGACCGGCAGGATCACCAGGAACAGCACGAACAGCAGGACGTGCGCCAGCCACCCGAGCTGGTGCAGGCCAAAGAGGTGGCTGGAGCCGTCGACCAGCGCCGAGAGCGGGTAGCCCACCACCGACCACTGCTCGTAGTCGGGGCGGCCCTCCAGCGCGATGCGCAGCGCCTCGACCGCGAAGCCGGTGACGCCGATGCCGAGGAAGGTGCCCAGGATCAGGGCGTGCTCGGGCTTGGACTTGATGCGGATCCGGTAGGGCCGCTGCACGTACCGGCGCACGATGGCCCAGGTCACGCCCACCAGGAACAGGGCCCCGGCCACGTCGCCCACCAGCGAGTAGGCCTGGTAGGTCTGCCCGTGCAGGAACTTCATGCTCTCGGGCACCTGGTGATTGATCTCCAGCACGGTGGTGACCGCGAGGAGCACCAGGAAGTTGAAGTAGATCAGCGAGTGCATGATCCCCGCGGCCGGGTCGCGCAGCAGGGTCTGCATGTAGGCGCCGGAGCGGAAGTCGCGCAGGCGGCGGCCCGCATTGGCCCGGGTGGTGCTGCGGTCGTCGGGCTGGCCCCGCTCCCAGTTCCTGACCCGCTGGCTGAACAGGACGGCCCCGTACACGATCACGATGGGGATGACCGTGTAGAACACGGCCTTCCAGGCGGACGGGATGGGGCCGAACACCTCGCGCTGCACCGAGGAGTCGTCGTGCCACTGGTTGATCGTGGCGGCCACCCCCGACGCCACCACCACGATCGCGAAGGCGACGCCCACGCCCACGACGATGTGGTTGGGCTTGAGGCGCGCGGCGGCTTCGTCGTGATCTCGGCCTCGGTCACGGCTGAAAGCTACTGAACGCTCCGGGAAGGTGCGGAATCGCCCGTCAGGCCTCGGCCACCCAGCGCTCGGACCAGGGATCCGGGCCCGGGTCGCCGCCCGGCGCGGCGATCGCGAGGCGCGCCCCGAAGTGCTCCCAACCCCGGGCGTAGCCGGGCGCCCGCTCGGCGGGGAGGTCGCGGTGCACCAGGTCGAGCCGGGTGCCGTCGCCCACCGGGACCAGCGTGAACTCGACCCGGGACGAGCCCGGCGGGTGCACCTCGCTGCCGGCCACGCCCCAGGTCACGACCACCCGCCGGGGCGGGTCGACCTCGACGTAGCGGCCCCGCACCGGCGATCCGTTGATGTCGACGGAGAAGCGGCCCCCGGGCCGGGCGTCGAGCTCGGCGTGCTGGCCCATCCAGGCCACCATGCCCTCGGGCGTCACCAGGTGGGAGAACACCACCTCGGGCGGCGCCTCGATGTCGACCGACAGGGAGTAGTCAGCCATCGCCGGCCCCGCGCGCGGCCCGCTCGGACGCTCGCTTGAGCGCCGCCAGGTGCGCCGGCCAGAAGTCGGTGAGGTACGCCTGCACCACGTCGAACCCGTCGCTGCGCACGGAGAAGAGGTGGCGGGTCCCCTCCCGGCGCTCGCCGACCAGGCCCGCGCCCCGCAGGACCCGCAGGTGGTGCGACACGGCCTGCTGCGACATCGCCACCTCCCCGGCGATCTCGCCCACCGCCCGGGGATGGTCCCGCACCACCGCCAGGATGGCCCGCCGGTTCCCGTCGGCCAGCGCCCGCAGGGCGGCGTCCAGGTCGGGCGCCGGCCGGGCGCTCACAGCTTGCGCCCCAGGAACGAGACGGTGCGGTCCGACAGCGACTCCCCCGTCGACAGGTCGGGGCCGAAGGCCCTGCCCCGCGCCGGCCCCACCGCCTGGCGCGAGAAGTCCAGGATGGGCGCGGCCAGCTCGTCGGGGATGGCGGCCCGCTCCCCCGTCGCCTGCGACACGTCCCAGCCGTGCACCACCACCTCGACCAGGTTCAGCTGCGCCGCCATGGCTGCGGGGATCGACCCGAGCGGCAGGGCGCACGTCCGCCCCATGACGCCGGGCGAGCGCCAGACGGCCAGCGCCCGGTCCCGCACGGCCCCGAACGCCGCATGCCCGCAATCGTCGCCCAGCCGGTCGAGGAGCGCCTGGGCTCGGGCGTCGAACGCCTCGGGCGGCGCCACGTCCCCTTCGGCCGCCCCGGCCAGCCGCCCGAGCGCCGCCAGCATGTGGTTCATCAGGTGCCGGAGCCGCCACCCCTCACACGGCGTCTCCGCATCCAGGTCGTCCGGCCCGACGAGCGCCACCCGCTCCCCGGTCCAGGCGAACCCCTGCTCCAACAGGTCGACGACGTCACGGTCCATGCCGTCTATACAAGCACTCGTTTGTACAAGCGTCAACTGTTGGACGCGGCGGCCTCCGCGCGGGGCGGCGTCAGGGCCGGGCCGAGCAGGTCGGCCATGTTCTGGTAGTAGAAGCGGTGCCGGTCCTCGTCCGACACGGCCGGCATGGCCTCCTCGAACTTGGCCAGCGGGTCGCGCCCGCCCTCGGGATGCGGGTAGTCGGTCGAGAACATGAACAGGTCGGGACCGGCCTGCTCGATCATCCAGCCGACCGGCTCGCCCGCGAACGGCGTGAACCGGAGGTGCTCGTGCACGTACTCCGACGGCTTGCGGGTCAGCCGGGTGAGGGGCTCCTCGGTGCGGCGGAAGGCCCGCTGGGCGTAGTCGAGCTGGCGCATCCAGGACACGACCCAGCCCGCCCCCTCCTCGATCACCCCGCCGCGGAGGTGGGGGAACTGGTCGAAGAGCCCGTCGAGGATCAGCGTCCCGAGGAACAGCGCCGGGGAGTTGGAGATGGCGAGGAAGTCCTTGGAGCGGATGTTCTCCCCGCCGCCGAGGTGGTCGGTGACCGGCCGGCCGTTGTCGTGGAAGGCCCGGTCGAGCAGGCGCCCGCCGCCCCCGACGTGCAGCACGAAGGGGACGCCGCGGTCGTTCAGCTCCGACCAGAACGGGTCGAGGTCGGGGTGGGTGGGCGACCGCTCGCCCGCCGCCGTCGAGGGCACGTGCACGGCGGCGCACCCGAGCTCGATCGCCTCGGTGAGCAGCGCCACGGCCCGGTCGGTGTCGTTGAGCGGCACGAACGCGACCGGCAGCAGCCGCGGGTCGTCCTCGCAGAAGGCGGCGACCGCCCGGTTGTGCGCGGCGCTGCCGGCGTAGAGCAGGTCCTGGTCGCGCCCGACGAACATGGCGGTGGCGAACGTGGCGAACACCAGCTGTCCGTCCACCCCCAGCAGGTCGACGACGTGGCTGCGCTCCGCGGGGTCGAAGGCGCCCATCGCGTTCCAGCCCTTGTCCAGCAGCAGGCGGTCCTCGGCCTCGGCGCGCGCGCCGGCATCCTGCCGCCGCCGCTCGGCCGCGGCCGTCGCCGTGTCGAGCACCGGTGCGAGCCGCTCCATCGACCGGCCGCGCAGCCGCTCGAGCATCGGCTGCTCGATGTAGGGGTCGAGGAAGCCCGGGAGCTCCATCAGATGGCTGTCGGCGTCCAGCGTCGGACGACCCCCGGCATAGCTCATGGCGTGCTCCGTTCCTCGGTGACACTGTGCAACCGCGCCACTCCAACCACAGGTTGGTGACAAGTTGCAACCGTGGCGTGCGATCATCGGGCATGGCCGCCCCGCCGCAGCGTCGTGCGCCGGCCCGAGCGCCTGACCGCCGACGAGCGGCGGGACGCCCTGCTCGACGTGGCCAGGGCGCTGGTGGCCGAGGGCGGCCCCGAAGCCGTCACCATGGGCGTGGTCGCCGATCGGGCCGCAGGTGACCCGGGCGCTCGTCTACAAGCACTTCGACAACAAGGACGACCTGCTGGCCGCCCTGTACCGGCGGGAGGCCGGCCGCCTCGACCGCCACATCCGCGCCCGGGTGGAGGCGGCGCCGGACGGCTTCGAGCCCAAGTTGCGGGCGTTCATCGGCGCCACCCTCGACGCCGTCGAGGAGCACGCGCCCTTCTTCACGCCGCTGCGCGAGGCGGGGACCGACGGCGCCTCCCGCCAGGACCAGCGGCGCCGCGACCGCCGGACGGTCGGCTAGTTCGCCGAGCTGGCCGAGCAGGACTTCGGCATCGACCGCCGCACCGCCCGCTCCGTCATCGCCGTGCTGTTCTCCGGCATCCGGTCGCTGCTGTCGCAGATGCGGTCCCGGCCCGGGCCGGCCCAGCGCGAGTTCCTCCTCGACACCTACGTCGACATGACCATCGGCGCCCTCACCCGGCTCGCCGACCGCGAGGCGCCACGGCCGGCGTGAACATCACCGATCGGCCTGCCGACATCGCGCTCGGTCCTGATCGACGCCGTACCGGCGGCGGTCACCGAGAACGTCGTCGTGTCACCCTGGTCCGTCTCCTCGGCGCTGGCCGTGCTGGCCCCGGGCTGCGACCCGCCGGCCCATACGGAGGTGGAGCGAGCGCTGGCCGGCGGCCGTGACGAGGGCGGGAGCGCCGCCGCCGGCGACATCGTGGCGGGGCCGGCGGCCGATGCGGCGACGATACTTCGCGCCGATCGCGGCCGATCCCGACGGCACCAGCCGGGCCGTCAACGCCGACGTCGCCGTCACGACCCGCGACCTGGTCCCGAACGTCCTGCCGGAGGGTGCGCTCACCCCCGACGACCGGGCCGTCATCGTCAATGCCCTCTACCTGCGCGCCCCTTGGGCCCTCCCCTTCGCCGCCTCCCGGACCGAGCACGCGCCGTTCCACGGACCGGGCGGCACGCGGGCCGTCCCCACCATGTGCCGGGTCGACCTTCATCTCCCGCGCCTGCGGGTCGAGTGGGCGACCGAGCTGGTCGAGCCGCTGCGGGCACTCGGCGTCGACCGCCCCTTCCTGCTCATCGTCACCCACCGGCCCACAGGAGCAGCCGCCTTCACCGCCCGTGTGCGGGAGCCCTAGCTCGGCACGTTTGGGGGGTCGCGTCGGGATTGCGGGATCACTTAGTCTCTCATCTACGTGTCACCTGCGCGACGTCCAATATCCATCATCTGCGTGTTCAACGACGCGCCCGTACGTGAGCACTGCCTCGACAGCTCGATCGAGCGCCATCGCACCGAGGTCGACGATCTCGACTACGTCATGGTCGACAACCGCGACGGGACGTTCCCGTCCGCGGGCGCCGCGTTCAACGCCGGCGCCACGCGCGCGCGGCACGATCACCTCGTGTTCGTGCACCAGGACGTCGTACTCCACTCGCTGGCGGCGCTCGAGCGCGCGGCCGCGACGCTGGACGCCGATCCCGGCATCGGGCTCGCCGGCGCCATCGGCGTGGAGCACGATGGACGGCTCGTCGGGCGGATCCGGGATCGTGTGGTGCTCCTCGGCAAGCGCACCAACGGAGCTCCCGTCGACGTCGATGCCATCGACGAGCTGCTGTTCATCGTGCCCCGCCGCGTCTTCGACCACGCCCGGCTGTCCGAGGCGCCGACGTTCGCCTGGCACGCCTACGCCGTCGAGTACGGCCTCCGCCTGCGCCGCAACGGGCTGCGCGTGTGCGCCGTCGACGTGCCGCTCACGCACAACAGCCTGTCGCAGAACGTCGAAGACCTCGACGCCGCACATGCGGAGATCGCGCGCACCTATCCGGACGTGCTGCCGGTGCAGACGACGACCCAGATCGTCCCCCTGCCGGGCCTCGTCGGCCGCATCGCCGGGTTGATCCCGCAGCACGCGTGGCGCGTCCGCTGGCTGCGGGAGTCCGTCGCCGCGCATGTCGGACGCCGCCTCCTGAGGTCCACGTACTGCCTGCTGGGCGACATCCGCATGTGCATCGACGACCTGCTGGCCATCGCCGATCCCCTGCTGACCATCAACCTGGACCGCGAGGGGACGTTCGTGGAGGATCGTCCCGACCCGCTCGTGCTCCGACGGCTCGAGCGCGAGCTGCACGTGACCTCAGGAGGAGTGGAGAAGACCATCGCCTCGATCCGGACGGCGCCGGAAGGCACCAACGTGCTTGTCAGTGGCCTGACCTTCCGCGACCTGCGAGCGCTGGCGCGGCACGTGTCGCACACGGGCTCGTTGCTCGGGTACCGCGGCGAGGTCGGCTACTGGCTGCTCGTCGGCCCGAGCGTGCCTGACGTCGCGGCGCGGTTGCGTTCGCGGCGCTCGACGCCCGTCGGGATGGGACGAGACGCCGGCGTGACAGCACTCGACGGCGACGGCGAGTGGATCGAGAACCGCCCGCCGCGGCGGGGGCTGCCGCGGCTCGAGCTCGGCGAGGCGTGGGGGCACCGCGACCTCGGCATCGTGCTCGCGGAGCGCACGCTCAAGGTGCGTTACCGGCAGACGCTGCTGGGCGTCGCCTGGGCACTGCTCCAGCCGCTCGCGGGGCTGGTGGTCTTCACGATCGTCTTCGGGCGCCTGGCGAAGCTGCCGTCGGACGGCCTGCCGTACGCGGTGTTCGTCTATCCCGCGACGTGCCTGTGGACCTATGTCTCGGGCTCCGTCACGGCGGCGGCGCTCGAGCTGCCGCAGAACCCGCACCTCGTCACCCGCGTGTACTTCCCGCGCATCCTGTCGCCCGTGGCCGCGGTCCTGCCGGGGCTGCTCGACTTCACCGTCGCGCTCGCGCTCACCGCCGTCCTGCTCGTCATCTACGACGTCACGCCCGGCGTGCAGGTCCTGCTCGTGCCGATGTGGATCGCGGCGGCGGCGATCGTGACGTTCGGCGTCGGCATCTGGCTGGCGGCGATCAACGTCAAGTACCGCGACGTGCGGCAGATCCTGCCGTTCCTCCTGCAGACCTGGTTCTTCGTCAGCCCGATGGTGTTCCCGTCCTCGCTGGTGAGCGACACCTGGCGCACCGTCTACGCGCTCAACCCGCTCGTCGGGCTGGTCGACGGCCTGCGCTGGTCGCTCGTCGGCGCCGCGCCGCCGCCGCCTGCGGACCTCGCCTCGCTGGTCAGCGCCGTCGTGATCGTGGTCGGCGGGCTCTACTACTTCCGCTCCGTCGAGGTCGGCTTCGCGGACGTGATCTAGTTGGGCAACGCGATCGAGGTCAGCGGGCTGGGCAAGCGCTACACGGTGGGCGGGCGCACGGGCGCGCGGCTGCTGACCGAGGTGGTGGGGAACTGGATGCGCGGGCGCCGGCGCCCAAGGGCGAGGACTTCTGGGCGCTCGAGGACGTGTCGTTCACCGTCGGCAGCGGTGAGCTGGTCGGCATCATCGGCCGCAACGGCGCGGGCAAGACCACGCTGCTGCGGATCCTCGCGCGGATCACGGCGCCCTCGGCCGGTGTGGCCCGCGTGCGCGGGCGGCTGAGCGCGCTGCTCGACGTCGGAACCGGCTTCCACGACGAGCTGACGGGGCGTGAGAACGTGTTCCTGAGCGGGGCGATCCTCGGCATGTCCCGCCGCGACGTGCGCGCTCGCTTCGACGACATCGCCGCGTTCTCCGGCGTCGAGCGCTTCCTCGACACGCCGCTGAAGCGCTACTCCGCCGGCATGCGCCTGCGCCTGGCGTTCGCCGTGGCGGCGCACCTCGAGCCCGAGGTGCTCGTCATCGACGAGGCGCTGGCCGTCGGCGACGCCGAGTTCCAGCAGCGCTGCATCGGCCGCATGGAGGACCTGCAGCGCTCCGGCCGGACGGTCGTCTTCGTGTCGCACGACCTGGGCGCGATCGGCCGCCTGTGCGAGCGCACGCTGTGGCTCGACCGCGGGCAGATCGCCTTCGATGGGCCGACGCCGGAGACGCTCCGGCGGTACTTCGAGGCCGTCGGCCGCATCGACGCCGGGCGCGCGGAGCTCGAGGCCGATCCGCACCTGCCGGTGGCGCTGACGAGCGTCTGGCTCGCGGCCGAGGACGGCGCGCCGGTCACCGAGCCGGCGCGGCACGAAGCGGTCGTGCTCCGGCTGCGGGTGCAGGTGCGCGACCGCATTCCCGGGCTCGACGTCGGCTTCTACGTCACGGACTCGATGGGCCAGCGCGTGCTCGAGGACACGCTGCGGGTGGCCGAGCCGGCGTCCCCGCTCGGCGGCGCGCCGGGCGACGCGGAGCTCGCCGTGACGCTCCCTGCCGTGCTGCGGGCGGACGACTACCTCGTCGGCATCTACGTCTACGCGGGCCACGACTACTACGTGGTGGAGGAGCCGCTGCGCTTCCGCGTCGCCCCGGCGCAGGGGGAGTCCGACGACGGGATCCGCCCGGCGGTGCGGCCGCAGCTGAGCTGGTCGGTGACGCTGTGAGCGCCCGCAGCACGCGCCGGCACCCGCGGCCGTGGCAGTTCGACTATCTGCACCTGCGCCGGCTGCTGGACGACCTGCGGCCGGCGCTGGCGGCAGCTCGCCGCGCCGGGCGGCGTCGTGCTCGACGTGTTCTGCGGCAGCCGGCCGTACGACGACCTCTACGCCCCAGGCGTGAAGGTCGTCGGCCTCGACGTCTTCGACCACTACGGCGTGGCCGACATCGTCACGAGCGAGTTCCTGCCGGGCGCCGACGGACAGTACGACGCGCTGGCGTGCATCGAGGCGTTCCACTACGTCACCGACCCGGCGCACGGCGTCCGCGAGCTGCGGCGGGTCGTCAAGCCCGGCGCTCGGGTCGTCGTGTCCGTCCCGGTCGTCTGGGAGTACGACCGCGACATCGTCGAGCACCGGTACACGTCGGGCTCGCTGCGGGCGCTGTTCGAGGGCTGGGACGACGTCGTCGTGGTCGAGAACGGCGGCCGCGCCGTCACCTGGGCCCTGGTCACGGGCACGCTCCTGCACGCCTCCGAGGAGGAGCTCGCCGCTCGCCTCCCGCGCGCGGCGGTCCGGGCCGTGTTCGCGCTGGCCTACCTGGGGCTGAATGGCGTCGGCGCGCTGTTCGACGCCGTCGAGATGCGCCGGCGGCATCCGCGCCACGTGCTCGCGCCCGAACATCATGCTCACCGCGCGGCGGCCGGCCGATGGCTGACGGCGTCTCCGTCGTGATCCCGACGCGCGACCGCGTCGCACATCGTCGTCGACACGGTGCGGTCTGACGCTCGGCCAGCGCGGCGTCGAGTTCGAGGTCATCGTCGTCGACGACGGGTCGCGCGACGGCACGGCGGAGGCGCTCGAGGCGCTCGACGACCCGCGCGTCGTCGTGCTGCGCAACGCGGACAACCGCGGCGTGGCGCACGCGCGCAACCGCGGCATCGAGCAGGCGGCGCACCCGTGGATCGCGTTCCTCGACGACGACGACCGCTGGAGCCCGGACAAGCTGCGCGCGCAGCTCGATCGCGCCGCGGCGGAAGGCGCCGACTTCGTCTACACGGCCGGGCTGGCCGTCTCGGCCGCCGACGGCCAGGTCCTGTACATGTCGCCCGCCTTCTCGCCCGAAGAGCTGCGCCGCGGCATCCGCAGCCGCAACCTCGTCTTCGCCGGCTCGTCGAACGTGCTCGCGCGCACGGATCTGCTGCGGCGGCTCGGCGGCTTCGACGAGTCGCTGCACCACATCGCCGACTGGGACCTGTGGATCCGCCTGACCGAGGCGGGGCGGCCGGCCGCCTGCCCCGAGCCGCTCGTCGCCTACATCGTGCACGAGGCGAACATGCACCGGACGGCGATCGACACCGCGATGCGCGAGGGCCGCCTGCTGCGCGCCAAGCACGCGCACAGCACCCTTCCCGGCCCGTTCGACCCGATCGTCTTCCGCGGTTGGATCGCCGAGGGCCAGGCCCAGTCGGGACGCCCAGGCCGCGCCGCGGTCACGTACGCCGTCACCGCGCTGCGCCACGGGAGCCGCTCCGATGCGCGGCAGGCAGTGGGCTCGGCGCTGCGCGCCGCCCGGCTGCGCCGCCCGGCGCAGCGCGCCCGCGTTCGACGGGCCCGCGCCGGACTGGCTAGCGATCCGCCCATAGCCCGGACGCCAGGGCAGCCGCGAACGAGCCGGCGTCCTCGAGCAGCAGCTCCGTGCGGCCGAGCAGCAGCCGATCGGAGCGCGCCGTGATCGATCGCCCGGGCCCGCCGAAGCCGTCGCTGTAGCCGGCGGCGCGGGCCGCCGCGGCGACGCGCTCGTCGGCCCGCCCGTGCGGATAGGCGATCGTGCGCAGCGGGCGCCCGGCGGCCGCCGCGAGCGCGCCGCGTCCGTCGTCCAGCGCGCGGGCGAGCGCGTCGTCGCCGAGCTCGGGCAGCGGCGGGTGCTCGCGCGTGTGGAACCCGATCTCGAAGCCCGCCTCCGCCAGCGCCCCGACCTGCTCGGGCGTCAGGCGGTACGCGGGCGGATCCTCGCCGATCAGCCGCGCGAGCGACGACCCGGCCGCGGCCCGGATGGCCGCCGGGGCCAGCTCGACTTCACGGCGAGCGCCGCGAGCGGCTGCTCGGCGCCGGCGTCCAGGCCTGCGGCGCGCAGCGCCGGGCGCGGGTCGAGGCCGCGGTCCGCCGCGGCCTGCAGGCGCTGCCACCAGAACGCGTGCCCGGCGCCGGTGAGGAAGAACGTGGCCGGGCAGCCGAGGCGGCGGAGCAGCGGCGCCGCCAGCTCGCCATGGCTGGCGAGGTCGTCGTCGAACGTGACCGCGATCGGGATCCGCCCGCCGCGCCGCCGCGCGAGCATCGCGCCGTGGAGCTGCGACGCGGTCACCAGCCGGTACGAGCGCCGCAGGTGCCGCAGGTGCCGCTCGAGCGCCGCCGCGGTGATCGCGGGCACGACCTGCTCCCCGTGCGGCGGGGTGGCGAACGTCCCGTGGTAGACGAGCGCGCCGGCCACGCGGGCGGGCGACGCGCGCAGCCGCCAGCGCAGGGCCGCCGCCCGCAGCTGCCGCCATGTGCCACCGAGCCGGCGTCGCAGCGGGATCGTGCCCGCGGCTTGGCGGGCGATCTCGGCGCTCAGCCGGCCGTGCGACCGCTGCGCGTCGAAATCCGCTTCGACGCGGCGCCGGCCCGCCTCGGCGAGCCTGGCCGCGAGCGCCGGGTCGTCACGCAGGCGAGCCACCGCGGCGGCCATGGCCGCCGGGTCCTCCGGATCGACCAGCACTGTCGCCGACGACGTCGGGGATGCTGCCCATGCGGGCCGCCACGACCGGCGTCCGCAGCGCCATCGCCTCCATCAGCACGAGCGGCGTCACCTCGCCGGCGGGCAGCAGCAGCGCGTCCGCGGCCTGCAGCAGGCCCGCGACGTCGTCGGTCTCCCCGGCGAAGTCACCGGACACGGAGATCACGCGCCTGCCGGCGGAGCTCGGCCGCGTAGGCGGGATCCGGCTCGGGCCCGATCAGCGTCAGCCGGGCCTCGATCCCACGCTCACGCAGCTCGTGGACCGTCGCGATCGCGATGTCCTGGCGCTTGTGCCGGTCCAGCGTGCCGACCACGACGAGCCGGACCGGATCGCCGGCGAACAGCTCTCGCGGCCCCGGATCGGGCGGGACAGCGATGCCGACCGGGTTCAGCAGCACGCTCGCGCGGCGCCGGCGAACGACTGCGCGATCCACGGCGAGATCGCGACGACCGTGTCCGCGAGCGCCCCGTGCACCCGGAACAGGCGCCGTGCGGCGGCGGACTTCGGCGCCTCCTGCACGTGCACGATGACCGGCACGCCGGCCAGGCGGGCGCCGACGACGGGCGCCACCAGCACCGTGCTGTTGACGACGACGACGTCGATCCGGTGCCGCCGGACGAGCCACGCGCACCGCAGCGCGTCCGGGATCGAGCGGCCGATCTCCAGCGCCCAGCGGCGGTGCGACGCGCCCCAGATCGGCAGGTTGACCGGACCGCGTGCGAGCGCGGCAGCGACCTCGGCGAAGTCGGCCCGCAGCGGGCCGTGGCCGACGGCGATCACGAACTCGCACTCGTCGCGCAGCGCCCGTGCCTGGGCGAGCGCCACCTGCTGCGCGCCCAGG
>CAWDIO010000019.1:0-216746 GCA_963802385.1 uncultured Acidimicrobiales bacterium | reverse complement strand
CGGTCGTCGGGGTGGCGCCGCAATCCCACATCAGGTCGTTGAACGCAGTGACGTGGACGATCAGCGCGCCGGGGTCGTCGACCGGGTGACGAGTGTCGGTCGGCGAGGCCCTGGGCGGGTCGTGCTCGACCACGATCTGGGGCACCGATCGCTGGGCCGGCGACAGCACCTCGTGCCGGTCGATCAGCCAATGGTCGTGCGCCTGATAGACGACGGCGTCGACCTCGAGCTCCGCGAGGCGGTCGACCGGCACCTCCCGCACCGAGTCCGGCCACGGGAACGTGCCGGCACGCCCCCCATAGCCGTGGGGGCGGCCCGGTCGCACCGGTAGCACCAGCTCGTGGGGCGCGTGCGAGAGGTACCGCAGGTAGTTGCCGTGGACGTGCCAGGTGAGGATGCGGAGCGGGCGGGTCATGCGAGCCGCTCGGGGACGGCGGCAGCGGAACGTGCAGCCGAGTGCAGACGGTCGTCGACGGCGGCGAGCACGGCGGCAACCGAGGGCCAGGCGCGGGCGGGGGCCGGCGGCGGGACGACGGCGCGGTGGCGCTCCCGGTCGAGCGGGGCCCACCGCACGGGGTCGCCGTCGGGGGCGAAGACGACCACGCTCGGGGCCCGCACGGCGGCAGCGAGGTGGGCCGCGCCGGTGTCGTTGGTGACGACCAGCGCCGCGCCGGCGAAGAGGGCGGCGAGCGAGCCGACCGACGTTCTCCCGGCCAGGTCGAGCGAGGGGCCGCGACGGTGGTGGGCCACCTCGGCGACGACGTCACGCTCCGCCGTGGTGCCCGTGAGCACGATCCGCAGGCCCGCCGCCGCCAGGTGGTCGCCGATGGCGGCGAACGCCGCCGGGTCCCACCGGTTCGCCGGACGGGAGGCGCCGGGGTGCAGGCAGGCGTACCGAGCGGCCGGGTCGTCGTCCCCGTCGCCGCCGGGAGCCTGGCAGAGGAGCCTCCGGCCCGCGTCCCGGTCCTCTGGGCCGAGCGGGAAGGCCAGGTCATGGCCCGCGTCAGGTGCCCCGGCGGCGCGGGTCACGGTCAGCAGCCGTTCGACCTCGGACACGCCGCCGGGGTAGGCGACGGCGGTGCCGGCGGGACGGGGGCCGCCGGGCACGAATACCGAGACCTGGTGTCGCGCCCCGAGCAGGGCCGTCAGCGAGTTAGAGGCGACGCCGCTGCCGTGCAGCTGCAGGGCCAGGTCGAACCGCCCGGCCACGGCCGCGGCCCGGAAATCCGCCAGGGCGGCGGCGTCGGGCTCGATCTCGGGCAGCCCCGCCACCCCGGCGGCGACCAGCAGGTCGTCGACGAGGGTGGCGTACCGGGCGACGAACCAGGCCGCCGCCGGCAGCCCGACGAGCGTCACGTGGGCGGCCGGCCACCGCACCCGCAGGGCCCGCAGTGCCGGCACGGCGCACAGCAGGTCCCCCAGTCCTGGCAGGGCCCGAACGACGGCGATGCGCCCGACGGCCGGCGGGGCCGTCGCGTCCGGGACGGCGGGTCCTGAACCGGTGGTCACGGCCCCGAGGCCGCTGCCGGCCGGGGCGTGGCCGACCTCCACCGCAGCCAGCCGAGCAGCCGGTGGGCGCAGGCCACGGGCGGGATGGCGGCCGACGTAGCCACCATCGCCACCACCTCGGCCGGCGTCCGGGGCCCGGGGGCGGTGCGGCGCCACACGAACCGGGCCGTGCGGGCCGCCCAACCGGCGCCGGCCGCAGCCGCGGCCCGGCGGTGCCCCGCGGCGAGCGCCGCCAGGGCGCCCAGGCCGAGCGCAGTCGTGACCGGGTACGAGCGCCAGGCGCCGGGGGCGACGCCGAGGCGGGCGCGCCAGTCCCGGCCGTGGAGCCGCGCCAGCAGGACGTCGTCCGCGTTGCCCCGCTGGAGGCGCACGCTCGTCCACCACGGCGCGGGCCGCACCGGGTGGCGCACTCGGCGGCGGCCCACGGTCAGCTCCCATCCGGCGTCGAGCAGCCGCAGGGCCAGGTCGGTGTCCTCGCGGTACGCCCGGTCGAAGCGCTCGTCGAAGCCACCGATCGCCTCGAGGGCGGTCCGGCGCACGGCCATGTCGGCGGTGATCCACCTTGCGCCGTCGAGCCCGGCCACGTTGCGCTCCCAGTCGGTGGGGCGGCGGCAGGCCGGCAGCGGCACCTCGACCCGGCCCTGGACGGCGGCCACGCCGGGCGCGGCCGCCCGGACGTCCTCGACGAGCGCCCGCATCCAGCCCAGCGGACGGGTCGACGTCGTCGTCGACGAACGCCACCCAGGGGGCGTCGGACGCCCGCCATCCGACGTTGCGGGCGGCCGCGGGTCCCCGGCCGCCGCTGGCGAGCACGCGGAAGCGGTCGTCGGCCACCCCCGCGTCGAGGGGCTCGGTCGGGCGGGCGCGGTCGTCGACCAGCCACACCCGGCTGGCGGCGGGCAGGGTGCGGCTCAGCAGCCAGACCAGCCCGGGCAGGCACGCCCGGCCGATGGTCGGGACGACGACGTCGATGCGGTCGGTATCGCCGGGGGCGGCCCGCCGCGCCGGGGCGTCGGCGGCGGTGCTCACCGGCGGGCCCGCCGGACGGTGAACGGCCCGAGCACCAGCAGGTCGATCGGACCGGATCCGAAGCACTCGAGCGCCTCCTGCGGTGTGTCCACCATCGGCCGGCCGGCAGTGTTGAAGCTGGTGTTGACCACGACCGGCACACCGGTGCGGCGCTCGAACGCCCGCAGCATCGCGGCCACCAGCGGCTCGTCGCGGTCGTCGACCGACTGGATGCGCGCGGTTCCGTCGACGTGTACGACCGCCGGGATGCGGTCGACCCAATCGGGCCGCACCCGGTGGACGAACAGCATGTACGGGCTGGGGTGGACGCCGTCGAAGATCTCGGCGGCCCGCTCGGCCAGCACCATCGGGGCGACGGGGCGGAACTCCTCGCGGCCCTTGATGGCGTTCATGCGGCCCAGGTGCTCCGGGCGCCGCGGGTCACAGAGCAGGCTGCGGTGGCCGAGCGCCCGGGGCCCGTACTCGCTGCGACCCTGGAACCACCCGACCACGGCGCCGTCCGCGAGGGCGGCCGCCACCTCCTCGGCCAGGTCGATCGGGCGGTCATAGGGCTGCTCGGCGGCCTTGAGCACGGCCTCGATCTCGTCGTCGTCCCAGCCGCGGCCGAGCGCCGCCGTGGTGAACGGGGCGCAGCGCTCGCCGCGCCGGGTGGCGAGGGCCAGGGCCGCCCCCAGCGCCGTGCCCGAGTCGCCCGCCGCCGGCTGCACCCAGACGTGCTCGAACGGGCCCTCGGCCGCCAGCCGCCCGTTGGCGACGCAGTTGAGCGCCACCCCGCCCGCCAGGGTGATCGCCGGCTCGCCCGTGCGGGCATGCAGCCAGCGGGCCAGGTCGAGCACGACCTCCTCGAGCCGTACCTGCAGGGCGGCGGCCAGGTCGGCGTGCACGTCGGTCCAGGCCGCACCGGCAGGGCGGGCCGGCACGAGCGCCGGCAGGTCGATCCCGTCGACGTGGAACCCGCCGTCGCCGGTGGCCCGCACCCGGTCGTGGAACATGGCGCCGAAACGGTCCGGGTCGCCGTAGCTGGCGAGCGCCATCACCTTGTACTCGTCGGAGGACCGCCGGAACCCGAGGTGTGCCGTGACCTCCTCGTAGAGCAGGCCGAGCGAGTGCGGCAGCCGCTGGGCGGCCAGCACGTCGAGCGCCCCGTCGCGCCATCGACCGGCCAGGTGCGAGGCCGCCTCGCCCCGCCCGTCGAGCACGAGGACCGCCGACGACGCGTCAGGGGCGGCCACGCAGGCCGAGGCGGCGTGGGCGACGTGGTGGGCCACGTACGTGAGCCGGTCGGCGGGCAGTCCCGGGAGGGCGGTGGCCAGGAACTGCGGCACCCGGCGGACGTACAGCGTGCGCAGCGGCTCCCAGTCGTCGGCCGTGACGTCGGGCGACCCGGCGCGGCGGGCACCGGGGCACCAGGTCGGGGTCGTACGAGTAGGCGATGCCGTCGACGTCAACCGGCTCGAGGCCGGCGTGGGCGAGGCACCAGCGCATCGCCTCGACGGGCAGCTCCCACGCCGAGAAGGGCAGGGGATCCTTGCCGTGCTTGCGGCGGCTGAACCGCTCCTCCTCGGCGGCGGCGACGGTCTCGCCGTCGACGACCAGGGCGGCGGCGGGATCATGGAAGACGGCGTTGACGCCGAGGATGGTCGACACATCAGCTCCTGGGGCTGGCGGTCCCGAGGGACCGGCGGTGGCGGGGTCGGCGGGGCGTCACCAGGCCTCGGCGGCGTTCTCGAAGGCCAGGCACAGCAGGTGGACCGCCACCTGGTGGACGTCCTGCACGCTCGGGGTGTCGGGGCACGGCACGGCCACCACGTCGTCCGCCGCCTCGGCCAGCGGGTTGGGCGACGGACCCGTCATGGCCCACGCCGTCAGGCCCGACCGGCGGCCGGCATCGACCGCCCGCAGCAGGTTGGGGCTGCGCCCGGAGGTCGACAGGGCGACGAGCACGTCGCCCTGCCGGCCGTGCGCCAGCACCTGGCGGGCGAACACCTCGTCGTAGCCGTAGTCGTTCCCGATGGCCGTCACGCTGGCGGGATCGCCGCTGAGCGCCAGCGCGCTGAACGGCTCGCGCTCGCGGTCGTAGCGCCCGACGATCTCACCGGCGAGGTGATGCGCCAGGGCGGCGCTGCCGCCGTTCCCAGCGACCAGCAGGCGGCCGCCCCGCTCGAGGCGGCGGCGCAGCACCTGACCCCAGCGGGCGATGCGATCGAGCTGCGGCTCCAGCGACGCCAGGCCGCCCTGCGAGGCGGCCAGGTGGGCGTCGAGGGAGCGGGTGTGCTGCAGGGTCATGCGGTCACCGCCCAGGAGTCGTCCGTCGTGGGGACGGGCCGCTGTGCCCGCAGGCGCTCGTAGACGTCGAGCGTCGAGCAGCGCCACCTGGTCCCAGGTGAAGTGCTGGCGCACCCGAGCGGCGGCCTCTTCGCCCATGCGCACCCGCAGCGACGGGTTGTCGAGCAGCCGGTGGATCGCTCCCGCGATCGCGTCGGGATCGCGGGGCGGCACGAGCAGCCCGGTCGAGCGGTGCACCACGGTGTCGAGGAGGCCACCGACGGCCGAGCCGACGACGGGCACGCCGCACGCCATCGCCTCGAGCGGCACGATGCCGAACGGCTCGTACCAGGGGACGCAGACCACGACGTCGGCCGACCGCAGCAGCGCCGGGACGTCGGGACGCGCCACCGCGCCGAGCAGCCGGACGTGGTCGCCGACGCCCAGCCGGGCCGCGAGGTCGCGCAGGCGGCGGGCCTCGGGGTCAGCGTGGAGCCGGTCGGCCGGCGGGCCGCCGGCCACCAGCAGCTCGGTGCCGGGGAGCCGCGGAAGGGCGGCGATGACGTCGTCGATGCCCTTGCGGGGGACCAGCCGGCTGACGACCACGATCCGGTGGCCACCGCGCCGGGGCGGCGAGGCCGGGCCGGTCGGGCGGAACGCCGTCGGGTCGATCCCGCACGGCACGACCGTGATCCGGTCGGTGTCCCCGCCGAGCCTCTCGAGCTCGTCGACCTCGTCGCGGCACGTCGCCACGACGTGGTCGGCGTCGCGCAGGAGCTGCGCCTCGACCCGGGCGCGGTCGCCCGGGCTCGTGTCGGCGTCGCCCTGGTGGCGCCGCTTCACGACCCCCAGCGCGTGGAACGTCTGGACGCACGGCGGGGGATCGGCGAGCGTGCGCGCCGCCCCGAGGGCGGCCCACCCGGACATCCAGAAGTGGGCGTGCACGATGTCCGGCCGGTGGGCGGCCCACCGGCGGCGCAGCGCCCGGGCGAAGTCGGGCATGTAGCGCCACATCCGATCCTTGGCCACCGGTGCCACGGGCCCGGCGACGACGTGCTCGACGGCCACGCCCGGCGCCATGCGCACGCGGGGCGGCCGCTCGGGGGCGTCGGCCCGGGTCGACACGGTCACCTGGCAGCCGAGGCCGGCCAGGTGGGCCGCGAGCGCGGCGACGTGGACGTTCTGCCCGCCGGCATCGGTGTCGCCGAGCACTGCCAGCGGGCTGGCGTGCTCGGACACGAGCTCGACGCGCAGCGGCCTCACCGCGCCACCGCCTCGCTGCCCGTGCGTGCGTGCACGGCGCCGGCGGCCAGCCGGTCGAGGGCGGCGACGACGTCGGCACCGGTCACGGACGCCAGGCACACCTGCTCGTCGAGCGGGCAGGTGCGGCTGCGGCAGCCCGCGCACGGCACGTCCTGGTCGCCGAGCACTTCGTGGGGCACTCCCCACGGCCGCCACCGGGCCAGCGGCACCGTGGGGGCGAACGCCACCACGACCGGTGTGCCGACGGCGGCGGCGAGGTGCATCGGCCCCGTGTTGCCACACACGACGGCGTCGGCGCCGGCAAGCACCATGCCGAGCTGGCGCAGGGTCAGGCGGCCTCCGAGATCGATCACATCGGGCGGTTCCCCGAGAACCGCTTCGACGAGACGCACTTCTTCCCGGCCCCCCGTAACCGCCACCCTCCGTCCGGCGCGGCGCACGGCGCGAACGACATCGCGCCACCGCGTCGGCCCCAGGGTCCGGGCGGGGACGCTCGCCCCGGGGTGCACTACGACGTACGGCCCGCGTCCCACCGCGCGGGCCGCGTCGGTCGGGAGCGCCCCGTCCCCAAGGTCGACGGCCAGGCGGACATCGGGCGGCGTCGGGAGCCCGAGGGCCTCGGTGACGAGCAGGCCGCGCTCGACCTCGTGGACGTCGGGATCGCCCGTGATGCGCACATCGAGCAGCGAGCCAGCATGGTCATGGCTGACCGCGGCGATGCGGGCGACGCCCGCCCACCGCAGCAGCAGTGCCAGCGGCAGCGGGCTCTGGTGCGACGAGCCGAGCACGGCGGCGTCCGTGATGTCCGCCGCCCTCAGCCGGGCCACCAGCGCCCGGGCCTCGTGCTCGTCGACCGGCATGCGCTCGCCCTCGATCCACGGCGCGTGGTGCTCGACGACCGCGGTGACGCCGGGCAGCAGGTCGGCCGCGGCCCGGCCGCGGGGCCCGCACAGCAGCACGACGGGTCGGCCGGTGGCGGCCGCCGCCCGCACGGCCGGGCCGGCCAGCAGGACATCTCCGGCGTTGTCGAGCCGGGACACGAGCACGGCGCCCGTGGCCGCCGCGCTCACGTGCGGCTCGTCCCGGTGGCGGGGGCCGCCCGGATGAGGAGGAGATCGACCGCAGCCCCGAAGTCGCGAGCGACGCAGGGCGTTCCGTTCACCTCCTCGGCCCGCGTGACGGCAGTGGGCACCAGCACGGCCGCCCCGGCGCCGGCCGCACGCGCCGCACCGAGGTCGGCGCCGATGTCACCGACGACCGCGCAGCGCTCGACGGGCACGCCGAGAGCGGCCGCGGCGGCCAGGACCATTCCCGGTGCGGGCTTGCGGCATGCGCACCCATCATCGGGCCCGTGGGGGCACCACAGCACGGCGTCGAATGGGCCGAGCAGCTCGGCCACGCGGGAGTTGACGGCCTCGACCTGCGCGGGGGTCAGCAGGCCTCGGGCCACGCCACTCTGGTTCGACACGACGGCGAGCCGCATTGCGGCGGCCCGCAGCCGGGCCAGGCCGTCGGCGACACCGGGCAGCGGCTCGACCCGGTCCGGGTCGCCGTTGTAGGGCACGTCGACGACAAGCGTGCCGTCCCGGTCGCACAGGACCGCTTCGATCGAGCGGCTCTCGTCCACCTGCGGCGCCTACCCACCCCCTCCCGATCCATCCCCGGCATCGGACCCGCCTGACAAGGGCCGGATCGGTCGCGTTTCCCGGGACCGGTCCCGGGTAGGCGCCGTGCGAGCGCCAAGCTGCGCGACCGGGCCTGGTTATGAGGAGGACACCATGCGCGCCGTGACCTGGCAGGGACGTGAGGACGTCCGGGTCGAGGACGTCCCGGACCCGAGGATCGAGGAGCCGACCGACGCCGTCGTCGAGATCACCTCTACGGCGATCTGCGGATCGGACCTCCACCTCTACGGCCCTCTGGCCCCCCTGATGGAGCCCGGTGACGTGCTCGGTCACGAGCCCATGGGCCGTGTGGTGGCCGTGGGCGACGACGTGTTGCAGATCGCCGTGGGCGACCGCGTGGTGATCCCGTTCAACATCTCCTGCGGCTCCTGCTACATGTGCGACCGGACGCTGTTCGCGCAGTGTGAGACCACCCAGAACCGCGACCAGGGCACCGGGGCCTCGCTGTTCGGCTACACGAAGCTCTACGGCCACGTGCCCGGCGGCCAGGCCGAGTTGCTGCGGGTGCCGCAGGCCCACTTCGGGCCGATCAAGGTGCCCGAGGGGCCGCCCGACGACAGGTTCCTGTTCCTTTCGGACGTGCTGCCCACCGCCTGGCAGGCCGTGGCCTACGCCGACGTGCCGGCCGACGGGAGCGTCGCCGTGATCGGCCTGGGGCCGATCGGCCAGATGTCGGCGCGAATCGCCCGCCAGCAGGGCGTCGAGCACGTATACGGCGTCGACCTCGTGCCCGAGCGCCTGGCCCTGGCGGAGCGTCACGGGATCGAGACGGTCGACCTCCGCAGCACCGACGATGTCGCCGAGGCGCTGCGGGCACTGACCGGCGGGCGCGGCCCCGACGGGGTGATCGACGCCGTCGGCCTCGAGGCGCACGGGGCACCGGTGGCCCACGCGATGCAGCGAGCCGCCGGGCTGCTTCCCAAGGCGGTCGGCGAGCCGCTGACGAAGAAGGCCGGCATCGACCGCCTGACGGCGCTGCGCACCGCCATCACCGCCGTGCGCCGGGGCGGCACGCTCTCGGTCGTCGGGGTCTACGGCGGCGCCGTCGACCCGCTCCCCATGTTCGAGCTGTTCGACAAGGGCGTACAGATCCGCATGGGACAGGCCCACGTGAAGCGGTGGGTGCCGGAGATCCTGCCGCTGCTCGAGAAGGACGAGGACGTCCTGGGCCTCGATGACTTCGCGACGCACCGGCTCCCACTCGACGACGCCCCGCGGGCCTACGCGATGTTCCAGGCCAAGCAGGACGGGGCGATCAAGGTCGTCCTGCAGCCCTGACCTCCCGTCCGGCGCCCGGGGCGCAGGGGCGCCCGCCCGAGTGAGATGGCCCCGAGCCGGCGCTAGCGTCGCCGGTGGTGACGACGCGACCGGCCAACGGTCAACGGCTGCCGGCTCCAGCTGACGACTGGTCCGCGCCGTGATGCACACCGGGCCGCCGAGCCCCGACCGCGACCCCGTCAGCTGGCTGCTCGACGTCTCGCACACGCTGGCGCCCGCCGACCTGGGTGACGCCGTGGCCAGGGCGATGGTCGGCGTCGGGGCCACCGCCGCGTGCGCCTACCTCGTCGATCACGACCAGGTACGCCTGCATCCCTTCGGGGCGGGCTGCGCCGACCGGCCGGTGGTCGAGATCGCCGGCACGGTCGCGGGCCGCGCCTCGCCTGGGAGCGCACGCACACCGAGGAGCTCGACTCGGGGGTCCGGGTGTGGGCACCCCTGCTCGACGGCACGGCGCGCCTCGGGGTGGTGGCAGTTGACCTGGTCACAGCGCCCGACGCCCGCGCCCGGCGGACGATCGAGAGGGTGGCCGCGCTGACGGCGGAGTTGGTGATCTCGAAGGGGCACTACACCGACGCCATCGAGCTCGCCCGCCGCCACCAGGCGATGACGCTGGCCGCGGAGCTCCAACGGTCGAACCTACCGCCGGTGGCGCTGGTGACCGCACAGGTGGCGGTGGCCGGTGTGCTCCAGCCGGCATACGAGGTGGCAGGCGACAGCTTCGACTACGCCCTCAACGCCGACGGCCTCCATGTGGCGATCCTCGACTCGGTGGGCCACGACCTCGACTCGTCGCTCATCTCCCACCTGGTGCAGGGCTGCCTGCGCAACAGCCGCAGGCGCGGACTCGACCTCCCCGCCGCCTACGCCGTCGCCGACGAGGCCCTGGCCGACCTCTACCGCGACCAGCGCTTCGCGACCGCGGCGTTCGGGCACCTCGACCCGGACTCGGGCCGGTTCCGGTGGATCTCGGCCGGACATCCGAAGCCCTTGGTGGTGCGGGGCACCGACGTCGCCGTTGAAGCGCCCACCGTCCCCACCGTGCCGATCGGGCTGCGCCCCAAGAAGCCTCCCGATGTCAACGAGGTCGTGCTCGACCCCGGCGACACCTTGGTGCTCTACACCGACGGCGTGACCGAGGGCGGAGTGCGGGGCGGCGAGCGGTTCGGCCTCGACCGCTTCGTCGATGTGCTGGGCCGGGTCCTCGTCGAGGACCTGCCGCCCGCCGAGGTGCTGCGCCGGCTCGTCACCGCCGTGCTCGAGCACTCGGCCCACGAGCTCCACGACGACATGGGCATCGTGCTGGTGCAACGCCGCGATGGCGAGGCCTGACCATCGGATCGAGCACCAGCTGCGCGAGCTCAGGTTCGCCGTTCCTCGGTGGGCAGGCGGTCGGGGCGGTCCTCGTGCGAGCGCTCGGGAAAGCGGCGTTCGGCCTCGTCGACGTCGCCGCCCGTCTCCTCTAGCAACTCGTCGACCTCCTCCTCGTCGCGGGCGGCCTGCTGGCCGAGCCAGTCGTCGACGGTGCTGTTGGGGGGTTCGACGATCTCGTTCTCGTCGTTTCGCTCTGGGTGAGCCATCGATCCTCCTCAGGTGTTCTCGGGCGCGGCGAAGGTGTCGGCGAGGGCGCGGCGCGAGTCGCCCTCGACGACCACCAGCTTGCCGGTGGTCTCGGTCGCGCATGCGGGCGGCCGCTGTCTGGATGTCCTTCCCCGGGGGCCTACCCCAACTCCACCGGAGGAAACGCGTGCTCGCCGCCGCGGTCGTTGGAGTCAGGCGCCGGCCGCGGCCGCGCTGTCGATGAGTCGGCTCGTCGACCGGCCGTCGACCAGCGGCACCAGCACGACCTGGCCGCCCCACCGGGCCATGACCTGCCGCTCCTCCAGGTCGGCTCCCTCGTAGTCGGCGCCCTTCACGAACAGGTGGGGCCGCAGGGCGCGCAGTGCCCGGGACGGCGTATCCTCGTCGAACGCCATGACCTCGTCGACACAGGCGAGGCTGCGCAGGACGGCGACGCGATCGGCCACCGGGTTCAGCGGCCGTCCCGGTCCCTTCAGGCGCCGGACCGAGGCGTCGCCGTTGACGAGCACGACCAGGTGGTCACCGAGGCTGCGGGCGTGCTCGAGCAGCTGGACATGCCCGGCGTGCAGCACGTCGAAGCACCCACCGGCCGCGACCACGACGCCGCCCGCCCGGCGGACCGCGGCGGCTGGGCCCTCGCCGGCTGGCGGGGCCAGGGCCACGACCGTGCCGTCGGGATCGCAGGCCACGGCCGCGCGCCGCGCCGGCGGGGTCCCGCCGGGCACCCGCCCGGCGACGTAGGACCGCGCACCGGCCACGCCGGCCTCGACGGCCTCGCGGCGCGACGCCCCGGTCGCCAGGGCCAGCGCCGCGTGCACGGCGAGGGCGTCGCCCGCACCGCAGGCGTCCCCCGCGCCGGCCGGGTCGGCACCACCACAGGCAGCGCCCCGGGCTCGGCGAGCACCGCGCCCCGCTCGCCGGTGGTCAGAGCGACGGCGGTCCCGAGCGACGCCGCCGCGGCGCAGGCCAGGTCGACGAGCCAGGGGACGGCGGCGACCCCGGTCGGCGACGCCGCCTCGCCGAGGAGATCGAGCGCCTCGCCGACGTTGGGCGTCACCAGGGTGGCCGCGGGAGGCCGAGGCCCGAGGCTGTGGGGGTCCCACACCATGGGTCGTCCCTGACCCGCGGCTCGCATACCGGTCACGACCTCGGGCAGTGCGGCGAGCCCGCGCCCGTAGTCCGAGATCAGCACGGCATCGGCGACGGCCACAGCGTCACCCGCCGCCGCCGACCACGGCCCGGGCAGGACCACGGGGTCGCACCCACGGTCGACCCGGGCGAGGGACTGTCCCCCGACCGCAGGCGCAGCTTGACCGGCGTCGGCCCGTCGAGGCCCAGGTCGATCGCGTCGATGCCGGCGTCGGTCAGCAGGCCGGCCAGCCGGCGTCCGTCGCTGTCGACCGACAGGGCCGTCACCAGCGTCACGCGGGCACCTGCGGCGGCTGCCAGCGTCGCCGCCAGGGCCGCCCCGCCGGCCCGAATGTGCTCGACGGGGGAGTCGACCACCGGGGCGGGGGCGTCGCGGCAGACCCGGCGGACGTCGCCCTCCCAATCGACGTCGAGCAGGGAGTCGCCGATGAGACACAGGTGGGGTCCCGGCACGGGCGGCGCTTACCCCTCGCGGTCGGCGGCATACCGCATCGTGGTCGACGACCGGGGACGAGCTCGCCGAGGCGATCGCCCGGGCGTACGCCCGGGACGGCGGGGAAGCCCGTGAGCAGGGCAGACGGCCGCGCAGCGGGTTGGAACCGACTTTGCCGGCAGGGATCCGGCTCTTCCCGGAGCGATTCTGTGTACGCCCGTCGGGATTGGGTAGGCGCCCGGCTTGTCGAGAACCACTTCTCCGCCGGAGGACCGCCCATGGCCGCGCCACCCCGAATGCAGGACGGGCTCGACCCCCGATTCGCCCGCTTCCGCGCCACGGGCGACATGCGGGTCCGCAACGCCCTCGTCGAGGACTACAGCTGGCTGGCCTCGTTCTGCGCCAGCCGCTTCGCCCGGCGTGGCGAGCCCCGAGATGACCTGGTCCAGGTGGCGCTCCTCGGTCTCGTCAACGCCGTCAACCGGTTCGATCCCGACCGGGACCTTTCATTCAGCACGTTCGCCGTTCCCACCATCGATGGCGAGCTGCGACGCTACTTCCGCGACAAGACGTGGACCGTCCACGTCACCCGTCGGGTGAAGGACGCCGCCCGCCGGGTCGCTCCCGCGGTCGACGACCTCACGGCGCGCCTGGGCCGCACTCCGACGGTTGCCGAGGTCGCCGAGCACACCTCCCTGGAGACCGAGGACGTGCTGATGGCGCTGGAGGTCCACCACCTCCAGCGGGGCCTGGCGCTCGAGGACGGCGAGGGCGAGGACGCCCACGAGACCTCCTACCTCGGCACGCTGGACGCCGGCTATGACGCGGCCGAGGCCCGCACGGTGCTGGCGGACCTCTTGGGTGCGCTGCCCACGGCCCGCGATCGCCGGATCGTCCACCTGCGTTTCGTCGACGGCCTCACCCAATCCGAGATCGCCCACGAGGTCGGGATCAGCCAGGTCCAGGTGTCGCGGCTGCTGCGGGCGAACCTGGACCGCATGCGGCGGGCAGCCTCGCGACGTCGGCGGCCGGCGACACCCTGCTGACGCCGCTCCGGGCGCTCGGACTTGGTGACGGCGATCGGATCGGCCAGGCGTCCACCGCCGGCCAGCGGCTGGTGATCGACCTGATCCCAATCTGAACGGGTCACGTCAAGAGAAGGAATGTCATGGCCGGCGCCGGGTAGGCGCCCTTCAGATCGCGCATGGTCGGGTCGAGGAGAGGTCGCCGGTGGTGTCGCAGGCATGTAAGACCTTCGACAACAGCGACCATGCGCCGAGCGAGGCCCGCCGGTTCATCGGAGAGTGCCTCGACGCCCGAGGCATCACTGAGGTGAAGGCGCGGATCCTGCTGGCCGTAAGCGAGTTGACCACAAACGCGGTCGTCCATGGCTCAGGCCCCATCGACGTGGCGATGGACGTAACCAGCGATCGTCTCCGAGTCACGGTGACCGACGACGGCAGCGGCACCCCCGCCCCGCACATGCCGCACCCCGGAAGCAGTGAGGCCGGCGGTTGGGGACTCCAACTGGTCGACACCCTCGCGGACGACTGGGGCACCGAACGCCGAAATGGGCGGACCATCGTCTGGTTTGAGCACGCGTTACCGTCGGGTTGACTCAGCGCCGCTCGCCCGGCGGTACACGGTGCGGGACCAGTTGGTTCAGAGGGATGGGAGGACGAGTGTGTCGCAGGGACTCAGACCCTGAGCCGACGCACGCCGCCCTCGGCGAAGCGGCCGAGTGGGCGACGCCGAGTCGGAGCACCCGCACGGCCCCCAGGCGCCGGATCGCGGCCTCGCCCCCCAGGCGTCCGGCGGTCATGGTGATGGAGAACGCGGCGAAGCCGAGGGCGGCGGCGACACCTGCTCTGGCGCCGGTCACCTCCCGCAGGAACAGGGCGGTCCAGTCGGCCATGGCACCCTCCCCCATGGCGGCGCACGCGGCGACGGCCCCCAGCCCGACGAGGAAACGCCGGTTCCGCCGGCTCGGCGTTCCCCGGGAGCGGCGCCCGGGTCGGCGGCCAGTGTCGTCCGGTCTTGCGCCGCTGTCGGGAAGGAGGTGGCGCCTGGTGCTCAGCACCACGGCGGCGGACGCCGCGCCCACCAGCAGGAAGTGGGTGGGAGGAGCCAGCAGGAAGTGGGTGGGAGGAGACAGCCCCAACTCAGCCGCCAGAGCGCCGGTGGTCGCGCCGGCCAGGCCGCCGAGGCTGAACGCGGCGTGGAACCACGGCATGATCGGGCGGCCCAACCGCCGGACCACCGCCACGGCCTGGACGTTCATCGCCACATCCAGCAGTCCGAAGGCACCGCCGTAGAGGGCGAGGGCTACACGTCCAGAGCGGTTCCCGGCTGAACGCATGACGCGTGGCCTGGACGGGCTCCCCTGTTGGCTCCCCAGCCCGGCGACGAGTTACAGCCCTGTGATTCGAGTGGTACCAGGCAGATCTCGATGTGATGGTCGAGCGGGCCTCTTCGCGGGTACCCCTCCGACATCCTGGACGACCGCGGTGCGTGCTGAGGGAGGTGATCGCATGGACGCGCAGAGCGAGGCGTTGACGTCAACGACCCCGGCGCGCCTGGCCGGTCGCTACTGGCTGGGCGAGCCGCTCGGGCGCGGCAGGTCGACGGTGTTCCGGGCCATCGATACCCGGCTCGATCGTCGTGTGGCGGTCAAGCAGGTCGAGCTGGTGGCCGGCCAGGAGGACGTCGAGCGTGTCCGCCGCCGGGCCCTGCGGGAGGCCCAGGCTGCGGCCCGGCTCCACAACCCGCGCGTGGTGACCGTGTTCGACGTGGTCGAGGAGGCCGGGTCGATCTGGCTCGTGATGGAGTTGGTCGACGCGCCCAGCCTGGCCCAGGTCGTGGTCGACGGCGGCCCGATCCCGCACCGGAGGGCTGCCCGGATCGGGCTGGACGTTCTCACCGCGCTCGAGGCCGCCCACCTCGTGGGGGTCGTCCACCGGGACGTCAAGCCGGCCAACGTGATGGTGCAGGCCGGCGACCGGGCCAAGCTGACCGACTTCGGGGTGGCCACGATCCGGGACGACTCCCGGCTGACGGCCACGGGGCTGATCGTGGGGTCGCCGTCGTACATGTCGCCCGAGCAGGCCCAGGGGGCGGAGGTCGGCCCGCCGACGGACCTGTGGTCGCTGGGTGCGCTGCTGTACTTCGCCACCGAGGGCGTGCCCCCCTTCCACGCAGGCTCGGCGCTGGCGACGGCGTCGGCGGTGGTGCACGGGGAGCCGCGGTCGGTCCAGTACGTGGGTCCGCTGACCGAGATCATCGCCAGGCTGCTGACCAAGGACCCGGACGCCCGCCCCAGCGCGGGCCAGATCCGGGCAGGGCTGTCCCGGGTGGCGAGGGGCCAGCGCTCCCGCATGCGCACGGCCCGCCTGCCCGCGGTCGGGCCGCCGCCCCCGGTCGTCCGGAAGGCAGCCGACCCCAGACCCGAGGTCTTCCCCCCGGTCCCGGCCGCACCCGCGACCAGCCCCGGCAACCCCGGCCCGGCCGTGGCCGGGGGAGAGGCCGAGCCCGATGTGCCCCGCTGGCCGACCCCCGATGGGCCCCAGACCGACGTTCCCCCGGTGATGCCGGGCGAGCCGGGGCCGACGCCCGAGCCGGAGGCGCCGCCGGTCGTGCCGAGCGAGCCGGGGCCAACGCCCGAGCCGGAGGCGCCGCCGGTCGTGCCGGGGCAGCCGGAGCCGACGCCGCAGCCCGACGCGCCGCCGATCCGTGCCGGGGCAGCCGGAGCCGACGCCGCAGCCCCACGCGCCGCCGATCCTGCCGGGGCAGCCGGGGTCGACGCCGGAGCCCGATGTGCCGCCGATCGTGCCGCAGCCCCACGCGCCGCCGATCCTGCCGGGGCAGCCGGGGTCGACGCCGGAGCCCGATATGCCGGTCGTGCCGCAGCCGGAGGCGCCGCCGATCCTGCCGGGGCAGCCCGAGCCGGACGTGGCCCCGGTGGTGCCGGAACCGGAGGCGCCGCCGATCGTGCCCGGGCCCCAGCCCGATGTGCCGCCGGTCGTGCCGGAGCCGGACGTGCAGTCGGTCGTCCCGCAGCCGGAGCCGTCCCCCGTCGCGCGCGAGACCGAACCCGAGGTGCCGCTTGTCGTGGCCCAGCACGACCCGGTGGTCCCCGCCACCCCGCCCGAGGTGCCGCCCAGCCGGGCCGAGCTGACGTGGGCGAAGACCGGGACCGCGGCCCCGAGCGCCGACGACGTGCCGCGGCGGACGCACCGGCCGCGCGAGCAGCCCCGGTCCCGCCTCGCGCTGCTGGCCGTCGCTGTCGTGGTGGTGCTGCTGATCGTCGTGGCCGCGTCCGCCCTCACCCGCGGTGATGGGGACGGCGAGGAGACCACTGGCGACGAGGCCACGGCCACCACCGCGGCGCCCCCCGGCGATGACCCGCCCGCCACCACCGCGCCACCCGCGCCCGAGACCCCCGCCACCACCGCTCCCGCCACGACGGTGCCCGCCACGACCGCGCCGCCCGCCGCAGCCGGGGCCACGATCCCCGCGGGGTGGACCGCCTACCAGGACCCCTCGGGCCGCTACAGCATCGCCCACCCGCCGGGCTGGTCCGTGGTGCCGAGGACCGACACCATCACCGACTTCCGCGACCCCGCCACCGGGTCCTACCTCCGGGTCGACTGGACCGACACGCCCAAGGACGACCCGGCCCAGGACTGGCGGGAGCAGGCGGTCGTCTTCGCGAGGAACCACGCCAACTACCAGGAGCTGGGCATCGGCCCCACGACCTACCGCGACTACAACGCGGCCGTGTGGGAGTTCACCTACGGGTCCGGCACCACCGTGCACGCCACCAACCTCGGATTCGTGACCGGCGGCCGGGGCTACGCCCTGCTGTTCCAGACCCCCGAGGACATCTGGGCGTCGAGCCAAGGCCTCAACCAGCAGTTCCGCGACGCCTTCCGCCCCGTGCCGGCCTGACGACGAGTTGCGCGGTCGCGATGACGGGCAACACCGTTCGTCGCCATGCTGGGGTTGCAGGTGATCGGGGCGGGCTTCGGCCGCACGGTCGACGAGATCAATCGCCTGGCCGCCTGTTGCCACGCCGGGGTGATGGGACTCGGTATCGGCACTCGCCAGCCGACGAGCTTCCAGGCACCAGTGCGACGAGGTGCGGTCCGCTTGGGTGTGGCGAGCCGGGCGCTGAGGATGGCGCCCAGCTCGCCCACCGCTCAGCCCTTCCGGCACGCATCGTCGGGTGCCGAGGGCCGTCCTGGTCAGGTCACGATCACGGTGACGGACCCGCCATTACTTTGAGGCCTTCCACAGTTGGGTCTGCTCGTGCTCGTCGGATCGGATCTCCCACGAGTGACTCATGCACGACGACCAGCTCAACCAGCTCGTGGCCCGCCACGCCGTGTTCACCACCACGGCGATGCACATGTAGCATCCGGGCGACGACTACGAGGGCTGGCGCCGCGACTGGGCCGAGGTCAACCGCCTGGTCGAGGAGATCAACCACCTGGTGAAGCTTCGTCCGCGACCACCCGCGTGACGGACGTCAGCTTGGGAACCGCACCGGCCAACGCTGCCCGTGCGCCCGAGTTGCGGCCCCGGGTTGCGAAGCCCGGTCCGAGGAATCTGGTCCGGACGGCACCGTGTGGTCGATCCGTGGCCCGCTCGATCGCTCGTTGGTGGGGCACACGGCTCCGAAGGGCGGGGTCGCATCCGCCGGTTCAGCCTGGTGAGCAGTGCTGCGGAGTGGCGGCCAGGGTGGGCATCCCGTGCTCTTCCCGCCGTCGATCTAACGACCGCGGGCCAGCGGCATGAGCACCTTGAGTGATCCTTAAGCCCAAGGGCTTACTGTGCAACGAGGTCTGCCACAGCGAGTGATGCCGACTGGCGGACAGGGAGACGGAACATATGAAGCGTGCAATTCGGAGAACCCTGCTCGTAACCGCCCTAACACTCGCAGCAAGCGGCGCAGGTGCCAGCGTTGCCGAGGCGGAACCGGGACCCACACCCCAATACGGCCTCACCGGCGCGTGCAACATGACGAACCCCAACGCCGCGTTCGGGATGTTCACGATCGCCGGCTCCGTAGCCAACCCTCACGGGTTCGACGAAGGCATGATCACCGCCATACTCAACACCAACGGCGGCACCATTCCCGACAACTGCGGCGGCTAGAGACACAACACCGGAAGCTTGGAAGAGCCGCGAACTAACGGTAGCGGCGACGTGTTGTCGGGGCACTCAGTGCTCCCCCTCGTCGAGCGGCCGGGCGTGGCCCGCAGCCTGATACGTCGACTCGGGCCAATGCCCAATCCGATACGTTCGAGGATCGCGGGACCTACGCGCGACCGGACAGCGCCGGGCCGCCGGTGGAACTGCTCGCACCAGGTCATTCGTCGCGATCGAGGGGCGCCCTCCGGAGGGTTGGGCTTATCGTCCGGTGTCGTGGCGGCCTCCGGCGGATGCGTTGCCGGTGCACTTGTGGGCTCGGCGGTGGGTGGGGGAGCAGTGGCACGAGTGGCCCCTCGGACGCGGCGGTCGAGTGTCGAGGCGCTGTGCCGGTTCCTGCCCCTGGTGGTCGGGCAGGATGCGCCCGATCCGCCGGCCGGTGTTCGGGCCTACTGGCCGAGCACTTCCGCCGAGCGCCCGCCGTGGTCCCCAAGGGGTCATGATCCTTGGCTACGATAGGCAGACTAGGCGGCCCGAAAAGCGGCGAGCGCCGACGGTCATGGGACGGGTGTGGGACGGTAAGCCTCCCGAGGGGCGCGGCACCTAACTCCACCAGGCCAAACGCGTGGACAGCGGTCAGCCCTGATAAGGGTGAGGTCGAAGGTTCGATTCCAGCTAGCCCCACACAGCTAGCCCCACACTCCCCACCCGGGCTAGAGCGCCCCTGACCAGGGATTTCGCTCGCCCGGCGCCAGCTCGGCCTTAACCGCCGTTGACCGCGGATACCCGCTGAATGCCCTGATTCGCGGGACCACCGCGGGACCAGCGCGGGACGGGGCCAGCCCACCTCACGCCGTCTCTGGTCCTACGAACACACGTTCGCTAGCCTTCGGTCATGCATGACGACCAGCTGAACCAGCTCGTTGCCCGCCACGCCGTGTTCACCACCACGGCGATGCACATGCAACATCCGGGCGACGATTACGAGGGCTGGCGACGCGACTGGGCCGAGGTCAACCGCTTGGTCGACGAGATCAACCGCCTGATCAGACTCGCTCCGCGTCGACCCGCATGACGGATACTGCACATCGTCAGCTTGGGAGCACCTCCGAGGGCCCGAGTCCGTGCGGGGGAGCTGGCTGGCGGGAGCCAGCACCGGCCCGGTGCCTCCTTCAGGCGGGGCCCGTGTGTGGCCCGTCGAGGTGTGTGTCACGCCGGAGCATCTGGAGGACCATCTCGGACTCCTCGTACTCGCCCTCGCCGAAGTGGTGGTGCCGGATCCGACCTTCGGCGTCCACGAAGTACAGGGCGGGCCAGTAGTGGTTGTCGAACGCCCGCCACACGGCGTAGTCGTTGTCCACCAACCACCGGGTAGCGGATGTGCCGCGCTTCGATGGCGCGGCCCGCGTTGCCGAGGTCACCCTCGAACTCGAACTCGGGCGTCTGCACGCCGACGACCACCAGGCCCTGGGCTGCGTACTTGTCCCCCCACGCGCGCACGTAGGGCAGCGAACGCAGTCAGTTGATGCAGGTGTAGGTGCCGAAGCTGACGAGGACCACGCGGCCCTGCAGCGCCGACGGGGTCAGCGACGCACCGTTCAGCCAGGCGGTCGCTCCGTCGAACGGCGGTAGCTCGCCTTCGACCGGGAACTCGTTGCGATGACGAAGCACGCCCGGCCCCCGTCAGCGCAGCGATCTGAAGGCGTCCCGCAGCTCCTCGCAGAAGATCTGCGGCTGCTCCCACGCGGCGAAGTGGCCACCCCGGTCGAGGCGGTTGTAGTGGATGAGGTTCTCTGGATACGCCCGCTCGGCCCAGCTCCGCGGCGCCTGGTACAGCTCGTCGGGGAACACGCTGATGGCGAACGGGATCGAGATGTCCTTGGCGTCGAAGAAGTCGGCCTTGTTCTCCCAATAGAGCCGCGCGGCAGAGATCCCGGTGTTGGTCAGCCAGTACAGCGAGATGTTGTCGAGAAGGTCGTCCCTGCTCAGATCGCTGTCCAGCTGTCCCTCGAGGACCTTCTCGACCAGGCCCGGCTGGCCGGTCCCGTCGCCGTGATCGAGCATGAAGGCCGCGAGGTCGACCGGTGAGTCCGCCAGCCCGTAGAGCGTCTGCGGACGGGTGGACATGATCTGGGCGTACGCCACGTGCTTCGCATAGAAGGCAACGAGCTGCTCGTACGCGCTGCGCTCCTCGTCCGAAAGATCGGACGGCGGCGGGTCGCCGTGCTCGAAACCTGCGACGATGTCGGCCGGGGCGGTGCCCGGCATGTTGGAGTGGATGCCGAGCAGCCCGGGGGGCGCCTGTATGCCCATCGACTGGGTCACGGCCGCGCCCCAGTCGCCGCCCTGCGCCACGAACTCGCTGTAGCCGAGCCGGTGCATCAGCTCGACCCAGGCCTGGGCGATGTGCACCGGGTCCCAGCCGGTGGCCGTCGGCTTGGCGGAGAACCCGTGGCCGGGCAGCGAGGGGATCACGACATGGAACGCGTCCGCCTCGGTGCCGCCGTGCGAGGTGGGATCGGTGAGCGGCCCGATGATCTTCATCTGCTCGATGATCGAACCGGGCCATCCGTGGGTGACGATGAGCGGGAGCGCGTCCTCGTGCTGCGAGCGGACGTGGACGAAGTGGATGTCCAACCCGTCGATCTCGGTCAGGAAGTTCGGCAGGCCGTTGAGCCTGGCCTCGCACCCGCTCCAGTCGTAATCGGTCGCCCAGTACTGGGCGAGCTCCTGCATGGTCGCCAGCGGCACGCCCTGTGAGTCGTCGTCGACCGTCTCGCGATCCGGCCAGCGCGTGGCTGCGACCCGGCGGCGCATGTCGTCGACCGCCTCTGGCGGGAACCCGACGGTGACGGGACGGACCGTGCCGTCGTCGGTCCCGGTGCGCGGGGCGGCATCGTCGGTCATGGGTTCCCTCCCCCTGCATGCCGCCCGCAGATCGACCTTTGCACGGTCGGGGGCGACGCGGCGTCACCCCAAGCGGATGATTGACTACTCGTCGTACGGCGATCCCCGTTGCTCGCGGTAGGGAGCGAGGAACGTGGTAAGGGCGGTGGTGGCGTCGATGGCCCGATAGAACTCGAAGCTGCCACGTAGGCCTCGCGGCTGGCGGCGAAGTGTTCGATGTAGTGGCCGAGGGCGTACTGGGGCAGCTTCTTCACGGTCCGGTGCTCGAACTCGAAGCCGAAGTAGATGTCCTCGCGTCCCTCGATCAGTTGCTCGTTCACCTTCTTCGAGCCACACCTACACCCTCAAGCGCAACCCCGACGGGACGACCGACATCGACTACGTCGTGGTCCGTGACGGCAAGAACCTCAAGGGACGGTTCCTCGGGTCGTGCTGGGACGCGTCGGCAAGGGCCGCCTGAAGAGCGCGTTCGAGAACGCCGTCAAGGCGATCGAGACGCGCGCCGACGGGGCGTCCCCGCAATGACCACCTCGACGACCGCGTCGATCACCCCGCAGCTCCGGACGATCGACGGCGTGACGATCCAGCCCAATGCATCTGAACGGGTGGGATTCGGGGGTTGCCCTGGTCACCACCGCCACCGCGAGCGACAGCGCGAGTGACCACTGTCGGTCTGTCACCGGACGTGATCTGCCGCCCGCTCTCATATCGCTCGGGGCTCGGGGGCGTTGGCTCGCAAGAATGGTGGTGATGAATCGGCGTGAGTTTCTGGCCGCAGGGGCGGGGCTGGTCGGCGCCACGGCGACTGCCGGCACCCTGGCCGGTGCGGTGTGGCCGCTGCTGACACGTGAGGACCTCTTGCCCGGCCAGGCCCCGGATGTGACGCTCAGGCCTCATGCCTGGCAGACGGCGGACGACCGCTTGTCGTTCGTGGCGCTGGGCGACAACGGCAGCGGTGGCCGCCAGGCGCTGGCAGTCGCCGAGCGCATGGCCATCTCCTACCAGACGGCGCCGTACGGTCTGGTCGCCCTGCTGGGAGACATCTGCTACTACGGCAACTTTCGGCGCCGGTTCGACACGGTGTTCCGGCGTCCGCTCGGACCTCTCATCGACGCGGGGGTGGCCTTCGAGCTCGCGATCGGCAACCACGACACTGCGCTCCACTTCAGTGATCACGGGCTCAGCGCCATCGAGGCCGAGCTCGAGCTACTGGGCACGCCGGGTCGCTACTACACGACGAGCCACGGCCCGGTGGACTTCTTCTTCCTCGACTCCAGCATCCCCGGCCTGTACGGGCCGAGAGCGCCCGAGCAACTGGACTGGCTCGACGACGCCCTGGCCAGCTCGGCCAACCAGTGGAAGGTGGTGGCCTTGCATCACCCTCCCTACTCGTCCGGCCAGCACGGCAGTACGCCAGGCGCCCGGGAGCGTCTGGCGCCCGTCCTGGGCCGCCACCATGTCGACCTGGTCCTCAGCGGGCACGACCACCACTACGAGCGCACCGAGCCCCAGCACGGCGTCACCTACGTGGTGAGCGGCGGCGGCTGCAAGACCACCCGGGTGGGTCGCAGCGCGTTCACGGCGGTGGCGGAGCGCACGCTGCAGTTCCTCCACATCGAGGTCGTGGGCGACCGTTTGACCGCCACGTGCGTTCGGGCGGACGGTTCGGTGGCCGACCGGTTCACGCTACGAGCCCGGGAGGGGACCTGAGCGGCCGCACCACCGACGTCGCCGTGGCCGCGGGCCTCGCGCTTGCCGGCTTCGTCATCGTCCTCGCCCCGGCCGTCGCCGTGCGCTCCGAGGAGGTCCTGAACGCGGGCGTCGGCAGCATCGACGACGACATCCTGGCGGTCAGCGCCGCCGCGGGCGCCGCGTACGTGGTCCTGGCGTGGCGGCGGCTGCGCGACGAGCAACGGATCGCCGCCCGCCGGCTGCACCTCTGGATCGCCTCGCTCAACGCGCTCGTCGTCCTCGCCTTGAGCGCGCCTGTCTTGCTGCTGCTCGTCCTCTACTTGTTCCCCGACGAGCAGGCCTCGCTCGCCAATCGTGGCTTCCCGGTGTTCCTCCTGTTGGCGGGGGTTCAGGGCGTCGCAATCCTCCTGGCCGAGGCGACGGCCCGTCTCTTCTTCTGGTGGCTCGAACCGCACTTGCCGCCGACGCCTGGCCGACGAACCCCGATCGGCGACCTTGGTTGCAGCCTGGGGTCGGATTCGGGCCGGTCGGGTGAGCCGCCTCAGCCGTGAGTGACCGTGGCTCCGCTCGACGTCTCTCGCAAGCCGGCACATGTATGGTGTCGCGGGGAGATCAGCCCCTTTGTCGCCGCTGGCCGAGCCAGTCGTCGAAGCGGGTCGCGGCGAGTCGGGCGCCGTCGCCCGGCACGAGGGCGCGCTCGCTCAGGCGGGCGCCGAAGTACCGGGCTCCGGGGTCGGCGACCACCTTGCGCTGGTCCCCTGCGGCACGCAGGCCCTCCCGGACGAAGTCCTCGAACCGCAGCGGTTCGGGCCCGCCGATCTCGATCGTGCCGCGCAGCGGCGCCGCCAGCGCGACCTCGCACACCGCGGCGGCGACGTCGTCGGCGGCCATCGGCTGGATCAGCACCGGCGGGACCCGCACCGTGTCGCCCTCGGTCGCGTCGTCGGCGATGCGGGTGGCGAACTCGAAGAACTGGGTCGCGTGCACGATCGAGTACGGGATGGACGAGCCCTCGATGAGCTTCTCCTGGGCGGTCTTCGCCCTCATGTAGCCGCTCTCGCCCACCCGCTCGGCGCCGACGACCGACAGCGCCACGTGATGGCCCACGCCGGCCGCTGCCTCTGCGTCGAGGATGTTGCGGGTCGACGTCTCGAAGAACTCGAGCACCGCGGCGTCCTCGAACGAGGGCGAGTTCGACACGTCGACGACGGCGTCCGCGCCGGCGAGGGCCTCGGCCAGACCCTCGCCGGTGAGCGTGTCGACGCCGGTGTTGGGTGACGCAGGCACGGCCTGGTGGCCGTGCCCGACGAGCAGGGCGACGAGCTTGGAGCCGATCAGCCCCGACCCGCCGATGACGACGATCTTCATGATGGCCTCTCCTTCGTCTCGGGTGCCGGGCTAGCTCTGCAGGAAGGCGAGCAGGTCGGCGTTGACCTCGTCCTGGTGGGTGGCGGTGATGCCGTGCGGCGCGCCCGGGTAGTAGATGTCCTTGGCGCCCTTGATGATGCGGGCCGATCGCACCGAGTTGCCGACAGGGACGACCTGGTCGTCCTCGCCGTGGATCAGCAGCGTCGGGACGTCGAAGCGCTCGAGGTCCTCGGTGAAGTCCGATTCGGCCAGACTCATGACGCACTCGTACGAGCTCTTGAGGCCCGACTGCATGCTCCACGCCCAGAACTGGTCGAGCACGCCCTGGGAGACGTCGGAGCCGGGCCGGTTCGCGCCATAGAACTGGCTCGCCAGGTCCCGGTAGAACTGCGACCGATCGCTGAGCATCCCGGCCAGCAGACCGTCGACGACCTCGGGCGGCAGGCCCTCGGGGTCCGCTTCCGTCGGCGCCAGGTGGGGCGGCACCGCCGAGATCAGCACCACCTTGGCCACACGGGCCGTGCCGTGACGGCCGATGTAGCGCGCGACCTCGCCGCCGCCCGTGGAATGGCCGACGACCGTGACGTCGTGGAGGTCGAGCGCCTCGATCACGGTGGCGAGGTCGTCGGCGTAGGTGTCCATGTCGTTGCCCGTCGACGGCTGGCCGGAACGGCCGTGGCCGCGCCGGTCGTGCGCGACGGCGCGGAAGCCGTGTTGGGCGAGGAACAGCATCTGCCCGTCCCAGGCGTCGGCGCTCAGCGGCCAACCATGCGAGAGCGTGACGGCTGGGCCCTCACCCCAGTCCTTGTAGTAGAGCTCGGTGCCGTCGCGGGTGGTGATCGTGGACATGGTCCGCTCCTCGGAGACGACGAATCGACAACCAGCACCGTCGCGTGCACCGGGCGGTGATCGCCTCCGTGGAAGTCCCCAGTCGGTCCGCCTGCGGGGTGCGGCGTGGGACCAGGGCCGCGTCGGTAGACGCGGGTGTTCCACGGAGGCGACCGGGGGCGGCGGGCGCGAACCTGGGTGGACCCGAAGAATCGGAAGGGAACGACCACGATGGAACACCTGAACCGCGCCCGCCGAACCGGACGCACCCTCATCGGCGCTGCCGTCCTCGCCGTTGTGGCCCTGCTCGTTCCCCTGTGGGCGGGCGGGCTGGCCTCGGCGAGCCCGCCCCAGCGGCCAAGCGACGGGGAAGGGCCCACGATCGTGCTCCTCCACGGTGACTGGGCCGACGCCTCGTCGTGGACAGCCGTCATCGAGCGCCTGCAGCGCCGCGGGTTCACCGTGGTCGCCCCGCCGAACCCGCTGCGCGGCCCGACGAGCGATGCCGCCTACGTGGCCAGCTTCCTGCAGACGATCCCCGGCCCGATCGTGCTGGTCGCCCACTCCTACGGGGGCTTCGTGATCACCAACGCCGCCACAGGCAACCCCAACGTCGAGGCGCTGGTCTACATCGACGCCTTCGTCCCCGACGCCGGTCAGACGCTGCTGGACCTCTCGGCCGGCTCCTGCGTCGACCCGGCTACGGCCCTGAACTTTGTGCCCGTCCCCGGAGGGGTGGTCGACACCTACCTGCGCGGTGAGGCCGACCCGCCCTACACGGGCTTCTCGGAGTGCTTCGCCAACGGCGTCAACCGGAACCAGGCGGCCGTGCTGGCGGCGACCCAGCGGCCTGCAGCTCTCAACCAGTTCGTCGAGCCCTCCGGACCCCCGGCGTGGGAGACGATCCCGTCGTGGTCGCTGATCGGCACCGCCGACCACGTCATCACGCCGGCCCAGCAGCAGGCGATGTCCACCCACGCGGGCGCGCAGATCTCCACGGTCGACGCCGGGCACCTCTCGCTCGTCACCCGGCCGAACGCGGTCACCCAGGTGATCGAGACCGCCGTCGACGCCACGACCTGACCCCACCAGCAAGCCGACCAGCTCGCCGCGTTCCACCTGCGGACGCGGCGAGCTCGGCCGTCCCGTCGGAGCCCGGTCCTACCTCATGGCGGTGGCGAGGCCCAGCTTGTCGCGTTCGGGACCTTACCGATCGTGGTCCAGGGTGCACTGAAGGTGGAGGTCGTGGATGACCGAGCGCACGTCCTCGCTGTCCCCGTGGTGGTTCCGCACCAGGCTCGAGATGTACTCCTCGGCCCAGCGGGTGATGTTGACCCGGGTCTGGTCGCTCAGGGGCTGGCGGTGTGGGGTCGCGTCGGTCCAGGAAGAGACGGGCATCCCGCGGAGGTAGGCGGGGCCGGACTGCCGGCGGTGGGTGTCCATGGGGTGGTCCTCATCGACTGTGGTGGGGATGTCGATGAACTCGGCAGGCTCGAACCCGGTCGCGCACAGGTCCGGGTTGGGCAGGTACATGCTCATGACCGGAACCTGCTCGACGTACGGGGGCTGGCGATGATGGCGAGGACCACATGACCCTCGTAGGGGATCGTCCCGACGATCCCCCAGAAGTCGTCGGCGAGCTCGATCGGCCCGAGGTCGACGAGCGCATCGGGCCACGTGCGGTCGAGGTCGGAGATCACGGTCATGGCGTCCTCCTTGTCGGCACGGCCACCGTCGCGCTGCCTGGTCCGGGTCGCCTCCGTGGAACTCCCTAGTAAATTTGTGGGGACGCCATCTCGGACCGACCCCTAGGCCTGGTTGCGGCAATGCCCTACAGACACGCGCGGCCCCGATTGCGGGGCCGGAACGCCGAGCAGGCGGCGCTGGACCGTCTCCTGGCGACCGTCAGGGGCGGCGAGAGCCAGGTGGTGGTCGTGCGGGGCGAGGCGGGCGTCGGCAAGACCGCTCTGCTCGACCACTTCATCAAGGAGGCGTCCGGGTGCCGGATCGCCCGGGCGGCAGGGGTCGAGTCCGAGATGGAGCTGCCGTTCGCCGGGCTGCAACAGCTGTGCACCCCGATGCTGGGCAGCCTGGACCACCTGCCGGAGCCCCAGCGGGATGCGCTCTGCACGGCGTTCGGCCTCGCCGCCGGGGAGGCGCCCGACCGGTTCCTCGTCGGCCTGGCCCTGGTCGGGCTGCTGGCGGAGGCGTCGGCCGACCAGCCGCTCGTCTGCCTGATCGACGACGCCCAGTGGCTCGACCGGGCCTCGGCCCAGGTGCTCGCCTTCGCGGCCCGCCGCCTCCTCGCCGAGCCGGTGGCGGTGGTCTTTGCCGTGCGCGAGCCCAGCGCCAACCGGGACCTGGCGGGCCTGCCCGACGCTGGAAGTCAGCGGCCTGCGCGACGCCGACGCCCGGTCACTGCTGGAGTCGGCGATCCCGGGCCGGCTCGACCCACGGGTGCGTGACCGCATCGTCGCCGAGACCCGGGGCAACCCGCTCGCGCTGCTTGAGCTCCCCCGGGGGCTGTCCCCCGGCGAGCTGGCCGGGGGGTTCGGACGTCCCGACGCGGGGCCCCTCGTGAGCCGGATCGAGCAGAGCTTCGTGCGCCGGCTCCGGTCGCTGCCCGGCCCGACCCAACGGCTCCTGCTCACGGCCGCCGCCGACCCGCTGGGGGACGTCCCGCTGCTGCACGGGGCGGCCGAGCGGCTCGGGATCGGCCCGGACGCCGCGCTCCCGGCCGAGGCGGCGGGCCTGGTCGAGATCGACCTGGGGGTGCGCTTCCGCCATCCCCTCGTGCGCGCCGCGGCCTACCGGGCGGCGACCGGGCCCGACCGGCGGGAGGTCCATCGCGCGCTGGCCGAGGCGACCGACCCCGGCGCGGACCCCGATCGACGAGCGTGGCACCGCGCCCACGCGGCGGTGGGGCCCGATGAGACCGTGGCCGCCGATCTCGAGCGCTCGGCCGCCCGGGCGGCCGGCCGCGGGGGCGTGGCGGCGGAGGCCGCGTTCCTGGCGCGGGCGACCGAGCTCACCCCCGACCCGCGGCACCGGGGACCGCGGGCGCTGGCCGCCGCCCGGGCACAGCTGGACGCCGGGGCGCCGGACGAGGCGTCGGAGCTGCTCGCGGTGGCGGAAGCCTGCCCGCTCGCCGAGCTCCAGGAGGCGCAGCTGGCGCGGCTGCACGCCCGGATCGCCTTCGCCCGCTCGCGGGGGAGCGACACCCCGCCGTTGCTGCTCGATGCGGCGCGACGGCTCGAGCCGCTCGACGCCGGCCTGGCACGCGAGACCTATCTCGACGCCCTCGGAGCGGCGATCTTCGCCGGTCGCCTCGCCGGGAGGTCCGGCGTGGACCAGGTCGCCGAGGCGACCCGCCGGGCGCCCCCGGGGCCACAGCCGCCACGGACGATGGACCTGCTCCTCGACGGGCTGACCACCCGCTTCACCGACGGGTACGCCGCCGCCGTCCCTCCCCTCCGGCGCGCCCTGGAGGCTCTGCGGAACCAGGACGGCACCGCGAGCGACCACCTCCGCTGGCAGTGGATGGCGTGCCGGATCGCGTCGGAGCTCTGGGAGGACGAGATCTGGGACGAGCTGGCGATCCGCCACGTCCGCGCCGCCCGGGAGGCGGGCGCCCTCGCCGTCCTCCCCCTCGCCCTCACCTACCGGTCCGGCACGCACGTCCACGCCGGCGAGTTCGCCGCGGCCGAGGCCCTGATCGAGGAGTCGAACGCCATCACGCGCGCCATCGGCGGCGCGCCCCTCATGTACACGACCGTCCTGCTCGCCGCCTGGCGGGGCCGGGAGGGCCCCGCCGCCGCCCTCATCGAGGCCGGCCACCGGGATGCGACCCCCCGAGGCGAGGGCCGGGGGGTCTCCTGGGGCGACTACGCCACGGCGCTGCTCCGCAACGGCCTCGGCGACTACGACGCCGCTCGGGTCGCCGCGCAGTCCGCCTGTGCGCACGACGACATCGGTCTCGTCGCCTGGCCGATGGTCGAGCTGATCGAGGCCGCCGCCCGCAGCGACCGTTCCGACGTCGCCGGCCCCACCCTCGAACGGCTGGCGGAGCGGACCCGGGCCGCCGGCACGGACTGGGCGCTCGGGATGGAGGCACGCTCCCGCGCCCTGCTGAGCGACGGCCCGGAGGCCGAAGCTCTCTACCAGGAGGCGATCGAGCGGCTGGGGCGCAGCCGCGTCGCCGTCCACCTCGCCCGCGCCCACCTGGTGTACGGCGAGTGGCTCCGTCGCCAGCAGCGGCGCGTGGACGCACGCCGGCAGCTGCGGACCGCCCACGACATGTTCACCCGGTTCGGGGCCGAGGCGTTCGCCGAGCGGGCCCACCGGGAGCTGCAGGCGACGGGCGAGACGGTGCGGAAGCGATCGGTGGAGACCAGGGACGGCCTCACCGCCCAGGAGACCCAGGTCGCCCGGCTGGCCGCCACCGGCCACACCAACCCCGAGATCGGCGCCCAGCTCTTCATCAGCTCCCGGACAGCCGAGTACCACCTCCGAAAGGTGTTCTCCAAGCTCGGCATCAGCTCCCGCCGGCAGCTCCGGGGCCGCATGGCGCAGCTCGAGCGCAACGCGACCTGAGGCCCTCCTACCGCGGCTGCGAGGCACCGACCGGGGATCCGCGCTGGGGACTCCGACGGATGCGACCGTCCCCCGGCCGGGGGGACGCTGTGTCAAGGCCCGCATCAGACGCGCGAGGCGGTCGACAAGGATGACGTACCCATTCCCGACCACACTCCGACCATCGTGCTCGCCCACTACGCCTTCGCAGCCAATGCACTACGCAGCCTCGCCACGCTATGACGGTCCGATGCCACGCACCCAGACGAGCCGGTGCGGCGAGCAGCTTCGCCGACCGGCACGTCGACCCGGCGGCGGCCCGCGCGGTCGCCGCCGCGTACGCCGACGCGCCCACCCGATGCGATCCGCTCACACGGGCGGCCTACGCACGTCTCGTGGCCGAGTCGGACCGGCTGCTCCGACGGATCACCTCCCCGCACCGGCCCGACGCGGTCCGCGTCCGGTTCACGACCTGTCCCGAGCCCTATCGCTCCGCCGACGAGCTGATCGCCTCGGTCACCGACGACCGGCTGCTGGAGGTGGCGACTGTGGCCGGCGACCCCTACCGCCGTCACCCCCTCATGGACAGCAACCGGGGCGGGGCATACGACCGCTTCCGCGCGGTCCACGACATCCTGGGCCACGCCGGGCTGGCGCTCGGCTTCGACCGCAACGGAGAGTTCGCGGTCTGGCTGTATCAGGCTCGGTTGCACAGTCCCCTGGCCCGCCGGGCACTCGCCACCGAGCTGCACGGCCAGCACAGCGTCCTCTGGACGACGGGCCGCATGGCCGAGCCCAAGGCGGTCCTCCTCGACCCGCAACTCCTGCGCCGGAGCCGCCAGCTCGCTGCCGGCCGGGGCTCCCAGCCGCGGGACTTCCACGGATGCGAGCGCTCCTCGATGGGCCGACGCTGCAAGGTGACCGCTCCATGTGCACGGCGGCGGTTGGATTCTCGGCAACGCCGGCACCCACGATCGCCTCGTGCGCGAGCTGGCGGTCGGGACGAACGCCGCGGTCGTGTTCGTCGAGTACGACCTGTCGCCGGAAGCGCAGAGCAGGCGATCCACATCCTCCGCAAGGCGCTTGGCACGGACTGGCCGCTGGTCGACCCGCCGTAACGACCAGGGCGGTGCGTCGGTGGGGATCTCGCCGGGCGCCTCGGATCAGTCAGGGGGGTCGACGAGGTCGACTTCAGCGATCAGCGTCTCGATGAGCTGTCGGCTCGAATCCGATGTCCCGTGGACGCTCACCACGTAGCGCACGCCGCCAAGATCCCAATAGCCAAAGGCATGGCCCGTGTGCGCGCCCTCGCTGTCGAATCATCGCAGCAGACTCGTCGGGCAGCTCCCCGTGCAGGTCGCAGGCACGCCCGCCACGGCCGGGACGAGACGCGGACAGGGGACCGGGAAGCCGAGGTGGGCAGCGGCCTGAGCGCATGACGAGTGGAGCGAGGCCGGTGCCGGCTCGAGGACGACGTCCAGGGGCCGCAAGGTGGGGGCCGGCGGACTGGTGTCCTCTGGAGGCGCGCCATCACCACGCTGCGATGCGGAAGCGGATGGACCAGCGTCCGTCTCCCCGCCCGAGCACGCGCCGAAGATGAGAACGAGCGAGAGGACGACGCCCATCCAAGCGATGAAGCGCACGCGTCAAAGTCTGGCGTCCGGAGCGGAACGACGCTGCGCAGGGCTCGTCGTTCACGAGGCCCGGTCGATACATCGACAGTCGTTGTAGTAGTGTGTCGATGTATGCGAGCGGATCAGTTGCGCGGTCACGTGGGGATGCTGCTCCTGGCGGCGCTCGCTTCGGGACCTGCGCACGGTTACGCGCTGAGCGGCGAGCTCCGGCGGCGCAGCGGCGGCCGTCTTGCGATTGTCGAGGGCTCGCTCTACCCGGCATTGCACCGTCTCGAGGCAGCGGGGCTGGTCGCGAGCTCGACCGAGGACATCGACGGTCGCCGCCGACGACGCTACGAGCTGACGGCGGACGGGAAGGCGGCCCTGAAGGACGAGATGCGCTCATGGGAGATGTTCAAGGCCTGCGTCGACGACGTCCTGCGGGAGATCCCGTGAGCGACGACGAGCAGATCAGCAGCTATCTGCGGCGCGTCCGTTCGGCGCTGCGCCTGCCCAGGGAACAACGCCGTCGCGCCGTCGAGGAGATCCGGAACCACCTCGACGACGGTGCTGCTGCGCACATGCGAGACGGCGCGACGCGAGAGCGGGCGATCGGCCTGGCCATCTCCGATCTCGGCCGACCCGACACGGTGGCCGCCGAGTTCAATGACACGGGTGCCCACGGTTCTGACAGCACCGGCGTGCTGCGCTGGCTGCCGCTGCTCCCGCCGCTGCTCCTGTTCCTCGTGCGGGTCGGTCTCCTTGCGTGGAGTGTCGTATGGATTGCCGACGGTGGGACCGTCGGCGAGCGAATCATCCAGCAGCAGTACCTCCTGGGCGCCGTCACCACCGGGGCCCTCTCGTATGGGGCGTACTTCTCGATCGAGCGTGCCGACAGTGATCCCGCGTGGCGGTGGGGCGCATGGATGTGCATGAGCGTCGCACTCTGGGTGATCGTGGTTGCGCCGATCTGAGAGTGCGCAGGTCCCCGGTGTCCGGCGCCGCTGAACTGACCCGGCGCGTACCGCGACGTGACCCACACCTTCGGACCAGGCTGGGCAGCGCGAAGGAAGCCAGCCGCCCGACGGTCTCGACGATCAAGCTGAACTGCTCGACCGGGTGGATCCGGCCGAGCACGCCGGTCGGGTCGGTGAAGGCCCGCACGGGGTCGATGACGACGAGTCCGAAGCGGTGCACCTGACCAGCTTCCTCCGACATGACTTCTTCGCCTACCCCTACGGCAGGACGAGACGCATCCGCTCCCAGCCGCGGACCGTGGACGTCGGCGCCAGCTTGACGGTGTCGTAGTCGATGTCCCACTCGGGGAACCGGGTCAGCAGCTCGTCGAGCGCGACGCGCCCCTCCAGCCGGGCGAGGTTGGCGCCGAGGCAGAAGTGGAGCCCGTAGCCGAAGGTGAGGTGCTGGATGTCGTCGCGGTGGATGTCGAAGACGTCCGGGTCGCGGTAGCGGCGGGGGTCGCGGTTGGCCGAGGCGAGCACCAGGAGGATCGGGCTCCCGGCCGGGATGGTGGTGCCGTGGTAGTCGGCGTCCTCCATCATGTAGCGCGCGGTGGCGTGACCGGTCGGCTCGAAGCGCAACGCCTCGTCGATCACCCGGGGGATCAGCGTGCGGTCCTCGACGACCTCGCGCCGCTGATCGGGGTGCTCGGCGAGCAGCTTGGCGAGCCAGCCGATCAGCCGGCCCGTGGTCTCGTTGCCGGCGCCGGCGATGACGGCGGTGTAGGTGAGCACCTCCTGCCGGGTCAGCGTCCGGACCTCACCCGTCTCGTCCTCGAACTCGGCGTTGAGCAGCTGCGTCATCAGGTCGTCGGAGGGGTGCTCGGCCCGCCATGCGACGTAGTCGGCGAACATGTCGCCGCTGGCGACGTTCTCCTCCTTGACCTGCATCGGCTGGCCGGGCACGGTCCGGAGGTTGGCGTCGGTCTTGTTGCGCACCGCCACCTGGTCCTGCTCGGGGATGCCGAGGAGCATGCCGATCACCCGCATGGGCATCACCGAGGCCAGCTCCTCGATGATGTCGAACCCGTCCGACCCCACCAGCGGATCGAGCGACCGGGCGCAGAAGGCCCGCACCTGGTCCTCGAGCGCAGCCATGCGCCGAGGCGTGAAGACCCGGGACATGAGCCCGCGGTGCATGGTGTGGACCGGCGGGTCCTCGAAGAGGATGACCCCGGACGGGAGGTCGACCCCCGCCTTGATGATCTCGAGGATGTCGCTGCGGGTGTTCGAGAAGACCTTCCAGTTGACCAGCGCCTGCTCGACGTCGGCGTGGCGTGACAGCGCCCAGAAGTCGTAACGCTCGTTGTAGTAGGCCGGCGCCTCCTCGCGGAGACGGGCGTAGGTGGGGTACGGGTCGGCGTTGATGTCGACGTCGTAGGGGTCGAAGTAGACGCCGGAGCCGGTCGCGGTCGTCATCGCCGTCCTTCAGCCATGCCCGGAGTTGTAACCTAATTAGAACGTCCGTTCAAACTTTTCTGAGCAGGGCAGGAGGAGGAAGCGTCGATGGCGGAGGGGAGGCGTCGCAGAGCGGCGACCGAGGAGAAGCGGAAGCGGATCCTCGACGCCACCGAGGAGATCATGCTGAAGGAGGGCTACGCCGCGGTCAGCTCCCGCAGCGTGGCCACCGCCGTCGGCATCCAGGCGCCGCTCGTGCACTACTACTTCTCGACCATCGACGACCTCTTCGTCGCCGTCCTCCAGCGACGGGCCGGCCCCAACGTCGAACGGTTGGCCGAGGCGCTGGCGTCCCCGGAACCGCTCCGGGCCTGGTGGAAGCTGGCGTCGGATCCGCGGGGCACCGCGATGTTCGTCGAGCTGCTGGCGGCGGCGAACCACCGCCCGGCGCTCAAGGCGGAGGTCGGCCACATCGCCCGGGCGGTGCGTCGCATGCAGATGGACGCGCTCGACACGCTGCTCGGCGAGTACGGCATCGACCCGGAGGAGTTCCCGCCGCCGCTCGTGGCGGCGACCGTGCAGGGCCTGGCGTTCAGCGCGGTCCAGGACCACGTCGCCGGCTACGACACCGCCCCGGACGAGGCGATCGCGGCGATGGACCGCCTGGTCGAGCGGCTCGAGGCCCGCCGGGCGCACCATGGCGCCGGCCGGCGGGCGCCCTGACGGTCGTCAGGCGGGGCAGCAGGTGCCGCCGGGCGAGCCGGCGACCAGGTTGGCGAACTGCGCGCTGTCGCCGGTCTTGACGTACCACTCCCAGCGGGCGCCGTCGGGGCCGGCGAGCCAGGTCTCGGTCTTCTGGGCGTAGCAGCACTGGGTGTCCTCGACGCCGGTGGTCTCCAGGTCGGCCTCGCGTGAGCCGGGCCTCGGCCGCGACGACCTCGTCCGCGGTCTCGGTCTCCACGCCGAGGTGGTTGATGGAGCCGGCCTCGCCCTGGCCCTCGAACAGCACGAGCTTGAGCGGCGGATCGGCGATGGCGAAGTTGGCGTAGCCGGGCCGGATCTTGGCCGGCTCGACGCCGAACATGCGGGTGTAGAAGTCGACGGCCTTGTCGAGGTCCGAGACGTTGAGGGCGAGCTGGAGGCGCATCGTTGCTCCTGGGGGGAGTGGCGGGTACGGTGACGTCACTTCGACAAACGTCGATTTGACGGCTGTCGATACGATACCAACGAATCGAAGGTTGTCAATGTGACGAACGACAGTTCCTCGGTGCTGGCGCTGTGCTGCTCGCCGGTCACGGGCGGGCGCCTCGACGAGGCGGCGGCGGCGGAGCTGGCGGCGGTCCTCAAGGCCCTCGCCGATCCGGTGCGCCTGCGCCTGGTGAGCATCGTCGCTTCTGCGCCGGCGGGCGAGGTGTGCGCGTGCGAGCTCCCGGAGCTGCTCGGCCGGTCGCAGGCCACGGTCAGCCACCACCTGTCCCTCCTGGCCCGCGCCGGGATCCTCGACCGGGAGCAGCGGGGCAAGTGGGCGTGGTTCCGGCTGCGGCCGGACACGCTCGCCGCGGTGCGGGCCGCCCTGGGCGACGGCGGCTGAGACGGGCGCGCGGTCAGTCCTGGTCGTCGGGGCGGGGATAGAGGACGAGGATCAGGCCGGTGGCGGCCAGGGCACCGACGAGCTCGGCGACGATGAACATGGGGACCGATGTCGGTGAGATGCCGGCGAAGGTGTTGCTGAACGCCCGGCCGATGGTCACGGCGGGGTTGGCGAAGCTGGTCGAGGACGTGAAGTAGTACGCCCCGGCGATGTAGCCGGCGACCGCGATGGCGGCCAGGGCGCTGCGCCCGGAGCGGACGACGCCGAAGATCACCACCAGCAGGCCGAGCGTGGCGATGCCCTCGGCGAACCAGATGTTGCCGCCCGAGCGGGCGGTCGTCGACCACTCGACCAGGGGCAGGTCGAACATGGCGTTGGCGACGATCGCCCCGAGAATGGCGCCGGCCACCTGGCACAGCATGTATAGGGCGGCGGTCCTGGTGTCGATGCCGCCGAACGCTCGATCGACCAGGGTCACCGCGGGGTTGAAGTGGGCGCCCGACGCCGGCCCCAGGGCCAGGATCAGCGCCAGCAGGACGCCGGCCGTGGCCGCGGCGTTCTGGAGCAGCTGGAGGCCCGGGTCGTCGGTGAGCCGCTCGGCCATGATCCCCGAGCCGACGATGCCGGCGACCAGGAAGGCCGAGCCGGTGAACTCGGCCGTGAGGCGTCTCACCAGCGGCGGGATCGCCGCCCCGGGGGCCGATGGGGGCGACTGTTCGCTGGTGGTGGCGCTCACCGGCTCGCTTCCGGCCCGTCGGGCCGGCCGGAGGAGAGGGCGGCGATGCGCCGGTCCAAGCTCGGCGAGGGCCCGGTCGAAGGCCGGAGCCCTACCCGCTTCCACGGGGTCGGGGATCGACCAGTGCAGCCAGTCCGGCGCGGCGTCGAGCTCCTCGTGCGCGCGGTCGCACACCGTCACGACCACGTCGACCCGCGTGTCCGCCGGGCGCAGCGCCCGAGGTCGTGACGCGCCGATGTCGATGCCGGCCCGCCGGGCGGCGGCGATGGCGCCGGGGTGGACCCGGCCGGCGGGATGGGTGCCCGCCGAGTCGGCGGGATCGCCGGTCCGCACCCGCCACAACGCCGCCGCCAGCTGCGAGCGGGCCGAGTTGTGGGTGCAGATGAACAGCGCTCGGCCCCGCCGGGGCCGGCGCCCGCCGGCGAGCGTCGGCAGGGCGTCGTGACGCAGCCGGACGTAGCGCCGCCGCCGGTCTCCGGTCGAGGCGTGGCGCTCGATGAGCCCGACCCGCTCCAGCACGTCGAGGTGGTGGGCCAGGAGGTTGCCGGGGAGGCCGTGCCTGCTCGCGAGGTCGCTGGGGGCGCGGTCGGACGTCGCGAGGTCCTCGACGATCGCCAGCCGCACCGGCTCACCCAGCGCGGCATGGACCGCCGCCCGCGCGACGATCGACTCCTCCACGATGCCGGTCACGCGACAGGCACCTGGAGGCTGGCGAGCAGCTCGCGCACCCGCCGGCCGATCTCGTCCCGGATCGGGCGCACGGCGTCGAGGTCGCGGCCTGCCGGGTCGTCGAGCTCCCAGTCCTCGTAGCGCTTGCCCGGGAAGATCGGGCACGCGTCGCCGCACCCCATGGTCACCACCACGTCGGCGGCCCGCACGATCTCGTCGGTCCAGGGCTTGGGGAACTCCGTGGCTATGCTCGACGCCGACCTCCCGCATGGCCTCGATTGCCGACGGGTTGACCTCGGTGGCCGGCTCCGACCCGCCGGACCACGCGACCGCCTGCCCGCCGGCGAGGCGGTTGAACCAGCCCAGCGCCATCTGCGACCGGCCGGCGTTGTGCACGCACAGGAACAGCACGATGGGGACTCCGTCGTCACGCCGGCCCTCGACCCGCGCCAGGGCGGTGAGCCGCTGGCGGGCGAACCGCTCGGCCATGAGCGGGAGGAAGTTGGCGAACCGCGCCCGGTCGGCGAACTGGTCATAGCTGGTCTGGAGGAACAGCTCGATGGTCTCGGCCGCGAACGTGCCGGTGAACTCGTGCTGGAGGACCTTGGCCGCCGTCTTGAGGGCCAGCCGCTGGTCGGGGCTCAACGAATTGAGGTCGGGCATGGGTGGCTCCCTCGTGGGTCCGTCCGGGTCGACGTTATTGATCAAGAAATATTGAGTCAATTCTCATGCGACGACTTCCGGCACGCGGTGACTGACGGCCCGTTGTGTAGTGACCAGTGGCCTGTTGGTATCGCCGCCTCCATCGACTATCGTCGATTATCGATGAAGGTCGATCGTGCGTCCGCCGAGGTGTGGGCGAGCTGGTTCCGTGCGCTCGGGGACGCGTCCCGGGTGCTGATCCTCCACGAGCTGGCGGTGGCGCAGCGCCCGATGACCGTCGGCGAGGTCGTGGCCGCCGTCGACGTGGGCCAGTCGACCGTGTCCCACCACCTCAAGCTGCTGGCCGAGGCCGGGTTCGTCCACGTCGAGCGGCGGGGCAACACCAGCCTCTACCGGGTCAACGAGCGGTGCCTGGAGGTCTTCCCCTCCGCCGCCGAGGTCGTGATGGGCCGGCTGCCCCGCTACGACGGCGGCCTGGCCGACTGCACGGCGCCGTGGCAGTCCGAGACGTCCGCACAACCAGGGAGGGCACCGACATGACCGAAGACCAGGCACTGGTCGACAACCTCAAGGCGCACTACGGCGCCGCCGCCCGCAAGGCCGCGGCCGGTCAGTTCGTGATCGAGGACGGGTGTGCGAGCGAGTGCTGCGGGCCGGCCGCCGAGGACACGACGGACACGTTGGGCGCCGGCCTCTACGACGCCTCCGACGTCGCCGAGCTGCCCGCCCGGGCCGTAGCCGGCAGCATCGGGTGCGCCAACCCCGTCGCCCTCACCCGCTTGGAGCCGGGCGAGGACGTGCTCGACCTCGGCTCCGGCGGCGGGATCGACGTCCTGCTGTCCGCCCGCCGCGTCGGCCCGACCGGCCGGGCCTACGGCGTGGACATGACCGCCGAGATGCTGGAGCTGGCCCGCGCCAACCAGGCCGAGGCCGGCATCACCAACGCCGAGTTCCTGGAGGGCCGCATCGAGGCCGTCCCGCTCCCGGACCACAGCGTCGACGTGGTCGTGTCCAACTGCGTGATCAACCTGTCGGCCGACAAGCCGGCGGTGTTCGCCGAGGCCTTCCGGGTCCTGCGCCCCGGCGGGCGGGTGGCCTTCGCCGACATCGTCGCCGACGAGGAGGTGTCGCCCGAGCTCCGGGCCGACACCGCCGCCTGGGCCGCGTGCATCGCCGGCGCCGTGACCCGCGACCTCTACCGGTCCCAGCTCGCCGGCGCCGGGTTCGGCGACGTCGAGATCGTCGACAGCCACCCCGTGGCCGACGGCTTCTGGTCGGTCTTCGTCCGGGCCCGCAAGCCCGCGCCCTGAGACCCGCGCTGTCCGGGAGGTCGTCGGGCGATGCCCGGTCCAGGCCCTGGCCACCGCCGCCCAGGACCCGGCCGTGGCCCAGGAGCTCGTGGATCGCCAGCTCGGCTACATCTGGCACGAGAAGCGCCTCGGCCTCCATCTCGGATTCGGCGCCGAGCTGCCGGACTTCGGCCCTCGGGAGCGGCGGACCACGGCCCACCACCTCGATGCGGTGCTCGACGACGCCCGGCTGGTCCCGGCGTGATGTGAGCGGGCGCCGCCTCCGCGGTCACGGGGCGCTGGTACAAACGGGACGTGGACGAGCCCGGACGGCAGGAGAGGACGCGGCCTGGCGCGGGCGTCGTCGCTGGCCATGCGCAAGATCGAGTACGCCGACGTGGCCGGCCGCGGTCCTCGAGGAGATCCGGGCGGTGTGCCTCGGCCTCCCGGAGACGACCGAGAAGCCGGCCTGGACCGGGGCGCAGTGGCGCATCCGCAACCGGACCTTCGCCCACGTCCTCGCGGTCGACTCGCCGTCGGGCCCGGTCACCGTCATGACCTTCCGGTCCTCCGGGGCAGAGCTCGAAGCCCTGCGGCGCACGGGGCACCCCTTCTTCCGCCCGGCCTGGGGCAAGGACGTCGTCGGCATGGTCATCGACGGCGGACGTCGACTGGGACGAGGTCGCCGAGCTGCTCACCGAGAGCTACTGCGTGCTGGCGCCCAAGAAGCTCGTAGCCCTGGTCGACCGGCCCGAGGCCCCCGGGGCCGGCGACGAGGCTCCCGGCTGACGGCGGGGCGTGAGGCGAGGGCCTGGTTGGCACCAGGTGCCACGCCTGCCGACGGGCCCGGCGCGACAACGCTCACACCACTAACAGTCCCGGCAGCTTGGACCGTGACTCAGCGCGGACACCGGCCGAGGGACTTCGGGCAGCAGGTCTGTGCGCCGCATGTCCTAAGGTGCGGCCATGGCTCTCCTCCGACGGGCGCTCGCCGCCGTGGCCATCGCCGGGATCATCGCGGCCGTGCTGCGGCTGCGGGGCTCGGGCGGCACGCCTCCCCAGTCCGGCGGGTGGCGCGAGCTGAGCGGGCCGGGCCTGCGGTAGCGGCCGCCCGTGCGCTTCCTCATCTGCGGGGTGGGGGCCGTCGGTGCCCGAGCCGCCCGCCATCTGGTGGCCGACGCCGAGACCAAGGCGGTCCTGGTGGACGAGCCCGACCGCCGGCGCCAGGCCGCGGTCGTCTCCTCGCTGGGTGAGCGGGCCGAGGCCGTGGACGAGCCCGACCCGTCCGCGGTCGACGTGGTGGTCCTCGCCTCGCCGCCCGCCCGCCACCTGGCGGTGGCCAAGCGGGCCGTGGCCGCCGGTCGCCACGTCGTGTCGGTGGCCGACAGCGTCGGCGCGGTCGAGGACCTGCTCGACCTGCACGCCGAGGCGCGGGAGCGGGGCGTGGTCGTGGCCGTGGGCGCCGGCTTCGGGCCCGGCCTGTCCTGCGTGCTGGCCCGCCACGCCGCCGGCCAGTTCGACAGCGTGGACGAGATCCACGTGGCCCACCACGGCACCGCGGGACCGGCCTGCGCCCGCCAGCACCACGCCGCCCTGCGGGGCGTGGGGTTCGACTGGCGCGACCACGCCTGGCGCCGCCGCCCGCCCGGCTCGGGGCGCGAGCTGTGCTTCTTCCCCGACCCGGTCGGCGGTTCCGACTGCTACCGGGCCGCCCTGCCCGACGCGCTGCTGCTCGTTCCCGCCTTCCCCGGCGTGTCCCGGGTGACCGCCCGGCTGGCCGCCACCCGGCGGGACCGGCTCACCGCCGGGCTGCCCATGCTGCGCCGGCCCCACGCCGAGGGCCGGATCGGCGGGCTGCGGGTCGAGGTGCGCGGCCGCCGCGGCCTCAGCCGCGACACCGTGGTCCTCGGGGCCGTGGACCGGCCCGCGGTGGCCGCCGGCACCGCCGCCGCGGTCACGGCCCGCTGGGTCGCGGCGGGCCGCACGCTCACCACCGGCGCCGCGGGGCTGGCCGCGCTGGTGGAGCCGCTGCCGTTCCTCCAGGAGCTGGCCCGCGCCGGCGTGCGGGCGGCGGTGTTCGAGGGGTTGTAGTGGCGCGGCGGCTGGGGGGCCGCTTCGACGCGGTCCTGGTCGCCATCGTCATCGGCGCGGCCGGGCTGCGACTTTGGGGCCTCGGCGCGCAGAGCCTGTGGTACGACGAGTGGCTCACCACCCAGGCGGTGGACGGCGGCCTCGGCCACCTGCTGCGCCACGTCGCCGACCGGGAGGGCATCACGCCCACCTACTTCCTGGTGATGTGGCCCTGGGTGCGGGTCTTCGGCGACGGGGAGGTGGCGTTGCGGGCGCTGTCGGCCCTGGCGGGGATCGCCACGGTGCCGGTCGCCTACGCCGCGGCCCTCGCCCTCGACCAGAGCCGCCGGGTGGCCCGGGTGGCCGCGGTGCTGGTGGCGGTCAACCCGCTGCTGGTCTGGTACTCGCAGGAGGCCCGGCCCTACAGCCTGCTGGCGCTGGCCGCCTGCTGCTCGCTGCTGGCCCTGGGCCACGCCCGCCACGGCGGCCGGGCCGGCCTCGTGGCCTGGGCCGTGGCCGCCGCCGCGCTGGTCTCGCTGCACTACTTCGGCGTGTTCCTGGTGGCGGCCGAGGCGGCGGCGCTGCTGGTCGCCCTGCGTCCCCGGTGGCGGCCGGTGGCGCTGGCGCTGATCCCCTCGACGGTGGTGGCCCTGCTGCTCGTCCCCTTCGCCGTGCGCCAGCACTCCCACGGCGTCAACCGCAACTGGATCGCGGGCTTCTCCCTGCCGGTGCGCGCCGAGGAAGCCGCGGAGGGCGCGCTGGTCGGGCCCAGCCCGCCGTTCGACCGGCTCTGGCTCGCCGGGGCGCTGGTGGTGGCCGTAGCCGCCGTGCTGCTCGTCACCCGCACCGAGGCCCGGGACCGCCGGGTGGCGATCACGCTGGCCGCCATCGGTGGGGCCGCGGTGGCGGCCCCGCTGGCTGTCGCGCTGGTGGGGACCGACGCCTTCCTCGGTCGCTACCTGATCGGTGCGCTGATCCCGCTGGTGCTGGCCGTGGCCGTCGGCCTGGGGGCGTCGCGGCCCGCGGCGCCGGGCCTGGTGGCGCTGGCGGGCCTGGCGGTGGTGTCGATCGTGGCGGTGGTGACGGTCGCCCGCGACCCCGAGCTGCAGCGCCCGGACTGGCGCGCGGTGGCCGCTGCGGTCGAGGGCCCGTCCGGTCCCCGCCTGCTGGTGGTGGACGTGAACGGCGACCAGAGCGGCCCCCTCGACCACTACCTGTCCGGCGCCACCCGCCTCGATCCCGAGGCACCGGTGGCGGTGGAGGGCATCGACGTCCTGGTGGCGCTGGGCACCGACCGGCCCTGCAACATGCTGGTGGGCCATGCCTGCGGGATGGTGTTCCTGGGCACGGTGACCGCCGCCCCGGGCGACCCGCCGTTCACCCGCACGGAGCGCATCGAGCTCGACCAGTTCGCGCTGGACCGCTACCGCGCCGAGGAGCCGGTGACCGTCACGGCCTCCGACCTGCTGGGGCCGGATGCGCCCGGGGCCGCTGTCTGGATGGTCGGTCCGAGCCAGTAGCCTCACCGGCCGTGCTGTGGCGTCGAATGCCCGTCATCCTGGCCGTCTGCGTGCTGGTCACGCTGGGCGCGTGCGGAGGAGACGACGATGGCGGCGGCGGCGCCGATGCCGCCGACCGTGTGCCCACCAACGGCGGGGACCTCATCGGCCCCGCGGACGAGGGCGTGCCCGGCGTCGAGGCCTACGCCGTGCCCTCCCGCAACCACACCGACCAGCCGCTGAAGTACAGCCACACGCCCCCCGTGGGCGGCGACCACTTCCCGGTCCCCGGCACCTGCGGGTTCTACGGCGAAGACCCGCCGCCGGTCGAGATGCTCGTGCACGACATCGAGCACGGCGCCGTGTGGATCGCCTACGTCCCCGACCTGCCCGACGCCGAGCTCGCCACGCTGCGGGACGTGGCCGCCCAGCAGGCCAAGGTGATCATCACGCCCTACTCCGACATGGAGTCGCCCGTCACCGTGACCTCGTGGGGCCGCCAGCTGGCGCTCGACAGCGTGGACGACCCCCGCCTGCAACAGTTCATCGACACCTACCGCAACGGCCCGCTCACCCCGGAGCCGGCCTTCGCCTGCTTCGGCGCGGGCACCCCCGAGATCCCGTCCCCCCAGGCCTGACGAACTCGACGTCGCCACGGGGCGGCGCCTGCGTCATGATGCCCGTGGTGATCGTCGACTGCGCGGTGTACACGAAGGGCGAGCGACGCCCCGGGACGCTGCACGTCGAGGACGCGCTCGAGGCGGCCCGGGAGACCGACGAGACCTTCGTGTGGATCGGCCTGCACGAGCCCACCGAGGAGGAGTTCGACCTCGTCGCGGCCGAGTTCCAGCTCCACCCCCTGGCCATCGAGGACGCGGTGACCTCCCATCAGCGCTCGAAGCTGGAGCACTACGGCGACTGCCTGTTCCTGGTGTTCAAGACCGCCCGCTACGACGACGACCGGGAGGTCATCGAGTTCTCCGAGATCCAGCTGTTCGCCGGCGACCGTTACGTGATCACCGTGCGCCACGGCCTGGCCAGCGCGCTCGCCCCGGTCCGCAAGCAGCTGGAAGACGAGCGCGATCTCCTGACGCTGGGGCCGATCGCGGTGGTGCACGCCATCCTCGACCGGGTGGTCGACGACTACCTGCCCGTGCTGGACGGGCTCGACCACGACATCGTGGAGATCGAGGCCCAGGTGTTCTCGCCCGACCGCAACAACCCGGCCGAGCGCATCTACAAGCTCAAGCGCCAGGTGCTGGACCTGTACCGCAACGTCGAGCCGCTGCTCGACCCGCTGGAGCGGTTGCAGCAGAGCCGGCACACGGTCCGGGGCGTCGACCTCGGGCCCTACTTCCGGGATGTGTACGACCACCTGCAGCGGGAGGTCGGACGCATCCAGATCCAGCGCGAGCTGCTGTCCGAGGTGCTCAACGTGAACCTCACCCACATCTCGGTGCGGCAGAACGAGGACATGCGCCGCATCTCGGGCTGGGTCGCCGTCGCGGTCGTGCCGACCATGCTGGCCGGCATCTGGGGCATGAACTTCGTGCACATGCCGGAGCTGGACGAGTGGTGGGGCTATCCCCTGGCGCTGGCCGTCATGGCGGGCGTCGCCGGGCTGCTGCTCCACTACCTGCGCTCACGCCACTGGATCTGACCGGCCCGGCGCCAGCAGGCCCAGCAGCTCGTCGTGGATCAGGCCGTTGCTGGCGACCCCGCTCCCGTGTCCCGCGCCGTCGGTGCCCGCCACGCTGGTGAAGCGCCCGCCCGCCTCGGCCAGGATCACCGGCATGGCCGCCACGTCGTAGAGCTCGACGGTGGGGTCGACCATGGCGTCGGCCCGCCCGGTGGCGACCGAGCGCGTAGCCGTAGCCGTCGCCCCAGGTGCGCAGCACCGCGCCCGCGTGCTTGACGGCCAGCAGGGCGCCGTCGTCCCAGTGGCTGTAGCTGCTGGACATGAGGTAGGCGCCGCCGACGGTGGCGGTGCTGCTCACCCGGGCGGGCCCGGCGCCGGTCCAGCAGCCGAGGCCCCGGCCCGCGTAGACGACCTCGCCCATGGCGGGCAGCACGATGACGCCCAACGCGGGACCGTGCTCGTCCTCCAGCGCCAGCAGGGTCGAGTACAGGGGCACGCCCCGGGTGAAGCCCTTGGTGCCGTCGATGGGGTCGACGATCCAGCGGCGGCCCGTGGTGCCCGCGGCCTCGGGCTCCTCCTCGCCCAGCACGCCGTCGCCGGGGGCGTGCTCGGCCAGCCGCTCCCGCACCAGGCGCTCGGCCGCCCGGTCGGCCTCGGTCACCGGCGTGCCGTCCGCCTTGCGGTCCACCGCCAGGTCGCCCGACTGGAACCAGCGCAGCGTGGTCTCGCCCGCCTCCCGCGCCACCGCCACCGCCAGGTCGAGCAGGGCCTGGTCCACGGGCGGCGCCATGCCCGCCATCGTCGCAGACGGCGTCCCCGGTCACCCGAGAAGGCGAATAGGGGCCGAACGCCGGGGGGCGAGGCAATAGCGACCGGCCCCCGGCCCCTATTGCCTCCGGTACAGCGCCGGCGGCCCCTATTGCCTCGCCAGCACGAAGAACAGGCGGGCCTGGCAGGTGGCCTTGCCCTCGACCGTGGCCGTGGCGGCGCCCCAGCCGCCCCGGGCCGACAGGGTCTCCAGCTCGACGGCGAGGCTGAGCTCGTCGCCGGGGCGCACCTGGCGGCGCCAGCGCACGCCCTCCACGCCCCCGAACAGCGGGAGCGTGCCCGCGTAGCGGTCGAGCGACAGCAGGGCGATGGCGCCCGCCTGGGCCAGCGCCTCCAGCTGGATCACGCCCGGGAACACCGGGTTGCCCGGGAAGTGCCCGGCCAGGAACGCCTCGTCGCCGGTCACCCGGTAGCGGGCGGTGATGCGCTCGCCGGGCACCAGCTCGTCCACGGCATCCACGAAGCGGAACGGTGGCCGGTGGGGGAGCAGCGCGACCGGGTCGTCGGTCACTCCTGCGCCTCGTGGTCGAGGATGATCCGCACCTCGTCGCGGGACAGGGCCACCGCGTGGGCGCCGCCGTCGACGTGCACGATCTCGCCGGTCGTGGCCGGGAACCAGTCCGACAGCAGGGCCACGCACGCCTGGGCGACCGGCTCGGCGTCGCGCACGTCCCAGCCCAACGGTGCCCGCAGCGCCCACGTCCCCTCCAGCGCCGCGAAGTCGGGGATCGAGCGGGCCGCCAGGGTGCGCAGCGGCCCCGCCGCCACCAGGTTGACCCGCACGCCGCGGGGACCGAGGTCGCGGGCCAGGTAGCGGCACGTGGCCTCCAGCGCGGCCTTGGCCACGCCCATCCAGTCATAGGCCGGCCACGCCTGGGTGGCGTCGAAGTCGAGCCCCACGACCGAACGCGCCCGCCGGCATCAGCGGGACCAGCGTCTCGGCCAGCGCCTTGAGCGAGTACGACGAGATGTGCAGGGCGGTCGCCACCGAGTCCCAGCCCGCGGCCAGCAGTCCCTCCTCCTGGCCCAGGCACACCTCGGGGGCGAAGCCCACCGCGTGCAGGGCGCCGTCGACCTTGCCCCAGCGCCGGCCGAGCTCCTCGGCGAGGGCCGCGTGCTGCGCGGGGTCGGTCACGTCCAGCTCGATCACGTCCGCCGGCTCGGGCAGGCCCCGCGCCACCCGCTGGGTCAGGCTCATGCCCCGCCCGAACGACGTGAGGACCAGCTCGGCCCCCTGCTCCTGGGCCAGCCGGGCGACCGAGGCGGCGATCGAGTCCTTGGTGAGCACGCCGGTGACCACCAGCTTCTTGCCGTCGAGCAGCATGGCGCGATCCTTCGTCACAGGGGGATGTTGTCGTGGCGGCGGGCGCGGAGCCGCTCCCGCTTGGCGGCCAGCGCGACGAGCGCGCCCGCCACCGCCTGGCGGGTGTCGAGCGGGTCGATCACGTCGTCGATGTAGCCCCGCGTCAGCGCCACGGTCGGCGACAGGTGCACGGACTCGTAGGCCGCCTCCAGCGCCTTCCGCGAGGCGTCGCGCTCGGCTTCGGGCGCCGCTTCGAGGTCGCGCCGGTTGAGGATCTCGACCGCGGCCTTGGCGCCCATGACCGCGATCTCGGCGCTCGGCCAGGCCAGGGCGCAGTCGTTGCCCATCGACTTGCAGTCCATGACGATGTAGGCGCCGCCGTAGGCCTTGCGCAGCACCACGCACACCCGGGGCACGGTGGCCTCGGCGTAGGCGAAGGCCAGCTTGGCGCCGTGGCGGATCATGCCCCGCCACTCCTGGTCCCGCCCCGGGCGGAAGCCGGGCGTGTCCACCAGGGTGACCAGCGGCAGCCCGAAGCCGTCGCAGAACCGGACGAACCGGCCGCCCTTCTGGGACCCCTCGATGTCGAGGGCCCCGGCCAGCTGGCTGGGCTGGTTGGCGACCACCCCGACCGGCATGCCCGCCACCCGGGCCAGCCCGGTGACCACGCTGGTCCCGAAGCGGGCCCGCAGCTCGAAGAAGGCGCCGTCGTCCACCAGGTCGGTGATCACCTTGCGCACGTCGTAGCTGGCCCGCCGGTCGCTGGGCACGACGTCGGCGGCGCGCATGCAGGGCCGGTCCACCGGGTCGGCCGTGTGGGCCTCGGGGGGCGGCTCGTGGTTGTTGGGCGGCAGGTGGGCCAGCAGGTCGTCCACCAGGTCGAGAGCCGCGTCGAGGTCGTCGGCCACGATGTCGGCCACCCCGGTGCGGGTGCCGTGCACCCAGGATCCGCCCAGCAGGTCGGCGTCCAGCACCGCGGAGCCGGTGATGCGGGCCGAGGTCTCGGGGGCGTTCACGAAGGCCTGGGCCCGGGTGGTCATGACCACGATGTCGGCCAGGCCCAGCAGCAGGGCCGGGCCGCCCAGGCAGGGACCGTCCACCACCAGCACCGTGGGGACCAGGCCCGACGCGGCCGCCAGGGCGTGGGCCACCGAGCCCCAGCCGTGCAGCGAGGCGACGCCGCCGTGGGTGCCGATCCCGACGTTGCCGAGCACGCCCACCACCGGCACCCCGGCGTCCACGCCGGCGCGCACGGTGCGGGCGATCACGTCCGTGTCGGCCACCGGCAGGGCGGCGGGGCTACCTCGGAACCAGGCGACGGTGGCGATCGACGGCAGGCCCGGAGCCGGTCCCAGCCCGGCCTCGACCGTGCCGGGCCGTCCCCGGCCGATGGGCAGGCGGGGGATCGGGACCCCCGGGGCTGCCACCGCCACCATCAGACCGGGCTGAGGACGAGGGCGACGTTGTGGCCGCCGAAGGCGAACGACGTCGAGATGGCCGGGCTGCGGCCGATGGCGCGGGCTCGCCCGCCACCACGTCCACCGGCAGGTCGGTGTGCTTGTGGTTGGCGGTGGGCGGGACCACGCCGCGGTCGACCGACAGCAGCGCCGCCACCGCCTCGACCGCGCCGGCCGCACCGATCAGGTGGCCGGTCACGCCCTTGCCCGACGTCACCGGCACCGTGCCGGGGCCGAACACCTTGGCGATGGCCGCGGCCTCGGCGCTGTCGTTGTGGGGCGTGGACGTGCCGTGGGCGTTCACGTGGCCGATGGCGGCCGGCTCCAGGCCCGCGTCGGCGAGCGCCATCTCCATGGCCGCGGCCGCGCCGGCGCCGTCCTCGACCGGGGCGGTGATGTGGTGGGCGTCGCAGGTGAGCCCGTAGCCGGCGACCTCGCCCAGGATGCTGGCGCCTCGGGCCACGGCCTTGTCCCACGCCTCCAGCACCAGGAACGCCGCGCCCTCGCCCATCACGAAGCCGTCGCGGTCGTCGTCGAAGGGCCGGGACGCCCGGGCCGGGTCGGGGTTCCTGCTCAGCGCGCCCATGCGGGCGAAGGCGGCCATGGTCACCGGGGTGATGCAGGCCTCGGTGCCGCCGGCCACCACCACGTCGGCCATGCCGTCGCGGATGTAGCGGGCGCCCTCGCCGATGGCGTGCGCGCCGGTGGCGCAGGCGGTGGCGACGGCCAGGTTGGGCCCGGTGAAGCCGTGGCGGATGCCGATCAGCGCGGCGGTGGCGTTGGCCATCATCATGGGCACCAGGAACGGCCCGACCACCCGGGGACCCTTCTCGGCGTAGCCGATGACCTGTTCCTCCAGCGTGCGGATCCCGCCGATGCCCGACCCGGCCACCACGCCGCAGCGCAGCGGGTCGGCGCCGAGGGGCGCGTCGGCGGTGGCCGCCTCGATGGCGTCGGCCGCGGCGGCGACGCCGAACAGCGCCGCCCGGTCGGTGCGCCGCACCTCCTTGGGGCCGACGTAGGCCACGGCGTCGAAGTCCTTGACCTCGCAGGCGAAGCCCACGCTGTGGTCGGACGCGTCGAAGAGCGTGACCGGCGCGGCCGCCGGGGTGGCCGAGACGAGCCCGTCCCACAGGGCGTCGACCGTCAGCCCGGCGGGGCACTTGACCCCCATGCCGGTGACGGCGACCCGGGGGCGGCCCCGGTGGTCGAGCGCGGACGTCACACGTTGGCGGCGCTCGCCGCCAGGATCAGGTCGACGGCGTCGCCGACCGTGCGGACCTCGCCGAGGTCGTCCTCGTCGATGGTGACGTCGAGGGAGTCCTCGAGCTGCATGACCAGCTCGACCAGGTCGAGGCTGTCGGCATCGAGGTCGTCGGCGAAGGACGCCTGCTCGGTCACCTGGTCGGCCGTCACGGACAGCACGTCGACCGCGGCCTTGGTGAGCGCTTCGAGGGCGGTTGCACGATCCATGGGGAGGGGTTCCTTTGTTGGTAGGCGGATTGTGGTCGGTCAGCGTCCCATGCCGAGGCCGCCGTCGACCGGGATGACGGTCCCGGTCACAAACGATGCGGCATCGTCGCACAGGAAGGCCACCACCGCCGCCACCTCGTCGGGAGTGCCGAACCGGGCCATGGGGACGGCGGCGGCCAGGGCCTCGCGCCGGGCCTCGGGGAGGGCCTCGGTCATGGCGGTCGTCACGGGGCCGGGCTCGACCACGTTGGCGGTGATGTTGCGGGTCGCCACCTCGCGGGCCACCGAGCGGGTCATGCCCACCAGCCCGGCCTTGGCCGCGGCGTAGTTGGCCTGGCCCGGCGAGCCGGTGGCGGCCACGATCGAGGACACGTTGACGATGCGGCCGAAGCGGGCCCTCACCATGGGGCGCAGGGCCCGGCGCACCGTGAGGAACGGACCGGTGAGGTCGGTGTCGAGCGTGTGCTGCCAGTCGTCGTCGCTGAGCTGCACGGTGAGCTTGTCGCGGTTGGCGCCGGCCGCGTTGACCAGCAGCTCCACCGGGCCCCAGGCTTCCTCGACGGCCGAGAAGGCGGCGTCGACGGTGGCCGCGCCGGTGACGTCGGCGTGGACGGCGAGGGCGGTGCCGCCCGCGGCGGTGATGGCTTCGCACACCTTGTCGGCCGCGCCGGCGGACGCCCCGTAACCGACCGCCACGCGGTGGCCCGCGGCGGCCAGCGCCCGGGCGCAGGCGGACCCGATGCCGCCCGATGCGCCGGTCACCAACGCCACCCGTGGCGTCATGCCGCTTCCCTCCCTGGTGGTGTCGGCGTGCCCCAGCGCCACAGCGCGGTGCCCACGGTCAGTCCTGCGCCGAACCCGCACAGCAGCACGAGATCGCCAGGTCTCACCGTACCGGCTTCCGCTGCCTCGGCGAGGGCGATCGGGATGGACCCGGCCGACGTGTTGCCGTAGCGGTCCACGGTGGAGGAGGTGCGCTCCGGCGAGAGCCCGGTGCGGGACAGCACCGCGTCCACGATGCGGGCGTTGGCCTGGTGGGGGACGAACAGGGCGACGTCGTCCGCGGTGTGCCCGGCGCGGGCCAGGGTGCGGGCGATCGACGCCTCCACGGCCCGCACGGCGCGGCGGAACACCTCGCGGCCGTCCATGCGCAGGTAGTGCTCGCGGGCGGCCACGGTCTCGGCGCTGGCCGGCCGGCCGCTGCCGCCCGCGGGCACCACCAGCAGGTCGACGCCCGCGGGGTCGTTGACCAGGTCGCTGGCCACCAGCCCCGGGGCCGCCGGGTCGTGGCCGTGGCGGTCACGCGGGCCCCTGAGCACCAGGGCGCCGGCCCCGTCCCCGAACAGCACGGCGGTGCCCCGGTCGCGGTCGTCGACCACGCTGGTCATGGTGTCGGCCCCGATGAGCAGGGCGTTGCGGGCCACACCCGCCTCCAGCAGGGCCGACGTGGTGGTCAGCCCGTAGACGAACCCCGCGCAGGCGGCGTTGAGGTCGAACGCGCCCGCGCTGATCCCCAGCTCGGACGACACGATGGCGGAGGTGGCGGGGATGGGCCGCTCGGGCGTGCAGGTGGCCACGACCACCAGGTCGACGTCGCCGGGGGCCATGTGCGCCCGCTCCAGGGCGCGGCGGGCCGCGGTGAGGGACAGCGGGCCGGTGGACTCGCCTTCCCCGGCCCAACGCCGCTCGCGGATGCCCGAGCGCTCGACGATCCACTCGTCGGAGGTGTCCAGGGTGCGGGCGAGCTCGTCGTTGGTGACGCGTCGCTCGGGCAGGGCCTTGCCCCAGCCCGCCACGCTGATGCCGCCCGCCAGCCCGGTGGTGGCGGTGAGCAGAGCTCATCCGAGGTACGCGTACCCAGGCCAGCGGCTGGTCGGCCCTCACCCGTTCGCCGGGCAGGGCGAGCAGGCCCATGAGGAACCCGGTGTGGGCGCTGGTGACGTTGACGCTGCCGCCGGTCACCTCGATGGCGCCCATCACCTGGCCGGCGTGGACGATCTCACCCTCGGCGGTGACCACGTCGGGCGGGGCGGCACGGAACACTCCGGCGGCGGGCGCGGCGATCAGTCGTTCGGGCATGTGGACCTCCTCGGCCGTGGCGGCCAACTCGAGCGGCGGGATCTCGAGGGCGGTCATCGGGGGACTCCTGTCGGGGAGAGAGCGCCGGCCACGGGGGAGAGGTCGGCGGGGACGGTCAGGTCGTGCACGGTGATGTCGGGCACGGTGCGCTTGGCCAGGCCGGCCAGGACCTTGCCCGGGCCTGCCTCCACGAACGCCGTGGCGCCCGAGGCGGCGAGGCTGCGCTGCGACTCGCGCCAGCGCACGGGCTCGACCAGGTGGCGGGTGAGCTGGTCGGGCCAGCAGGCGGGATCGGTGTGGCCGAGGGCGTCGACGTTGGACACGATCGGCGCGGCAGGCTCGCGGAAGTCGAGGGTGGCCAGCAGCTGTTGCAGCTCGCCGGCCGCCTCGGCCAGCAGCGGGGTGTGGAAGGCGTGGCCCACGTCGAGGGGCATGACCCGGCGGACGCCCAGCGCCTTGGCGCGCGCGGCCGCGGCCTCCACGCCCTCGGGCGTGCCGGCGATGACGACCTGGCCGGGGGCGTTGTCGTTGGCGATCCAGGTGTCGGGCCCGCCCTCGCACACCCGGGCGGCCACGTCGAGGTCGGTCCCCAGCAGGGCCACCATGCGTCCCGGGCGGCGCTCGGCCGACTCCTGGGACAGGTCGGCGCGGCGGGCGGCGAGGCGGAAGCCGTCGGCCCGGTCGATGGCGCCGGCGGCGATGAGGGCGGTGATCTGGCCCAGCGAGTGGCCGGCGAAGGCGATCGGCGGCTCGTCCAGCTCGGCGGCCAGCGCCTCCCAGGCCACGAGCGAGCCGAGCAGGACGGCGAGCTGGCTCGCCCGGGTGGTGGACAGCTCGGCCGCGTCGGCGTCGAGCAGCAGGCGGGCCAGGGGACGCTCGGTGGCGGCCTCGGCCTCGGTGACCGTGGACCAGGCGGGGTGATCGGTCCACGGGCGGCCGGCGCCTGGCGTGGCGGCACCTTGGCCGGGGAAGATCACTGCGTACGGCACGGGGGTGTGTCCTCCAGCGGGGAGCCGATCGGGTGCGACAGAAGGTTCTGACCTACCCGGGTTCCCGATGGTTACACGGATCCGTGGAATGCTTCTACAAGTGCGTCGAAGTTAACGCGCCCGTCTCGGCGTCGTAGCACTGGGGGAACAGGGAGCATACGCGATGGCAACGCCCGAGCCGGGAGATCAGCACGATGCTAGGTCCATCCGCTACCGGGCGGAAGACCTGGCCGCCGAGGTGGGCATCTCGGTCCCGCTGCTGCGCTCCTACCAGTCCAAGGGCCTGCTGCCGCCGCCCCGCCACGAGGGCCGGGTGGCCTGGTACGGGCCCCATCACCGCGAGCGGCTGCTGCACATCCGCCACCTCAAGGAGCGGGGCTACTCGCTGCGCATGATCGCCGAGGCGGTCGGGGACGCCCCCGACCCGCCCGCCCGGTCCATCGAGGAGCACGAGGTGCTGCGCCTGGCCGACGTGGCCGAGCGGTCCGGCGTGCCGGTGGCCGTGCTGCGGGCGCTGGAGGCATCGGGCCTGCTCAGGCCCCATCACCTGGCGGACGGCGACCGCTACAGCGACGCCGACGTGCGCTTCGTCCGCAACGTGCTCGCCCTGCTGGAGGTGGGGCTGAGCCTCGAGGACCTCATGCGCATCGCCCGCCGCCAGCTCGACGTGTCGGACGCCCTGGGCCGGGACGTGATGGACGCCTGGTCCCAGCTGGTGGGCGCCCGCCTGCGCCGCCCGCCCCGCCCCGGCCGCGGAGGCGGACGACCAGCACAACGACCACGCCGCCCGGGTGGCGGCCTCGATCCGGGCCCTGGCCGCCATCGTCGGCCAGCTGGTCGCCTACCGGGTCGAGCGCGCCGTCCTCGACGCCGCCCAGGCCGAGATCCAAGCCGCCGGCACCGCCGCCGAGCGCGACGCCCTCGCCCGCTCCCTCGCCTCCCCGTTCCCGGCGTGAGAGCGCCGTTATTATAACCGCCCGCAGGCCGGGCCGTCTATCATAACGCCCGCCCTGCCGCAGTGTCTCGGCTGCTCGGCCCCAAGTGCCGTTATCATAACGGCCAGCGGGTCCGGGCTCGCTCGTGGTGGGGTGGGCGGGGCAACATCCGGGCGTGACGTTCGATCCCGGTCGCCTCGACGCCCTGCTGGCAGCGAGGACGCCCACGGTGGCGTGCGACGATCCCGGGTCGGGCTGCACCATCTGGCTGAAGCTGGAGTACCAGCTCCCCAGCGGGTCGACCAAGGACCGCCTGGCGTCCCACGTCCTGGCCCTGGCCGTGGACCAGGGCCGTGTGCACCCGGGCACGACCGTGGTCGAGGCCTCGAGCGGGTCCACCTCCATCGCCTTCGCCATGGCCTGTGCCGCGCTGGGCGTGCGCTTCGTGGCCGTCCTGCCCGAGGGCGTGTCCAACGAGCGACTCCTCATCATCCGCCGCTATGGGGGCGACTGGCTGCTGGTCCCCGCCGAGGGCGGGATGCCGGGCGCCATCGCCGAGACCGAGCGCATGGCGGCCGCCGACCCCGACGTGTTCCTGCCCCGCCAGTTCACCAACCCCGACAACGCCGCCGCCCACGAGCTGCGCACCGGTCCCGAGCTCCTCGCAGCGCTGGCCGGCGGCGGCGTGGCGCTCGACGGGTTCGTGGCGTCGGTGGGCACCGCGGGCACGCTCATGGGCGTGGGCCGGGCCGTGCGCCGGGCGCACCCGGCGGCGGTGGTGGCCCGCGTCCTGGTGGCGGGCGAGACCCTCGACGCCGAGCAGGGCGGGCCTGCCTGCCTGGGCATCCCGGGCGTGGTCGACTGCCTGTCCGGCCTGCTGGACGAGGCCGAGCTGGGCGGCCACCCCGCGCTGGCCGTGCCCCGGTCCGAGGCCATGGACGCGGCCCGGGAGCTGGCCCGCCGTGGGTTCCCGGTCGGACCGTCCAGCGGGCTCAACCTGGCCGGCGCCCGGGCGCTGGCCCGCGAGCTGGGGCCCGGCCACCACGTCGCCACGGTGGCCTGCGACCGGATGGAGCGCTATTTCTCCACCGACCTGTTCGACGACCTGCGCTGACGGACTTGTTGCAGGCGCCGTGCAAATGGGGCAGCCTGCACGAATGATGACTCAGGACGGTGAGGTGGAGATCGGCGGCACGGTGGCGCCGGGATTCGAGGGGGTGCGGGAGGCCTTCGCCCGCAACTTCACCGAGCACGGCGAGGTGGGTGCCGGGTTCAGCCTGGTGCACGACGGCCGCACCGTGGTCGACCTGTGGGGCGGGGTGGCCGACACCGAGACCGGCGCGCCCTACACCGACGACACGCTGCAGCTGGTGTTCTCGACCACCAAGGGCGCCACCGCCATCTGCGCCAACCTGCTGGCCCAGCGGGGCGAGCTGGACCTGGACGCCCCGGTCACGGAGTACTGGCCCGAGTTCGGCGGGGCGGGCAAGGGCGACGTCCCGGTCCGCTGGCTGCTCGGCCACCGGGCCGGCCTGCCCTACGTGAACGCCCCGCTCGAGCTGGCCGAGGCGCTGGCGTGGGACCCCGCGGTCGAGGCCCTCGCCGCCATGGAGCCCCTGTGGGAGCCGGGCACCGCCCACGGCTACCACGCGGTGACCTACGGCTGGCTGGTGGGCGAGGTCGTGCGGCGCATCAGCGGACGCAGCCTGGGGCGGTTCTTCGCGGACGAGGTGGCGGCGCCGCTGGGCCTCGAGTTCTGGATCGGGCTGCCGGACGACCAGCAGGCCCGCGTCGCCCCCCTCACCAACCGTGGGCTGGGCCCGGTGAGCCGAGGACGCCCAGGGAACGAGGGGCTGTCCGACCTCGTCAGCCAGATCGAGAAGTTCCTCGGCCCCGGCTCGATGCTGGCCCTGGCACTGGGCGGTGGCTCCACCATGCCGTTCATCGGCAACGGGGTGTTCAACCGGCCCGAGGTCCGGGCGGCGGAGGTCCCCGCGGCCAACGGGGTGACCAACGCCCGCTCGCTCGCCCGCATGTACGCGGCCACCGTCGGCCCGGTCGAGGGGACCGACGCCGGCCCGCTGCTCAGCGCCGAGCAGGTCCAGGCGGCCGCCACCACCCAGACCACCGGGCGCCGACAGGGTGCTGATGTTCGAGACCACCTTCGGCCTCGGCTTCATGACCTCGTCGGAGTTCAGCCCCTACGGCAGCCGGGCGTCCTTCGGCCATGCGGGGGCGGGCGGCTCGGTGGGCTTCGCCGATCCGGAGAACGGCCTGGGCTTCGGCTACGTCATGAACCGCACGATGACCAACATGTCGGGCGACCCCCGCTCCCGTGGCCTGGTCGCCGCGGTCTACGACGCCATCGGGGTGACGCCGGTCTTCGCATGACCGCGGCCGACGAGCTCGTCGAGGTGGTGGACGAGGCGGGCACCGTGATGCGTCTCGCCACCCGCGCCGAGGTGCGGGCGGGCAACCTGCGCCACCGGTCGGTGGCGGTCGTGGTGGTCACCGGGGCCGGCGATCTGGTCGCCCACCGGCGGGCCGATTGGAAGGACGTGTGGCCGGGGCGCTGGGACGTGTGCTTCGGCGGCGTGGCGGCGGTGGGGGAGGACTGGGCCACGGCCGCCCGCCGGGAGCTGGCCGAGGAGGCCGGGGTGGAGGTGCCCGCCTCGGCCCTGCGGCTGCTGGGCTCGGGCAGCTACCGAGGACGGGTCGGTCTCCTGGCTGGGGCCCATCTTCGCCGTGACCCACGACGGGCCCTTCCGGCCCGCGGACGGCGAGGTCGCCGAGCTGGTCCTCGTGCCCCTGGCCGGCCTCGACGCCTGGCTGGCGGGCCGGGAGCTGTGCGACGACAGCGCGGCGGTGGTGGTGCCACGCCTCCGGGCGCTGGCTCGGGGGGATTCCCCCGAAACCCCTACTGACGCCCGGGGGTGACCCCGATGGCCCGCAGCGTGGCCGGTCGTACTGTGACCCTTGTCAGTCCGGGAAGGCGATGCGGCCGAACCGAAGAGGTCGACGACGAAGACGTCGAGCAGTGCACGTGGCGGGAACCGGCGGACGCACTGCGGGGCAAACGGCGGACCCTCGACCGCTCGGCGGAGCGCGGTTCAACGCGTCGCCTTCCCGGAGCCCCCTTGCCACCGGGAACGGCCGGCACGCTCGTAGGCTGGTGGGTCGCATGCCCGCCCTACCCTCCGAGCTCGCCGCGCACCGGCGCACCTTCGCCATCATCAGCCACCCCGACGTGGGCAAGACCACCCTCACCGAGAAGTTCCTGCTCTACGGCGGGGCGGTGCAGGAGGCCGGCCAGGTCAAGGCCCGGGGTGAGCGGCGCCGCGCCCGGTCCGACTGGATGGAGCTGGAGCAGAAGCGGGGCATCTCCATCACCTCGGCCGTCCTCCAGTTCCCCTACGGCGAGGACGTGCTCAACCTGCTGGACACGCCGGGCCACCGCGACTTCTCCGAGGACACCTACCGGGTGCTCGCCGCGGTCGACGCCGCGGTCATGGTGCTGGACGCGGCCAAGGGCATCGAGGCCCAGACCCTCAAGCTGTTCGAGGTGTGCCGGGCCCGCAACGTGCCGCTGCTCACGTTCGTCAACAAGTGGGACCGGCCCGGCCTCGACGGGCTGGAGCTGTTGGACGACATCGAGAAGCGGCTCGACCTCCAGCCGGTCCCGGTGACGTGGCCGGTGGGCATCGCCGGCGACTTCCGGGGCCTGATCGACCGGCGCACCCGCCAGTTCGTGCGCTACGGGCGCACGGCCCACGGCGCGGCCGAAGCCACCGAGGAGATCGTCGACGCCGATCGGGCCGCGGCCGAGGAGGGCGACGCCTGGCGGGCGGCCGCCGACGAGGTCGAGCTGCTGGACGAGGTGGCCGGCGAGGTGGACGTCGACCTGTTCCTGGCGGGCGAGCAGTCGCCCGTGTTCGTGGGCTCCGCCCTCACCAACTTCGGGGTGGGGCTGCTGCTGGACGGGATCGTCGACCTGGCGCCGCCGCCCTCCGCCCGGCTCGACGTCGACGGCGCGGCCCGCAAGCTGGACGACCCGTTCTCGGCCTTCGTGTTCAAGGTGCAGGCCAACATGGACCCGGCGCACCGCGACCGGGTGGCGTTCGTGCGCGTGTGCTCGGGCCGCTTCGAGCGGGGCATGGTGGTGACCCACGAGCCGTCCCGCCGGCCCTTCGCCACCAAGTACGCCCACTCGGTGTTCGGCCAGGAGCGGGACACGCTGGACGAGGCGTACCCCGGCGACATCGTGGCGCTGGTCAATGCCACCGACGTGGGCGTGGGCGACACGCTCTACGTGGACGCGCCCGTCGAGTTCCCCCGGTTGCCCGAGTTCGCCCCCGAGCACTTCGTGACCGCCCGGGCCCGGGACACCGGCCGGTTCAAGCAGTTCCGCAAGGGCATCGCCCAGCTCGACGAGGAGGGCGTGGTGCAGGTGCTGCGCGACCCCGACCTGGGTGACCAGGCGCCGATGCTGGCGGCCGTCGGCCCGATGCAGCTGGAGGTGGCGGCCTGGCGGCTGGAGCACGAGTTCGGCGCCGCCACCGACATGTCGCCCACGGCGTACACCATCGCCCGCCGCACCGACGAGGCGTCGGCCCCCGAGCTCCGGGGCATGCCCGGCGTCCGGGTCCTGGCCCGCGCCGGCGGCACGCTCTACGCCCTGTTCGAGAGCCCGTACTGGCTGGCCCGGGTGGAGGCCGAGAACGCCTCGCTCACCCTCGACCGCCTGGTCGCCGAGGGCACCGCGGGCTAGTCTGCAGGTGGTGCCGTCCTCCGGCGGCTCCAGGTCGACCAGGTAGCGGGCGACGGCGTCGTCCACGCAGTCGTTGCCCTGGCCCACGACGGTGTGGCCGTCGCCCTCGTAGGTCAGCAGCACCCCGGTCTCGAGCCGCTCGGCGGTGCGGACCCCGGCCTCGTAGGGGGTGGCGGGGTCGTTGGTGGTCGACACCACCAGGATGGGTGGGGTCCCGGGGGCGGTGACCGCGGGCAGCGGCTCCTCCTCGGCCGGCCACATGGCGCAGCGCACGTAGTCGTTCACGATGGCCTCGCCGAAGTGGGGCGAGTCGACAGCCGCGGCCTTGCCCGCGGCCAGCAGCTTCGTCGGGCGTCTCGGGCCAGTCGCTGTCCAGGCACTCGACCGCGAAGTAGATGTCGGTGTCGGCCAGGTCGAGGTACTGGTCGGCCAGCGACACCATGTCGGACCCGTCCCCGTCGAGCGCGTTGGCGACCGCGTCGGACAGGCTGCCCCACAGGAACTCGGTCGTAGAGCGGGTAGCCCAGACCGGTCGACAGCTCGCCGGGCCCAGGTCGCGGGGGTCGGCGGGGATGGGCGCCTGCTCGACCTGGGCCTCCGAGCTGCTCGATGGCGCCGATGGCGTCGGGCGCGATCGGGCAGTCGTCGTCGCTGTTGCAGTCGTCGGCGTAGGACTGCAGCGCCGTCTCGAAGCTGGCGGCCTGGGCGGCCGCCTGTTCGAGGCCGGTCGGGCCCAGGTCCAGCACGCCGTCGATCACCATGGCCCGGATCGGTCGGGGAACAGCTGGGCCAGCATCTGGCCGATGGCGGTGCCATAGCTGTAGCCCAGGTAGGAGAGCTGCTCGTCGCCCATGGCCTCGCGCACGGCGTCGATGTCACGGGCCACGTTCTCGGTCCCGAGGTAGGGGAGCAGGTCGCCGGCCGCCGCCTGGCAGGCGTCGACGTAGTCCTGGCTGACGTCGAGCAGCGCCGTGGTGTCCTCGGGGGAGTCGAGGCTGTAGTCGACCCCGTAGAGCTCGGCGGGGTCGGGGTCGTCGCCGCAGTCGATGGCGCTGCTGCCGAGGCCGCGGGGGTCGACGCCGACGATGTCGAAGTGCTCGCTGATGTCGTCGGGGAGCGCGGACGCGAGTTGGAAGGCGAAGTCGCTGGCGGTGCCACCCGGGCCGCCCGGGTTGACGAACAGCGCGCCGATCCGGTCCCCGCTGGCCGGGACCCGGCCGATGCTGAGCGTGAGGGTCGGCCCGTCGGGCTGGTCGTAGTCGACCGGGACGTCGAGCTCGGCGCACTCGCCGAGGCCGCAGTCCTCCCAGTCGAGGGTGTCAGTGCCCTGGCTGTCGCCGCCGTCGGTGGTGTCGGGGCTGCGGTGCCGTCCCCGTCGTCGGTCTGGGTGTCGCCGGACAGAAGGGCGTCGTCGGCCTCGCCGGCGCAGGCGGCGGTGAGCAGCAGCAGGGCGAGGAGGACGGCGAGCGCTCGGGGGCGGCGGCGGGGCACCGTGCGACGCTAACCGCCCTACCCGTCCGGTGTCTCGGCGGGGTGGGACAGCAGCCACTCCCGGGGCGTGACGCCCGAATCGTGGATGGCCTGGGCCGTCTCGCGCCCGACGTAGCGGAGGTGCCAGGGCTCGTAGCGTAGCAGGTGCGGTCCTCGGCGCCGTCGGGGTAGCTCAGCACGAAGCCGAACTCGTGGGCATGGGCGGCCAGCCACTGGCCCTGGGGCGTGGCCGCGAAGTCCAGCGTGAGGTCGCCGCCATCGGGGTCGAGCACGTCGACGGCCGTGCCCAACTGGTGCTCGCTGTGCCCGGGCCGGGCCGTGCGCTGGACGGCCTCCGCCTCGCCGACCTGGTTGACCCGCCGCTGGAACAGCTCGGTCTGGTACGAGTAGCTGCGGTACCCGGACACGATCACCAACGGGGTCCCGTTGGCGTCGGCCGCCATGCGGAGGTCGGCGAGGTCGGGGATGACGATGCTGCGCACCTGGTCCATGGTGGAGAACCCGGCCTGGCGGACGGTCACGAGGTCGTCGGGGACGAATTCCTCCGGCAGGCGGTGGGCCGTGTCGATGACCACCCGGTCCCAGCCGGCCCCGGGGTCGGCCGGCCACGACCTCGTCCCCCGCCTCGCACGGCGGCGGCAGCGTGGTCGACGACGCCAGCGGCACCTCCGCCGCCTGGGCCCGCGTCGTGGTGGTCATCCCCGTGGGCGGCGGCACCGGGTCGGTCGCCGCGGTCTGGGTCGAGTCCCACGTCACCCACAACCCCAGCGCCGACGCGACGAAGACCACGGCGATGGCGACCCCGGCGGCCCATCCCTTCATCGACGAGGCAACTTACGCCGCCCCCGCGCCCCGCGTAGCGCGTAACCACACAACCAGGACGGATATCCTGCGCCACCCCCGGGAATTCCCTTCCCCGGAACCCCGGGCGGCCCGCTGTACGCTGGCGAACCGCCCCCGGGGACGTAGCTCAGCTGGCTAGAGCACCTGCTTTGCAAGCAGGGGGTCGTGGGTTCGAATCCCATCGTCTCCACCCACCGTGACCAGGCCACGAGCAGCCCGGCCCGGCCTCGCCGGTCGGCCCCGATCGGGGCCACGGGCCACAAACGGGCCACAGGCTCGCCCTCATCGCACCGGAACGAGCGCTCCAGCGGCGCCGTCGTCATCGTCGCCCTGGTCGTCGTCGTGCTCGTCAGCCTGGTCCTCGTCGCCAGGCGTTAGGGGCCGCTGCTGCTCAATCGCCTGGCGCTGCTCCCACGGCGCAGCATGTACCAGCTACCGACTCAGAAGACCACATACGCCAGTCCAATGACCGCCAGGCCGACCAGCGACGCGATAACCGCGACCGAGGTGATCCGATTCGCCTGCTTGAGCTGACAAAGCTCCCCGTCGGATACATCAGGCTGTCGAGCAACTGCTCGAAGACGCAGCCCTACGATCCCTCGAAACAGACACCCGAAGAGGGTTGCTACTCCGAAGAACACAAGCACGGGCACCATCAGCAGAAGCGCTCCCCGACCGGCAGAGTTGCTCGTCTTAATCATCCCACGGGTTCGCACGGAGCAGGGTCGACGACAGGCCCGGCCTGCGGGCGGCGCCAGAGGCGCCGTCCTCAACCGGGCCAATGCTCAGTCTGCGAGGCTCATCAGGTGACGCCGAGCCCGCCGCCATCTGGCTACACCGACTACGACGACCTCACTCGCTGGCTCGACTCGCCCGTCGAGCGGGTCTTCGCACACGTGCTCCGCGCCGTCGCGCACGACTACCGGGGTGCGGAACCAGAGTCGTGATCGACTTCGATGCCGTGAGGGCGATTGGCGCCCGGCTCCCGGCCGCGGAGGAGGGGACGTGGTACGGCAGCCCCGCGTTCCGAGTGCGCGGGAAGGTCTTCGTGCGACAGCACGAGGTCGATCCGGACCTCGTGCTGATCAAGGTCGGCGTGGAGGAGCGCGACGCCCTCGTCGGCATGATGCCGCAGCGCTTCTCGAAGACGGAGCATCGATCAGAGAAACAGGACTCCGTCCTCATGCGCATGAGCGCGACGACGACCGAGGATCTCGAGGAACTCACCGAGCTGATCACGGAGGCATGGCGCCGAGTCGCGCCCCGTGCGATGGTCGACCAGTTCGACGCTACGGAGCAGCAGGCTGGCAGAGAGCCGACTGAATGAGCTGCGCCACCTCGAGAACGCGGGCAGTCAGCACGATCCGTCGCAACGTCATCGCGAATTCTGGCCCGGACCCGGGCATCGCTCGCTCTCGTCCGTCCTGCCATGCTGACCTGCTGTTGCCGTTCGAGACCGTACGCCCGTTCCCGTCGTGGTCCAGCGGGACGCCAGCCGCTGACATGAGCGAGGCGGCCGAGTACCGCATCTCGTACGGCGTCCACCACCCGATGCCCGCCTTGTTGCACGCCGCCCGGAAGAACCGTCGAAGGTTCGATGCATCCACTGGCCGGCCCTTGGCCGTGGTGAAAGCGAGCGCCTCGGTCGGCCACTCCGCCGACGAGCTCGCGCCGGCGGCCGCCCGCTCCTCGTGCTGGGGCGTCCTGGAGCGCCCCGCAGGGCCTCGACGACACCACGACAGTCCCAGGAGTTCGTCCGGCCGCAGGCCCGGCGCCACGCCGGTCACCACCCGTGCCCGCAGCCGATCCTCCCGCACGGCGGCCAGCAGCTCGCGCGCCTCGTCCGACGACAGCGACCGCCTGGACGTCGACGAGCCCGCGGGCCGCTACGTGAGGTCGACCTCGGCGGTCACGGTTCCTGAGCCGAATGGATGGGGGAACTTCAGCGTCAGGGCTTGCGCTTCGGGGTCGAGAGCGGGCGAGAACGTCGCCATCACCGTCCACGGGAACCCGCTGTGCGAGCTGCATCCGGAGCCTACGTACTCACCGCCACGGTCGTCGGTGGCCGACCAGTTCTGCATCAGCATGCGGTCGGACATGCGGTCGGAGATGTCGTCGGCGTCAGTGGTAGCTCCGAGAGTGAGCGGCCCGCCGCCGCCGGCGTGAACAGCGAACCAGTCCGCCCGGACGTCGATGTTCAGCACGCACAGGTCGCGGTCACCAACGCCGAGCAGCGTGGTCGACACGGGAATGACCCGAGCCGGCCGTACCTGTGATCCCTCCGGGTCGCCCCTGAATCCAATGCTGGGCGACACCGCATCAGCATCCGCGACGGCTGGCACCCTTCGGACGCTGAGCGACGCGGGAAGGTCGATCGTGAGCGTCGGCTCGGACGGTAGACCGCCGACCCTCATCTCGGGCCGGCGTTCGGGCCCGACGAAGACCCGCAGCTCCTTCGCGCCAGACGGGACGGACGGGGTGAAAACGAACTCCCACGAATGCCCACCGCTGCCGCCACCACGGAAGCTATGGGTCGAGCCGAGGTCGGTAGCGAGACGCCAGGCCGACCGGAGGAACGGCGCGGCGCGATCGATCTTCTCGACACCTCGCAGCTGGACGGCGTGCGACCAGAGGTCGACGGCGGTGACCACGAGCTCTCGTGACCGGCCGGGCACCGTCGTGTTGACCGCCACGGTGCCGCCGTAGCCATCACGGTCCCACCCCCAGCTGTCACCCATGCCTCCCGCCGCCACGGCTCCGCACCCTACCTACGAGCCGAGTCGACGCAGGTCCTGGCCCGAATCCGACCCGCCTCGCGGCTTGTCCGCGACGATGGGTGCCATGGCTGGTTACGCGGTTGCACATCTGGACGAGATCGAGGAGTTCGAGGACGTCGGGTGCCACTACCTGCCGATCCGGCACCACCTGGGCATCTCGGCGTTCGGAGTGACGGCTTGGACGGCCCCTGTCGTGGGCGATCCCGTCATCAACGAGCACGACGAGGACGACCCCACCGCTGACCAGGAGCTCTTTCTCGTGCTGCGCGGCCACGCCGTGTTCGAGCTCGACGGCAACGTCGTCGACGCGCCGGCCGGGACGCTCGTCTTCGCCCCTCCCGGCACCAAGCGAGCGGCCTCCGCCCGCGAGGACGGGACGACCATCATCCTGGTGGAGGGCACGCCCGGAAAGGCGTACGAGCCCCGCGGCTGGGAGCTCTGGGCGCCGCTCGCCCCCCTCTACCAAGCGGGCGACTACGCCGAGGTCGCCGACCGCCTGACCGCGGTGGTCGCAGGCGCTCCGCAGTACCCCATGCTGTTCTTCAATCTCGCCTGCTGCGAGAGCCTCTCCGGCCGCACGAGCGAAGCGCTCGATCACCTCCGGCACGCCATCGAGCTGTCAGGGGAGTTCCGCGCTACCGCCAAAACCGACTCCGACCTGGACCCGATCCGCGACGACCCCGCGTTCAAGCAACTCGTCCGCGGCTAGCTCGGGCGCATCCTCGGAGGCGTCAAAGTGGCCGTAGCGCCGCGCGCCCAGCACACCGAGCACCTCCGGGACCACCCGCCTGACGGCCCGCCAGTCGATCACGGCTCCACGTTGGCCTCGTGCATGAGTGGCCGGACCTCGACGCCCCAGTACTTCGCCGCCGGGTTGCGAGCCGCGATCTCCAAGGCCCGCTCCAGGCTGTCGCAGTCCACGATCGTGAAGCTGCCCAGGTACTCCTTGGCCTCGGCGTAAGGGCCGTCGGTCACCACCGGCGCCCCACCGATGACCCGGACCACCTTGGCGTTCACCTGGTCAGCAACCCCGTAGGCGCCGACGAGCTCGCCCGACTCGAACAGCTCCTGGTTGAGGGCATCGGTCTCTCGCACGATCTCGGCGAAGGTCTCCGATCCGACCGAGCTGAAGGCCTCCTCGTTGCCGTGGATCAACAGCATGTACTTCACGGGCCGCTCCTCTCCTCACTGCCGGCGGGTCCGACCAGCTCGCCGCTGGCACCGCGGTCGTCCAACACCAGCCCCGAGCGGCCAGTCACGGTGTAGCGCACGTGGGTGACCTCGGGCGCCTCGACGACCCGAGTCGGGACGAGCTCGATGCCCTCGCTGGGGCCGAGGCCGAGGCTGGGGTCGAACAGGCGCTGGCCGTCACCCAGCAGCACCGGGACGATGTGCAGCTCGAGCTGCTCGAGCAGCCCGCCGGCCAGCACCTGGCGCAGCAGCTCCCCGCCACCGGACACCGCGACGTCCTTGCCGCCGGCGGCCTCCCTGGCCAGCTCGATCGCTCGCGTGACCCCCTCCGTGACGAACGTGAACGACGTGCCGCCCTGGCGCTCGAGCACCTCCCGGGGGCGGTGGGTGACGACGAACACCGGCGCCCGGAAAGGCGGATCGTCACCCCAAGGGCTCTCGCCGGCGTCGAACATGCGCCGGCCCATGACATAGGCACCGGCCGCCGCGAACGTCTCCTCGATGATCTGCGAGTTGATCGACCGTTCGCCGCCGGCGAAGCCCAGCCGCTCCCGCCAGCCCATGGCGTCGACGACCCAACGGGTGACCCGGAAGAAGCCGGGTGCCTCGGGCCCCTCCATCCAGCCGCTCATGTCCTTGGGATCGCTCGTGTCCCGCGGCCCGGTGTAGAACCCATCGAGGGACACCGACATCTGGGCGGTGACCTTGGTCATGCTTCGTGTTCCTCCTTGTGGCGGCAGCTCCTCGGCCGCCGGTACCCACAGGTCGGAGCCGGCCGACAGTTCTCGACACGCACCGGCGAGAACTCCGAGACGGCGATGGTGGCCACGTTTCGCGTCTACGACTTCTGCGCGACGGCGATCAGCCGCGTGCCGTCCAGTGAGGTGCTCTCGACGTCGAAGTCGCCGTAGAAGCACAGGAACCGAAATGCGTTCGTCTCGAGGAAGTAGCGCAGCTCCTGCGGGAAGAAGAGGCGGAACTCGGTCACGTCGCTCTGCACGAACTGTCCGTCGTCGATCCTGAACACCGACTGCGTCGCGATCTGCACCTGCCGGGCCTCATCGACGTCGTGCGCGGTCACGTAGCGGAGGTTGAACGATTCCCAAACCTGTTCGATCTCCTCGCGGTACCCCCGCGTCTGGATGAACCGGATGGGGTTGAAGACGTCGATGACAACAAGCCCTCCGGGCCGCAGCGCGCGGTGAAAGCAGCCGAGCGCAGTGACGACGTCTTCGTTCGTCGTGTTGTAGGAGAACGTCGTGCAAAGGCACACCACAGCGTCGAACTCGTCATCGAAGGGCAGCGCGCGCATGTCGGCGACGTGGAACCGCAGATGCGGATGCGCGTTGCGCGCGTAGTCGAGCATCCGCTCGTTCAGGTCGACGCCCGTCCCGCTGAGCCCGAACCTCGACAGGCGGTCGAGGTGGTCCCCTGTACCGCAGCCCACGTCCAGGACGCGCTCGACGGAGCCATAGCGCCGGAACACCTCGGCAAGGAACGCAGGCTCGCGATCGAACCTTGGCTGGTTGTTCTGCTCCCAGATCTCGGGATGGTCGAAGAGGTACTTGTCCACCGGTCGCTGCATGGCGACCACAAAATACGGCAGAGGGAAACCCCATAATGCTCAGTCCCGGAACCGAGCAGGCGGGTCCGCACATCGTCGTCGCCATAATCCACCCATGCCCGACATGCCTCGTGTCGCCCTGGTGACCGGCAGCTCCCGTGGTCTCGGAAAGGTGATCGCCGAGCGGTTGGCGCAAGACGGCATGGCCGTCGCGGTCAACGGGCTCGCCGACGATGGAGGAGCGCGCGACGTCGCACGCTCGATCCGCGCCGCCGGCGGAGTGGCCGCCGGTTTCGGCGCCGATGTCACCCATGAAGCTCAGGTGTCGGAACTGGTCGCAGCGGTCAGTGACCGTCTCGGGCCGATCGACGTCTTGGTACTCAACGCGACCGGTCCGCAGCCCGAGAGCCCGTTGATGGACGTGACATGGGAGGACCATCTCGCTCAACTCGACTTCTTCGTCAGGAGCCCCGTGCTGCTCGCGCGAACCATCGTGCCCGGCATGCGAGCCCGGGGCTTCGGTCGGATCGTCCACATCGACTCCGAGGTCGCTGACCGACCGCCGCCCGGTCGATCGGCCTATGCGACCGCCAAAGCTGCACAGATCGGGCTGATGCGTAGCTGGGTCCGCGAGCTGGGACCCTTCGGTATCACTGTGAACGCCGTCGCTCCGGGCTTCATCCCGGTCGAGCGGCACGCCGACGTGTCCGCCGAAGTCAGAGGCTCCTATCTCGCAACTGTTCCAGTCGGACGGATGGGAACGCCCGAAGATGTCGCCCACACCGTCAGCTTCCTGGCCTCGGACAGCGCTGGATTCGTGACCGGACAGCGCATCGTGGTCGACGGCGGTCGTCGTCTCGTCATCTGAGGGCCGAGGCCGAGGAGTGGGATCTCCGCGACCTCGGCCCGGATCGACAACGGGCGCCGGGATCGTCGCCGGCCGGCCTCAGGCGGCGCCCGAGAAGGCCCGCTCGAACGACTTGGGATCGCTCCACCACATGGCGCTCATCGCCGCCGAGTTGGGGTCGGGGAAGATGTCCTCCTGGTCGGCCGCGAGGCCGTCGAGCAGTCCGGCTGCGACCTCGGCCGGCGCCGTCTTGGCGACCTCGACATCACGGACCATGTCGGTGTCGATCCCGCCGGGGTACACGCCGTGCAGGGTGATGCCCCGGGCCGCCAGGACCGGGCGCAGTGCCTGGGTCAGGGAGTGGGCGGCCGCCTTCGACGCCGAGTAGCCGGTCATCGGTGGCGTGCTCGCCAGGCTCAGCAGCGACAGCACGTTGACGATGTGGCCGCCGCCGTTGCCCTCCAGCACCGGCACGAACGCCCGGATCGTCGCGTAGGTGCCGTCGTAGTTGACGACCATCTCGTGGCGGACGTCGGCCGGGTCGGCGTCGAGCGGTCCGTTGAACAGCGCGGTGGAGGCGTTGTTGACGAGCAGAGTCGCGTCGGGCGCGGCCTGGGCGGCGGTGGCGATGCTGGCGGGGTCCGCGAGGTCGAACGGCACGGCCACGACCCGCGGGTCCTGGCGCACCTTGGAGACGTCGCGGGCGAGTGCGTAGAGCTTGGCGACCCCGCGGTCGAGCAGCGCGTCGACCAGGTGGCTGCCCAGGCCCCGGGCAGCTCCGGTGACGACGGGGGTGGATGCGGCGATGTCCATGGGGATGTCTCCTTGTGGGGGAAGGGTGGACGGTGGTGCCAGTCCTGAGCACCGTACGTTCAACCCTGTCAGACTCCAATGGCTGCTTTCCTCAAGTTCTTGCCCGAGAGTCTCACGTCCTGCCGGCCAGCGCGACGACGGGGTATGTTGCCTGGGTGGATCCGCTCGCGGACGTGCTCGACCTCGCCCGGGTGCGGGGCACGCTGCTGGCCAGCGTCCGGGCGCACGCGCCGTGGGGCCTCGACATCCCGCAAAGCCCCAGCGCGGCGCTTCACGCCGTCACGTCGGGCACCGCCTGGCTCCGTGCGCCGGGCCGTGCACCGGTCCAGCTGATGCCCGGCGACGTCGCCCTATTCCCGGCAGGCGTCAGGCATCAGGTGTCGTCCGAGCCCGACGGCGACTGCCGACCGTTCGACCACGAGCTCACCGCCCGGCACATGACCCCGGCGGGCGAACTCGTGCTGCCCGGCCCGGGGGCGACCACCACGTTCGTCTGCGCCGGGTACGAGTACGACCTCGGGGTCGCGCGTCGCCTCGTGGGCCTGCTGCCCGACGTCCTCCACGTGCCTGCCGACCCGGTCACCGGACGCGACGCGGCGACGCTCGTCGCGCTGCTCTGCAGCGAGGCCGGCACCGACGCACCTGGGTCGCGCGCGGCCAGCGCCCGCCTCATCGACCTGCTGCTCATCACCGCCGTCCGCGCCTGGGCCGCCGGGCCAGGCGGCGACCGGCCCAACTGGCTGACCGCGATGGGCGATCCGGTGGCGGCGCGCGCCCTCGCCCTCCTGCACGACCGCCCGGGCCATCCCTGGACCCTCGCCTCTCTCGCCGACCAGGTGCAGGTCTCGCGGGCCACGCTGGCCCGACGCTTCGGCGAGGTGGTGGGCGAGCCGCCCCTCACCTACCTCGCCCGCTGGCGCGTCGACCTCGCGGCCCGGCGGCTGACCACCTCGACCGACTCGGTCGAGGTCATCGCCCGCGAGGTCGGGTACAACTCGGCTTACGCCTTCAACCGGGCCTTTGCCCGTCACCGGGGCCAGCCACCCGGCCGCTACCGCCGGGCTGCGGCCCCTGCCGCCCAGCTGCAGCCCACCGGCCACGCCGGCGATCGCCGGGAGACGGTGCTGGTGACGGAGTGACGCCGGACGTCGGCGACGACCAGCGCGACGGGCTGCGCTCGATCATCGTCGTCATCGCGAGGCCACCTGTCCGTGCGGACGCAGCGGGACGTCGAAAGTCGTTGCGGGAGCGGTCTCTCGGACTGGTTTGATGCGCGGCGTGGGAAGGTCGTTCGATTCGCTGGTGGATGAAGCGGCCGAAGTGTCAGTCGAGGGCTGGGACTTCTCGTGGCTGGACGGTCGCTCCACGGAGGAGCGCCCATCGTGGGGGTATCAGCGTCTGCTGAGCGAGCGGCTCGCTACCGCGACGGCTGCGCTGGACATCCAGACTGGCGGTGGCGAGGTGCTGGCCGGCGCCGGAGCCGAGAACTTCCCACCGACGCTGGTCGCTACCGAGGGGTGGCCACCCAACGTCGCGAAGGCGACCGCGCTGCTTCATCCACTTGGAGCCGTCGTGGTCGCCGACCCCCAGGAGCCGCCTCTGCCGTTCGCTGACGATGCGTTCGACTTGGTGACCAGTCGCCATCCGGCGACCGTCCACTGGTCGGAGATCGCCAGGGTGCTCGCGCCCGGCGGCACGTACTTCGCGCAGCACGTCGGCAGCGGGACCAACGTTGAGATCAGCGAGCACTTCCTCGGACCCCTCGAATCCGGCCTCGGGCGACATCATGAGATCGAGGCCGATCAGGCCCGCGCCGCGGGCTTGGAGATCGTTCAGTGTCGCAACGAGCGCCTTCGCCTGGAGTTCTTCGACGTGGGAGCGATGGTGTTCTTCCTTCGCAAGGTGGTCTGGACCGTCCCGGACTTCACCGTCGACCGCTACCGCGACCGCCTGAACGACCTGCACGACCAGATCGAACGCGATGGCGTCTTTCATTCGACCATGTCTCGAACGCTCTTCGATGTCCGTAAGCCGCCATCCTGACGGCCCAGCTGCGCGCACGGAAGATGACTAGGGAATGTCACGGAGGCGAGTTACGGCGACCCGTGTGACAGTGGCGCCACGACATAGAGCGGTGGCACGACGGTGGTCTGTCACCCGACCGACGGGGAGCTGTCTTCAAGCAGGCCGGCTACGCCCCGCTGACGCCGGACTGGCCGGACGATCCGGAAACGGTCGAAGAGGCCCGGGCGAACCCCGACGTGTTCGCCAGGAAGACCTTGAAGCAGATCGCCGATCACACCACCGAGATCATCGACGCGCTGGACAAGAAGCCGGCCGTGATAGGGCACTCGACCGGCGGCTTGCTGGCGCAGATGCTCGCCGGCCAAGGCCGGTCGGCGGCCACCGTCGCGATCGACCCCGGGGTGTTCCGCGGTGTGCTGCCCCTGCCGTTGTCCGTGCTCAAGGGGGTGGGCCCTCTCCTGATCAACCCGCGCACACGCGGCCGTGCCATCACCTTCACGTTCGACCAGTTCACCTACGGCTGGGCCAATGCGTTGGACGACCAGGAGGCGAAAGAGCTCTACGACACGTTCCACGTCGCCGGCTCGGGGATCGCGCTCGTGCAGATGGGCAACGCGAACCTCAACCCGTGGACCGAGGCGAAGGTCGACACCAAGAACCCCGACCGCGGTCCCCTGCTGATCATCGACGGCGAGAAGGACCACACGGTGCCGTGGGCGATCGCGCACGCCGCCTACAAGCGCCAGAGACGCAACCCCGGCGTGACCGAGATCGTGAAGATCCCCAACCGGGGCCACGCCCTGACGATCGACCACGGCTGGCGCGAGGTCGCCCAGACGGCACTCGACCTCGCCAAGCGGACACTGCCCAGCGACGGCGTCCTTGCCGATGAGGATCGCCGAGACGCGCATCTCGGCGGCTAGCGAACACGCTGACCAGTACGAGCACGGCGCGCTCCGGATCGGCAGCTACGGCGCTTGCGCGCCGGACCCGAACGGGTTGTCGATCACGTAACGCCAGGTGCCATCGTCCTGCCGTCGAGCGATCTCCGCAGTCGTCCCTGAGGCCACCGCGTTGCCCTCGAGCTCGAGCGTCCACTCGTTGCTGAGCAGCGCGACATCACCCGACTCGATGGCGTAGCGGGTCACCATGCGAACGCGACCCCCGAGGGCGACAAGGTCGGCCCACACGGCGCGGATCTCGTCAAGCCCGACGGTGACCGACCCGTCGTCTCTCACCATCCGCGCATCGGGTTCGTACAGCCCGATCAGCGCGTCGACATCGCCATCGTTGAACGCACTCTCGACCGCCGCGTGCACGCTGACCGGGTCCATGTGGTTGCCTCCCGCTCCCCGAGGTGGCTCACATCCTGCCCTGCCCCCTGCAGGGGGGCCAGCAGGGGAGCCAAATTCGGGCCGGTCGTCGGGGTGCTCCTGCGTGGTGAGCATTCGTTCACCGTCACGCGGGGCATCGGCTCCTCCTCACTGCTCGGATGTGGTCTCGAACCGCCATCGGGTGGGCGTGTGGCGCTCGTCCGGATCGACCTCGGACATTCCGGCGACCCCCGGGAGCCCGAAGGCGGTGATCGGCGTCACCCGGAAGAGCGTGTAGGGGGGCGGGCCGGCCGTCGGCGCGCTCGGCCCGTGGAGCCCGTCGTCGCGGACCTCGAGCGGCCAGTTCAGGGCCGATGCGTAGATCTCGCCCATCCGGCGCAGCTCAACTGGGTCCGTCACCGCCGTGGCGACACCCTCCAGGATCACGTCGAGCGACGGGTTCGTCCTGGTGCCGGTCCCGATCGCGCAGCGCGCATCGGCGGTGAGGTTTCGGGCCTTCCTGGTGCCCGCCCCGGCGATGAAGTAGAAGGCGCCGTCTCGCCAGATGCCGATGATGGGCACCAGGTGCGGGCGTCCGTCGGGCTGTGCCGTGGCCAGCCAGTGCGTGGACTCCGGCTCCGGATCCGAGAGCCGATCGCGCACCGTCGTCCACGCCACCGGCGTCCTCCCCACGAGTGCCGTTGCGTCGCGAGGCCCACGTTCGCTGTCGATGGTCATGCCCGGAGAGAGACAGCGGGCGCGGCGGATTCATCGGTCGGCGATCAGAAATCTCGGTGCGGCCTCGCAGACGGCGGGATCGACGAACCCGTTGATGGCGGCGACAAGGCCGGTACGCACGGTGAGAACGTTGACCGCGCCGACGAAGAAGGTCTGGCCCTCGTCGATGCTCTGGTGGCAGACGAACCCGAGCTGGCCGTTGGCGGTGATCGGTTCGAGCCGCCACGGCGTCTCGAAGACCCGCTCGACGAAGAACAGGCGGACGGCGTCGATGCCGTCGAACCAGGCCGGCAGCGGCGGCATGGTGAACCGGACATCGTCAGTGAGCAGGGCCACGAGCCCCTCGATGTCGGCGCGCTGCCACGCGTCGACGAAGGCCTCGACGAGTTGTCGCCGCATGTCGTCGCCGAGCGAGCGGAGCGACTCCTGCTGGCTGACGGGGTCGAGCCGTTGCTCGAGTGTGGCGCGGGCGCGCTGCAGCGCGCTGTTCACCGCCGCCGGGCTGGTGTCCAGCAGGTCGGCCACCTCGGCCGACGGGAAGCCGAGGACGTCCTTGAGCAGCAGGGCCGCTCGCTGCGTGGCCGGCAGGTGCTGGAGGGCGGCGACGAAGGCGAGCTCGATGCTCTCCCGCTGCTCGTAGCGGGCTTCGGGGCCGGGGGCGTCGTGCGGGACCTCGGCGTCGGGGTAGGGCTCGATCCACACCGACTCGAGGATCGGCTCCCCCAGCCCGTCATCGGCGGTCCGGGGCGGCCCGTAGGCGTGGGCGAGCACCCGCCGAGGCCGGCGGGACGAGAGGCGAAGGCTGGCGTTGGTGGCGACGCGGTGCAGCCAGTGGTGGAACGGGGCCCGGCCCTCGTAGCTGCCCAGCCCACGCCAGGCCGCAAGCAGCGTCTCCTGCAGGGCGTCGTCGGCGTCGTGCACCGAGCCGAGCATCCGGTAACAGTGCGCGTGCAGCGCCGTCCGGTGCTCGGCGACCAGCCGGTCGAACGCCTCGTGATCGCCTTGCCGGGCGGCGTCGAGATCGGTCAACCCCATAGCCGGCCGAGCCGGCCAAGCTCGATCCTCAGCCGCAGCATCACCGGACGACGGTACCCGTTGAGGCACTCCCGCCAGACGATCCGATCGAAGCAACCCACGCGTCACGGCCGGCGTTGGTGCGAGGCTCTAGCCGATGTCTGACGACGTCTCGGCGTCCGAGCTGGGATCTCTCGTCGAGTCGTGATGGTCTGTCTCGGCTCGGCCGACACCTCGGCGTCGATGCTCCACATGTTGTCGGGCGTCTCCGCGGCGGTGCGGCCTGTGATGTGTTCTGGCTCGACCTCGACCGCGGTGGCGGGACCGAGTCGGTGGTGTTGAAGACCTTCCCTGCACACATGGCCGTCTCGGCGGGCTTCGAGTGGGCCGCGTTGAAGACGGCCGTGTCGGCGCCGATCCCCACGCCCGAGCCTGTCGCCTTCGACCAGAGCGGGGCGTGGTTCGGAGCTCCCTCCATCGTGATGTCGCGCCTTCCGGGATCGCCGGTGTGGGAACCGGCCGACGTTGCGGAATGGACGGGACAGCTGGCAGCGACTCTCGCCGGCGTTCACGCCGCAGCGGTCCGGCGTGTTCCCGAGTCGATGTGCCGTCCCGCGATCTGGGACCGGTGGACGCCGACAGAGCTGCCACGGGCGCTGCTCGACGGCGTTCGGTCGGCGCTCGCGCGGCTGGCGGGGTCGGGCTGGGAGCGCGGCCTGTGTCATGGTGACTTCCACCCGGGAAACGTCCTCTTCGGGCAGCTCGGCGTCACCGGCGTCGTCGATTGGGTATCCGCTCGCTGGGGTCCCGTGCTGAGCGACCTGGCTCGCTGTAGGTGCGCGCTCGCGATCTGGCCCGGAGGCGACGCACCCGACCAGCTGCTCGAGCAGTACGTGGCGGTGACCAGCCGCTCGCTCGCCGGCCTGGACTACTGGGACATCCTCTCCGGTGCCCTCACCGTCGAGCGTGGAGGTGGCTGGGTCGCGATGTACCGGGACCTCGACGTAGCGGTCGACGAGACACTCATCCGCGACCGCGCCAACGCCTTCATGCATGAAGCACTTCGCCGAGCTCGACTGCTCTGATGGCGCGGCGCCCGTGCTGGACGGACGCGAGCGCCCCGCGGGGCGAGCGGGAGCTCAGGAATCTTCGCCTGCGACGCCTTCGACCCGATTCAGGTGCTCCCTGGCGGCGGCGCCATCTGCCCACGGGCGCACCGGGAGAGCCCGTTCGAGATGACGGCCGCCGAGTGCTCGCGTAACAGGCGGTGTCAGGTCCGAAACGAAAGAACCGCCGGCGCTGAGCCGGCGGTTCTGCTCACTCGATGGGTGGTGAAGCTCAGACCACGCGGACGTTGCGAGCTTCCTCGCCCTTGCGGCCGGGGCCAGTCTCGAACTCCACCTGGTCACCCTCGGCGAGCGACTTGTGGCCGTCACCCTCGATGTTGGAGTGGTGGACGAAGACGTCGTCACCGACCTCGCGGGAGATGAAGCCGAAGCCTCTCTCGTCGTTGAAGAACTTCACGGTACCTGTAGGCATGATTCTCTTTTCGATTCCGGGCCGACCCCTTTGGTCGAACACCGGTTCGGATCAGCCTACGGCGGCCGGCGCGCAGATGCACCTGGCCCTCCCGGGTCACCCTCGCCGGATGGCTCGACCGGCGAAGAAGATCGGGACCTGCTCGTACAGCGGCCGCTGTTCCGCGAGGCGGCGAGAGGGCTTCGGCTCTGCGACGACGTCGAGCGCGAAGCCCGCGCGGATCAGCCCGTTCAGGTAGGTGCTCAGCGTGCGGTGGTAGTTGCCTGCTCGTCGGACCCCGTCGGGATTGGTCGAACGCCAGAACCGCTCGCCGAAGTAGTTGGTGATGGTGACCGCCGGTCGGCCGTCGGGTCCGCGGATGGTGGCGGCGTCGGGCGCGAGGTAGCACGGGTGCCCGATGACGAAGACGAACCACCCGTCCTGTCGGAGAACCCGGCGTGTGGCGCCGAGAGCGGCGTCGAGGTCGGGGATGTCCATGAGGGCGAGCTGGCAGGTCACGCCGTCGAAGGCCGAGTCCTCGAACGTCTGCAGCGTTTGTGCGTCGTCCACGACGTAGGTGATGTCGGCTCCGCCCACCGGTCCGCCGTGACGTCGTGCGAGCTCGATCATCGCCTCGGACCGGTCGGTGCCGATGACATGCTCGGCGCCCGCGGCGGCGAGCGCACGGGTGGCCAGGCCCTGCCCGCAGGCCAGATCGAGCACCGTTGCGCCGCGCAGATCGGGAAGCAGCGATCGCAGGCACTCGAGCGCGGTCTCGTGAGGCCCGCTGCCCGCGGTCAGGAGGTCGTCGTACCAGCCGGCGATGTCGGACCAGCTCGGACGGTCGTCACCAGCAGCCACGACCCCATCTTCGTCGCGGACACTGCGAGGTGCCGAGGCCATTCCGGTCGCCCCGGTCTGAACGGATCAGGTCGTGGGGGCCGGTCCCGCCACCACGACCACGTAGCCCTCGGGGCCACGCAGCCACACCTCCCGCTGGCCCGAGTTCGGGTTGAGCAGCGGGCCGTCCAGGATCGGGACTTCATGGCGGTGCACCCGTTCCTCGGCCGCGTCGAAGTCGTCGGTCAGGAACCAGAGCAGCACGCCATTGCCCCGGGACGGATCGCCCGGGTCGCCGAGGGCCGGGTGCTCGTCCGCCTCCCAGTGGTGGAGCTGGGCCACGAGCTCGTCCCCGTCCATCAGCATCTCGTAGCGGGGGCCGCCGTGGCCGGAGCGGAGATCCAGCACCTGCTGGAACCACGCCGAGCCCGCCTCCACGTCGGCCAGGACGATGAGCGGCTGGGGTCGCATCACGGCCGCCACATTAGGACCGCCCAACCGTGGCGGATGCGCGGCGCTCAGCCCTGCGGCGGCTGGCCGGCGCCCGCCAGCAGCTCGTCGTCGCCGATGGGGCGGCTGGAGCCGGGGTGGTGCAGCAGGCCGGCCCCGCTCACGGCCGCGGCCAGGCGTCACACCGGACTCAGGGAGCACGTGTACCCGGCGAAGGCCTTTGCCACCTCGGTGACGATGTGCTGGAAGTGCCGGGCCTCGAGAACTCGTGGGCGGCAGTCGTTCAGATGGCGATCCGCTCAGCTCGCGGGTAGGCCGAAGGCCAGGAGGCGGCTGTCGGCCGTGCCCACGTAGAGGCGGCCCTGGTTGACCGCGGGGGCGCCGGTGATGGACGCCGTGCCGGTGCTGTACGTCCACAGGGGGGCGCAGGACGAGTACCCGCAGCCCGCGGCGTCGAAGGCGCTCAGCGTGCCGTCTGCTCTCGCCCACGTACACCACCCCGCCGGCCACGGCGGGCTGGACCGTCAGCGCGGTGGCGGTCGGGGCCGTCCACTGGGCCGCACCCGTGGCCGCGTCGAGCACCACGAGGCCACCGGCGGTGCTGGGTACGTACAGCGACCCGCCGGCCAGGGCCGGAGAGGCCGCGACCGCACCGGGGACACTGGCCGTCCACAGGATGGCGCCGGTGCCGGCGTCGAGGGCGTACACGGTGCCCGCGTCGGTCCCGGTGTAGACGACCGTCTCCGTCAGGCCTCCGGTGATGACCGGCGACCTCGCGGTGGTGCCGTCGAGCAGCGTGGTCCACAACGGGCAGGTGAAGTCGGGCGGGATCGGTGCCGGGCAACCCGGCGGGGGGCCCACCACGGGGTAGGCCCGCACCGCGTTCCCGGAACCTTCGGGCGAGACCGCCCCGGCACCGGCCAGGTAGACCCGCGTCGTGCCGAGGGTCCCCGGGATGAGGATCTGGGCGCCGAGGTCGCTGATGGCGATCAGGCCCGCCCAGCTCGTGGCGGGCGAGGCGGAGTCGGTCACCCTGATGCGGGATGCGACCGGCGTGCCGGAGCCGAATCCCCAACTGCGGGTGAGCATCACCGTGCCCGCGATCCCGTCGACCAGCCCCAAGCGCGTGCTGCCGAGGCCGGCGCCGGTGTCGGCGTCCACCGTAGCGGTCGTCCAGTTCCCGCCGCCGTTGCCCATGCCGGAGCCGAACACCACCTGCTCACCGTCGGCGACCACGGGCCCGATCGTGCTGATGCCCTGGGATCGCGTTGGCCTGCGACCACAGGCGGGCGCCGGTGTTGAAGTCGAAGGCGTAGAGCCCGTCGAAGTCGTAGGCATGCACCGCCCGGATGGACGTCACCGCCCCGCTCATGCGCCCGCCGTCCCCGGTGGCGGTCCACAGCAGCCCGAGGTCGGCGACCGTGGCCGTCGTGAGCTCGCTCTCGAAGGAGTTGGACGCGGTGCGGCCCGGCCCGGCCCCCGGTGCCGGCCACAGGCATCCGCCCAACGCCAGGGACGCCGCCACCGCCGCCGCGACGCGCCTGCCGGTCCGTCTGCTCGACCCCATGGATCCCCTCCCCATCGGATGGGGGCGACGCTACCCCTCGGTAGCTCCGAAGGGTCCGCGGGTACCTCGGCGTCGCCGACCGCTCGAAGCTCAAGCCCCGCGGCCCGGCGCGCCGGTGGCCCGCAGGGCGGACCAGGCGTCCGGGGTCAGGCGAGCGGCGAGGTCGACCGCCGCCACGTTGGCGGTGACCTGGGCGGGGCTGGTGGCGCCGAACAGGGCGCTCGCGACCGTGGGGTGGGCGAGCGCGAATGCCAGGGCCAGCGCGGCCGGGGTCGTCCCGTGGGCCGCCGCCATGCGGGACAGCTCCCGGGCGGCCGCAAAGGCAGGCGCCAGGCGGGGATCGTCGACGCGGTCGGCGAGCCGGCCGCGGGGCACGTCGGGCTCGTGGTCGGAGGCGGCGTCGGCGGTGGGGCCGACGTCGGTGGCGTACTTGCCGGTGAGGGCGCCGCCGGCCAGGACGGCGGAGGCGACGACCGCCACGGACCCGGCGCCCAGTGCCGCCTCCATGGCCGGGCTCTCCACCGCGCCGCGGTGCAGCAGGTTGTAGGGGAGTTGGGTGGCGCACGGCGGGGGCACGCCCTGGTCGCGGGCGGCCGCTACCGCTTCGGTGAGGGACGCCGCGGGCCAGTTGAGGGTGCCCCAGGCACGTAGCTTGCCCGCGGCGATCAGGCCGCCCACCTCGGCCACCGCCTCCTCCACGCTCAAGCCGTCGGGCAGCGGGGCCGAGTAGGCGAGGTCGATCGTGTCGAACCCCATCCGGGTCAGCGAGCCGTCCAGCTCGGCCGCGGCCGACTCCGACGGCCAGAGCTCCCACCACAGCTTGTTGGCCACCACCACCTCGTCGCGGGGCCAGCCCACCGTGCGGAACAGCTCGCCGAACACCACCTCCGACCAGCCGGTGGCGAGCGGGGCCGTCCCGGTCTCGTCGTTGTAGCGGGCGTCGTCCAGGAACGTGATGCCCGCCTCCCGGGCGGTGCGCAGGACCGCGGCGCCCGCCTCGCGGGGGATGCGCTCGAACGTGCGCCACGAGCCCAGCGACAGGCGCGACACCCTCAGGCCGCTCGTGCCCAGGGTGCGGGTGTCCACCACCCGGAGTTTGCACCACGGCCGGCGGGGAGCCGACCATCTGCCGATGTCCCCCGTGCGGCTCGTGGCCACCGACCTGGACGGGACCCTGCTGGGCCCCGGCGGCGAGCTGTCGCCCCGCACCGCGGCCGCACTGAGGGCCGTGGACGCCGAGGGGATCGTCGTGGTGGCCGCCACCGGGCGCAGCTACCTCACCGCCACCGTGCGGCTGGCCGCGGCGGACAGCGTGCGCTGGCTGGTGTGCTCCAACGGGGCCGTGCTCTACGACCGCCACGCCGGTGCCGTCCTGGACCGCCACGGGATCGACGCCGCGGCCGTGCCCGCGGCGGTGGACGCCATCCGGGCGGGCCTGCCCGAGGTGGGCTTCGCCTGGGAGTCGGCCCGCGGCCTCGGGGCCGAGGAGGGCTTCCTCGTCATGGCGCCCTCCCGGGACGGCCGGCCCGACGAGGTCGTCGACCGCTTCGGCCCGCCCTACCCCGACGGGCTCACCAAGCTCATGGTCGGCCACCCCGAGCTGGCGCGGGACGGCCTGCTCCACGCCGTGCGCCCGTTCGTGGTGGACGGGCTGGTGGCATCGGCCTCGTCGGTGCCGTTCATCGAGATCGCGGCGCCCGGCATCGACAAGGCCTTCGGCGTGGCCCGGCTGTGCGAGCGGCTGGGCGTCGACCGCTCCGAGGTGGCCGCGCTCGGCGACCACATCAACGACATCGCCCTCCTCCGCTGGGCGGGCCGCAGCGTGGCCATGGGCGACGCCCACCCCGAGGCCCGGGCCGCGGCCCGCGAGGTGACCGCCGCCTGCGGCGAGGACGGGGCGGCCCGCTGGCTGGAGGCCCTGGTGGCGAGCCGGTCAGGCGATGGGGGCGCCGGGACGCACGCCCTCGGGTAGCTCCAGCAGGCGGACGGTGCCGTCGGGGTCGAGGGCGCCGAGGATCAGGAACTCGCTGGTGAACCCCGCGATCCGCTTGCGGCCGAGGTTGAGGGCGCCGACCACCAGGCGCCCGGTGAGCTCGTCCGTCGTGTAGTTGGTGACCTGCGCGCTGGTCCGCAGCGTGCCCACCACCGGCCCGAAGTCGACGGTGAGCTTCCAGGCCGGCTTGCGGGCCTCGGGGAACGGCTCGACCGCGGTCACCACCCCGGCCCGCATGTCCACGGCGAAGAAGCCCTCGGCGCCCACGTCGGGCTTCCGGTCCAGGCCCTCGGGGGCGTAGGGCAGGCCGTCGGGGTCGATCGAGTGTGTGGGCACGGGACGTTTCTACGCCGCGTGACAAGATCGGCGCTCCCCCATGTCCCGCAGTGTCCGTCTCCGCCCGTGGCAGAAGCGCGCCCTCGACCGGCTCGCGGCCACCGGCGCGCCCGACTTCCTGGCCGTGGCCACGCCCGGCGCCGGCAAGACCACCTTCGCCCTGTGTGCCGCGGTGCACGACCTGGCGGCGCACCCCGGGCGCCGGCTGGTGGTGGTGGCGCCGACCTCGCACCTCAAGCTCCAGTGGGCCGACGCGGCCGCCGGGGTCGGGCTGCACCTCGAGCCCCGCTGGTCGCCGTCGGGCGGACGGCTCCCCGCCGACGTCCACGGCATCGTCACCACCTACCAGCAGGTGGCCGCCGGCCCCGAGGCGCTGGCGCCGCTGGCGGCCGGCTCGCTGGCCGTGCTGGACGAGATCCACCACGCGGGCGACGACCGGGCCTGGGGCGACGCCGTGCTCCGGGCCTTCGAGGCGTCGCCGCGGCGGCTGGCGCTGTCGGGCACGCCGTTCCGGTCCGACACCCGGGCCATCCCCTTCGTCCGCTACGTCGGCGACGAGGCCGTGCCCGACTTCGAGTACGGCTACGCCGACGCCCTGGCCGACGGGCGGGTGGTGCGGCCGGTCTACTTCCCCCGCATCAACGGCTTCATGGAGTGGATCGCCCCCGACGGCCAGGCCCAGGCCGCCGCCTTCGACGACCCGCTCGACCGGGCCCGGGCCGCCCAGCGGCTGCGCACCGCCCTCAGCCTGGACGGGGAGTGGCTGCCCACCGTGCTGGCCCAGGCGCACGAGCGCCTCGGGGCGCTGCGCCGCCAGCAGCCGGACGCGGGCGGCCTGGTGGTCGCCACCGACCAGGACCACGCCCAGGGCATCGCCGACCTGCTGCGCTACCGCTGCGGGGTGCGGGCCACGGTGGCGGTGTCGGACGACCCGCGGTCCTCCAGCCGCATCGCCCGCTTCACGGCCTCGTCCGACCCGTGGATCGTGGCGGTGCGCATGGTGTCCGAGGGCGTGGACATCCCCCGGCTGCGGGTGGGCGTCTACGCCACCACCACCACGACCGAGCTGTTCTTCCGCCAGGCCGTGGGGCGCTTCGTGCGCTGGACCCGGGGCGTGCCCCGCCAGAAGGCGTACCTCTTCATCCCCGACGACCTGCGCCTGCGCACGTGGGCCACCCAGATCGCCGACGCCCGGCGCCACAGCCTGCGCCGGCCCGAGCGTGACGGCGACGAGCCGCTCGACGACGCCGCCCTCGACGCGCTGGTCCACCCCGACGACCGGGGCGAGCAGCTGTCGATGTTCGCCGCCCTCTCCGCGGTGGTGACCGGTGCCGCCGAGTCGTCGGTGTTCGACGTGGACGAGGCGGTGCTGGACCACCTCGACCGGCTGGAGGACGAGGCCGGGCTGGAGCTGGCGCTGCCCGCTCTGCCCGGCGCGCCGGCCGCCGCCGGCAACGGCAACGGCGACGGCGGCAGCGGCAACGGGCCGAATCCCCGGCGGGAGCGGTCCGAGCTGCGAGAGCGCAATGCCCGGCTCGTGCAGGACCTGGTGTGGGCCACCGGGCTCGGTCACGCGCAGGTGAACGGTCAGCTCAACCGTCTCGTGGGGTTGCGGCGCATCGACGAGGCCACCGTCGAGCAGCTGCGGCGGCGGGCGCGGCAGGCCGAGACCTGGCTCTCGAAACCCAGCAATAGCTGAGCGGATGGACCGGTGCGGGACGCCCCGGCCGCCGCGGCGGCCACCCTGCGGCGTCGCCTCACGGCCGAAAACCCAGGATTCTCAACGACTTTTCGCGCGCAAAGTGATGCATTCCTGAGAAAATGTCGTAACAATACCGGCAGTATCCGCGTGTCAGCGGTGCGTGGTGACGAAACTGACACGTACCCGTGACCTAGGAGGAGCCTGTGAATCGTCGTGATTTGGTCCAGGCGGTGGCGACCCAATCGGGTGTCGATCGCAAAGATGTCGACGCCGTGTTGAAGGGGTTCACCGACGTCGTCACCGCGGTCGTCTCGAAGGGTGAGGCGGTGCAGATCTCGGGCTTCGCCAAGTTCGTGAAGGTCGACCGCCCGGCACGCATGGGTCGCAACCCGCAGACCCAGCAGCCCGTCCGCATCAAGGCGTCCAAGAAGGCGCGCATCACTCCGCTCAAGGGCTTCAAGGACGCGGTGGTGAAGACCAGCCTCGCGCCCAGGCTCGAGCGCGGCGTGTGGCCGCCCGCCCCCGCCGCCAAGGCCCCGGCCAAGAAGGCGCCCGCGGCGAAGACGGCGGCGGCGAAGGCTCCGGCGAAGAAGGCCCCGGCGGCGAAGGCTCCGGCGAAGAAGGCCCCGGCCGCGAAGGCTCCGGCGAAGAAGGCTCCGGCGAAGAAGGCTCCGGCCGGCGAAGGCTCCGGCGAGGACCACGGCCCGCAAGGCACCGGCCACGGCCAAGACGGCGACGGCCCGCAAGACGACCGCCACCAAGACGTCGGCCAGCCGGCCCGCCGCCAAGGCTCCGGCCAAGAAGGCTCCGGCCAAGAAGGCCCCCGCCAAGAAGGCGACGACGGCGCGCAAGGCGCCGGCCCGCAAGACCGCGGCACGCTGACGGCCCTCCGGGCACCGTGGCCGGGGGACGGAGACGCCGCGCCAGGCGCCCGCCTCCGGGACCGCGCCACGGTGCCGGCGGCCGCCCGCCGTCCGAGGCCCGGGCGGAAGAGCTCGGGCGGTCCCCTCTCCGGGGGACCGCCATGAGAAAAATCGCGCGAATGCCTACACACCCCGTGCGTCTCGGGCGTTCTTGGGGCAGTGTTGGCAGTGACCGTGGTCTCTGAGCGCTCAACTGAGTCGGCACCGCTCGTCATCGGTGTACGGCCTGCGCTGTCGTTCGAGGGCTTCTACATGGCCAACGAACGGCGGCTCTTCCGCCGCGCTCTACGTGCTCACGGGCAGCCGCGACCAGGCGGAGGACCTGGCCCAGCACGCCTTCTGCAAGGTGTGGGAGCGCTGGGACAAGGTGGCCCGGCTCGACGATCCGGTCGGCTACCTGTTCCGCACCGCGTTCAACGCCCATCACAGCGCCACCCGCCGGGCGGTGCGCGCCGCACGCCGGGCGCTGGACGTGGTCGCCCACTCGACCCCCACGCCCACCCCCGAGCCCGCCGACCTGGCCGCCGACCGCGACCACGTCGCCCGGGCCCTCGGGCAGCTCACCCCCCGCCAGCGCGAGGCGCTGGTGCTGACCCAGCTCCTCGACCGCGACGTCGCCGACGCCGCCCGCATCATGCACATCCGTCCCGCCACCGTCCGCGTGCTCGTGAGCCAAGCACGCGCCGCGCTGATCCGCCCTGCCCGGCTTGAGCCGGGGCCGGGGGCGTGACCGAAGATCATGACCTGCGGTCGCGGCTCGAACGTCTCGCATCGTCCGCCGGCGACCCACCCGAGCACGGGCTCGAACGGGTCGCCGCTCGCCGGCACCGCCGGCTGCACCGTCGCCGTGGAGCTGTCGCCACGGCGACGGTGCTGGCGGTCCTGCTCACCGTCGTCTCTCTGATCGCGGAGAGCCTCCGGGAGGACCCCGACACCGTCGCGGCCGAGGACGAGACCGACGTCCCCGGCGACGCGCCCGTCGAGGAGCCCCGGCTGGTAGAGGTGCGCTGCGACCCGACCGGCATCGTGATTCCGGTGGCCTCGGTGCGGGCCCAGATCGACGGGCTGCACCTGCGGGTGCTCAACTCGCTCCCCGGTCCCACCCACGTCATGGTGACGTCCAACGAGTGGGACTCAGGCGAGATCCCCATCGGGGGCCCCTCCCGCGAGTTCGTGCAGCCCGTACCGCCGGGGGTGCTGGCGATCGGCTGCGAGATCGACGGCGAGTACCAGCGCCGGCGGGTCGACCTCGTCGACCCCGGGGGCTTCTACGAGGAGCCTGCCCTGGCCTGCGACGCACCCGAGCAGCCGGCCCTGCGCGACCTTCCGGTACCCCCCACGCCCAGCCTGGTGATGGCCGTGCGCCAGGGCCTCGGGGACCGGATCAAGGACGGCGATTACGTCGGCGCGGTGAAGGGCTACGACGGCCAGGACACCGAGGAATTCACCAAGGATCCCCAGGCCGCGGTGATGCGCGACGACGAGATGGTGGCCCGTGTGCACGTCCGGGGCGCGGACGGGTCGGCCAACGCGCCCTTCACCTCCATCTCGCTGGTGGAGGCGTGCCCCAACGCCTTCGCCACCACCAGCACGACCAGCACCACCGCGGCCACGACCCCGACCAGCGCGCCCGCGGTCTGAGCGGCGGCGTGCCGCGAACGTCCGCAGTTGCGCGGCTGCGGTGGGGTCGGCAGACTGGCTTGACCGCTCGGTCAAGTGTGCCGGCCAGGACCAAGGAGCAGCAGCCCATGCCCACCGCCGTGATCGTCGACGCCGTCCGCACCGCCGGGGGCAAGCGCAACGGCAAGCTGTCCGGATGGCACCCGGCCGACCTCGCGGCCGAGACCCTCGCCGCGCTCGTCGCCCGCACCGGGATCGATCCCGGGATCGTCGACGACGTGGTCATGGGGTGCGTCATGCAGGCCGGCGCCCAGTCGGTCAACGTGGGCCGCAACGCCGTGCTGGCTGCGGGCTGGCCCGAGGCCGTCCCCGCCACCACCGTGGACCGCCAGTGCGGCTCGTCGCAGCAGGCCGCCCACTTCGCGGCCCAGGCCGTGATCGCCGGCGCCGCCGACGTGGTGGTGGCCGCGGGCGTCGAGGTCATGAGCCAGGTGCCGATGGGCGCCTCCATCGGCGACGGCAAGTTCGGCTGGCCGTTCGGCCCCCGGGTCAACCAGCGCTACGCCGACGTGGGCGGCCTGGTGCCCCAGGGCATCTCCGCCGAGCTGATCGCCGACAAGTGGGGCCTGACCCGCGAGGAGCTCGATGCCTTCGGCGCCGAGAGCCAGCGCCGGGCGGCCCAGGCCACCGCCGAGGGCCGCTTCGACCACGAGATCGTGGCCGTGCGCTCGATCCACCGCGACAAGGAGACGGGCGCGATCAGCGAGTCCGACGACCTGGTCACCCGGGACGAGGGCATCCGCGAGGGCACGACCGCCGAGACGCTGGCCAACCTCAAGCCCGCGTTCAAGCCCGACGGCAAGGTGACCGCCGGCAACTCCAGCCAGATCACCGACGGCGCCTCCGCCGCCCTCATCATGAGCGAGGAGAAGGCCGCCGCCCTCGGTCTGCGGCCCCGGGCCCGCTTCCACACCTTCGCCCTGGCCGGCGTCGATCCCGTCACCATGCTCACCGGCCCCATCCCCGCCACCCACAAGGTGCTGGAGCGCTCGGGCCTGTCGATCGACGACATCGACCTGTTCGAGGTGAACGAGGCCTTCGCGTCGGTGGTGCTGGCCTGGCAGAAGGAGACCGGCGCCGACCTGGCCAAGACCAACGTCAACGGCGGCGCCATCGCCCTCGGCCACCCGCTCGGCTGCTCGGGCACCAAGCTGCTGGCCACCCTGCTCAACGAGCTGGAGCGCACCGGCGGCCGCTACGGCCTGCAGACCATGTGCGAGGGCGGCGGCATGGCCAACGCCACCATCATCGAGCGCCTGGGCTGATCCACACACCACGACCAGGGGGGACATGAACCTGCGAGCGCGCGCGGGCAGACGGACGGTGGCGCCACTGGCGGTGGCGCTGCTGGCCATGGGTGCGGTCGCGTGTGTGGCGTCGGGCGGATCCGGCGGCGGCGACGGCGGTGGCTTCGCGGCCCTGCGCCAGGGCAGCGAGCCCGCGCCCTGGGACGTGCGCGCCGGGGTCGAGCAGATCACGGTGTTCGGGGCCGAGGCGGGCGAGCCCCTGACCCTGTACGGCACCGGGCGGCGCAAGCTGATCACCCTGGAGGCGGACGACGCCGGCCAGGCCCACTTCGCCTACCTCCCCGGCGAGTACGCGCAGGTCGCATCGGGCCCCGAACTCGACTACGGCGAGCTCGACGTGCCCGGCGGGTCCACCGTCGCCCCCGGCCGGTACCTGGTGGTGGACGAGAGCGTCGAGCCCCGGCTGGCCACCCGCGTCATCACCGTGCCGGGCCGCGACGACGTGCCCGCCGGCGACCTCTACGACCGCCAGGAGCTGGCGGCGTCCCGCCTCGACCTGCTGGGCGACCCGGTGCCGGGCACCGCGCTCGACGACGGCTACCAGTACCTGGAGATGCGCGACGGCGTGCGGCTCAGCGCGGTGGTCCGCCTTCCCGACCAGGGCATGTACGGCCCGGGGCCGTACCCCACGGTGGTCGAGGTCTCGGGCTACTCGCCGTCCGACCCGGCCAACGAGGAGGCCGCGTCCCGGCTCGCCCGGGCCTTCGGCTACGCCACCGTGTCGGTCAACCTGCGGGGGACGGGGTGCTCGGGCGGCGTGTTCGACGTGTTCAACCCGGCCCAGGCGGCCGACGGCTACGACACGATCGAGATCGTGGCCCGCCAGGACTGGGTGGCGGGCGGGAAGGTCGGCATGGTGGGCATCTCCTACTCGGGGATCACCCAGCTGTACACGGCCGCCACCAACCCGCCCCACCTGGCGGCCGTCACGCCCCAGTCCGTCATCGCCGACCCGTGGCTCCAGGCGTGGCCCGGCGGCATCTTCAACGCCGGCTTCACCCAGCAGTGGATCAAGGAGCGGGACGCCGAGAGCGCGGCCGGGGGCACCGACTGGGTCACCGAGCGGGTCGACGCGGGCGACGAGACGTGCGCCTCCAACCTGGAGCTGCGCAGCCAGAACCCCGACTTCGAGAACCTGGTGCGCAGCCTGCCCACCTACAACGCCTCGCTCGGGGAGCGGGACCTGCGCCAGCTGGTGCCGGACATCCAGGCGCCCGTGTTCCTCTCGGGCGCCTTCCAGGACGAGCAGACGGGGCCCCAGTTCACGGCCATGGCCGACGACTTCACCGGGTCCGACCACGCGGTCGTCAACCTGTGGAACGGCCGGCACCCCGACGGCTTCGGGCCGGTCAACCTCATGCGCTGGTACGAGTTCCTGGAGCTGTACGTGGCGCACCGGGTGCCGCACCTCAACCCGGTGCTGCGGGCCGTGCTCCCGGGGTTGCTGGCGAGCCAGATGCACCTGGACGACTTCGCGCTGGAGCCGGACCGCTTCGCCTCCTTCGGCGACGACTGGGAGGGCGCCGTCGAGGCCTACGAGTCGCAGCCGGCGGTGCGGGTCGTGTTCGAGAGCGGGCTGGGCGCCAACGAGGTGGGCGAGCCGGGGGGCACGTTCGAGCTGGGCCTCGACGCCTGGCCGCCGCCGGACGCCGAGCCCGCCACGTGGTACCTGGGGGCGAACGGCAGCCTCACGGCCGACGAGCCCACCCGGGACGGGGGCGGGGCCGACGCCTTCCGCTTCGACCCCGAGGCCGGCGGCTCCACCCTGTTCGGCGGGACCGGCGAGTACCCGCTGCTCTCGCCCACGTGGGACACCGACTGGACCCGCTTCGGGCCCGGGCAGGAGCTGTCGTACCTCACCGAGCCGTTCGCCGCCGACACCGTGTTCGCGGGGCCGGGCTACGCGGACGTGTTCGTGGCCTCGGACGCCGGCGGGGACGTGAACGTGCAGGTGTCGGTGTCGGAGGTGCGGCCCGACGGCACCGAGGTGCTGATCCAGAACGGCTGGCTCGACCTGGCGCACCGGGCCGAGGACCGCGACCGCAGCGAGGGGCTGGAGATCGTCCACCCCTTCACCGAGCGCTTCCGCCAGCCGCTGGAGCCCGGCGAGGTGGTCGAGGCCCGCATCGGCCTGCCGTCGTTCGCCCATCCGGTCCGGGCCGGCTCGCGGCTGCGCCTGTCCATCGCCACCCCGGGCCGCAACCACGCCACCTGGGAGTTCGACAACCCCGACTACGGCGGCGCCACCCCGACCCAGACGGTGGCCCGCACCCGGGCCATGCCCTCGGCCCTCGTGCTGTCCCGCCTCGACGGCGTGACGGTGCCGCCCCTGCCGGTGGCGTCGCCGTGCCCCGGCCTGCGGGGCCAGCCGTGCCGGCCCTACGTCGCCAGCGACAACCCGCCGGGCGAGCTGCCGGACGGCTGAGCGGGCCGGGAGGGCTGCGGGAGGGCTGAGCGTGCCGGGCGGACTGCCGGAGGGCTGACGCGGGTCCCTACGATGGGCGAGTGAGGTTGCCCCGGATCTCGTGGCGAACGCTGGCCGTCATGGCCGTGGCGGGCGTGGCGGCGTGGTTCCTCACGGGTGCGTCGCTGCTGGCGATCGCCTTCGCGGTGCTGGTCGGCTGGTTGATGCTCAAAGCCGGCTTCGTGATCCTCGGTGGGCTGGCCACGCCGCTGCCGCCCCCGCCGCCCCCGGGCGAGCTGCGCAAGGTGCGGTTGACCTACCGGTGCTCGATCTGCGGCACCGAGGTGCGCATGACCAGTGCCAACGACGAGGTCCCCGAGCCGCCCCGCCACTGCCAGGAGGACATGGACCTCGTGGCGCCCGTGGACGGCTGAGGGAGCCGTCACGGCCGGCACCGTCGCCGTTTGCTCCGTGGCGCCTACCGCCTACTTGCCCACAGCCTGTGGACAACCCTGGGGAGAGTAACAGCGATGTAACTTCGGTTGCCTTACGGCCACCTGGACGTCGACGGGGGCGACAACCAGGTGAAATCGCGGACAACGGCCGGTTGCGCACCCTGCGTGGTGTGACCTCCCGATACCGGGTGTGCTCGCACGCGAGCACCGAGCGCGTCCGGGCGGTCAGCGATATTGCGTCGCAGTGACGATCCCACCGCAGATGCAGCCCAGACCGACCCCCAGGTACAGGTTCTTCATGCCCGCCGGGGAGCACCTCGAGGTAGTTGAGGAAGATCGACCGCGAGGCCGATGCCCAGCAGGCCGAACATCAGGATCGGCACCCAGCGCGGGCTGGTCTTGACCTCGCGGGGCACCGGGGGCGTGTAGCGCGTCGACTGCCCCGGGCGCTGGCCCGACGGCGTCGTGCCCTTGGCCGTGACCCGTCCGCCGGGCACGTGGCGCTTCGCAGGCTTGCTCATCGCCGCCAGACTAGACGCGCCCGGTGGCGGGGTAGGAGCCGGGTCGTCGCCAAAGGGCGGCGCAGGCGCCAGAGTAGGAGCCGTGACGGACGTCCTGGCCGCCGTGGACATCGGCACGAACTCGATCCACCTGGTCGTGGCGCGGGTGGCCGAGCACCGCATCGAGGTGCTCGACCGCGAACGGGAGATGGTGCGGCTGGGCTCGTCCGCCACCGACATGAAGCGGCTCACCCCGGCGGCCATGAAGCGCGGCATCGAAGCCCTCGACCGGTTCCGGCAGGTGGCCGCCATCCATGGGGCGTCCATGCGGGCGGTCGCCACCTCGGCCGTGCGCGAGGCCGAGAACCGGGCCACCTTCATCGAACGGGCCCGCGAGGCGGGCGTCGACATCGAGGTCATCTCCGGCTTCGAGGAGGCGCGGCTGATCCACCTCGGCGTGCTCCAGGCCGTCCCCGTGTACGACCGCCAGGTGGTGGTGTGCGACATCGGCGGCGGCTCGACCGAGCTGGTGGTCGGCACCCGCGGCGACATCCTCACCGCCCGCAGCCTCAAGCTCGGCGCCATCCGGCTGTCGCGGCGCTACTTCGCCGAGGCCAAGCTGTCGTCCGGCGCGGTCGAGCGCTGCCGCCGCGACATCCGCACGGCGCTCACCCCCGCGGTGCGGGAGATCCGCCGGGCCGGCTTCGACGTGGCCGTGGGGTCCTCGGGGACCATCGGCGCGGTCTGCGCCATGGTGGCCGCCCGCCAGGACGGCGTCGTGCCCCGCACGCTCAACAACCTCACCGTCAGCCGGGACGACATCGACGCGGTGGTGAAGCGCCTGATCAAGGCGCCCACGGTCAAGGAGCGGGCCCGCACCCCCGGGCTCGACCCCCGCCGGGCCGACATCATCCTGGCCGGGGCGCTGATCCTCGAGCAGGTCGTGCGCGAGCTCGGCGCCGAGGCGCTGACGTTCTCCGACTACGCGCTGCGGGAGGGCGTGCTGCTCGACACCTGGCGCCGCATCCACGGCGGGTCGCTGCACCACCTGTCCGACCTGCGGCGGCGCAGCGTGCTCCGCCTGGCCACGCAGATGGACGAGGACACCGACCACTCGGCCCACGTCGCCCGGCTGGCGCTGGAGCTGTTCGACGCCACCTCCGCCCGCCACGGCCTCGGCGACGACAGCCGCGAGGTGCTGGAGGCGGCCGCGCTGCTGGCCAACGTGGGGCTGTTCGTGTCCCACGCCGGGCACCACAAGCACAGCTACTACGTGATCCGCAACAGCGAGCTGCTCACCGGGTTCACCGACCGGGAGATCGAGCTGATCGCGCAGGTGGCGCGCTACCACCGCAAGTCGGCGCCCCGGAAGAAGCACCCCGAGTTCTCGGCGCTGCAGCGCGACGACCAGCAGCGGGTGCGGGTGCTGGCCGGCATCCTGCGGGTCGCCGTGGGCCTGGACCGCAACCACGGCCGGCGGGTCTCCGGCCTGCGCGTGGCCGGCGACGACGGCCGGCTGGTGATCGGCGCGGTGCCGGCGCCGGGCCAGGACGTGTCCCTCGAGCTGTACGCCGCGGGCACCCGCGCCGACCTGCTCGCCGACGGGCTCGGCGTCCCCGTCGACCTGGTCGAGGTGGACGGCGCCGAGGCGCCTGTCCCCGTCTGAGGTCGCTGCGAGGCACTAGGGGCCACGGCTGAGGTCGCTGCGAGGCAATAGGGGCCACGGCGGCGGTCGCGAGGCAATAGGGGCCGGGGGCCGGACGCTATTGCCTCCTGCCGGTGGTAGCGGCCCCTATTGCCTCGGCTCCGGTTCGGGGCGGGGGTCCGGGCCTGACCCGCACTACAGTCGCCCGCGCATGATTGGGGTGCAGTCTGAGCAGGGCGGATGGTCCGCGGCCACGGTCGCCCGGCGCACCGCGCGCAGCATCTGGGACCACCCCGAGAACCGCGGGGTGCGGGGGCGGCGGCTGGCGCGCTGGGTGGCGTGGCAGGCGTGGCAGCGCACGGTGCGGCGCCCGTGGACCATCGGCTGGCACGACGGGCTGCGACTGGTGTGCCACCCGCACGACCACATCACCACCATGGCCCTGTACTACGGGCTGTACGACCGGGCCGAGATGCGCTTCCTGCTGGCCTGGCTGCGGGAGGGCGACACGTTCCTGGACGTGGGGGCCAACGTGGCGCCCTACTCGCTGCTGGCCACGCGCGTCCCCGGGGTGCGGGCCGTGGCCTTCGAGCCCGGCACCCTGGCCTGCGAGCGGGCCGCGGCCAACATCGCCCTCAACGGTGTAGGCGGCTCGGTCACGCTGGTCCCCCGGGCGGTCAGCGACCACGACGGGCGGGCGCGGCTGAGCGCCGACCGCTGGGCCACGAACGCGCTGGTCGACGGCGCCTACGGCGGCGAGGTGGAGGAGGTCGACACGGTGAGCCTCGACAGCTACGCCGCCGGCGCGGACCTCGGGCCGGTGAGCCTGGTCAAGGTGGACGTCGAGGGCCACGAGCCCGCCGTCCTGCGGGGCGCCACGGCGCTGCTGGCCCGGGACCGTCCGGCGCTCATCGTCGAGCTCAACGACCTCGAGGCCCTGCGGGGCATCGCCGGCGACCTGGGGTACACCCCGGTCGGACTACGACCCCGACGCCGGGACGCTGAGCGAGGCGCCATGGCCCGCGCGGGCCGGGGGCAACGCCGTGCTGGTCCCCGACGTGGCCGAGGCGCAGGCCCGGGTGGGGCGGTAGCGGGCGTGGCCGCCGGGGGCCGGGTGCTCGACCTGCTCGCCGAGGCGGGCATCACGCTCACGCTGGTGGACGTGGGGGCGTCGCTGGAGCCGTTCGCCCCCTTCCAGCCGCTGCTCGGCGCGGCCACCTACGTCGGCTTCGACCCCGACCGGCGCGAGCTGCACACGTCCTCCACCGGGGCCGGGCGGCGCATCGTCGTCGAGCAGGCGGTGGTGGCCGACCCCGACGCCGACGAGGCCACCTTCTTCCTCACCGCCAACCCCACCTGCTCGTCCACGCTGCCGCCCCTGGCCGGCGAGGTGGGCGAGTACCTCCACGCCTACCGCTTCGAGGTGGTGGGGGAGGCGACCGTGCCCGCCACCACCCTGGCCAAGGCGCTGGCCGGGGCCGGGATCGACCGGATCGACTGGCTCAAGCTCGACACCCAGGGCACCGACCTGCGCCTGGTGAACGGGCTCGACGGCGGGCTGGCCGGGACGCTCATGGCGGTGGACGCCGAGCCCGGCCTCGACCCGTTCTACGAGGGCGAGGACACCTTCGGCGAGCTGCACCGGGCGCTGGTGGAGCGGGGCTTCTGGCTGTCCGACCTGGAGCTCACCCGGGCGGTGCGGCTGCGGCGCGCCACCTACGACGACCTGCTCGGCGCCCGCACCAAGCTGGGCCGGCGCCTGGCCGAGTTCGCGCTCAAGACGAGCCCGACGGCGGCCGGGCCCCGCTACCTGCGCACCCTCGCCTCGCTGGAGGCGAGCGGCGGCGCCCGGGACGACTACCTGCGCCTGTGGGCCTGCGCCTACTTCTCCGGCAACCATCCCTACGCCCTCGACGTGATCGCCGCCTGCCGGGACCGCCACGGCGCGGCGGCGCCCGTCCCCGCACTGGTCGAGGCCACCGTGCGGGCCAACCGCGCCGACGTCCGCCGCACCGCCCCCCGCCGCCTGCTGGAGAAGGCGAGCTGGCGCAATCTTCGGCGTTTCGTCACCAAGCCCTATTAGCCTCGGCCGCCGTGGCACCCCGGGTCCTGGTCATCGACAACTACGACAGCTTCGTCTACAACCTCGTCCAGTACCTGGGCGAGCTGGGGGCCGAGCCGCTCGTCCACCGCCACGACGAGCTGACGCTGGACGAGATCGTGGCGCTCGACCCCGACGCGGTGCTGGTCTCGCCCGGGCCCGGGCGGCCCGAGGACGCCGGGCTGTCCAACGATGTGATCCGCCGCTTCGCCGGGCGCCGGCCGGTGCTGGGCGTGTGCCTCGGGCACCAGTGCATCGGGCAGGTGTTCGGGGGCGAGGTGGTGCGGGCGCCCGAGATCATGCACGGCAAGACGTCGCTGATCCGCCACGACGGGCGCGGGGTGTTCGCCGGGCTGCCCCAGCCGTTCGAGGCCACCCGCTACCACAGCCTCGTGGTCGAGCGGTCCTCGGTCCCGCCCGAGCTGGAGATCACGGCCTGGACCGACGACGGCATCGTCATGGGCCTGCGCCACCGGGAGCACGCGGTCGAGGGCGTCCAGTTCCACCCCGAGTCGATCCTCACCGGCTGCGGCCACGACCTGCTGCGCAACTTCCTGGCTGCCGCCGCCGCGCACGTCGGTTAGCGTCGATATGCGATGAGCCGGGAGGTCAGCTACCGCGAGCAGACCCTCGACACGCCGAACCCCATCGCCCGCTTCGCCCACCGCCAGCGGGCCAAGCTGTCGCTCGACCGGGTGGAGCGGGACGCGCCCGAGGGCGCCACGGTCCTCGACTACGGCTGCGGCGACGGCGCCTTCCTCAACGCCCTGGCCGCCCGCCGGCCCGACCTGCGGCTGCTGGGCTACGACCCCGAGTCGGCCCAGGTGCCCGACGCCTACACGTCCATCGACGACGTGGGCGGCGTGCCGGACGGGTCGGTGGCGGTGGTGTGCTGCTTCGAGACGCTGGAGCACCTCTACGACGGCGAGATCGACACCTTCGTGGCCGAGGCGATCCGCGTGGCGGTCCCCGGGGGCGAGGTGTCCGTCTCGGTGCCGGTCATCGGCGGCCCCCCGCTGCTGCTCAAGGAGGCCAACCGGGCGCTGCTGTTCCGGCGGGGCAGCGACTACTCCGCCCGCGAGCTGCTGGCCGCGTCGCTCACCGGGCGACCGGCGCCGCGGCCCGAGGACATCCGGGTCACCCACAAGGGCTTCGACTTCCGGCCGCTGCTGACCCGCCTGGGCCGTGACCTGCGGCCGGTCGACACCGCGTGCAGCCCGTTCCCGCGGCTGCCGTGGTGGCTGAGCTCGCAGGTGTTCGCCCGCTTCACCGTCCGCGACCAGGACACGCCCTAGAGCGCCCGGGCCAGGACGGAGAGCACGGGCCGGCGACCTCCCCGCAGCCGGTGGCGCTCGACCTCGGGGTCCGAGAAGCCGGCGCTGCGGCACCGCTCGGCGAAGAGATCGGCCTGCTCAGGGGTCCAGCCGTGGCTGGCGTGGCCGGACGCGCCCGGTTGGACCCGGCGTTCGATCACCAGGAAGCGCCCCCCCGGACGCAGCACCCGCCGGACCTCCGCCAGACCCCGGTCGATGTCGTTCCAGTGGTGCACCGTCGCCAACGACCACGCCACGGTGGCCGACCCGTCGGGGAGCGGCAGCTCCTCGGCCGTGCCGACCAGATACCGGACGGCCGGCGGGCGGCGGAGGCGGAGACGGGCGACGCGCAGCATCACGGCCGCCGGGTCGACGCCGACCACCGACGCCGCCCCACGGGCGGCCGCCCGGCGCGCCGCGACCCCGGGTCCGCACCCGATGTCGACGACGTCGTCGCCCGGCCCGACGCCCGCGCTGGTCGATGGCGAGGTCGGCGTCGTCGTCCCGCCCGACGGTGAACGTCAGCGCGGCGACGAGGCCACCGACCCCGGCAAAGCCCGGGAAGTGGGCGTGATGGTTGGGCGGCAGGGTCGCGTCTTCGGTGGGAGAGGAGGCCATGAGATCGACCTTGACAGTTGAACCATAGGTTGAAGTCAAGGTGGGCATGTGGACGATCCGGACCACGTGGACGACGCCCTTCTGACCATCGGCGAGGTGGCGCGCCGGGCCGGCGTGCCGACCTCGACCGTGCGCTTCTACGAGCGGCGCGGCCTGCTCGATGCCGACGCCCGGCGGTCCGGGCAGCGCCGCTACCGGGTCGAGTCGCTGCGCCGGCTCGTGTTCATCGGCATGCTCCAGGACGCCGGCCTGTCGCTGGAGGACATCGGCGGCGTCCTCGGTGCCACCCACGTCGCCGACTGGAAGGCGATCGCCAGCCGGCGCCTCGCCGTGCTCGACGCCGAGATCGCCCGCCTGCGGCTGGCCCGCGAGTACCTCGAGGGCGCCCTGCTCTGCCGCTACGACCACCCCGCCACCGACTGCCGGATCATGGGCCACGAGATCGACCGGCGCCTCGCGTCGACGGCCGGCGAGGACTGACAGGACCGCGTGAGCTCCCGGAGCGTGGGGTCGTAGCCGATCGCTTCCCACCGGGACGACCGCGCAGCCACCCGAGCGACCGGACGTGGTGTCGCGACGCGCTAGCCGGGACCGGTGTCGGCGCCGGCGTCGCTCGAGCCCCGCATGGGCTTGAGCGTGCAGGGCCAGGCGTCGCCGTTGAGCTCCTGGAGCGGCTCGTGCATGGCCTCCAGCCGGCAGTCCACGTCGTTGACCAGCAGCCCGGCCTCCAGTGCCGGGTCCCAGCGCCCGGTGGACGCCTCGGCGGGCCGGTCGGGGGCCAGCGGGCGGAAGGTGACCAGGCCGTTGATGGCCAGCGCCCCGATCACGAGCCACCAGAAGCCCCGCTGGTTGCGCCGGCTGGCCGCCAGCCACAGCAGCACCATGACCAGGCAGGGGAGCAGGTGGTTGTACTTCCAGGGCAGCAGGAAGAACAGGAGCTCGGTCACCACCAGGCCCAGCACCGCGACCCGCAGCATGGGGTCGGACCCCCAGCGGCGGAGCGCGGCCACCAGCGCGGGCAGCGAGACCAGCACCAGCACGAGGAACAGCGCGCCGCCGGTCACGTAGTTCTTGTAGGCGAAGCGGCCCAGGTTGTTGGCGAACGAGCGCCAACCCGAGGTGGTCTGGAGGAAGTCGAGCGAGCGGTCGGCGGCCAGCCACGCGGGGATGTACAGCAGGGCGCCGAGGCCGAGGGCGATCGCGCCGGCCCGCCGGCAGCGGCGCCGCTGCGCCGGGTCCCAGCCGTCGGCCACCAGGAAGGCGGCGACGAGGACGACCGACGAGAGGCGGGTGCCCACGGCCAGGCCGAACAGCACGCCCGCCAGCCACGGCCGGTCCTTCAGATGCGCCAGCGCCCCCCACACGAAGAACGCCAGCGCCCACACGAAGTCGCCGGTGGAGGTGGCGGCGATGATGGTGGCGGGCGAGGCCAGGAAGGCCAGCGCCACCAGGTCGCCGTTGGCGTGGCCCCAGGTGCGGACCAGCGCGGGCGATCCCCACCACCGTGGCGGCGCCCGCGGCCGCGGTGGCCAGGTTGAGCAGCAGGTGCCCGCCGACCGGGTCGAGCACGGCGGCGATGGCCTCGAACACCGGCACCCCGGGGTTCCGTGACGGCCGGTAGTCTCCGTCCCGGATGCCCGCCGCGGTGGCCAGCACGTCGGTGACGTCGATGTCGGTGCCGTAGCCCATCCACAGCAACGGCAAGGTGACCAGCGCGGTGATCCCCGACCAGGGCGCGGTCGCTCAGCCCGCCACGCGGCGGCGCTTCCGCGACCCCGGCTTGGGCGGCCGGCGTGTCCCCCACGACCACGGACCTGCTCATCCGGGGATCAAGCTAGCTGACCAGGCCCGCAGCTGCCCAGAGCGAAAGTTGCAAACGACGCACTCAACTTTTATCATGGATCGCGTTTCAGGCACATTCCCACGGAGGCAACCCCATGCCCAAGGCTGTCGGCATCGACCTCGGCACCACCAACTCTGTCGTCGCGGTCCTCGAGGCCGGCGACCCGGTGGTCATCCCCAACGCCGAGGGGTCCCGCACCACGCCGTCCGTCGTGGCCTTCTCCAAGGGCGGCGAGGTCCTGATGGGCGAGGTGGCCAAGCGCCAGGCCATCACCAACCCCGACCGCACGATCCGCTCGGTCAAGCGCCACATGGGCACCACCTGGTCGATCGACATCGACGGCAAGGCCTACACCGCGCAGGAGATCTCGGCCCGCACGCTCCAGAAGCTGAAGCGCGACGCCGAGGCCTACCTGGGCGACACCGTCAGCCAGGCCGTCATCACCGTGCCCGCCTACTTCGACGACGCCCAGCGCACCGCCACCAAGGAGGCGGGCCAGATCGCGGGCCTCGAGGTGCTGCGCATCATCAACGAGCCCACCGCCGCGGCCCTGGCCTACGGCCTCGACAAGGAGGGCGCGGCCGACCAGACCGTGCTCGTGTTCGACCTCGGCGGCGGCACCTTCGACGTGTCGATCCTCGAGATCGGCGACGGCGTGTTCGAGGTCAAGGCCACCCACGGTGACACCCACCTGGGCGGCGACGACTGGGACCAGCGTGTCATCGACTGGCTGGTCGGCCAGTTCAAGGCGGCCCACGGCGTCGACCTGGCCAGCGACAACATGGCCGTCCAGCGCCTCAAGGAGGCCGCCGAGAAGGCCAAGATCGAGCTGTCGCAGGTCCAGCAGACCCAGATCAACCTGCCCTTCATCACCGCCACCAGCGAGGGGCCCCTGCACCTCGACGAGTCGCTCAGCCGGGCCCGCTTCCAGGAGCTCACGGCCGACCTCATCGAGCGCTGCCGCGGCCCGTTCGAGCAGGCCATCAAGGACGCGGGCCTGTCCAAGGAAGACCTCGACCACGTGATCCTGGTGGGCGGCTCGACCCGCATGCCCGCCGTGCACGACCTGGTCAACGACCTCACGGGCAAGGAGCCCCACAAGGGCGTCAACCCGGACGAGGTGGTGGCCGTGGGCGCCGCCATCCAGGCGGGCGTGCTCAAGGGCGAGGTCAAGGACGTCCTGCTGCTGGACGTCACGCCCCTGTCCCTCGGCATCGAGACCAAGGGCGGCGTGATGACCAAGCTCATCGAGCGCAACACCACCATCCCCACCCGGCGCACCGAGGTGTTCACCACCGCGGAGGACATGCAGCCCTCCGTGGAGATCCACGTGCTCCAGGGCGAGCGGGAGATGGCCCAGTTCAACAAGACGCTGGGCAAGTTCCAGCTGGTGGACCTGCCGCCCGCGCCCCGCGGCATCCCGCAGATCGAGGTCACCTTCGACATCGACGCCAACGGCATCGTGCACGTGTCGGCCAAGGACCGCGCCACCGGCAAGGAGCAGTCGATGACCATCACCGGCCAGTCCGCGCTGGCCAGGGACGACATCGACAAGATGGTGCGCGACGCCGAGCAGCACGCCGAGGAGGACCGGCGCCGCCGCGAGGAGGCCGAGGTCCGCAACCAGGCCGACACGCTCGTCTACCAGACCGAGAAGCTGCTCAAGGAGCAGGGCGACAAGATCTCGGGCGACGAGAAGTCGGCGGTCGAGGACAAGCTCGGCGACCTGCGCACCGCGCTGGGCGGCAGCGACATCGAGGCCATCCGCACCGCCACCGACGCGCTCATGTCGGCCAGCCAGAGCTTCACCCAGAAGCTGTACGAGGCCGCGTCGGCCGAGAGCGCGGCGGCGGGCGGCAACCCCGGCGACGCCGCCGCGGCCGGTGCCAACCAGCCTGCGGACGACGACGTCGTGGACGCCGAGATCGTCGACGACGAGGAGCAGGCGTGAGCGGCAAGGCGTCGCCGCCTCCCGGGGGCGACGCCGAGCACGAGGCCAACGGCAAGGCCCCGCCCGGCGACGCTGCGGAAGAGAACACGTCCCCGGAGGCGAACGGCGCTGCCGACCCTGTGGAGGCCGCAGTCGAGGAGGCCGCCGTCCAGGAGGCCGCCGTCCAGGAGGCCACCGTCGGCGAGCCGGCCGACGTGGCCGACGACGAGGCCGCTGACGAGGCCGACGACGAGGACGCGCTGACGGAGGCCGGCGAGGAAGGCGAGGACGGCGACGGGAACCGTGACGCGGCCGACGAGGTGCTCCAGGCCGCGGCCGACGCCCTGGAGGTCGACCTGGAGCTGCTGCTGGCCGAGCGCGAGCAGTACCTCGACGCCTACCGCCGGGCCCAGGCCGACTTCGAGAACTACCGCAAGCAGGCACAGAAGCGCCAGGACGACGCGGTGGTCCGCTCCCTCGGCAGCTTCGTCGAGGGCCTGCTGCCCGTGCTCGACTCGTGCGACGCCGCGCTGGCCCACGGGGCCAGCGAGGTCGAGCCGGTGCTGAGCGCGCTGTACGGCGCCCTGGCCAAGGAAGGGCTCGAGCGCATCGACCCCAAGGGCTCGGCCTTCGACCCGGCCGAGGCCGAGGCCGTGGTGCACGAGCCGGGCGAGGGCGGCGAGCAGGTGGTCGCCGAGGTGCTGCGCCCGGGCTACCGCTGGCGGGGACGGGTGCTGCGCCCCGCCATGGTGAAGGTGACGGACTGATCCGTCGAGTAGCGGAATCGAAGGTGCGCGATGGCGCCGCAGCGTGAGTGGTTCGAGAAGGACTACTACCGGGTCCTGGGGGTGGGCGACACCGCCTCCGCCAAGGACATCAAGAGCGCGTACCGGAAGCTGTCGCGCCAGTACCACCCTGACACCAACTCGGGCGACAAGGCCGCGGAGGAGCGCTTCAAGGAGGTGTCGGCCGCCTACGACGTGGTGGGCGATGCCGAGAAGCGCAAGGAGTACGACGAGGTCCGCAAGCTGGGCCCCATGGGCGGCATGTTCGGCGGCCCCGGGGCCGGCTCGCCCGGCGGGTTCCGCTTCCAGGACATGGGCGGCGACCTCGGCGACGTGCTGGGAGGGCTGTTCGGCCGCGGCCGGCGCGGCGGAGGCGCCGCCGCCCCGGGGCGGGGCACCGGCCCCCACCGGGGCCAGGACCTCGAGGCCGAGCTGCACCTCGACTTCGAGGACGCGGTGCGGGGCCTCACCACCACCGTCCACCTCACCAGCGAGGCGGCCTGCTCGACGTGCCTGGGCACCGGCGCCCGCCCGGGGACCACGCCGACCACCTGCCCGCAGTGCAACGGCCGGGGCGTGCTCGACGACAACCAGGGCTTCTTCAGCTTCTCCCAGCCGTGCCCGGCGTGCGCGGGCCGGGGCTTCACCATCGACGAGCCCTGCCCCACCTGCCGGGGCAGCGGCATCGAGCACCGGCCCCGCGAGGTCAAGGTGCGCATCCCGGCGGGCGTGGCCGACGGCCAGCGCATCCGGCTGCGGGGCCGCGGGGGCCCCGGCCGCAACGGCGGGCCCCCGGGCGACCTCTACGTCACCACCCGGGTGACGCCCCACCGGCTGTTCGGGCGGCGGGGCGACGACCTCACGCTCAACGTGCCGGTCACGTTCCCCGAGGCGGTGCTGGGAGCGGACGTGCGGGTCCCCACGCTGGAAGGCGGGTCGGTCAAGGTGCGCATCCCGGCGGGCACCCGCTCGGGGCGCACGCTGCGGGTCAAGGGCAAGGGCGTCCCCAAGTCGCGCCGCACCGGCGACCTGCTCGTCACCGTGGAGGTGGCCGTGCCCCAGAAGCTGACCGACGACGAGCGCAAGGCCGTCGAGGCCCTGGCGGCGGCCAACGACGGCAGATCACCCCGAGCCCACCTCGGGACAGAGGAAGGATGACTGTGATGCGTGGCGACGGCCGTGAACCGACGAGGGCGGTGTACGTGATCTCGGTGGCGGCCGAGCTGGCCGGGGTCCACCCCCAGACCCTGCGGATCTACGAGCGCAAGGGGCTGGTCGACCCGGCGCGCACCACCGGCGGCAGCCGCCGCTACAGCGACGCCGACATCGAGCAGCTCCGCCGCATCCAGGAGCTGACCAACGAGGGCCTCAACCTCTACGGCGTACAGCGGGTGCTGGAGCTGGAGGCCGAGGTGGCCCGGCTGCGGGCCGAGCTGGCCGAGGCCCACCGCCAGTACCGCCGCGAGCTGGTCCCCATCCGGCAGGTCGCCGCCATGTTCGAGACGCGGCGGCGCCCCGAGCGCTAACGGTCCAGGTAGAGCAGGGGCAGGCCGGCGATCGGCCGGATCTCGGCGCGCAGGCCCTCCATCTCCGCGGGGGCGGGCGTGACGAGCAGCTCGACGCCGGTGCCCTCGAGTGCCCACGCCAGGTCGCGCAGCTGGCCCCTCGCCAGCCCACCGGTCACGATCAGCACCTCGGCCCGGGTGCGGGACAGCGCCGCCGTGACCTGGAGGACCGTGTCGCTGCCGCCCGGCGTGTCGAGGATCAGCGCCTCGACCGCGCTCAGGCCCGACGAGGGACGGTCCTGGAGCTGGGTCACGAGCGCCTCCGCCCCCCGGCGCCGGCCGATCACCAGGGCGGGGCGGCAGGCCCGGCCCCGGCGCCGCAGGTAGGCCAGGGACGCGCCGACGACGGTTCGCCCCGCCAGGGTGAACGCCACGGCCAGCGGGATGAGGGCCACGAGCATGCCCCGGCCCAGCAGGGCGAGGTGGAGCACGTAGTAGGCCACGGCCACGACCGCCAGGAGCTGGGCGCCGGCCCGGATGACCAGCTTCCAGTGCCCGCGGGTGGCGCCGGTGGGACCGACGTCGTAGGCGCCGGTCAGCGCGAGCAGGACCAGCCACAGCGGCATGGTGGCGAGCGCCAGCGCGGTGTAGGGCACGGTGATGGAGCGGATGTGCAGCGGGGCGGAGTCGAGCCCGAGCCACGAGACCTTGGCCACCAGCGTGGCCGCCCCCATGGCGACGGCATCGGCACCCACCAGGGCGGCGACGTAGCCGGCGAGCCAGCGGGGCCGGCGGACCGGTGCCAGCGCGACCGGAGCGACCGGGGCCCCGGCGGGTGCGGCCGGGGACGGCTCGACCGCGTGTGCGATGGCGGATGTGTCCACGCTGCTGCCCCCAGTACGTCGTCGTCCCCGGTCCCCGCGCGGATGCTAATCCGTGCGCTCCGTGCGGTGCCCGGCCTCTCTCAGCACCCGCTCGTAGACGTCGATGAGGGCGGCGGTCGTGGCTTCGGGGCTGAAGTGCGCCCGGTGCCGCTCCCGGCCCTTGGCGCCCCGCGTGGCCACGAGGTCGTCGTCGGCCGCGGCCTCGCCGATGGCGCCCGCCAGGGCCGCGGCGTCGATCCCCGTGACCCAGCCGCTCTCGGAGTCCACGATCTCGCCCAGCCCGCCCAGGCCCGAGGTGATGACGGGGCGGCCGTAGGCGAGGGCCTCGGCCGCCACCCGCCCGAAGGTCTCGGGCGTGGTCGACGGGGCCAGCACCACCCGGGCCCCGGCCAGCTCGTCCCCCATGGCCTCCGGGGGCAGCGGGCCGACGAACGTGATGCGGGGATCGGCCGCCGCGGCCTCGGTGACGAGCGGGGCGGCGTCCCCGCCGCCCACCACCCGCAACCGGGCGCCGGCCGGAGCGCCCCGCGCCCAGGCGTCGAGCAGCAGGGGCACGCCCTTGTACTCGGTGAGCTGGCCGGCGAACAGGAACGTGCGGCTCGCGTCCGCCGGAGGGACCTCGCGCCCCGGGTCGGGCCCCGGGATCCCGACGTACTTGACCGTCACGCGCTCGCGCGGGAGCCCCGCCACCTCGACCAGCCACTCCCGCACGTTGTCGGCGATGCCCACCGCCAGGACGCGCCGGCGCCGCACCAGCGAGCCGAAGCTGGTGGTCGCCACCGTGACCAGCGCGCTGGCCGCCACCGCGCCGGTCGGGCTCACCGTGCCCCGGGCCACCGCCAGGCGCTGGTAGCAGCCGTGGCGGATGCCGGGCACCCGCCACCCCGGCCGGCAGGCGTAGCACGGCGCGCCGTCCCGGAAGTGGGTGCCCTCGACGCACACGATGCGCCGGTTGTGGCAGGTCCACACCAGCGGCACGCCCCGGCGCACCGCCGCGAAGGGGACGCTGGCGGTCAGCAGCGGGAACAGGTTGTGGACGTGGACGACATCGGGCCGGAACCGGTCCAGGTCGGCGGTGAAGCGCCGGGCCGCACGGGGCGACCACGGTGTCTCGGCCGCCTGGCGAGCCTTCCCGACCGGGCCGGCGGCCACCACGGCGTCGTTGGACACCTCGTGGAGCTCGACCTCGACGCCGGTCTGGCGCAGCCAGGCCACCTCGTCGGCGACGGACAGGTTCTCCCCGGACGGGACACGCGACGAGTAGGCGTTGTGGACGACGAGCACCCGCACGCCGCTACCAACTACCCGGCGCCGGCAGACCGGTACACATCGAGCAGACCCCCAGTGGTCACCTGCGGACTGTAGCGATCGTGCCACCGCGTGCGAGCGGTCGTGCCTCGTCGGGCCACCGCCTCGTCGTCGCGGGCTGCGTCCGCCAGCGCCGCCGCCAGCGCGTCCGCGTCGCGGCCGGTGATCCATCCGGTCGTCCGCGTCGACCGTCTCGCCCAGCCCGCCGAGGCCGGTGGTGACCACGGGTCGCCCGTAGGCGAACGCCTCCGGCGCCACCCGCCCGAACGGCTCGTCCCACAGCGAGGGCACCACCACCGCCCGGGCCTGGGCCAGGTGCTCGCCGACCGCACCCGGCGCCGACGGGCCCGGTCCAGGTGATGCGCGGATCGGCCTCGGCCGCCGCGGCCACGCCGCGGCGCCAGGTCGCCGCCGCCCACGATGCGCAGCTCGGCGTCGAGGTCGGCCCGGCGCCAGGCTTCGAGCAGCAGCTCGACGCCCTTGGCCGCGGCCAGCCGCCCCAGGAACACGAACGTCCGGCTCTCCTCGGGCGGCGGGACCGGCCCGGCGGGCCCGGCCACCCCGTTGGGCTTGACCCGCACCGCGGCGGGGTCGAGCCCGGCCACGTCGATCAGCCACCGGCGCACGTGCTCGCTGATGGCCACGGCCACCACCCCGCGGCGCCGCACCGAGGTGCGGAAGGCCGAGCTGGCGGCGGTGACCAGCGCGCTGGCCGCCGTCGAGCCCGCGTAGCACTGGTGCACGATGCCGGGCAGGCGCCAGCCGGCCCGGCAGTCGTGGCACGGCCGCCCGTCCCGGAAGTTGCCCCCCTCCACGCAGCGCACCCGGTGGTTGTGGACGGTCCACACCACCGGCAGGCCCCGCCGGCGAGCCGCCGCGGGCACGCTCCCCGACAGCAGCGGGAACAGGTTGTGGACGTGGACCAGGTCCGGCCCGTAGCCGTCGAGCGCGTCCTCGAAGCGCCGCCGGGCGGGCAGGGACCACACGCCGGTGGCGCCGTCGCGCACGCGGGCCCAGGTCCCGGGGGCGAGGGCGTCGTCGTTGCTGACGGCGTGGACCGCCACGTCGACGCCCGCCTCGCGGAGCCAGAGCACCTCGTCGTCGACCGCCAGGTTCTCGCCCGACGGCACCCGCGACGAGTACCGGTTGTGGACCACGAGAACCCTCATGGTGCGGTAGCCAACACAGGACTGGACGACACGGGAATCGGACCTTACTCTTCGGTCACATAGAGGGCCGTTGGGAGGCGGCTCGGGCTGGGGCTCGCTGTGGTGTGGGGGTCACCAGCGCTGACCAGGGATTTTTCCGATGGTGCGGCACAGCGTGGGGGAGGACACGTCGATGTGGCTCCGCGAGACGGATCCGGGCATCGCCCGTGGGGGATCCGATCAAGCGATGCGGCTCCGGCTTAACGGCACGGCCCGGCAAGACTCGAACTGCCTTCGGGTGCTCATCCACGACTTCGCGGGGCACCCGTTCCAGATCGACCTCAGCCGCGCCCTGGCGCGGCGCGGCCACACGGTCCAGCACGTGTACTGCGGGTCGTACACGAGTGGCAAGGGCCGCCTCGACGCCGGTGGCGCCGAGAACCTGTCGGTGGTGCCCATCCCCGCGGGCGAGTCGTTCGCCCGCTACTCGCCCATGCGGCGCATCAGCCAGGAGGCGGCCTACGGCCGGCGCTTCACCCGGGTGGCGACGTCGTTCCACCCCGACGTGGTGCTGGCATGCAACGTCCCGCTGGTGGCCAAGTCGGTGGCCGCGTCCTGGTGCCGCCGGGAGGGCGTGCCCTGGGTGTTCTGGGTGCAGGACCTGCACAGCCTGGCCATGTCGGCCGAGGCCGAGCGGCGCGCCGGCAGCCTGGGCCGCCGGGTGGGGGCGACCTTCGAGGTGCTGGAGCGCCGCCTGCTGCGCCAGGCCGCCGGGGTGGTGTCCATCACCGACGACTTCACGCCCATGCTCGAAGGCTGGGGCGTCGACCCGGCGTCGTGCACGGTCATCGAGAACTGGGCCCCGCTGGCCGACCTGCCCCTCCGGCCCCGGGACAACCCGTGGCGCCATCGCCAGGGCCTGGGCGACCGCTTCCTCTACCTCTACACCGGCACGCTGGGGCTCAAGCACCGCCCCGAGCTGCTGTACCGGCTGGCCCAGCAGCGGGTGGGCGACGCCGACGTCGTGGTGATCAGCGAGGGCATGGGCGAGGCCCGCCTGCGGGAGCTGATGCGCCTGCGGCCGCTGCCCAACCTCCATCTGCTGCCGTTCCAGCCCATCGAGGACTACCCGGACATCCTGGGGGCGGCGGACGTGCTGGTGGCGTTGCTGGAGCCGGCGGCCGGCACCTTCTCCGTGCCGTCCAAGGTGCTGTCGTACCTGTGCGCGGGCCGGCCGATCCTGGCCGCCATCCCGCCCGAGAACCTGGCCGCCCGCACCATCGAGCGGGCCGGGGCGGGGATGGTCGTGCCCTCGACCGACGAGGAGTCGTTCATCGTGGCCGCCAAGCAGCTGCGGGTGGACGAGCCGCTGCGGGCCGCCCAGGGCCGCGCCGCCCGTGCCTATGCCGAGGCCACCTTCGACACGACGGTGATCGCGGACCGGTTCGAGGATGTCATCGAGCGGGCTGTGGGGCGCAGGGTCGCGCCGGCCCGCGCCGGGAAAGGCTGAGCCCACATGGACCACGTGCTGGTCACCGGCGCCGGGGGCTTCATCGGCGGCCACCTCGTCTCGCGTCTGCGCGACGAGGGTGTCGGCAGCATCCGCGCCGTCGACACCAAGCCGAAGGAGGAGTGGCACCAGGTCTTCGACGACGTCGAGAACCTGCATGCCAACCTCGAGCGGCTCGACGCCTGCCGCGACGCGGCCGACGGCGTCGACACGGTGTTCAACCTGGCGGCCGACATGGGCGGCATGGGCTTCATCGAGAACAACAAGGCCCTGTGCATGCTGTCGGTGCTGATCTCCACCCACATGCTGGTGGCCGCCCGCGACGAGGGCGTCGAGCGCTTCTTCTACGCCTCGTCGGCCTGCGTGTACGCCGCGGGCAAGCAGTCCTCGCCCAAGGTCGAGCCCCTGGCCGAGGACGACGCCTATCCGGCCATGCCCGAGGACGGCTACGGCTGGGAGAAGCTGTTCGCCGAGCGCATGTGCCGCCACTTCGCCGAGGACTTCGGCATCGAGACCCGGGTCGGCCGCTACCACAACGTCTACGGGCCCATCGGCACCTGGGACGGCGGCCGGGAGAAGGCGCCCGCCGCCATCTGCCGCAAGGTGGCGACCGCGGCGCTGACCGGCGACCACCGCATCGAGATCTGGGGCGACGGCCAGCAGACCCGCAGCTTCACCTACATCGACGACTGCCTGGAGGGAACGCTGCGGCTGACGGCCAGCGACGTGCGCGATCCGCTCAACATCGGCAGCGACCAGCTTGTGACGGTCAACGGCCTGGTGGATATCGTCGAGTCCATCGCCGGGATCACGCTGGACCGCACCTACAGGCTCGACGCGCCGCAGGGCGTGCGCGGCCGCAACAGCGACAACACGCGGATCCGGGCCGAGCTGGGGTGGGCGCCGTCGATCTCCCTGGAGGACGGGCTCGCCGCGACCTACGCCTGGGTGCACGACCAAGTCGCGGCCCGCCTGGCCGAAGCCTGAGCGGGCGGTGGCGCCCCGGGTCAACCAGCGCCGTGCCCTGGTCATGGCCGACCAGGGCGTCTCGGGCCTCTCCAACGTCGTCGTCTCGATCTTCGTCGCCCGCTCGCTGCCCAGCGAGGAGTTCGGGGCCTTCGGGGTCGCCTCCATCGTCGCCTTGCTCATCATGGGCGTCAGCCGGGCGCTCATCGGCGAGCCCCTGCTGTCCCGCTTCTCGCGGGTGACGGCCGCGGTGCGGCGGCGGGTGGTGCCCGACATGCTCGGCGCCGCGCTCGTCGTCTCCGCGACCGCCGGGCTGATCGTGGCGGTGGCGGGGCTGGCCGTCGGGGGCGACGCCGGCTCGGCGCTCGTCGTCCTGACCTTCGTGCTCCCGCTGATCGTGGTCCAGGACACCTGGCGCTACGCCTTCATCGTGGACCGGCCGGCGGCGGCCCTGGCCGTGGACCTGGTGTGGTTGGGCGGGGTGTTCGTGGCGCTGCCGCTGGCGCCCGCCGGCGCGGGGGCCCCGTGGTACGTGGCGGCCTGGGGCCTCACCGCCGGGATCGGTGCGGTCTGCGGCCAGGTCCTGGGCCGGTCCGCGGTGACGCACGCGCCGCATCCCTTCCGCTGGCTGCGTGAGAACGGCGACATGGGGCTGCGGTTCCTCGGAGAGTTCGGCACCGGCCAGGCGGTGGGCCAGTCGGTCCTCCTCGGCGTGGGCGCCATCGCCGGCCTGGAGGTGCTGGGCGCAGTGCGGGCGGCCCAGACGTTCTTCGGGCCCATCAACACGATCCACGCCGGGATCTTCCTGGCCCTGGTGCCCGAGGGCGCGCAGGCCCGCGACGAGCCGGTCCGCCTGCGCCGGCTGATGATGGCGGCCAGCGGGCTGCTGGCGACGGTGGCGATGGCGTGGACGGCGGTGGGCCTGGCCCTGCCCGCGAGTGCGGGTGCCGAGCTGTTCGGCGCCTCATGGATCGACGCCCGCAGCCTGATCGGCCCCATGGGCCTGGCGATGATCGCGGGCAGCGTCGCCACCGGCGGCTTCGCCGGCCTCCGGGCGCTCGGCGCGGCCCGGGCCAGCCTGCGGGCCCGGCTGGAGACCGCGCCCCCGCAGCTGGTGCTGCCCCTCGGAGGCACCGCCGTGGCCGCGGGCGGGGGCTACGTTGTCGGCTACGGGCTGGCGCACGCGGCGTCGGCCGCCATCTACTGGACCGAGTTCCTGCGGGCGCTGCGCTTCGCGTCGACCCGCGACGGTGTGGTCGACGACCTGACCCGCGTGCCGGTGCGCTCGGCCTGAGCACCCCCATGGACGACGAGCGACCGAAGATCGCCATCTGCTGGCAGGGCATGTCGGGCTACGCCCACGCCTGCTTCTCCGCGCTGTCCGGGCTGGGCGTCGAGGTGCGCGTGTTCCACAGCGCGGGCGCCGAGCGACGCGCCCTACGACCCGCAGGCGATCACCCAGGGCCTGTCCGCCACCGCCTGGCGGGGCGAGCCCGACCCCGAGGCGCTGGAGGCGGCGGTCGGCGAGCTCGACCCCCATGCGCTGCTGGTGTCGTCGTGGCACATCGGCCCCTACCGGCGGCTGGCCAAGCGCTGGCGGGGCCGCACCCTGCGGGTCCTGTGCATGGACAACCAGTGGTCGGCGACGCCCAAGCAGCGGCTGGGGGTGGCGGCCTCGCCGTTCCTGGTGCGGCCGGCCTTCGATGCCGCCTTCCTGCCCTCGGAGCGCTCGGCCGACTTCGCCCGGCGCCTCGGCTTCGCCGACGACCGCATCATCCGGGGCATCTACTCGTGCGACCACCCGCGCTTCGCGGCGGTGGCCGCGGCCCGGGGCGGGGAGCCGCCGGCGCGGGCGTTCCTCTACCTCGGCCGGCTGGTCACGGACAAGGGCATCGACACGCTCGCCGAGGGCTACCGGTCCTACCGCGCCGCGGCGGCCGATCCCTGGCCGCTGCTGGTCGGCGGCACCGGCCCGCTGGCGTCCCACCTGGCCGGCTCTGGCCGGGGTGGACATGCTCGGCTTCGTCCAGCCCGACGACCTGCCGGGGCTGCTGGCCCGGGCGGGCTGCCTGGTGCTGCCCAGCCGCTTCGAGCCGTGGGGGGTCGTGGTCCACGAGGCCGCGGCCGCCGGCCTCCCGGTGGTCGCGTCGTCGGCCAGCGGCGCGGCCAGCCGGCTGGTGGTGGACGGCTACAACGGCGTGATCGTGCCGCCCGGCAGCCCGCAGGCGCTGGCCCGGGCGCTGGCGCGCATCAGCGGAGCGAGCGACCCGGAGCGCCTGGCCATGACGCGAGGCGAGCCGGTCGCTGGCCCGCCAGCTCACCCCCGACCGTTGGGCCTCGCATCTTGTGGCGCGGGTGGCAGAGCTGCGAGCGGAGCTGGGCCTGCCGGCCGCACCGGCGCCGCGACCGGCGGCCGTCTGAGCTCCTCCCGGCGCAGCGCTCCACAGGCACCAGATCGACGGATCGGCAGCCAGAAATAGCGCTGAACGAGGATCGGGCCGAACAGCGCCACCACGCGAGCGCGGCCATGACGGACGCCGGTGAGCCGCGACCGCGACGGGGTAGAGCTCGGTGTCGCGGGTGTTGACGATCAGCTGCATCCCGGCGCGCAGCGTGGCCAGCTGGATGATCATCAGACCGATGAGCGCCGGCAGCCCCGCCTCGAACAGCACCTTGAGGTACATGTTGTGGACGCTGCCGGTCACGTAGGTGTCGGTCTGGTCGAACAGGTCGGCGGCGAACATGCTGTTCTCGTCCAGGCCCACGCCCATGACCATCCACTCGTCGAAGCGGTTCAGCACCGCGGCGTTCAGCCGGGAGCGGTGGTTGGCGCTGGTCGTCCAGGCCGAGTCGCCTTACTCGAGCCGCTGGAACCGCTCGAACACCGGGCAGGTCGGACTGGGCCAGCACCACCAGGCCCACGACGGCCACGACGGCGCCCGCCATCACGGCCAAGGGGCTGATCCGCCGCCGGGCCGGTCCACCGGAGGGATCAGCGGGTCATGGCGAGGTGGCGATCACCGCCACCCCGGCGGCGAAGAAGCGGTCATGGAGCCGGTGGTGGTGATGGCGTACAGACGGTGCCCACGGCGGCGAGCGGCGCGGCGCAGCGTCGACGCGGCGGGGCTGTGCTCCGGGTGGCGGGGCAGGTCGAGCAGGAGGATCGGCAGGCCCACCCCAGCAGTCCCCCCAGGTCGTTGGGGTGGGCCGGAGAAGGCGGTCTGGCGACTCCTCGGAGTTCTCCATGCTCACGTGGATCAGGCCGACCTGGCCAGGACGTGCACGACCGCCATGGAGCAGCACGCCCCACCGCCACCGCTGAGCAGCGCGTTGAGCGCGCGCGGCGTGACGGCGCGACCGCGCGCAGCATCCAGAACCACAGCAGCGTGAGGTAGCCCAGCCGGGCGCGACAGCAGCGAGCCCGCCGGGTTCCAGGACTGGAACGACGACAGCACGCTCGCGGTCAGCAGCATGACCGCTGCCGAGCAGCACGACATGCGTGCTGCGCCGGCACGGAGGGCGGCGCGAGCCCCGACTCGTCGCCCACCAGCAGCTTGACGAGCAGCACCGCCCCCATGGCGAAGAAGATGCCGTCGCTGATCGGCGAAGCCGCCCGACGCGCAGCGCGTTGAGCCCGATCGTGGCCATGCCCAGCCAGCCCGAGCGCGAGGGCGAGCAGGCCGTAGGAGCGGGGCTCGCCCGCGGGGAGCGGGCGGCCCTGGGGAGCGTCGGCGTCGCCGGTCCCACAGCGTGCGGCACGTCGAGGGCGATCCGCCGACGGTAGCAGCATCGGGCCTGCTCAGCGCAGCCGGAAGAGGTCGACGAGGCGCTCTGTTGTACGATCTTTACCCTCATGGATCAGCAGCTGGAGGAGCCGGACCTTCGGTCCTACCTGGGGGTGATCGCCCGCCGGCGGTGGCTGGTCATCCTCACGACGGTCGTGTTCGTGGGCGTCGCCGTCGCCTACTCGCTGATCCCCGAGCCCGAGTATCGGGTGCGGGCCCAGGTGCTCACCACCGGGGTCAACGACCCCGTCGCCATGATCTTCGGCGCCAACGGCGCCGGCGACCTCAACCGCCAGGCCACCAGCCAGCTCGCCTTCCTCGACTCGTCCCGCATGCGCTTCGCGGTGGCGGCCGCCTACAACGGCTCGCTGCCCAAGAGCGAGGTGTTCGACGTCAACGTCGTGCCGGTCCAGCAGAAGGACAGCAACACCACCTCCAGCGTGGTCGAGCTCTCGCTGGTGTCCACTGACCCGGTGGACGCGGCCACGCTGGTCAACGTCTACGCCAACACCTACGTCGAGCTGCGCGAGAACGTCGACCGCGAGCGCCTGACCGCGACCAAGGCCCAGCTCCTGGCCCTGCTGGGTGAGGCCGAGGCGGAGATAGCCCGCGTCCGCCAGCCGCTCACCGACATCGACAACGAGATCTCGGCCGGCGGCGACAGCGCCAGGCTGATCCTCCAGCGCCAGGCGCTGGAGCGGGACCTGGCGCCCCAGCTCGACCCGCTGAACACCCAGGCGGCGGACATCGGCGACCGGCTGCAGCAGGCTCGACCTCGGCGTCGAGCTGGCGGCCGGCGGCGGCGCCGAGGTGCTCAGCGACGCGGGCGCCCCCGACACGCCGGTCAGCCCCAACCTGCCGCTCAACCTGGCCATCGGCCTGGTGTTCGGCGTGTTCCTGGGGGCGGCGCTGGCCTTCGCCCGCGACTACTTCGACGACTCGGTCAAGTCGAAGGAGATGGTCGAGAAGGTCACCTCGGTGCCCACCCTCGGCCTCATCCCCAAGTTCGACGCCGGGGTCGGGGTGGTCACCATCAGCCACCCGTCGGCGCCCGCGGCCGAGGCGTTCCGCCTGCTGCGCACCGCGGTCAAGTTCCTCGGGGTGGAGCGCCAGGTGCGGGTGGTGCAGGTCACCAGCCCGTCCCCGGCCGAGGGCAAGACCATGGTGGCGGTCAACCTGGCCATCGCCTTCGCCCAGTCGGGCGACCGGGTGGTGCTGGTCGGCGGCGACCTGCGGCGGCCCCACATGGAGGAGATGCTCGACGTGCCGCTCACGCCGGGCCTCACCGCCGTGCTCATCGGGGACGTGACGCTGCCCCAGGCCATCCAGACGCGTGGCCTCGGTGCCGAACCTGTCGGTGCTGCCCGCCGGCTACCCGCCGCCCAACCCGTCCGAGCTGCTCAGCGGCGAGCGGGCCCGGCGCCTCATCGACGTCCTCGGCCAGACCTACGACGTCGTGGTCATCGACTGCCCGCCGGTCCTGCCGGTCACCGACTCGCTGGTGGTGGCGCGCATGGCCGACACCACCCTGCTGGTCACCTCGGCCAACCGCACGTCCAAGCGCAGCCTGACCCGGGCCATCGAGCTGCTGCGCCAGGTCGACGCCCCGCTGGTGGGCACGGTCCTCAACAGCCTGTCGCCCGACGAGACCTTCGGCGGCGAGCCGTACCGCTACGAGACCGTCAAGCCCCGCAAGGGCGCAGGGCGCCGGGGCGAGCCCGAGCCCGTGGGGGCCAACGGCGGCCGCCGGCGCCGGCGCTGGGCCGACGACGAGGGCGACCCCGACGCCGACTGGGAAGCGGTTCCGCCCCGTCAGCAGTAGAAGTTGAGCGCGCGCGCATCAACTTTCCTCAGCCGGAGGTAGCATCTCCGCATGGCGCTCGATCCCAACCGCTGGACCCTCAAGGTCCAGGAGGCTTTCGGCTCGGCTGTCGACGCCGCCAAGCAGGCGTCGAACCCCGAGGTCACCCCCGACCACCTGCTGCTGGCCCTGCTGGGGCAGGGCGAGGGCATCGTCCTGCCCATGCTCCAGCGGCTGGGCAAGGAGCCGCTGCCGCTGCGCAACCAGGTCAACGAGGCGCTGGCCAAGCTGCCCCGGGCCTACGGCAGCGAGGCACGCCTGTCCCGGGCGCTCAACCAGGTCTTCGACGCGGCCGACACCGCCCGCACCGAGCTGCACGACGAGTACCTGTCCACCGAGCACCTGCTGCTGGCGCTGGCCGACCGGCTCGACGTGTCCCGGGAGGATGTGCTGGCCGCCATGCAGGCGGTCCGGGGCAGCCACCGGGTCACCTCCCAGAACCCCGAGGACCAGTTCCAGGCGCTGGAGCGCTACGGCCGCGACCTCACCGCCGTGGCCCGTGAGGGAAAGCTCGACCCGGTCATCGGGCGCGACGAGGAGATCCGCCGGGTCATCCAGGTGCTGTCCCGCCGCACCAAGAACAACCCGGTGCTCATCGGGGAGCCCGGCGTGGGCAAGACCGCCATCGTCGAGGGCCTGGCCGCCCGCATCGTCGAGGGCGACGTCCCCGAGACGCTGAAGAACAAGCGGGTGGTGGCGCTCGACCTCGGCGCCATGGTGGCGGGGTCGAAGTACCGCGGCGAGTTCGAGGAGCGGCTCAAGGCGGTGCTCAAGGAGATCACCGACGCCGAGGGCGAGGTCATCACCTTCGTCGACGAGCTGCACACCGTGGTGGGCGCGGGCGCGGCCGAGGGCGCCATGGACGCCGGCAACATGCTCAAGCCGCTGCTGGCCCGGGGCCAGCTGCGCATGATCGGCGCCACCACGCTCGACGAGTACCGCAAGCACATCGAGAAGGACGCGGCCCTGGAGCGCCGGTTCCAGCAGGTGTACGTGGGGCCGCCCTCGGTCGACGACACCATCGCCATCCTCCGCGGGCTCAAGGAGCGCTACGAGGTCCACCACGGCGTGCGCATCCAGGACGCGGCGCTGGTGGCCGCGGCCGTCCTGTCCGACCGCTACCTGACCGGGCGCTTCCTGCCCGACAAGGCCATCGACCTCATGGACGAGGCCGCCTCGCGGCTGCGCATCGAGATCGACTCGCTGCCCACCGAGATCGACGTGGTCGAGCGGCGCATCCGCCAGCTGGAGATCGAGAAGGTCGCGCTGGCCAAGGAGACCGACGCCGCCTCGGCCGAGCGGCTCGCGGCGCTGGAGTCCGAGCTGGCCAACCTGAGCGAGCAGCGCGACTCGATGCTGGCCCACTGGAACAACGAGAAGGCGGTCATCTCCGAGATCCGCGAGCTCAAGGAGGAGCTGGAGCGGCTGCGGGTCGACGTCGAGCGCGAGGCCGACCTGGAGAAGGCGGCGGAGATCCGCTATGGCCGCATCCCCTCGCTGGAGCGCCAGGTGGCCGACGCCACCGAGCGCCTGGACGAGCTCCAGGCCGGCGGGCAGCGCATGCTCAAGGAGGAGGTCGACGACCAGGACGTGGCCGAGGTGGTGGCCCGCTGGACCGGCATCCCCGTGAGCCGCCTCATGGAGGGCGAGATGGCCAAGCTCGTCCGCCTGGAGGACGTGCTGCACGAGCGGGTGGTGGGCCAGGACGAGGCCGTGTCCGCCGTGGCCCGGGCCATCCGCCGCAGCCGGGCGGGCCTGTCCGACCCCCACCGGCCCATCGGCTCGTTCCTGTTCCTGGGCCCGACGGGCGTGGGCAAGACCGAGCTGGCCCGTTCCCTGGCCGACTTCCTGTTCGACGACGAGCGGGCCATGGTCCGCATCGACATGAGCGAGTACATGGAGAAGCACTCGGTCAGCCGGCTCATCGGCGCCCCGCCGGGCTATGTCGGCTACGACCAGGGCGGCCAGCTCACCGAGGCCGTGCGGCGCCGGCCGTACGCGGTGGTGCTGCTGGACGAGATCGAGAAGGCGCACGCCGACGTGTTCAACGTGCTGCTCCAGCTGCTCGACGACGGGCGGCTCACGGACGGCCAGGGGCGCACGGTGGACTTCACCAACGTCGTGCTCATCATGACCTCGAACCTCCAGGGCGACCCGCGGAACTTCTTCAAGCCCGAGTTCATCAACCGCATCGACGAGATCGTCCGCTTCCGGGAGCTGACCGAGGACGACCTGGCCCGCATCGTGGAGATCCAGCTGCGCGGCCTGCGCGACCGCCTGGCCGCCCGGCGGGTCAACCTCGAGGTGACCGATGCCGCGGTCACGGCCCTGGCCAAGGCTGGGCTACGACCCCGCGTTCGGCGCCCGCCCCCTCAAGCGGGTCATCCAGCGCCAGCTGGCCGACGAGCTGGCCATGCGGCTGCTCGACGGCAAGATCGCCGAGGGCGACACGGTCACCGTCGACGGCGAGGGCGACACCTCACCATCGGTTGACGCCTCTGCCCGCATCAGCCGGCGAACGCCGGCTGAGGCTGTGGCTCGCCCGTCGGCTTCGGCTGGCGGCCGGGCACGTACTCGGGCTCGGGGAGGGTGGCGCCGCCCTCGATGTCGAGGCGGGGCAGCCTGCGGTCGAGCCAGGCCGGCAGCCACCAGTTCCAGTCGCCGAGCAGCTTCATCGTGGCCGGAACCAGGATGGTGCGGACGACGGTGGCGTCGATGAGGACGGCGGTGGCCAGCCCCAGGCCGAACATCTTGATGACCGGGTCCTCGCCGAGCACGAAGGCGCCGAACACGCTGATCATGATGAGGGCGGCCGACGTGATCACCCGGGCGGTGGCCGACAGGCCCTCCACCACGGCCACGTCGTTGTCGCCCCGCTGGAGGTACTCCTCGCGCACCCGGGAGAGCAGGAACACCTCGTAGTCCATCGACAAGCCGAAGAGCACGGCGAACAGCATCATCGGCAGGAACGACACGATCGGCACCACCTCCTCGACCCCGACGAGGCCCTTGAGCCAGCCCCACTGGAACACCGCCACGACGACGCCGTAGGCCGCACCGATCGACAGCAGGTTCATGGCCGCGGCCTTGAGCGGCACGACGACCGAGCGGAACACGATCGTCAGCAGCACGACCGACAGCGAGATCACGGCGGCGATGAACCAGGGGAGCCGGCTCGCCACCTTGTCCGACATGTCGATGAACAGGGCGGTCTGGCCACCGACGTGGACTTCCGCGCCTGGAGCACCCGCCAGGGCGGCCGGGAGGACGTCGTCGCGCAGGCGGTGGACCAGGTCAGCGGTCGCGTCGTCCTGGGGTGACGTCCGGGGCACCACGCGCAGCACCGCCGCGGTGCCCTCGGGGTTGGGTTGGATCGGGGCGACGGCCTGCACGCCCGGGTCGGCGGCGACGGCCGCCGCGACCGGGGCGAGGTCGTCGACCGTGGCCCCGTCCAGCCGGGCGGCGAGGACGAGCGGTCCGTTGAACCCCGGCCCGAACCCGTCGGCCAGCAGGTCGTAGGCCCGCCGGGTCGTCATCGAGTCGGGGCTGGCGCCGTTGTCGGTCATGCCGAGGCGCATGCTGAACACCGGCGCGGCCAGCAGCGTGAGGGCGGCAACGCCCCCGACCAGGTAGCGCCACGGGTGGGCGGCCACCTGGCGACCCCAGCGGTGCCAGAGCGTCTCGCGGCCGGCCACGCCGGCACCCGCCCGCCTGCCCGGCAGCCGGATGGCGTCGATCCGGTGCCCCGCGAAGCCCAGCAGGGCGGGGAGCAGCGTGAGTGCGATGGCGACCATCACCGCCACGGTGAGGGCGGCCATCAGGCCCATGACCGTGACGGCGGGGATGCCGGCGATGGCCAGCCCCGAGATGGCGATCACGACCGTGGCCCCGGCGAACAGCACGGCGGATCCCGACGTGGCGAGGGCCCGCGCCGCGGCCTCCTCGACCGTCATGCCGAGCCGCAGGTTCTCGCGGTGGCGGGTGACGATGAACAGCGCGTAGTCGATCCCGACGCCGAGCCCGATCATGGCCGCGATGGTCGGGGCGACCGAGTTGACGTCGACCACGGACGCCACCAGCGTGATCAGGCCGAAGCTGGTGGCCAGGCCGCCGAGCGCGAGGCCGATGGGCAGCCCCATGGCGATCACCGACCCGAATGCGACCAGCAGCACCACGACCGCGACCGCGATGCCGATCAGCTCCTGGCCCCCCGGCTCCTCCTGGGCCGCCTCGCTCGGCAGGTCGCCGCCCAGCTCCATCCGGACCGTTCCCGAGCCGTTGGCGACCGCCGAGGTCGCCTCGAGGCGTGCGTAGGCCGCGTCGCCGATCTCGGCGGAAGGCCGGTCGTAGCGCACGTCGGCGTAGGCGATGCGGTCATTCGCCGAGCGCTGCAGCTCTCCCACCCCCACGACTCCGGGCTGGGCGGCGACATCGGCCAGCGCCGTATCGACCACGGCGGCCGCGTCGCCGTCGGAGAGCGTGCCGGCGTCAGCGGCGAAGACCAGCTGGGCCGAGGTGCCGGCCACCGCCGGGAAGTCGGCCTCGAGGACGTCGAGCGCCCGCTGCGATTCCGTGCCCGGGATGTCGAAGGCGTCGGACGTCTGTCCCCCGCTCATCTGCCCGAGGGCGAGGACGCCGACCACGAGCAGCGCCCATGCGAGCACGGTGAGGCGACGATGGCGGAAGCACGCACGGCCGAGGCGGTAGAGGAGGAGAGTCACGCCGCCAGCATGTGCCACTCCACTGACAAATGTCAATACAACGTCAATCGCTAACTACGTGTCAGTTGTCACGACGCTGGATCACGCCAGTCGAGTGACAGTTGTCAGGTTCGGGCATACTTGGGGCCATGAAGCAGGTGGTCGACGCCGCCCAGGGGCTGCGCGAGCGCAAGAAGGTCCGCACCCGCGAGGCCATCCTCGACGCGGCCCTCGACCTGTTCGAGCGCCAGGGGTTCGACGCCACGACGATCGAGGACATCGCCGACGCCGCCGAGGTGTCGCCTCGCACGTTCTTCCGCTACTTCGACTCCAAGGTCGACCTCGTCATGGCCCGCCACGGCGCGAAGGGGCCCGGCATCGGCGCCCGCCTCATGGCCCGCCCCGAGGGCGAAGGCATCCTCGATGCGATGCGCGAGGTCATGCGCACGGAGCTGGTCGAGGTGGTCGGCGAACCGTCGGTCCTGCGTGAGCTCCAGGTCATGCTCACCACCCCGACGCTGCGCAACCTGGCGCGCGAGCACCTCTACGAGGAGGAAGCCGAGCTGGTCAGCGCCGTGGCCGGCCGGCTCGGGATCGACGAGAGCGACCTGACGGCCCACGTCACCGCGGGCGTCATCGCCTCGGCCGCGTGGATCGCCGTCAACCGCTGGATCGCGGAGGGCGCCGACCCGGACCGCCTGCAGCCGATGCTCGACCACGCGTTCGCCCTGCTGGCCGGCGGGCTCCAGCCCAGGACGGGATGAGGGTCAGCCGGCTCCGACGGCGAAGCAACCGAGGAGCGGCTCCAGCGACCCGCGGTCACCTTCGACCGAGAGCGTGCCGGCGCGCTCGGCGGCGGGCACGGTGAGCCCGGCGAAGGCCAGGGCTTCGAGCGTGTCGGGATCGGTCTCGATGACCAGGTCGGGGCGCTGCGCCTGACCGCGGCCGATGGCGATGGTGCCGCGGTCGACGGTCAGCCCGAAGGTGTCGGTGGCGAAGCGCACCTCGGCGGTGGCCGAGAAGTCGTGGGCGGCCTCCGGGTCGAAGCTGTTCTTCAGGGCGAGCATGGCCGCGTCGCAGCCCACCGGCCGGTCGTGGGGCAACGCCGGTGAGCGGGCACCCCAGCGTTGCAGTCCCAGGAGGACCGGCTCGAGCTCGGCACCCCACTCGGTGAGCTCGTAGACGTTGGCCGACGCGGGTGGCGGGAGCCGGCGGCGGTGGACGACCCCGGTCTCCTCGAGCTCACGGAGCCGCTGGGTCAACACGTTGGGGCTCCCGTGGGCGAGGCCGACCTGCAGGTCGGTGAAGCGCTTGGGGCCGAAGAGCAGGTCGCGGACGATCAGCAGCGCCCATCGCTCGCCCACCAGATCGAGGGCATGAGCGGAGGAGCAGCCGTCCCCGTAGGTGCGCATCGAGCTCACACTTCGATTGTAGCGGAAAATAATCCTGGCTTCGCGATGAGTTCTTGTAAGTACGGACGTCTTACTCCTAAGTTAGTAGTAACCAGGAGGAGGCAGTCATGGTCCGTCGAACCTTGTTCCCCAGCCCCGTTCACCGCCGCCTGGCCCCGCTCATCGCCGCGTCCTTCTTCGGCGGGGTTGCCCTGTGGGTGCCGGTCGAGAAGCTGTTCCTGGCCGAGCTCGGCTTCACGCCCCAGACCGTCGGCCTCATGGCCGCCGCCTACGCCGCCGTCGTGCCGCTGCTCGAGATCCCCTCGGGCATCCTGGCCGATCGCTGGAGCCGTCGGGGCGTCCTGCTCCTCGGCAACGCCGGGGCGTTCCTGAGCGTCCTGGTCGGGGCGCTCAGCTTCAACGTCGCCACCTACCTCGTCGCCGCGTTGCTCCTGGGCGTCTACTTCGCCATGCAGTCCGGCACCTTGGAGGCGATCGTCTACGACACCGTCGTGGAGGAGAACGGGGACAGCGGGCGCTTCGAGTCCGTCCTGGGCCGCCTCCGCATGCTGGAGAGCGTGTCTCTGGTGGTCGGCGCCCTGGCCGGCGGGATGCTCGCGGCGGTGACCGCCCCGCGGGTCACCTACGTCGCCACGCTGCCGTTCATCGCGCTGTCGACCCTGTTCCTGGTCGCCTTCCGGGAGCCCCGCCTCCACGAGGCCGCCGAGCCCCGCTCGCTGCGCCAGCACGTCGCGGTGACGTTCGGGGTGCTGCGGAGCGACCGGCGGCTCCTGCCGGTGGCCGCACTCCTCGTGCTGTCGTCGATCCTCACGCAGGCCGTGTTCGAGTTCGGGCCGCTGTGGCTGGTCGACGGCGGCGCCGGCGCCGGCACGTTCGGCCCGGCCTGGGCCGCCCTCATGGCCTCGCTCGGGCTCGGCGGGGCGCTCGCCGGCCGCCTCCGGCCCGATTGCTCCGCCACCGTGCGCCTGCTCGGCGTGCTCGTGGTCGGGGCGGCCGCGACGCTGCTGGTGAGCGGGCACGCCGTGGTCGTCACCGCCGCGCAGGTCGTGGTGGCGATGGTGACCGTCGCCATCGGCATCTTCCTCACCCGGGAGCTGCACGACCTGGTGCCCTCCGAGGTGCGGACCGGGGTGGCATCCGGCATCGGTGCCGCCACGTGGGCGACGTTCCTGCCCTTCGCCCTCGGGTTCGGGAGTGCCAGCGAGCGGTGGGGCGTGCACACCGCCGGCTGGTTGCTCGTGGCCGTCGCCGTGGCGATCGCCGGGCTCCTCGCCCTCACCCGCCGCACCCGCCCGGCGACCGTGGTCACCGGACCGGCCGAGGCCCCGGCCGTCCCGTCCCGCCTCGTTCCCTGCCCCGCCGTGGCCGCGTGAGCCCCGGCGCAGCCCATCCCCACACCCGAGAGGAGACACCAATGTCCGACCACACCACCCACCCCGATCCTGCCCTCCACGCCATTGCCGGCCGGTGGCAGACCGCCGGTCACGTCATCGGTGACGAGCGCATCCCCGTCGTCGGAACCGACACCTACGAGGTCCTGGCGGGCGGCCACTTCCTCGTCCACCACGTCGATGTGACCGTCGGTGACCAGCCGGTCCGGGCGATCGAGATCATCGGCGAGCCCCACCCTGACGGCGGCTACCTCGCCCGCAGCTTCGACAACGACGGCAACGCCGAGCTCATGGGCCTGACCGTCGACGGCGAGGGCGTCTTCCACTTCTCGGGCGGCGGCGAGATCGCACCCGCCGCCCAGCCGGGCCGCGCAGCCCCGGCCCGTGTCCGCTCGACGCTGACCGTCGCCGACGACCGGCGCTCGATGCACGCCTTGTGGGAGCGCTCCGAGGACGGCACGACGTGGCAGCCGTGGATGGACATCGGGTTCACCAGGATCGCCTGACGGAACAGACGAAGTGGGCCTGGCACCAGATGCGGCCGTCACTGTCGGCGATGGCGACGCCGGCGATGTCCGGCCGGGGCGATGCGTCCAGGTCCACCGGGGCGGTCCGGCGCCGGAGGTCCGCCGGCGGCGCATGGGCCACCGTGCCGGCGGGAGCCGTCGTCGTGGTGGGTGCCGGAGAGGCGGAGCTCGCGGTGCTGGTGCACGTGCCCGCTGACGACCAGCGTCGGGTGGTCATCGCCGGCGATCTCGGCGAACCGCGCCCGGGCGGCCGGGGGCACGAAGCGATAGGGCGGCGTGGCCGCGAGCTCCTCCTCGGGCGCGGCCCACGGCTTGTGGCTGACGAGGACCGTCGGTCCCGGCAGGCCCCGGGTGAACATCCCGTCGAGCCAGGTCCACTGCGCCTCGGCCGCCTCGAGCTCGGCCCCCAGGAGCTGTGCGTTGATGGCCAGCAGGGTCCAGGGGCCACATCGCAGCGTCCAGTGGTCGGGACCGATCACGTCGAGCCAGCGGCCGTGCCGCTCCGCGTCCACCGCCCCGCCGGCCCGCAGTCCCGGCCAGGGGTTGTCGCCGACGTCGTGGTTCCCGGGGACGGCACGCCACTCGACCGGGAGGCGGTCGAGCTGCGCCCGGCCGTGATCTAGATCAGCCGCCCGGTGGGGTGAAGCAGACTCAACGGTGCGAGCGTCGCCGAGAGGAGACCGACGATGAACCCGACGAGCGAGGGGTGGCCGCGCCTCCCTCTGGCCGAATGGGCCGACACCCGCGACACCTTGCAGCTGTACACCCAGGTCGTCGGCAAGATCCGGCTCGCCAACGAGCCGCTCGCCAACCACTGGTGGAACGTCCCCCTCTACGTGTACGCCCGCGGGCTGACGACGTCCCCCATGCCGCATCCGACGGGCCCGGTGTTCCAGATCGACTTGGACCTGGTCGACCACCGGCTCGACATCGCGACCGTGAGCGGCGCACGTCGATCGTTCCCGCTGGAGCCGCGCCCTGTTGCCGACTTCTACGCCACCGTGGTCGGGTTGCTCGATGAGCTCGGCGTGCCCACCGCCATCTGGCCGATGCCGGTCGAGATCCCCGGTGCGGTCCTCCCCTTCACCGAGGACCGTGTGCACGCCAGCTACGACCCCGACGCCGTCCGGCGGTTCTGGCTCGCGCTGGTGCAGATCGAACGGGTGCTGAAGGTGTTCCGCTCCGGGTTCGTCGGCAAGGCCAGCCCCATCCACCTGTTCTGGGGAGGCCTGGACCTGGCTCACACCCGCTTCTCCGGCCGTACCGCGCCGAAGCATCCGGGCGGCGCGCCGAACTGCGGACCACACGTGATGTGGGAGGCGTACTCGCACGAGGTGTCGAGCTGCGGCTACTGGCCGGGTGCCGGCGACGAAGGGCTCTTCTACGCCTACGCCTACCCGATCCCGCCCGGCTACCGGGACCAGCCCGTCGAGCCTGGTGGCGCCCGCTGGGACGACGACCTCGGCGAGTTCGTCCTGCCCTACGAGCTCGTCCGCACCGCCGCCGCCCCCGACGCGGCGCTGCTCGCCTTCGTGCAGTCCACCTACGTAGGCCGCGGCCACCACGGCCGCCTGGGATCGCGCCGCGCTCGAACGACGCTGACTCAGGTCCCGGTCGGTGACCGTCCGACGATCGCGCCGCCGCGGAGGACCGAGACGGGGCCGTCCTCGCTCACGACGATCACGGTGGCGGTCGGGTCGTCGAACGAGTAGCGGCGGGCCGAGGTGTGGCGGGTCCCGCCGAGGGCGTCGACCTGCTGCTCGGCGGCCGGGCTCGGCACCACGCGGACGCCGAGCTGCCGGAGGACGCCGTCGTGGTCGAACACGGCGGCGCCATCGAGGTGGGTGAGCGCATGCCGCAGGGGCGCGAGGTGGAAGGGCGTGCGGATCTTGAGCGCCGGCGGCGGCGGCAACCGCTCCTCCACGGCGGGCCCGGGCCTACCGTCGGGCCGGTAGATGAGGATGGCCCCGACGCCGTGCGATCCGAGGTCGTGCACGGCGAACTCGAGCAGCGCTTCCAGCACGCCGGTGTCACCGGCCGCCCCGAGCGCGGTGACCGCAGCGATCCACGCCGACACATGGGGCTCGAGATCCCAGGACAGCCCGTCCCACCGCAGCACACCGAAGTCGCCGACGATGCGGACCACGCCGGAGGGGTGCCGCTGCACGACGGTCGCGCCGAAGGACCGAGCCAGGACGACCAGGTCGCGCTCGGACCCCGCCGGCCGGTCGAAGATGATCCACTCGTCGCCGCCGGCGCGGCGCCGGAGCAGCCAGCTCGACAACCCGTCGGCGAAGCGCCGGGAGTCGTCGAGGTCGTCGGGAGCGATCGGCATGCGGACGACGTCGAGCCCGGTTCCCGACGACCAGCGTTCCGGATCCGATCGGGGGTCGACGAGGGTGCCGCTGCTGGCGGCGCGGCGCTCGTGCACGATGGGGTGGAGGGCATGGTCGATCTCCTCCACCAGCAGCGCCTGGGAGCCCTCATCCGCCTCCCGTGGGAGGCCGACCTCGTCGAGCTCCTCGGCGAGCCGCCGCCTACGCGCCGGCTGATCTAGCGGTGACACACGAGGGGGCGAGGGGCGCTGGGAGGCGGATCACCTCACGATAGTGGTGCGACCTCGACCGCAGGCGCTGCCCCTGCGAAGTGGCTTCGGGTCAGGGCTGCCACTCTGGGCGAACCTCTTGCCTCGGAGAGCGCACGGTCGTACGGTCCTGGCGGAGGGCGGTAGGTGGACACCGGGCGGGACTCTTCTCTCGCGTCAGGTCATCCGGACCTCCCGAGCGCGTCACCGAGGCGCGCCGCAGTGGACCCGAACATGCAGGAGGGGGACCGATGAATAGTGTGCGCATGGTCATGGCGGGTGGTGTCGCTGCGGCCTCGCTGCTTCTGGTGGCACCGATGGCCGGCGCCGCGCCCACCAACGGGCTCACGTTCGACGTGACCTGTCCCGGCCTCGGGAGCTTCCAGATCGCTACGCCACCGGGGAACGGGGCCTTCACACCCGCGTTCGGCCCGGACGGGGTGTCCATCCCCTACCGGGTGACAGGGACCGTCACCGTCGGTGGACAGGTCGTCGAGCAGTTCGACGACATCAAGCCCGCGCCGGTCCCCTCGAGCGCGATCACGTGCACCTTCACGACCACGTTCGAGGACCAGGGCGCCACCGTGACCATCGCAGGGACAGCTCTGGTCGCAGCTCGCCCCGGCTGATCGTCGACCCCGTCTCCGCCGACGCCCTCGTCACCGTGCCGTTCACCGTCTGAACCGAACGCCCGGCCGGGCGCTAACCTGGCACGTCCCCTCAGCGACATCCCGGGAGCGCGTCGTGCCGGCAACCATCGTGGTCGGAACCCAGTGGGGCGACGAGGGCAAGGGCAAGTTCACCGACCTCTTCGCCAAGGAGATGCACCTGGTGGTCCGCTACCAGGGGGGCCACAACGCGGGCCACACGCTGGTGGTCGACGGCGAGACGTTCGCGCTCCAGCTCATCCCCTCGGGGGTGCTGTACGACCACATCGTGCCGGTCATCGGCAACGGGGTGGTCGTCGATCCCCAGGTCCTGCTGGACGAGATCGACATGCTGGAGAGCCGGGGCCGTAGCTGCGAGCGGCTCAAGGTGTCCTCCAGCGCGCACCTGATCCTGCCCTACCACCAGCTGCTCGACCGGGTGACCGAGCGCCACCTGGGCAAGAACAAGCTGGGCACCACCAAGCGGGGCATCGGTCCCGCCTACGCCGACAAGGCGTCCCGGGTGGGCCTGCGGGTGCAGGACATGTACGACCCCAAGATCTTCCGCCAGAAGCTGGAGCTGGTGCTCAAGGAGAAGGGCCAGTTCCTGGCCAAGGTGTACAACCAGCTGCCGCCCACGGTGGAAGAGATCGCCGACCTCTACCTGGGCGAGCTGGCCCCCCGGGTCGAGCCGTACGTGGCCGACACGGTCAACCTGGTGCACGAGGCGCTGGAGATCGGCCAGAACGTCCTGTTCGAGGGGGCGCAGGCGACGTTCCTCGACCTCGACCACGGCACCTATCCCTTCGTCACCTCGTCCAACCCCGTGGCCGGGGGCGCCTGCACCGGCGCCGGGGTCGGCCCCCGCTACATCGACCGGGTGGTGGGCATCGCCAAGGCGTACATCACCCGGGTGGGCGCCGGGCCTTTCCCCACCGAGCTGTTCGACGAGACCGGCGACGCGCTCATCGAGCGGGGCCACGAGTACGGCACCAACACCGGGCGCCGCCGCCGTCCGGGCTGGTTCGACGCCGTGATGCTGCGCCACGCGGTGCGGCTCAACTCGCTGTCCGAGCTGAGCATCACCAAGCTCGACGTCCTCGACCCCTTCGACACCGTGCGGGTGTGCGTGGCCTACGAGGCCGACGGCCGGACCTTCGACCGCTTCCCCGACGACCAGTCCCTGCTCCATCGGGTCACGCCGGTCTACGAGGACCTGCCGGGCTGGGGGACCGACCTGTCCTCGGCCACCGAGCCGGACCACCTGCCGCCCGCCGCCCTCGACTACATCGCCTTCCTGGAGGACCAGGTGGGCGTGCCCATCCCCCTGGTGGGCGTGGGCCCGGGCCGCGACCAGTACGTCCAGCGCAAGCCGTAGGGGCGCCGGCGTGCGGGTGTGCGTGGTGGGGTCGGGGGGACGCGAGCACGCGCTCGCCCACGTGCTGGGGCGCACTGCCGAGGTGGTGGTGACGCCGGGCAGTCCCGGGATCCCGGGATCGGTGGCCACCCCGCCCGGGGAGATCGAGGCCGACCTCTACGTCATCGGGCCGGAACAGCCGCTGGTGGCGGGCCTGGCCGACGAGCTGCGGGCCGCGGGCCGCCTGGTGTTCGGACCCGGGGCCGACGGCGCCCACCTGGAGGGGTCCAAGGCGTGGATGAAGGAGGTCGTGTCGGCGGCCGAGGTGCCGACCGCCCGCTACGCGGCCTTCGACGAGGTCGCGCCGGCGCTGGACTTCCTGCGCGCACTGCCCGGTCCGTGGGCGATCAAGACCGACGGCCTGGCCGCCGGCAAGGGCGTGCTGGTCACCTCGTCCCGGGCCGAGGCCGAGGCCGACGTGCGGGCCAAGCTCTCGGGCGAGTCCTTCGGCGACGCAGGCCGCACGGTGGTCATCGAGGAGGGCATGACCGGGCCCGAGCTGTCGCTCCTGGTCGTGTGCGACGGCGAGCGGGCGGTGCCGCTGGCCCCGGCGCAGGACTTCAAGCGGGTGGGCGACGGCGACACCGGGCCCAACACCGGAGGCATGGGCGCCTACTCGCCGGTCCCGGTGGCGGGCGACGACGTGGTGGCCGAGGTGATGGACCGGTTCATCGCGCCCACGCTGGCCGAGCTGCGCAGCCGGGGCATCCACTACTGCGGGGTGCTGTACGCCGGGCTGATGCTCACGCGGGACGGACCACGGCTGGTCGAGTACAACGTCCGCTTCGGCGACCCCGAGGCCCAGGTCGTCCTGCCCCGCCTGACCACCGACCTGGCCGATCTGCTGGCCGCGGCCGCGGCCGGCGACCTCACCCAGGCCCCGCCCCCCGCCTTCGACACCGGAGCGTGCGTCACCGTCGTGATGGCCAGCGAGGGCTACCCGGTGGCGCCCCGCACCGGCGACGTGATCGACGGGATCGCGGCGGCCGAGGCCGAGGGCGCCATGGTGTTCAGCGCGGGCGTGGCCCTCGGGCCCGGACGACGACGGGGCGCTGGTGACCGCGGGCGGCCGGGTCCTGGCCGTCACCGGGTCGGGCCCCACCGTGGCCGCCGCCCGCGACCACGCCTACCGGGCCGTGAGCCTGATCTCGTGGCCCGGCCGCTACTACCGCACCGACATAGCCAGGGAGGCAGCACGCGGATGACCAGGAAGGTCGCGATCCTCATGGGCTCGCCCAACGACAAGGACAAGATGGCCCCGGCGGCCGACACCCTGACCCGCTACGGCGTCGAGGCCGACGTGCGGGTCATGTCGGCCCACCGCACCCCGGCGGTGGTGGCCGAGTTCGCCTCGTCCGCCCGCGAGAACGGCTACTCCGCCATCATCTGCGGCGCGGGCATGGCCGCCCACCTCGCCGGCGCGGTCGCCGCCCAGACCACCCTGCCGGTCATCGGCGTGCCCCTGTCCGGCGGCGCCCTCAACGGCGTGGACGCCCTCTACGCCACGGTCCAGATGCCCAAGGGCATCCCGGTGGCCACGGTGGCGGTCGACGGCGCCATGAACGCCGCCCTCCTGGCGGTCCAGATGATGGCGGTCGGCGACGAGGACCTCACCGCCGAGCTGCTCCGCCACCGCGAGGAGATGGTCCCCCGCTAGCCCTTCTCCAACGAGTCGGCCAGCTCGGCCCCGAACCGCCGCACCGCCTTCACGTCCACCCCCTCGGGCCAGTCCCCGTCGGGGATGGCGATCACCCTGCGGATCATCTCGGCCATGATCGGCCGGCTGAACCCGGGGTCCTTGACCTTGGCGTCGGCCAGCATGTCCTCCAGCGGGAAGTGCTCGACCAGCGCGGCCACGTCGGCCAGGTCTCGCGTCTGCACCCGCCCGAACAGCGCCAGCACCTTGCCCGCCGCCAGCTCCCGCGGCGACAACGTCGGGCCCAGTGAGGTCGTCGTTCCCGGCCACTCCATGTAGTCGCGGCCGAGGTCGACGCCGAAGGTGCTGCGCCGCGGCCCGACCGCCGTCACCATCGAGCTCGGCGAACCCGACGAACCGGCGGCTCATCCCCACCTCGAAGCCCTCTTCCCGCAGCGCGTCGGCCACGCGGTCCGCGACCGCCGCGACGTCGACGTCCTTGGAGGTGAAGGCGTCGATGTCGCGGGTGGGACGGTTCGTGAGGTTCGACGCCACCAGCGCCGCGCCGCCGGCCAGGTGGAAGCCCTCCGGCCCGGCCACGGCCAGGACGATGCGGGCGACGTGGCGCTGCGCGTCCGTGAGGCCGCCGTCGCTCATCGCAGCGACTCCACCAGGTCGGCGACGGCCTCCTGCATGTGGCGGGCGACGGGGACGTCGGGCCACAGCTCCACCAAGGCGTCGGGGTCGACCCAGATGCGGATGTCCTCCGGCCGGCCCTCGTCCAGCACCTGGGCGTAGGCGCTCGCCCGCTGCGCCGGATCTCCCAGGTCCCGCTGGCCCTGACGAGGTGTCCAGTCCAGGTGGATCGGCAGCGTCACCACCAGGTCGAGCGGGACCACCGGGGTCCAGCGACCGTCGGGTAGCTCGATGGGCCGGTGACGGAACTCGCCGTAGACCTTGGTGGGCCCGTCGAGGGCGATGGCGACGCGCTCCAACCGTTCGGCCGCCTGGCCGGTCGGGCTGCGCCTGCCCGCCTCCCAGGCGGACGACCGCCGGTTGGGTGACGCCGAGGATCTCGGGCCAGCAGGGCCTGGCTGACCCCCATGGCCTTGCGGAGCTGACGGACGGTGCGGGCCATGCCGTTATCATAACGGCCATCCTGCGCACCGGGCCGTCAACGGGCGACAATGGGGGGGTGAAGCCCGTCCTGCCCGACATCCTGGCCACCCGCTACGCCAGCGAGCCGATGGTCGAGCTGTGGAGCCCCGAGCGCAAGATCCGCCTCGAGCGCGAGCTGTGGATCGCCGTCATGGAGGCGCAGCGTGAGCTCGGGGTCGACATCCCCGCCGCGGCCATCGAGGACTACCGGGCCGTCGTCGACGCCGTCGATCTCGACTCCATCGAGGCCCGTGAGCGCCGCAACCGCCACGACGTGAAGGCCCGCATCGAGGAGTTCTCGGCCCTGGCGGGCCACGAGCACGCCCACATGGGCATGACCTCGCGCGACCTCACCGAGAACGTCGAGCAGCTCCAGGTGCGCCTGGCGCTCGCCCTGGTGCGGGACCGCATGGTGGCGGCGCTGGCCCGGCTGGCCGAGCGGGCGGGCGAGTACGCCGCGCTGGTCATGGCGGGCCGCAGCCACAACGTGGCCGCCCAGGCCACGACCCTCGGCAAGCGCTTCGCCAACGCGGGCGAGGAGCTGCTGGCCGCCTACCGCCGGGTCGACGACCTCCTCGAGACACTACCCGCTGCGGGGGATCAAGGGCCCCATGGGCACCCAGCAGGACCAGCTCGACCTGCTGGGCGGCGACCCCGAGCGGGTCGAGCGGCTGGAGCAGGCGGTGCGGGAGCACCTCGGCTTCGCCCACGGCCTCACCAGCGTGGGCCAGGTCTACCCCCGCTCGCTGGACTTCGACGTGGTGTCCGCCCTGGTCCAGGCGACCTCGGGGCCGGGCAGCCTGGCCACCACCATCCGGCTCATGGCCGGCCACGAGCTGGTGACCGAGGGCTTCGTCCCCGGCCAGGTGGGCAGCTCCGCCATGCCCCACAAGATGAACACCCGCTCGGCCGAGCGGATCAACGGCCTGGCCGTGGTCGTCCGGGGCTACCTGTCCATGACGTCCGAGCTCCTGGGCGACCAGTGGAACGAGGGCGACGTGTCGTGCTCGGTGGTCCGCCGGGTGGCGCTGCCGGGCGCCTTCCTCGCCACCGACGGGCTGTTCGAGACGCTGCTGTCCGTGCTCGACGGCTTCGGCGCCTTCCCCGCGGTGATCGAGCGCGAGCTCGACCGCTACCTGCCGTTCCTCGCCACCACCAAGGTGCTGGTGGCGGCGGTGCGGGCCGGGGTGGGCCGCGAGCAGGCGCACGAGGCCATCAAGGAGCACGCGGTGGCCGTCGCCCTCGCCCTGCGGGAGGGCGCCGCGGTCAACGACCTGGCCGCCCGCCTGGCGGGCGACGACCGGCTCGGCCTCGACCGCGCCACGATCGACGCGGTGCTGGCCGACCGCTCCGGGTTCGTGGGCGCCGCGCCCCGCCAGGTCGCAGTCCTTCGTCCGCCAGGTCGAGGCGATAGCCGCCGACCACCCCGACGCCGCCCGCTACCGTCCAGAGCCGATCCTGTAAGACGGCCGACACACGCCCGAACTCCCCTCGGAGGGTCTCCCCGTGACCGATCTCGGTCTGCCCTACGTCCACTCCGGCAAGGTCCGCGACATCTACGCCGTCGGGGACGACCGCCTGCTCATGGTGACCAGTGACCGCATCTCGGCCTTCGACGTGATCATGGCCGAGCCCATCCCCGACAAGGGCCGCGTGCTCACGGCCATGTCCGCCTTCTGGTTCGAGCAGCTCGCCGACATCGTGCCCGGCCACCTGCTCTCCACCGACGTGGCCGACCTGCCGGAGTCGGCCCGGAAGGCGGCGGCCGAGGCCGACCTGGCGGGGCGCATCATGCTCACCCGCCGGGCCGACATGCTGCCGGTGGAGTGCATCGTGCGGGGCTACATCACCGGCTCGGCCTGGAAGGAGTACCGCCGCGCCGGCACCATGCACGGCACCCGGCTGCCCGAGGGGCTGCTGGAGTCGGCCCGCCTGCCCGAGCCCGTGTTCACGCCCTCGACCAAGGCCGACGAGGGCCACGACGAGAACATCTCCTTCACCGCCGCCGCCGAGCTCATCGGCGAGCCGCTGGCCGCCCAGGTGCGGGACGTGTCGCTGGAGCTCTACCGGCGGGGCGCCGACTGGGCCCGCGAGCGCGGCATCATCATCGCCGACACCAAGTTCGAGCTGGGGCTGGTGGACGGCGAGCTGGTGCTGTGCGACGAGGTGCTGACGCCCGACTCGTCCCGCTTCTGGCCCACCGACGCCTGGGAGCCGGGCCGCACGCCGCCGAGCTTCGACAAGCAGCCGGTGCGGGACCTGCTCGACGGCCTCGACTGGGACAAGACCCCGCCGCCGCCCCCGCTGTCGCCCGACGTGGTGGCGGCCACCAGCCACCGCTACATCGAGGCCTACGAGCGCATCACCGGCCGGCCGTTCGCAGACTGGCCCGGGGCGGGTGGCTGACGACGCCACCGCCGCGTTCCGCCGCCAGGAGCGCTGGGCGGTCCGCTTCGAGTGGGGCGTGGACGGCCTGATCCACGTGGCCCAGGGAGCGGGCGCCGTCGTGGTGGTCGACGTCCTGCGCTTCACCACCGCGGTGTCCGTCGCCGTCGGGCGGGGCGCCGTGGTCCTGCCCTACGTGTGGGCCGCGGGCGACGCGGCCCGGGCCTACGCGGCCCGCCACGACGCCGAGCTGGCCGGCATGCGGGAGGACGGCCACTGGTCGCTCTCGCCCACCGACCTGGCCCGCATCGCGCCCGGCACCCGCCTGGTGCTCCCGTCGCCCAACGGCTCGGCCCTGGCCTTCGGCGCCCAGAACGACGTCCCCGACGCCGTGGTCCTGGCCGGCTGCCTGCGCAACGCCGGCGCGGTGGCGGCGGTGGCCGGCGCGCAGCCGGGCCCGGTGGCGGTGGTGGCCGCGGGCGAGCGCTGGCGGGGCAGCCTGGGCCCCCTGCGCCCCGCGGTCGAGGACCTGCTCGGCGCCGGTGCGGTGATCCGCGCCCTGGTGGACGGCGGCCGGCCGGAGGCCACCGTCTCGCCCGAGGCCCGCGCCGCCCTCGCCGCCTTCGACGCCGCCCGCGCCGACCTCTGCACGTGGCTGACGACCGCCGCGTCGGGCCAGGAGCTGGTCGGGTACGGCTGGACCGACGACGTCGAGGCCGCCTCCGTCGCTCGACGCCGAGACGGTCGCCCCCGTGCTCCACGGCCCCGAGTTCCGGGGGGTCACGCCCCCGAGCGCGGGCCATCTACGCTGAGCCGCATGGAGTTCTCCGTGCTGGTCGAAACCCACCTGCGGGACGGCGTCGCCGACCCCGAGGGGGCGACCATCGAGCGGTCGCTGCCCGCGCTCGGGTTCGACGGGGTGTCGGCAGGTGAAGGTGGGCAAGGCGTTCCGCTTCGTGCTCGAAAGCGCGGACGAGGCCACGGCCCGGGCCGAGGTCGACGACATGTGCCGGCGCTTCCTGACCAACCCGGTCATCGAGGGCTACCGCGCCACCGTCACCGCGAGCGCGGCGGTGCCGGTCCTGATGCCCTCGGTCGTCGGCGTCGTCGTCTTCCCCGGGTCCAACTGCGAGCTCGACGTGGCCGAGGCCGTGCGGGGCCTGGGCGGCGAGGCCCGCCTGCTGTGGCACGGCGACGCCAGCATCGGCGGGGTCGACGCCGTCGTGCTCCCGGGCGGGTTCGCCCACGGCGACTACCTGCGGCCCGGGGCCATCGCCCGCTTCTCGCCGGTCATGCAGGCCGTCGGGGCCCATGCCGCGGCGGGCGGACCGGTGGTCGGCATCTGCAACGGGTTCCAGGTGCTGTGCGAGGCGGGGCTGCTGCCCGGGGCCCTGCAGAAGAACGCGGGGCTGAAGTTCCTGTGCCGCCCGGCGACCATCCGGGTCGAGGCCGGTGGCACGGCGCTGACGACCGGCGTCGAGGTCGGGACCGAGCTGGCCATCCCCATCAACCACTTCGAGGGGAACTACACCTGCGAGCCCGAGACGCTGGCCGAGCTGCGCGCCGAGGACCGGGTGGTGTTCCGCTACGTCGACAACCCCAACGGATCGCTCGACGGCATCGCGGGCGTGTGCTCCGCGGGCCGCAACGTGGTCGGGCTCATGCCCCACCCCGAGCGGGCCAGCCACGTGCTGCTGGGCTCCACCGACGGCGTGCCCCTGCTGCGCTCGCTGCTGGTGACCGCCGGCGCCATGGCGGCCTGACGGTCGCCGTCAGGCCCGCCGGGTGATCCCGGCCTTCTCGAGCACGTTGGCGGGGACGCCGACCTCGCGCCACGCCGAGTACGTGATGCCCTTGCGCTCGCTGTAGGGCGCGGCCGACTTCACGAAGTCCTTTTCGAGCTGGTCGAGGTCGACCTTTGACTCGCTCGCCTCGATCGCGGATTCCAGATCGAAGCGCTCCTGCACCAGGTGGACACGCTTGAGCGGATCGGCCACAGCGATCTCAGCTTCCACCGCGACGAGCCGCTTCTTCATGGATTCCGGGGTGCGCTTGCGGCCGCGACGGGGCTTGTGCGCTTCCAGCGCTTCCAGGTATCGCCGGACGGCACGGCCTTGATCTCGGCCCTCGGCGAGGGCGGCTTTGTGCTGGTTGCTCATCGGCGTGCGCTTGCGGGTCGACTCGGCCATGGGTGAAGCATATTTCGCTTTGATCGATCGCGCTATTTGGAGCCTTCCCGGGCCTCCGATCCGTCCCATTCGCGGACTGCCGTCCGGCCCCGGATCGTGACGCTGAGCGCGCTCCGCGTGCGTGTCCGTGAGTATGTCCCCCATCCCTTATGTTGGGCGGCGTGACCGCCGACGAGCCGATCCACCGGGCCCTCGGGCTCACCGACGACGAGGCCGCCGCCATCGAGCGCATCCTCGGCCGCGCCCCCAATCACCTGGAATTGGCGATGTACGCCGTCATGTGGTCCGAGCACTGCTCCTACAAGTCCAGCCGGCTGCACCTGCGGCGCCTGCCCAGCGAGGGCCGGTCGGTGCTGGTCGGCCCCGGTGAGAACGCCGGCGTGGTCGATGCCGGCGACGGAATCGCGGTGGCGTTCCGCATCGAGAGCCACAACCACCCCTCCGCCATCGAGCCCTATCAGGGCGCGGCGACCGGCATCGGCGGCATCCTGCGCGACGTCTTCACCATGGGAGCCCGGCCCATCGCGCTCGATGGACCCGCTGCGCTTCGGCCCCCTGTCCGATGCCCGCAGCCGCTGGATCGCCGAAGGTGTCGTGTCCGGCATCAGCGGCTATGGGAACTCGGTCGGCGTCCCCACGGTTGGTGGCGAGATCGGTCTTCGACGAAACGTATCAGGACAACCCGCTCGTGAACGTGTTCTGCCTCGGTGTCCTGCCGGTGGAAAGGCTCGTGTTGGGCCGGGCGTCGGGCGTCGGAAACCTGGCCGTCCTGTTCGGTTCCACCACTGGGCGCGACGGCATCGGCGGTGTGTCGGTGCTGGCATCGGCCGGATTCAGCGACGACGAGGCCGACGCGGCCAAGCGTCCCAGCGTGCAGGTGGGCGACCCGTTCGAGGAGAAGCGGCTCATCGAGGCGTGCCTGGAGATGCTCGATGCCAACCTCGTGGTCGGCATCCAGGACCTGGGCGGTGCGGGCCTGACCTGCGCCACCAGCGAGACCGCCAGCCGGGGCGGGGTGGGCATGGACGTGTACGTGTCCGAGGTCCCGCAGCGGGAGACGGGCATGGAGCCGTTCGAGGTGCTCACCAGCGAGAGCCAGGAGCGGATGCTGGCCATCGTCGAGCCCGAGCACCTCGACGCGGTGATCGGCATCTGCGCCCGCTGGGAGATCACCGCCGCGGTGGTCGGCACCGTGACCGGGGACGGCCGCCTGCGGGTCCTGGACCGGCCCGACGGCGACGTGCTGGCCGAGCTGCCCGCCGCGTCGCTGCACGAGGACGCCCCGCTGCTGGACCGCCCGCGGGCCGAGCCGGCCGACCGCTCCGCCCGCCTGGCCGACAGCGCCGACGCCGCCCTGCCGGCGCCCGGCGACCCCGGGGCCGACCTGGTCGACATGCTGTGCGACACGTCGTGGGTGTCGGGCCAGTACGACAGCCAGCTGTTCCTCAACACGGTGGAGGGCCCGGGCGGCGACGCCACCGTGCTGCGGCTCAAGCACCCGGTCACCGGCGCCGACACCGGTCGGGGCCTGGCCCTGACCTGCGACGGCAACCACCGCTGGTGCGCGCTCGACCCCCGCCAGGGCACCGCGCTGGTCGTGGCCGAGGCGGTCGCCAACCTGGCGTGCGTGGGCGCCCGGCCCGCTGGCGCTGGTCGACTGCCTCAACTTCGGCAACCCCACCCATCCCGAGACGATGTGGCAGCTGTCCGAGGCCATCGACGGCATGGGCGACGCCTGCCGGGCGCTGGGCCTGCCGGTGGTGGGCGGCAACGTCAGCCTCTACAACGAGTCGCGCGGGCGCGACATCGACCCCACCCCGGTGGTGGCGGTGGTGGGCATGATCGACCGGCTGGCGGTGCCGCCGCCGGGCGCCGGCCTGGTGGCCGGGACCCGCGTCGTGGTCGTGGTGGGGGGCGCCGATCCCGACGCCCTGTCGGGCTCGCGCTGGGCCTGGCGCCAGGGCCACAAGGCGGGCACGCCCCCGGCGCTCGACCTGGACGCCCACCGGCGGGTGTGCGACGCCGTGCGGGACCTGGTGATCGACGGCCTGGTGCTGGGCGTGCACGACGCCGCCGACGGTGGCCTCGGCCTCGCCGCTGGCCGAGATGGCCGTGGCCGGCGGCGTGGGCGCCCGCCTCACGGCGCCGCCGGACGCGACCCACGCCTGGCTGTTCGGCGAGTCGCGCCAGCCGCTTCGTCCTGGCCGTGGACCCGGCGGCCGAGGCCGAGGTCGGCCGCCGGCTCCAGGCCGCGGGCGTCACGTGGACCGTGGTGGGCGAGGCGGGCGGCGACCGCCTCGTGGTCGAGGGCCCGCCGTCCGTCGCCCTCGACGTCGACCTGGCCGACGCCACGGCCGCCTGGCGCGGCCGCCTCCCCGACCTCCTGGGCCAGGGCACCACCCAGGGCTGACCCGACCCTGACGGCGAGGCAATAGCGGCCGCGGCGGCGGAGTCGAGGCAATGACGGTCGGCCCCCGACCCCTATTGCCTCCGGCCGCCGCCGGCGGCCCCTATTGCCTCGGGTACCCGGTCGGTCAGGACCGGCGGGATTCCTCGGGGACGACGGCGATGACGTTCGGCTCGTCGCCGTTGGACCGGGGCTCGAGGCTGCGACTTGTCGCCGTTGGGAAGGGCGGGCTCGCCGTCGGTGCCGTCGAGGTCCAGGCGCGCCGACCAGGCCGGCCTCGGCCTCGTCGATGGCGACGTCGGGCTGGAGGTCGCGGACGATCCGCCACATCACCTTGTCGAGCACGAGGAACTTGGCCAGCCACAGCACGCCGAACCCGGCGAGCTGGGCGATGGCGTTGATGGGGGTCGAGTGCCAGCGCTGGTCCGCGTAGTGGACCGCCACCAGCGAGAAGACCACCCCCAGCGCCGACATGGCCCAGAACGGGACGATCTCGCCCCACAGCCGGTTCTTGCCGGTCTGGCTCCAGGTCCAGCGCCGGTTGATCAGGTAGTTGGGCACCGCGCCGAAGGACACGGACACGAGGTTGGAGACCACCGCGTCCCAGGCCAGCACGCCGTTGCAGATCCAGAAGATCGGCTGCCCGACGCACATCGCCACCAGAGACGCCGTCGAGTACTTCGCCAGCTTGCGCACGGTCGGTGACTGCAGGTCGAGAAGCATCGACTGACCAGGCTAGAGCACCACGGAACCGGGTTTCGCCGATCGGGGGGCCGCAGCGGGCAGACTGGGCGCGTGATCGAGTCTCGCGACGGTGGCGCCGAAGACGACAGCCTCCGGGAGGCGTGCGGCGTCTTCGCCGTCCACGCCCCGGGCCAGTCGGTTGCGTCACTCGCCTATCTGGGACTTTTCGCGCTCCAGCACCGTGGCCAGGAAGCGGCCGGCATGGCCGTCAGCGACGGCGAGCTGCTCACCGTGGTCAAGGACCAGGGCCTGGTGGCGAGCGTGTTCGGCGACCGGACGCTGGCCGGCCTGCACGGCCACCTGGCCATCGGCCACTGCCGCTACTCGACCACCGGGTCCTCCACGTGGCGCAACGCCCAGCCCGCCTACCGGTCGGTGGGCGAGCGCATGTTCGCGCTGGGCCACAACGGCAACCTGGTGAACACCGAGGCGCTGGTGGCCGAGGCCGGGATGCTGGAGGGCACGGTCACCAGCGACAGCGACCTGGTGGCCGAGCTGATGGCCGCCGAGCTGGGGCACGAGCTCACCGACGATCCCGCCGACGACGCCCTCGAGCGGGCGGTGGCGACGCGTGGTCGGGCGCCTCGAGGGCGCCTTCTCGCTGGTGATCATGGACCAGACCCGGATCATCGGCGTGCGCGACCCGCACGGCTTCCGGCCCCTGTGCCTGGGACAGCTGCCCGACGGCGGCCACGTGCTGGCGTCCGAGACGCCGGCGCTCGACATCGTGGGCGCCAAGTTCGACCGGGAGCTCGACCCCGGCGAGATGGTGGTCATCGACGAGCACGGCGTGCGGGAGATGCAGCCGTTCGGCACCGCGGTCGAGCCCCACCTGTGCCTGTTCGAGTTCGTGTACTTCGCCCGTCCCGACAGCCGCCTGTACAGCCAGAGCGTGCACCAGGCCCGCATCCGCATGGGCGAGCAGCTGGCGGAGCAGGCGCCGGTGGAGGCCGACATGGTGATGGGGGTGCCCGAGTCGGGCGTGCCCGCGGCCGAGGGCTTCGCCCGCCACAGCGGCATCCCGCTGGGTCAGGGCCTGGTCAAGAACCGCTACATCGGCCGCAGCTTCATCGCCCCCAGCCAGGAGATGCGGGCCAAGGCCGTGCGCCTGAAGCTCAACCCGCTGCGGGAGAACATCGCGGGCAAGCGGCTGGTGGTGGTGGACGACTCCATCGTGCGGGGCACCACCCAGCACCAGCTGGTGCGCATGCTGCGGGAGGCGGGCGCCACCGAGGTCCACCTGCGCATCCCCTCGCCGCCGGTGCGCTGGTCGTGCTTCTACGGCATCGACACCGGCGACCGCACCGAGCTGCTGGCCCACAAGCTCACCGTCGACGAGATCCGCGAGTACCTCGACGTCGACACGCTGTCCTACCTCAGCCTCGACCGGCTGGTGGCGGCCACCGGCGCCGCCGGGGCCGGGTTCTGCGACGCCTGCTTCACCGGCAACTACCCGGTCGCGGTGCCGCTCACCCTGCGCAAGCACGTGCTGGAGGACAACGAGCATGCCCACCGGCGAGTCCATCGTCCAGCCCGTGCTGCTCGACGGCACCACCGCGTGAGCCGGGCGTGATGGGGGAGACCTACCGCGCCGCGGGGGTCGACATCGCCGCGGGCGAGGCCGCGGTCGAGCGCATCAAGGACAAGGTGCGCTCCACCTACCGGCCCGAGGTGCTCGGCGACATCGGCGGCTTCGGGGGCCTCGTGGGCCTGCCTGCGGGCTACCGGGACCCGGTGCTGGTGTCGTCGACCGACGGCGTGGGGACCAAGGCCATGGTGGCCCGGGCCGCCCGGCGCTACGACACGATCGGCATCGACCTGGTGGCGATGTGCGTGGACGACATCGTGTGCCAGGGGGCGGCGCCCCTGTTCTTCCTCGACTACATCTCGGTCGGCGTCCTCGACCCCGACCAGATCGACGCGCTGGTGACCGGCGTGGTGGAGGGCTGCCGCCAGGCCGGCTGCGCCCTGGTGGGCGGGGAGATGGCCGAGCACCCGGGCGCCATGGAGCCCGGGCGAGTTCGACCTGGTGGGGTTCGCGGTCGGCGTGGTCGAGCGGGACCGCATCCTCACCGGCGCCGCCGCCCGCCCGGGCGACGCGGTGCTGGGCCTGCCCTCGCCCGGGCTGCGGTCCAACGGCTACTCGCTGGCCCGGCGGGTGCTGTTCGAGCGGGCCGGGCTGGCGCTGGAGGACGAGCTGTTCCCGGGGCACACGGTGGCGGACGAGCTGTTGCGGCCCTCGGTGATCTACGCCCCGGCCGTGACCCGGCTGCTGGGCGACGTGGACGTGCGGGCCCTGGCCCACGTCACCGGCGGCGGGCTGGTGGGCAACGTGCCCCGGGTGCTGCCCGAGGGGGTCGACGCGCGGCTGGACCGGTCCGCCTGGGAGGCGCCCCGCGTGTTCGGCGAGATCCAGCGGCTGGGCGGGATCGGCGACGACGAGATGGCCCGGGTGTTCAACCTCGGGATCGGCATGGTGGCCGTGGTCCCGCCCGGGGACGTGTCGCGGGCGCTGGCGCTGCTGCGGGACGCGGGCCACGCCGCGGTCGAGGTCGGGCGGTTAATCGAGGCCGGGCCGGGCGAGCCGGGCCGTAGAGTCCGGCTCGGATGAGCGCACCCGCCGCCCTGGTCGAGCACCTGCGGCGCCATGCCGTGCGGGAAGGCGACTTCGTGCTCAAGTCGGGCAAGCGCAGCACCTGGTTCATCGACGTCAAGCAGACGACGTGCCGTCCCGAGGGCATGCTGCTGGTGGCCGATGCCCTGCTGGCCGCGCTGCCCGACGACGTGACCGCCATCGGCGGGCTGACCATGGGGGCCGACGCGGCCGCGTTCGCCACCGCCGCGGTGGCGGCCACCCGGGGGCGGCCGCTGCGGGCCTTCAGCGTCCGCAAGGAGGAGAAGGACCACGGTGGCGGCGGCCGCCTGGCCGGGGCCCTGGAGCCGGGCGACCGGGTCGCCATCACCGAGGACGCGGTGACCCGGGGCGTGTCGATGCTGGAGGCGGCCGAGGTGGTGCGGGCGTGCGGCGCCGAGCCGGTGCTGCTCGTCCCCGTGGTCGACCGCGGCGGCACGGTCGAGGCGCTGGCGGCCGAGGTGGGCCTCCCGGTCCGGGCGCTGGTGACCGCCCCCGACCTCGGCTACCCCTACGAGCGCGACGCGGTCTAGTCCTCGGCTGCGTCCCGAGGGCGCTCGTCGACGAACACCGCGACGTCGTTGGCGGTCGCCGATGCCATTCACGGTCGAGGACCCGTCGCCTGGCTCGACTTGAGACTGCTGCGCTCAATCGCCCGAAGGGACCGCCGCCGGGTGGACGACCACCTCGACCCGCTCCTCCTCGGCGTCGGCCACCAGGGGACCGATGCCCACGCCCGCGGCCGCGACCCGGTCCCGCACCGCGGCCAGCTCGTCGCCGGGGTCGAGCCGGCCCTCGCCCACGAGGACCAGCTCGTCGCCCAGCTCCACCGTCACCTGCTGGCACGAGGCGGCCAGCACGCCCAGCAGCTCCATCGCCGCCAGCAGGACCGGCACCCGGTCGGCCGGGTCGTCCCCCAGGCGGGGGGCGCCCTCGCCGGCGACCAGGTCCACGTCCACGTCCACGCCCACCTCCTCCCGCAGGCGCTCGACCTCGCGGTTGAGGGCCTCGGCCAGCTGGGCCCCGGGGGGCCCGGCGACCACCGTCCGTCCCTCGGGCGGCACGCCGACCACCGCGGCCCAGCGCCGGGCGACGTGGGCCAGCAGCAGCTGCCACAGCCCGTCGTCGCCCGCCCCCGGCGGCGGCGGCGCGGGCGGCCTCCAGCTGGGCGGCCAGGTCGTCGGCCCGCTCCCGCTGGCGGTCGGCGTCGGCCGAGATGCGGGCGTTGGTGGCGGTGAGCCACTCCTGGGACCCGGCCAGCTCGTCCCGCTCCGCGGTCACGGCGGCCAGGCGGCTCGCGGCCTCGCGCGCCCGGGCCTCGGACCGGGTCAGCTCGGCCTGGACCTCACCCCGGGCCCGCGCCAGGAACCCACAGGCCGCCACGGCGACCACGATGACGATCACGAGCACGATGGCCACACGGGGACGCTAGTGGAGCGGCGGCGTGCGCCCGTCACGCCCCCGGTTACGGGCATGCGAACGCTCAGCGTCCGGTGCGGATCAGCCGGGTGTGGCTCACCGAGGCGATGCGCTCCTCGGCCAGGCGGTCGGCGGCGGCCGCGGTGGTGGTCCCGTCGGCCTCGGCCCGGTCGAACACCCGCAGCAGCGTGTCGTGGATGGTGCGGATGCGGTCGTAGGCCCGCTGGCGGTCGTAGCCGTGCGGCTCCTCGGCGATGTTGATGACGCCGCCGGCGTTGGCCACGAAGTCGGGGGCGTAGACGATGCCCCGGTGCCGCAGCCGCTCCGCGTCGGCCGGCGCGGCCAGCTGGTTGTTGGCCGAGCCCACCACCGCGTCGCAGCGCAGCTCGGGGATGGTGGCGGCGTTGAGGACCGCCCCCAGCGCGCAGGGCGAGAAGATGTCGCAGGGCACGGCGTGGGCGGCGTCGGGCGCCACCGCCACGGCCCCGTCCCGGGCCACCACTGTGTCGACCGCCTCGCTGTTCACGTCGGTGACCGTGAGCTTGGCGCCCTCGGCCGCCAGGTGCTCGGCCAGCGCCGCGCCCACCTTGCCCACGCCGGAGATGCACACGTGGCGCCCGCTCAGCGAGGGCGTGCCCCACAGGCGCTCGGCCACCGCCTTCATGGCCCACAGCACGCCCCACGCGGTGGCGGGCGACGGGTCGCCGGACCCGCCCAGCGACTCGCTGACCCCGGTGACGTGGCGGGTCTCGCGGCTGATGACGTCCATGTCGGCCTGGGTGGTGCCCACGTCCTCGGCGGTGAGGTAGCGCCCGCTCAGCCCCTCGACGAAGCGGCCATAGGCCCGGAACAGCGCCTCGCTGCGCAGCTCGGCCGGGTCCCCCAGGATGACGGCCTTGCCGCCACCCAGGTCGTTGCCGCACACCGCGTGCTTGTACGTCATGCCCTTGGCCAGCCGGCACACGTCGATGAGCGCGTCCTCCTCGGACGCGTAGGGGTAGAACCGGGTGCCGCCCAGCCCCGGCCCGAGCGCGGTCGAGTGGATGGCCACGATGGCCCGGAGCCCGGTGGCGGCGTCGTGGCAGTAGGCCACCTGCTCGAAGCCGTCGGCGGTCAGCACCTCGAACACGCTGGGCATCGCCCCCGAGGGTACCCCCGCCGAAACCCCGGGGAATCCGGTTGCTGTGACGCGCGCGACGGCAGGTAGCGTCCGCCCCGTGGCTCTTCCGACCGCTGCCTACTCGATCCGCCTGCGGGTCCGTCTCGACAACCGACCCGGCTCTCTCGGCCGCCTCGCTACCGCCGTAGGCGAGGCCGGCGGCAACATCGCCGCCATCGGCGGGTTCGACGTACGCGGTCCGGCCCTGGAAGAGGACCTGGTCATCAACTGCTCCGGCGTGGAGCACATCGAGCGGGTCCGGGCCGCGGCCGACGGGCTGGAGGGGTGCCAGGTGCTCGAGTGCCTCGACCGCACCTTCCTCATGCACGACGGCGGCAAGATCGAGGTGCTGGCCCGCATGCCGGTGGCCGACCGCGACGACCTGTCCATGGCCTACACGCCGGGCGTGGCCCGGGTGTGCAACGCCATCGCCGCCGAGCCGAACCGGGTCCACGACCTCACCATCAAGAAGAACACGGTCGCCATCGTCAGCGACGGCACCGCGGTGCTGGGGCTGGGCGACATCGGGCCCGAGGCCGCCCTGCCGGTCATGGAGGGCAAGGCGCTGCTGTTCAAGCACTTCGCGGGGGTCGACGGCTTCCCGATCTGCCTGGACGTGAGCTCGGCCGACGAGATCGTCGAGACCGTCTGCCGCATCGCCCCCACCTTCGGCGGCATCAACCTCGAGGACATCGCGGCCCCCGAGTGCTTCGAGGTCGAGGAGCGGCTGAAGGAGCTGCTCGACATCCCCGTGTTCCACGACGACCAGCACGGCACCGCGGTGGTCACCCTGGCCGCCCTGGAGAACGCGATTCGCATCGTGGACAAGAAGATGGCCGACCTCAAGGTGGTCATCGCGGGGGTGGGCGCCGCGGGTGTCGCCATCAGCAAGATCCTGTTGCAGGCCGGCGTGGAGGAGATCATCGGCGTCGACCGCAAGGGCGCCATCTGGGCCGGCCGCGACGACCTCAACGTGGCCAAGCTGTGGTTCGCCGAGAACACCAACCCGGAGCGGCGGGAGGGCACGCTGGCCCAGATGCTGCCCGGCGCCGACGTGTTCATCGGGGTGTCGGGGCCCGGCCTGCTGACTGCGGCCGACCTGCGGACGATGGCGGCCGATCCCATCGTGTTCGCCCTGGCCAACCCCGACCCCGAGATCACGCCCGAGGACGCCGACGGCATCGCGCGGGTCATCGCCACCGGGCGCAGCGACTATCCCAACCAGATCAACAACGTGCTGGCCTTCCCCGGCATCTTCCGGGGCGCGCTGGACGTGGCGGCCACCTCGATCACCGAGGGCATGAAGCTGGCCGCGGCCCAGGCCATCGCCGCGTGCGTGTCCGACGACGAGCTGAAGCCCGACCACGTCGTGCCGTCGGTGTTCGACGTACGGGTGGCCCCCGGGTGGCCGAGGGCGTGGCCCGCGCGGCCATCGCCGACGGCGTCGTCCGCATGCACCGGCCCCCGCAGCCGTAGCCCTGGCCACGCCACCTGATACGAGCCGGCCGGATGAAGCGGCTCGCCGCCGTAGCCCCTAGCCTCCGGACGTGACCGAAACGGTCGAGGAGGGCTACGACGACGCAGGCCGCGACGAGCCCGGCGAGATGTGGCCCAGCGACCTGCTGGCCGCGGCGCTGGCCACCGGGGCCGCCGGGCTGGCGACGGTGCGCATGCTGATCGCCCAGCCCGACTGGGTCCACCGGCGGGTCGACACCCTCGACTACCGCGACGAGAGCACCTTCCGGCGCCAGCAGAGCGTCCACTTCACGCTGCCGTCGGCCTCGCCGGAGATCGTGGTGGACGAGGTGCGCTTCCGGCTGGTGCCCCTGGCCACGCTGCGCAAGGAGACGCTGGTCAACTTCAACTGCCGGGACGAGTCGGGCACCTCGATGCCGATCCTCACCCGCCGGCACCAGGCCCTGCTCACCGTCACCGGCATGATCGCCTGGGCGGAGGGGCTGCTGGGCGAGCCGCTGGACGAGGACGTGGCCGAGGAGATCGCCACCTGCGTGTCCGGCCCCGGTGACGGACCGGGAGGCGGCCCGCGCCGCGTTCCTCGACGGCGGGGGCCAGCGCGAGGTGCTGCGGGCCGACGACATCTTCGCCCTGGTGCTCGACCGCCTGACCGACCAGTTCCTGCTGCTCACCTTCGTGTCGGACCCGCCGGGGACGCAGCGCATCGTCAAGTTCTCCTACGAGGAGCTGACCGCGCTGGCGCACGAGCCGTGGCCCCGGGGGCCGATGGCCGCCCTGTGCTGGATCCCCCGCCGGGCGGCGTCGCCCGCGGAGGGCCTGTTCAGCGGCGAGAGCTACCACTTCGAGGCCGACCTGCCCCACGGCGTCGACGTCCCCGTGGCCACCCTGTGGGCCGGCGCCGGCGAGGACGACCTGGCCTGCATCGACGTCGACCCCGGCGACCACCTGCGCATCGCCCTGCGCTCCCGGGGCCTGGAGCGGGGCGTGGCCGAGGTGCGCTGGTCGCTGCGCCCGGCCCGCCGCGGCTGGCTGCGGGCGGCCTGGTTCGCCACCGTGACCGCGGCGTTGACGCTGGGGGTGGGCGCCTGGCGGCTGGACACGCTCGTCGCCGGCACCCCGCTCGACGGCTCGGTCGCCCCCGACACCCGCACCCAGCTGGGCGCGGGCGTGATCCTCACGGTGGTCGGCGCGCTGGGCGGGTTGGTGGCCCGGATCGAGGAGCACCCGCTCGTGAGCCGCCTGCTGGCGTGGCCGCGCCGGCTGGCGGTCCTCGCCGCCGTCCTGCCGTTCGTGGCCGCCGGCACCCTGGTGGTCGGGCCGTCGGGTGATGCCCGCCAGGCCATCTGGACCGTCCTGGCCGTGGTGGCGGCGCTGATCGCCGCGGTGTTCACGGTGGCGTTCCTGGTCCGCCCCACGACCGAAGCCGACCGGCCCCCGCCTCCTCCGTCCTGGGACTGAGCCGCCGACGTATGCTGGTGGCCGTGTCCAGCCACGGGTCGCCGCCCCGGTTCAGCCTGCTGCGCCGCCGCGCCCCGGGCGTGACGGTCATGCCCAGCGCCGAAGGACCGTCGCTGCGCTCCGATCCCCGCTGGACCGCCGAGCGGGCCCGCCGGGCGCAGCGCTTCCTGGACCGCCTCATCGCCCGCCAGCGTTGACTCCGCCGGCGGCACACGCTGACCGGCGGGCTGGTCCTCGCCTGATCGGTAGGGTGCCGGGATCGACGATCTCGCCACGCTCGACGACTCGGCGTTCGCGGCCCTGGTGGAGCAGCACCGGCGCGAGCTCCACGTGCACTGCTACCGCATGCTCGGGTCCTACGACGAGGCCGAGGACCTGGTCCAGGAGACGTTCCTGCGGGCCTGGCGCTTCCGCGACCGCTTCGAGGCCGGCTCGGGCCCGGGGGTGCGGCCGTGGCTGTACCGCATCGCCACCAACGCCTGCATCGACGCCCACCGCCACCGGTCCCGGCGGCCGCCGTCGCTGGCGTCGTTCGCCGATCTGCCCTGGATCCAGCCGTATCCCGACCGGCTGCTCGACGAGGTGGCGCCGCCGGGGGACGAGCCGGACGAGGTGGTGGTGTCCCGGGAGACGATCCAGCTCGCCTTCGTGGCCGCCCTCCAACTGCTGCCGCCCCGCCAGCGGGCGGTGCTGCTGGCCCGGGACGTGCTGGGCTGGTCGGCGAACGAGACCGCGGTGCTGCTGGGCGTGAGCGTGGCCGCGGCCAACAGTGCGCTCCAGCGGGCCCGGGCCACGCTGGGCGAGCACCTGCCCGAGCGCCGGGCCGACTGGTCCACCACCTCGCTGAGCGACGAGGAGCGGGACCTGCTGGCCCGCTTCATCGCGGCCCACGAGGCCCACGACGCCGAGGCCAGCGCGGCCATGCTGCGGGAGGACGCCCGCATCACCATGCCGCCCCAACCCTTCCTGTTCGAGGGCCGGGAGAACATCCGCCGCATGCTCACGACCGCCTTCGGGGTCGAGGAGATGGGCGACTGGCGCCTGATCCCCACGGCCGCCAACCGCATGCCTGCGGCGGGCAGCTACCTCCGGGAGTGGAAGGACACCGAGTTCCGGGCGTTCAAGCTCGACGTCGTCCGGATAGAGGACGGCCTGGTGGCCGAGGTCACCACCTTCGGCCCGTCCCGGTTCCCCGCCTTCGGCCTGCCGCCGGTGCTGGGGGACCAGGACACGGCCTGAAGCGCGAGCTGCGCTTCGCCGGGCGCCGGGTCGTCGGGCTCGGGCCTCAGTCGTTGTGCACCATCATCAGGACCGCGGTCCCGTCGGCGCTGGACCACATGACGCAGGAGCCGCCGCCCGCGCCCACGTCGGCCGTGAGCCGCCAGATCTTGCCGTAGGCGAGGTCCACCCGCTCGACCGTGGCGGTCCCCTCGCCCGCGTCGGGGCCGGTCGGGTCGAGCTGGGCGGCGATGTCGTCGAGCACGGCCCCCGGGTCGGACACCCACAGCACCGTGGCCCGGTCGCTCGCGAGCGGGACGCCGCCCCTGCTGGCCAGGCGGGCGTGGGCTGGGCAGGCGGAGCCGGATGTACCCGGCCTCCGCACAGTTGGTCTCGGGGCCGAACTCGTCGCCCGACCGCGGGGCGGGTGGCTCGCCGACGACCGGGAGCAGCGCCGCGGTCCCCGGGGGCGCGGGACCGGGATCGGGTTCGGGGAACGCCTGGGTCGGCCCGGGGGGCCCGCCACCGGTGATCTCGAGGCCCACCTCGGCCCCCTCGGAGGACCAGATCAGGTCGGCCACGATGCCGATGTGCTCGCCGTCCGGGCTCGTCCCGGACGCCGACGCGCTGCACGCCAGGCGGTCCATGCCCTCGGGCTTGGGCTCGGACACCGGGACGGGCTCCCGCAGCGAGGCGCCGGGCGGCGGCGCCGTCTCGTACCACGCGCAGACCCCGCTGCCCGGCAGCGGCGCCCCCAGCTGGTGGGCCTGGTACGACAGGCCGTCCCAGATGACGAAGGGATCGCCCTCGACCGCCAGCACCGAGAGGCCCGAGCGGTGATCACCATCGCGGGACGGGCGGGAGAAGGCAGGCCCCACCAGCTGGGTCTCCTGGGGCACCATCATCCCCTCGCCCAGCGGGGTCCCCGGGTCCGACAGCGCCGAGCCCGGACGCTCGTCGCGCACCCCGTCGCCGCAGCCCGCCGGTCCCGCCAGGCGCGAGGACCACTCCGGCGAGGGTCACGACCGCGCGTCGCATGCGGACACATTGCCCCAGCGTGCGGGCGCCGCGCCGGTCGGGCCCGATGGTCCGGGGAGCGGTGGCGCCGGTGTGGGCTTCAGGTGAGGAGGGCCACCAGCAGCGCCACCACCACGACCGGCAGGGCGAGCACCAGGATGGCGAGGGTGGCCCACAGCGCGGCGGTGGTGATGGCCAGCGACGGGCCGGCGAGCGGCTCGGTCAGGTCGTGGAAGTGGTCGACGATGGGTGCGTTCATGGCGCGGCGGAGGGCCAGCATCGACTGCCAGGCGGCCACCACCCGGCGCAGCGGGCGCCCCTCCCGCGGCAGCTTCACCTTCTGGAGCTCGGCCATGAAGTACTGGAGCGACCCGGGGATGCTCTCGATCGCCGCCACCAGCGCGTCGGGATCGCCGTAGGCGGACCGGATCCGGCGCCCGTGCCACATGACCCGCAGCGGCGCCACCACGAGGACCAGCGCGAGCACCAGCGCGCCGATCGGCCACCGGTCATCGAGGCGCGGCAGCAACGGCAGCAGCGCCAGCAGGGTGATGGTCCCGGCCACGAGGCCCGCGGTCGCACCCCAGGTCGAGAAGCGGTGGATCGCCCGGGCCGCCCACGACACCCGCCCGGCGATGTACTCGTGGGCGGCCAGATCTGTCGGCTCTGTCACCGGCGCGCAACCTCCCGTCTGCCCCGTTGATCGCGGAGCGGCACGGTACCCGGCATCCGGCCCCAGGGGTCCGCGCCCCCGGTCTCCTCCTGAGAGAGCTCCGGGCTATCCGAAGAACTGGCCTCCTGCCCGAGGCCGATCACAACCCCACCGCCGGCGGGTGGCCTGCGGGCTACCCGCTCGGGCGCTCCTTCCGGCCCGCTTCGAGCAGCTCGACCATCTCGGCGATGCGGGCCGCCCGCAGCTCGGGCCGGCGCTTGGTCCCGTCGATCCAGCGCAGGTACGCCTTCCGGTAGAACTGGGCGAGCGAGTCGAAGAACGCCCCCGCCTCGGGCGAGGCCTCCAGCGCCGCCACGATGTCGGGCGCCAGGTCGTCCCGCTGGGGCCCCTCGGGCTCGAGGACGACCTCGACCTCGTCGCCCGGGGCGATCCCGCAGCCGCGGCGCCACGAGGGCGGGAGCACGATGCCGTGCCCGTCGCCGAGCGGCTCCACCACCGCCCGGACGCCCATCCCGTTCACGGTCCCGTGCACCCGGTGGGCCGTCCGCCGGCCCCAGGCCCCGTCCGGGTCGAAGCCCAGCGGCACCATCACCCGCCCCCGCCGGTCGGTGGTGACGAGGGTGGTGAACGTCCTCGACCGATCGGCCGCGGCCACCCTCAGCCGCCTCCCGCGCAGGCGCCCCGCGCCCGCTGGAGCATCTTCTCGGTGAGCTCGGGTGCCGTGTCCCCTCCGGCGGCGTACACCGTGGACCAGCTCGTGGACCCGGTGACCTCGGTCCCCGCGTACGCCACCCCGAGCCAGAACGCGGGCTCCCGCACCGGCACGACCCGACCGTCGTCGCCGCGCCCGAACACGACCTGGGAGACGTAGCCGCGCCCGAGCCCGTCCACCCCTTCGACGACCAGCATCCACGCCCCGTCCCCGACGTCCCGGCTGCACAACATGTCGGGCACGCTCCCGGCGGCGGGCGCCGACTGCGCCCCGTCGGCCGCGGTGACGACGGACCCTGAGATCCCGGCACACGCGTCGAGCGACAGCTCGCACAGCCGCGCCATGGCCTCGGGCGTCCGCTCGGAGGCCAGCGCCACCATCCCGTCGAGCGCCTCCACGGCCTCCCGTTCGCTCACGGCCGCCGGCTCGTTCGCCGGTCCGCCCCGCCGTTACAAGCGATGAGCCCCCAGCTCCCCACGACCACGGCCGCCACCCACCGCGCGCCGGCGCCGCGCCGGTCCGTCCCACCCATGCGGCCACCCTGACACGCCGCGGCCCGCACCACAATCGCCGGCCGGTCGGCAGTAGCTTGCCGTCGATGAGCGCGATCGACTGGCTGCTCGACGCCGATCCCGCCATCCGCTGGCAGGTGCTGCGCGATCTCACCGACGCGTCCCCCGCCGAGGTGGCGGCCGAACGGGCCCGGGTGGAGCACGAGGGCTGGGGCGCTCGCCTCCTGGCGCTCGAGGATCCCGACGGGCTTTGGGCAGGCGGCGCCTGCTTCCCCGCGACCTACCGCTGGGGTTCGCCGGAGCCGGGGCAGCCGTGGACGGCCACGATGCACACGCTGCAGACCCTGCAGCTCCTCGGGCTCGACCCGGCGTCGGCGCCCGCCCGCCGGGCGATCGCGCTGGTGGCGGAGAACGGGCGCTGGGAGCACGCCGGCCAGCGCTACTTCGACGGCGAGGTCGAGCCGTGCATCAACGGCCGGACGATCGAGGCCGGGGCGTACTTCGGGGTCGACGTCGCGGCGCATCGTCGACGCGGATCCTCGACGAGCGGCTCGAGGACGGCGGCTGGAACTGCGAGGCCGAGAACGGATCGGTGCGGTCCTCGTTCGACACGACGATCAACGTGCTCGACGGCCTGCTCGAACACGAGCGGGCGACCGGCGGTTCGGCAGCGCTGCGCGCGGCCCGGCGCAGCGGCGAGGAGTACCTGCTCGAGCGGGGGCTGTTCCGTCGCAAGAGCACCGGCGAGGTGGTCGACCCGGCGTACCTCGACTTCGCGTTCCCGTACTACTGGCACTACGACGTGCTGCGTGCGCTCGACTACTTCCGGCGGTCGGGCGCCGACCCGGATCCCCGGATGGCGGAGGCCGTGGAGGTCGTCCGGTCGAAGCGGCAGCCCGACGGCCGCTGGCTGCTCGACCGCATCCATCCGGGCCAGGTCCACTTCGACCTGGAGGGCGGCGCCGGGACGCCGAGCGCCTGGAACACCCTCCGGGCGCTCCAGGTGCTCGGCTGGTGGGACGGGGCCGGCGTCAACCCGTGAAGCGCAGGCTCGAGACCATGTCCACGGTCTCGGCCTCGTCGTAGGAGAGGTCCGGGCATGCCGCCAGCTGGCCGGCCTCTGCCCAGCGGGGCGCTTCGGTCGTCGTCACCGCCGTGGAGGGCGTGCGTCGTGCCGGGGGTGGCCGCTCACCCGCCCGGCTCGTCCTCCTCGGTCTGCGGGACGGCGGTGGTCACGACCGGCAGGACCTTGCCGGCGAGGTCGACGACGGCGTCGACGTCCAGCCCCTCCTGTCCCCACGCCCACGCCCCCAGGGTGACGACGATGCCCGGCTCCGGCTCCCAGGTCACCCAGATCTCGCTGGCGCTCGACGTGAGGTAGCCCGGGTGCCCGGCGATGTCGACCTCCTCGTCGGCCAGGTGGCGGACGAGCGGGTCGAGGCCGATGCCGGCCTCGGTCCTGACGGCGATGTCGCCGGTGGTGACCGCGCCGCTCTCGCTGGCGGGCTTGGCGTAAGTGATCATGGCCCCGACGCGGTCCGAGCCCGAGGCGAGCGCGTGGGTCGTAGCCGACTCGACGAGCTGCCCGGGCCGGTCGCCGGCGGGATCGGCGACGTGCTCGGCCAGCGGCAGCACCTCGTCGACGGTGGCGCGGTTGGCCCGGATCGCCCCCAGCCACCGGCCGTCGCCGCGCACGGCGAGCTCGACCCAGTCCTCCTTGTCGGTGCCGACCACCACGGCCGTGGTCCCGTTCCCGAGCGGGATCTCCTCGTCGGTCCGTCGCCGTCGTCGGCGGCGCCGAAGCGTCGTCGAGCGCTTCGGCGAGCTGGGCGGCCGGCCCGGTGACGACCGCGGCCACGCCGCCGCCGTCGAGCGCGTAGATGTCGGCGTCGAGCGGCGCTCCCCAACGGTCGTTCACGTCGTCTGACGGTGCTCTCCGCCGTCGACGAACCCCGCCGGAAGGTCGGCGTGGTCGAGCCCGTACATCGGGCCCCGGAATCCCACGCGGCTCGGTCGACCGAAGCGGTGGGGCCGCCGGAGCCGGTCTCGGTGTCGGGCCCGCCATCGCCGCCGAGCAGCACCGCCGTCCCCGCGAGCACCACCATCGCGGCGGCGATGGCAGCTGCGGTGAGGCGTCGCCTGGCCCGGGACGGAGGGGCCTTCGCCGGTCGCGACGCGTCCCGTCGAGGTCACCCGCGAGCCGCAGGGGCGTCGTGGTGCCGAGCACCGGACGCTCCGGGATCGTCGTGGCCTCGGCGACGGCGCGGAGCACGGCGCGGACGTGGCTCCTCAGTGCGGTCGTCGACGGCGGTCATCGGATGGTCTCCTTGAGGCGGGCGAGGCCCCGGTGGATGGACGACTTGACGGTGCCGGGGCGGCACGAGAGCAGTCGGGCGATCTCGTCGACGGGCAGGTCCTCGTAGAACCGCAGCACGATGGCGGCCCGCTGGCGCGGCGGAAGCTCCGCGAGCACCGACCACGTGTCGTCCATCTCCGGGGGCAGCGCCACCCGCTCGCGCTCCCACGGTCGGGCGGCGTCGCGGGCCTGGCGCTGCGCCGCATCGCGGCACCCGTTCACGACGGCGACCCGCAGGTAGCCGTCCGGGTTGTCGACGCGGTCCCAGTTGCGGTGGATGCCCAGGAAGGCGTCCTGGGCGATCTCCTCCGCCAGTTGGGAGGAACCGGTCATCAGCCGGGCGAGGCGCACGGCGACGGGCCACAGGCGGGTGTACGCCGCCTCGAACCCCTCGGTCGCCGGTCTGCCGCCGCCGCCCGGGCTGGACCGCGGGCTTGGTGTTGCCGACCATCACCAGAGATGACCGGATCGCGCCGGGATTCGTTCCCTCGCGTCACGATCTCCGGACGACACCCGATCACCCCTCAGCCCGTCGGCGGCCGACGGACCGGCCGACGGTCAGGATGCTCGCAGGCGGGTCTCGTTCTCTGGTACTCCTGGACCCACGCAGGCCGGCGGTACCGCGCAGCCGGCGTGAGGAGACCCGTGCGCCGCCAGTTCGACCTGCAGCTGATCACGGGACCACGCGTCGAGGGGACCGTCACCGTCGAACGGGGCCGGAAGCTCGGCTTTGCCGAATTCGGGCCGCCGGGCGGTCGCGCCGTCGTGTGGCTCCACGGCACCCCGGGAGCCCGCCGGCAGATCCCCGAGGCGGCTCGGCTCGCAGCCGCGGAGCTGGACGTCAGGTTGCTGGGCCTCGACCGGCCCGGTGTCGGGCTCTCCACGCCGCACCTCTATCACTCCGTCCTCGACTTCACCGCCGACCTCGAGATCGTGCTCGACCAGTTGGGCATCGAGGACCTGGCGGTGATCGGCCTGTCCGGCGGCGGTCCGTACGCACTGGCGTCGGCCTCCGCCATGCCCGACCGGGTTCGCGCCGTCGGCGTCCTCGGCGGCGTGGCGCCCACGCGTGGGCCGATGCTGCGCCGGGCGGCCTCGTGGGACTTCTGAACCGCTTCGCCCCGGTTCTGCCGCCGTTGCGTGGGCCGATGGCGTCTGCGCTCACCGGGTTCGTCTGGGCGCTCCGGCCGGTCGCCCGTCGCTGCCCTCCAGGCGTACGCGGCGATCTCGCCCGAGGGTGACCGTGCGGTGCTGAACCGGCCCGAGATGCAGGCGATGTTCCTCGACGACATCATCGGCAACACCCGGCGAGGGATGGGTGCTCCCGTGAGCGACCTCATCCTGTTCACCCGGGACTGGGGGTTCTCCCTCCAAGACATCGATGTGCCGGTGCGCTGGTGGCACGGCGATTCGGATCACATCGTGCCGCTCGCCCACGGCCGCCACGTCGTGGCCCGCCTGCCCGACGCGTCCCTCACCGTTCGCCCGGGCGAGGGCCACCTCGGCGGCTTCGACGCCGCGGTGGAGGTGCTCGGCACGCTGCTCGACCTCTGGGCCAGGTCGAAGCCGATCTAGGACGGTGGCGATGATGAACAGGACCGGGGACGTCGACCGCATCCTCGCTGACGCGGCCGACAGGGCGGGGCTCGACGACTTCGGAGGGTCCTGGTTCCTCGGTCCGCTGTCCGCGTACGCCGCCGATCTCGCGCAGCCCAACCTCACCGAGTTCGGGCGACGGTTCCTGCGATCGCGGGCGGTGCGCGACGTCGTGCGGCGCTTGCGCGTCCTCGAGACGCTGCGGCGAGCACCCCGAGATCGCCGCGGTGCCGATCCCGCCGATCGTGTACGTCACCGGCCTCGAGCGAAGCGGGACGACGTTGCTCCACAACCTGCTCGCCCTCCATCGAGACGCACGGGTCCTGCGACGGTGGGAGCTCCTGGAGCCCGTGCCGCCGCCGGAGACAGCCACCTACGACACCGATGCCCGCATCGAGCGCGTGCAAACCCAGACCGACGTGCTCCGCGGGACGTTGCTCGAGCACATGCACTGGGTGAACGCGACAGACCCGGAGGAGTGCGTGTGCGGCTTCATCGACTCGCTGGCGATGGTCGCCTGGGCCGCAAGCCCGTGCCTGCCCACCTGGGGGCGGTTCCTCGCGGAGGAGGACCTCGGTCCGGCGTTCGAGAACTACCGGCGCGTGGTGCAACTCCTCCTGTGGAAGCACCCCGTCGAGCCCGGCGGGTTCCTCGTGCTGAAGGCGCCCCAGATCGGACGTCAGCTCGCGGTTCGCCGAGGTCTTCCCCGAGGCGCGGTTCGTGATCACCGATCGCGACCCTTACCGCTGCATCGTGTCGTTGGCCGGGCTGGGTCACGCCATCGTCGAGCTGTTCTGCGAGGTCAACCCGCTGACCGACGACGGGCGCCGTTCGAAGATCAGCAGCCACCAGGTGCCCGGCAAGCTGGCGAGCATCGCCGACTTCACGACCGATGAACCGTACGCGTGCGTTGCACGTCCGCTACCCCGAGCTCGTGCGCGCTCCCGTCGACATCGTCCATCGGGCGCTGGCAGCGAACGCCGCCGATGACGAGCTGCCCGCCCAGGTGACCACGTACCTCGAACGCCAGCGGGCGGGCGAACGGGCCGCGCCCCCGGCAGTCCTCGATTCGATGGGTTACGACCAGGCGGCCGTGTGGCGTGACCCGGTCATCAGGTCGTACTGCGAGCGGTTCGGCCTCGAACCCGAGCGGACCCGCTTGGTCGGCGCGGCGCCGGTTTCGTAGCGCCGCATCCTCGCCATGGTTCCGTCGGCCCGACGTTCGGGCGATGACGACCTCGGACGCTAATTGGGCCAAAGCCGATCTGACTCGCCAGGTCCGGGATTCATCAACTTGCGCACGCGTGCGGTCAGTCCCCTCTTAGCAGTGGCTGGGAAATACAGCTTTAGCTAACGAACCGTCTCACGACCCCCAGAGGGCGCCGTCCTCGGCGCGACGCGTTGCCACGGTCAGCACGACGGGCATCGACATCGGACTCGCCACACGCCATCATTTCCCAGGTTGGCGCTCCCCAGGATGATGATGTGAAGACGTAAGGTCAGCGTGGCAATACGGGAGCGGGCAAACGTGACCGACGGATCGAACGACTCACCGCAAACCTCGCGGCCACCGCCCCCGCCGCCGCCCTCGCCGGTTGGACACCCACAGTCGCCCCTGCGTGGGGGCGTGCCGCCGCCCCCGCCGCGGCGGGCTGCAGGCTCAATTCCGGAGTCGGCGTCTCCGGGAGCCGTGCCGGAGGCCTGGGGTGTGCCGCCGCCCGGGCGTTTTCCACCGCCTGGGAGTGTGCCGCCGCCTATGCGATCTGGGATCGGTGCTCGCGAGCCGTGCCAGATCTATCCCTCGGCAGCTGCAGCGCTGTGGATGGTGGTGTGTTGGGTGTCGCTCGCTGCTGCTGTCCTCTTGTTTGTTGTTGGCGTGGCGGGAGCGGGCCAGGGCGAATGCACCGCGTCGAGCGGTTACGCCGCCGAGTTGGGGCCGGTGGGTCCAGCCATTCTGGTGGTGGCGATCCTAGGACTGGCCGAAGCATTTGTGCCGTTCTTGGTTGGTTGGCCGAAGAGCATCGCCAATCTGATGTGTGCCCTGGGTGTGGCGGTGGTTCTGGTCTGCGTGGTTGCGTACGTCGCCGCGAACGAGACGGCACTCAGCACATGTTTCCGGCCTGATTGATGGTCCTGACCTTTGCCGCGGTCGCCCCGATTGGCGGCTGGTGCCCTGCCACCAGTGCTCATCGCGATGCAGACGCTTCGGCTTCCCAAGCTGACAATCACCGCGTTGCCCGCGTTGTTACTCGCGGCTCACAGCGTGAGCAGGTGGGACCCCGAACCCCACTCTTCGCCCTCGTGGATCTCGCGACAGCGAACGCGCGCGACGAGCCTCGGACATGAGCGGTCACGGGCAGCCCCTGGCGGGTCTGCAGCGACCTCCGCCCTTGGGGTCGAAAACGGGCGATGACCAGCCCAGAGGCTGGTCATCGGAAGTGGTCGGGACCGGCGTCGATCCGGTGACCTTCCGCTTTTCAGGCGGACGCTCTGCCAACTGAGCTACCCGACCGCGGGAAGAGTGGCGGTCCCGACGGGATTTGAACCCGCGGCCTCCGGCTTGACAGGCCGGCGTGCACTCCAAACTGCACCACGGGACCGAGAATGGCTGGCTGGTTACGCACCCCCAACGGGATTCGAACCCGTGTTACCGCCTTGAAAGGGCGGCGTCCTAGGCCACTGGACGATGGGGGCTCGACCCGCCTGACGGGCGTCGGAACACACTAGCAGCCACCCCGACGCCTCCAAACCTCGATGTCATGGGCCTCGCGGCGGCCTCGCACGGGCGCCCCAGCGGGCGTTCTACCAGCGCCGCGGCGTAGGATCCTTGCCTCATGTTGCGCAGAGGGATCCTGGGGACGCTGGCGCTCGCACTGGCCGTGCTGGCCACCGTGGCGAGCGGCTGCACGACCGAGTCCGCGTCGCCCGTGGCGTCCAGCAGCATCGTGCCCCAGGACATCCCGCCCTGCTCCGACATCTACAAGGCCGGCGCGGTCGTCGAGGATCGCGCCTTCGGGGTCGCCTGCATGCAGGGGGAGCGAGCTGGTCACCCCCGTGCCCGTCCGCATCGAGTGCGTGGACGGGCGCCAGCTCCGCTACAACGAGCTGGCCTGGGGGTTCGTCAGCGAGCCGATGACCCTCACGCCCGAGGACGATCCCTCCAAGGCGCCCGAGGACGCGGTCAACGAGTGCATCACGCCCAACCCCGGGGGCCCGGCCGAGCAACTAGGCGTCGCTACAGGGCGCTGCCGTGGATGTCCGTGGTGGGCGGCGGCAGGTCGGTGCTCAGCGCGTCGACCACCTGGGACAGCAGCCAGCCCAGGTACTCGTACACCGCGTACCCCGGGGCCAGGGGATCGTCGGGGTCCAGGGTCGGCAGCTCCTCGTCCACGTCCAGCCGCGTGCCCAGCACCAGCCGCAGCGAGTTGAGCGTGCCCATCCACGCCGTCATCTCCGCGTCGTCGAGCTCGTCGCCCTCGAGCGTGCGCTCGACCACCTCGATGGCCGCCAGCTTCGACTCCAGCAGCTCGTCGCGGGTCAGGACCTGGTAGCCGGCGTCCCGCTCGGGGTCGTCGGGGTACGCCGGGGGGAACAGCCGGCGCACCGACGGCTCGTCCGTGGAGGCCAGCAACTGCTCGCGGAGCTGGGCCACCAGGTCGCCCACCAGGATCCGCTCGGTGGGCCGCAGCCGCAGCTGGTAGCGGCCCTGCTTCTTCCGCTTCACCCGGTCCCGGTCGAACATCGCCTCAGTCCTGCTGCATCGTGGCCCACAGGCCGTGCTCGTGCAGCCGGAACACGTCGAGCTCGGCCTTCTCCCGGGTGCCGTTGGACACGACGGCCCGGCCCTCGTAGTGGACGGCGAGCATGAGCTTCTCGGCCACCTCGAACGGGTAGCCGAACAGCTTCTGCAGCACGAACGTCACGTAGGACATGAGGTTGATCGGGTCGTTCCACACGATGACGACCCAGGGGGTCTCCGGGTCGACGTCGGTCCTGTCGACGGGCTGGTCGACCTCGGCGGGCGCCGTCATGGGCGCTGGTGGTCCGGCGATCACCACGTACCCCATTGTCGCACGGTTGACCGCCGGCGCCTCCCCGCCGGGCTCTTCGGCCGGGACGGACAGGCACAGCCACACCCGCAGCACGGCGATCCAGACCAGCGCCGCGCCCAGCACGTGGAACGCCACCAGCAGCGCGGGAACACCCGTGAAGTACTGCCAGTACCCGAGAGCCGCCTGGGCGACCAGCACGATCAGCAGCTGGTGGAGCCGGTCGACGACGACCGGCGCGGCGTCGCCCCGGTGGGCCATGCGCACCACCGCCACCGTCAGGGCCAGGAACAGGACCATCGCGACGCCGTGGAACCGCACGATGGTGTGCACCGCCAGGTCGAGCCGGTCGGCCCGCTCGTCCCCCGCATGGGGACCGCTGCCCGTCACCAGGGTGCCGGTGACGATGACCAGGCTCGCGGCCACGATCAGCAGCCGGCAGGCGGCCACCACCGGGGCCGTCGCCCGCCACCGGCGATCGGAGGACGCGGCCGCGGGCCCGTGCGCCGCCCGCTCGTAGAGGACCGTGGCGTTGGCCACCGCCCCCAGCGACAGCAGGAAGTGCCCGATCACCGAGACCGGGGACAGGTGCAGCCACACCACCAGCGCGCCCACCAGGGCGTTGGCGAACACCCAGGCCGGCAGGCCGAGGGACAGGCGGAACAGGTCCCGCCGGTAGGGGTCCCGCCAGCGGGCGCCCAGGACCGCGGCGATCGTGAACAGCATGACCGCGCCCGTGATCAGGCGGTTCACCCACTCCACCATGCCGTGGGTGTCGCTGGCCGCTGCGGGGCGTGAAGCTGTCGGGCGTGCAGGACGGCCAGGTCGAGCAGCCCAGGCCCGATCCGGTCAGCCGCACGCCCGCGCCCGTGACCATGATGAACACGAGCGAGGCGAGCGTCGCGAGCGCGATGCGGCGGTAGGCCTCGGGGGTCAGGCGGGGAGACCGCACGCGGTCCAGGCTACGACCGGCCCCCGCCCGGCTCCGAACCGGGCGGGCCCGCGCCCGCCTGCGTTGGCTCCCCTCCGCGGGCCAGCCCTAGGCTGCCCGAGTTGTGTTGACCGCCCCCCGGCCCACAGGTCTCAGCGTGCGCTCGCAGATCGCGGACTACGTCGCGCTCACCAAGCCGCGCATCATCGAGCTGCTGCTGGTGACCACGGTGCCGACGATGATCGTGGCGGCCCGGGGCATGCCCTCGCCCTGGCTGATCGCCGCCACCGTCGTCGGCGGGACGCTGGCCGCGGGCGGGGCCAACGCCATCAACATGTACGTCGACCGGGACATCGACCGGGTGATGGCCCGCACCCGCAACCGGCCCCTCGCCAGCGGCCGCATCGCCCCCCGCAACGCGCTGGTCTTCGCCATCGTCCTCGAGGTCGTGGCCTTCTTCTTCCTGTGGGCCACCGTCAACCTGCTGTCCGCGGTGCTGGCCGTGTCCGCCTGCCTGTTCTACGTGTTCGTCTACACGCTGTGGCTGAAGCGCACGTCCAGCCGCAACATCGTGATCGGCGGCGCAGCCGGGCGCGGCGCCGGTGCTGATCGGCTGGTCGGCCGTGACCAACTCGCTGGACTGGGCGCCGATCGTCCTCTTCGCCGTCATCTTCTACTGGACCCCGCCGCACTTCTGGGCGCTCGCCATCCGCTACCGGGACGACTACGCCAAGGTCGACGTGCCCATGCTCCCGGTGGTGGCCAGCCTGCGGACCACCGCCACCCGCATCCTCGCCTACACGCTGGTGCTGTGGGCGCTCACCGTCCTCTTCGCCCCGGTGGCCGGCATGGGCGACCTCTACCTCGGCGCCGCCCTCGTGCTCGGCGCCGTCTTCACCTGGTTCGCCGTCCGCCTGCTGCGCGACCTCACCCCGCGGACCGCCATGCGGGTGTTCACATGGTCCATCACCTACATCACGTTGCTGTTCGGCGCCATGGCCGTCGATCAGCTCCTCCGATCGGGCTGGTAGATGCGTCGCCTGGGGTTTTCTGGCCCGATCACGCATGTGACTAGATTCCCGAGCACAGCAAGTCTCCTGACCAGGGTGCGTCCATGACCGTGACCGAAGCTCCACGCGCCGCCGCCGTCGAGGCCGCCGCCGCGCCGTCCCCGTCGGCCCCGCCGACCGGGCTGGCCGCCGTGGTGGGCTCCGGCGACCCGCGCACCGTCGGCAAGCTGTTCGTGGGGACGTCGCTGCTGTTCCTGCTGGCCTCCGGGGTGGCGGGGACGCTGGTCGGCGTCGAGCAGGCCCAGAGCGACACCACGCAGATCTTCGGGGCCACGACCGCCCTGCGGGTCTTCACCCTCCACTCCACCGCCGGGCTGTTCCTCGGCGTGCTGCCCCTGGTGCTGGGCCTGGCCACCGCGGTCGTCCCGCTCCAGGTCGGGGCGGCCACCGTCGCCTTCCCCCGGGCCAGCGCCGCGGCCTACTGGACCTGGCTGGTGTCCGGGGGCGTGATGCTCGCCACCTACGCCCTCGACGGCGGGCCCTTCGGCAGCGACGCCGACGCGGTCGGCCTCTACGTCGTGGCGCTGATCGCGGTGATCGTGGCGCTGGCCGTGGCCACCGTCTCGGTCGTCACCACCGTGCTCACCCTGCGGGCGCCGGGCATGAGCCTGCGCCGGGCGCCGCTCTTCTCGTGGTCGATGCTGGTGGGCGGGTCGGTGTGGCTGCTGGTCCTGCCCGTGCAGGCCGCCATGCTGCTGCTCGCGTTCGTGGACATGCGCTACGGCCCGAACGTGTTCGGCGGGGCGAGCCACGTCTACGACCGCATCGCCTGGATGTTCTGGCAGCCCACCGTGTACGTGTTCGCCGTGCCCGCCCTCGGCATCATCGGCGACGTCGTGCCGGTGTTCGCCCGGCGCCGGCACCAGCGCCACAGGGCCGCCATGGTGCTGCTCGGCCTGGCCGCCATCTTCGGCTTCGGCGCCTGGGCCCAGGTGGGCGCTGAGCATGGACGCCAGCGGATCGGCGCCGTGGGTCGACGGCGGCCCCTGGCAGGTCGTCGGGGTCGTCGCCGTCCTGCCGGTGCTCGGGCTGCTGGGCCTGTGGACCCTGACCCTCGGCCTGGGCCGGCCCAAGCTGGGCACCCCGCTGGTGCTGGCCATGCTGTCGGGCCTGCTCGTCTTCCTGGGGATCGCCGCGGGGATCGGCACCGTGATCGTCGCCTTCGACCTGGACGGCACCACCTGGATGACCGCCCAGGCGCTGCTGGTGCTGATCGGCACGGTGGTGGCGGCCCTGGCCGGCGTCGACTTCTGGGCCCCCAAGCTGTACGGCAAGCTGCTGCCCGACGGGCTGGTCCGCCTGGGCGGGACGCTGCTGGCGCTCGGGGCGCTGGTGGCCGCCGTGCCGCTCGCCATCGCGGGCAGCATGGGCCAGGCCCGGTTCGTGGCCGGCGGCATCGACACCGTCGCCGCCGGGGACGTCTCCACCGTCGAGACGCTCAACCTGGTGTCGGCCATCGGCCTCGGCGTGGCCGTGCTCGGCGCCCTGCTGGTCGGCGGTTCCCTGCTGGCCCGGCGCCGGGGCGACGGCCCGGGCGACGACCCGTGGGACGGCCACACCCTCGAGTGGACGACCTCGTCGCCGCCCCCGATCGGCAACTTCGCCACGGTGCCGGCCATCACGTCCGAGGCGCCGCTCTACGACGCCCGCTACGCCCCGGCCTCGTCCACGGAGAGCACCGACTGATGGCCACCACCACCACCGACCTCGAGATCTTCTCGGCCGCGCCGCCTCCGCCGCCCGCCCGGCCCCGGGTGCTGCTGATCGGATCGGCGCTGGCGTCGGGCAGCGCCGCCATGGTGGTGCTGGCGCTGGTCGCCCAGTACGGCCAGCTGCGCAACGAAGTGATCGCCGGCGGGAGCCGCTGGCTGCCCGAAGAGGCCAACATCCAGCTCACCCCGGGCAACATGGGCATGGTCACGCTGGTCATGTCGCTGGTGACCGTGGCGTGGATCGTCCAGGCGCTGCGCAACGAGGACCGCACCCACGCCCTGCTGGCGTTCGCGGTCACGCTGCTGTTCGGCGCCGCCTTCATCAACGTGACCGTGTTCGGCTGGCAGCAGCTGGGCCTGGGCGTGGCCGGCTCGACCCAGGCGCTGCTGATCTACACGATCACCGGCCTGGTCGTCGCCATGGTCGGCGTCGGCATGCTGTTCCTGACGGTCATGGCCTTCCGGGCCCTGGGCGGCCAGCTCACCGGCCGGTCGGCCGAGGGCGTGGTCGCCGCCGTCCTGTTCTGGTACGTGACCGTGGCCGTCTACGCCGTGGTCTGGTACGCGATCACGATCACCAAGTAAGGCGTCACGATGATCACCACCGGCTCCAAGTGGTACTTCGGCTTCGGGTTCCTCGCCCTGGTCTTCGCCGCCGCCTACGGCTGGACGACCGGCGGCAACGGCCTCGGGCCGCTGAGCCTGGGCTACAAGGGCGGCGTCGGCGACCACTTCGGCTACGGGATCCTCGTGACCGCCTCCGCCGTCAGCTTCTTCCTCGGCGTGGTGGTCACCGCCGCCCGGGACGCCGAGGCCGAGGCCCTGGCCCAGGTGGCGGGCACCGAGACGGTCCCGCGGTGCTCCCGGCGGGCACCAGCTACTGGCCGCCCATCGCCGCCTTCGGGGTCGGCGCTCCTGGTCATCGGCCTGGTGTCGGAGGCCGTGCTGGTGGTCTTCGGGCTGATCCTGCTGGGCATCGCCCTCATCGAGTGGAGCGTGCAGACGTGGGCCGACCACGCCACCGGCGACCCCGAGACCAACCGGCGCATCCGCAACAAGGTGATGAACCCGATCGAGTTCCCGCTGGCGGGGGCCCTGGCGCTCGGCCTCATCGCCATCTCGCTGTCCCGGCTGTTCCTCACCTTCACCGCCAACCAGACGGTGCTGGCGGGCGTGATCGTCACCGCGCTCATCGTGGCCGGCGCCTTCTGGGTGGCGTCCCGCCCCCACATCAGCTCGAACGTCGTGGTCGGCCTCGTGGTGGCCGGGGCCGTGGCCATCATCGCCATCGGCGTGGCCGGCGCCGTCAACGGCCCCCGCGAGGTCCACGAGGAAGAAGAGGGCGGTCTGCGGCCGCCCGCCATCGTCGAGGTGGTCCGGTGAGCAGGCCCACGCCGCGCCCCTCCCAAGGAGCCCGCATGTCCCGTCGCCGCCGGCTCGTCTCGCTGGCCGTGCTGCTGCCCCTGGTGCCGCTGCTCGCGGCCTGTGCCGAGGACGCCCCGCAGGACACGATGAACCCGCAGGGCCCCATCGCCCGCAGCATCGACAACCTGTTCAACGGCGTCTTCCTGGTGGCCGTCGTCGTCTTCGTCTTCGTCGAGTTCGGCACGCTGTACCTGGTCTTCCGGTTCCGGCGCCGCAAGGACGACGACAGCGACGACCTGCCCGCCCAGACGCACGGCAACACCAAGCTGGAGATCGCCTGGACGATCGTCCCGGCCGTGATGCTGGCGGTCGTCGGCTTCTTCACGCTCACCACGCTGTTCGACATCAACCAGCGCGACGAGGACGCCCTCACCATCAAGGTCACCGGCCAGCAGTGGTGGTGGGAGTTCACCTACGACACCGACGGCGACGGCGACTTCACCGACGAGGACGTCCTCACCGCCAACGACCTGGTCATCCCCGCGGGCCAGGACGTCAACCTCGACATCGGTTCCAACGACGTCATCCACTCGTTCTGGATCCCCGCGCTGAACGGCAAGAAGGACGCCGTCCCCGGCAGCGAGCACCCGCTGACGTTGAACGCCTACGAGCCCGGCACCTACGTGGGCCAGTGCACCGAGTTCTGCGGCCTGTCCCACGGCTACATGCGCCAGCGGGTCATCGCCCTCACGCAGGACGAGTTCGACAGCTGGCTCGACGGCCAGGTCGAGGACGCCACCATGCCCGCCAGCGGCGAGGCCGCCGCCGGTGCCGAGCTGTTCGCCACCCAGTGCTCCGGCTGCCACCTGGCCCGGGGCATCAACGACGACCAGTTCGCCGAGCAGGGCAACGGCACCGAGCTGCTGGTGTCGGGCAACGCCCCCGACCTCACCCACTTCGCCTCCCGGGGCGTGTTCGCCGGCGGCATCCTCGACCTGTGGGTCGACCTGGACGAGGACGAGATCATCGAGTACGACGAGGTCGGCGGTGACGTTCGACCGCGGCAACGTGGAGGAGTGGCTGCGCGACCCGCCCGCCGTGAAGCCCATGGACGCCCCGGCCCTGCCCGACCCGGGCGGGGAGAAGATCCGGGGCATGCCCGACCTGAACCTGACCGAGGAACAGATCGACCAGCTCGTCGACTACCTCGAGACACTGGAGTAGGAGTTCCCCCGTATGGCGATCGTCGAGCAACAACCGACAGCGCCCCTCGAGCTGACGACGGGGGGCCCGACGACCATCCGGCCGCTGGGCGGCCTGACGCGCCCGCAGGCGACCACGGGGTGGAAGAGCTGGCTCACCACGGTCGACCACAAGCGCATCGGCATCATGTACGGCGCGTCGGCCATGTTCTTCTTCGCCATCGGCGGGTTCGAGGCCATGCTCATCCGCCTCCAGCTGGCCGCGCCCGAGGGCAAGCTCTACTCCGCCGACCTCTACAACCAGCTGTTCACCATGCACGGCGTGACGATGATCTTCCTGGTCGTCATCCCGCTGGGCGCGGCGTTCATGAACTACCTGATGCCGCTGCAGGTGGGCGCCCGTGACGTCGCCTTCCCCCGGATGAACGCGTTCAGCTTCTGGTGCTTCCTGGCCGGCGGCCTGATGCTGAACACGTCGTGGTTCCTGGGCGGCGGCGCCGACGGCGGCTGGTTCGCCTACGCCCCCAACACGGGCGTCGTGTTCTCGCCCAGCCACGGCATGGACTTCTACGCCATCGGCCTGCAGCTCACCGGCATCGCCTCGCTGGTGGGCGCCATCAACCTGGTGGTCACGGTGCTCAACATGCGGGCGCCGGGCATGACGATGATGAAGATGCCGGTGTTCACCTGGATGGGCTTCGTGACCCAGCTGCTGCTGGTGTTCGCCCTGCCGGTGATCTCGGTGGCGCTGTTCCTGCTCACGTTCTCCCGGCTGTTCGGCGCCAACTTCTTCACCGTGTCCCAGGGCGCCGACCCGCTGCTGTGGGAGCACCTGTTCTGGATCTTCGGTCACCCCGAGGTCTACATCCTCATCCTCCCCGCCTTCGGCGTGGTGTCCGAGATCATCCCGGTGTTCTCCCGCAAGCCGATCTTCGGCTACCCGTTCATGGTGTTCTCCGGCATCGCCATCGGCTTCATGGGCTGGGGCGTGTGGGCCCACCACATGTTCGCCTCCGGGCATGGGCCCGCTGTCGGTCGGCGCCTTCGCCATGTCGACGATGTTCATCGCCGTGCCCACCGGCGTGAAGATCCTCAACTGGCTGGCCACCATGTACGGCGGGAAGCTGTCGTTCACCACGCCGATGCTGTTCGCCATCGGCCTGGTCACGATGTTCACCATCGGCGGCCTGTCGGGCGTCACCCACGCGGTGGCGCCGTCCGACACCCAGCAGACCGACACCTATTACATCGTCGCCCACTTCCACTACGTGATCTTCGGCGGCGCCCTCATGGGCTTCCTCGGCGGCCTCTACTTCTGGTGGCCCAAGGCGTTCGGCTTCATGCTGTCCGAGACGCTCGGCAAGTGGCAGTTCTGGACTGGTCCTCATCGGCTTCAACCTGACGTTCGGGCCGATGCACATCCTCGGCCTGCAGGGCATGCCCCGGCGCATGCACACCTACGTGGCCGGCTACGGGTTCGAGGTGTGGAACATGGTGGCGACGGTGGGCGCCTTCATCATCACCGTGTCGTTCATGATCCTCCTCGCCAACCTGCTGCTGAGCTGGCGGGCGCACAAGCGCAACCCCGTGGACGTCGGCCCCGATCCCTGGGACGCCCGCAGCCTGGAGTGGATGGTCCCCTCGCCGGTGCCCGCCCACAACTTCGACGAGGTCCCGACCGTGTCGCACCTCGACGAGTTCTGGCACCGCAAGTACGGCGAGGATGCCACCGGCAAGGTGGGGCGCATCGCGACCACCGCCGAGGTGGCCCAGAAGGGCGACGCCGAGAACGTGCACCTGCCGTCGCCCTCGTACTGGCCGCTGGTGCTGGCCGCGGCCCTGCCGCTGGTGGGCTACGGGCTGATCTTCAACCTGGGCCTGGCCGCGGTCGGCGGTGTGCTGGTCGTGCTGGCCGCCTTCGCCTGGGGCTACGAGCCGGCCGACGACCCCGAGGCCCACCACGCCCACGCGGCGCACGACGGCCACGGGGACGGGCACGACGACAACGGGCACGAGGGCGACGGCGACGGTGACGGCGATGGCGCCGAGCCGGTCGCGGTGGGCGCCGGCACGACGGGCGAGGAGGCCGCATCCGATGACTGACACCGCCGTCCACGACGCCGGTGTCGAGACCGATCCCGTCCTGCACCCCAAGGGAGAGCCCAGCCACGCCACCAGCACCGGCGTCTCCAACGAGAAGCTGGCCATGTGGGTGTTCCTGGGGTCGGACTGCCTGCTGTTCGGCGCCCTGATCTCCACCTACCTGCTGCTGCGGCACCGCAGCGTGGCCGGGCCCGGCCCGCAGGACGTGTTCGACGTCCCGTTCACCTCGGTGTCGAGCTTCGTGCTGCTGTTCAGCTCGCTGACCATGGCGCTGGCCGTGGGGGCCATCCACCGGGGTGACGAGCGGCGCTGCCGGCTGTTCCTGATGACGACCTCGCTGCTGGGCGCGGTGTTCATCTCCGGCCAGGTGTACGAGTTCACCACCTTCGTGAAGGAGGGCCTCGGCTACACCACCAACATCTTCGGCTCGGCCTTCTACACGCTGACCGGCTTCCACGGCGCCCACGTCAGCATCGGCATCATCTTCCTGCTGTCGATGTTCGTGATGTCGCTGCGGGGCAAGCTGGGGGTCGAGCGGGCCGAGACCGTCGAGATCTTCGGCCTCTACTGGCACTTCGTCGACATCGTGTGGATCCTGATCTTCACGATCGTCTACCTGATCCCGTGACCGTGGGGAGCCAACGATGAGCGTCGACACCGCACCCGAGCACAAGGGCACCCCGCTCGAGCCCCACCACGAGTCGCACCAGCACGAGCACCCCAGCGACCGCAACTACTTCGTCGTCGCCATCATCCTCGGCGTCATCACCGCGTTCGAGGTGGGCTCGTACTTCGTGGACGGCGCCAGCACCACGCTGCTGGTGGCGACGCTGTTCCCGATGATGATCGCCAAGTTCGCCATCGTGTGCGGCTGGTTCATGCACCTGCGCTACGACAACCCGCTGTTCCGGCGGATCTTCGTGTTCGGCCTGATGCTGGCGGTCGTGGTGTACCTGATCATGCTGACCGCCCTGAACTTCTGGTCGTCGAGTTGGACGTCATGACCCCCTGCTCGTCGAGATGGACGTGATGTAGCCATGGTCTTCGCCGCCGGAGTCGACTTCTGGCGGTGGCAGCCGCACCCGGAGGTGTGGGTGCTGGTGGGGGGTGTCGCCGCACTGGCCGTCTACGCGTTGCGCGTGGTCGGTCCCAAGGTGGTGCCCGCGGGGCAGCCGGTGGCGTCGCGCCAGCAGCTGGCCTGGCTGGGCCTGGGCATCGTCCTGTTGTGGGTGGCGTCGGACTGGCCGCTGCACGACATCGCCGAGGAGTACCTGTTCTCGGCCCACATGATCCAGCACATGCTGCTGACCTACATCGTGCCGCCGGTGCTGCTGCTGGCGACGCCCGAGTGGCTGGCGCGCCTGGTGCTGGGGCGGGGCCGGGCCAAGCAGGTGTTCTACTTCCTGGCCAAGCCGGTGCCCGCCGCGCTGGCGTTCAACGGGTTCCTGCTGTTCACCCATGTGCCCGGGGTGGTGAACCTCTCGGTGCAGAACGCGCTGGTCCACTACACGGTGCACACCGGCCTGGTGGCGACCGCGTTCCTGCTGTGGATGCCGGTGTGCGGCCCGCTCCCCGAGCTGCGCATCTCCTACCCGGCGCAGATGCTGTACCTGTTCGTGACCTCGATCATCCCCACGGTCCCGGCCGCGTGGCTGACGTTCGCCGAGGGCTCGGTGTACTCGGCCTACGACGTCCCGGCCCGGCTGTGGGGGATCAGCGTGACGTCGGACCAGCAGGCCGCGGGCGCCATCATGAAGCTGGCGGGCGGCAGCTTCCTGTGGGTGGTCATCACGCTGCGGTTCTTCCAGTGGGCGGCCAAGTTCAGCGACTCGGACAAGGCGGCCGACCAGGCCGGGCCGGCCCACGAGCTGCAGTGGGACAAGGCGGCGACCGGCAACGGCCGCGAGCCGGTGAGCCCTGGCAACGGCCACGAGCCGGTCGCTCACGGCCAGGGGTAGGCGACCCCCGTCAGCCGCTCGGACAGCTCCCACAGCAGGTGCGCCGACCCGAGGTCGGCGGCGGCCGGGGCCACCCTGACCCGGACCGGGGCGCCCCGCATCTCGAACAGCCCGCCGGGGCCGTAGTAGTCGCCCGAGCCGACCCCCGGCGCGGTGGCCGCGTACAGCAGCGGCAGGGCCCCGGCGGCGTCGGACTGGGCGAGGGTGTGATCGCCGATGGCCAGGGCCACCCCGGCGATGCGGGCCAGCACCGGGTTGCCGAGCTGCGCCGCGCTGTTCGGGCCCAGGTGGGTGGCGGCGTAGCCGGGATGGCCGCCCGCCGACACGAGGCGCGTGCCCGCGGCGGCGGCGCGGCGGCCCAGCTCCTGCACGAACAGCAGGTTGGCCAGCTTGGACTGGGCGTAGGCGCCCCAACGGGAGTAGCGCCCGGCCTCGTAGTTGGGGTCGTCCCAGCGCATCTTGCCCCGGTGGTGGAGGTTCGAGCTGGTGGTGACGACCCGCGGCTCGGGCGCGGCCAGGAGCGTGGGCAGCAGCAGGCCGGTCGAGCGCGAAGTGGCCGAGGTGGTTGGTGCCGAGCTGCATCTCGAACCCGTCCGCCGTGCGGGTCAGGGGCGGGGCCATCACGCCCGCGTTGTTCACGAGGACGTCGAGCCGGTCCACCTCGCCCGCCACCCGCTCGGCCGCGGCCCGCACCGAGGCCAGGTCGGCGAGGTCGATGGGGACGACGGCGGGGTCGGGCCCGGTGGCCCCCGCGGCCACCTCGGCCCGGGCCGCCTCGGCCCGCTCCGGGTTGCGGCAGCCGAGCAGGACCCGGGCGCCGTGGGCGGCCAGCGCCTGGGCGGCGCGCAGCCCCAGCCCGCTGTTGGCCCCGGTGACGAGCACGGTGCGCCCGCCCTGGTCGGGGATGTCGGATGCGGCCCAGCCTGGCACGGCCGTTCCTCCTGGTCGTCTAGTCGTCCGGTTCCCAGCGGAACAGCGCCATCGCCAGGGCGATCGACGCCACCGCCCACACCACCAGCACGGGCCACACCCGGCCGGGGACCGGCGCGTCCTCGCTCAGCGCCCCCCGGGCGGCCTCGGCCAGCGCGGTCGAGGGCAGCGCCCGGGCCGCGGAGCGCAGGCCGGGCGGCAGCTTGGCCAGCGGGAAGACCATGCCCGACAGCAGCAGCAGCACCACGAACACGGCGTTGGCGACGGCGAGGGCCACCAGCGCCCGCATCCGGCCCGCGACCACCAGCGCCAGCCCGGTGAAGGCGGCGACCCCGAGGACCAGCGCGGCCACCAGCGGGACGGGCGCCACGTCCGGCCGCCACCCCAGCGCCAGGGCGGCGATCCCCAGCACCACGACCTGGATCCCGATCACCACCAGCACGGCCAGCGCCTTGGCCGCCACCAGCCGGGGCCGGCCCAGCGGCGTGGCCCCCAGGCGCTTGAGCACCCCGTAGGAGCGGTCGAAGGCGGTGGCGATGGCCAGGTTGGCGAAGGCGGTGGCCAGCACGGCCAGCGCCAGCACCCCGGGGGCCAGGAAGTCGACGGCGTCGCCGTCGATGGGCAGCACGTCGACCAGGCTGAAGAACACCAGGATGGCCACCGGGATCCCCAGGGTGAGCAGCAGCGACTCGCCGTTGCGCAGGGTCAGCGTGAGCTCCAGCCGGAGCTGCGCGGCGAGCGCCTTCACGACTCCTCCGCGGTGAGGCGCAGGAACACGTCCTCCAGCCGCTGGCGGCCGGCCCGGAGGTCGGCGAGCGGCAGGTCCTGCTCCGCCAGCCAGGCGGTGATGGCGGCCACCGTGGCCGGCGACGGCGGGGCGTCGACCTCGTAGTCGCCCGGAGCGGTCTCGGTCACCAGCGTCCCGCCCAGGTGCTCGGACAGCGCGGCCGTGTCGATCCCCGCCGGGCCCCCGAACCGCACCCGGTCGCCCGCGCCCGCGCCCCCCACCAGCTCGGCCACGGTCCCGTCGGCCACCAGGCGCCCGCGGTCGACGATGACCACCCGGTCGGCGACCCGCTCGGCCTCGTCCAGGTCATGGGTGGTGAGCAGGACCGTGACCCCGTCGTTGCGCAGCTCGGCGATGACCTGGCGGATGACCTGGCGGCCGGCGGGGTCGACGCCCGCGGTGGGCTCGTCCAGGAACGCCACCTGGGGCCGGCCCACCAGCGCCACCGCCAGCGCGAGCCGCCGCTGCTCGCCCCCGGACAGCTGCCGGTAGGTGCGGCGCTCGAGGCCCGCCAGCCCCAGCCGGTCGAGCAGGCCCGCGGGCGCCAGCGGCCGGCGGTAGAGGGCGGCGGCGTGGCGCAGCACCTCGGGCGGGCGCAGGGCGGGGTGGATGCCGCCCTCCTGGAGCATGACCCCGATCCGCTCGGTCAGCGCCCGGTGGTCGGCGTGGGGGTCGAGGCCGACCACCGACATCCGGCCCGACGCCGGGCGGCGCAGTCCCTCCAGCGCCTCGATGGTCGAGGTCTTGCCGGCCCCGTTGGGCCCGAGCACGCAGGTGACCTCGCCCGCCTCGGCGCTGAACGACAGGTCGTCGACCGCCCGGACGTCGCCGTAGGTGATGGTCAGCGACTTCGACGTCCACGGCGGCCATAGCGGCCCGACGCTACCCCCGGGCGCGCTAGGGCACGGGCGCCGGGACCGTCGTCGTCGCGCCGGGCGCCGGGGCGGGCACGGTCGTGCTGGTGGTGACCGTGCCCGCCGCCGGCAGAGGTGCCACCACCAGCGGGGGCGGGCCCACCGGCTGGTTGCCGAGCGGGTCGCCGGGGAAGCGCCCGGCGGTGGACTGGTGCAGCGGGTAGGCGTTGGTGACGTCGAGGCCGTCGGCGCCGGTCACCGGCTCCGTGACCAGCGGCAGGCCGTTCGTGTCGTGGCCCGGGTACACCTCGATCGGGCGCCCGCTCTGGTCGTACAGCCGTACCCGGTCGAGCGGCTGCCCGTTGGCGTCGTACGCGTAGATGTTGGTGATGGGCGCGCCGTCGCTGTGCTGGAGCCCCGGCTCGGGGACGAACGTCTGGTCGTACGAAGACCTCCCCGCCGTCGTCGGTCTCGTACGTAGAACACCTGGTCGTCGTTCACGGCGCCGACCAGGACGCACGCCGGCCAAGATGGCGGCCCCGTTCACCAGCCAGCGCCCGCGCGATCGGCGGCCGGCGCCGGCCGAGGCGCACCGACAGCACCGCCGCGACGGCGACCGCGACGGCCCCCAGCACCCAGGAGCCGAACACCTCGGGGAACGGGAACGAGTCGGTGGCGCTGTCGCCGTTGCCGCCAGCGTGACCAGGTACACGAGCAGCCAGGCCCGCACCACCCACCAGGCCGGGCGCAGCTCGGGCAGGAAGTCGAGCACGGCCCGCCCCGCGGGCTGGCGGCGAACGGCCTCCACCGCGGCGTCGATCCAGCCGCGGACGCGGGCGACGAGCCCCGGCTTGGGCGTCGGCGGCTCCGCCGTCAGGCCGGCCGAGGCCAGCAGCTCGGCGGCGAAGGCCTCCGGCGGGCCGAGGGACTCCTCCAGGGGCCGGTCGTCGTCGGCCGCCACCTGGTGGACGTGGGCGGTGAGGTCGTCGAGCAGGTCGTCCCGCTCGTCGTCGGTGAGCGACCCCAGGTGGCGTCTGACCTCGGCCAGGTAGGCATCGGCCCGGGTCTCGGTGTCGGTCGTCATGCTCACGCCGCCTCCTTGGCTGTGGCGAGCAGGGCATCGAGGACGTCGGCGAAGTGGCGCCACGTCTTGGTGCCGGTGGTGAGGGCGGTCCGGCCGGCGGGCGTGACCGCGTAGTACTTGCGGTGGGGGCCCTCGTCGGACGGCAGCACGTAGGACGACAGCGACCCGGCCTGGAACAGGCGCCGCAGGGTGCCGTACACCGAGGCGTCGCCCACGTCCTCCAGGCCGGCCTCCCGCAGGCGGCGGACGATGTCGTAGCCGTAGGCGTCGTCGTCGGCCACGACCGCGAGGACGGCCAGGTCGAGCACGCCCTTGAGCAGCTGGCTGGGATCCATGGGGTAGACTCTCCCGTGTAGCGAGGTACTCCGCTAGGCACAGTACCACGCCTGACAGAGCAGGGGAACGCGTGCCGGGCGACCGCGGCGGCGCCGGTACCCTCGTGCACCCATGCTCGACCTCCGACGGATCCGCAGCGAGCCCGAGGCCGTCAAGGCCGCGCTCGACCGCCGGGGGGCGGGCACGTCCGACCCGGTCGACCGCATCCTCGCCCTCGACGCCGACCAGCGGCGCCTGATCGCGGAGCGCGACGAGGTCCGCAGCCAGGTCAAGGCCATCTCCAAGGACGTAGGCCGGCTCCGGGGCCAGGGCCAGACGCGAGGAGGCCGAGGCCCGCATGGCCGAGTCGCGCGAGCTCGGCGAGCGGGAGAAGGGCCTGGCCGCCGAGGCCGACCGGCTCGGCGACGAGATCCGGGGCCTGCTGCTGCGCCTGCCCAACGTGCCCAGCGACGACGCCCCCGACGGCGCGGGCGAGCACGACAACGTGGTCCTGCGCACCGAGGGCTACGACCCGGCCGCGTACGGCGAGCACCAGCGGGTCCCCCACTGGGACATCGGCGACGAGCTGCGCCTGCTCGACATCGCCCGGGCCACCAAGATCTCGGGCTCGATGTTCGTGATGTACCGGGGCTGGGGCGCCCGGCTGCTGCGGGCCATGGTCCAGCTCAGCCTGGACCGCAACACCGACGCCTACGAGGAGGTGAGGCCCCCGACCCTGGTGCTCACCGACACCATGGTGTCGACCGGGCACCTGCCCAAGTTCGCCGAGGACGCCTACCACATCGAGCGGGACGACCTGTGGGCCATCCCCACGGCCGAGGTGCCGCTCACGTCGCTGCACCGCGACGAGATCCTCGACGAGGCCGCGCTGCCCCTGCGCTACACGGCCTACACCTCGTGCTTCCGGCGGGAGGCGGGCTCGGCGGGCAAGGACACCCGCGGCCTGCTGCGCGTCCACGAGTTCGACAAGGTCGAGCTGCTGGCGGTGGCGGCCGGGGCCGAGCAGGCCATCGCCGCGCAGGAGGACGTGCTGGCCCGCAGCGAAGCCCTGCTCCGCAGCCTCGGCCTCGCCTACCGGGTGCTGGACCTGTGCACGGGGGACCTGGGCGGCTCGGCCGCCCGCACCTGGGACATCGAGGCCTACGCCCCCGGCGTCGGCCAGTGGCTGGAGGTGTCGTCGGTGTCGTGGTTCGCGCGACTACCAGGCCCGGCGGGCCAACATCCGCTACCGGCCCACGGGAGCCAAGGGCACCGAGGTCGCCCACACGGTCAACGGCTCGGCCATGGGCTGGTCACGCACGGTCGCCGCCTACCTGGAGACCCACCGCCAGCCCGACGGCACCATCGCCCTGGTCGAGGCCCTCCGCCCCTACCTGGCCGGCGCCGACCACATCCCCCACCCCTGACCGCAGGCACCCTGACCGCGCTCGCCTGACCGGCGCCGGGCGAGGCAATAGCGGTCGCTGACCGGCGCCGGAGGCAATAGGGGTCGGGGGCCGGACCTCCATTGCCTCCGGACCGTCGCCGTGGCCCCTATTGCCTCGGGTTCCTGGTCGGGCCACGCGCCTAGCGGCAGTTGCGGCAGCGGCCCGACAGGGCGAAGTGCTGGGGGGCGAGCTCGAAGCCGTGCTCGTCCCGCAGCTGGTCGGCGAGCGAGTCGAGGGCGCCGAAGGGCACCTCGACCACCGACCCGCACCCCGAGCAGACCGCATGGTGGTGCGGCCGGGTCACCAGGTGGAACGTCGACGGCCCGTGGCCCAGGTGGACGTGGGTGATGACGCCCACCTCCTCCAGGCGCTCCAGCGTCCGGTACACCGTCGAGCGGTGGACCTCGGGGTGCAGCTCGGACACCCGGGCGACGATCTCGTCCGCCGTCACGTGGTGGTTGCCCGCCAGGAGCGCCTCGACCACCGCCCTCCGGGACGCGGTGAGCCGCCCGCCGGCCCCTCGCACGCGCGCCATCACCTCGTCCACCGACGGGGCACTCCCGTTCATCTACCTGAACATATAAGGTGCCTAAGCTCCCTACCTCGTTCTCCCACCCATCAAACGAGGCCGGGTCTGGACAGAGGGAAGGTCACCCCATGCGTCGTGTCTGGTCCTGGATGGCGATCAACTTCGGCAAGCACGCCGGCATCGTCGGCGTGGTCGGGCTCGCCATCACGTTGCTGCTGGGGCTCGGCATCACCAAGCTCGATTTCGCCACCGGCCAGGACTCGTACCTGAACAAGGACGAGCAGGTCTACAAGGACAGCGTCGCCTACCAGAGCCTGTTCGGCGGCCAGGCCATGGTCAGCCTGTTCACCATGGACGAGGGCATGACGGTCAGCGACTGGTTCACGCCCGAGAACATCGACCACATGACCCAGGCCGAGGAGGACCTGCGCAACACCGACGGCGTGCTCACCGTCGTCAGCCCCCTCACCGCCCTGGAGTTCACCCAGGCCATGGTGACCGGACCGCCCGAGGCGCCCGACGACGTCACCCAGAGCGTGGCCGGCCAGGCGCTGCTCGCCGCCCGGGACGCCGAGCCCGACCCCGCGGCCCAGGCCGTCCGCCTGGAGGACGCCGGCACCACCCTCGAGCGCATCAACGCGGTCCAGGGCCCCCACACGTTCGACAACCCCGAGTGGGTCGACTTCCTGCTGTTCGACAACCGGGGCGAGATCCGCAAGTCGCTGCGGCCGTTCTTCCCCGACGAGAGCCACGCCCAGGTCATCACCCGCCTGGTCGGCAACGCCTCGCTCGAGGAAGAGGGCGCGGCCAGCGAGCGGGTCATGGCGGTCATGGGGGCCGAGCCGTTCGAGAACGCCACGACCACCACCACCGGCGCCGCCGTGCTGCTCAAGGACCTGAACGACTACCTGAAGGGCGGCATGCTCACGCTGGGCGCCATCGCGGTCGGGATCATGGTGGTGATCCTGCTGCTGCTGTTCGGGGTGCGCTGGCGGCTGCTGCCGCTGTTCGTCATCCTCGTCGGCGTCACCTGGGCCTTCGGCCTGGCCGGCTACCTGGGCATCCCCCTGTCGGTCGTGACCATCGCCGGGCTGCCCGTGATGCTGGGCGTGGGCATCGACTACGCGATCCAGATGCACTCCCGCATCGAGGAGGAGGTGGTCATCGACCGGGCGGCGCACCCGATCCAGGAGGCCTCGGTCAACCTCGGTCCCGCCCTGCTGGTCGTCACCTTCGACGCCATCTTCGCCTTCCTGGCGCTGCGCTTCGCCAAGGTGCCCGATGATCCGCGACTTCGGCCTGCTGCTGGCCGTGGGCATCGCCGCCATCTGCGTGTGCAGCATCGTGCTGCCCCTCGCCATCCTCGGCATCCGCGAGTTCCGCTCGCCGACCAAGGGCCGGGACTTCAGCCACGGCAACCTGGCCAAGCTGGTGGTGTGGCTGGGCGCGCTGCCCGTCCAAGGCGGCCGTGCCGCTGGCCATCGGCAGCGTGATCGTGTTCGTGGGCGGCATCGTGGTCGAGGACCAGCTCGAGATCCAGAGCGACCCCGAGGAGTGGGTCAACCAGGACAGCCAGGTCATCAAGGACATCAACACGCTCAAGTCCGAGACCGGCTCGTCGGCGGAGCTGGGCATCTTCGTCGAGTCCGACGACGTGTTCAGCGACGAGACCGTCGCCTTCGTGACCGACTTCGCCAACGAGGAGCTGGCGGCGCGGCCCGAGGAGCTGCTCACCGCCTCCTCCATGCCGACCACGGTGTCGTTCCTGCTGGAGGTGCCGGACACCACCCCGGTGCCGCCCCGGGGCATCGACGTCGAGCGGGCCTACGAGGTGGCGCCGCCCGACATCCAGGAGGCGACGGTCAACCCGGACGCCAACGCCCTCAACCTGGTGTTCCGCACCGGGCCGGGCTCGCTCAACGAGCGGGCCGTGTACGTCGACGAGATCCGCGACGAGCTGGAGGCGGGCGAGACCGCCGGCGGCGTGGTCGTCCCCGAGGGCGTGCGGGCGACGCCGTCCGGCCTGGCGGTGGTGGGCGTGGGCCTGCTCGAGAACATCGAGTCGAACCGCATCCTGCTCACCTACCTCGCCATCCTGTTCGTCTTCCTGTTCCTGACCGTGCGGCTGCGCAGCGTCGTGCGGGCGCTGCTGTCGATGGTGCCCGTGCTCATCGCCGTCGGTGCCGCCTCGCTGGTGGCGTGGGCGCTGAGCCTCCAGCTCAGCCCCATGACCGCGGTGGGCGGACCGCTGGTGGTGGCGCTGTGCACCGAGTTCACCTCCCTGATCCTGCTGCGCTTCATCGAGGAGCGGCACCGCGGCCATCCGCCCAAGGAGGCGGTCGAGGTGACCGCAGCCCGCACCGGCCGGGCGTTCATCGTGTCCGCGCTCACCGCCATCTCGGGCGTGGCCGTCATCGCCTTCTCGTCCCTGCCGCTGCTGCGGGACTTCGGTGCCATCGTGACCATGAACGTGACGGTGGCGCTGCTGTCGGCGCTGGTGTTCCTGCCGCCCATGCTGGTGTGGGCCGAGGAGCGGGGCTGGGTCACCCGCGGCATGCGCAAGCCGCCGCCGATCGGCGGCCCGACCCCCGAGTCGGCCCGCCTGCCGCGCGCCGGCGCCGGAGACCGTAGCCGAGCCCGAGCCGGTCGGCGGCCGGGGATCCGGAGCCGGCGGAACAGACCTGACCTCGACAGCGGGCATGATCGCCGGGTGACCGACGACGTCCTCGGCGATCGTGCCCTCGGGCGGGCCACCCTCGCCCGCCAGATCCTGCTGGAGCGGGAGGCGCGCGACCTCACAGCCACCGTTGACCACCTGGTCGGCTTGCAGGCCCAGGTCCCGCACAACCCCTACACCGCCCTCTGGTCCCGCCTCGATCCCTTCGACCCCGAGGCGCTCTCCCGGCTGGTGTCCGAGCGCGCGCTGGTCCGCATCGTCACCCTGCGCGGCACCCTCCATCTGGTCACCGCAGACGACTGCCTGCTGCTGCGCCCGCTGGTGCAACCGGTCCTCGACGGCGAGCTGTCCCGCCACCAGACGTTCGCCCCGCAGCTGGCCGGGGTAGACCTCGACGCGGTCATGGCCGTGGCCCGGCCCCTGCTGGACGAGCGCCCTCGCACCGGGCCCCAGCTGCGGGCGCTGCTGGCCGAGCGCTTCCCCGATCACGACGCGGCCGCTCTGGCCTTTGCCTGCCGCAACCGGCTGGCGCTGGTCCAGGTCCCGCCCCGGGGGCTGTGGGGCCGCGGCGGCCAGGTCACCACCACCACCGCCGAGGCGTGGCTGGGCCGGCCGCTGGTGGCCGAGCCGTCGATCGACGCCGTGGTCCTGCGCTACCTGGCCGCCTTCGGCCCCGCCACCGTGGCCGACGTGGCCGCCTGGTCCCGCCTCACCGCCTTCCGCGAGGTGCTGGACCGGCTGCGCCCGCAGCTGCGGACCTTCCGCGACGAGCGGGGCCGCGAGCTGTTCGACCTGCCCGACGCGCCCCGGCCCGACCCCGGCACCCCGGCGCCCGTCCGCTTCCTGCCCGAGTACGACAACGTGCTGCTCAGCCACGCGGACCGGTCCCGCTTCCTGCGGCCCGAGCACCGCGACGAGATCGGCGCCGGCCTTCGAGCGGGCCCAGGGCTCGGTGCTGTGCGACGGCGTGGTGCGGGGCGCGTGGCGCCTCGATCCCGACCCCGACGCCGGCCGCACGGTCCTCACGCTGCGCACGGTCGGCCGGCCTGTCGCGCCCGGGACGCGGGCGACATCGAGGCCGAGGGCGGCCGGCTGCTGGCCTTCCTCGCCCCGGGCACCGCACCGGAATATGCGTGGTGGCCGCGGAGCCGCGACGCTAACGTGACTCGCACGTAGAAGACCCAGGGCCACACCCGTGGCCCGACGGCAAGTCCCGGGGCCGCAGCCAGCGGGGAGGGAACCGTGTTGTCCGCCACTGCCCACGACGACAACGAGAGCGGGGCCGGCGCGACGTGACGGACGCGCCGGCGGTGGCCGCCGAGGCCGCCGCGCCGCCGACCGAGCCGGGCGCGGGCGCGGCCGCCATCCGGCTCGAACGCCTCACCAAGCGCTACCCGGGCGCGGCGGCACCCGCGGTCGACGGGCTCGACCTCACCATCCCCCGCGGCGAGCTGGTGGCCCTGGTGGGACCGTCCGGCTGCGGCAAGACCACCACGCTCAAGATGATCAACCGGCTGGTCGAGCCCACGGGGGGCACGGTGTGGATGGACGGCACCGACGTCCGCACCCTGCCGGTGCACGAGCTGCGCCGGGGCATCGGGTACGTGATCCAGCAGGCCGGGCTGTTCCCCCACCGCAAGGTGGCCGACAACATCGCCACCGTCCCCCAGCTCGCGGGCTGGCCCAAGGACCGGGTGCGAGCGCGGGTCGCCGAGCTGGCCGAGCTGGTCGAGCTCGACCCCGACCTGCTCGACCGCTACCCGGCGGCGCTGTCCGGAGGCCAGCAGCAGCGGGTGGGCGTGGCCCGGGCGCTGGCGGCCGACCCGCCCGTGCTGCTGATGGACGAGCCCTACTCCGCGGTCGACCCCATCGTGCGGGCCCGCTTGCAGGACGAGCTGCTGGCGCTCCAGCGGCGGGTGCAGAAGACGATCGTGCTGGTCACCCACGACATCGACGAGGCCATCAAGCTGGCGGACCGCATCGCCATCCTCAAGTTGGGCGGGATCCTGGCCCAGGTGGACAAGCCCGAGGACCTGCTGCGTGACCCGGTGGACGAGTTCGTGGCCGACTTCCTGGGCGACGACCGGGGGATCAAGCGGCTGTCGCTCATGCGGGTGGGCCAGGCCCGCGTGAGCCCGGGGCCGGTGGCGGCGCCCGAAGCCTCCACGGCCGAGGCGCGCTCCACCATGGCCGACCACGGCACGGATTGGGTGGCGGTGGTGGAAGCCGACGGGCGCCTGGCCGGCTGGGTCGGGGCCGCGGCGCTCGACGGCGCGGCCCGGGTGGCCGAGCGGGCCCCCGAGCCGTTCGCCGCGGTGGTCCACCCCGACACCACGCTCAAGGCCGCGCTGGACGGGATCGTCACGTCCCGCACCCGGGTGGCGGTGGTGGTCGATGCCGAGGGCCGCTACCAGGGCGTGCTCACGCTCGACGACCTGGCCGAGGGGATCACCCGGTGATCCCCGTCTGGATCCTGGCGGAGGACCCCCTGGTCGAGTGGGACTGGGTGGGCCGTCACACCGACGACATACAGGACCGGCTGTGGCAGCACGTGACCCTGACGGTGGTGGCGGTGGGCATCGGCTTCGTCCTGGCCCTGGTGCTGGCGATGATCGCGGTGCGCTGGCGCTGGACCTACGGGCCGCTGGCCGCGGTGGCCGGCGTCCTCTACGCCATCCCGGCCCTGGCGCTGTTCGGCGTGCTGGTGTCGATCCCCCAGTTCGGGCTCGGCTTCCGCACCGCCGAGGTGGCGCTGGTCAGCTACACGCTGCTCATCCTGCTGCGGAACATCGTGACCGGGCTCGACTCGGTGCCGCCCGCCACCCGGGAGGCGGCCGACGGGATGGGGTTCGAGCGCTGGCGGCGGATGCTGCAGGTCGACATCCCGCTCGCGGCCCCGGTCATCATCGCCGGGCTGCGCATCGCCACGGTCACCACCGTGGGCCTGGTCACGGTGGCGGGCCTGGTCGCCGCGGGCGGCCTGGGCGAGCTGATCACCGAGGGCCTCGGCCGCAGCTTCCCCACGCCCATCGTGGTCGGCGCGGTGCTCTCCATCGCCCTGGCCGTCGTGCTCGACCTGGCCTTCCTGGCCCTGGAGTGGGCGGTCACGCCCTGGCGGCGGGCCCGGGGCTGACAGTGAGTGAGCCACGCGCGAACCATGGCACAGTGCGGTACTCGGCACGCAGTGCCGATCACTCACTGGTGCATCCCGGGGTGCACCAGTGAGTGGGTCGCTCCAGGAGCTGTGGGACTTCCTGGGCAGCGAGCGGGCCTGGTCCGGCCGCAACGGCCTGCCCGCGCTCACGTGGGCCCACATCCAGATCTCCGCGGTGGCGGTGATCATCGCCGCGCTGATCGCCATCCCGCCCGCCGTCCTGTTCGGCCACGTGCGCCGAGGTGGGGTGGTGGCGGTGTCGGTGGTCAACATCGGCCGGGCCATCCCCTCCTACGCGACGATGGCGCTGATCCTGCCCTTCGCCCTGAAGTACGGGTTCGGCCTCGGCTTCTGGCCCACCCTGGCGGCGCTGGTCCTCCTGGCGGTGCCGCCGATCTTCACCAACACCTACACCGGCATCATCACGGTCCCCGGGGACACCCTGGAGGCGGCCCGCGGCATGGGCATGCGGCCCGGCCAGCTGATCCGCCAGGTCGAGGTGCCCGTGGCCCTGCCGCTCATCCTCACCGGGCTGCGGGTGTCGGCCGTGCAGGTGGTGGCCACGGCCACGCTCGGCGCCCTGGTCGCCTACCGCAACCTGGGCACGCTCATCGTCACGGGCTACACCAGCCCCACCAAGGGCGGCCTGCTGGCGGGCGCCATCCTGGTGGCGGCGCTGGCCCTGGTCACCGACGGGGTGTTCGCCCTGGCCGAGCGCCGGCTGGTGCGGTGGCGGGCGCCACGGGGCCGGGCCGCCGACGCCGTCCTGGCGGCCGAGCCCGAGGCGGCGGCCGCGTAGCGGCCCGTTCCGATCGACAGCAACCCTGCGGGGGAAAGGAACCAACCCGATGAGACGACATGTGAAGGTGATCGCCGTGCTGGCGGCCTTTGCCCTGCTGGGCGCCGCGTGTGGTGACGACGACGACGACACCAGCAGCGGCGCAGCAGCGACAGCACCGTGCCCGAGGGCCCGGCCATCAGCATCGGCGCCCAGGACTTCGGCGAGTCCCAGATCGTGGCGGAGATCTACAAGGGCGCCCTGGAGAACGCGGGCTACGACGTCAGCGTCCAGAACCTGACCGGCTTCCGGGAGCTGGTGTTCGACGGCTTCGAGTCCGGCGACATCAACCTCGCGCCCGACTACGTGGCCTCGCAGCTGGAGTTCCTGCTGGCCGACGCGGGCGAGGAGGGCGGCCAGGCCACCAGCGACGTGGACGAGACGCTCGCCAAGCTCGAACCGCTGCTGGAGGAGCGGGACCTGGTGGCGCTCACGCCGTCCGACGCGGTCGACACCAACGCCTTCGTGGTCACCCAGGAGACCTCGGACGACCTGGGCATCACCACGCTGTCCGACCTGGCCTCCAAGGGCGCCGACCTCACGCTGGGCGCCCCGCCCGACTGCGAGACCAACGGCTTCTGCATCCCGGGCCTGATGCGGGTGTACGGCGTCGACCTCACCCCCGGCTTCCAGCCGCTCGAGTTCGGCCTGATCCCCGACGCCCTCAACGCGGACGAGGTCAAGGTCGGCGTGGTGGGCTCCACCGACGGGCGCCTGGCCGACGAGGACACCGGCTGGGTCCTGCTGGAGGACGACAAGGGCATGTTCGCCGCCGACAACGTCTTCCCGGTGGCGTCCAAGGAGCTGGTCGACGCCTACGGCGACGACCTCACGGACCTGCTGGACAGCATCTCGTCCGAGCTGACCACCGAGGACCTCATCGCGATGAACAAGCGCTACGACATCGACCACGACGACGCCGAGGAGATCGCGGCCGACTGGCTGTCCGATCACGGCTTCGACTGATCGGGTCGACGCGGTAGACCGGTCCTCGTGGACGTCCACGAGCTGACCGAGCTACGCCAGGAGTACAGCTACGCCGGACTGTCGGCCGCCGACCTGGCGGCCGACCCGGTGGAGCAGTTCCGCGCCTGGTTCAAGACCTGGCACGACGTGTGCGTGGGCGACCCCAACGCCATGGTGGTCAGCACCGCGGGGGCCGACGGGCGTCCGTCGGCCCGCACGGTGCTGCTCCGCGCGCTGGACGAGGGCGGCTTCACGTTCTTCACCAACCTCACCAGCCGCAAGGGCCGCGAGCTGGCCGCCAACCCGTGGGCCACGCTGCTGTTCCCGTGGCACCCGCTGGGCCGCCAGGTCATCGTCGAGGGCCCGGCCGCGCCGGTCGACGCCGCCGCCTCCGACGCCTACTGGGCCACCCGGCCCCGGGGCAGCCAGATCGCGGCGCTGGCCTCGCCCCAGAGCGAGGTGGTGGCCGACCGGGCCGACCTGGAGCGCCGCTGGGCCGAGCAGGAGGCCGCCCACGCCGGGCGGGACGTGCCCCGCCCCGAGCACTGGGGCGGCATCCGGGTGGAGCACGAGCGGGTCGAGTTCTGGCAGGGCCGGGAGCGGCGCCTGCACGACCGCCTCGTCTACGAGCGCGACCCCTCGGGCGACACCGGCTGGCGGGTCTCCCGGCTGGCCCCCTGATCCGGCTCCGGTCGCCGGTCGGCCCGGCGCCGCGCGGCCGAAGCGCACGGCGACGGCCACCGCCACCAGCAGCAGGGCCAGCACCCCGGCGATCCGCGCCGCGCCCGTGTCCTGCACCCACTGGGTCACGTCGTCGGACCACCCGATCACCCGGTCGGTGATGCTGGACGTGGGCAGCTCGCCGGGCCCGGAGCGGGCCAGGCGCAGCTCCAGCCAGCCGTAGTAGGCCACGTACGCGCCGGCCAGGGCCACCAGCCCTCCGGCCACCCGGCCGATGTAGGGCTGGGTGCGCCGCAGGAAGCGGACGATCGAGGTGCGGGCCAGGGCGATGGCGACGGTGAGCGCCAGGAGCACCAGCGACATCCCCAGCGCGTACAGGCCGAACACGACCAGCCCGTCCGCCACCGACTCGCGGTTGATGGTGCCCGCCACCCCCACCAGGAAGGCGGGCAGCGCGCAGCCGATGGAGGCGATGGCGTACGACACCCCGAACACGAACATCGACCCGAGCGTGCGCTCCCGGCCGCCCCGGTCGAGCCGGGGGACCGCCACCCGCAGCTCCCGGCCGCACAGCAGCGCCACGCCCAGCCCGAACAGGCCGAGCCCGATGACCAGCGCGATCCAGGGGGCGTTCTCGTACACGGGCAGCGACGTGAGCTCGACGGCCAGGCCGGCGAGGGAGAACACCGCGAGGAAGCCGAGCGACACCGCGCCCGCCACCCACACCGCCTGGGCCACGCCCGCCCGGGGGACGTCCCGGTCGTCGCCCTCCAGGCCGAGGAAGAACGAGAGGTAGGCCGGCAGCATGGCGAAGCCGCACGGGTTGACCGTCGCCACCATCCCCAGCGCCAGGTAGTAGGCCCAGGGCCCGTCGGGGCCGATGGCCGCCAGGCTGCCGGTCACGCCGGCACCCCCAGCAGGTCGGTGATCTTGCCCCGCAGCTCGCTCTCGCTCAGCGCGCCGCTGACCACGTCGACCACCTGCCCGGACGCGTCGATGAACACGGTCGAGGGCATGGACAGGCCGCCGAAGTAGGTCAGGGCACTGCCCTCGGGGTCGGCGTAGGTCGGGTAGGTCACGCCGGTCTGGGCCACCGTGTCGAGGGCGTCCTCGGGGCTGTCCTGGTAGGCCATGCCCACCACCGTCACCTGGTCGCCCACGCTCTGGTGGACCGCCTCGAAGCCGGGCATCTCCACGATGCAGGGCGCGCACCACGAGGCGAAGAAGTTGAGGACGACGGGCCGGGTGCCGATCAGCTCGCCGAGCGAGCGGTCGGCCCCGCCGTCGAGCGCCCCCAGGCGCACGTCGGCCACGGAGTCGGGCAGCTCGCCCTGGGGCGACAGCTCCATGCCGTCGCGCCGCCGCCGTTCCCGGACCCGCCGGACGCCGGCGACTCGTCGCCCCAGCCCAGGAGCGCGGCGGCCCCCACCGCTGCGACCAGGGCAAACGTGGTCGCGGCGAAGACCGCGGCGAAGGGGAAGCGGCGGTTTGCCACAGCGCGACGCTACTGCCGCGACCGCACGCTGCGGCAATCGGCGCCCCGCACCGGATCACGCCCGCGCCCGCCGTGCGGGAGCATCGCCGCCGCGCGATGCCCCCGCACCCGGGTGTCGTCGTCGGGCCCGCCGTGCGGGAGCATCGCCGCCGCGCGATGCCCCCGCACCAGGTCACTCGATCGCTCGCCCCGCATTCGCCGCTGTGCCGGTGACGGCCCCGGTCGGCGCAGCTAGTGGTGCCGAGGATCGTGTTCGTCTTGGTCCCTACGCAATCCGGATCACCGCCACCCCCTGGAGATGGTCGGGGATCGGGATGTCGGGCAGCTGGTCCTCGGGCCGAGCCACCTTGGGTGGCCGGCCTCGCCGCCTCTTGGTGGCCAGGATCTTGCCGTTCAGGAAGAGCTGGCCGCCCCACACGCCCCACGGCTCGCGCCGTTCCAGGGCGCCTTCGAGGCAGGGGATGATGGCCGGGCACGTCGCGCAGATGTGCTTGGCCCGGGCGATGTCTTGCAGCTCCTCGCTGAAGAACATGGTGGCGAACCGGCCGCTGCCGTCGTTGCAGCGGGCGTGTGCCCACCAGGAGTCCTCCGTGGCGAGGAGCTCGGGTTCTGGCTCTTCGGCCTCACTGTTCCCGAAGTCTTCGGGTCTGGTCAGGTCGAGGATCTCGTCGATTTCGTCTGCGGTAGGGGCGATCATCGGCCCATTCCCCTCATGTGTCTGGTTACGAGATCTGACGTCGGGTTCGCTGGATACGTCCATTTGGCATCTGGTGTGGAGAGAAAGAGAAAGGCCGCCGGGAGAATCCCGACGGCCTTTGGAGAGTGAGTGCGCTTCCTGCGCCTGATCTAGTCAGGGGAAGCTCTCCCAAGGCCGTGGGATGGCTCGGTCAATGCCAAACGCCCAGGACTCCGGCTTGGCATTCGTCCCATCGAGCCACGTGGTGGCATAGACGGGCGCGCCGGCCTGGACGGTGGCGTGGAGAAGGGTGGTCGGGCACACACCGGGGCGCGCGGCACCGGTGGCTACGAAACCACCCAGTTGCATGGTGCCGTTCGTCATCGGTCCTGCCGTTCCCTTCGTGTTGTCCGCGGGGCCTAGTGCTCCCGCCGGTGCTCTAGGGCACCACGCGGCGCCCACCCGAGTCAATGGATTAATCGTCTTTGGCGCGATTCGTTCGCTCGACGGCAGGATCACTGCGCCGTCCGCGCATCGCAGCGGTGGCGATCAGGCGGTTCCGGAGCCGTCCACGGCCTCGATGCGGAACAGGTGCTCCCGGTAGTAGCGCAGCTCGTTGACGCTCTCCCGGATGTCGTCCAGCGCCCGGTGGTTGGTCTCCTTGCGGGGCGCGGCCTCGACCACCTCGGGCGCCCAGCGCAGGGCCAGCTCCTTGATGGTCGACACGTCGACCGACCGGTAGTGGAGGAAGTTCTCGATGTCGGGCAGGTAGGCCGCGAGGAAGCGGCGGTCGGTGCCGATCGAGTTGCCGCACAGCGGGACCGTGCGGGGCATGCGGCACGTGGCTGCGGATGAAGTCGAGCGTGGCCGCCCCCGCCTCCTCCAGCGAGATGGCGGACGCCTCGATCGCGGCCAGCAGGCCGCTGCGGGTGTGCATGTCGCGGACCACGTCGACCATGGCGTCGAGCTGCCGCGCGCGGCTGGTGGACGACCAGGTCGGGGCCCTCGGCCACGATCTCCAGGTTGTCGTCGGTCACCAGCGTGGCGATCTCGACGATCACGTTGCGGGTCGGATCGAGCCCTGTCATCTCGAGGTCCATCCACACGAGCACCCCGGTGACCCTAGACCCACCTCGGTCGGGATCGAACGGCACAATGGCGCGCGTGCTCACGATCCCGGTGGTCCGGCTCGACGACGACCTGCCGCTTCCCGCCTACGCCCGGCCCGGCGACGCCGGCGCCGACCTGGTCGCCCGCGAGGACGTGCGTGCTGGCCCACGGCGGCGGCCGGGCGCTGGTGGGCACCGGCCTGGCGCTGGCCATCCCCGAGGGCTACGCCGGCTTCGTCCAGCCCCGCAGCGGGCTGGCGCTGCGCCACGGCGTCACCTGCCTCAACGCCCCGGGCCTGATCGACTGCGGCTACCGCGACGAGCTCAAGGTGCTGCTGGTCAACACCGACCCGGTGACGGACTACCAGGTGCACCGGGGCGACCGCATCGCCCAGCTCGTCATCCAGCGGGTCGAGCACGCCCACTTCGCCCCGGTCGCCGAGCTGGACCCGTCCGAGCGGGGCACGGGCGGCTTCGGCCACACCGGCCGCTGACCCCGCCGACCCCGGAGCCGAGGCAATAGGGGTCGGCGGCTTGGTCTGGAGGCAATAGCGGCCGGGGGCCGACCCCTATTGCCTTCGGCTGCCGCCGGCGGACCCTATTGCCTCGGGTTGCCCGCCAGCGGTCGTCAGGCCCGAGGCTTCAGAACTCGTCGCCGTCGTCGATCTCGGACAGGCGCTTGACGAGCACGATCCGCCGCCCGCCGTCGAGCAGCGCCCACTCGTCCACGCTGGCGTCGAGCACCGCCGCCGCCACCTCCGGCACGGCGTCCATCGGCCGGCCCGGCGCCCGGCTCCCCGGTCAGCCGCAGGTCGATCCGCAGGCCGTCGGGCGCCACGTCGTAGCCGACCGCCAGGGTGCCGTCGCCGTCGGGCTCGGGCGCCAGCAGCGCCGCCGCCTCGCCCACCGCCAGGCGCAGCTGCTCGACCTCCCGGTAGGTGAACCCGGCCCGGGTCGCGAGGCCCGCGGCGCCGGCCCGGGTGATGCGCACAGCCGCCGACGTCGCGGGCACGGTGAGCCGGATGCTGTCCACGCCGCTGATTCTGCCCGCCCCGCGTCACGGACGGACGACGTCCGCGGCGTCCTTGTCCGTCCGCTCGCCGAGGTACACCGGATGGCGCAGCCGTCCCTCCGACGTCCACTCGCCGTACTCGATCTCCACCACCACCTCGGGCCGCACCCAGTGGGCGCCCTTGCGGTGCAGCGGGGGCGGCGGCGGGTCGAAGGGGCACTCGTCGGTGGCGAGCTCGGCCAGCCGGCGCTCCATGCGGTCGAGCTCGGCCCAGGTGAAGCCCGAGCCGGCCCGGCCCGCGTAGCGCAGCGCGGCGCCGCCCGGGGTGTCGTGGTAGCCGAACAGCAGCGACCCCAGCCGGCCCTCGCGGTTGCCGATCCCGCCGCTCCAGCCGCCCACCACCATCTCGTCGTGGAGCCGCACCTTGGTCTTCACCCACGCCCGGGAGCGCGCCCCCGGGACGTAGGGAGAGTCCCTCCGCTTGGCCACCACGCCCTCCAGGCCCCGCTCGCGGGCCGCCTGGAGCAGGCCGGGGCCGTCGTCGTACACGCGGGCGACGTCGATCCCCGGCGGCAGGTCCTCGGCCAGCTGGTCCAGCAGGTGGCGGCGGTCCTCCCAGGGCCGGCCCGTCACGTCGTGGCCCGCCAGCCGCAGCAGGTCGAACACCACGTAGGACACCGGCGTCTCGACCGCCCGCCGGGCGGCCTCGGCCGCCGAGGTCACGTGCATGCGGCCCTGGAGGCGCCCGAAGCTGGGCCGGCCCTCGGCGTCGAGCGCCACGACCTCGCCGTCGAGCGTGGCCTCCACCGGGGCGAGCGCTTCGGCCAGGGCGCCCAGCTCCGGGAAGGCGGCGGTGGCGTCATGCCCGTTGGCGCTCCAGGCCCGGACACCGTCCGGCGCGACGTCGGCCAGGATGCGCATGCCGTCCCACTTCACCTCGTAGATCCACCCGTCGCCGGTCGGGAGCGGACCGGACGTGGCCTTCATGGGGGAGAGCGCCACGGCGCCGAGCGTACGGTCCCCGGACGCGCCCGGTGGGCCGGATCGAACCGGCCCACCGGGGCACAGCACTGACGGAAGGGGGGATCAGCGCTGGTTCAGGGGCACCGCGATGCCCCAGATCTGGTTGTCGGGCTGGAAGTCGCCGGTCTTGGTGGCCCGGCCGGTCAGCAGGTCGACGCTGTAGAACGAGGTCGACGGGCTGGACAGGGCGGCGAAAGCCGAGTTCGACACGGTGGTGCCGTTCGCGACCTTGCTGTAGATGTCGGCGGCCACGTCGGGGGTGGTGTCCACGCCCAGCTTGCCGGTGGCGATCAGCGTGCCGTTGTTGGGCGGCGACTGGATCGACACCTGGTCGAGCGTGGAGTCGACGTCGAACAGCGTGGTGTTGGTGTTGGGATCGGCGTCGTTGTTGGTGTACATGGCGCCGGTGACGCCCAGCGCGGGGGCGCCGGCGTTGGTCAGCGAGGTGTCGGGCGTGGTGGTGCCGTCGGCCACGTTGATGCGCAGGTTCTGGCCGGTGTCGCTCACGACCCGCAGCCGGTCGGCGGCCGGGTTGAAGTCGACGCCGAACGAGGTGCCCTGGAGCGCGACGTTGGTCCGCGCCGCCAGCGACGCGACCGCGGTGGCGGGGTCGATGACGTAGATGCCGCCCTGGTCGCCCAGGCCGTAGAGGTCGCCCGTGGCGGGCCGGTAGTCGATGCCCACCAGCTTGGTGTCCATGACGAGGCCGGCGTTCACCCCGCCGATGTTCCGGGCATTGCCCGGCTTGTTGGTCCGGAAGCAGATGAGGCGCTGGTCGGACGTGAGGCCGACCACCTCGAGGTTCCGGCTGTAGCTGTTGCTGTGCCGCACTCGCGGGCCCGGGTGGCGGTGCTGGCACCGCTGGAGGCCGGGGCGATGGCCAGGGTGGCCGCGGCGAGTGCCGCCGCTCCGGCCGCGACGAGACGCGTGAACATGGGGTTGCTCCCTCAGGAATGGGAGCGGGAGTCCGCCCGCTCACCGGGTGCAACCCGGGGGAGTGGGCTGCACGGCCCTGTATTCGGCGGTGGGGCGGCCCGTGGATTAGCCGGCGCTGTCCGTGGGGCCCTCGGAGCCCTCGTCGCCCGGCTCGTCGGAGGGCGCATCGACGGGCGCGTCCTCGGGCGCGTCCTCGGGCTGGCCGGTCGGGGGGAACTCGACCGTGAGGCTCAGCTCGTCCGCCCCCCGCACCACCTTGACGACGATGGTGTCGCCCGGCTGGCAGCGGGCCAGCGCCGCCTCCAGGCCGGTCGGGTCGTCGACCTGGTCGTCGCCGATGGCCACGATCAGGTCGCCCCGGGCGATGCCTGCCTGCTGCGCCGGGCTGCCGTCGGACACACCCCGGACCAGCGCGCCCGGCCGGTCGGCCAGCCCGACCGCGGCGCGCAGGCGCCGGGCCACGTGCGACGGGGCCACGCCGACGCCCAGGGTGACGCGGGCGGGCTCGCGGCCTGCCGCCAGGGCGTCGACCCGGTCCCGCAGCTCCGGCCCCGCGGGCTGGGCGATGGAGAACCCGTCGCCCAGGCGCAGCGTGGTGATGCCCACCAGCCGGCCGTCCCCGTCGACCACGGGGCTGCCGGAGCTGCCCCGGGCCTGGGCTGCGGTGTGCTCGATGCCGCCGGTGACCAGCCGGCCCCGGGGGCCCCGGAACGAGCGGTCGACCGCCGAGACGGTCCCGGCGGTGACCCGCTGGCCGCCGGGGATCCGGGAGACGGCGTACACCGCCATGCCCAGCTCGGCGGCGCCCGCGTCCGACCAGGTCACGGCGGGGATGCCGCCGGTGTCGACCGCCAGCACCCCGAGGTCCCCGTCGACGTCGATGCCGGTGGCGCGGGCCTGGACGGCGCGGCCGTCGGCGAAGGTCACCTGCGTGGTGCGGTCGCGCAGGTTGTGGGCGTTGGTGACGACCAGGCCGTCGGCGACCACGACACCGCAACCCCGTCCGCCGTGCCGCCCGATGCGCACGACCGACGGTGACACCGCGTCGGCCACCCGCCGGATGGTGGCTTGCTGCTCCTCAGCGCTCATGATGACTCCGTGCTCTTCCTCGTCCTCGTGCTCTTGCTCGTGCCTTGTCTTGGCAGTGCCTACTCACTTGCAATCTGCAAGTCACTGTAGTCTCTGCGCATGCCTTCTCCGCAAGGGCCTTTTGCCCGCACCGCGCTGGACGAGGCGGCCGACCAGGCGCTCGCCAGCGCGGCGGCGGCGGTCGGCGACCGCTGGTCGCTGCTGGTGGTGGCCCGCCTGCTGCACGGTCCGCGCCGGTTCGGCGAGCTGCTGGACGAGCTCGACGGCCTGGCCCCCAACATCCTGGCCAAGCGTCTGTCGCGGCTGGAGGAGGAGGGCGTGGTGGTGGGCGAGCCGTACTCCACCCGGCCCGTCCGCCACGCCTACCGCCTCACCGCCGCGGGCGCCGACCTGGCCGGTCCCGTGCGCATGCTGGCCGGGTGGGGAGCGCGCCGCCACGGCGAGGCCCCGGGGCCGCGGGCCGCGGTGCCGTCCCATGCCCGCTGTGGCACCGCGCTCGAAGCCCGCTGGTTCTGCGTGACCTGTGACGAGGTCGTGGAGCCGACTTCGGGTGCCGCGGGTACACCGGGGGACGAGGCCGATCTAGTGTGGCTGTGACCCTCGCGGGCGGGGGACGACGAGGGGTGGAGATCCCACCTCCGGCGCGAACGTCCAGGGCGGCATTGCGCGCCAGCTAGCGTCGTCCTCCTCGGCGGACATACGTATCCAAGAGGAGACACTCTGATGTCCCAAGTCAGTCCCGGCTGGTATCCGGATCCGTCCGGACGCTTCGCCCAGCGTTACCACGACGGCACCCGATGGACCGAGCACGTCGCGGACGCGGCCGGTCAGCGCAGCGTCGATTCCCCCGACGCGCCGGGCCCCTCCGCCCAGTCGTACGAGAGCGCCGGCCAGCAGGGCTACGGCGCCTCCGCCGGCTACGGCGAGGGGGGCGGCCAGGGCTGGAGCGGCGGTCAGGGCGGCCAGGGCGGCCAGGCCCAGAGCGGCCAGGGCGCCGGCTACGGCGGCCAGGCCTCCAGCGGTGAAGGCTGGCCGGCCGCCGGCGGTGGCAGCGGCCAGAGCTGGCCCGCCGCCGGGCAGGAGGGCTACGGCCAGCAGCCGGGCTACGGCCAGCCGGGCTACGGCCAGCAGCCGTCCGGCCAGCAGCCGGGCTACGGCCAGCAGCCGGGCTACGGCGGCAGCCGTCCGGCCAGGGCTACGGCCAGCAGCCGGGGTACGGCCAGCAGCCGGGCTATGGCCAGCAGGGCTACGGCCAGCCCAACTACGGCTACGGCGCGGCCCCGACCACCGGCGGCATCACCGTCACCTGGGGCCTGATCGTCGGCGGTGTCGGCGGCTTCCTGGTGCTGCTCTCGCTGTTCGTGCTCGACTTCGTCACGGTCAGGGCGGCGGCGGCGGGGGCAGCCTCGGCGATGTCGCCGACATCCCGTCGGGGTTCGGCATCGACGTGCCCGCGGGAATCGACACCTACGCCAGCTTCGGGCGGCTGCTGGCCATCCTGGCCATCGCGTTCGGCATCCTGGCCATCCTCAAGCTGCCGCAGATCCCCCAGTTGGCGAACCTGTCCAACCTGCCGATCATCGCCGCGGCCGTGCTGGGCGTCTTCCTTCTCTGGGCGCTCCTGGCCACGTTCATCCTGCCGGACGGCTTCTCGGCGGCCGTTCGGCGCCTACCTCGGCATCATCGGGTGGATCGGGCTCATCGCCGGCCAGTTCCTGACCCAGCCGGTCGGCAGCAAGAGCTGACCCGCAGGCGTCCCCGCACGACCGGTCCCGCTCGGCGTGCCCGGGCGGGATCCTGGCGCGAGTCTGACGCTACTGTCATCTGACATGTCGTCAGATACCGAGTTCACCCTGCCCGCGGTGTTCGACACGGTGGCCGGGGTGCACCCGGACCGACCCTGCCTGATCTGGGGAGACGTCCGCGTCACGTACGCGGAGATGGCCGACCGCAGCCGCCGGCTCGCCACCTACCTGCGGTCCCGGGGCCTGGGCTCGGTCACGGAGCGGGACGGCCTGGCCGGCCACGAGTCGGGCCAGGACCACCTCGGGATCTACCTCTACAACGGCAACCAGTACCTGGAGGCCATGCTCGGCGCCTTCCGGGCCCGGGTGGCGCCGTTCAACGTCAACTACCGCTACGTCGAGGACGAGCTGGTCTACCTGCTCGACAACGCCGGGTGCCGGGCGCTCGTGTACCACGCCGCCTTCGCCCCCACCCTGGCCCCCATCGCCGGCCGGCTCGGCGTCGAGGTGCTGATCCAGGTGGCCGACGACTCCGGCCACGACCTGCTGCCCGGCGCGGTGGACTACGAGGAGGCGCTGGCCGGAGTCGTCCCCGACGACGGTCCCGAGCCGTCGCCCGACGACCTCTACATCCTCTACACCGGCGGCACCACCGGCATGCCCAAGGGCGTGCTGTGGCGCCAGCACGACATCTACATGTCGGCCATGGGCGGGCGGAACATCCTCACCCAGGCCATCGTGACCAGCTACGACGAGGTCGCCGCGGGCGCGGCGGCGTTCGCCGAGCCGCTCCGCTTCATGGTGCTGCCGCCGCTCATGCACGGCGCCGCCCAGTGGGTGTCGTTCATCGGGCTCAACGGCGGGCACACCATCGTGCTGCCGCCCGAGACCCGGCGCCTGGACCCGGCCGAGACGTGGCGCACCGTCGAGCGGGAGCGCTGCACAACGCTCACGGTGGTGGGCGACGCCATCGCCCGGCCGCTGGTCGAGGAGCTGGAGTCGGGCAGCTACGACGTGTCCAGCCTGCTGAGCGTGGGCAACGGCGGGGCGCCGCTGACGCCCACCATCAAGGAGCGCCTGCTGGCCCAGATGCCCCAGATCCTGCTCACCGACTCGGTGGGCTCGTCGGAGACCGGGGCGCAGATGAGCCACGTGTCGACCAGCGGCGGGGAGGTGTCCACCGGCCGGTTCCGGCCCATGGCGGGCACCGTGGTGGTCAGCGAGGCCCTCGACCACGTGCTGGAGCCCGGCCACGACGGCATGGGCTGGCTGGCCCAGGAGGGCTGGGTCCCCCTCGGCTACCTGGGCGACGCCGACAAGACGGCCCGCACCTTCCCGGTGATCGAGGGGACCCGCTACTCCGTGCCCGGCGACCGGGCCCGGGTCCTGGCCGGCGGCGAGATCGAGCTGCTGGGCCGCGACTCGGTCACCATCAACTCGGGGGGCGAGAAGATCTTCGCCGAGGAGATCGAGCGGGCCATCGCCGGGCACCCGGCCGTGCACGACGTGGTCGTGGTGGGCCGGCCCAGCGAGCGCTGGGGCCAGGAGGTGGTGGCCCTGGTCGAGCTGTCAGCGGGCGAGAAGGCCAGCGCCGAGGACATCGTGGCCCACGCGGGGATGCACGTCGCCCGCTACAAGCTGCCCAAGGACGTGCTGTTCCTGGACGCCATCCAGCGCAGCCCGTCGGGCAAGGCCGACTACCGCTGGGCCAAGGCTCAGGTCACGAGCTGACGCTGAGCGCCTTGCGGCGCTTGGCCGCCAGGGCCGTGATGACACCGCCCACGGCCGCGAGGCCCAGGCCGATCTTGGCGAGGGGGATCGAGGTGTCGTCACCGGTGCGGGGCAGCGTGCCGGACGCCGTGCTGGTGCCGCCGCAGTTGGCAGCCGCCATCTGGATCGCCAGCGACAAGGACAGCGTCTGCCCGTTGGGCGCAGTCCCGGTGGCGGTCAGCGTGTGCGAGCCGAGCGGGGTGTCGGCCGGGATCGTGCGCCTGCAGCGCGATCACGCCGGCGGCGTCGGCCGTGGCCGAGCCGAGGGTGACCGGGCCGGAGGTGAGGACGACCGTGGCGGTCGAGCCCGGGGCGAACGTGCGGCCCTCGATGGTGATGGTCTGGCCGGGACACGGCGTGGTGTCGCTGACCGTGAGGCTGTTCACCGCCGGGGGATACTGCTGCGCGGCTGCCGGGGCGGCCATGGCCAGCACGGCCAGAACGCCCAGTGCGATCAGTCGCTTCACCATCGTGTTCGTTCTCCCTGACATCGTTGCCAGGGGGCCCCGGCCCCCAGCCCACCGAATGGGCGGAGACTAACACGCAGGCCCTGCAAGCAACACCTGGGGTGGTCGGACCGCGAGGTCTCCTACCATGGAGCCGGGCGCGCCCGGGGGTGTAGCTCAGTTGGCAGAGCGGCCGCCTTTTAAGCGGATGCGCGAGGGTTCGAGCCCCTCCACCCCCACGCCCAGGGCTCCCGGCGTACCCTGAGCGCCGTGGACGACGACGCCGCCCGCCAACATCTGGCGGAGGAACGGGACCGGCTCACCAAGCTCCGCACGGGCCTGGAGAACGAGCACCTCCACGACGAGCCGTCACAGGACAGCGCCGCGGACCTGTCCCACGTCCACCAGCACCTGGCCGACATCGCCAGCGACGCCTTCGAGCGGGAGAAGGAGTTCTCCATCCTCGAACAGGTCGAGGCCGAGCTGGCCGACGTCGACCGCGCCCTCGACCGCCTCGACGTCGGCACCTACGGCACCTGCGAGGTCTGCGGCGGCGCCATCCCCGACGAGCGCCTGGCCGTCGTCCCCGCCGCCCGCTTCTGCATGGACCACCAGGGCGACGCCGAAGTCTGACCCCCGGGTCAGATCTGGCCGGGCACGGTGAGGTCGTCGGGATCGGCCAGCAGGATCCGGTCTCCCAGCCGCAGCCTCCCGCCGTCCACCGCGATCCAGCGTCCCTCGGTGTTGGCCAGCCGGGCCCGCGCCGCGCCCAGGTGGTCCTCCAGCGTGTAGACGAGCCCACCGTGGGTGACCGCCAGCACGTCGCCCCCCGGGACCGCCCGGGCGATCTCGTGCACGACCCGGAGCGCCCGGGCCAGCAGGTGCTCGTCGGGCTCCCACCCGGGCGGACGCTTGCGGGCCTCGAGGTAGCCGGGGAAGCGCTCCTCGATCTCCGAGCGGGTCAGGCCGGAGTACTCGCCCGCGTCCCGCTCGCGCAGGTCGGGCTCGAGGACGACCGGCCCCACCCCGAGGTCGGACGAGATGATGGCCGCGGTCTCGGCCGCCCGCTGCAGGTCGGACGCCCAGATGGCGTCGACCGCGCCGATGGCCCGCGCCGCCTCCCGGGCCTGGCGCCGGCCCAGGTCGCTGAGCGGCGGGTCGGCCTGTCCCTGCCAGCGACCGATGGCGTTCCACTCGGACTGGCCGTGCCGCACCAGGAGGACGCGCGTCGTCAGCGAGGGGGCGGAGTCCATTGCCGGAGGACGCTACCGGGACAGGGCACGAGTAGGCTCGTCGGGCGCTCGACTGGGGAGCGTGCGAGGAGCACCGCCATGGCACTGCCGCCCGACATCCTGGACATCAACGGCGGCTCGGCCGGGGCCGTCTGAGGGTACGCCGCCGCCCATGCCCGTGCTCCGCCTCTTCGCCCAGGCCCGTGAGGCCGCCGGCTCGGCTCATGACGTGGTCGACGGCGACACCGTGGACCAGGTCCTCGCCGCCGCCCGGGCCCGCTACGGCGAGGGGTTCGCGGCCCTGCTGCCGACGTGCAAGATCTGGGTCAACGGCGAGCCCGCCGAGGCCACCGACCCGGTCACGGACGGCGACGAGGTGGCGATCCTTCCCCCGGTCTCCGGGGGCGCCGCGTGAGCCCCCCGGCCCACCCGGACTCGGCCTGGTCCGACGACCCGTACCCGGAGCCGACGTCGGCGACCCCCGGCGCGAACGGCCAGCCGTCGCCGACGTGGCGCCGCGAGCCCCACGACATGTTCGCCGCCCCCGATCCCGGACCGTCCCGCAGCCCCAACCCGGGCGCCTCCCCCGGGCGTGCGGCCGGCTCCGCCCCTGCACCGGGCGACCGCTACGCCTCCCCCGGACGGTCTGAGCCTCGCGACCGTGTATGGCGATCCGGGCGTCGTCGGGGTCGGCGGGCCGGCCGACCGGATCCCGGGCCGAGGCCCACGGCCTGTACGGCGACCCCGGCACCGGGGCCTGGCCGAGCGGGGCGGCGAGCGGCCCGGCCCGCCCCGATCCGCACGACCTGTACCCGCCGCCCTCGGCCGGGGGGCCGGCGGGCCCGGGCCCAGGGACAGGCGCAGGCGCCGGGGGCTGGTCCGCGCCGTCCGAACGCTCCATGCCCGCCCCCGGGCCCAGTGCGCCGGACCGCCAGGTCTTCGTCCCCCCGCCGGACACGCTGCCCGACCCCGGGCCGCCCGACCCGCCCGGTGGATGGGGACCCCAGCCCCCGCCCGCCCCGGTCATCACGCCCGCCCCCGGCCCTGCGGCGCCGATGCGGCCCCGGCCGCGCCGCGCCAAGATCGACCGCCGCCGCCTCGCGGTCGTCTACGACATCGAGGGCCCCCGCGTCCGCCTGGGCATCGCCTGGTTCGCCGGGGCGATGGCTGCCACCGTGATCAGCCCGGCGACCACCGCCCTGGTCTACGCCGCGGCCGCCGGCATGGCGGCCCGCCAGATCGTCAAGGCCTGGGGATCGGTGTCCTGGCAGGCCGACGTGGCCGCCGGGCTGGGGGCGCTGCCGGTGCTGGCGGCACTGGCCGGCACCAAGTTCGCCGTCGCCACGCTGGTCGTGGTGGCCGTCGGAGCCGTGGGCTGCGCGGCGGCCCCCGACGGCGCCCGGCTGCCGGGCAGCGGGGGACGCCTGGCCGCGGCCGGGATCATGTGCCTGTCGGCCGTGCCCGCCCTGGGTGGCGCGTCCTTCGTGCTGGTGCGCACCGAGTCGGTCGTGGCCGCGGTCGTGCTGCTCGGCCTGGTCAGCGCCTACGAGGCCGGCGACTACATCGTCGGCTCGGGGGCCTCCAACCCGCTGGAGGGACCGCTGGCGGGCATCACCACCGCGACGCTCCTGGCCCTGCCCCTGGCCATCGTGCTGGTCGAGCCCTTCGACGCCGCCGGGGTGATCCTGCTGGCCTTCACCGCGGTCGCCTGCCCGCTGGGCCAGATCGTGGCCTCGGCCACCCTCCCGGGTGCGGGCGCCTACGCCCCCGCGCTGCGCCGGATCGACACCCTGCTGATCCTGGCCCCGCTGTGGGCTGCGGCCGCCGGCGCCTTCTGACCCCGGCGGCCGGCAGGCCTCACGCCTTGGCCAGGTTCTCGGCCGCGAACTCCCAGTTCACCAGGTTGCCCAGCCACGTCTCGATGTAGGCGGGCCGGGCGTTCTGGAAGTCGAGGTAATAGGCGTGCTCCCACACGTCGAGCGTGAGCAGCGCGGTCTGGCCGTGCTTCAGAGGCAGGTCGGCGTCCTTGGTCTGGACGATCTCCAGTCCGCCGTCGCCCTGGATCAGCCAGGTCCACCCCGAGCCGAAGAGCGTCTTGGCCTTGTCCGTGAACGTCTGCTTGAAGCCGTCGACCGACCCGAAGGCGGACTCGATGGCGGCCCGCAGGTCACCGTCCGGGTCGCCACCGCCACCGGGCGTCATGCAGTTCCAGAAGAACGTGTGGTTCCACACCTGGGCAGAGTTGTTGAACAGCGGCCCGGGGTCGGCCCCGAGGATGATGTCCTCCAGCGACTTGTCGGCGAGCTCGGTGCCCTCGACGAGCCCGTTGAGGTTGGTGACATACGTCGCGTGGTGCTTGCCGTGGTGGAAGTCGAGCGTCTGCTCGCTCATGTGGGGCCCGAGGGCGTCCTTGGGGTAGGGCAGCGGAGGCAGCTCGAAGGCCATCGGCACTCCTTGGGTAGTGGACGAACCTGCGCAACCTACCCCGGCCCGGGCGCCCTACACGCCGCTGCCCCAAGTGGCTCGGATTTCGGCCACGGGCCCGGCACCCTTAGCCTTCCGCCCTGACATGACTGGGGACCGAGGAATCTCTCACCGCGCCGCGGTGTTGGCTCGCTGATGGTGCGCCGTCTCGCGGTCCTCTCGCTACACACGTCGCCGCTGGCCCAGCCCGGATCGGGTGACAGCGGCGGGATGAACGTCTACGTGCGCGAGCTGGTGTCCGCCCTGGCGCAGGCGGGCGTCGCCAGCGACGTGTACACCCGGCGCTGGGCGGACCACCTGCCGGACGTGGTCGAGGTCGAGCCGGGCTTCCGGGTGGTGCACGTGCCCGCCGGGCCGGAGCACCTGCCCAAGGAAGCGCTCCCCGAGATCGTCGACCAGTTCACCGACGCCGTGCTGGGCCACCTGACGGGCGGGACCGACATGGCGGCCGACGCCCTCCACGCCAACTACTGGCTGTCCGGCGTGTCCGGCCATCGCCTCAAGCACGAGCTGGACCTGCCGCTGGTCTCGACCTTCCACACGCTGGCCCGGGTCAAGGCCGAGACCGGCGACCCCGAGCCCCAGCGCCGGGTGGACGCCGAGGCGCAGGTCATCGGCTGCTCCGATGCCATCCTGGCCAACTGCCCGGCCGAGGCGTCGCAGCTGGTGCGCCTGTACGGGGCCGATCCGGACCGCATCGAGATCGTCCCGCCGGGCGTGGTGCACGCCTTCTTCTCGCCCGGTGACCGGGCCGGCGCCCGGGCCGCGCTGGCCCATCTGGGACCGTTCCCGGGACCGGTGCTGCTGTTCGTGGGCCGCATCCAACCCCTCAAGGGCCTGGACGTGGCGGTGCGGGCCCTGGCCGAGCTGGACGACCCGGCCGCGGTGCTGGTCGTGGTGGGTGGCGCCAGCGGCCTGGCCGGGCGGGCAGAGGTCAGCCGGATCGAGAAGCTGGCGGCCGCTCTCGGAGTCACCGAGCGTGTCCGGTTCGCCGACCCGCAGCCCCACCACATGCTGTCGACCTTCTACCGGGCTGCCGACGTGGTGCTGGTGCCCAGCCGCAGCGAGTCGTTCGGCCTGGTGGCGCTGGAGGCGGCCGCGTGCGGGACGCCGGTGGTGGCCGCCGCGGTCGGTGGCCTGCGCACCCTGGTCGAGCACGGGCGCACCGGCTTCCTGGTCGAGGGCCGGGACGCGGCCGTCTACGCCGCCTACACCGACCAGATCGTCCGCAACGCCGCCCTCGCCCGCGAGCTGTCGACCCAGGCCGCGGCCCGGGCCCGGGACTTCACGTGGTCCACGGCCGCCGGGCGCCTCCGCCGGGTCTACGCCGACATCACGGCCCGCAGCCCCGTCACCTGCGACGGCTGAGCCTCCCGTCCGGGGGCCGTTAGCGTCCCGGGCATGACCAGCGACCCGTCGACCGAGGCCGAGCTCGCCGCGCTGGCGGGCCGCATCGAGGACTGGCTCGCCCGCCAGCGGGCCGAGAACCCGGTGGTGGCGGCGGTGGAGCGGGACGAGGAGTCGGGCGAGCGGCGCTGGTTCGTGCGGGTGCTGGGGGAGCAGAAGGACGTCTTCACCATCTGGTTCCACCTGCGCCAGCGCACGCTGCACTACGAGACCTACGTGATGCCGGCGCCGGAGGAGAACGAGGGCACGCTCTACCAGCACCTGCTGCGGCGCAACCTCAAGCTGTACGGGGCGGCGTTCGCCATCGGCGAGGAGGACGCCATCTTCCTGGTGGGCCAGATCGCCAACGAGGCGGTCGACGACGACGAGCTCGACCGCATCCTCGGCTCGCTGTACCAGTGGGTCGAGCAGTACTTCCAGCCCGCGCTGCGTATCGGGTTCGCTTCGCGTTTTTCGCGGTAATTCATTGGATATCCCGCTGATTCCGTCTATTCTCTAGCCCCATGGCCCGGAGCCGACGGATTGGGGAAGACGTGGGTCACCGGGCCACCCATCGCAACGATGTCGACCGCTTCCTGGCGCTGGTGCTGCGGAACCCGATCGTGGAGCGGGTGCTCGCAGCGGCCGAGGCCGACGCCCACCGGGCGGGGTTGCCGGGCTGGTACCTGACCGCAGGGTGCCTGTTCCAGACGGTGTGGAACGTGCTCGACGGCCACGACCCCGGGCGCGGCATCAAGGACTACGACCTCTTCTACTTCGACGACCGTGACCTGTCGTGGGACGCGGAGGACGAGGTGATCCGGCGGTGGGCGGCGCTGGGGCTCGACGCCGACATCGGGGCCGAGGTCGAGGTGCGCAACGAGGCGCGGGTCCACCTCTGGTACGAGCAGCGCTTCGGCGTGCCCTGCCCACGCTTCCGCTCGAGCGAGGACGCGATCTCCCGATTCGCGGCCACGGCGTGCTGCGTGGGCGTCCATCGGGAGGACGGCGTCGACACGGTGTGGGCACCGTTCGGCTTCGACGACCTGTTCGGCTTCGTGTTGCGGCCCAACCCGGTGCTGGCGCCGCGCCACGTGTACGAGGCCAAGGCGGCCCGCTGGCAGGAGCTGTGGCCCCGGCTGGAGGTGTTGCCCTGGCCTGACCTGTAACTAACGTCGGCGCATGGCGATGCCCCAGCTCCAGGTGATCGGCGGCGGGAAGATGGGCGAGGCCCTGGTCGCAGGGCTGCTGGCCAGCGGGTTCGCGCCGGCCGCCGAGCTACGGGTGGTCGAGAAGCTGCCCGGCCGGGCCAAGGAGCTGGGGGAGCGCTTCGCCGACCTCGACGTGGGCGACCACGCGGGGCCGGCGCGGGGCCATGTGGTGGCGGTCAAGCCCGGCGACGTGGTCGACGCCTGCCGGTCGATCTCCGAGCCGGCGCCGGTGCTGTCCATCGCCGCGGGGGTGACGCTGCGGACGCTGGAGGCGGCGCTGCCTCCGGGCACGCCCGTGGTGCGGGCCATGCCCAACACCCCCGCCCTGGTGGGGGCGGGGGCGGCCGCCATCGCGGCCGGGTCCGTGGCAGGGGAGGACGACCTGGCGTGGGCCGAGCGGGTCCTGGGGGCCGTGGGCACCGTGGTGCGGGTCGACGAGTCCCTGCTCGACGCCGTGACCGGGCTGTCGGGGTCGGGCCCGGCGTACGTGTTCCTGGTGGCCGAGGCCCTGATCGAGGCGGGCGTGCTGGCCGGGTTGCCGCGGCCGGTGTCGTCGGGCCTGGCGGTGCAGACCTTGCTGGGTGCGGCGCGGCTGCTGTCCGAGTCGGGGGACGGGCCCGAGGCCCTGCGGGCGGCGGTGACCTCGCCCGGTGGCACCACCGCGGCGGGCCTGCGGGCGCTGGAGCGGGCGGGGGTGCGGGCCGCCTTCCTCGACGCGGTGATGGACGCCACCGAGCGCAGCCGCGAGCTGGGCCGCGACGGCTGACTCCGGCAACCGTCGCCCCACTCGCCCCACCAGCAACGGTGGCATACAGTGGCCCCAGCGGAGTTGGAAGGGGTCTTCCACATGGCTGTGTCGCGCGCCCGATTCCTCACACCCCAAGAGGTCGCCGACCTTCTGCGGGTCTCGTCCATGACCGTCTACCGGCTGATCAAGTCGGGAGATCTGCGTGCCGTGCGGGTCGGCAAGGCGTACCGCATCCTCGAGGACGACGTGGACGCCTACCTGGCCGAGCGCTTCACCCAGGCCGGCTGACGCTGCGCTTCGACACCGTCAGCTTCCTGTCCGACTACGGCACCGGCGACGAGTTCGTCGGGGTCGTGAAGTCGGTGATCCGCTCCATCGCGCCCCACGTGACCGTGGTCGACATCACCCACGAGATCCGGCCCTACGACATCAAGGGCGGGTCGCTCACGCTGGCCCGCAGCGTGCAGTACCTGTGTCCCGGGGTCGTGCTGGCCGTGGTCGACCCCGGCGTGGGCACCCAGCGGCGGGCGGTCGCCATCGAGGTGGGAGACGGCCAGTCCTACCTGGTGGGGCCGGACAACGGCCTGCTGGCCTCGGCCGTGGGCATGGTCGGCGGCGCCACCGCCGCGGTCGAGCTCACGGCGCCCGAGTACCAGCTGGAGGCCCCGGGGGCGACCTTCGCGGGGCGGGACATCTTCGCCCCGGCCGCGGCCCACCTGTGCGCCGGCGTCCCGATGGACGACCTGGGGCCCCGCGTCGACGTCAACGAGCTGGTCCCCGGCCTGGTGCCCCTGCCCCGGGAGGAGGCGGGGGCGCTGGTGGGCGAGGTGCTGTGGGTCGACCGCTACGGCAACTGCCAGCTCAACTTCGACCCGGGCGAGATCGACGGCTGGGGCGACCGGGTGCAGCTGCGCTGGACCCGTCCCCGGGAGGGCGTGCGCACCGCCCGGCGGGCCACCGCCTACGAGCAGCTGGAGCCCGGCCAGGTGGGGCTGGTGGTCGACAGCTACGGGCTGCTGTCGGTGAGCGTCCCCCGAGGCTCGGCCGCGGAGACGCTCGGGCTGGAGGCAGGCGACGAGCTCTCCCTGGTCCGGCTCACCGGCGACGACGACACCGAGGCCGGCGGCAACGGCGCCACCACGACCTCTCCGGTGGTCCTGGGTCCCCGCCGCCACACCTGAGCCGACCTCCGCCACGTTGTCGCCGGCCCGCCGGCGGGTTTGGGCCGACCTCCGCCGGGACGGGACCGAGCGGCCGGACGCGGGGAGGCGTCGCCGGTCCCTGCTGGGGGTTGGGGCGCCCTCGCCGCGGGTTGTCGTCGGGTCCCCCGGGGGCTGGGCGGGCGGACGCGGGCGGCGTCGCCGGACGGGCGCGTGGGCGTGGCTTCGTGTCGGGGGTCGGGGGCCGTCATGATGGGGTCGTGCGACCCGGCACCACCATCGTCCTCGCCGTGCTCCTGGCCCTGATCCTCGGGGCGTCGGCGATCCAGCTCGTACTGTTCGCACGATGAACCTGGCTTCCGTCATCGAGGCGCACGACGCCGGCCGTCCGGCGCTGGTCAGCCGGGGGCGGGTGACCACCTACGGGGAGCTCCGCGACCAGGTCGGACGGGCGCGGGCGGCCCTGGTGGCGAGGGGAGTGGAGCCGGGTGACCGCGTCGCCATCGTGGCGGCCAACGACCCCGGCTTCGTGGTCGCCTACCTGTCCGTGCTGGGTGTGGGGGCCGTCGCCGTGCCGCTCAACCCGACCAGCCCGGCGCCCGAGCTGGAGCGGGAGCTCGCGGCGGTCGGGGCGCGGCTGGTCCTCACCGAGCCGGCCTCCGCCGCCGTCGTCGACCACTGCGAGACGGCGGAGATCGCCGAGTTCGCCGGGGCCGTCCTCATCGACGAGCTGCCGGGCGAGGGCCAGGGCGCGCCCGGTCCGCCGATCGTGGAGCGCGAGGACGACGACCTGGCCGTCCTCCTGTTCACCAGCGGGACGGCCGGGGCGCCGCGGCCGGCGATGCTGACCCACGGGAACCTGCTCGCCAACATCCGCCAGATCCTGGCCAACCCCTCCCGGCCGGACCACCTCGACGACGTGTCGCTGTGCGTCATCCCGCTGTTCCACGTGTTCGGGCTCAACGCCCTGCTGGGCCAGGCCCTGGCGGTCGGCAGCTCCGTCGTCCTCGTGGACCGGTTCGACGCCCGGGCCTCCCTCGAGGCGGTGGCCGAGCACGGGGTCACCGTGCTCACCGGCGTGCCCACCATGTGGGCGGCGTGGGTGGCGCTGCCCGAAGACCAGGCGGGGCCCGAGCTCCTGGCCAGCGTGCGCATCGCCGTGTCGGGGGCGGCCGCGCTCGAGCCCGAGGTGCGCCGGGCCGTGCGCGAGCGGTTCGGCATCGACATCACCGAGGGCTACGGGCTCACCGAGGCCTCGCCCGCGGTGACCAGCGGCCTGGGCCACGGGGCGCCCGACGGCAGCATCGGCGTCCCCTTGCCCGGTGTGCAGATCCGCCTCGTGGACCGGTCCGGCGAGGATGCGCTGGTGGGCGACCCCGGGGAGATCTGGGTGCGGGGCCCCAACGTGTTCGCCGGCTACTGGAACGATCCCGAGGCCACCGCGGCGGCGCTCACTCCCGACGGATGGCTGCGGACCGGCGACGTGGCCGTGGTCGACGACGACGGCTTCCTCTCCGTCGTGGACCGGGCCAAGGACGTGATCATCGTGTCCGGGTTCAACGTCTTCCCCGCCGAGGTCGAGGAGGTGCTCGGCACCCACCCCGCGGTCAAGGAGGTGGCGGTGGTGGGCGTGCCCCACGCCTCCTCCGGTGAGGCGGTCAAGGCCTTCGTCGTCCCGGCGCCCGGCACCGAGCCCGACGAGGCCGACCTCATCGCCTACGTCGGCCGCTACCTCGCCCGCTACAAGTGCCCGTCCACCATCGAGATCACCGACCGCCTGCCTCACGGGGAGACCGGCAAGGTGCTGAGGAGGGCGCTGCGCGCCGATGGCTGACCTCCACTTCCTGCCCGCCACCGAGCTGACCCGCATGCTGGCGGCCGGCGAGGTGTCGAGCGTCGAGCTGCTCGACCACTTCCTCGACCGCATCGACCGCCTCGACGGGGCGCTGAACGCCGTCGTCGCCCTCGACGCGGAGCGGGCCCGGGCGCGGGCCGCCGAGGCCGACGCGGCCCAGGCCCGGGGCGAGTCCTGGGGCCCGCTGCACGGCCTGCCGATGACCGTCAAGGACGCCTTCGAGACCGAGGGCATCGTCACCACGTCGGGGGCGCCCGAGCTGGCCGCCCACGTCCCCGAGCGGGACGCCGACGCCGTAGCCCGGCTCAAGGACGCCGGGGCCGTCATCTTCGGCAAGACCAACCTGCCGCTCTACGCCGGCGACATGCAGACCTACAACGAGGTCTACGGCCGCACCAACAACCCCTACGCGCCCGACCGCACCGTGGGCGGATCGTCCGGCGGCTCGGCCGCGGCCCTGGCCGCGGGGCTGACCGGCTTCGAGCTCGGCAGCGACATCGGCGGGTCGATCCGCAACCCCGCCCACTTCTGTGGTGTGTTCGGCCTCAAGCCCACCTGGGGGATCGTCTCCAGCCGGGGCCACATCCCCGGCCCGCCCGGGACCCTGTCCCACGCGGACGTGAACGTGTGCGGCCCCATGGGCCGCAGCGCCGGCGACCTGGCCCTCGGCCTGGACGTGCTGGCGGCACCCGCGCCCGCGGACGCGGTGGCGTGGCGGCTGGAGCTGCCGCCGCCCCGCAACGGCGGGGAGCTCGCCGGCCTGCGGGTGGCGACCTGGTTCGAGGACCCGTCGGTGCCCGTGGCCCGGGACTGCCTGGTGGCGCTCGACGGCGCCGCCGCGGCGCTGGCCGAGGCCGGGGCCACCGTCACGGCGGTCCAGCCGCCCGCCGGCCTGGAGGAGCTGGTCGCCGTGTGGGAGCGGATGGTGTTGCCCCTGCTGTTCGCGGGCCTCGACAAGGACACCTTCGCGGGCTTCACCGCCGCGGTGGACGGCACGCCGGCCACCGAGGGTGAGGACCGTTCGCTGCGCAGCCTTCGGGCCATCACCGCCCGCCACCGGGAATGGCTGGGGGCCAACGAGCACCGCCAGCAGCTGCGAGCGCGGTTCGCGGCGTTCTTCGCCGATCACGACGTGCTGCTGGCGCCCGTGATGCCCACCGCGGCGTTCCCGCATGACACCGAGCGGGACATCGTCGCCCGCACCGTCATGATCGACGGCGTCGAGCGGTCGTATCTCGACGGCACGTCCTGGAACGGCGCCATCGGCGCCCTGCTGCTGCCCGTGGCGGCGCCGCCCATCGGCCGCACCCCGGACGGCCTGCCGGTCGGCGTCCAGGTGATCGCGCCCCACCTGCACGACCGCACCGCGGTCGCGGTGGCGGGCCACCTGGAGGACCTGCTGGGCGGGTTCGTACCCCCTCCCGGGTACTGACGGTTTCGACCGGTGCCGTGGCGCCGGAGACGCGCAGCGTGATGCGGAGCCAGAAGCCCAGGCCAGGGGCATCGCTTGTGAGCACGTGAACAAGCAGCGGTAGCATCCCGGCCGATGGCAGACGGCACGGGCAGCAAGCGGCAAGCGCGCAAGATCCCGGAAGCCACCGTGGCCCGGCTGCCGCTGTACCTGCGCAGCCTGCTGGAGGCCGCAGGCGACGGCACGCCCACCATCTCCTCCGAGCGCCTGGCCGAGCTGTCGGGCGTCAACGCGGCCAAGGTGCGCAAGGACCTGAGCTACCTCGGCAGCTACGGCACCCGCGGCGTCGGCTACGACGTCGAGTACCTGCTGTTCCAGATGTCGCGGGAGCTGGGGCTCACCAAGGACTGGCACGTGGTCATCGCCGGCGTCGGCAACCTCGGTCACGCCCTCGCCAACTACGGCGGCTTCGGGGACCGGGGCTTCCCGGTGGCCGCCCTGGTGGACGCCGACCCGCGGGTCGTCGGCACGTTGATCAACGGGATCACCGTCCGTCACATCGACGAGCTGACCGACATCGCGGCCGAGCACCAGATCGCGATCGGCATCATCGCCACCCCGGCCCACGCGGCCCAGGAGGTGGCCGACCGCATGATCGAGGCGGGCGTCAGCTCCATCCTCAACTTCGCCCCGACCATCGTGACGGTGCCGGACGACGTGTCGCTGCGCAAGGTCGACCTGGCGGTCGAGCTGCAGATCCTCAGCTTCTACCAGCAGCGCAAGGCCGGGGCCGACGCGGGCGCCAGCGCCGGCCGCGTGACGGCGGCCGGGGCCGTCCCGCCGCTCGGCTGAGGCGGGGCCGTGCCGGTCGAGCACCCGCTCTACCCCGTCAACCTGGTCGTCGACGGGCGGCCGTGCCTGGTGGTGGGCGGGGGCCGCGTGGCCGTGGGCAAGGTCCGGGGACTGCTGGAGGCCGGCGCCCACGTCACCGTCGTAGCCCCCGAGCTGGACCCGGCGCTCGCCGCCCTGGCGGCCGAAGGGGTGACGATCGAGCGGCGGGTCTACCGGCGGGGGGAGGTGGCGGGCTACCGGTTCGCGGTGGCGGCGACCGGGGATCCCGAGGTCAACCAGGCCGTGTACGACGACGGGGAGGCGGCCGGGGTGTGGGTCAACGCGGCCGACGATCCCGAGCGGTGCAGCGCCATCCTGCCGGCCCGGATCCGCCAGGGACGGCTCACCGTCACGATCTCCACGGGCGGACACAGCCCGGCCGTGGCATCATGGTTGAGGGAACGCTTGGCCGCGGAGCTGGGGCCGGAATACGACCAGCTCATCGGCTTGTTGGGAGAAGCCAGAAAAGAGGTCCAAGCCCAGGGCCTCGGGACCGAGGCGCTCGATTGGCGTCGGGCGCTCGACTCGGGGATCCTTGACCTGGTACGAGCCGGTCGGCTCGAGGCTGCCAAGGAGCGCTTGCGCGCGTGTCTGTCGTCGTCATCGGACTGAACCATCGCACCGCCCCGCTCGACCTGCTCGAGCGCATGGCGATCGGCGAAGGCCGGCTGGCCAAGGCCCTCCACGACCTGTGCACCCGGGCCAACATCAGCGAGGCCCTGGTCCTGTCGACGTGCAACCGCACCGAGGTCTACGCCGTGGCCGAGCGGTTCCACGGCGCCTACAGCGACATCCGCGGCTTCCTGGCCGACTTCTCCTACCTGCACTCCGACGAGTTCGCCGACCACCTCTACGTCCACTACGACACCGCCGCCGTGGCCCACCTGATGTCGGTGACCGCCGGGCTCGACTCTGCGGTGCTGGGCGAGAGCGAGGTCCAGGGCCAGGTCAAGGTGGCGTGGGAGCGGGCGCGGGAGGAAGGGACCGCCGGGCCCGCCCTCAACCTGCTGCTGCGCCACGCGCTCGAGGCCGGCAAGCGGGCCCGCACCGAGACCGGGATCGCCCGCCACATCGCCTCCGTCTCGCAGGCCGCGGTGGCCATGGCCGGCGAGCGGCTGGGCAGCATCGCGGGCTCCACCGTGCTGGTGCTGGGCGCCGGCGAGATGGGCGAGGGCATGGCCGTGGCGCTGGCCGGCGCCGGGGTCGGCCGGGTGCTGGTGGCCAACCGCACGCCGGCCCGGGCCGCGGAGCTGGCGGCGCGGGTGGGCGGCGAGCCGGTGCCGCTGGTCGACCTGCCGGACCGGCTGGCCGACGCCGACGTGCTGCTCACCTCCACCGGGTCGCGGGTGCCGGTGCTGGAGGCCGCCGACGTGGCGCCGATCATGGCCGCCCGCCCGGACCGGCCGCTGCTGGTGGTGGACATCGCCATGCCGCGCGACGTCGACCCCCACGTGGGCGAGGTCCCGGGCGTGACGCTGCTCGACATGGACGACCTGCGCCGCTTCGCCGCCGCGGGCGTAGCCGAGCGCCGCCGCGAGGTGGCCGCGGTCGAGGCCATCCTCAACCAGGAGATCGAGCGCTACCTGGGCGCCACGTCCGCCCGGGAGGTGGCGCCCATGATCGTGGCGCTGCGCGAGCGGGCCGAGGCCGTGCGGACGTCCGAGCTCGAACGCTTCCGGGGCCGCTACGACGACCTCGACCCCCGCCAGCTCGACCTGGTCGAGGCGGTGACCAAGGGCCTGGTGGCCAAGCTGCTGCACCAGCCCACCGTGGTCCTGAAGGACGCGGCGGGCAGCGCCCGGGGCGACCGCCTGGTGGCCGCGCTGCGCGAGCTGTTCGAGATCGAGGGCTAGCCCTTGGCCGGTCGATCATGAAGCTCCGGGTCGCCACCCGGGGCTCGGCCCTCGCCCGCTGGCAGGCCGACCACGTCGCCGCCCTGCTGCACAAGGTCGACCCGGGCCTCGACGTCGAGGTCGTGGTGATCGAGACGGGCGGCGACCTGCGGCGCGACGTGCCCGATCTGGGAGCTGGGCGGCAAGGGCGTGTTCGTCAAGGAGGTCCAGGCCGCGGTGCTGGAGGGCCATGCCCACCTGGCGGTCCACTCGGCCAAGGACCTGCCCTCGGCCACCCCCGACGGCCTGGTGATCGCGGCGGTGCCCGAGCGGGCCGACGTCCGCGACGCGCTGGTCGGCGCCCCGCTGGCCGGCCTGCCCGAGGGGGCGGTGGTCGCCACCGGGTCGCTGCGGCGCCGCGCCCAGCTGGCGCACGTGCGCCCCGACCTGCGCTTCGAGGGGCTGCGGGGGAACATGGACACCCGCGTCGGCCGCGCCGGCCACGACGGGGTGGACGCGGTGGTGGTGGCCGCCGCCGCCCTCGACCGGCTGGGCTGGGCCGAGCGCATCGCCGAGCGCCTGGACGTGGACCTGATGGTGCCCCAGGTGGGCCAGGCCGCCCTGGCGGTCGAGTGCCGGGCCGACGAGGACGAGGTGCGCTGCGCCCTGGAGCGCATCGAGCACGCCCCCTCGCGCCGGGCGGTGGACGCCGAGCGCGGCTTCCTGGCCGAGCTGGGCGGGGACTGCTCGCTGCCGGCCGCAGCCCACGCCACCCTGGCCGGCGACAGCGTGCGCATCCGGGGCCTGATCGCCACCGTGGACGGGACCCGCGTGGTGCGCCACGAGCTGTCCGGCCCGGCCGCCGCCGGTGCCGCGCTGGGCCGGTCGGTCGCCCGCCACCTGCTCGACGAGCAGGGCGGGGCGGAGCTGTTGGGCGGGGCGTAGCGCCCCATGACCGTCCATCTCGTGGGTGCCGGCCCGGGCGATCCCGGGCTGTTGACCGTGCGTGGCCTGGACGTGCTGCGGCGGGCCGACGTCGTCGTCTACGACCGGCTGTCCCAGGAGTCGCTGCTGGACCTGGCGCCCGAGGGGGCCGAGCGCATCGACGTGGGCAAGGCGCCGGGCCACGTCCGCCTCGACCAGGACGACATCAACGCCCTGCTGGTGGAGCGGGGCCGCAAGGGCGAGACCGTGGTGCGGCTCAAGGGCGGCGACCCCTTCGTGTTCGCCCGCGGGGGCGAGGAGGCCGCCGCGCTGGCCGCCGCGGGCGTGCCCTTCGAGGTGGTGCCCGGCATCACCTCGGCCATCGCGGTGCCCGCCTACGCCGGGATCCCGGTGACGCTGCGCCACTCGTCCACCAGCGTCACCATCGTCACCGGCCACGAGGACCCGTCCGTCGGCGAGGAGGGCACGGTGGACTGGGAGGCCGTGGCGCGGGTGGGGGGCACGATCGTGATCCTCATGGGGGTGGCCCGCATCGGGCGCATCGCCGAGGCGTTGATGGCCGGGGGCCGCCCGCCGGAGACCCCGGTGGCCGCCACCCAGTGGGGCACCCGGCCCGAGCAGCGCACCGTGCGGGCCACGCTCGGGACCATCGGCGCCGCCGAGCTCGGCTCGCCCTCCACCATCGTGGTGGGCGACGTGGCCGCCTGCGACCTGGCCTGGTTCGAGAACCGGCCGCTGCTCGGGCGGCGGGTGGTCGTCACCCGGGCCCGGGCCCAGGCCGGCGAGCTGGTGGCGCGGCTGGCCGCCCTGGGGGCGGCCACGGTCGAGGTGCCGGCCATCGAGATCGTCGACCCCGACGACGGCGGCGCGGCGCTGGCGGCCGCCGTCGAGCGGCTGGCGGTCGGGGACTACGACTGGCTGGTCCTCACGTCGCCCAACGGGGCGCGGCGCCTGCTCGACGCCCTCGCGCGCGCGGGCCGGGACGCCCGGGCGCTGGGCGGCGTGCGGCTGGCCACCATCGGCCCGGGCACCGCCGCCGCGCTGGCCGGCGCCCGGCTGGTGCCCGACCTGGTTCCGCCCCGGTACGTGGCCGAGTCGCTGCTCGACGCCTTCCCGGACCCGCCGGCGGCCCGCCGCGAGGAGAGCCGGGTGCCGCCCGGGTCCGGGGCCGGCTCGCGGGACGATGCGCGCCCGGACCCGCCGCCGGGCGGGGGGACCGGCCGGGTGCTGCTGGTGCGGGCGGCCGTGGCCCGCGACGTCCTTCCCGCCGGCCTCGCGGCCCGGGGCTGGGCGGTGGACGTGGTGGACGCCTACCGCAGCGAGCCGGTCCCGCTGTCCGGCGCGCAGGCGGCGGCCCTGGCGGCGGCCGAGATCGTGACGTTCACGTCGTCCTCCACGGTCACCAACCTCCTGGCCGCGGCCGAGGGCCGGGGCCTCCCCCCGGTGGTGGCCGCCATCGGCCCGGTCACCGCCGCCACCGCCCGGGACCACGGGCTCACCGTGGCGGTGGAGGCCGAGGTCCACACCATCGACGGGCTGGTCGACGCCCTCGTGTCCTGGGCGGCCGAGCACCCCGCGCCGGACGCATGAGGCTGCCGGGCGCGCTGGTGCTCGACTTCGACGGCCTCATCCTCGACACCGAGACCTGCACCTACGAGGCGGTGGTCGACATCTTCGGTCACCACGGCCTCGCGCTCGACCGGGCCGAGTGGCAGGCGATCCTGGGCACCGCCGACCATCCCCACTGGACCGACATGCTGGCCTCGCGGCTCGGCCGGCCGGTGGACCGCGACGCGCTCATCGCGGCGCGGGAGGAGGTCAGGCTGGCGGTCATCGCCACCCTGCCGCCCTGCGCCGGGGTGGCCGACCTGCTGGACGCGGCCGGGGCGGCCGGGGTGCCGTGCGCGGTGGCCTCGTCGTCGTCGGCCGAGCTGGGTGGTGCCCCACCTGGAGCGCCTGGGCCTGCGGGACCGGTTCGCGGCCGTCGTCACCTCCGACGACGTCGGGGGCGATCCCCGGCGCACCAAGCCCGCGCCCGACCTGTTCCTGGCCGCGGCCGCAGGCGGTCGGGCGTCCCCGGCGCGCTGCGTGGCGCTGGAGGACTCGCCCAACGGGGTGCTGGCGGCGCGGGCCGCGGGCATGGCCGTGGTGGCGGTCCCCGGGCCCATGACGGTGGGCCTCGACTTCGCGGGCGCCGATCTGGTCCTCCCGTCGCTGGTGGGCCTGGACCTTGTGCACCTCGGGGCGCTCGCAACGGGCTAGTGTCACTCCGCTGGGAACGGAGCGCGCCACCGGTTGCGTGTCGCCCTTGTGTGGCGGTTGTGCTTGACTGTCAGACGACCGTTTCGGCCGCAAGGTGGCGGCCCGTCGGACGCAGCTACGACCTTGAATCGCCAGGGTACCGAGGGGGCACCCGGTGGCAAGTTGGGCCGGGGGACGAGAGGGCGCGTGTCACTGCTGACCGTCAACAACGTGAGTGTGCGCTTCGGGGGTGTCGTCGCCCTCGACGAGCTCACCTTCACCGTGGAACCGGGCGGGATCTGCGCCCTGATCGGGCCGAACGGCGCGGGCAAGACCACGCTGTTCAACGTGCTGAGCCGGCTCTACCAGCCCAACAGCGGCACCGTCACCTTCGACGGCAAGGACCTGCTGTCCGTCCCGGCCTCCAAGATCGTGCGGCTGGGCCTGGCCCGCACCTTCCAGAACGTGGCGCTGTTCCCGGCGCTCACCGTGCTGGAGAACGTCATGACCGGCGCCTACGTGCACGGGCACGTCGGCTACTTCCGTTCCATGTTCCGCATCGGCGCGGCCCGCGAGGAGCGCCAATTGCGCCGCCGCTGCCTCGACCTGCTGGAGCGCCTCGACCTGGCCCCGCTGGCCCATCGCCCGGTGGCCGGGCTGCCCGTTCGGCACGCTCAAGCGCATCGAGTTCGCCCGGGGCCTGGCCACCGAGCCCAAGCTGCTGATGCTGGACGAGCCGGCCAACGGCCTGACCCACAGCGAGGTCGACGAGCTGGGCGAGACGATCCGGTCGATCAGCGAGCAGTTCGACCTCACGATCCTGCTGGTGGAGCACCACATGGCCATGGTGATGGCGATCACGGACCACATCGTCGTCCTCGACTTCGGGCGCAAGATCGCCGAGGGCCCGCCCAGCGCCATCCGCAACGATCCTGTGGTGATCGAGGCCTACCTCGGGGCGCCCGCATGACCAACATCCTCGAGCTCGAAGGCGTCAGCGGCGGCTACGGGCACGCGCAGGTCCTGCACGGCATCGACCTCACGGTCGAGGAGGGCCACGTCGCCGTCGTGCTCGGGGCCAACGGCGCGGGCAAGACCACGACGCTGCGGGCGATCTGCGGCGTCATCGGCGTGAAGGGCGACATCCGCTTCGACGGCCGGTCGCTGGTGGGCAAGGGCCCCGAGGAGGTGTCCCGCCTCGGCATCGCGCACGTGCCCCAGGGCCGGGGCACGTTCAGCGAGCTGACGGTCGACGAGAACATGCGCGTCGGCGCCATCAACCGCAAGGACAAGGAGATCGCCAGCGACCTCGAGCGCTGGTACACGGCGTTCCCCCGCCTGGGCGAGCGCCGCAAGCAGGAGGCCGGCAGCATGAGCGGCGGCGAGCAGCAGATGCTCGCCCTGGCCCGGGCCATGATGGCCCGCCCCCGCCTGCTGCTGCTGGACGAGCCGTCACTGGGCCTCGCACCGCTGGTGACCCGCGAGCTGTTCGCCCACCTGGGCGACCTCAACAAAGAGGAAGGGCTGTCCATCCTCGTCGTCGAGCAGAACGCCAACCTGGCCCTGGACATCGGCCACTGGGGCTACGTGTTGGAGACGGGGCGCATCGCCGTGCAGAACACGGCGGCAGCAGCTCCACGACGACGAGGCCGTTCGCAAGGCCTACCTGGGGTTCTGAGATGCAACTGTTCGTCGAGCAGGTCCTCAACGGGGTCGCCAACGGGGTGGTCTACGGATCGGTGGCGCTGGCCCTGGTCCTCATCTTCCGCACCACCGGGGTGCTCAACTTCGCCCAGGGCGAGATGGCGCTGTTCGCCACCTTCATCACCTGGAAGCTGACCCAGCAGGACGTGCCGGTCGTGGGGGCCATCGCCATCTCCATGGCCATCGCCTTCGTCACCGGCGCGGTCGTCGAGCGCACGCTCATACGGCCGGTGGAGACCGCGCGCAGCCCGCTCAACGTCGTGATCGTGACGCTGGGCCTGTTCCTGGCGCTCAACTCGCTGGTCCAGCTCATCTTCGGCACCGACCCGCAGTTCATGCCGTCGGCCTTCCCCAAGGGCGGCACCGAGCTGTTCAGCAGCGGGGGCCGCACCGCCACGCTCCAGAACGGCACGCTCGGCCTGGTGCTCGTGCTCATCGCCGAGTGCCTGGTGCTGTGGTACATGCTCAACCGCACCAAGCTCGGGCTCAAGCTGCGGGCGGTGGCCGCCAACCCCGACTCGGCCCGCCTGCACGGCATCAAGGCCGGGTCCATGCTCATGCTGGGCTGGGCCTTGTCGGCCGCCATCGGGGCGCTGGCCGGGTCGATGGTGGCCGCCCAGCGCACCGGCTTCGACTCCAACCTGATGCAGACCGTCCTGGTCTACGCCCTGGCCGCCGCGGCGCTGGGCGGGTTCGACAGCCTGTGGGGGGCGGTGATCTGCGGGATCGTGGTGGGCGTGGCCGACGCGCTGACGATCCAGTACGTCGACCCGCTCAACGGCATCGAGGTGGTCCTGCCGCTGGCGCTCATCCTGGTGGTGCTGGTGGTGTCGCCCCACGGCCTGTTCGGCAAGCGCACGGTGGAGCGGGTCTGATGACGACCGACCAGACCGGCGCCGCCGTCGGGCCGATGATCGGCGCCGCACCCGAGGACATCGTCGTCGACGTCCCGACCGAGGGCCCCCAGACCCTGTGGCCGCAGGTGCCGCGGCCGGTGTTCATCACCAAGGTGATCATCGGCACGGTGATGGCGGCCGCGGCCCTGTACGCGCCGTTCGCCCTCAACCCGGTCCACAACCGGCTGCTGTCCCAGGCGATCTACCTGGCCATCGCGGCCATGGGCCTCAACCTGCTCACCGGGTTCAACGGCCAGGTGTCCATCGGCCACGGCTTCTTCTACGGCGTCGGCGGGTTCTGCTCGGCGATCCTGATGGTCGACCACGGCTGGACCTTCGAGTCGACCCTCCCGGTGTCCCTGGTGCTGACGGGGGCCATCGGCCTGCTGGTGGGCCTGCCCGCCCTCAGGGTGCGGGGCCTCTACCTGGCCCTGGTCACGCTGGGGTTGGCGGTGCTGTTCCCCCAGCTCGCCACCAAGTACGTGGAGGGCACTGGCGGCGTGCCCCTGCTGCGACCCCGGGCCCGGGAGTTCTCGTCCCTCATCGAGTTCCTCGACGACGACCAGTGGGCCTACTTCCTCAGCCTGGCCATCATGGTCGTGCTGTTCGTGCTGGCCTGGAACCTGGTCCGGGGCCGCGTGGGCCGGCAGATGATCGCAGTGCGCGACCAGGAGATCGCGGCCACCACGGTGGGCGTGCCCCTGGCCCGCACCAAGGTGGCGACCTTCGCCATCAGCGCCGCCTACGCCGGCATCGCGGGCTCGCTGTCGCTCATGGTCGAGCACGTGGCCGCGGCCACCAACCCGGTCTTCTACTTCCAGCGCTCGGTCGAGTTCCTGGTGGCCATGACCATCGGGGGCGCCGCCACCATCATGGGCCCGGCGGTGGGGGCGCTGGCGCTGGTCCTGCTGCGCCGCAACACCGAGGACCTGATCGAAGGCAAGGAGATCCTGGCGCCCGCCCTCTACGGCGCCGCGCTGATCGCGATCGTGTTCGTGCTGCCCGAAGGCCTGGTGGGAGGCGTACGCCGCTTCCTCGCCTGGATCGGTCGGCGCTCGTCGGCGAAGGGAAGGCCGCCGACCCATCCCATCCCTGACGACAGCCAATGACTAGGAGGGCCACACACATGTTGAGAGGTAAGAGGTTCCGCATGATGGCGGCGCTGCTGGCGCTCGCGCTCGTGGGGGCGGCGTGCAGCGGCCGTGACGACGACGACGAAGCGTCAACGGACGAAGGCGACTCCGGTGCCGCCGCCGCGTCCAGCATCGACACCGCCGACTGCGCCGCCGATCCCACCGCCGAGATCGAGGGCAACGAGATCAAGCTGGTGTCGAGCTACCCGCAGTCGGGTGCCACCGCGGCGTTCTCGCAGATCGCCCGGGGCTGGAAGGCCTACTTCCAGATGGTGAACGACGCCGGCGGCATCGACATCGCCGGCAACAACTACACCATCGTGACCGAGGACAAGGACGACCAGTACAACGCCCAGGCCACGGTCACGAACATCGATGAGCTGGTGGGCCAGGACGGCTCGAACGCGTTCGCCGCGTTCAGCGTCGTCGGCACGGCCAACAACCTCGCGATCCGTGAGCAGCTCGGCGACCTGTGCGTGCCCAACCTGTTCGCGGCCACCGGCTCGCCCGCCTGGGGCGACCCCAACTTCCCGTGGACGGTGGGCTCGACGCTGTCGCCCTACTCGCTAGAGGGCAAGGCGTTCGCCGACCTCCTCGCGGAGGAGAAGCCGGACGCCACGGTGGCGATGCTCGTCCAGGACGACGACTTCGGCAAGGCCTACGAGGAGGGCTTCCGGGCCGCCATCGAGGGCACCGACATCGAGCTCGTCAAGGTGGAGAAGTACGCGACCGGCGCCACCGAGGTATCGGCTCAGATCACCAGCCTGGCGGCCAGCGGCGCCGACGCCTTCTTCAACGGCGCCACCCTGCTGGCGTGCCCGGACGCGCTGTCCAAGGCTGCGGCCGCGGACTGGCACCCGATCATCTGGGTGTCCGCCACCTGCACGTCCAAGACGCTCATGGGCGTGGCCGGCGCCAACGCCAACGGTGTGTTCAGCTACACCAACCTCAAGGACCCGCTGAACCCGGACTGGGACGACGATGCGGCGATGATGGAGTACCGCGAGACCGTCGCGAACTACCAGCCGGAGGCCGACCTCAACAACGGCATCGTGGCCTACGGCTGGACCCAGGGGGCCCTGCTGGTCGAGGCGCTGAAGGCCGCCGAGGCACCGACCCGGCTCGCCGTCATGGAGTCGATCCACAACTTCGAGGCTTCGGACGTGGGTCTGCTGCTGCCGGGCGTCACCGTCAAGACCGGTGAGGACGACGCCTACCTGGGCGAGGCGTTCAACGTCATGAAGTACGAGTTCACCGCTCCCGACGCCCGCAACCACTTCGTCCTGGTGGGCGACGTGAACGACGTCGAGGGCCAGACCGCCGACTTCACGCCCGAGGAGCTCATCTCGGGCTGACGGCTCAGCGAATCCTGTACTCCGTTCGGGGAGGGGTGTCCGCGGATGCCCCTCCCCGTTCGCGTCTATGGCACCCGGCCGGTGCGGCCGTAGCATCGGGGCCGTGAGCGAGCTTGTCGAGCGAACCAGAAACACAGTGCGTTACTCGGCCCCGTGGGCCGAGAGCTCATTCTGCGCGCAGCCCGAAGGGCGCGCCGAACCAGAAGCACAGTGCGTTACTCGGCCCCGTGGGCCGAGAGCTCATTCCGCGCAGCCCGACGGGCGCGCCAATGAGCTTTCCTCAGCGCCGGCTGCGCCGGCTCCGCCGCACGCCGGCCCTGCGCCGGCTGGTCGCCGAGACCCGGCTGTCGGTCGACGACCTGATCGTCCCGCTGTTCGTGCGGGAGAACATCGACGCGCCCCAGGCCATCGGCTCGCTGCCCGGGGTGATGCAGCACACCCGCGACTCGCTGCGCAAGGAGGTGCACGAGCTGGCCCAGGAGGGCGTGCCGGCCGTGATCCTGTTCGGCCTGCCCGCCACCAAGGACGCCGAGGGCAGCCAGGCCTGGCACCCCGAGGGCATCGTCCAGCAGGCCTTGCGGGACCTGCGGGGCGACATGGGCGACGACCTGGTGGTGATGGCCGACCTGTGCCTCGACGAGTACACCGACCACGGCCACTGCGGCGTGCTCGACGAGCGGGGCGGGGTCGACAACGACCTCACGCATCGACCTCTACGCCCAGGTGGCGGTGGCCCAGGCCGAGGCCGGGGCCGACGTGGTGGCGCCCAGCGGCATGATGGACGGCCAGGTGGCCGCCATCCGCGACGGCCTCGACGACGCCGGCTTCGACCAGGTCGCCATCCTGGCGTACGGGGCCAAGTACGCCTCCGCGCTGTACGGCCCGTTCCGCGAGGCGGTGGACGTCACCATCGTCGGGGGCGGCGACCGCAAGGCCTACCAGCAGGACCCGCGCAATGCCCGCGAGGCGCTGGAGGAGATCCGCGCCGACCTGGCCGAGGGCGCCGACATGGTGATGGTCAAGCCCGCGCTCGCCTACCTCGACGTGCTCGCCACCGTGCGGGCCGAGGTGGACGTGCCGCTGGCGGCGTACCACGTGTCCGGCGAGTACGCCATGGTCAAGGCCGCGGCCGAGCGGGGCTGGATCGACGGGCCCGCGGTCATGCTCGAACACCTGACGGCCATCCGCCGGGCCGGTGCCGACATGATCCTCACCTACGCGGCCCGCGACGTCCTGGACCGCATCGAGCGTTAGTCCTGCGCCTCCCAGTGGAGGCGGACGACCACGGGGTCGTGATCGCTCAGGGACTGGCCCTGGGGGTCGCTGAAGCGTGAGCTCGGCACCTCGTAGGTGGTGGCCGACAGCTCGGCGCCGTCGCCGCTGCGGTACGCGAGCTTGTCCACCGAGTCGGCCTGCTCGCAGCTCGTCACCCTGCAGGCGTCGGTCAGGCGCAGCCGGTTGAGGAAGTCGGTCCAGATCGTGGTGTCGCCCAGGCCCTCGGCGTCGGGGTGGGAGGGATCGGTGTGGAGGTTGGTGTCGCCCGCCACCAGCACGGGCCGGCCTCCGCTGTGCTGCTCGATGTAGTCGCCGAGCTCCCGGAAGTCCTGGTCCTGGAGCCGCTGATCCGTGTCGCTGCCGCCGGACTCGGCGTGGATCACGTACAGGTCGACCTCGACGCCGTCCGCCAGGATCAGCGTGCTCCGGAGGAAGCCCTTGACCGCCAGGCAGTCGAAGGCCCCGCCGTCACGGGCGTCCCAGCCGCCGTAGCAGCCGCTCCAGGGGATCCGCTCGTTGCCCCTCAGCGGGTAGCGCGACAGCACGCCCAGCCCGTCGCCCACCTGCACGCCGGGGCGCTGGGTGAGGTCGAGGCCGACGCCTTCGAGCCCGGGGTGGGCGGGGGAGCGGTAGGGGTGGGTGGCCTGGGCCCGCAGCCGCTCGTGGTAGTGGACGAAGTCGGTGAGGTTGGCCAGGTCCCGCCACCAGTCGTAGTCCTCCTGGGTCAGCACCACGTCGTAGGCGTTCAGCAGCGGGCTCATGAGCGGGATGTTGGCCCGGGAGTGGGTCGGGGTGACCTCCTGGGGCAGCCCGGCCACGTTGTAGGTGAGCACGCTGACCGTGCCCGAGGCCGCGGGCGTGTCCGCCTCCGGAGCCGGAGCAGGCCGCCAGCGCCGCGCCCAGGCCCGCCACGGCGACCGCGGACGCGATGCGGCGCCCGACGCCTCGCCGGGCGCGACAGGCACGGCAGGCGCGGAGGCCACCCCCGAGCATCCCCACGGCCGCCAAGACTAGATCGTCGCCGCGCCGCTCGGCTCCGCATCCGTGGCGCTACAGCCCGTACGCTCGACCGGTGGCCAGCAACCCCGAGCTCAGCAACAAGGACCTCTTCGCCCGCGCCGAGCGGGTCATCCCCGGGGGCGTCAACAGCCCGGTGCGAGCCTTCCGGGCCGTGGGCGGCACCCCTTACTTCGTGGCCCGGGCCGAGGGGCCCTACGTGTGGGACGTGGAAGGGCGGCGCTACGTCGACCTGGTGCAGTCGTACGGGGCGATCATCGCCGGCCACGCCCATCCCGCCATCGTGGAGGCGGTGCAGCGGGCCGCGGTCGACGGGACCAGCTACGGCGCGCCCACCGCCCGCGAGGTCGCCCTGGCCGAGGAGATCTGCGCCCGGGTGCCGTCGTGCCAGATGGTGCGGCTGGTGTCCAGCGGCACCGAGGCCACGATGTCGGCCATCCGGGTGGCCCGCGGGTTCACGGACCGGCCGGTGGTGGTCAAGTTCGCCGGCAACTACCACGGCCACGGCGACCTGCTGCTGGCCGAGTCGGGCAGCGGGGTGGCCATGCTCGGCCTGCCGGGATCGGCCGGGCGTCACGGCCAACGCGGTGGCCGACACCGTCGTCGCGCCGTACAACCAGGTGCCCAGCCTGGACGAGCGCACCGCCTGCGTGATCGTCGAGCCCATCGCCGCCAACATGGGCCTGATCCCGCCCGATCCCGGCTTCCTGGCCGGGCTGCGGGCCGAGTGCGACCGGGTCGGCGCGCTGCTGATCTTCGACGAGGTGATCACCGGGTTCCGGGTGGCCCGGGGCGGGGCCCAGGAGCTGTACGGCGTGGCCCCCGACCTCACCACCATGGGCAAGGTCATCGGCGGCGGGCTGCCCATCGGCGCCTACGGCGGGCGGGCCGACGTCATGGAGACGGTGGCCCCGCTGGGGCCCGTCTACCAGGCGGGCACGCTGTCGGGGAACCCGCTGGCCACCGCGGCCGGCCTGGCCGTGCTCGACCTGCTCGACGCACCCGCCTACGAGCGGCTGGCGGCCCAGGCGGACGCGCTGGCGCAGGCGCTGCGGGCCGCGCTGGACGGCGCGGGCATCGCGGCGCACGTCCCGGTGGCGTCGAGCCTGGTCGGCCTGTACCTGGGCGAGCGCCTGCCCGCGGACTACGACGGCGCCCGCCTGACGGACGAGGCCGGCTACGCCCGGCTGTTCCACGCCCTGCTCGACCGCGGGGTGGCCCTGGCCCCCGGGGCCTACGAGGTGCTGTTCCCGGGCCTCGCCCACACCGACGAAGTGCTGGAGGAGATCGCCGCGGCCGCGGTGTCGGCGGCCGGCGCGGTGCGGTCTGCGCCCATCGCTGGTAGCAAGTGAGGACGTGACCCTCGACGACACG
>CAWDIO010000018.1:0-62185 GCA_963802385.1 uncultured Acidimicrobiales bacterium | reverse complement strand
GCCGGGCGCCGGGCGGGGCGACCAGGCCGGGTAGGGGGTGCCGGCCAGGCGGTTGATGACGAAGCCCTGCACCGTCAGCAGCGCCACCGCGGCCATGAGCACCAGGAGCTGCTCGGGCTCGCGGAGGATGCCGAGGGAGACGATGAGCGTGGTGGCGCCGGCGGGCGGGTGGGGGACCCGGGCCCAGACCATGGCGCCGCTGGTGAGGCCGAGCGACAGGGCGGCGGCGCCGACCCGGGCGCCGGTGACGCTGGTGGCCAGGGCCGGGGGCGCTTGGGTCAACCCGAACACGGCCAGGGCCAGGTAGCCCGCGGCCGCGCCGATGACGCTCGATGGCGTGATGCAGGCACCCGGTCGAGCCGACGAGGACACCCGCGCCGGATTCGAGCACGGCGGGTGGGCCACCCCGAACAGCGACGAGGCAGTTGGTCGAGCGATGGGCGAGCACATGGCCCGCAGCAGCGGTCTCCTGTTCGGGCGACGGACCTACGAGGACCTGCTGGGCTATTGGAACAGCGTCCCCGACAGCCCGTTCGCACCCGCGCTGAACAACGCGCGCAAGTTCGTCGCGTCGACGACGCTGCAGGAACCGTTGCCCTGGCCCAACTCGACGCTGCTCCGCGACGACGTCGGTGAGGCCGTGGCGGCCCTGAAGGCCGAGGGAGAGGGCGAGCTCGGCATCATGGGCAGCGGCGTGCTCATCGAGTCCCTGCTGCCCCTCGACCTCATCGACGAATACCTCCTGATGATCCACCCCATCGTGCTGGGATCGGGCCGCCGCCTGTTCCCCGACGGCGGCCCGCCCACCATGCTCGAGCTCATCGGCAGCGAGACCGCAAGCACCGGCGTCCTGATCGCGACCTACGCGTCCAACACCGCCTGACGGCGACGTCGCATCGATCAGGCCTCCGGGGCCTGGGCGAACACACCGGCGAGGATGCCGGCGAGCGTGGTGAGCACCGCGGCGCCGATCGGCGCCGCCAGGGCGCCCATCGGCACCCGTGTCGGGTCGGTGCCGGTCTCGTAGACCGGCAGGGTCGCGCTCAGCACGGTCGCCACCAGCCAGACCGCCAGGGTGACCACGGTGAGGCCGATCCAGATCGGCCTCCGGGACGCCCGGCCCCGCAACCGGAGCTGCCCCGCGACGTACGCGCTGGTGGCCACCAGGCCCCAGAGCCAGCTGGTGAGGGCCGCCAGGGGCAGGTGCTCCTGCTCGCTGCCGGACACCATGTCCGGCGCCAGCAAGCTGATGGCCAGCACGGCCAGCCAGATGCCCGCGATCCCCGCCGCGGTCCACAGCATCCATGACCCGTCGCCGGTCGCCGGTCGGCGTTCGGCGGTGGAGGTGACGTCCACCGTCAGTCCTCGTGGAGGTTGAGCAGGTTGCCGCAACCGTCTTCGAACACGGCGTCGATGCCGCCGTAGGGCAGGTCCTTGCGGGCACCGGTGGCCGGCCCCAGCAGCAGGGCGGTCCCGTCCGGCTCCTCGGGCGACACGACCGTCAGCCAGCGGGCGCCCTCGCCGTAGGGCACATCGGTCTTGATCTGCAGGCCAACGGCCTGCGTGTAGAACTGGCGGGCCCGGTCCTGGTCCTCGACCTGGACCTCGGTGACGCCGATCCTCATGGGTGCTCCTCCCGTCTCTGGTGCTTGGATCCCGACGGTGTAACCACCGCTCGCGGCAAAACTCATCGCGAGGTCGGCCTACCCTGCGGTGGGTGAGGCGTTCGCCGGGCTGGCCGGTCCCCTACGCGCACGATCTGGTGGACGCGGCGCGGGCCGGCGACGAGGCTGCGTTCCGGCCGCCTCGTCGACGCCCACCGGCATGAGCTGCACGTGCACTGCTACCGGATGCTGGGCTCGCTGCAGGACGCCGAGGACGCCCTCCAGGAGGCGCTGGTGCGTGCCTGGCGGGCGCTACCCCAGCTGGAGAGCTCGGAGTGGCTGCGGGCGTGGCTCTACAAGATCGCCACCAACGTGTGCCTCACGGCGGCGTCGCAGCGGCGGGCCCGGCGCGTCCTGCCGGCCGACCGGGGCACACCGGGTGACCCCGCCGTGGGCCCGGGCGAGCCGCTGGCGCCCGTCCGTCTGGATCGAGCCCTACCCCGACGAGGCGCTGGGCCCCGCGGGCGGCGCCACCACGCCCGAAGCGCGCTACGAGCAGCGCGAGGCGGTCGAGCTGGCCTTCATCGCCGCGCTGCAGTACCTGCCGGCGCGCCAGCGGGCCGTGCTGATCCTGCGCGACGTCCTCGGCTTCTCCGCCCGTGAGGTGGCGACGCTGCTGGACGCCTCGGTCGCCTCGGTGAACAGCAGCATGCAGCGCGCCCGCCGCACGCTCGACGAGCGGCTCCCCGACCAGAGCCAGCAGCGGGTGCTCCACCGGCTGGGTGACGAGCGGACCCGCGACCTGGTCACCCGCTTCGCCGACGCCTTCGAGCGGGGCGACGTCGAGCGGATCGTCGACATGCTGGTCGAGGACGCCACCTTCGACATGCCCCCGTATGCCGCCTGGTACCGGGGCCGGGACGCGGTCGCCCGGTCGTGGCTCATGCCCGACGCCCCGCCGCCCCTGCTGCGCCCGGTCGTCACCCGCGCCAACGGGCAGCCGGCCCTGGCCTTCTACCGCTTCGACCGGCAGGAGGGCGCCTTCCTTCCGCTGGCGCTCGACGTGCTGACGGTGCGGGGCGACCGCATCGCGGGGGTGACCGCCTTCCGCACCACCGGCCTGTTCCGGCGGTTCGACCTGCCGGACCGCCTCACGCTCCCGCCAGGGTGAGCAACCGTCGGATCAGGGCGGACGAGCCCCTGGTGCGGAAGTGGGCGACCAGGCCGGGTAGGGGGTGCCGGCCAGGCGGTTGATGACGAAGCCCTGCACCGTCAGCAGCGCCACCGCGGCCATGAGCACCAGGAGCTGCTCGGGCTCGCGGAGGATGCCGAGGGAGACGATGAGCGTGGTGGCGCCGGCCGGCGGGTGGGGGACCCGGGCCCAGACCATGGCGCCGCTGGTGAGGCCGAGCGACAGGGCGGCGGCGCCGACCCGGGCGCCGGTGACGCTGGTGGCCAGGGCCGGGGGCGCTTGGGTCAACCCGAACGCGACCAGTGCCAGGTAGCCCGCGGCCGCGCCGATGGCGTGCCCGCACACGGTGTTGCGGGGCGAGGCCGCGGCGACCAGCGGGGTGTAGAAGAGCAGGAAGGCGGTGGGCCCCAGCGACGGGAAGATGAAGGGCTGGCCGGTCACGAAGGCCACGAAGGCCATGATCCCGATGGCGATGACGCCGTTGATCAGCGCGAACAGGCCCAGCACGAACGTCGAGTCGTGCCGCTGCACGAGGGCGGGCAGCCGCAGGCGCTGGGCGAGGCCGAACACCACCGTGGCCATGTCGCCGCCGCTGGGGCCGGGGCGGCGGGGCTGCGGTGGGTGGTCCAGGTCGTCCGTCACCGCAGGTACCGGTAGAAGGCGGCCGAGCCCGCGGCCAGCAGCACCGACAGCCCGGCCGTGACCCAGGCCAGCCCGTCGTCGTCGGCCAGCAGGGCGTCGAGGCCCACCGTCAACAGGAAGACCTGGAGCGACAGCAGCACGACCACGAACACGCCCAGCGCCGCCGGCACCTCGCGCTGGGACCGCGGCGGGCGGGGCGGAGGCGGCCGGTAGCCGGTGTCGCCGTCGGTGGTCACGGAGCGGCCTCCGCGGTCGACTCGCCCCGGGCGCCCAGGGCCCACACCGTGCCGTCCCGCACCTCGACGTCGATCCGCCCGAGCGGGCGCTGGGGCGGGCCCGAGATCACTTCGCCGGTCTCGGCCGAGAAGTGGCCCTCGTGGCACGGGCACAGCATCTCGCCCTCGTCGGGCTGGTAGTAGACGACGCAGCCCAGGTGCGTGCACTTCTGGCTGAAGGCCCGCAGCTCGCCTCCCGGCAGGCGCACGAGGATGGCCGGATCGGCGCCGGTGGGGTAGTCGAACAGGTAGGCGGTCCCCTCGGGCACCTCGTCGAGGGCGACGATCGCCCGCGGCTCGCCCTCGTTGATCGACCGCAGCGACGACCACAGGGCGATGCCGACGTTCCCCGCCGCGAACCCTCCCGACGCCAGCACCAGGTAGCGCACGAACTCGCGTCGCGTCACCGCCTCCTCGCCCGCGGAGGTCAGCGGGAAGTCCTGCCGCCACACCGGCTCTGTCACGGCGCGCCCATCTCCTCCAGGCCGAAGGGGTCGTCCTCCTGCAGCTCCTGCAGGCCGAAGGGATCGTCCTGCCAGGGTCGCGCCCCGCCGCGGCCAGCACGTCGATGGCGCCCGGCTGGTGGGACACCGTGCGGACCTTGGTGGCGACGTACTGGCTGCCGAACCACCACTCGTTCACCAGCGTGCCCGAGCGGCTGGCGGCGAACTCCTCGGGCGTGCCGAACCACAGCGCCTCGCTGGGCACACCGACGCGCACATCGGCTTCTGGCCCACCGAGGTGCGGTCGTAGCACATGTCGCACTTCATCATCTGGTCGTATTCGGCCACGTACTTGGGCACGCCGAAGGGGCAGGCCAGCACGCAGTTGGAGCAGCCGATGCAGCGGGGCTTGAGCGAGGACTGCACCACGCCGTCCTCGTTCTGCTTGATGGCGTCGGCGGGGCACACCTCGGCGCAGGTGGGGTCCTCGCAGTGCATGCACACCATGGGGGCGGTCTGGGTGGTGGCGGCCCGGTCGATCTCCTCCAGGTGGATCATGGTCTTGCCCCGGTGGGTGCCGCACTCCTCGCATGCCTGCACGCAGGCCCGGCAGCCGATGCAGCGGCTCTGGTCGATCACGAAGATGCTGTCCCCGAAGGCCCCGGCCTGCGGGCGGGTGGCGGGCGTGCGCTTCACACCGATGGACACGGGCACCGACACGCTCAAGGTTCGCCCTTCCCCTCCACGAGATCCATCTCGCGTTCGTCGACCACCGAGCTGCCGGCGGGCCCGACCCGTTCGATGCGCACCACCGACACCTTGTACTCCGGGATCTTGGACAGCGGGTCGAGCGCCCGGTTGGTCAGCTGGTTGGCGGCCTGGCGCCCGGCCCAGTGGTAGGGGATGAACACCGTGTCGGGCCGGATGGTGGACACGACCTTGGCCGGCAGCGTCATCGAGCCCCGCCGGGACGTGACCCGCACGACGTCGCCGGTGGCGATGCCGTGCCGCTCCGCGAGGAGCGGGTGCAGCTCGCAGAGCGGCTCCGGGTACTGGTCCACCAGCGGCCCGATGCGGCGGGTCTGGGTGCCCGACAGGTACTGGCTGACCACCCGGCCGGTGGTGAGCCACACCGGGTACTCGTCGTCGACCACCTCGGCCGGCGGCCGGTAGCGCACCGGGTTGAACCGGCCCCGGCCGTCCTCGGTGTAGAAGCGGCCGCCCTCGAACAGCCGCGGCGTCCCGGGATGGTCCTCGGACGGGCAGGGCCAGAACACCCCCAGCTCCCGCTCGATCCGGTCCCAGGTGATGCCGGCGTAGTCGGCGCTGCCGCCCTGGGACGCCACCCGCAGCTCCTCGAAGATCTCCTCGGCATCGGTGTACGGGAAGTACCGGCCCCGGTCCAGGCGGCGAGCCAGGTCGCAGAGGATGTCCCAGTCCAGGCGGGCCTGGCCCGGCGGGGTCTTGGACGGGTTGAGCTTGACGACCCGGCCCTCGACGGTGGTCGAGGTGCCCTCGTCCTCCTCGTGCAGCGAGCCGGGCAGGACCAGGTCGGCGTGGTGCGCGCTCTCCGACAGGAAGAAGTCGATGACCGCGTAGAACTCCAGCTTGTCCAGCGCCTCGGCCGTGAAGGCCGTGTCCGGCAGCGAGATGGCGGGGTTGAAGCAGATCGAGAGCAGGCCCTTGATCTCGCCCCGGTGGATGGCCTCCATGATCTCCTGGGCGGTGAGGCCCTTGCCGGGGATCTCGTCCACGCCGCAGCCCCACACCGAGGCGATGTAGGCCCGGTGCTCGGGGTTGGTGATGTCCCGGTTGCCGGGCAGCTGGTCGCACTTGTGGCCGTGCTCCCGGCCGCCCTGGCCGTTGCCCTGGCCGGTGATGGTGGTGACGCCGCTGCCGGGCCTGCCGTACTTGCCGGTGGCCAGCCCCAGGTTGATGCAGGCCCACACGTTCTCCACGCCCTTGGTCTGGTGCTCCAGGCCGCGGGCGTGCAGCAGCATCCCGGTCCGGGCCGTGCCCCACCACTCGGCGGCCTGCTCGATGCGGGCCGCGGGCACGCCGGTGACGCCCTCGGCCCACGCCGGGGTGTGGTCGGCCACCGCCTCGGCCGCGACCTCGAAGCCCTGGGTGTGGTCGCGGATGAAGTCGTGGTCGAGCCAGTCCCGCTGCGATCAGCACGTGGAGCATGGCGCCCAGCAGCGCCGAGTCGGTCCCCGGGCGGAGGCCGAGGAAGAGGTCGGCGGTGCGGGCCGTGGGCGTGACCCGGGGGTCGGCCACGATCAGCCGGGCGCCGGCGTCGCGCGCCCGCCAGATCCAACTGGTGGTGATGGGCGCGCACTCGGCGACGTTGGCGCCGATCACGAACACCACCTCGGCCTTCGGGATGTCGCTCCACGGGTTCGAGGCCCGGTCGATCCCCAGCGCCCGCTTGTTGGCCACCCCGGCCGACACCATGCAGAGCCGGCCGTTGTAGTCGAGGTTGGCGGTGCCCAGGGCGAGGCGGGCGAACTTGCCGATCAGGTACGACTTCTCGTTGTCGAGCGAGACGCCGGACAGCATGGCGAAGGCATCGGGCCCGTGGGCGGCCTGGATGCGCTGGATCTCGGCCACCGTGCGGTCGAGCGCATGGTCCCACGTCACCGTGCGGAAGCCCCCGGCGGCGCCCGGGTCGCGCGCCAGCGGTTCGAGCAGCCGGTCCGGATGGGCGTTCTGGAGGTAGCGCTTGACGCCCTTCGGGCAGAGCTTGCCCTGGTTGAAGGGGAACTCGTACCAGGGCTCGAAGCCCACCACCTCGTTGCCCTTGACCTTGAGGACGATGCCGCACTGCTGGCCGCAGAAGCAGCAATGGGTCTTGACCTCCCGGTCGGCCTCGACGCCCGCGTTCCAGCCGCCGGGCGGCGCCTGGTTGAGGTGCGGCCCGAACCGGGCGACCAGCTCGTCCTCGCCGACCGGCGGGCGGGCCATCAGCCGAAGCCCCCCACGGCCCGCGACTGGGCCAGCGCCACCAGCTTGCGGCGGCAGGCCGGGCAGTGGTCCTGGTAGCTGGTGCCGTCGGGACGCGAGTAGTCGAAGCCCACCTGGGGCAGCACCTCCTTGAGGTCGCTCATCTGCAGTTGCGAGGCGAACGCGTGACCGCAGCGGGCGCACTCCTGCTGCGGGCCCTCGGCACCCTCGCGCCGGTAGTAGGCGATGCCGAGGTTGGCGGGCCGCTGGAAGATGTGGAACAGCTTGCCGAACGGGATGTACATCAGCCCGAGGATCACCGTGAGGGCGTGCACCGTGTTGAGGAAGACGTAGAAGCGCCCGTCCATCCACAGGTTCGAGGCGGTCAGCGCCAGGCCGGTCACCGACACCGCGAACAGCCCGGCCAGCGCCAGGAAGTCGCCGGACCGCTCGGTGGCCAGCGCGCCGGGGTCGCGCAGGCGGCGGGCCAGGAAAACGAACACCCCCGCCAGCACCAGCACCGCGGCGATGTCGAGGGCGTGGAAGACCAGCCAGCCCGCCACGCTGCGGCTGTCGAAGCTGATCGTGCCGATCTCGCCGATGAACGTGCGGTACTCCCGCCCGTTCTGGCCCACCGACTCGAAGTGGAGCAGGCCGAACACCAGGGGGAAGGTGACGAGCCCGGCCAGCACGCAGCCCCAGAACACGAGCTGGTGGCCCAGCCAGCGGGTGCGGGAGCGGCCGCGGATGAAGGACTGCGTCAGCAGGTTGCCGAGGACCAGGCCCGGCAGGGCGAGGGCGTTGCGGCCCCGGTGCCCGCGACGGCGGAAGGCCTCCCAGCCGCGGCGGTTGAGCCGGGCGGTGGGCGGGCGGCGCAGCCAGATCACGTAGCGGTAGATCACCGCGAAGATGGCGAACAGGCTGCCGAACAGGTAGCCGACCAGCGCGGCGTCGAACCAGCGCAGGTTGCCGCTGCCCAGCACGGCGACGGCGAGCGCCACTGCCACGCCGAGGACTCCCCAGGTTGTCGCCCGCCGGTCGATCGGCGCGAGCTGGGTCATCTGGCCTCCCGGGCGGATGGCTCCGTCCGGGGGCGACCCTAGCTTGGCGCGAGTTCGGCCAGGGGCACCTCCGGATCGGCCAGCCGCGCGGGGTCGACCGCCCGGCCCGCGGCCACGATGGCCTTGAGGTCCTCGACCACGTCCCACACGTTCACGTTCATGGCCGCGTCGACCACACCGCCGCGGAGCCAGAACACCACCGCCTCGCGGTCCTCCAGGCTGCCGCGCACCACGAGGTGGTCGTCCGGTCGGCCGTAGCCCACGTACTCCATGCCCAGGTCGTACTGGTCGGAGAAGAAGTACGGCAGCCGGGTGTAGGCGCCGCGTTCGCCGGCGGCGTTGGCGCCCGCGGTCAGGCCCTGGTTGAGGGCGTTGGCCCAGTGCTCGACCCGCAGGTGCGTGCCGTAGCGCACGTTCCAGGCCGAGGCGATGTCGCCGGCGGCGTACACGCCGGGGGCGCTGGACTCCAGGTGTTCGTCCACCACCACGCCGTTCTCGACCTTTAGCCCGGCCGCCACCGCGAGGTCGACCCGGGGGGCGACGCCCACGCCGATGACAACCACGTCGGCGGGCACGACCCGCCCGTCGCCCAGCATCACGCGCTCGACCCGGCCGGCGCCCTGGAGCGCGATCACGCCGGTGCCCAGGCGCAGGTCGACGCCGTGGTCGGCGTGCAGGCTGCGGAACATCTCGCCGACCCGGTCGCCCAGCACCCGCCGGAGCGGCAGGGGCTCGGGGTCGACCAGCACCACCTCGGCCCCCATCTCCCGGGCCGAGGCCGCCACCTCCGAGCCGATCCACCCGGCGCCGATCACCGCCACCCGGTGCCCGGCCCGGATGGCGTCGCCCAGCGCGCGGGAGTCGGCCAGCGTGCGCAGGTAGTGGACGCCGTCGAGGTCGGCGCCCGGCAGCGGGAGGCGGCGGGGTGCGGCCCCGGTCGCCAGCACCGCGGTGGTGAACCCGAGCGTCTCGCCGCCGTCGAGGCGGACCTGCCCGGCGCCGGGATCGAGCGCCTCGACCGTGCGGCCGGCCAGCAGCTCGATGTCCTGCTCGTCGTAGAACCCCTCGTCGTGGACCCGGGTCGTCTCCGGCGGCTTCCCGCCCCGGAGCACGTCCTTGGACAGCGGCGGCCGCTCGTAGGGCCGCTCGAGCTCGTCGCCCACCAGCACGATCCGGCCGTCGTAGCCGGCGGCCCGGGCGCCCTCGGCTGCCTTGGCGCCGGCCAGGCTGGCGCCCACGATCACGAGGCTGCGCTCGCCGCTCATTGGTGCACCCTTCGGGATGCACGCGATGAGCGCTCGGCCCTGAGGGCCGAGTAACGCACTGTGTCCATGGTGAGTTGGTGCACCCTTCGGGATGCACGCAATGAGCGCTCGGCCCTGAGGGCCGAGTAACGCACTGTGTCCATGGTGAGTTGGTGCACCCTTCGGGATGCACGCAATGAGCGCTCGGCCCCGAGGGCCGAGTAACGCACTGTGTCCATGGTGAGCTCGCGCAGCGAGCTCATGACCGCTGCACCCCGGCCAGGGCGAAGAACTCGGTCCGGGACCGGGAGTCCTCCCGCAGCAGCCCGTGCAGCGCCGAGGTCACGGTGCGCGACCCGCTGGCCTGGACGCCCCGCAGGGTCATGCACAGGTGCTCGGCCTCGAGCACCACGCCGACGCCCTTGGGCGCCAGGTGCTCCTCCAGCCAGTCGGCCACCTGCTTGGTCAGCCGCTCCTGCACCTGGAGGTTCCGGGCGAACAGCTCGACCACCCGGGCGAGCTTGGACAGCCCCAGGATGCGCTCGCCGGGGAGGTAGCCGACGTGCGCCACCCCCTTGAACGGCAGCAGGTGGTGCTGGCACAGCGAATGGAACGGGATGTCCCGGGCCAGCACCAGCTCGTCGTAGCCCTCGTCGTTGGGGAACGTGGTGAGGTCGAACTCCCGGGGGGTGAGCAGCTCGCGGTAGGCGGCGGCCACCCGGCGCGGGGTGTCGGCCACGTGCGGGTCGTCGGGGTCCTGGCCCAGCGCCACCAGCAGGTCGCTGACCGCGAGCTCGGCGGCGACCGGGTCGATGGCCGCCGGGCCCGTGACCACCCGCAGGTGGGGCCCTGCGTCGAGGTCGAAGTCCTCGTCTCTAAAAACTGACATACCTAACTTTAGAAGCGAGACCGGGCTTGAGTCAACCCTTGTTGTCTTTAGACACCCTGTTGTCTTTGGACGCCGCCGCCAGGATGGCCTCCACCGACCGGTCCACGTCCTGGGTGGTGGTCCGCCAGCTCGACACCGAGATGCGCATGAGGCGCCGGCCGTGCCAGGTGGTGTCGCCCATCCAGCACTCGCCCGAGGCCTGCACGTCCCGCACGATGCGGGCGGTGCGGTCGTCGTCGCCGAAGCCCACCAGCACCTGGTTGAGCACGACGTCGTTGGCGATGTCGACGCCGTCGGCCGAGCCGAGCCGGTCGGCGAAGCGCCGGGCGTGGGCGCAGCAGCGCTCGACCAGGTCGGCCACCCCGCGGCGGCCCAGCTCTCGCAGTGCGGCCCAGGTGGCGAAGCCCCGGGCCCGGCGGGACGACTCGGGCACGTAGTCGGCCGGGGTGCGCTGCTCGCGCTGGTCGTGGCCGGTGAGGTACGCGGCGGTGAAGGACATGGCGGCCGCGTGGCTGTCGGGATGGGCGCAGAACACGTAGCCGCTGTCGTAGGGGACGTTGAGCCACTTGTGGCCGTCGGTGGCCCACGAGTCGGCGGTCTCGACCCCCGCCACCAGGTGGCGGGTGGTGGGGCTGGCCGCGGCCCACAGCCCGAAGGCGCCGTCCACGTGCACCCACGCCCCGTGCTCGTGGGCGACGGCCGTCCCGGCCGCCAGGTCGTCGACCGCGCCGGTGTTCACGTTGCCGGCCTGGAGGCACACGATCGTCGGCCCGGCCGTCCCGGCCGCCAGCACCCGCCCGAGGTCGTCCACGTCGATCTCCCCCTGCGGCCCCGCGGCCACGGGCTCGACCGCGTCGGCCCCGAGCCCCAGCAGCCGCAGCGCCCGGTCGACGGTGGCGTGGCGCTCGGCGCTCGCCACCACGCGCACGGCCGGCGCCACCGGCCAGCCCCCGCCGCTCGACGTCCCATCCCGCCCGGGCCAGCACGTGGTGCCGGGCCGCGGCCAGGGCGACCGTGTTGGCCCCCTGCCCCCCGGTCACGAACCCGAACGAGGCGTCCTCCGGCAGCCCCAGCAGGTCCTTCAGCCACCCGCCGGCCACGTCCTCCACCACGGCCGCCGCCGGCGAGGTCGCCAGGTTGAACGCCGGCTGGTCCCACCCCACGGCCAGCATGTCGGCCGCGGTGGCCGCGTCCAGCGCCCCGCCGATCACGAACCCGAAGTACCGCGGCCCCGTGGTCCCCACCAGGCCCGGCTCCACCGCCTCCACCAGCTGGTCCACCACCTCCGCCGCCGGCACCGGGCCGTCCGGCAGCTCCCCCAACGCCGCCCGCAGGTCGTCCACCCCGACCCCGGCAGGGAACGCCGCCCGCTCACCCACCTCCTCCCGGTAGGCCGCGGCCCGCGCCGCCGCCTCCACCAACAGCTCGTGCAGCGAGGTCACACCCCAGTTCCTAGCCGTAGCTGAGCAGGCCCAGCTCGCGCATTCGGGTGATCGCCTCGCTGCGGGTGGACACGCCCAGCTTGCGGTAGACCGAGACCGCCTGGGTCTTCACCGTGTGGCGGGAGATGTAGAGGCGCTGGCCGATCTCGGGGTACGTGAGGTGGGTGGGCAGCAGGGGGAGCAGGCGCAGCTCGGCGGTGGTGAGCGACGACGCGCCCGGCGAGCCGCCTCGCACCGAGTCGAGCCGGCCCTGGAGCTCCTCCGCCTGCCGGGGCAGGCGCCCGAGGTCCGGCCGCTGCTGGAGGATGTCCCGGACCTGGCGCAGCACCGCCCGGCCGCCCGCGGCGTCGGCCAGGGTGGCGTAGGCCTGGCCCATCTCCAGCAGCGCCTGGACCGACACCACCGGCAGCGCGTAGGTGAGCAGGTGCCGGAGGCGGGCGGCCCGGGCGACGTGGTCCCGGCCCCGGGGCACGTTCCCCTGCTGGAGCGCCACCCGGGCCAGCCAGGCGTAGACGAGGGCGCTGGTCCAGTAGTCGTCGAACTGGCCGCCCCGCATGATGGCCGTCGCCTCCTCGGCGAAGGGGGCGGCGGCGGCCCAGTCGCGGCGCTCCAGGGCGATGATGCCGCGCTCGGCCAGCAGGACCGGCACGAAGGGCACGAGGCCCGAGGTCGTGGCCGCGTCGTGGGCGCGGACCAGCAGGGCGTCGGCCCGGTCGAGGTCGCCGTCGAGCAGGTAGGAGACGCCCTCGGCGTGCAGCATCGCCGCCCGGTAGGGGCTGGCGGGCTCGAAGCCGGCCAGCGCCACCACGGCGTCGGACCGCATGGCGGCCACGCCGTCGCTGCACAGCAACGCCCGCAGGTAGGCCACGGTCGCCTCGGTGGTGTTGCCGTCGTCCAGGGTGCCGGTGGGCGGGGCGCGCTTCGCCGCCTCGGCCCAGCGCTCGGTCACGGTGGGCCGCCCCTGGAGGGCGAACATCAGCGAGCCGTGGACGGCGATGCCCGCGTAGCTCTCGACCAGGCCCTGGTCGTCGAACCACGTCATCCAGCGCAGGACCGTGTCGGCGCGGCCCCCGGACCACACCGGGTTGGCGAGCTGGAGCACCAGCCGGGCGACCGTGTCGGCGTCGACCGCGGCCTGGGCGTGCTCGATGGCGATCTCGGGCATGCCGTTGGCCTCGTACCACGCCGCCGCCCGCCGGTGGAGCTCGGGGACGATGTCCGGCTCCCGGCGCGCCAGCTCGCTCGCCAGCAGGTCCCGGAACAGGTGGTGGTAGCGGTACCACTCGCGCCGGTGGTCGAGCGGCAGCACCAGGAGGTTGCGCTCCTCCAGCTGGTCCAGTACCCGGGCCGAGCCCGATGCCTGCAGCGTGGCGTCGCACAGCGGCCCCGACAGGCTCTCGAGGATCGAGGTGCGGGTCAGGAACGACGCCTCCGCGCGTGACACCCGGCCGAGGATCTCCGAGCGCAGGTAGTCGCTCATGAACCGGTCGTCGCCCCGGAAGGTCAGGCCCCGCCCCGCGTGGGGGCTGCCCACGGTGAGCGCCAGCGCCGCGAGGTACAGGCCGACCGGCCAGCCCTCCGTGCGCTCGACCAGCTCGTCGACCGCCTCGGGATCGAGCTCGACCCCGGCGCCCCGCAGCAGGGCCGGGCCCTCCTGGGCGTCCATGGCCAGGTCGTCCACCCCCACCTCGGCCAGGCCGCGCTGGGCCCGGAGGCGGGCCGCGGCCAGCGGCAGGGCGTCGCGCGAGCCCAGCGCCAGCTGCGATCCGTCCGGCAGCCCGAAGGCGAACTCGGCCACCGCGTCCAGGCACTCACGGTTCGTCACCGCCTCCAGGTGGTCGATGACCAGCGACACCGGCTCGTCCATCGTGGCGATGGCGGACGCGAGCTGGGCGGGGACCGTCACCGCCGCGTGCGGCGAGGCCAGCGCCCGGAACACGCGGGGGTCGAGCGGCTCGATCCTGTCGAGGGCGGTGACCAGGTAGGCGAGCAGCACCACGGGGTCGTTGTCGCGGCCGTCGGCCGACAACCAGCCGACCCGCGGCTGGTGGTGGGCGGCCCACTGGGCCAGGAGCGTGGTCTTGCCGTAGCCCGCCGGTGCCACCACCGCGAGCACCGGAGCGGTGCGGTCGGCGACGATCCGGCGGAGCAGCCGCGTGCGGGGCACGATGCCCGCCCGGGGAGGAGGCATCTGGAGCTTGGTCTCCATCAGCCCGAACGGCAGCTCCGGCAGGTCGCCGGACCGTGTCGCGCCGTTTGGTCGCGTGCCGGTAGCCCGCTCTGCCACACCATTAGCGTAGTGGCAGAGGGACTAGTCTCCCGACGATCAGGGATGGCTTCGCGTGCGCAAACGGAGCCGTGCCCGCAGGCGAGCGGCCAGGAAGCGGCCCCGCGCTCGGCCGCCGCGGCCACCACCCGCCGCCGCAGCTCGGCCCAGCGGCGCACGCTGCGGACGACCAGGACGGCGCCCGCCCGCGCGGCCCACAGGAGCGCTCGACCCGCGGTGCGGGCCCGCAGCACGACCCCGTCGGCCAGCGCCACCACCGCCCGGACCACGCCGGTGACCAGCTCCCAGGCCAGGAACGCGGGGGCCAGCACCACCAGCAGGGCGCCGACGAGCCACCCGCCCGGGGCTGCGGGGTCGCCGGCGGGCGCCTCGGGGGCGGCCGGGGGCGGGGGAGCGAGGGCGTCCAGCTCGGCCACCGCTTCCCGCCAGGACTCGTGGTGGGCCCGTAGCTCGGCGGCGGTGGCGGCCCATGCCCCGGTGCGCACCCGCACGAACCGCCGCTGCGCCGCGCCCCGGGGCGGGCGCCCGGCGAGCACGGCCGCCACCTCCAGCAGGGCGTCGTCGGCCGCCTCCATGACGCCCTCGGCGTCGGGTACGCCGGGGAGCGACGCCGCGGGCCGCAGGTCGGCGTGAGCGGCCGCCACCTCGGGCGGCACCAGGTGGGCGACTCCACGCGGGCCGGTCCGGACGCGGGTGGACGCCACAGGACCACATCACCAACCCAAAAACAACAAACAGATACCAAAGACATAAAGTGGACAGCCGCAGGGCGGGCGTCACCAGCCCGAGGACGGCGAGCGGGATGCCGGCGAGCGGCTGGACGGTGGCCGCCAGCAGCAGGCCGGCGGCGACGAGCAGGGCATCGATCCAGGACACGGGGACCTTCCTTCGGGCTGAGGGACATGACTCTCAGCCGAAGGTCTCGCCGGGCTCCTGCCCGGGGCGCCGGACCCATGTCGGGCCGTGGTGACGACGCCATCCCAGGGGCTACTCCCCTTCGACGGCTGGTCTGACCGGCGGGGACCGAGGCGGGTTACCTCGGAAGCGGCTGGCGTTTGTATCAACAGATTGATACGTTGACACGAACAGCGGGAAGGCCGGGTGGGGAGCCGATGGGCATCGTCGTGGTCTGGATCTTCGTCCTACTGGTGGTGCTGGCCGTCGTCGCCGGGGTGCGGCCCGCCGGTCGGGCCGAGATCGACGGGTTCGCCGCCGCGGCCGGGATCCAGACGACGGAGACCAGCCGGCGGTTCATCGGCCACTACCTGGCCACCAGCCGCCGGCTGCGGACCGTTCTCGTCGTGGCCGCCCTGGTCCTGCCGGGGCTGGTGGCGGAGGCGCTCGGCGTGCACCGCACCGGCTACAGCGCCCCGCTCCAGTGGGTGCTGGTCGCCTGCATGTTCGGCACCCTGGGGCCGAGCTGACCCTCACGCGGCCCTCTGCCCCGCAGCGGGCCGCGTCCCTGCTGCCCAGGCGGCCGGCCGCCTACCTGGCGCGGCCGCTGCGCTGGGGGCCGGCGGTGGCCGGGCTGGCGAGTGCTGCGGTGTGGCTCGGGGTGCCGTTCCTCCCCGAACCGCAGCCCGGGGACTGGTTGCTGCCGAGCTCCCTCGAGGTGGCGGTGGCCGTGGCCGTGGGCCTCATCGTCCCGGTGCTGGCCACCGCGGCCGAGTGCTGGATCCTGGCGCGTCCGCAGCCCGTGGTCTCGGAGGACCTGCTGGTCGCCGACCACGCGGTGCGTGCCTCGTCGGTCCGCATGGTCGCGGCGATGGCCACCATCATGGGCCTGGGAAACCTGGTGGGCGGGCTGGTGACCTACAGCGGGGCGTTGCCGGGGCCGCTCGCCGCCGTGTGCGCTGTGCTGACGGTGGCCAGCCTGATCGGCTGCCTGGCGGCGTGGTCGTTCCGCCGGTCGGGGGTGGCGCCGCTGCCGCCTGCGCTGCGGCGCGAGCCCGCGCGGGCGGACACGTGATCCTCGAGGTCGACCCGTCGAGCGCGGTGCCGCCCTACGACCAGGTCCGGGCCCAGCTCACCGGGCTCATCACCAGCGGCGCCCTGGCCCCGGGCACCCGGCTGCCGACCATCCGCCAGCTGGCCGGCGACCTCGGCCTGGCCCCCGGCACCATCGGCCGCGCCTACCACGAGCTGGAGCAGGCCGCCCTGGTCACGTCCCGCGGCCGGCACGGGACCCGGGTGGCAACCCGGCCGCCGGTGGCGGACGCCGCGGTCCACGGCCCGCTGCTCGACGAGGCGGCCGCGGCCTTCGTGGCCGCAGCGCTGCGCACCGGGGCCGACGTGGCGCAGGCGGTCGAGGCGGTGCGCCGCACGTTCGGCGAGGTCGAGGCCGGGCTGCGGCTCGGCGGGGGAGGGCGGGCATGAGCGACACCCTGACCCGGGACCTGTCCTGCGGCAAACGTCTGCTCCACGTCGAGCCCGCGCGTGTCGACGACGACCCCTGGCACCCCGCTCACGATCACGGGCTCGGCCTTGGGCGCACGCGATGACCGGGGTGACGCTCAGCCGATGCGGCGGCGCACCCACCAGAAGGCGAAGGCCACCAGAGCCAGCGCCAGGCCGAGGAACAGCGCCGTCTCCATGGCCTGAAGCGCCCAGAACCGGTCGGCGGGGATGACCCGCACCACGTCGTGGAGGCCGAGGCGGCGGCCGCAGGCGTCCATCTGCTCCTTGGTCATGTGTCGAGGAGCAGGCCGCACCGCCGGGCCACGACGTCGTCCCGGACGGTCCCGCCCGAGCTGAGCACGTGGCCGGCACCGTCCAGGGTGCGGGCCGACAGCACCCAGCCGTTGTCGGCCGCCATGCGGGAGGCCGGCTCGTCGCCGTAGAACGTGTAGGTGGGGTAGCTCAGCTCCAGCGGGCTCAGCAGCCGGGGCCGGACCCAGCCTTGGACGCCCAGGCGGACCAGCGCGAAGCCGCCCAGGGCTGCGGCCATCGCCGGAAGGGTCCGGTGGATCACCGCGCCCGCGGCCACGCCGAGGGCGAAGGCGAAGGCGGCGTAGGCCAGCGGCACCAGGCCCCGCTGGGCGAACGCCTCCGGGCTCATGCGGCCGAGCAGGCGGTCGGAGGGGCCGGACCACCAGGTGAACGCCAGGCTGAGCAGCGCGGTCAGGCCGACGCCCACCGCCCCGATCACCGCCAGCTTGACGCCGAGCCAGCGGCCGCGGGGGATGCTCTGCACCCAGGCGAGGCGCTGGGTACCGGCCTCCAGCTCGCGGGCCACCAGCGGCGCGCCCCAGAACGCGCCGATCAGCGCGGGCAGGACGAGGAGCAGCGCGTCCAGGAGCCGAAGCGCCGGGTACCGGCCCGTGAACTGGCTTTCCAGGTCGCCGCACGTGAGCGTGCCCACGTCGAGCTCGCGCCCGGCCGCGCAGTCGCCCAGGCCCGAGGCGCTGTAGTCGTGGGCCAGCCGGGGACCGGTGATCGCCAGCACGGCGAGCGCGGCCACCAGCGCCGCGGTCGCCACGAGGGCCGGCGTGCGGAACTGCCGCCACGTGAGCCAGATCATCCTGCGACCTCCGCCGCCTCGGGAGCCATGTACGCCAGCACCAGGTCCTCCAGGCCGACGGCGGACGCGATCCACGCCGGGTCGAGGATGGGCTCCTCGGTGCGCACCAGCAGGGTCGTCTGGCGCTCGGTGTGGCTGGCCTGGACCACCTGCTGGCTCGCGGGCAGGCGGCGGGGGTCGCGGCGCGGTCCGGTGAGCAGGTGGTGGGCGGCCAGCAGGTCCTCGACGTCGCCCGCCAGCCGGACCCGCCCGCGGTCGAGCACCACCAGGTGGTCGCACACCCGCTCGACGTCGCCGAGCAGGTGGGACGACAGCACGACCGTCAGGTCCTGGTCGGCCACGGCCTCCATCAGGCCCGCCAGGAACTCGCGCCGGGCGAGGGGATCGAGGCTGGACGCGGGCTCGTCGAGCACCAGGAGCTCGGGACGCTTGGCCACGGCCAGCGTCAGCGCCAGCTGGGCCCGCTGGCCGCCGGACAGCCGCCCGGCCTGCTGGTCGCGGTCCAGCCCGAGGCGCTGGACCCGCTCGGCGGCGATGGCGCCGTCCCAGGCCGGGTTCAGCTCGCGGCCGAGGCGCAGGTGGTCGGCGACGGTCAGGGCGGGGTAGAGCGGCACGTCCTGGGCCACGAAGGCGACCCGGGCCAGCTGGTCGGGCCCGGAGGCGGGCGGGGCGCCGAGCACCTCGATGTCGCCCGCGGTGGGCCGCAGGAGCCCGACGGCCAGGTGCAGCAGGGTCGACTTGCCGGCGCCGTTGGCCCCCACCAGGCCCACGACCCGCCCCGCGGGCACCGTGAGGGTGCAGTCCCTCAGGGCCCAGCGGCCCGGGCGGTAGCGCTTGGCCAGGCCCTCGGCCTCGATGGCGGCGGTCACGCTACGTCTTCCCCGGCCGAGCCACGAAACGTGGTCTGGAAGAGGGCGTCGATGCTGTCGTCGTCCAGCCCGGCCCGGCGGGCGTCGGCCAGCCAGGCGACCAGGGCCTGACGCAGCGCCCGGTGTGCCCCGAGGGAGCCGTCCACCAGGCTGCGGGTGATGAAGGTGCCCCGCCCCGGCCGCCCGGCGGCGAGCCCCGCGTGCTCCAGCTCGCGGTAGGCCTTGAGCACGGTGTTGGGGTTGATCGCCACCTGGGCGACCACCTCCTTGACCGTGGGGAGCTGGTCGCCCTCCCGCAGCAGGCCCAGGCGCAGGGCCTGGCGCACCTGCTGCACGAGCTGCTGGTATGGCGCCACCCCCGACTTGCCGTCGATCCGGAAATCAATCATCCGATCGCCGTTCACCCAACCCAGCTTCTACTAACAGCCCATTTAACTAAGATCATAGATGAAACTCTGGCACGCTTGCCGGTGCTCTGCAAGCGTCATCGGCTCATGGCGGGTCCGGGGAACGGCGGCTGCGGGTGATCCAGTGGGCGAGCGGGTCCGTGGGCCGCGCCGCCATGGCCGCCGTGCTCGACCGGCCGGACCTCGACCTGGTGGGGTGCTGGGTCCACTCGCCGGACAAGGACGGGGTCGACGCCGGCACCCTCGCCGGCCGCCCGCCGGTGGGGGTCGCCGCCACCGCCGACGCCGACGCCCTGCTGGCCCTGGACGCCGACTGCGTGCTCTACAGCCCGCTGTTCGCCGACGCAGCCGTGGTCGAGCGCATCCTGGCGTCGGGCAAGAACGTGGTCACGCCGCTGGGCTGGTTCTACCCGCCCGCGGCCCAGCGGTCCCGGCTCGAGCCGGCGTGCCGCGGCCGCGGGGGTGACGCTGCACGGCACCGGCATCCACCCGGGCGGCATCACCGAGCGCTTCCCGCTGGTGCTCTCGGCCCTGTCCGGGTCGGTGACCCACGTGCGGGCCGAGGAGTTCTCCGACATCCGCACCTACGGCGCGGCCGACGTCATCCGGGACTGGATGCTGTTCGGCACGACGCCCGAGCAGGCGCGGACCAGCGTGATGGCCGACGCCCTGGGCGCCGGGTTCCGCCAGTCGGTGTGGATGCTGGCCGACGAGCTGGGCTTCGACCTCGACCCCGAGCTGCGCACCACCCACGAGACGGCGGTGGCCACGGCCCCGATCGACTCGCCCATCGGGCCCATCGCCCCCGGGCTGGTGGCCGCCCAGCGGTTCCGCTGGCAGGGCCTGGTCGACGGCGAGCCGGTGATCACCGCCGCGGTCAACTGGCTGATGGGCGAGGCCGACCTCGACCCTGCGTGGGCATTCGGGCCCGAGGGCGAGCGCTTCGAGGTCGAGGTCACGGGCGACCCCGGCGTCCTGGTCACGTTCAAGGGCCTGCACCCCGCCTCGGTCGAGGCGGGCCTGGCCCGCAACCCCGGGATCGTGGCCACGGCCATGCACTGCGTGAACGCCATCCCCTACGTCTGCGCCGCCGCGCCCGGCATCCTCAGCTACCTCGACCTGCCCCCGGTGGCCGGCCGGGCCGCGCCGGCGCTGCGCCGAGGTCGCCGACCGTGAGCGCCGAGGTGGTCGACGGGCGGCCCGCGGGGCTGCGGGAGATCGACCGGCGGCTGCTGGGCCTCGTGCCCGACCCGTCCGACGCGGGCGTGCTGTGGTTCGACCTGGTCCCGCACCTCTGCCGCACCGACGGCCGGTTCTACGGCGGGGCGGCGCTCGCCGTCGCCCTGGCCGCGGCCGAGGCGGTGTCCGGTCGGCCCGCGCTGTGGTCGTCCACCCAGCTGGTGGCCACGGCCGCCCAGGGCGAGCGGGTGCGGGTCGAGGCCCGGATCGTCGCCGCCGGCCGCCTGGTCGACCAGGTCCAGGTCCGGGGCACGGTGGGCGACCGGCTGCTGTTCACCGCCGTCGGCAGCACGGCCACTCCCCGCCCCGGCGGCCTGGCCGGCACCGGCCCGCTCCCGCCCCGGGTGCCGCCGCCGTCGGAGTGCCCGGGTTGGCGGGGACCGGGGGACGTCGACTGGTCCACGGTCCCGGCCGTCGGGCACCACCGGGTGGTCGAGTACCGGGCCGCCCCGCTCCTCGACCCGGCGCCCGGCCACCCCGGCCACCTGACCCTGTGGACCCGCCTGCGGGGCGAGATGGCCTCCGCCCGGCCGGGGCTGAGCCCCGCGGTGCTGGGCTTCGTGGCCGACCTCGTCCCGCTGGCCGTCTGCCGGGCGTGCGGCGTCGACGGCGCGGGCACCAGCCTCGACAACTCGCTGAGGGTGGGGGAGCCGGCGGACAGCGACTGGGTCCTGCTGGAGCTGGACGCCTACGGGGCGGTGGGCGGCTACGGCCACGGCCACGTCCACTGCTGGTCGGAGGACGGCCGCCTGCTCGCCACCGGCAGCCAGTCCGCCCGCCTCCTCAGCGCCGCGGAGATGGCGGCCCGCCGGCCTCGCTGACCCGGCCGGCCCGGGCCCAGCCGCGGGCCCAGCGGTCGAGCGGCTCGATGGCGGCGCCCAGCGACGCCCCCAGCCGGGTGAGCCGGTAGCGCTCGGCCTCGTCCCGCTCGACCAACCCGGCGGCGCCCAGCTCCCGCAGCCGCTCGTAGAGGACGCTGGACGACATCCCGTCGCACCGGTCCCGCAGCGCCCGCGCCCCGAGCGGCCCGTCCCGCAGCTCCCACAGGATGCGCAGCGCCCAGCGCCGGCCCAGCAGGTCGAGCGCGGCCATGAGCGGCCGCCCGGTGCTGGACCCGCGCACCGGCCGCCCGGGCCGCGGCACCCCGCTCATCGCTCTTGCCGTTTCTGTTTCAGAAACATACGCTGACCCTGGTCGTTTCGATTTCCAAAACGTCTCCCAGCCGGAGGGTACCCGATGGCCCGCATCGCCCCGCTCGATCCCCCGTACGCCGACGACGTCGCCGCCGAGCTGGCGGCGATGATGCCTCCGGGCGTCCCGCCCATCGGGCTGTTCCGCACGTTCGCCCGCCATCTGCCCATGACCCGGGCCCTGCGGCCCTGGGGCGCGCACACGCTCGGCCGCAGCCTGGCGCTGTCGCTGCGGGAGCGGGAGATCGTCATCGACCGCACCTGCGCCCGCTGCGGGTGCGAGTACGAGTGGGGCGTCCACGTGGCCTTCTTCGCCGAGCGGGCCGGCCTCGACCGGCCCCAGGTCGCGTCGCTCACCCACGGGACGGCCGCCGACCCCTGCTGGAGCAGCGAGCGCGAGCGCCTGCTCATCGAGGCCGTCGACCAGCTGCACGACACCGCCGACGTCGACGACGGGCTCTGGTCCCGCCTGGCCGCCGCCTTCGACGAGCGCGAGCTGCTCGACCTCCTGCTCCTCACCGGCTGGTACCACGCCATCAGCTACGTGGCCCGCGCCGGGCGCGTCGACCGGGAGCCGGGCGCCCCCACCTTCGCCGACGTGGCCGGATAGCTGGTTGGCCGTGGCTGGTTGTGTTCTGAGCGCCGGCGGGACCGGTTACTTGGACGGCCGATGCGGGTCTCGGTGGGCGACTGCCGGCTGTACGTGGACGTCGAGGGGCTCGGGCTGGTGCCCGACGGGCCCACCATGCGGGAGCGGCCCACCGTCGTGGTCCAGCACTGGCAGGCGGGCGAGGAGCGCACGTTCGACCTGCGGGGCTCGCTTGACCGGATCGAGCGCCCGGTGCTGGTGCTGGCGGGCGAGGACGACCCCATCTGCCCGGCCTCCGGGTCGGGGGCCATCGCCGCCGGATCGGGCCCGAGCGCTGCACCCTGCAGGTCGTCCCCGACTGCGGGCACGGGGTGTGGCGCGACCGGCCCGAGGTCGGGTTCGAGGCCATGCGGGCCTTCATCGCCGGGTGAGGGGCGGGCGTGCGCATCCTGGCCGCGTGCTCGCTCGGAGGGTCGGGCCACCTGAACCCGCTGGCGGAGGTGCTGGGCGCCGCCCGGCGCCTGGGGCACGAGACCCTGGTGGTGGGACCGCGGGCGCTGACCGAGCTGGTGGACCGGGCCGGCTTCCCGTTCCGGGCCGGCGGCGAGCCGGCGGAGGCCGAGGTGGCGCCGATCCGCGAGCAGCTCCCGGTCGTGCCCGCGGCGCAGGCGACGATCCTCGGGAACCGTGACCTGTTCGGCCGGCTGGCGGCCCGTGCCCTGCTCCCCGCCATGGACGCCGCCTGCGCCGAGTGGCGGCCGGACCTGGTGCTGCGCGACCCGTGCGAGTACGCCTCTGCCGTGGTGGCCCACGACCGGGCGATCCCGGCGGCACAGGTGGCCATCTCGCTGGCCGAGGCCGAGGCGGGCTCGATCGTCGCCGCGTCCCCGCGCTGGAGGAGCACCGGGCGGGACTGACGGGCGAGGTGCGGGCGACGCCCTACCTCACCCGGTTCCCGGCGTCGCTCGATCCCTCGCCCTTCGCCACCACGCTGCGCTTCCGCGAGCCCGCAGCTCGGGCCGCCCCGCTGCCGGACTGGTGGCCCGGCGCGGGTGGGCCGCTGGTGTACGTGTCGTTCGGGGGCGTGCTCGGGCACATGACGCGGGCGGCCGCCGCCTTCCGCACCGCCCTGGCGGCGGTGGCGGACCTGGAGGCCCGGGTGCTGCTCACCGTGGGCCACGCCTTCGATCCGTTGGTCCTGGGGCCGGTGCCCGCCCACGTGCACGTCGAGCGGTGGGTGGACCAGGCCGACGTCCTCGCCCGCGCCGACCTGGTCGTGTGCCACGGCGGCTCGGGCACGACCTACGGCGCCCTGGCCGCGGGCGTCCCCGTGGTGGCGGTGCCGATGTTCGCCGACCAGTTCGAGAACGCCCGGCGGGTCACGGCCGCGGGCGCCGGGATCACGGCCCGCGACGGCGACGCGCCCGGCATCGCCGCCGCCGCCGGCCGCGCCCTGTCCGAGCCGTCCTACGCCCGGGCCGCCGGCCGCATCGCGGCCGAGATGGCGGCCGTGCCGCTGGTGGACGACGTCCTCACCTCACTCCTGCGGAACCACTCGTAGGTGGCGCGCAGCCCGTCGGCCAGCCCGATCTCGTGGTGCCAGCCGAGCGCGTGGATCCGCGAGACGTCGAGCAGCTTGCGGGGCATGCCGTCCGGCTTGGTCGGGTCGAAGACCAGCTCGGCGGCGGGATGGACCACGTCCCGCACCCGCTCGGCGATGGCCCGCACGGTCTCGTCCTCGCCGGTGCCCACGTTGACCAGGCCCGGCCCGGTGTGGTGCCGCATGAGGAACAGGCACGCCGAGGCCAGGTCGTCGACGTGCATGAGCTCGCGGCGCGGCTCACCGGTGCCCCACACGGTGACCGCCGGCTCGCCCGCCAGCCTGGCCTCGTGGAACCGCCGCATCAGCGCGGGGACCAGGTGGGCGCGCTCGAGGTCGAAGTTGTCGTTGGGGCCGTAGAGGTTGGTGGGCATGGCGGCGATGAACTCGTCGCCGTACTGGGCCCGGTAGGCCTCGCACAGCTTGATGCCTGCGATCTTGGCCACGGCGTAGGCCTCGTTGGTGGGCTCCAGCGGTCCGGCCAGCAGCTGGTCCTCGGTGATCGGCTGGGGCGACGTGGCGGGGGTAGACGCAGCTGGACCCGAGGTAGAGCAGCTTGCGGACCCCGTACTCGTGGCTGGAGTGCACGACCGTGCCGTGGATCAGCATGTTGTCGTAGAGGAACTCGGCCGGGCGGGTGGAGTTGGCCAGGATCCCGCCCACGGTCCCGGCCACCAGGAACACGTAGTCGGGCCGGTTGGCCCGGAACCAGTAGCTCACGGCCGCCTGGTCCCGCAGGTCGAGCTGGTCCCGGGTCGCGGTGAGGATGCGCCGGTACCCCTCGGCCTGCAGCCGCCGCACCAGGGCCGAGCCCACCAGCCCCCGATGGCCGGTCGACGAAGATGCCGGCTCGCTCCGCCGGGGAGCGGATCGGCCCTCGCCGCCCACCGCCGCCACCCGGCCCCGCCGCACCTCGCGCCCATCGCCTCGGTGTACGACTCGCCCGCCTCGGCCATGCGGGCGCGCACGAGGCGCTTGAAGTTCTTGTCGTCAGGTGCGACTCGCGTTCCTCCTGGGTCGCACTCGACCCGAGGATCCGCTCCCCTTCGCCCCGCCCGGAGGCCCGGCGACGGGTCCGTCTGGCCCCTGCGAGCATCCCAACGCCCCGCCCCGCTCGGCGTAGACGGGGCCTCCTCGGAGGATCGTCACGCTGGACAGCACGCCGGCCTGGCCCGGACTTCGGCGATGAGCGAGGTCGACGTCTTGCGAGACGGCGAGCTTGCGCGCTCGGCAGAAGGCCGCCACGAGCGCGGATCCGACCTGCGTCTCATCCCACGATGCGCTCCGGCAGGAACTGCAGCTCCAGGCGCCGGTCGCTCAACCGGTCGACGCCCCTTGCATGGCCCGGAGCTCAGGTCGCCGTAGTCCCAGGATGTTTGCGGTCGACGACCAGCTGCATCACCGGGGCTCGCGACCGAGTCGGTCCCACTCGGCCGCCAGCTCGTCAACGCGGTCATGCCGGTCTTGGCCAGGATGTCCTGGATGGTCTTGTGTGACAGGTACCGTCGGCGGCCTTCCTGCGGCCGCCACCGGGTCCTTCGGCTTGATCGGGATGAAGAACCCCGATCGGCGCGGCCATGCCGCTCTATCGACCGTGAGCGTCTCACCCATGCTCATCAATGACGTCGCCTTGTCTCTCGAACTCCCTGACGCCAGATCCGACCGCGATGAAGGCCTCCGGATGATTTGTGGCTACCAATGTAGCCACTTTGTCCCCCGCGGCGGGGGCGCGGCTCGTGTGGGCGTGGTAAGCCGACCGACGACCTGTCGGGAGCCAAGGAGACACAGATGAGCGAGGCCGTCCTGGTGCGGGAACAGCGGGGGGCGGTGCTCGTGCTGCGCCTCAACCGGCCCGAGGCGCGCAACGCGCTCGACGTTCGAGCTGATCAGCGAGCTGGGCCTGGGGCTCGAGGCGGCCGAGACCGACCCCGGGACCCGGTGCGTGGTGCTCACCGGCACCGGGGACCGGGCGTTCTGCTCGGGTATGGACCTGCGGGCCTTCGCCGCGGGGGAGTCCATGAGCGAGGGCCAGCAGCAGGGCATGGCCGTGTTCAACCGCTTCGTGCGGGGCGACGTGGCCGTGCCCGTGGTGGGGGCGGCCAACGCCACCGCGGTGGCGGGCGGGTTCGAGCTGCTGCTCGGCTGCGACGTCGTGGTCGCCTCCGACCAGGCCCGCTTCGGGCTGCCCGAGGTCAAGCGGGGGCTGTTCGCCGCGGGTGGCGGCGTCTTCGTGTCGACCCGCATCCCCCTGGCCCTGGCGCTGGAGCTGACCCTCACGGGCGACTACATCGACGCCCCCCGGGCCCAGGCGATCGGGCTGATCAACCAGGTCGTGCCGCCCGAGCAGGTGCTCGACGCGGCCGTCGCGCTGGCGGAGCGCATCGCCGCCAACGGGCCGCTGGCGGTGCAGGCCACCAAGCAGCTGGTGCGCCTGGCCGCCACCGACACCGAGAAGGCCTGGGCGCTGCACGCCGAGCTACAGCCCCAGGTGTTCAACAGCGAGGACGCCAAGGAGGGCGCCACCGCCTTCGTGGAGAAGCGCGAGCCGGTCTGGACCGGTCGCTGACTACTTGATCAGCGGGTCGCGGGGCAGGCCGAGGATGCGCTCGCCGATCTGGTTGCGCTTGATCTCGGACGTGCCGCCCGCGATCGACATGGCCCGGTGCATGAGCGTCATCATGCCGGACATGGCGCCGGCCCCGTCGAGGAACGCCCCGTCGGGGCCGGTCAGCTCGGCCAGGATGGCCGCGGCCTCGTGGCCGTTCTCGGACAGGACCAGCTTGGTGACGTTGCCCTCGGGTCCCGGCGCCGCCCCCGGCCACCGCCCGGTGGGCGCTGCGCTGGTTGAGCACGGCCATCGCCTGGGTCAGCGCCGCGTAGCGCCCGACCCGGGCCGCCCCGCCCACCAGGCGCTCGGGGTGGGCGTCGAACGGGGCGATGAGGGCGTCGGCGGACAGCGCCATGCCTCCCTGGCCGCCGCCGATGCTGACGCTCTCGTTCCCCAGCGTGGCCCGGGCCACCGTCCAGCCGCCGTCGACCGGGCCGACCACGTCGTCGTCGGGCACGAAGACGTTGTCGAAGAACACCTCGTTGAACTCCGAGTTGCCCGTCACCATCTTGAGCGGCCGCACCTCGACGCCCTCGGCGTGCATGTCGATGACCATGGTGGTGATGCCGTTGTGCTTGGGGGCGTCGGGGTCGGTGCGCACGGTGGCGAAGCCCATCCCGGCCACGTGCGCCCCCGAGGTCCACACCTTCTGGCCGTTCACCAGCCAGCCGCCGTCGGTGCGGGTGCCACGGGTCTTGATGCCGGCGGCGTCCGAGCCGGCGTCGGGCTCGCTGAACAGCTGGCACCAGATGACTTCCTGGTTGAGCGCCGGGCGCACCCACCGCTCCACCTGGTCGGGGTTGCCGTGCTGGATCAGCGTGAGGATGACCCAGCCGGTGATGCCGTAGCCCGGCCGGCTCGACACCTGCGGCCTTGAACTCCTGCTCGATCACGAGCTGCTCGACGGCTCCGGCGTCGCGGCCGTAGGGCCGGGGCCAGTGGGGCATCACGTAGCCGGACTCGATCAGGCGGGCCCGCTGGGCGTCGGCGTCGAGGTCCTTGATCTCGGCGGCGAAGGCGCGCACCTCGTCCCGGATGGGCTCGGCCTCGGGCGGCAGGTCCACCGAGCGCTCGCGGCGCACGCCCTGGCGGGTCAGGTCGGTGACGTCGGCCGCGGCCTGCCCGACGTCGAGGATGGCGCCCAGCGCCGAGGCCCGCCGCAGGTAGAGGTGGGCGTCGTGCTCCCAGGTGAAGCCGATGCCCCCGTGGACCTGGATGTTGAGCTGGGCGTTCTGGTCGGCCGCCGGCAGCGCCAGCGTGGCGGCCATGGCCGCGGTGTAGCTGAGCTGGTCGCCCCCGGTGGACGCGGCCCGGGCCGCGTCCCACACCGCGGCGGTGGCCAGCTCGACGGCCACGAGCATGTTGGCGCAGTGGTGCTTGACCGCCTGGTACATGGCGATGGGCCGGCCGAACTGCTCGCGCACCTTGGCGTAGTCCGCCGCCTGATCCGTGGTCTCGCGGGCCACGCCGGTGGCCTCGGCCGCCAGGATCAGCCGGGACAGGTCGACCAGCGTCCGGCGGGCGCCGGGGATGACCGTGGCGGCGGCGCCGTCGAGCGTGACCCGGGCGGCCCGGCGGGTGGGGTCGAGGTTGGTGGGGCTGTCGACCGCCACGCCGCCGGCGCCGGTGTCGATCAACGCGACATCGTCGCCCACCGGGACCAGCAGCACGTCGGCCAGGGCCCCGCCCAGCACCACGCCCGCGGGGCCGTGTGCCCGGCCGTCGCGCACCTCGACGTCGCCGCCCAGCGCCACCGCGCCGATGGCGGTGCCCGCGGCCAGGCCGGGCAGGTAGCGGGCCTGGACCTCGGCGGGGGCGGCGGCGGCCAGGACGGCGCTGGCCATGACCGTGGGCACGAAGGGGCCGGGCGCCACGGCCCGGCCCATCTCCTCCACCACCACGACCAGCTCGGGGAGGCCGTAGCCGGAGCCGCCGTGCTCCTCGGGGACGTGCAGGCCCAGCCAGCCCACGGCCCGGAGCTCGTCCCAGAACTTGGGCAGGCCCTCCTCCGGCGCCTCCAGCAGGTCGCGGGCGGCCGCCCGCGCCCCGTGCTTGGTCAGGAAGTCCGAGGCCGTGCCGGCCAGGGCCCGGTGGTCATCGGTGATGGCGATCGACATGGCTAAACAGTACCCTCTATTTTGCGAGCACGACGAGCCGCACGGAGGCAGCAGGTGAAGCTCGGGATGATGGTCGGGATGCGCGGCGATGACCCGCGCGCGTTCGCACAGTACGCCCGCCGCCTGGAGGACGCCGGGGTCGCGTACATGTGGTGCGGCGAGGCCTACAACGCCGACGCGGTGTCGACCATGGGCTTCCTGGCCGCGGTGACCGAGCGGGCGCAGATCGGGTCCAGCATCCTGCCGCTCTACTCGCGCACGCCCGCCCTGCTGGCCATGACCGCGGTCGGGCTGGACAAGCTGTCGGGCGGCCGCTTCGTGCTGGGCCTCGGGGCGTCGGGGCCCCAGGTCATCGAGGGCTTCCACGGCGTGGCCTACGACCGGCCGCTGGGCCGCACCCGCGAGGTCATCGACATCTGCCGCTCGGTCTGGCGCCGCGACCGGCTGGTCCACGACGGCGCCAGCTACCACGTGCCGCTGCCCGAGGGCGAGGGCACCGGGCTGGGCAAGGCGCTCAAGATCATGGACCACCCGGTGCGGGAGCGGATCCCGATCTTCGTGGCCTCCCTCGGCCCCCGCAACGTGGAGCTGACCGCCGAGGTGGCCGAGGGCTGGCTGCCGCTGTACTACTGGCCCGACCGGGCCGGCGACCTGTGGGGCGACGCCCTCGCCGCGGGCCGGGCCCGCCGCCCCGCCGACCTGCCGCCGCTGGAGGTGGTGGCGGGCGGGCCCCTCGCCATCGGCGACGACGTCGAGCACCTGCGCGACCGGCTGCGCCCCACGCTCGCCCTCTACTTCGGCGGCATGGGCGCCCGGGGCCGCAACTTCTACAACGACATGCTCTGCCGGTACGGGTTCGAGCAGGAAGCCGCCGAGATCCAGGACCTGTACCTGTCCGGGCGCAAGGACGAGGCCGCGGCGCTGGTCCCCCGCGAGCTGGTCGACGGCCTGTCGCTGATCGGCGATGCCGGCTACGTCAAGGATCGGGTCGAGGCGTTCCGCGCCGCGGGCGTCACCGTCCTGAACGTCCAGCCGGCCGGGCCGAACGGCACGGCCGACGTCGAGACCGTCGCGTCTTGGCTCAGCTGACGGCGGGTAATCTCAGCTTCGCGTCCAACCTGACTCCGGGTGCAAGGCGAGGCGTCTTGGTACAGCAGCTCACCCAGTCTCGGCCGGACCGGTCCGCCGTCCGCGGGCCGAAGCTGGCATCGGCCGTGGCCGACCGCATCGTCGACGACATCGCGCGCCTGGGCTGGCCCGAGGGCGAGGTCGTGGGCTCGGAGCCTCAGCTGGTGGCGCGCTACGGGGTGAGCCGGGCGGTGTTCCGCGAGGCGGTGCGCCTGGTCGAGCACCGCCACGTCGCCCGCATGCGGCGCGGGCCGGGCGGCGGCCTGGTGGTCACCGAGCCGTCCGTCGACGCGGTGGCCGACGCCGTGTCGGTCTACCTGCTGTACGTGGGGGCCGAGATCGACGACATGTTCGAGGCCCGCCTGGCGCTGGAGGAGGCGGCGGCCGAGCTGGCCTGCGGCCGCCTCGACGAGTCCCAGCGCGCCGAGCTGCGCGCCCTGGTCGAGGCCGAGGGCGCGGGCCGGGTCAAGGACCACCGCGTCATGCACCGGCTGGTGGCGGGCATGACCGGCAACCCCGGGCTCGAGTTCTTCGTCGACCTGCTGAACCGGGTGACGCTGCTCTTCCTGCCCCGGGGGGCCAGGCTGTCGGCGCAGACGCTGGCCGAGTCGGCGGCCGCCCACGCCGCCATCGCCGACGCCATCCTGGCGGGCGACGAGGTCGTGGCCCGCCGCCGCATGCGCCGCCACCTGGAGGCCGAGGCCGACTACCTGCGGGCCCGTCGGCCGTCCCGGCGCCGGCTGGCCGACCTCAGCGAGCCGGACGGCCGCAGCGACAAGCGGGCCGAGGCCACGGCCCGCCGGATCTTCGGCGAGATCACCGCCGCGGGGTGGCCGGTGGGCGACGCTGCTCGGCTCGGAGGCCGAGCTGATGGCCCGCTACGACGTGAGCCGGGCCGTGCTGCGCGAGGCAGTGCGGGTGCTGGAGCACCACCAGGTGGCCCGCATGCGCCGGGGGCCCGGCGGCGGCCTGTTCGTGGTCGAGCCCGGCATCGAGGCCGTGGTCGACGCGGTGGCCATCCAGGTGGCCCGGCAGGGGATCGAGCCCGCCCACCTGTTCGAGGTGCGGAGCGCGGTGGAGATGGCGGTCCTCGACCGGGTCATGGACACCCTCGACGACGACGGCGCCGCCCAGCTGCGCGAAGCCCTGGAGGTCGAGCGGGCGGCGTCCCCGGACGACTTCGCGGTGGTGGGCCACGACCTCCACAACGTGCTGGCCGCCGTGGCCGGCAACCCGGTGTCCCGGCTGCTCACCATGGTGCTGGTCCTGCTCACCCGCCTTCGGGTCGCGGCCCCGGAAGGCGCCCCCGACCCGTTCCCCACCACCCAGGACGCGCATAGCCGTCCACGGCCGCATCGTCGCCGCCGTCCTCGCCGGCGACCAGGACCTCGCCCGCCACCGCATGCGCCGCCACCTCGACGCCCTGGTCGCCTGGGTCCGGTGACACGAGAGGCAATAGGGATCGCAGACGGCGGCACGAGGCAATAGCGGCCGGCCCCCGGCCCCGATTGCCTCGTGCCCCCGTCGTCGGACGCTATTGCCTCGCCCCACCGCCGTGTGGGTGGTGTGATCAGGCGGACCAGTCGCGGAGGCTCTCGATCATGGCGACCTGGTCGGCGTGGGAGCCGAGGGGGGTGACGTTGAGGACGGTCACGCCGGCCTCGGCGAAGGCGGCGATGCGCTCCTGGATGAAGCCGGGCGGGCCGCACAGGTTGGTGAGGCGGAGCAGGTCGTCGGGGACCAGGGCGGCGGCCTCGTCCTTGCGGCCGTCCAGGTACAGGTCCTGGATCTGCTCGGCCTCCTTCTCGTAGCCGTAGCGGCGGACCAGCGTGTTGTAGAAGTTGCGGCCCTTGGCGCCCATCCCGCCGATGTAGAGGGCGGCGACGGGCCGGGCGTAGGCGTCGAGCAACTTGTCGGCCTCCTCCGGCTCGGCCACGCAGGCGATGCCGCCGGCACACACCTCCAGGGGGCCGAGGTCGGGCGAGCGGCGGGCGGCACCCTCGGCCAGCGAGGCGCCGAACACCTCGCCGGCCCGCTCCGGTAGGAAGAACAGTGGCAGCCACCCGTCGGCGATCTCGGCGGTCATGGCCACGTTGCGCTCGCCCGAGGGCGGCCACGTAGATGGGGATGCGGGGCCGCACCGGCCGGCCGATGATCTTGAGCGGCTTGCCCAACCCGGTGCCCTGGCCCTCGGGCAGCGGCACGGGGTACAGCGGGCCCTCGTGGACGAGGCGGTCCTCCCGGGCCCACACGGCCCGGCAGATGTCCACGATCTCGCGGGTGCGGGCCAGCGGGCGGTCGTAGGGGACGCCGTGCCATCCCTCGATCACCTGCGGCCCCGAGGCGCCCAGCCCCAGGACCGCGCGCCCATCGGAGAGGGCGTCGACGCCCGCCGCGGTCATGGCCAGCAGCGTGGGCGTGCGGGTGTACAGGGGCAGGATGCCCGAGCCGATCTGCACCCGCTCGGTCAGCGCCGCCAGGTAGCCCATGAAGCTGGGGCCGTCGAAGCCGTAGGCCTCGGCCACCCACACCAGGTCGAGGCCGGCCCGCTCGAGCTCGGCCACCCGCCGGGCCGTCTCCTTGAAGCCGCCGGCGTAGCTGGGACTCGTGGAGAGTTGCACGATGATCAGTATCCCCTTTGTCGGGTCACCTGTGTCCAGCGGCCACGGGCCACGACCGCGTGGATCGGGGGGCTGTCGCCCAAACGGTCCCAGCCGGCGTCGAGGACCACCACGTCGTCGACCAGCGTGTCACACCACAGGCGCAGGGCGCCGCCCGGCGTCAGCGCCTCGGCGGCCCCCAGCACCTGGCCGCCCGCGGTGCGCCGGTCCGCCGCCGCGGCCACGCCCAGCCACGGGTCGGGGTCGCCGTAGGGGGCGTCCGAGCCGGCCCGCACCCGCAGGCCCGCGCCCACGAAGCTGCCCAGCCGGTGCAGGCCGCGGTGCTCCTCCACCGGGACCTCGGCCAGGTAGCGGTCGCCGCGGGTCCGGACCAGCGTGGGCTGCACCACCACCATGGGGCCGGCCTCCACCAGCAGCGGCAGCACGTCGTCGGGGACCAGCGAGGCGTGCTCGATGCGGTCCCGCGGGCCCACGCCCGCCGCCAGGGCCATGACCAGCGTCGCCTCCGAGACCGAGTGGACCGCCACGGCGCGGCCCGCGTCGTGGACGGCGCCCACCCGGGCGGCCAGGTCGTCGAGGGTGGGCAGGTCGGCGTCGTCCAGCAGGACCTTCACCGGTCCCAGGGCGACGCCCTCGGGGGCCGTGACCTCGGGGTCCCGGGTCATGGCCGTGACCCGCTGGGGTAGCCCGGCCGCGGCCAGCGCCGCGAGCTCGCCGGGACCGTTGCCCGCACCCGCGTCGGTCACCGCGGTCACGCCCCGGGAGGCCAGCCAGGCGCCCAGGGCGGCCAGGTCCGGGGCCAGGCGGGGAACCCGCTCGCCGAGCCAGCCGTCGAGCCGGGTGAGCACCCCGGTGGCCCGGCCCGCCCCGTCCCGCTCGACCCCGGCCGGCCAGTCGCCCGGATCGGCCGGCAGCACCTCGGCCAGGCCGGCGCCGTCCAGCATCCAGCGGATGCCGGTGCGGTCCTGGATGCGGATCGGGCCCACGCCCAGCGGATCGAGCCCACGCCGGTCCAGCGGGCCCGAGGCGGCCACGTCGTAGCCCACGCCCCGCAGCCATCCCTCCGGCCGGCGGGCCCGGGCGTCCCGCAGCACGGCGGCCAGCCCGCCGGCCGCGGCCAGCGCCGCCGGGGAGCAGTCCACCGAGTCCCGGGCCGCGGCGGTGGCCAGCAGGTGGATGTGGTGGTCGGTGAGCCCGGGGAGGACGGGGCGGCCCTCGACGTCGATCTCGATGTGGTCGCCCGTCCCGGGCTGGGCCACGATGCGCCCGCCCTCGATGGCCAGGTCCCGCTCGAACCCCGGCGCGGTGGCCGCCCGCCGCAGCAGGAGGTCGTCGGTCACGCCGACACGGCCGCCAGCACCGCGGCGGTGTCGGCGCCCAGCGGGGCGGCGGGCCGGTCCGCGGCTCGGGGGCGGGGCGCGGCCACGGGCTCGCCGTCGATCGACCAGCCTCCTCCTCCGCCGCCTCGCGCCGCCCTCGCCGGTTCGGCGGCAGGCGGGGCCACCGAGCGGGCGGCGGCGGCGAGGGAGGCGTCCACGAAGTGGCGCCCGCCCCGGTGCCAGGCGGCCAGGGCGGCGTGCGCGGCCAGGGCGCCGCACAGCGGGTCGGCGATGGCGTCGGCCGCGAAGCGGGGCTCGCCGTCGCCGGGGTGCCAGGCCACCAGCCCGGCCGCGGCGGCCACGTCGTCGCCGAAGCCCACCCGGGGCGACGCCCAGCCGTGGGCGGTGATGGCCACCCACACCTTGTCCGTGGCCGCCGCCAACGCGGCCGGCGGGTCGAGCCCCAGGGCCTCGACGGCCCGCGCCCGGGCGGACGTCACCACGATGTCGGCCCGGTCGACCAGCGAGGCGAGGGCCCGCCGGCCCGTGGCCCGACCCCAGGTCCAGGGCCACGCTGAGCTTGCCCCCGTTGAGCAGGTCGTAGAACGCCGGGTCGCCCTCGCCGGGCGCCGTCGGGCCGGCGGACGTCCTCGACCTTGACCACCGTGGCGCCCGCCCGCAGCAGGCACGAGGTCGCCAGCGGACCAGCCCACAGCGCCGACAGATCCACCACAAATGGGTGAGGGCGGCGTTCCGCATACGGGAGGGCGGCGTTCCGCATACGGGTGAGGGCGGCGTTCCGCATACGGGTGAGGGCGGCGTTCCGCATACGGGGGAGGGCGGCGGTCGGCCAAGGGAGCGAGGGGCGCCGGCAGCGGGTCGGGAGCGGCCTCGCCCACCACCCCGCACGGCATCCCCAGCAGCTCGGCCCGGCCCGCCACCTCGGCCGCCGGGCGGCCGGCCACCGCCCGGGCCACCGCGTCCCACGGGGCGCCGTCGCCGGTGCCGTCGGGCTCGCCGTCGAAGCCCACCTCCAGCAGGGCGGGCAGCGACGCCACGTCGTCCGGGCGGCTCAGCGTCAGCGCCAGCCACCCGTCGGCGGCCCGCAGCAACCGCGAGCCCCGCCCACACGCCAACCGGCCGCTCCGGCCCAGCCCGCCCGACGCGGCCCGCTCGGCCAGCACGCCCGCGTCGAGGCCGAACGGGGCCAGGGCCGCGTCGACGACATCGGCCGCGCCGGTGGCGGGCGCCAGGGGCGGGCCGTCGGGATCGCCGGTCAGCGCCATGGCACCACACGCCGCCCATCGCCGCGTCGGGGTCACCGGGCCGAGCGTAGGGTCTGGTCCGATGGAGCTCCACGAGCTGGGCGCCCTCACCGGCGAGACGGGCGAGCAGGTGATCGCCGCCACCTCCGTGCTCGAACAGCCGGAGCCGCTGGTGCTCCGGCTCGACGACACCGCCACGGTCGACCCCGAGGCGCTGGCCGCGCTGCGCTGGGTGCCCACCGTGGTCGTGCTGGTCGGCGACCCCGGGCGGGTGCCCCCGGAGCTGGTGGACGCGGTCGACGTGGCGCTCACCGCCGGGCCGGACCCGCCGCGGCCGTGGCACGACGCCCCGCTGGACCCGCTCGCCGAGCGGATCGCCGAGCAGCCGCTGGCGAGCCTGGCGCTGGTGTCGCTGCTGCGGCTCAGCGAGCGCCTGCCGGTGTGGGATGCGGTGGCGGCCGAGGCGGCCACCTACGGCATGCTGCTGGGCAGCGAAGCCCATCGCCGCTGGCTCGACCAGCGCCCGCGCCCCCCGAGCGCCCACCCGGCGACGGGCGAGACCCGGTGTGCGCCACCTACCGCTGGGACATCCTGTTCATCACCCTCGACCGGCCCGAGGTCCACAACGCGGTGAACACCGCATTGCGGGACCGGCTCGTCGCCGTGCTCGAATCCGTCGCCCCGGTCACCTGGATCCACGACATCTACCTGCGGGGCCGCGGCCCGTCGTTCTGTTCCGGCGGCGACATCCACGAGTTCGGCACCGTCCCCGATGGCGCCACCAGCCATGCGGTCCGGCTCACCCGCCATCCCGGCCTGGCCGTCCACCGGGAGGCCGAGCGCGTCACCGCCCACATCCACGGCCACTGCATCGGCGCGGGCATCGAGATCCCGGCCTTCGCCGCCCGGGTCGTGGCCGCGCCCCGCACCAAGATCCGCCTCCCCGAGCTCGGCATGGGACTGGTGCCCGGAGCGGGGGGCACGGTGTCGCTGCCCCGGCGCATCGGCCGGCACCGCACGGCATGGCTGGCCCTGTCGGGGGACACCATCGACGCCCGGACGGCCCTGCGCTGGGGCCTGGTCGACGAGGTGGAGCGCAAAGCCGACTGGCTGCCAGCGGGCGGAGTGGGGCGTTAGCGCAGCGGGCCGACCAGCTTGGTCGCCTCGGTGACCACCACGACCTCCTTGGACTCCTCGCGCTGCGCCACCCGGGCCGGGACGATGGGGGCGCTGGAGTCGACGTCGGCGATGCGGGTCTCGATCTCCTTCAGCGCGGCCGACAGGGCGTCGTCGGCGCCGATGGGCGGCAGCCGGCCGACATCGGGCGACAGCCGCTCGAACATGCGCAGCAGCACCTTGTAGCTGCTGGCGGCCAGCCGGTGGGCCTCGGCCCGCGCCCCCAGGTTGAGGTTGGACTGCAGGTGGGACGTGATGGCCGCGCCCAGGCCCACGGCCAGGCCGACGACCCCGAGCGTGTCGGTGGCCGAGTCCGACCGGGCGGCCGCGAAGGCAGCGGTGCCCGCCACGGCGGCCAGGATCGTCGTCGGCACGGCCAGCCAGGTGCTGGCGCGCTGGAGCCGGCGGGCCGCGGCCTCGTGGATGGTGCGCCGCCGCGCCACGTGCAGCTGCCAGCCCCGCAGCAGCTCGGCTGTCTCGACCGGGTCGAACAGGCGCAGCGCGCCGGCCTCTTCCACGCCCGTGTTGGTCATGTCCACCCCCGGTGCCGTCGGAACCGTAGTTTCACCCACTCCCGGCCCCCGGTAGCGTGCGGTCGTGCGCCTTGGGGTCCTGATCCTGCCGGAGGACCGCTGGCCGGAGGCGATGCGCAAGTGGCAGCGAGCCGAGCGCCTGGGCTTCGATCACGCGTGGACCTACGACCACCTCGCCTGGCGGAGCCTGCGGGACTCGCCCTGGTTCGGCGCCGTCCCCACGCTGGCGGCCGCGGCCGCGGTGACCAGCACGATCCGGTTGGGCACGCTGGTGGCCTCGCCCGAGTTCCGCCACCCGGTGGCCTTCGCCCGCGAGGTGGTCACGCTGGACGAGATCTCCGGGGGCCGGCTGACGCTCGGCCTCGGGGCCGGCTCCGGGGGCTGGGACGCCACGGTGCTGGGACAGCCGTCATGGAGCAGGGAGGAGCGGGCCGAGCGCTTCGCCGAGTTCGTCGACCTGATGGACCGCCTGCTGCGCCATCCGCAGACGACGTTCACCGGCCGCTTCTGGACGCGCGCACGAGGCCCGGACCCACCCGGGCTGCGTGCAGCAGCCCCGCGTCCCCTTCGCCCTGGCGGCCACCGTCCCGCGCTCGCTGCGGGTGGCGGCCCGGCACGGAGCCACGTGGGTGTCCAGCGGCCCCCGGACCCACGCCGGACCGCCGCTCGCTGCGGCCGAGGGCGCGGCGGCCATCGCCCGCCAGCTGGCCCGCTTCGAGGAGGCGTGCGCAGCGGAGGGCCGCGACCCGGCCACGGTCGACCGCCTGGTGGTGACCGGCCCCGTCCTCGACGGCGGGCTCCGCTCCCCCGAGGCGTTCGCGGAGGTACGGAGGCGTACGCCGCGATCGGCATCACCGACCTGGTCGTCCACTGGCCCCGCCCGAGCGAGCCGTACGCGGGCGACGAGGCGATCCTGGAGGCGATCGCGCCGTCCTGAGGGCAGGCGGGCGGAGGCGACCAGCGCGAGGCCCGGCAGGTCCAGGCCCGCCGCCGTGGCGTACGGGAGCCGAGCGCGGCGCGCAGGCGGTCGTCGAGGGACGCCCGGGCGGCGTCGGGCAGGCCGGCGACGAGCGCGGCCAGCGGGCCGGCCAGCGCCGACGTGCGGGACCACCAGGCCTCGTACGACGGCGAGCGCAGCGGCACCGGCACGTCCTCGACCACACGTCCGCCAGCCCGGCCCGGGCCAGCAGCCCGGCCAGGGCTGCCCGGTCGTCGAGCGAGAACGGCCCGGGGACGCCGGGCGGCGGGACCGGCATGCCCAGCTCGGCTCCCACCGCGTCGAGGACCAGGGCCAGCCACGGGTTCTCGGCTCGCGCGGGCCCCACACCGCCACCGCCGCCCGGCCGCCGGGCCGCAGCACGCGGTGGATCTCGCGCGCCGCGCTCCCCGGGTCGGCCGCGAACATCAGGCCTTCGCGGCACAGCACGACGTCGTAGGACGCCGTCGGCCTGGTCGATCCGTTCGAGGTCGAGCACGCGCGGTGCGCACGTTGCCCAGCCCGCCGCTCGGCGGCACGGGCGGCGGCGATGGCCGCCATCTCGGGCACCACGTCGGAGAGGACCGCCTCGCCGTGCTCGCCGATCAGCGCCGCCGCCGCCAGCCCGGCCCCGCCCGGTCCGCAGGCCAGCTCCAGCACCCGCTCGCCCGGCGCCGGGGCGCGCCCGGGCCAGCATCGCCGCGGTGACCTCGCCTCCGCGCTGGTCCACCTCGTCCGCCTGCTCGGCCCAGCGGCCGGCGACTCCGGCCCACATCTCCCACCACCATGCATACGCTCCTCGCTCATCGCTGAGTCGTCATCCACGTCCATCCTGAATATTCACTACTCGTTACGAGTATTCAAGTATCAGCTAGGTGGTCAAGTGCCGGAACCCACTCGACCGAAGCGGCGCTACGACTCCCGCCGCCGCCGGGAGCAGGCGGCGCGTCACCCGCCGGTCGATCCTCGACGCCGCCCAGCGCCTGTTCGAGCGGGACGGCTACGTGGCCACCACCATGGAGGCGATCGCGGCCGAGGCCGGCGTCGCCCTCAAGACCGTGTACAGCGTGTTCGCCACCAAGCCGGGCCTGCTGCGGGCCGTGTGGGACCTGGTGCTCAAGGGCGACGTGGACGACGTGCCCGTGGCCGACCGGGCCTGGTACCGGGAGATGCTCGACGAGCCGGACCCCGGCGTCAGCTACGGCTTAACGCGGCCAACGCCCGCGTGGTCAAGACCCGCGATCGGTCCGCTCCTGCGGGTCATCCGCAGCGCCGCCGTGCGTCGATCCCGACAGCGCCGCCCTGTGGGCGCTGATCCAGTCCGACTTCTACGCCAACCAGCGTGTGCTGGTGGACTCCCTCGACGCGCAAGGGTGCGCTGCGCGCCGGCCTCGACGCCGGCGGAGGCGACCGACATCCTGTGGACGCTCAACCACCCGGACGTGTGGCTGCTCCTGGCCTACGAGCGGGGCTGGACGCCCGAGCGGTTCGAGTCGTGGTTCGCGGCCGTCACGGTCGATCAGCTGCTGGCAGGCGGCGGATCCAGCGCGGCGACCGAGGGCAGCCAGTAGCACAGCTCCAGCAGGCGGAGGTTGGCCCACAGCGACAGCCGCCAGCCGCCGAGCACCGCGGCCACCGACGCGGCCGCCAGCAGCAGCGCGGCGCACGCCGCGGCCAGCGGCTCGGGGCCGGTCAACACCTCGACCAGCGCCACCATCGCGCCGAGCAGCAGCGCGGGCGAGCTGCCCCGCAGCATCAACCCGGTCGCCTGGAGGCGGGACACCTCTGTGCTCGCCTCGGGCAGGCTGAGCTCGACCGCGGCCCGCAGCAGCCCGACGTCGGCCTCGACGAAGCCCCGGCCGGCCGCGTCCGGCGTGCGGGCCACGAAGACGCGCCGCGCCTCGGCGTAGGTGTGGAGGCGCTTCGGGATGGCGCGAGCCAGGGTCCGGCTCAGCCCGTAGGTGAGGTGGCCGATCAGGTAGCTGGCGACCAGCGCGGCAACGAGGACCGCGAAGCTGTTCGCGTCGACGCCGTCCCGCGGTAGCCAGTCCGCCCGCGCCGCCACATATAGAGGAGGGTGGCGTAGAGCGAGCCGGGGATGGCGTAGGCGAACAGGTCGTACACCCCAAGCGTGAAGCTCACGCGGCGCTTCCTAGCAAACTCGTGGACCAGGCGGGCTGCGGCCCGGCGGAGGCCGTCATGACGTCTGCAGCCTGGCCCTGCTGTACGTGGCCGTCGGGCTGGGCCTGGAGGAGCTGCGCAGCCGGGACCGGCTGCCGGCGGTCTGATTCGTGGCGACCCTGGCCGTGGCGCTGGGGCTGGCGCTCGCCGGCCTGCCGCTCGGCCCGGGCGGCCCAGACCTGGCAGACGCTCAGGGCTCGGGGGCGGGCGCCCAGATGTCCGGGGCCGCGAACGTCCACGGCTCGGGGGGCCGGTTCGGCAGGCAGGTCCAGGCTTCGCCGCTGCCGCCGCCCCGCACCACCGTCACCAGGGCGTCGGCGATGTCGGACGGCGGGATGAGGGGGAGGCCCATCTCGCTCAGGCGGTCCCGGCCCTCGCCGAGGAGCGGGGTGTCGACCACCGCCGGGCACAGGCAGTTGATGGTGATGCCGTAGCCGCTGAGGGCGAGGGCCGAGGAGCGCACGAAGCCCACCACCGTGTGCTTGGTCAGCGTGTAGATCGGGTCGGGCGGGAAGGCGATGATCCCGGCCAGCGAGGCGGTGGCGACGATGGCCCCGCCCCCGCTCGCCTTCATGGCGCCGGCCACGGCCCGGGTGCCGTACACGACCCCGTCGAGGTTGGCGCCCATCACCCGCCGGTACTGGGCCTCGGTCAGCACGGTGGGATCGGCCTCGCCCGTGCTGACGCCCGCGTTGAGGTGGGCGAGGTCGAGGCCGCCCTCGCCGGCGAGGATCCCGCCGACCGCCTCGTCCCAGGCGGCGGCATCGCCCACGTCCAGGGCCAGGGCCCGGCCGCCGATCTCGCCGGCCACCGTGGCAGCGGCGTCGCCCACGATGTCGGCCACCACCACCCGGGCGCCCTCGGCCGCCAGCCGGCGGGCCACCGCGGCCCCGATGCCCGAGCCACCGCCCGTCACGAGCGCGACACGGCCCCCGAAATCTCCGTCGAGCGCCGCCATCAGCCCAGGTCCAGGAGATGCTCGCCCGCGGCGGCGTCGTCGCCGAACTTCTTGAGCCACGCCTTGCCCTCGGCGTTGTCGCCCACCATCTTCACCGGCAGGGCCGGGAACGAGAAGCCCTCGGGCAGCCGGGGCCCGGCCTCGTCCTTGCGGGCCAGGGCGGCCTCGACCACCGGGGCCAGGCGCTCGGCCTTGGCCGCCACCAACGGCCTCGTCGCGCTCCTTGAACTCGGGCAGGACCTGCGTGCCGAACATCTCCAGCGACTCGCAGATGTGCTCGTGGCGGTTCTTGCCCGCCTGCATGATGAAGATGACCTGGTCGACGCCGGCCTCCTCGAAGCGGCGCAGGTAGTCGCGGATCTGGTCGGGCGTGCCCGTGGCGCCCCGCAGGCCGGTGCGGTCGCCCGCGGCGATCTTGGCCCCCAGGCGCTCGGACTCCAGCGCGGCCTCGATCTCGGGGGAGTAGCCCCGCTCGCCCCGGCGCTCCACGAACTCGGCCCAGACGTCGGTCTTGCCGGGCTCGTGCTCGCCGAAGATGTAGTAGTGGCCGAGCGAGTAGCCGAAGAAGTTGCCGCCCTCCAGGCCCCGGCGCAGCGCCTCCTCCTCGCTGTCGGCGCACATCATCTGGGTTACGCAGGCGATGTTGGTGTTGACGGCCTGGCCCACGGGCACGCAGGTCTCGGCCAGCGTGCGCTCGTAGTCCGCCACCCAGTGCCGGGCGTCCTCGGGGTCGATGAAGGCGAACGTGAGGGCCCCGATGCCCTTCTCCGCCGCGAGGAGGATGGTGTCGCGCCGGGAGCAGGCCACCCACAGCGGCGGGTGGGGCTTCTGCACCGGCTTGGGCACGACGTTGCGGGGCGGCATGGTGACGAAGCGGCCGTCGACGCCGGTGAACGGCGTCTCGGTCATGCACCGGATCGCCACCTCCAGGCCCTCCAGCCACGCCTCGCGCTTGGTGACCGGGTCGACGCCGAACCCGCCCAGCTCGGCCTCCGACGACGACTCGCCCGAGCCGAACTCGACCCGCCCGCCCGACACCAGGTCGAGCATCGCCACCCGCTCGGCCGTGCGGGCCGGGTGGTTGTAGCCGGGCGCGGTCTGGATGATGCCGTGGCCGAGCCGGATGTCGCGGGTGCGCTGCGACACGGCGGCCAGGAAGACCTCGGGCGCCGAGGAGTGCGAATACTCTTCGAGGAAGTGGTGCTCGACCTCCCACACCACGTCGAAGCCCAGCCGGTCCGCCAGCTCGACCTGCTCGAGCGCGTCCTGGATCAGGCGTAGCTCGCTGCCCTCGTCCCAGGGGCGGGGGAGCTGGTGCTCGTAGAAGATGCCGAACTTCACGCCGCGGCCTCCACCGTCCCCAGCGAATGGAACTGGGCGAGCAGATCCTCGCCGTTCGGGCGTTTGCGGCACCAGAGCTCGATCTCGCCCAGGATCGCCGCCCGGTTCTGCTTCCGGCCGGCGCCCAGCGACGCCCGGAGGGCGGCGTCCCACAGCGTGCCGATCATCTCGGCGCCCGGGTGGTGGCGACCGGACGTGCCGACCCACGTCCGGTCCCGCATCTCGGTGAGGGCGGTCGCCAGGTAGGCGACGTGCGGGCGTCTCGTCCTGGCGGATGCACGCCACCAGGTCGGCGGCCGCGCCCTCGCCGGCCACCAGCTCGCGCTCGGAGAGCAGGGTCTCGGCCCAGGCGAAGGTGTGGAACGCCTGCACCTCGATCAGCATCACCCGGATCATGAACAGGGCGATGGACTCGAGGTCGGGGTCGACGTCGTCGGGCAGCAGGCGCGGCGGCGCGGGCGCGCCCTGGCCGCGGGCGCCGAAGCCCATGCGGGCCAGGATGGCCTCCACGTCGATGTCGGCGGCGTGGCCCTCGAAGGCGATGTCGCGGGCCGCGAACCACATGTCCCGGTGGCCGGCCTCGGCCTCCCAGCCCGCCTCGTCACGGCCGTGGGCCTCGAACAGGCCGCGGCCCAGGTGGTCCACGGCGGTGCCCCTCACGTCCTCGTCGAACCAGCGCTGGGCGTTGCCGGGGTCGAGGCCCCGGATGGCGGCGCCGTAGCCCTCGACCGTGCCGATGCGGGTCATCGTGCTGATCAGCGGCTCGCGGACGCCCGCCTCGATGAGGAAGCGGCCCTGGGCGACGTTGGGGAAGTGCTCGGGCCACGTGGCCAGCGGGACCTCGATGATGTCGGTGCCGAACAGGCGGCGGTTCTGGTCCTGCCACGCGGCGATGGCGGGCGCCCGGAACCTCGTCCGCGGTGACACGTAGCGGCCCTCGGCGTCGAAGCCGCCGTGACAGCGGACGCCCCCCGCCAGCAACGGCTCGACCACCGCGTGGTCGGCCAGCAACTCCTCGGCCGTGAACTCGACCTGTTCCGAACCCACTGACCCATCCGGACCGACAGACTCAGGCACGCGCCCCTCCCGACACAGGGTGTTACTACCGAGTGTACACGCCATCGTTTACACTGTGAACCGTGGCCTTGCTCAGCCGCTCGGAACGCCAGGCGTCCATCCTGCGAGGCGCGTCCCAGGCGTTCGCCCGCAACGGCTTCGCGGCGACGTCCATGGACGACGTGGCCGCCGCGTGCGGGGTCACCAAGCTGATCCTCTACCGGCACTTCGACACCAAGGAGGGCCTGTACCGGGCCGTGCTCCAGCAGGTGTTCGAGCGCCACGGCGAGGAGCTGACCGCCCGCCTGGAGCGGGGCGAGGCCCGCGGCCTCGGCATGCGCACGCTGCTCCGGTGGCCCGGGAGGACGAGGCCGGCTTCACGCTGCTGTGGCGCCAGGCGTCCGCGAGCCCCAGTTCGCCGACTACGCCCACGAGCTGCGGGAGGTCGCGGCCGCGGCCACGGCCAAGCTCCTGCACCTGCACCTGGGCGACCCCGCGCTCGACCACTGGGCCGCCCAGTCGACCATCGGCTGGCTGGTCGACGCGGTGTTGGTGTGGCTGGAGGTGGGCGACCCGTCCCGCGACGAGGAGGTCGTCGAGCGGGCGGCGACCGGCCTCGCGCCCTGCGCGACGCCTGGATGCAGGTGCCCGCCCACTAGGCACTCCCCGGATCGGCTGCTTGCCCCCGGCGTACGCCGACCAATCCGGAGCCATAGCGCGCTTTCGCTTGACACTATGCGTGGTCCCGCCGCCAGTTCTACGCCGACCGCACGCTGGCCTTCGAGGCGACGGCCATCGACTTCCGCTCCGACTACGCCGCCTTCTTCGACAACGGCGTCCCGTTCGGCGGCCTGTTCACCGGGGCCGAGGTGCCCAAGACGCCGAGCAGGTGCTGATCTACGGCGGCACCGCGGGCGTGGCCTACGACCCGTGCTACCACCAGGCGTGCGACACGTTCGCCAACAACAACAACAGCGTGCTCGACCTCAACAGCGACTCGATCGCCAACGCGGTGATCAAGTACTCGAAGTCGACCGAGACGGTGAACGGCGTGCGGGGCAACGGCCACAACCTGGCCACCGCCGAGGCCCGCCAGGCCGTCGCGCTGGCCGAGGCCGCGGCCGCCAGCTGACCCGGCGGTTCGCCCGGCCCCGGCGTCAGTCGGGGCCGGGCAGCGCCATGTGCAGGCGAACGACCGTGCCCGACCGCGGTCGAGCGGATCTGCACCAGGTCGCACAGGTGGTGGATCAGCCACAGCCCGCGGGAGTCCGTGGGCAAGGGCTCGGGGCGACGGCGGCCCGCCAGCGGATCGTCGAGGTGGCCCCGGTCCGAGACCTCGCACACGACGTAGCCGTCCTCGGACCACACCCGCAGCAGCCCCCGACCCAGGCCGTGCCGGATGCTGTTGGCCGCCGCCTCGCTGACCGCCAGCACCAGGTCGTCCGCCAGCTCCGCCGGCAGGCCGCGCACCTCCGCCTCCGACCACACGCAGGCGCGAGAGGTCGCGCAGGTCGGTCACGGTGAACCGACGCTCCCGCACTCCGAAGCGCGGCGGCAGGGGCAGCGGCTCGGCGAACACCGCCTCCAGGCACCCTCGCAGCGCGTAGCTGGCGCTCACGTGTCCCGCCTGCGCGTCCGCGAAGGGATGGCGGGCCAGCGCCTGGTCGATGACCTCGGGGGCCAGCGCCAGCGTGTCGTAGGGGCAGAGCAGGAAGAAGTCGGGGTCGTCGCGGAAGGCCAGGTTGAGCAGGGTCTCGTGGTGCTGGAACTCGGCCAGCGCCGCCGGGCTGTACTCGGGCATCACCGGCTCGCCGACGGCCCGCACGGCCGTGCCGTGGGCCGCGTAGGTGTCGACGAAGTCGCGCCACATGGGGATGAGGGTCCCGGGGTTGCGCCCGATGTCGCCCATGTCGACGAACCGCACCTCGCTCGCGTCGTGGCCGAGCGCCAGGCGGAGGCGGTCGATCTTGTGGGCGGCGACGGCCACCAGCACGATCTCGCCGGAACGCACGCCGTCGCGCACGAAGTCGACCGTGGCACCCACGAACTCGGCGTCCCCCGCGTAGAGGCGGACCTCGTGGCGGAAGCCGGGGCCCGCGGTGACCCGGCTCACGCGGGCTGCTCCTCGCCCAGGCGGGCCGCCGGATGGCGGTCGAACGCGCACAGCTCCCAGATGCGGCGGGCCAGGGGCGACGCCCCGGTGACCACCAGCATCCCGCCCGCGGCGGCCAGCCGGTCGGCGTGGCCGGCGATGGTGGCCAGCCCTCGCCCGTCGACGAAGCCGACGCCGGCGAGGTCGAGCACGGACTCGCCCGGTCCCGGCGCCTCGTGGGCCAGGGCCCGGTCGAGCGCGGTGGCGGCCGCGGCATCGATCTCGCCGGCGAGCGCCACCCCGCCGTCGATCGCGAACACGGAGAAGGGGCCGGCCTCGCCGCAGCCGCCGGTCGAAGGGTGCAGGCAGGCGATGGCGGCCACCGTCTCCTCGCTGAGCACGGAGCGGTTGACGCCGCACAGCGCGCTGAGCGGCAGCGTCAGGCAGAGGCGATCGCTGCGGCGCTCCCAGCGGGCCTGGGCGTCCCAGTCGTCGCCGGGGGCGACGCAGGTGCTGTCGACCGCGAACCGCACGCCGCGGTAGCCCTCGGCCACCGCCTGCTCGGCCGCCACCCGGATCAGGTTCTCGCGCTGGGCGTCCGAGGCGGCGGCCATCACGCGGGCGTCGAACACCCGCAGGGCGGCGGAGTCCATCAGCGCGTCGCGGCCCTCCAGGCCGGCCAGGTGGGCGCGCCGCTCGGCCGGGGAGCCGGTTGCGCCGTAGTAGAGCCGCTCGTGGCGAGCCGCGCCGTCGGCGAGGAACGTGGTGGCGGCCGCCGCCCACTCGGCGTCGTCGTCGAACACCCAGCAGACGTGGTCGTGCACGTCGCAGTCACCGGGTGACCCGCGCCATGCCCCTGTCCTCATGCAGGAAAGTTACACCCGCGCCCGCTCGCGACCGAAGGTGCGGACCGTGCCGTAGGGTCCGTCAGCGAGCGGGGCGGCAGCAGCTCGTGCCGATCCGCCGGCCGGCTCGCGTACGCCACGATCCCGACCAGGGCGAGGCAGATCGGGGCCATCTTGGCCTCGCTCAGCGGGTCCTGGTTGACGATGTGGGTGAGCATCGCGCCGACCAGGATCACGCCCAGCAGCGCCGCGCCCAGGAACCGGCGCCGCGGGACGAGCGAGCAGAAACAGTTACGCCCACGCCCGCACCGACCGAAGGTGCGGACGGTGCGGTAGGGACCGACACGGCAGCCCCACACGGTGGTGCCTGCGGCCCGGCGCACCCGAAGGCGCAGCGGCCGGCCACCGTCCGCGTCCAGCTCGAGCGCCACCAGGGCGCGGCAGGCGTGGACCGTGCGGTCGCGGCGGGGGAAGGGCGCGCAGGTAGCGGCCCGCGTCGAGCGGGGGCGTGTCGCGTGGGCATGGCGGAGGGCCCACGCGGGGAACCGCACGTCGAAGTCCGGGGTCGCGGCGACGTCCGGCAGCGTGTGCGCCACCGCATGGGCCCGCTTGCGGGCCAGGACGGCGGCCACTGCGCCGACGTCCGCGGGCGGGAAGCCGGGCGGCGGGAGCGCCTCGCCGATGAGCGACTTCAGCAGAGCGGCCTGGGCGGCGGCGAGCCGGGCCCGCGCCTCAGGAGGTCGGCGAGGGAAGGCCCGCTCCGGCGGGCGCTCCGGCGCTACCGGCCGCCGGCGGGCCGACCACGCGGCACGGCGGCGGCCAGGCGCTCCAGCTCGGCCCGGAGCTCGGCCTCCGGCGGGAAGGCGCCGTCGCGCTCAGCAGCACGCCGCCGATGTCGCCGCCGATGTCGCCGCGGGCCCACAGCTCCTCGACCAGCGCGTCGACCTCGGGCCACAGGGGGTCGGCGTGGGTGTCGTGCAGGCGCCCGTCCCGCTCGCGGCCCCCGGCGGCATGAACGTAGGCGACCCGCTCCAGCGGCAGCGCCCGGATCGCGGCGGCGTCGGCGTCGGCGCCGGTGGTGCCGGCCCGGGGCCGCGTTGACGTGGAGGTGGCGACGTCGAGGACCACCGACGCCGGTCCGCCAGCAGCTCCGACAGGAAGGCGGCCTCGCTCAGCTCCGCTCCCGGCCACTCCACCAGGGTGGCGATCGGCTCCAGCGCCAGCACCGGCAGCGTGGCCTCGGCCTCGGCCACGTTGGCCAGCCACGGCGGCAGCCGGGCGAGGCGCGCGGTCGGGCGACCCCGCCGAGGACCACGCCGCACGACGCTCCGCCACCAGCGGCAGCGCGGCCAGGCCGCGTGGCAGCTCGGCGCCGACGATCGGCGATCACTCCACGAACCCGAGGCGCCGGCCGCCGCCAGGTCGCCGGCAGCGGCCAGCTCGGCCGCCACGCCGCGGCGACGAAGCTGAGTCGGCCGACGCCTCCAGCTCGTCGTCCACGCCGTGACTGGTCTGGGCGGGCGGGGAGGATGGTGGCCTCGTCCTCGACGCCCCGGGCCAGCACTCCGCGGGATCTCCTTGGACAGGCGCGGCACAGGGCGACGACGGGACGATCAGCAGGGCGAACAGGTAGCCCACCGGCTTGTGGTTGTCGATGCCCGCAGCGAGTCGGGCGATGCCCAGCACCAGCACCGCCGCCAGCGGGATGGCGCCGCGGCGCGCCCGGACCACCCGGGCCCGGTCCACCACCAGGCCCCGCCCGGCGAGCTTGGCCTCGATGGCCTCCATCTCCGGCGAGGTCCTCAGGCGGGCCAGGCGCAGGTCGTGGCTGTCGCCCCGGCGATGGACGACGCCAAGGCGTCCTCCAGCGGGTGGCCGCCGCCCCGCACGCCGGCCAGCGTGACGCGGCCGCGCTCCGGCCGGACCAGCTGGCGCGTGGTCAGCCGCGACGGGCGGGGATCCCCGGCGCCCACGGGCAGGCCGTCGACCACCAGCCCGCCCGCGTAGAGGCGCAGGTAGGCCGCCAGCACCGCCAGGTCAGGCCCGTCGCGCAGGTAGGCCAGCTCCACGGGGTGAAGGTCGTCCAGGCGGGTGTCGACGCCGGACCGCAGCGCTCGCCGCCGCCACACCAGGGCGAACACGCTCGCCGCCACCAGCAGGGCGGCGTAGATGGCGAGGAATCGCGGGCCGCTGATGCCCCACGTGTCGCCCATCGCACGCCTCCCGAGGTCCCCGCGATCGGACTGCTTGAATTATCAACCAACGGCGAGGCAAAGGGAGCGCGGCCCCCGGCAGACCGGGGCCCGGCCTCAGGCCGTCAGGTCGACCCCGGTGGTGGTGGTGATGTGGGCCGCGTCGGTCTCGCGGCTGCCGGTGTTGGGCGTGCCCCGGGGCTCGAACATGAGGATGCGGGTGCCGGGCGTGGCCTGCGGGAAGTGCTCCACGCCCCGGGGCACGACGTGGATGTCGCCCGGGCCCAGCACGACGGCCCCGTCGCGCAGGTTGATCGTGAACTGCCCCTCGAGCACGAGGAAGAACTCGTCGGTGTCGTCGTGGACGTGCCAGGTGTGGTCGCCGTCGGCCCGGGCGATGCGCACGTCGTAGTCGTTGACCTTGGCCACGATGTGCGGCATCCACACCTGGTCGAACGAGGCGAAGGCGTCGTCGAGGTTGAGCATGGCTCCGACAGTACGGGTCGCCGGCCCACCGTCCCCGGCGCCTTTCGCCTCGCGCGGCCAAAGCGCCCCCCGCCGCCGTCTAGCGTTGGGACGCCGTGCAGATCGTGTACTTCGACGGCCAGTCCCGTCACGAGCTGGATGTCAGGGTCAACAACCCGTCGGCCACGGTCGACGATCTCGCGCGCGCCCTCGATCCCCGGGGGACCGAGCGGTCGCTGCTCATCGGCGACCACGTCGCCGACCCCGACTTCGAGCTGACCGAGGCGGGCCTGCACGAGGGGGCGGTCGTCCGCTTCGGCCTGCCCCGTGGCCCCGACCGGGCGGCGGTGCCGCCGCCCCCGCCCGTCCTGGGCCCCGGCTCGGCGCCGGCCCGGGAGCTGGTGGTGGTGAACGGGCTCGACGCCGGGCGCCGCTTCCCCCTGGTGAGCGGCGCCCACGTCCTGGGCCGGGCCGCCGGCTGCGACATCCTGCTGCGGGACGGCACCCTGTCCCGCCGCCACGCAGGCGTGACCGTCGACGCCCGACGGCGACATCACCATCGAGGACTTCCTGTCCCACAACGGCACCTGGGTGGCGGGCGAGGCCGTGCTCGAGCCCACCCCCATCGAGGCCGGCACCCCGCTGCGCCTGGGCGCGCTCGACCTGGTGGTCCGGCCGGTGCGGCGACGAGGACCGGCCGGTGGCGGTCGACCCGCTGCGCCACACCACCGTGGCCGGCACCATCCCGTTCAACCGCCCGCCCCGCCCGGCGCCGCCCCCGCCCCTGCCCCAGCTCAAGGCGCCCGCAGCCGCCCAGGGACGGCGGGGGCAAGCAGCCGTTCTCCCTCATCGGGGTGCTGGCCCCGCTCGCCATGTCGGGCGGCATGTACGCCATGACCAAGCCCGATGACGCTCATGTTCGCGGGCCTCACGCCGATCATGGCCATCGGCAACACCATCGACAGCCGGCGCAAGGGCAAGAAGTCCCAGCGCAGCGAGGCGGAGCGCTTCACCAGGGACCTCGCCGAGCTCCGGGAGCAGCTGGCGTCCACCGTCGACGAGGAGCGGGCCCGGCGGGAGGCGGCGCTGCCCGACCCGGCCGAGATCATGCGGCGCGTCACCCTGCCCAGCACCAGCCTGTGGGAGCGCCGCCTCACCCACAGCGACTTCCTCAGCCTGCGGGCCGGGGTGGGCGACGTCCCCTGGCGCCCGCCCGTGACCGGGGTCGAGGGCCTGGCCGAGCTGCCCGAGGAGATGGCCGAGGCGCTGGACGAGGTGGCCCTGCTGAAGGCGAGCCCGGTGCCGGTGGACCTGTCCGAGGGCGGGGTGGTCGGCATCGTGGGCGACCGCAGCGCGGCCCTGGCGCTGGCCCGCTCGCTGCTGTGCCAGGCGGCCACGCTGCACGGCCCGGCCGACCTGCCCATGATGATCCTGGCCGGTCCCGACAACGCGCCGGCGTGGGACTGGGCCAAGTGGCTGCCCCACACCCGCGACGCCAGCGGCTCGGGACGCCAGCTCTCCTACGACCCCGAGCTGTCGACCCGCATGGTCGAGGCCCGGATCAAGGCCAACGCGCCCAAGGACCGTGAGGGCATGCGGTCCGTCCGCCGGGAGGAGAGGCCGACCGGCCCGCCGCTGCTGGTGGTGGTGGACGACGAGTCGCTGACCGAGGGGCGCAAGGCGCCGACCCGCTCGCTGCTGCGGGGCGAGGCCGGGGCGGTGGCCGGCATCGTCATCGCCTCGACCGCCGACCGGCTGCCCGCGGTGTGCACCACCGTGGTCGACATGACCGACCCGGACGGCGGCGCCGACCTGAGCCTGCCCCAGCGGGGCGAGCGCATCGGCGGCTTCCTGCCCGCGGGCATGGCCGACGACGTGGCCCGCGACTGCGCCCGGGCGCTGGCCCGCTTCGAGGACCCCGAGCTCGACATCGTCGGCGCCGGGCTGCCCGCCTCGATCCGCCTCCTGCCCCTGCTGGAGCTGGAGGAGTGCACGCCCGAGGCGGTGCTGGCCCGGTGGAAGGCGGGCGGCGTCGATCCCCGCCCCGCAGGCCCGGTGGGCATGTCCGAGAGCGGGGTCTTCTCGGTCGACTTCGTGGCCGACGGCCCCCATGCCCTGGTGGGCGGCACCACCGGCGCGGGCAAGTCCGAGCTGCTGCGCACCCTGGTGGCCAGCCTGGCCGCCACCGTCGATCCCGACCACCTCACCTTCGTGCTCATCGACTTCAAGGGCGGCAGCGCCTTCGACGAGTGCGCCCGGCTGCCCCACACGGTGGGCATGGTCACCGACCTGGACGAGTCGCTGGCCGAGCGGGCGCTGCGCTGCCTGGAGGCCGAGCTCAAGCACCGCGAGCGGGTGCTGCGGGACGCCGCCGCGGTCGACCTGCCCGACTACCTGCGCAACGGCAAGGGGACCGAGGCCATGCCGCGGCTCATCGTCATCATCGACGAGTTCGCCACCCTCAAGGCCGAGCTGCCGGAGTTCATCGACGCCCTGGTGGGCGTGGCCCAGCGGGGCCGCAGCCTCGGGGTCCACATGCTGCTCGCCACCCAGCGGCCCCAGGGCGCCATCAACGACAACATCAAGGCCAACACCAACCTGCGCATCGCCCTGCGGGTGCAGGAGGGCAGCGACTCGCACGCGACGTGATCGACGTGCCCGACGCCGCCGCGATCCCCCGCACCGCCCCGGGCCGGGCCTACGCGCGCCTGGGCCCCAACGAGGTCGTGGCCATCCAGTCGGCCCTGTCCACCGGGGCGCGGGACGGCGCGTCGCTGACGCACGTGGACGTGGCCCGCTTCGTGTACGGCCCCGCGCCCCGCCAGGAGCTGCCGCCGGTCGACGCCGGCGACCGACCCGGGCGCGGCCGCCGACGGCCCGTCCGAGACCGACCTCGGGCTGCTGGTGTCGACCATCCGCGAGGCCTTCGCCCGCACCGGCCGCCCCACGCCCCGGCGCCCCTGGCCCGACCCGCTGCCCGGCGAGGTCGACCTGGACACGCTGATCGACGTGGCCATCCAGCGGGGCGAGGCCCAGCTGGGCCCGGGGAACCGCGGCTACGTGCCCCTGGCCCTGGCCGACGACCCCGAGGCCCAGGCCCAGTACCCCGTGGGCTGGTTCCGCCACGAGGGCAACCTCATCGTCTACGGCATCGGCGGCAGCGGCACGACCACCACGCTCACCAGCCTGGCCCTGTCGCTGGCCCGCACCCAGTCGCCCGACGACCTGCACATGTACGCCATCGACTACGGCGCGGGGGAGCTGGCGGCGCTGGCCCCGCTGCCGCACGTCGGGGCGGCGATCCTGGCCGCCGAGCGGGAGCGCCAGGCCCGGCTCATGCGGTTCCTGCGCTCCGAGCTCGACCGCCGCCGCGACCTGGGGGCGGCCGCGGTGCGGGCCGAGCCGGTGATCGTGACGCTGGTGGACGGCTGGAGCTCGTTCATGGCCGAGTACAACGACCTGGCGGGCACGGCGCTGTGGGAGGCGTTCACCCGGGTGTTCGCCGACGGCCCCGAGGTGGGGCTGTACACGGTGGTGGCCGCGGACCGCACCGTCGGCGGTGTCCCACGCGCTGAGCTCGCTGGTGCGCCAGCGGCTGGCCCTGCGGCTGGGCGACAAGGGCGACTACTCCAACTTCGGCGTGCGCATGGCGGCGGTGCCGGACATGGTGCCGGGCCGCGGCATCCTGGCCACCTCCCGCCAGATCGTGCACATCGCCCGGCCCGCGGCGGGCGCCGCCGCGGCCGCCGAGGCGCTGGCCGCGGCCCTCCCCCGGCCCGGCGGCCGCCGGCGGGCATGGACGTGCTCGCCGCCCAGGTCCGGCTGGCCGACCTCGGCGCCCCGGCCCAGCTCGCCTCCCGCCCGTGGCGCATCCCGGTGGGGGTGGCCGAGTCGGCCCGCCACCCCGCCCACCTGGTGGCCTACCAGGGCGAGCACGTGCTCATCGTGGGGCCGGCCCGCTCGGGGAAGAGCACGGCGCTGCTCACCGTGGCCGCCTCCGTCAAGGCGGTCCGCGACGACGTGCGGGTGGTGGCGGTGGCCGGCCCCCGCTCACCGCTGGGCGCCGACCCGCTGGTGGGCGCGACCGTCCATCCCACCGAGATCGGCGACGGCCTGATGCCGCTGGTGGAGCCGGGGGAGGGCCCGGTGCTGGTGCTGGTGGACGACGCCGAGTCCATCGACGACATGGGGGGCGTGCTCGACAAGCTCTCCACCTCGGACCGGCCCGACCTGCTGTTCGTGGCCGCGGGCCGCAACGACGGCGTCCGCACCGGCTACTCGCACTGGACCCGGCCGCTCCGGCGCTCGAAGCTCGGCATCATGCTGCGGCCCGGACGTCGACCTCGACGGCGACATCTTCGGCACCCGCCTGCCCCGCCGCTCGCCGGTGGCGATGGTGGCGGGGCGGGGCTACCTGGCCGCCAGCGGGGACGTCGAGCTGGTGCAGGTGGCGCTCCCGCGCTGAGCCCCGGGGGGGCGACGTCAACTCGTCGGAACCCGTCGCTATTGTCAGCCCGGCGGGCGGAATGAAGGACGTGTCGGCCTGGGGGCCGGCTGCTCAGCACCTGAAAGGAGCACCACACAATGGTCACAGGCAATGTCCGGTCCAGCGAACTTTCGGTCACCACGGCCGCCACCATGGCGGGCACGGTCGAAGGGTCGCTCAACCAGGCGATCACCGACTTCATCGCCCAGGGCGACACGCTGCAGCCCGACAACTTCGACGGGCCCTCGGCCCATCTCTTCTACGAGGAATGGCCGCAGTACAAGACGACGTTGACGACCGCCGTGTCTCAGCTCGCCGACCTCGCGGCCGACCTCAAGCTGATCAACGCCGAGATCCAGGCTGCCGGCGGCAACCGCTGAGGGTTCGACATCGACGCCGGCGGCGCAGGTCCGACAGCGGCCTGCGCCGCCGTCCCGTTTTGGGCCTATTCCGGCCCGCGTACCGCCCCTGTTAGCGGGCCACTAGCGTTCTGTTCATGGCCGATATCGAGATTGTCTGCCCCATCGCGGGGGCCAGGAGGGTGGCCTTCGACTACGACGCGGCCGGCGCCGCGCTCGACGCCCTGTCCACGATGTCGTCCACCCTCAACGAGCAGGCCACGGGCCGCCAGACCCTCCACGATTCCGTCGTCGTGAACTGGCTGGGGTACTTCCGCACCGAGTTCGACCGGGCCCACGGCCTGCTCCAGTCGAGCTTCACCGCGGGTGTCGAGCTGAGCGGCTACGCCTCCTTCCCCATCTGGGAGGCCATCGCCGCCGCCAACCAGCGCCAGCGGCAGTACAACGCGGAGCGCGAGGAGCAGCTGGCCCAGCAGCGGGTCAGCTGAGCCCTACCAGTGACACCTACCAGGGGTCGCCCGGGCTGTAGTTGAAGGCGTTGACGAAGCTGGACTGGTTGAGCTCGTCGTAGGGGTCGGTGCCGCCGAAGTAGTCGGCCAGCACCCCGCTGTACTGGCCGGGCTGCGTGCCCGGCGGGATGGCGCCCTGGGCCTCGAGCTGGTGCACGGCCTGGGCCCGCAGGTCGGTGACGACCTGGCGCTGGAGGTCCTCGCCCCCGAACGGCAGGCTGGTGTCGGCACTGCGGATGTCCTCGATGCCGAACAGGGCCGCCTGGCCCACGATGTCGACGCCCGCCCCGATGACCAGCGTGCCCACCGCGGTCACCGGGTTGGTCGACAGCAGGGCGACCACCCCCGGGGTCAGGTCGGCGATGGCGCTCACGCCGTGCGAGATGCCGTAGGCGAGGTGGCTGTTGGCCGCGGCGGCCGCCGCCTCGGTGTCGTTGAACCCGTTGTACGCCGCGCCGACGACCTGGGCGATGGGGTCGTAGGTGTTCTGGAGCTGGCCCGGCGTGGGGTGCGGGTGGTCGGCGTACAGCTGCGACGTCTCGGCGCCGGCCCACAGGCCGATCTCGTGGCCCGCGATGCCGGCGGCCTCCGCGTCGTAGCCGATCTCCTTGAAGAAGCCGACGACGTCCTTGCGCTCGAACAGCACGTCGGTCTCCAGCGCGGTCGACTCGGCCTGCTGGTTGGCGGCCGCGGCGATGGTGTCGAGGTGCGGCAGCAGCGTGCTGGCCGCCGACCGCTTCATGAGGTCGCTGGTGCCGCCCTCCGACAGCGACTCCATGAAGTCGTTGTAGGCGGCCGCGTCCTTGGTCGGGTCCACCAGGGGGATCCGCCTGGTCGGGTCGTTGGGATCGGGGATGGTCTCGTACGGGGCCCTCAGGAAGGCGTTCTGGATGGCGCCCGACGAGTGGCGGTCGACCTCGTCCGCGCAGCGCGTTCACCTCGTCGAAGGTGTTGGGGTACTGCGGGACGTTCAGCGGCTCGGGGTGGACGAGGGCGTCGATGTTGGCGTCGCCGCGGCTGGCGTAGGTCCAGGCCGCGGCGGTGTTGCCGTCGAGGGCCCGCATGGCCACCACCTGGGGGACGCCGATGCCGGGGTCGCCGTAGAGCCAGCCGGCGTGCGAGAAGCCGGGGTACTCGTCGGGCGCGCCGCCGCCGAACGGCGGGCTGTCCGGGTACTGGGACCGGTTGAGGTCGGCCCCGGTGACGAGGATGCGCTCGGCGCCGTCGGCCAGCCATGTGGGGTCGTAGTCCCGCGGGTTGCCGGTCATGAGCAGGGCGAGGTGGCGCTGGTCGACCGGGTCCTCGGTGTGGAGCAGGGCGGCCTGCTCGTCGACGAGGTCGGGGCTGCCGGTGGCGCGGGCCCAGCCCTCCACGAACGGTGCCAGCAGCTGCTCGCGGGGGTCGCCGATCCAGCCCAGGTCCTCGAAGAGGCCGTGGCTCATGCGGCGGGACGCGTAGAGGTCGAAGACGCCCAGCATCACGTGGGTGCCCTCGGAGCCGAGGCTGTCGTAGAAGCCGGCGGCGAAGTCTTCGTTCCACATGCGGTCGCCCACGCCCACCAGCTCGTTGTAGAGCGCCCGGAACTGCGGGTCGTTGCTGGCCAGCATGCGGATGGCCGCGGGGTCGAAATGGTCCGGGTCGTAGCCGGCGGCCACCAGCGCGGCGCGCACCCGGGCGGCGGCGGCGCGGCCGTCGGCCTCCTCCTGGGCCTCGGCGCGGGTCGGCTCCAGGACCAGCGGGGCCAGCACCCGGTCCTCGACGTCGAAGATGCCGTCGCCGTTGGCGTCCGCGCCCACCGCGGCGAAACCGTCGCCCACGCTCTTCACCCACCCGCCCAGGTAGACGGACTCGTCGTGCAGGTTCCGGACGAAGCCGCCGGCCCAGTCGGAGTCGAACCCGCCGGGCAGGAACTCGCCCGCGCCGGTCGTGAAGCCGTCCATGGCCGCGTCGAGGTCGCCGGCCAGCGTGGACAGCTTGCTGTCGGCCGCCGCCACGTCATCGGGGAAGCGCTGCAGGCGGGCCGGCTCGGCGGAACTGGTGGTCATGGTGGCCCCTTGTGTGTGCGCCCGGACTCGCCGCAGAACGTAGGCGGCGCCCGCCCGTTTGCGCGGTCGGGCCGGCGCCACGATCCGCGGTAGAAACACCGGGATGGCCAGCGTGGGCGACTACGAGCTCGAGCGCCAGATCGGCGCGGGCGCGGCCGGGACGGTGTGGAAGGCCCACCGGTCGGGCCCGGTCAACCGGGTCGTGGCACTCAAGCGCCTGCGGGCCGGGAGCGGCGCGGTCGACCTGGCCCGCATCCGCCGCGAGGCCACGCTGCTCACCGAGCTGGACCATCCCCACATCGTGCGGGTCCTCGAGGTCGTGCACGACGGCGACGGGGTGGCCCTGGCCATGCAGTTCGCGCCGGGCGGCTCCCTGGAGGACCTGCTGGCCGAGCGGGGCCGCCTGGCTCCGGGCGAGGTGGTGGCGGTGGCGGCCCCCGTGGCCGACGCCCTGGCCTCGGCGCATCGCCGGGGGGTGCTGCACGGCGACGTCAAGCCGGCCAACGTCATGTTCACCTCGGACGGGGAGCCGCTGCTCACCGACTTCGGGGTGGCCCGCACGCTGGGGCAGATGACCAGCGACCAGGCCAGCGGCACCGCCGAGTACGTGGCGCCCGAGCTGCTGGAGGGCGCCCAGCCCGATCCCCGGGCCGACGTCTACTCCCTCGCCGTCGTCTGCTACCAGGCACTGGCGGGCATGCCCCCGTACACGGGCCCGGCCCCGCTGGCGGTCATCCGGGCCGCCGACCACGGCGTCCACCAGCCGCTCGTCACGGTGCCCGGCGTGCCGCACCAGCTGGCGGCGGTGGTCGAGCAGGCCATGCACCGCGACCCTGGGCAGCGCTTCGGCTCGGCGGACGTGTTCGCCCGGGCGCTGCGGGGGGCGCTGCCGCCGGACGCGATCGTCCTCCCCGGCCCGGCCACCGGCACTGTGCCGGGCGACGCCGACCCCGGCGCGGGCGCCACCCGCACGTTCGGGCCCCGCCCGCCCCGGCCCGAGCCGCCGGCGACCCGCCGCTGGCGCCTCCCCTGGGCCGTCGCCATCGTGGGCCTGGTGGCCGCGGGCCTGCTGTTCGTGGTGCGGGGCCCGCTGGGCTGGGGCGACGACGACTGCCGGGAGCAGGAGCCGCTGTCGGTGACGCCGGGCGGGAGCCTGGTCGAGGGCGACGTGGACGGCGACGGTTGCGTCGTGCAGGGGATCTACCAGCTCCAGCCGGTGACCGGCGCCGGCAACCTGATGGTGCTCACCATCGACCTGGACGGCGAGCGCAAGCGGATCCAGCTGGGCGAGCCCGGCGACCAGCTCGTCCTGGGCGACTGGGACTGCGACGGCGCCGACACCCCGGGCCTCTACAAGCCGGCCGCGGGCGTGGTCCAGTACTACGACGCCTGGCCCGACGTCGCCGCCCAGCCGCTCCAGCCGGACCGCACCGAGACGGTGGACAGCGGCGGCCGGGCCGAGCGGGCCGAGGGCAACGGCAGCCGCTGCGACCGCATCTCGGTGACCCCCGCGACCGACGCCGCCGGCGCCCCCGAGGCCCAACCGGCCACCACCGCGGCCTGAGCGGGCCCCGCCCGGCGGCGCGCCGGCCGGCCTGGCGGGCCGCCGGGGGCGCGACCGCGAGGGCCGCGTCATGGGCCAATATGGGGAACGGTGACGCCGGCACCGTGCCGATGGGGCCGTGCGCCACCGCTGCCGGGGTGCAAGGAGACGCCGGGCTGCCGCTACGACCACGACGAAACGCGCAGGTGGGGCGCCGATGACTGTCCACATGAGCCAGCGAACTGCCGCCCGCAGGGCATCGGACGTGGGCCGCGGCTTCCTCGCGCTCGTGGGCCTGGTCGTCCTCGTGGTGGGCGTGCCCATCGCCCTCGTGACCTGGGTCGGCTCGCCGCTGCCGGCCGAGATGCCCAGCCTGTCCGACATCACCGACGCGCTGCGGGACACCTACATCCCCGAGTCGTTCCTGGTGAAGACCCTGGGCCTCGTGTGCTGGCTGGTCTGGACCGAGCTGCTCGTCTCCCTGATCGTCGAGGCCATCGCCTACGTGCGGGGGCGCAAGGCCGGGGACGTGCCCCTGGCCGGCGGCGTCCAGCGCGGTGCGGCCCGCCTCATCGCCACGGTGGCGCTGCTGGGCGCGCTCGTCGCCACCCGGGGCAACTCGGGCCCGGCCCACCAGCACGCCGCGCCCCTGGTCCCCAACCTCCAGCCCGTCACCACCGTGATGCTCGACGACGACCTGGCCCGGCAGGACCACCGCGTCGACGGCGGCGCGGTGGCGCCCCCCGTGGCGGCGCCGGTGTACGACGTGCAGCGGCGCGACACCCTGTGGGACATCGCCGAGCGGCATCTGGGCGATCCCTTCCGCTGGCACGAGATCTACGAGCTCAACCAGGGCCGGCCCCAGGCCGACGGCACCTGCCTGACCGACCCCGACCTCATCTACGCCGGCTGGCGGCTCGACATGCCCGCCGATGCCGTGGGCCTGGCGCCGCCGCCCGCACCGCCCGGGGCCGAGGTGCCTCCGCCTCCGCCTCCGCCGCCTCCGCCGCCCGCCCCCGACGGGGGCTCGTCGCGCGTCATCGACGGCGGCATGGTGCTGATCGACGACGGCGCCGGCCACGGCCGCGTGATCCTGGCCGGCGAGGCCGTGGGCGGCGCGGTCGGCGGAGCGCCGGCACGCCGCTGCCCGACCCCCACAGCGGCATGATGCTGCTCCCCGACGGCCCGCTGGGCGTCGGCCCGATCTCCCCCGATCAGCCGGTCCTCGCCTCCTCCGACGGCGGGGGCGACGGCCCGGACGACGAGGTGGCGGCCCAGGGTGAGGGGCGTGGCGGCCTCCCCTGGCGTGCCCCCGACGAACGCGACTAGCAGGAGCTTCGCGCCATGGCCCAGACCACCCTTCCCCCGCGCCAGCCCATCGTCGACCGCGGCGGCCCCATGCTGGTGCCCGGCGGCGGACGTCAGCGGCGCTGGTCCCTGGCGCTGCTGGCCGTGCTGCTGACGGTGGGCTCGGCGCTGGCGTTCGTGGTGCTGTGGCTCAACGCCGGCGAGCGCAAGCCGGTCATCGTGGTGGCGAGGGAGGTGCAGGCCGGCCAGCCGTTCACGGCCGAGGACATCAAGGTCGTGCGCATCTCCGCCGATCCCGGCATCACGCCCCTCGCCGGGTCGCTCCGGGATGACGTCATCGGGCAGACCGCGGCCATCGACCTGCTGCCCGGCACGCTGCTGGTGCCCGACGCCGTCGGCGCCGTGGAGGACGACGATGCCAGCACCCAGGAGATCGCCATCCCACTGCCGAACGCCGATGTGCCCGACCTCGAGCGCGGCGACCACGTGACGGTGTTCCGCACGAGCTCCAACGGCAGCGGTGAGCAGCCGCCGGCCAGCGAGCTCGCAGAGGCACGGGTGATGGCCGTCGACGGCGTCGAGGGCGGCAACGTGTCCGTGAGGATCTCGGTCGACACCGAGGCCGTTCCCGAGATCCTCGCCGCCAAGGCCGCCGACCAGATCAGCCTGGCCAAGGACTGACCGCAGGAGCCGGGGTCCCAGCACGTGGGTGTCATCGCCTTCGCCTCGGCGAAGTCCTCTCCCGGAGTCACCACCACCATCGCCGCGCTGGCGGCGAGCTGGCCCGCGCCCCGCGCCCTGCACATCGTCGAGTTGGACCCGGCCGGGGGCGACCTGGTGGTGCGCTTCGAGCTGGCCCCCGAGCCCGGGCTGGTGACCCTGGCGGCCACGGGCCGGCGCGACCTCCGGGTCGACACCTACCTGGCCCACACCCAGCCGCTGCCCTCGTCGTCGGGCGCCGACGGGCCGGAACGGCGGATCCTGGTGGCCCCGGTGTCCGCCGACCAGGCCGCGGCCGCCCTCGGCGCGCTGCGCTTCGGCCTGCCCAAGGTGCTGGCCGACGCCGAGGCCGACGTGCTGGTCGACTGCGGCCGCCTCGACCCGTCCTCTCCGGCCTTCGACTTCGCGGTGGAGGCCGACCTGCTGGTCGTGGTGACCCGCCCGCTGGTGAGCGAGATCCACCACCTGGCGGCGCGGCTGTCGTCGGTGAAGGCGCGGGCGGTGTCCCTGCTGGTGGTGGGGGACCGGCCCTACGGCGTGACCGACGTGGCCGAAGTGGTCGGGGCCACGCCCCTCGGCACCATCCCGGCCGACCCGCGGGCGGCCGAGGCGCTGACGCTGGGCCACCCCCATGCCCTGCGGGTGCTGCGCCGGTCCCGCCTGCTGCGCGACGCACGCTCGGTGGCCGAGGGCCTGGCCGCCTGGCTCGGCCCGCAGGCGCGGGAGGGCGTGCTGGGCGGCACCGGTCCCGCCGAGCCCGTCCCCCGCCCGGTGGAGCCGGCGCCCTACGACCCGGCGGCCGAGGCGCCTCCGCCCCCGCCTCCTGTGCCCGCGCCGCCGCCTCCGGGCTCCGGCCGGCCCGCCTACGAGCCGTCGTACTACGAGCCCCCGCCCACACGCGAGCCTGCGCCGCAGTACGGCCCGCCGCCCCAGGCGGCGCCCGGCTACGACGCCCCCCACTACGAGCCCCCGCCGGTGTACCAGCCACCGCCCGTGCCGCAGCCGCCGGGCCCTGCGCAGGGCCCCCTGCCGTCCTACGGGGCCAACGGGCAGACGGGCGACGACGCCGGCGCCCGGCCCGTGCAGTGGCCGTCCCAGCCCTGGACCAACGGCGGCCGGCCACGCCAACGGCTCCCGCGGCAACGGCCGCCAGGCCCGGCACTTCCGCCGTGAGGACGGGAGTCCCGAGCAGTGAGCTCGCTGCGCGAGCTCACCATGGACACAGTGCGTTACTCGGCCCTCAGGGCCGATCGCTCACTGCGGGCATCCCGTAGGGTGCCGCAGTGAGCGCGGCCGACAAGACGCTGGTCCGGTCGTTCCGCCGCGAGGTGGCGGACGAGCTGACCGAGCGCCTGCGGGCCGACGAGATGGCCGACCGGCCCCGGATGTCACTGGCCGACCAGCGCCAGTTCGGCCGCCAGCTCATCAACCGCCGCCTCGAGCTCTTCGCCAAGGAGCAGCTGGAGGCCGGCCAGGAGCCGCTCCCGTTCGAGCAGGAGAACGCGCTCGCCCAGGCCATCCACGACGCCCTGTTCGGGCTGGGGTCGCTGCAGCGCCTGCTGGACGACCACTCCATCGAGAACATCGACGCCAACGGGCACGCCGACGTGTGGGTCACCCGGTCGGACGGCAGCAAGCACCGGGCCCCGCCCATCGCCGAGAGCGACGAGGAGCTGATCGACACCTTGCGCATGACCGCGGCGCGGGTCGGCCTCACCGAGCGCCGCTTCGACAACGGCTCCCCCTCGCTCAACCTCCAGCTCCCCGACGGCAGCCGCCTGTTCGCGGTCATGGCGGTGACGTCCAAGCCGTGCGTGGCCATCCGGCGCCACCGCTTCCCCAAGGTCTTCCTGGACGACCTGATGCGGCTGGGGTCGATCGACCTGGCGCTGCGGGAGTTCCTGTCCGCCGCGGTGCGGGCCCGCAAGAACTTCATCGTGTGCGGGGGCGTCGACGCCGGCAAGACCACGCTCCTGCGGGCCATGCTCAACGAGGTCAGGCCCGAGGAGCGGATCGTCACCATCGAGGACAACCTCGAGCTCGGCCTCGACCGCTACCCCGACCTCCACCCCGACGTGGTGGCGCTGGAGGCCCGGGAGGAGAACGTCGAGGGCGAGGGCGAGATCGACCTGGCCACCCTGGTCCGCTGGGGCCTGCGCATGAACCCCGACCGGGTGATCGTGGGCGAGGTGCGGGGCCACGAGGTCATCCCCATGCTCAACGCCATGAGCCAGGGCAACGACGGCTCGATGTGCACGGTCCACGCCAACTCGTCGCTGGGCGCCTTCGGCAAGCTCGCCATGTACGCCATCCAGGCACCCGAGCGGCTGACCCTGGAGGCCACCAACCTGATGGTCGCCAACGCCATCAACTTCGTCGTGCACATCGGCACCACGGCCGGGGGCGGCGAAGGGGGCATGCGCCGCTACGTCACCTCGGTGCGGGAGATCGTGGGGGCCGAAGGCCCGCTCATCATGTCCAACGAGATCTTCTTCCCGGGGCCCGACAAGCGGGCCGTGCCCGGATCGCCGCTGCGCGACACGACGCAGACCGCCCTGGCCGAGGTGGGGTTCGACTACCGGGTGCTGCTGCGGCCCGACGGCTGGTGGAACTAGCCGCGTCCAGCGGTCGGGGCGCGGCGGCACGGCCGTGCGGACCCGCTACCGTCGCCCGCTCGTGGAGTCCGTCGGCGCCTTCCTGGACGAGCTGGTGCCCCGGCTGGTGCCCGGCTGCGACCCCGCCGTGGTGCGCTCGACCTTCGCCCGGGCGGCGGCGGGCTACACCGTGCCCCGCACCTCCGACGGCCGCCGGGTCAGCGCCATCACGCCTTCGGGCGTCCCGTTCGAGGCCAGCGTGACCGGGGGCGACGGCCGCGCCGAGCCGGCGCTGCGCTACGTCACCGAGGC
>CAWDIO010000017.1:0-124984 GCA_963802385.1 uncultured Acidimicrobiales bacterium | reverse complement strand
GTTGTCGTCGGTGCCGATGGGCACGTAGGGGCCGTCGCCCACCCGCGCCGCGAACGTCACCTCGGCCAGCATGTCCCGGTCGAGCGACGCCGCCACCTCGACGCGGTCGAGCACCTGCTGCCCGTCCCACGAGTTGACGCCGAGCACCGCGGTGTCGCCGTGGTCGAGGCTGGTGATGTCGACGCCCGGCGCGGCGTCGCTGGCCGGCACGGGCTCACGCGCCTTGTAGATCACCATGCCCAGGGCGGGCACGGTCACCGGCAGGGTGCCGCCCGGCCCCGTGCGGGGGGTCTCGACCAATGGCGCCCCGGCGGCGGGCTGGGGCGAGACGAGCCTGTACGACGCGCCTTCCGGCGAGTAGGTGGGCACCGCGGCGCTGGCCGGGGCCTCGCTGTTGTTGAGCGCCACCACGTACTCGATCCGCTCGTCGCGGTCGATGCGCGAGAAGGCGTACACGCCCGGTCCCTCGCTGCTGTACCGGTGGATCTGCGCCCCGGTGCTGAGGGTGGGATGCCGCTCGCGGAGGTGCGTGTAGCGGGAGATCGTCTGGTACAGCGGATGGTCGCGGTCGAAGTTGTCGTCCGCGCTGGTCTCGTCGGTGCCGATGAGGTCGTTGTCGGCGTAGACGGGCACCTCGTTGGCGAACATGTCCTCGCGGGCGTCCTTGTCACCCCCGTCGCCGGTGAAGCCCTGCTCGTCGCCGTAGTAGACGACGGGCTGGCCAGCGAGAAGAACATCAGGGCGTGCGCCAGCTGCGAGCGGGCCAGCAGCTCGGCGTCGTCCGCGGCGGGCTGGTCGAGCCGCTGGAGGAAGTAGCCGACCCGCCCCATGTCGTGGTTCCCGAGGAACGTCGGCATGGCGTAGGCGTTGCTGTCGGCGTCGGTGTACCAGTCGTCGGTGGCGAAGAAGTCCCGCAGGTCGTCGGTGCCCGCGCCCTGCGAGGCGAAGCCGCGGGCCGCGAGCTGGAAGCCGAAGTCGATGGTCGCCTGGAGCTGCCCCCGGGTGGAGAACTCGCTCATGAACGGCGAGCCGAACTGCTGGTCGAAGACCTCGCCGAAGGCGAAGAAGTCGTCGATGCCGCGGGCGGTGGCCTCCTCCAGGATGGCGGGCCCGAAGCGCTGCCAGAACTCCATGTTGACGTGCTTGGTGGTGTCGATGCGGAAGCCGTCGACGCCGAACTCGTCGATCCAGAACGAGTAGATGTCGACCATCCCCTCGACCACCTCGCGGCGCTCGGTCCACAGGTCGTCGAGCCCGAAGAAGTCGCCGTAGAGCGAGTTCTCGCCCGAGAAGCTGGTGTTGCCGCGGTTGTGGTAGAGCAGCGGGTCGTTCAGCCACGCCGGGTTCTTCGGGGGCTCGCCGGGCGGCACGACCGGCACGTACGGGAACGAGCCCGTGTCGACGTCCGGGAACGTGTAGTCGGGCTGGCCCGAATAGGCGTAGTCGGAGTCGTCGAAGGGCTGGCCGGCGGTGTCGAGGTAGGGGAACGCGGCCTTGCTCCTGTAGCCCGCGTTGCCCTCCAGCTGGATGACGTCGGCGGTGTGGTTGGTGACGATGTCCATGAACACCTTGATGCCGCGCTGGTGCGCCTCGTCGACGAGGCGGGCGAACTCGGCGTTGGTGCCCAGGTGGGGGTCGACCTGCAGGAAGTCGCGGATCCAGTAGCCGTGATAGCCGGACGAGTGCCCGTACAGGTTGGTGGAGTCGTCCTGGACGGGCTTGTTGGCGTAGATCGGCCCCACCCACACCGCGCTGATGCCCAGCTGGTCGAGGTAGGGCAGCTTCTGCCGCAGGCCCTTGAGGTCGCCGCCGTGGTAGTAGCCCTTGTCGCTCGGCAGGTAGCCGTGGGTGAGCACGTTCTCCTGCGTGTCGCCGGCCACGCACACGCCGGCGAAGTCGCCGCAGTTGTTGGCCTGGTCGCCGTTGGCGAACCGGTCCGGGATGGCGAAGTACAGCATCTCGTCCACGAACGGGTGCCGCACCGGGTCGCGGACGAGCGCGGCGTCGTCGACCGGCTCGGTCGGGATCACGCCGATCTCCAGCACATGGGTCACGGTGTCGTAGCTGAACGTGACGAGGTCGTCGGGCCCGACGGTGAAGGGGATGTTCGGCCCGTCCCGCAGGCCCCCGGCGCCGTAGTTCTCGTCCCACGCCTGGTCGATCGTCACCTTGGCCTCGTAGTCGCCCGGCAGCAGCGCGGACGTGGAGAAGCGGGCGATGCCGTCGCCGTCGGCGTCCTGGAGCCAGGACCGCAGGCATGCGGGGTCCCAGTCGGCGGCACAGCCCAGCTCGCTCTGGAAGCTGCCGGGCACCGTCGCGATCACGGAGGTGACGTCGTCGGTCACCCAGTGGGTGCCGTCGTCGTAGAAGAACCCGACCATGGCCTGCGCCGCCAGCTCCACCACGATGTTGGCCCCGTCCCGCACGGCCCCGGCGCCGTAGTTCTCGTCCCAGGTGCCGTTCACCGCGGCCTTGTACTCCCAGCTGCCGGCGGGCAGGGCGAAGTCCGCCTGCCAGACGCCGTCGTCCGGGTCGAGCGTCAGCTGGGTGAGGGGGCACTCGGGCTGCCAGTCACCGGGGCAGCCGAGCTCGCTCTGGAAGCTCCCGGCGATGGTCACGCTGACCGGTGCCGCTCCCGCCACCCCCGCCGGCCCGGCGACGTCCGCTGTCGCCGCTGCCAGTCCGAGGACGGCTGCGAGCACGACCGTTTTGCGTCCCATGACACCCCCCCGTCTCACGGTATGAGGCGAGTCTAGGGACAGACGGGCACTCAGGCCGCGGGGTCGCCGGTGTCGCTGGTGTCGTCGCGCCCGGTGAAGAGCGCGTTCACGTGGCGCGGAAGCCCGCGACCGTGCCGCCGAGCTCGCGGACGATCGCCACCAACGGGTCCTGCGAGTGCTCGAATGCGGTGCGGTAGTGGGCGGCGGCCTCGGCGGCGTCGGCCCGCATGCTGGCGCCCTGGTCCTCGCTCCGGGCGGGTACCCACCCTGGAGCACCTGCGTGTAGCCCCCGCCGTCGACCCAGCGCTGCAGCTCGGCCGCCCGCACCACCGCGAACGGGTGGGTGTGGTTCTCGAGCAGGAGCAGCTTGAGGACGCTGTCGCGGACATCGGGCGGGCCCAGGTACTCCTCGCCCTGGGCCCGGAACGCGGCGATGTCGAGTTCGTCGAGCTTGCCCCCGCTGGCGAGCTTCATGTGGCACCGCAGCGCCGCCGCGGGATCCTGAGTGGCCAGCAGGCCGGCCCGGTCGGACGAGAGCTCGGCCTTGCGCGACCACTCGTAGAGGGCGGCGATGACCGCGCGCAGGCCGAACGCGCCGATCGGGAGCCAGGACAGTGCGTTCGACACCCGCAGCAGCTGCATGAGCATCGTCGTGTAGAGGGCGTGGCCCGACAGCACGTGGCCCAGCTCGTGGCCCAGGACGAAGCGCAGCTCGTCGTCGTCGAGCAGGTCGACCATGCCGCTGTTGACCACCACGAACGGGTGGTCGAGCCCGAGCGCCATGGCCCGCGGCTGGGGGTCGGAGTACACGTACAGCAGCGGCAGGTCTCGGACGTCGAGACTGCTCGCCGCCTGGGCGTAGAGCTGGTAGACGCGCGGGAACTGGCGGTGGTCGACGCGCACCGCCGTGCCCAGGTAGATCAGCCGCAGAGCCCGCTCGTTCCACAGCCCCGCGAGCTTCCGGAGCACGTAGTCGAAGCCCCGGAGCTGGCGCAGCGCCGTCAGCGCCCCCCGGTCGGCCGGGTGCTCCCACGCCCGGGAGCTGATGTCGGTGAGCTTGACCCTCGCCCCGATCGGGCGATCTTCCCCGCTGCCGTCGGTCACACCCAGACCGTAGGTTCTCGGCGCGGTGCAGGGGCCGCGCGATGCCTTGGGCGCGGCGCAGAGGCCGCGCCTTGTCCTCAGCCGGCCGTGCCTGCGATCTCCGCGGCGATGGCGTCGAGCTGGTCGGTCGAGAGCTCACCGCTGGCGCGGAGGGCCACCTTCCCGTCGCCGTCGACGGCGACGAAGTAGGGGAACGCCGACAGGCCGGTGGCCGTGGCCGCGGTGCCGTCGGCATCGACGAGGACCGGGGCGGTCCATCCCTCGCGGGCCAGCCACTCGTCGGGCGGGTAGTTGGGCGCATCGGGGTCGATGGCCGTGGACACGGTCACGAGGTCGACGCCGGGGGGGAGGCCGCCCTCGTCGACCCAGCTCTGCACGACCGGCACCTCGCGCTGGCAGTGCGGGCACCAGTGCGCCACGAACAGGACCATCATCGGCCCGCCGTCCGCCGCGATCGTCATCGGGTCGCCGGACTGGTCGACACCGGTGAGGGTAGGGAACGTCATCCCGACGGCCGGGTCTTCGGCGCTGTCGGTCAGCTCGGGGAGCGGGGCGCCGGACGCGACGACGGTTCCCGTCGTGGCCGCGTCGTTGTCGGAGCCGGCGTCGCTGGTGGTCGTCTCGTCGTCCCCACCGCCGCTGAGGAGCGCGACGGCGAGCGCGGCGAGCACCACGACGGCCAGGCCGCCCGCCACCAACAGCGGGGCGCGGGACTGGGAGCGGCGCGGTTTGTGTGAGGTCGGTGTCATGGGGTCTCCCGGGGCAGGGCGAGGAGCAGTCCGATGACCACGAAGCCCGACAGGGCCATGGTCGGGATGGTCAGGTAGCCGAACTTCTCCACCCAGATGATCGAGCAGGGGTTGAGGGGGTCGCAGGCCCCGGACTCGAGGGTGGGGTAGCGCTCGACGAGGATGTGCCACGTCGAGATGGCGGCGCCGGTCAGGGCCAGCGGCAGCGCGTACCAGCGGACGGAGCGGTCCCGCCGGGCGGCGGCGATGGCCAGGATCGGTACCAGGGGATACATGCAGATCCGCTGGTACCAGCACAGCCGGCACGGGGGGAAGTCGGCGAGCTCCGAGTAGTAGAGGCTGCCCAGGGTGGCGACGGTGGCCACGGCGGCGGCGAGCCAGAGCGCGAGCGGCCCGACCGCGGTGAGCACCTGGTGGGGCCGTGTGGCCTCCGGACGGACGAGGCGGACGACCAAGGTGACCGCCAGCGCGGCGGCCCCGAGCTCGGCGATCACCGCGAGGAGGGCCAGGAAGGTGCTGACCTGGTCGACCGTCACGGGCGCCGCCGGCGATCAGCTACCGGCGACGCTTCTCCGGTGGGTGCAGCCATGCGGGTCGGTGGTGTCCTGTCGGCGGCCGGCTCCCGCCCGTCCGCCCTGCGAGCCTAGGCCGGTCGTGTGGTCAGAGCCGCACATAGCCGCGGGGCAGCGGCATGGGGATGTCGGTGTAGGTGACGATCCCCGGGGGCGCGGCGACGACGGCCGGGATGGCGTTCACGACGGGCACCGCGGTGAGGATGTGGCCGAGCACCATGAACTCCTCCATGGTGGTGGCCTCGAAGTACGGGGGCGGGAGGATGTCGATCTTGGTCGTGAGGGTGGGGCGGCCCTGGATCTCGATCTCCCAGCCCATGCCGATGGGCCAGTCGGGCTCGATCGAGTCGCCCTTGCGCCACCGCACGCGGGCCTCGACGATGCTCCGGCCCGCGACCTTCCCGTGCCATGCGATGGTCACCCCGGCCACGGTGTCCTTGTCGATCTTCCAGGAGCCGAGGTCGAGGTCCTTGGTCGTCTTCGTGTACTCGGCCTCGCACACGATCTCGTCGAACTCGATCCCGAGGGCGTCGCCCACGAGGGCGACCGCCTCGCTGAAGACGACCGTCGCCGACGCCGACATCGCGGGCAGCTCGGGGTCGTCCAGGGGGCGGCCGAACCCGACCGGGATCTCGGTGGCGGGCGAGTCGTAGGCGGTGGTGTCGGCCGACTCGCTGATCACGATCCGGTCGATGCGGTCGGACGCGCCCGCCAGCGCGATGGTGACCAGCTCGATGAAGCCGGGGCTGATCCCGCTCCCGAACAGCGAGCTGCCGCCCTTCTCGCAGGCCGCGCTCAGCCGCTCGCGCCCGTCGTCGGGATAGGAGGTGCCGTTGATGAACGCCGCCGTCATGACGATGTTCACGCCGGCCTCGAGGATGCGCACCATCTCGTCCACGTCGAACCACATGGGGTTGTAGACGACGCAGTCGGGCTCGAGCGCCAGCAACGCGTCGACGTCGTCGGTGGCGGCGACCCCGATGGGCTCGATGCCGCAGAGCTCGCCGACGTCCCTGCCCGCCTTGTCGTCCGACCAGGCGTAGCACCCCACGAGCTCGAGGTCCGGGCGACCCAGGACGGCCTGCACCGACTGCTTGCCGACGTTGCCGGTCGTCCACTGCACCACCCGGATCGTCACGAGCCCTCCCATGGGGTCGAAGATATGCCGCCCGGCAGCCGTGCCGAGCGCTCGGACAACCTATCCGACCAGGCCAGGACCATGCTGGGCGAGTGCTCAGCATGCCGTGGTCGAGGCCCCTTGACCATACCGAGACCCGCACGTACGGTGTAAGTGACTCCACTCATCGTGCTGTCGGGCTGGGTCGTCAGCGTCGCCGCCAGCCGCTCGTGCCTCACAGCCTCGCCTCGAGTGCTGGGTGACGGGTGGGTCATGGCTCGGTACAGGAGGCGGCGCTGTGAACCGATCGTCCGACGACCCCGGCGACAGTCCCGGCTACGAGCAACCCGGGGGCCCGGCTCTCACGCCGGAGCGGCCCGGCTCGGCCGGCGAGCACCTGCTCCAGGAGACGTGCGGTACGCAGGACCGGGCCGGCCGCTTCTACGACCAGCAGCTGAGCGACAGCCTCAACGCGCAGATGCGGGAGTTCATCGGCCGCATGGAGATGGCGTTCGTCGCCACGGCCGATGCCCACGGCGAGTGCGACGCCTCGTTCCGGGCCGGCCCGCCGGGCTTCGTGCAGGTGCTGGACGATCGCACGGTCGCGTGGCCCGAGTACCGGGGCAACGGGGTGATGGCCAGCGCGGGCAACATCGTCCACAACCCCCACGTGGGGATCCTGTTCGTCGACTTCGTGCGGGACCTCATCGGCCTGCACGTCAACGGATCGGCGGAGCTGATGGCCCCCGACGAGCTCGCCCACCGGTACCCGGCGGAGCAGGTCGACATCGTGCCCGGCCGGCGGGCCGAGCGGTGGATCGTGGTGACGGTCGAGGAGGCCTACATCCACTGCTCCAAGCACATCCCCAGGCTCCAGCCCGTGGCCCGCACCCGCGACTGGGGGACCGACGACCCCGCGAAGAAGGGCGGCGACTACTTCCGGGTCGCGGCCGAGCGCCGCACTGCGGCCATCAGCACCGAAACCGGAGGCTGAGCCGCGATTCGGGACCTTCAGCCCTGACCCCGCCCGCGTGCGTGGGCGGATGATCGGCTTGTGGGCGCGGAGCTCCGGGAGACGCACTCGGCGGTCGTGGTCCTGGTCGGCGACCGGGCCTACAAGCTGAAGAAGGCCGTCGACCTCGGCTTCCTCGACTTCCGGGACCGCGCGGCCCGCCGATCGGCGTGCGAGCGGGAGGTCGAGCTGAACCGGCGCCTGTCGCCGGACGTGTACCTCGGGGTGGCCGGCGTGACCGGGCCCGACGGCCGGGTCTGCGACCACCTGGTCGTCATGCGCCGGATGCCCGACGACCGCCGCCTGTCGACGCTCGTGGCCGCGGGCGCCGACGTCGACGACGGCCTCTGGCGCCTCGCCCACCTGCTGGCCGCGTTCCACGCGGGCGCCGACCGCCCGCCGCCCGCGGCGGTCGCCGCGGGCCGTGACTCGCTCGCCGCGCGCTGGGCCGCCAACATCGCCAGCCTGCTGGAGTACGGCCGGGGCGTGGTCGACGGCGACGAGGTGCGCGAGGTCGACGCGCCGGCGGCCCGCTACCTGGCCGGCCGGGGGCCGCTGTTCGACCACCGCATCCGCGAGGGCCGGGCGCTCGACGGCCACGGCGACCTGCTCGCGGACGACATCTTCCTGCTGGACGACGGCCCCCGGGTGCTCGACTGCCTCGAGTTCGACGACGGCCTCCGCTTCGGCGACGTGTGGCCGACGTCGCGTTCCTGGCCATGGACCTGGAGGTCCTCCGCTCGGGTGCGACGGTGAAGCTGCGGGACGCCTGGCGCGGCCCCGGGGTCTGCACCCGGGACCTTCGACCCTGTCCCGGCGCGGCCCGGGCGTCCATCGTGAGGCCATGACGACTGACGTGAGCCCGGGATCGGACAGCGTGTCGCTGCTCATCGGCGCACCGGTGGCGAGGGTGCGTCCCGACGCCAGCCTGCGCGAGGTGGCTGCCGCCATGGTGGAGCGCTGCGTCGGAGCGCTCGTCGTCGGGGAGCACGCGGGCTCCCCGGCCGGCATCGTCTCGGAGCGCGACCTGGTCCGGGCGCTGGCCGAGGACCGCGACCCGGTCACGGTGCGGGCCCGAGACATCGCCAGCACCAAGCTCCTGTGGTGCGACGCCGACGCCACCATCGCCGAGGTCGCAGCCGAGATGATGGACGCCTACGTCCGCCACGTCCTGGTCGAGGACGGCGGCCGCCTCGTGGGGATTGTGTCGGCACGCGACGTGCTCGGCGCCTACGCCTCGGCCGACCTGGGTGACAGCGGATGGGCCGTCCGGCCGTGACGACTCGGGGCCATGTGGGCCCTTCGCCTCTGTCCGACCTGGCGGCCAGCGGCCATCATGGGACGGATGGCCACCACCGTGATAGCGAGGTCCGGGTGACGATCAGGGTGTTCCTGCTCGACGACCACGAGGTGGTCCGGCGAGGTGTGCGCGGCGCTGCTGGAAGCCGCCGGCGACGACGTGGTGGTCGTGGGCGAGGCGGGGACGGCCGACGAGGCCCTGCGCCGGATCCCGGCGGTGCACCCGGATGTGGCGGTGCTGGACGTACGACTGCCCGACGGCAACGGGGTGGAGGTGTGCCGGGAGATCCGGTCCCGCCATCCCGAGGTGCGGTGCCTGATGCTGACGTCCTTCGCCGACGACGAGGCGCTGTTCGACTCGATCATGGCGGGAGCGTCGGGCTACGTGCTCAAGCAGGTGCGGGGGGCCGACCTGGTGGCGAGCGTGCGCAGCGTGGCCGCGGGGCAGTCGCTGCTCGACCCGCGGGTCACGGCCCGCGTGCTGGAGCGCTTGCGGCATGGCCCGGAGGAGGAAGGGTCCGTCCACCTGACCGATCAGGAGCGCCGGATCCTCGACCTGCTGGCCGAGGGCCTGACCAACCGCCAGATCGGCGAGCGGATGTACCTGGCCGAGAAGACCGTCAAGAACTACGTGTCCAACCTGCTGACGAAGCTGGGCATGCACCGGCGGACGGAGGCCGCGGTGTACGGCGCCCGCCTGGCGGACCGCCGGCACGGTCCCCAGGACTGACCCGCGCAGGGGTCGGGCCCTGCGGGAGCGTGGGCGCCGACCTTGGACCGATCACCGGGACCTACGGCTCTGTGAGCGACGGCGCTCAGGCCGGGACCACCACCACCGGGCACGGGGCCTCGCGGATGAGCCGCCGAAGGTGCGGTCCGCCGTCGTCGCCGTTGAGCCCGAGGCGACCGACGACGAGGAGGTCCGCGTCCGGCACGCGTCCAGGAGCGCGGCGGCGGGCTCCCCGCACGCGACACGCTCGGCGATCGGGGCCACGAGGCCGCGCTCGTCGAGCTGATCGATGACCTCGCGGAGCTCGCGGCGTGCCTCCCGCTCCAGGCGGTCCGGCGATGCCGCCGCGCCGGCGATGCGATCGGTCCCCAGGTCCGGTGCCGACCAGGCATGGACCGCTTCCAGCTCGGCGCCCGTCTGACGGGCGTGGTCGACGGCCCAGCGGGCCGCCTCCCGCGACGCCGACGAGCCGTCGACGCCGACGACGATGTGTCTCATCATGGTTCCTCCGTTCAGTTCTGGGCCGCCTCGCGCCGCCGCCCGAAGGCGGCCGGGGCCGCGAGCTGCCCGACGATGCCGGCCGCCCACCGGTCGATCGCGGCCGGGTCCCGCCAGTCGCCGGCCATCGTGGCGGCCAGGCCGTGGGCCACCAGTTCGGCGGTGCCGCCCCGCTTCGATCCGTACGCCACGAGCGCCCTCATGGCTTCAGCGTGCGCCGCGCCGATCGAGCCAGGCAGGGCGGTTCGGCCCCACATGCGAGGACCTTCGACCCCCGCCGCCCGGCCGTGCGTCAGCCCAGCCAGTTCTCCGACGCATCGAGCGTGATGCGCTCGAGCCGGACGAACACGGTGTCGGGGGTGACCGCGGCGACGAGGGCGGCCAGGGCGTCGCGGATGGAGATGACGCCGACCGCCCGGTGCTGCCTCGACACCACCAGGTGCCGCAGACCCTGGTTCAGCATCACCGTGGCGGCCTCGATCACGCTGGCATCGTGGGCGACGGTCGTAGGGTTCGGCGACGCGATGGACATGACGTGCTCGGTGGGCGCGCAGCTGTCGGCCAGCGCCTGTGTGAGGTCGCGCTCGGTCACGATCGCGACCGGGTCGCCCGGCCGGCCGACGACGAGGGCGGACACGTTGTGGGCCCGCATGATGCGAGCCGCCTGACAGATGGTTGGCGTCGGGGGTGACCGTGACGGCCGGACGCAGCCGGATCTCGTCCACCCTGGTCGCCGCAGGACTGTGGATGGTCGCCATGGCCCTATCGCGCTCGCACCGGCGGTCCGGCGCCAGGGCCGATGGTCACACGTCCCGCCGGTGATCAGCGGCCGGGGAGTGAGCCGCGGCAGCCCGAACGATGCGAGCACGCTGCTGTCGAAGTGGGTGATGGCGCCGATCCGGTCGCCGGCGAGGGTGAGGACGTCGAGGCCGGTCGCATGGCGGATGCCGCCGGTGGGGGCGCGGTGATAGGCGCCGAACGCGGAGCTGGCCGTTGGCCCTGGTGGGCACGAGGTCGAAGCGCCTGCCCTGGCTGGCCAGCCGGGCGAGGAAGCCGGCCACCGCGTCGCGGCCGTGGTACTCGAGCGGGATCGGTGGCATGGACATGCTGGCGTCCGCGGTGAGCAGCGCAACCAGGGCGTCGAGGTGGCCGGAGTCGTAGGCACGGACGACCTCGGCCGCCAGGGCCTGCTCGGCGGGTGAGCCCGGCGCGGGCACCGGTGCCTGCTCGCCGGCCGGTGGCAGGCGGCGCTGCAGGGTGGCGCGGGCCCGCTTGAGGGCGCTGTTGACCGAGTCGACCGTCGAGTCGAGCATGCCGGCGACCTCCTGGGCGTGGTAGCCGAGCACCTCGCGCAGGACGAGCACGGCACGCTGGCGGGCGGGCAGGACCTGGAGCGCGGTGACGAAGGCCAGGGAGATGGCCTCGGTCTGCTCGTAGCGGGCCTCCGGACCGGGAGGCAGCTCGTCCATCCCGGCGAGGAGCGCGTCGGGGTACGGCTCGAGCCACACGACCTCGCCGAGGTGGGTCGGCTCGGGCGGCTCCACCGCCGTGTTGGCCCACGGCATGGCCGGGCGCCGTCGGGCCGAGCGGAGGGCGTTGAGGCACCGGTTGGTGGCGATCCGGTAGAGCCAGGTGCGGATCGAGGCACGTCCCTCGAACCCGGCGAGGCCCTGCCAGGCAGCCAGCAGCGTGTCCTGGAGGACGTCCTCGGCATCCTGGAACGATCCCAGCATCCGGTAGCAGTGCACGTGAAGCTCACGACGGTGCGGGTCCGTGAGCTCCCGGAACGCGTCGCCGTCCCCGGCCCGCGCCCTGGTCAACAGGTCGGTGGTCATCACGCCAGTATCGACACCGCGGCGCCCACTTTCTGGGCGCAGTGCCACGACCGAGCGGGACTCCAGGTACACCCAGAACGTGAGGGCGCAACCGGTTCTGTCAGCGCTCACCGTGGCCTATGGCGCGCCACGTCTGACAGAAGGTTCGCTCCGGTGGGTACCAGACATTTGTTCCGTGATAGGGTCCCGTTCCTCACATGGGAGGGAACGCGTGAGCCTCGACCAGAGCACCGGGGTCTACTACGACCCCTACGACGTCGGCATCAACGCGGACCCGTACCCCGTGTTCCGCCGGCTCCGCGACGAGGCGCCCGTCTACTACAACCCGGAGCACGACTTCTACGCGGTGAGCCGCTACGACGACGTGGAGCGGGGCCTGGTCGACCGGGACCACTTCAGCAACGCCCGCTCCGACGTGCTCGAGTTCATCAAGGCCGGCGTCGAGTTCCCGCCCGGCATCTTCATCTTCGAGGACCCGCCGCTGCACACCGTGCACCGCGGCCTCATCGCGCGGGTGTTCACCCCCCGGAAGATGGCGGCCATCGAGCCCCAGGTGCGGGACTACTGCGTCCGGGTGCTCGACGCCCTGGTGGGCCGGGACCGCTTCGACTTCGTGCGCGACCTGGGCGCCGAGATGCCCATGCGGGTCATCGGCATGCTGCTCGGCATCCCCGAGGACGACCAGGCGGCCATCCGGGACCACATCGACGCCAACATCCGCACCGACGAGGGCCAGCCCCTCGGCGACACGTCGTCGCTGTCGGGCGACGTCTTCGCCGACTACATCGACTGGCGGACCGAGCACCCCTCCGACGACCTGATGACCGAGCTGCTCAACGCCGAGTTCGAGGACGAGACGGGCACGGTCCGGCGCCTCGGCCGCGAGGAGATCCTCACCTACGTCAACATCCTCGCCGGGGCCGGGAACGAGACCACCACCAAGCTCATCGGGTGGGCGGGCAAGGTCCTGGCCGACCATCCCGACCAGCGGCGGCTGCTGGTCGAGGACCCGGGCCTCATCCCCGGAGCGGTCGAGGAGCTGCTGCGCTACGAGCCGCCCGGCCCCCACGTGGCCCGCTACGTCACCCGCGACGCCACCTTCGAGGGCGGGACGGTCCCCGAGGGCAGCGCGTTGCTGTGCCTGGTGGGCTCGGCCAACCGCGACGAGCGGCACTGGGACGACCCGGACGCCTTCGACGTGCGGCGCCGGGCCGCCGGGCACCTGACCTTCAGCTACGGGATCCACTTCTGCCTCGGCGCGGCGCTGGCCCGCCTGGAGGGCCGGGTCGCCCTGGAGGAGGTGCTGAAGCGGTTCCCGGAGTGGACCGTCGACGAGGCGGAGGCCAAGCTCGCCTCCACCTCGACCGTGCGGGGCTGGGAGTCCCTGCCGGTCTCGGTGTGAGGGCAGGGAGAGGGGACACGATGGGCGTGAGCGTCGACCTCGGCGGCCGGCGGGTGCTGGTGACCGGCGCGTCGAGCGGGATCGGAGCGGCCGTGTGCCGGTCGATCGTCGGCTGCGGCGGCTCGGTGGCCATGGTGGCCCGGCGCAAGGAGCGCCTCGACGACCTGGCGGCGGAGCTGGGCGAGCGCGCCGTGGGCGTGCCCGGCGACGTGACCGACCTGGACGCCCTCGACGGCGTGGTGGCCGAGGCCGCCCGCCGCCTCGGCGGCCTCGACGGCCTCGTGGCGGTGGCGGGCAGGGCGATGGTCGGCGGCATCACCTCCGGGACGCCCGAGCGCTGGCGCGAGCTGTTCGACCTGAACCTGCTCGCGCCGCTGGCCACGGTCCGCCACACGGTCGGGCACTTCCCCCCGACGGGCCGCCGCGACGTGGTGTTCGTGGGCTCCACCGCCGCGCTCACCCCCATGCCCGGCGTCGCCATCTACGGGGCGTCCAAGAGCGGCCTGCGCGCCGCGTTCGACAGCGTGCGGCTGGAGCTGGCCCCGCTGGGCGTCGGCACCAGCCTGGTCATGCCGGGGATGTTCGAGACCGAGGGCCTGACCCTGGAGGGCCTGGAGATCGACGGGGACATCCCCGCCAACGACTTCCCCATGCTGGCGCCCGGGGCCGGGCCCGCCGACCCCGCCGTGCTGGGCGACGCCATCGCCTTCATGCTCGGGCTGCCCGACGGCGTGTGCATCAGCGAGATGGTCGCCCGCCCGACCGGGCAGCTCACCCCCTGAGCTAGGGGCTGCACCGCCCGTCGGGGTCGGTCTCGACGTCGGGACGCCCGTCCGGCTGCGCGGACATCAGGCCGCTCCAGATGCCCGCGAAGTACGGGCCCGGCTGCCCGGCCTCGGCGTAGAAGCCGTTGGGGTCGTAGACCTTGGCCTCGGGATACGGGTAGGGGCAGGCGACCGAGGTGGCGGTGCGGGTCCAGCGGATGGTGGCGAAACCCAGCCCGTAGGTCAGGTAGGCGAGGTTGAGGATGCCGAAGATGACGACGAAGGTCGCCAGCGCCGGCCGGGTGCGGAACAGGCGCAGCCGCTGGGCCAGCTTCTCGGCCACGGTGCGGCCCGTGTCGTCCCGGTAGAGCAGCACCGCGGCCGGGATCATCACCACGGTCACCAGCGACGACTCCCACAGCAGCGGGAACTGGTACGCCTTCCCGGTGAACACCGAGCCGAACGGCACGACCTGGGAGTAGACGTAGAGCCCGGCGCGGATGGAGAAGATCTCCAGCATGGCGTCGTAGGCGAAGCCGATGACGTACACGAGCAGGGCCAGGCTGATCAGCGGGTGGCGCCAGGCGAAGGACTCGACCGGGCGCCGGGCCTGGATCCGGCGCAGGATCCAGATGGCCGGGAAGAACGGCAGCAGGTAGAAGGTCACGTAGCCGAGCACGACGAACGGCTCGACCGTGGGCGACAGCGACGCCAGCGGCCACGTCTCGGGCATGTGCCAGAGCTGGGGGTTGTAGACCGCGTAGGGCGCCCAGTTCATGACCGGGTCGAGCCACACGATCCCGGTGCAGGCGATGGCGCACAGCAGGATCGGGTGCCGCGGGTGGCGCCGCCAGGACACCACGCACAGCACGACCACCAGCGTCATCATGGCGACGGTCCCCAGCTGCAGCTTCGCCAGCCAGTGGGTGTCGCCGAACAGCGGCTCCACCGGGCGCGGGCGCGCCGGTCACGTCGGGGTTGCGCACCCGGTCCGCCAGCACGCCGGGCGCCCGCATGTTGTGGGCGATGGCCACCAGCAGGGCGAAGACGGCCATCCCGCCCAGGCCCCAGGCCACGCCCCCCAGGGTGCTCTTGCGGGGCGGTGGCGCCCCGGGGGCGACCGTCCGGTCCGGCTCGACGGTGACGGTCGCCATCAGACGTCCCCGAAGCGGGCGACGCGGTGCGAGCTGTGGCCGTCGGGGTCGAGCCGGCGGGCCACCAGGTAGCCGGCGCCCATCCAGCCCCGGCGGGTCCACTTGCCGAACGACAGCCGGGTCCCGGGGGCGCCGCCCGCGGCGGGGATCATCTTCACCCGCTCCAGCGCCTCCTTGACCCCCCGCGGCGTCAGCGGGTGGGCGTCGGCGAAGGCGTGGAGCAGCACGGTGGCGAAGTCCCGGTTCATGACGGGCACGCAGTACTGCGGGCGCCGGCCGTAGGCCGCCTCGTAGCGGTCGAGGAACTCCTGGCCCACCGGGTTGCCCTCGTCGTACTGGTCGAGGCCGGTCCAGCCGAGGATCGCCCGCCACATCACCGGGTTGATCCAGGCGTTCTGGAACGCGGTGCCCATGTAGCGGGGCGGGTCCCAGCCCAGCTCCTCCAGCACCGGGTTCACCCGCACGATGCCGAACCCGAAGCCGCAGTGCACCAGGGCGTCGGGCTTGGCCTCGTGCAGCTTGCGCAGCGCCCCGCTGATGTCCTGCGCGGTCTGGGGGACCCACTCCTCGGCGACGATCCGGAGGCCCTTGCGCGCACAGGCGGCGCGGAAGTTGCGGATGTAGGTGTCGCCGACCAGGGACTGCTCGATGAGCGCGCCGACCTCGGTGTGGCCGTCCTTGGCGATGAGGTCGGCCCAGAAGATGGGCTCGTCGGTCAGCGAGCCCTGCGGCAGCGAGAACGTCCACTCGCCCAGCCAGTCGTCGGTGCCGGTCATGCTCAGCGCCGGGACGTGGAAGCGCTGCTCGATCGCCTCGCGGGTGGGGACGCAGTTGTCGGTGATGGCGGGCCCGAACACCAGCAGGCAGCCCTCGTCGACCAGCTCGCCGTAGCCGTCGATCACCGCCTTGATGGTCCCCTTGGGCAGGCCCTCGACCTCCCGGAACACGATCTCGACGGGGCGGTCGATGATGCCCTGCCGCAGCCCCTCGGCGAACACGAGGTGGAACGGCTGGACGAGGTCGTCCCGCATCTCCTGCGGGTAGCCGTCCGGCAGCTTGAAGTCGAACAGGTAGCCGAGCTTGATGGGCTCCGCCGTGCTCTCGTAGGACACGTCACCCCCCGGTGGTGGAAACCTGACATTTGTTCCGGACCCTATCAGCCCGGGTCGGCGAGATACGCCTCGATCATCTCCACCAGCCCGGCGGTGACCACCGGGTCGTCGCTGAGCGGCCCGGCCACCGCGGCGCGCGCCGCGTCCCGCAGGCTCAGGCCCTCGGCCGCCAGCCGGCCCGCGGCGATCAGCACCCGGGTCGACGCCACCTCCCGCAGGCCCGCCGTCTCCAGGCGCCGGATGGCCTGCCCGAGCTGCACCAGCCGGGCCGCGGTCTCGGGCTCGATGCCGGCCTCGTGGGCCACGACCTTCTCCTCCACGTCGGGCGGCGGGAAGTCGAGCTCGATGGCGACCATGCGCTGCCGGGTCGAGTCCTTCAGGTCCTTGAGCACGCTCTGGTAGCCGGGGTTGTAGGACACGACCAGGCAGAACCCGGGCGCGGCGTCGAGCGTCACCCCCAGGCGGTCGATGGGCAGCTGGCGCCGGTGGTCGGCCAGGGGGTGCAGCACCACGGTCGTGTCCTGGCGCGCCTCCACCACCTCGTCGAGGTAGCAGATGGCGCCCTCGCGCACCGCCCGGGTCAGCGGCCCGTCCACCCACACGGTGTCGCCCCCCTGGAGCAGGTAGCGCCCGACCAGGTCGGCCGTGGTGAGGTCGTCGTGGCAGGCGACGGTGACGAGGGGCCGGCGCCAGGTCGGCGGCCATGGCCTCGACGAAGCGGGTCTTGCCGCAGCCGGTCGGTCCCTTGAGCAGGACCGAGAGGCCCTGGCGGAACGCGGCCCGGAAGACCTGCTCCTCGTTGCCCACCGGGACGTAGTACGGGCGGGTGCCCTCGCTCACGCGCTTCTCCTCTCGACCTGCAGGCGTTCCCTGGTGCGCTCCCGGCGCTGCGAGGCCCGGCGCTGCACCGCCGCCAGGCGCAGCGCGGACCGGAACAGCGGGCCCGACGGTGGCCGGGCAGCTGCCCTGCGTGCGGGAGGGCGGCGTGGGCGGCGGTGCCGAACACCCGGCGCAGGGCCTGGAGATCGGTGTCGGCGGCGATGCTCAGGCACAGGCAGCCCGTGCCCCGGCGCCGGGCCTCGGAGAGGGCCCGGCGGGCGTCGGCCTCGCCGTAGGCGCCCTCGTAGCCGTGGTCGTAGGCGAACCCGTCCGACAGCACGACCAGGAGGCGGCGGGCCGTGCCCCCCTCGGCCTCCAACACCGCGGCCCCGTGGCGGATGGCGGCGCCCAGGCGGGTGTAGGCCCCCGGCTCGAGGCCGCCGAGGCGGCGCAGCCCGCGGGCGTCCAGGCGGTCGCCGAAGCGCTTGACCGGCAGGATCTGCACCGCGGTCCGGCCCAGCGACCGGAACCCGTACAGCGCCACGCGGTCGCCGAGGTCGCCGAGGGCGACGGTCAGCGCGGCCGCCGCCGCCCGCTGGTGCTCGTGCACCCGGACGCCGGTCGGGCCCGGCTCGCCGGCCGAGCCCGAGACGTCCAGCAGGATCAGCACCGAGAGGTCGCGCCGGCCCCGGACGGTGTCGACGTAGACGGCGTCGTCGGCCGCGGTGCCGGCGGCCCGGGCCGCCCGCGCCTCGACCAGGGCGTCGACGTCGATGTCGTCGCCCTGCGGTTGCCGCCGCCGGTGCTCGAGGTCGAGGCCCAGGCGGGCCAGGGGCCGCCGCAGCGCCGGGGTGTAGGCGGGCACGATGGCATCGTGGCCGCGCTCCTCGGGCTCGACCTCGTACACGGTGCACCAGCCGGCCCGGTACCGCCGCCGGTGCACGTCCCACTCGGGATAGGTCACGCCGCGCCGCCGGGTCGCGTCCAGGTCGTCCGGCAGCGCCGCCGCCGCCGTCGACACCGCCGCCCGGCGGGCGACGCGGCCGCCGGCCGTGCTCCGGTGCGTCGGCGTGTCGGCCCCGGGACGGCCCGCGCCTCGGGCCCGGGAGCTGCCCAGCAGCCGGCTCAGCAGGCGCCCGACGGCACCCCCGCCGCCGACGGGGTTGAACAGGTCGAAAGCGCCCGCGTCGCCCGGGTCCTCGCCGTCGTCCAACTCGCGGAGCACCTGCTCCCGCCCGGGGCGGGGGACGTGCTCGCCCGCGGCTCCCGTCCTCGCCCGTAGCCGGCGCGCGCGGCCCGCACCCGGCGGGGCCGGATGGTCCCGAACGCCGCGGGCGGCTCCGGGATCGGCTCGCGGCCCGTCGCCAGCGCCAGCGACGCGGCCGGCGACCCGGAGCGCGCCGCGGTCGCCCCGTCGGCCAGCGCCCGCACCGACACGGGCAGCAGGGCCTCGTGCGCGACCAGCGCCCGGTGGCCCTCCACCGCCAGGTAGCGCCGGGCGATGGGCTCCCGCCGGCCGAGCCCGGCCAGGATCTCCGGCGCCAGGCTGCCCGCGGCCAGCAGCGACGCCTGCACCGCCACGGCCCGGACCTGCTCGCGCCCCGTCGCCTCGCCGTCGACGAAGACGACCGCCCCGTCGGTCCACGCGGGCTCGCCCGGCCCGGCGGCGGCCACCTCGACCGGCCTACCGGCGATGGCCGAGGCCAGGAGCCCGAGCCGGTCGGCGGCCCCGGCTCCGGCCTCCGGCCATCCTTCCCCCTCCTTCACCGATCTGATTGACCCAATGTTTGGTTCGACCGTAGCATCCGCCGCCGTGCTGGACTTCACCGACCAGGTCGTGGTGGTCACCGGGGCGGGCCGGGGGCTCGGCCGCCTCTACGCCCGGGAGCTGGCCCGGCGGGGTGCCGCCGTGGTCGTCAACGACGTCGGCGGCACCATGCAGGGCGCCGGGTCCGACCCCGTGGTGGCCGACCGGGTGGTGGCCGAGATCGAGGCGGCCGGGGGCGTCGCCGCCCGTCCTACGACTCGGTCGACACCCCGGAGGGCGGCGGGGCCATCGTCGCCACCGCCCTCGACCGTTTCGGGCGGCTCGACGCGGTCGTGAGCAACGCCGGCATCTTCCAGACCCTGCCCTTCGAGGACCTGTCGCCGTCGGACTGGCGGCGCATGATCGACGTGCACCTGCACGGCGGCTTCTTCCTGGCCCAGCCGGCGTTCACGGCCATGCGGCGGCAGGGCTACGGCCGGTTCGTGTTCGTCGCCTCCTCGGCCGGGCTGTTCGGCCAGCCCAACTCGGCCCACTACGCGGCGGCCAAGGCCGGGCCTCGTGGGCCTGGCCAACGTGATCGCCATCGAGGGGGCGGAGCACGGGATCCTCGCCAACACCGTCCTGCCCTTCGGCACCACCCGCATGGTCACCGAGACGGTCGGCGACCGAGCGGCGACTCGGCCTTCCTGCGTGCCATCGCCCCCGAGCTGGTGGTGCCGCTGGTGGTGGTCCTGGCCAGCCGGGACTGTGCGGTCACCCACCACAACTACTCCGCCTGCGCCGGGCGGTTCGCCCGCGCCTTCGTCGGCCTCGGCCAGGGGTGGCTGGCGCCGCCGGGGAGCGCGCCGACCGCCGAGGACGTCGCCGCCCACTGGGACGAGGTGTCCGCCCCCGACCCGTACATGGTCCCGACGTCGATCTTCGACGAGGTCGCCGAGGTCTGCGAGCGGCTCGGGCTGTGAGGTGACCCTCAGGAGCGGACCATGGCGCCGCGCAGCACCGTGTCCCGGGCCAGGGCGTGGGCGCCGCGGGGCCCGGCGTGGAGCACCACGTTCTCGGGCGTGAGGATCAGCTCGTACATGGACCGGGCGCGGGACAGGGCCGCGGAGCCTTCCACGCGCAGCTCGCCCGCCCGCTCGCCCGCCGCGATCAGGTCCTGGAGCTGGCGGATCTGGCCGGCGAACGACGAGCCGAAGTCCGCCGTGTTGGGCGGCGACTGCCGCATCCAGGCGAGCTGGATCTTGAACTCCTCGCTGAAGCGGTCGAGCACGTTGATGTTGACCCACAGCAGGGCGTCCAGCTGCTCGACGGGCGACGAGGGCGACCGCACGACGTCGTCCCAGGCCGCGGCGGCCTGGTCGGAGTACGACTGCATGATCGAGACCAGCAGGTCGTCCTTGGAGCCGAACATCCGGTAGACGGTGCCGGTGCTCATGCCGGCCGCCTTGGCGATGTCCCGCATGGTGGTGGCCTCGAAGCCCCGCCGGCCGAACTCGCTGCGGGCGACCCTGCGGAGGTGCGCCACGCGGTCGTCCTCCTCCGGCGCGTCCCAGGCGGCGATCACGTCGTCGGCGGCCTGCATGGCCGGGGACCGGTCCAGCGCGGCCTTCGACGGGACCTTGACGGCCACGCCGTGCAGCAGCACCCGGCACTTCTGGCCGGGCAGGGCCTGGGCGTGGCTGCGGTGGAACACGCCGACGCCGATGTGCAGCATGCTCTGGCAGATGCGCTCGGCCAGGAGCGGCAGGTCCAGGCCCTGGCGCAGCTCACCGGCCGCCCGCCCGGCCTGCGAGGATGTCGAGCATGGCGGCGTCGATGGCGGTCGGGGCCTGGCGGGCGAGGTCGACCAGCTCGTCACCGGCTCCGGTCGGGGGCTCGTACAGCGTCAGCAGCAAGGCGGCGCGGTGGCGCACCGCGCAGGCCGCGATGGCCCGCCCCAGCTCGATCACCCGCTCCTCGACCGGCCGCTCGTCGGACGCCACCCCGGACAGCTGGTCGAGCTCGTCGCGGTAGCGGCGGACGAGCTCGACGATGATCGCCTCCTTGGAGTCGAAGTGGTGGTAGAGGCTGCCGGGCAGGATGCCGCACTTGTCCGCGATCTCGCGGAGCGACGTGCGCAGGCCGGACGAGGCGAACAGGTCGGCGGCGGTCTCGAGGATCTCCTCCCGGCGGGCGCTGTCGGTGGTCATCAGCCCAAACGTTAGTGACCACCGGCCGGCGTCGTGCGGTTGGCGTCAAAGAAACCAAATAGTCGGTTCTCGCTTGGTCGGCGCAGCGCACCTGCACGAGGTGGCCGACCGCCGCCACATGCAGTCGGTCGGCGAGGCAATAGGGGTCGCCGCGCGCGTTCTCGAGGCAATAGCGGCCGGGGGCCGGTCGCTATTGCCTCGCTCACCCTGCGTTCGGCCCCTATTGCCTCGGGCCAGCGGCAGGCCGCCTTCGAGGCCGGCCGTGCCGGAGCGGTTGGAGCGGACGATCATGACCAAACATTCGGTTCGCCGGACTGAGTAGAGTGCCCGCTCATGAGCGACGACACGGAGAGCCAGGCCGGCATCGCCCACATGATGACGCCCGACCTGGCGCGCAACCCGCAGCCGACGTACCGGGCGCTGGTGGAGGACGCCCCGGTCATGCGCATCGACGGCGTCGGCGTGATCGCCTGCTCGCGCGCCGCGGTCGACGAGGTCCTGCGCCAGCCCGAGGTCTTCTCGTCCAACACCGCGGCCGCCGACCTCAAGTCCCGGCGCCCGCTCATCCCTCTCCAGATCGATCCGCCCGAGCACCGCAAGTTCCGCAGGATCCTCGACCCGCTGTTCGCCCCGCAGCGCATGCGGCAGCTGGAGGAGCCCATCGCCCGCCTGGTGAACGAGCTCGTCGACGCCTTCGTGGACGAGGAGGAGATCGACTTCACGGCCCGGTTCTCGGTCCCGCTCCCGTCGCGGGTCTTCCTCGCCCTGTTCGGCCTGCCCATCGAGGAGCTGCCGCGCTTCCTGCGCATGAAGGACGGCATCATCCGGCCCAACCACGTGGTGGGCCGGGAGATCGGCCACCCCGACACCGACGCCTACCAGCGGGCGACGGCCGACTCCGATCTACGAGTACTTCGAGGGGCTGCTCGACGAGCGGGCCTCGGTGCGGCGTGACGACCTGCTGAGCCAGTTCCTCGACGCCGAGATCGACGGGGAGCGCCTCGGCCGGGAGGACATCCTCGACATCTGCTTCCTGTTCCTCATCGCCGGGCTCGACACGGTCTCGGCCGCGCTCGACTGCTTCTTCGGGCACCTCGCCGCGCATCCCGAGGACCGGCAGAGCGCTCGTCGCCGACCCGGGCTCGATCGGCGCGGTGGTCGAGGAGCTGCTGCGCTGGGAGACGCCGGTGATGGGCACCGCCCGGGTGGCGACCTGCGACGCCGAGGTGGCCGGGCTGGCCGTGAGCGCCGGCGAGCAGGTCATGGCGCTGCTCGGTGCGGCCAACCTGGACGACCGGGAGATGGCCGGCGCGGGCGAGCTGCGCTGGGACCGGGAGGCCAACCGCCATCTCGCCTTCGGCGGGGGAGTCCACCGCTGCCTCGGCTCGCACCTGGCCCGGATCGAGCTGCGGGTGGCGCTGCGGGAGTGGCACCGGCGCATCCCGGACTACCGCGTGAAGCCCGGCGTGCTGCTCGACTACACGCCGGGGATCCGGGCCCTCGACAGCTTCCCCATGGTGCTGCGCCAGTCCGTGTGAGACGCCCGCCTCGGTAGGTCTCTATCGTGGACCGAATGTTTGGTCTACAGTCGCGCCCGGGGGACGGGTCGAAGACCCGAGCACATCGGAGGGGACGATGGCAGACCAGGACAAGTCGCGGCCGCGCCGGCCGCAGACGCAGGTGGTGGCGACGGTGGCGGTGGGTGTGCTGCTGCTGGCGGCCGGCGCCTGCGGCGAGGACACGGACCTCGTCGTCGGACACGACGGCGGCGGACAGCGGGCAGCAGGCCGACCTGCTCGGGCCCGAGAACGCGGCAGCCGGCGAGCCGGTCCGCGTCGGCTTCGTCACCGATGGCGCCACCGCGGCGTTCGACACCAGGGACGAGACGCGTGCCGCCCAGGCCACGGTCGACTACTGGAACGCGCACCGGGGCGGTGTCGGCGGCCGCCCGATCGAGCTGGTGACGTGCGAGACCGGCGGCGACCCGGCCGGCGGCACCGACTGCGGGAACAGCCTGGTGTCCGACGACGTCGTCGCCGTGGTGTTCGGCACGTCGGCCGTCGCCGAGCAGGCGTGGGGGCCGCTGCACGACGCCGGGGTGCCCACCATGCTGTTCCAGGCCACCGCCGAGAGCATGAACCGCGACCCCGACTCGACCTTCCTGCTGGTCAACCCGCTGCCGACGCTGTTCGGGCTGCCCATCTCGGTGGCCCAGCGGGCCGATGCCGACAAGGTCGCGTTCGTGGTCATCGACGTCCCGGTGGCGGTCAACGCCTTCGAGGCGGACGGGCCGGAGATCCTGGAGAACGCCGGCCTGGACTACGAGCTCGTGCGGGTGCCGCCGGGGACCGCGGACATGACCGTCCAGATGCAGCAGCTGGTGGACGACGGCGCGGGCGTGGTGCACATCCTCGGCAACGACACGTTCTGCATCGCGGCGCTCCAGGGGCTCGAGGCCGCGGCCTACGACGGCGAGATCGTGGCCGTGTCCCAGTGCATCACCGACGCCACCCGCCAGGCCATCCCGGGCGAGGAGCTCGCAGGCATCTCGATCATCTCCGGGTCGGCCCTGGGGGCGGCCGACGATCCCACCTACCAGCTCTACGAGGCGGTGATGGGCGCCTATGGCGACGACGTCACCGACCCGGAGAGCAACATCCCCATGGGGGCCTACACGGTCATGGGGGCGCTGCGCGACCGCGCTGGAGGGGATGTCGGGCGACATCACGCCCGAGACGGTCACCGCCGCCGTCAAGGCCATGCCCGAACAGGAGCTCCCGGGCGGGGGCGGCGTCATGTACCGCTGCGGCGGCTCGGCCATGGCCAGCCAGCCCGCGGTGTGCACCAACCAGTGGCTGCGGGCCGTCCTCGACGCCGACGGCCGGCCCGCCAGCTACGAGGTCGAGGACTCCTCGGACGTGGTCGGGGACCTGTAGCCGGACTCACGTGAGCTCGGCGAGCACGGCGGCCATGTCGCGGACCGCTCGGGCGGTGCCGCGGACGGTGCCGGTCACCTTGGAGCGGCCGGTGCGGGGGGCGTAGGGGACCGGGACCTCGGCGATGCGCCATCCGGCGTGGGCGGCGCGGAGGACCATCTCCAGGGGCCAGCCGAAGCGGCGGTCGGCCAGGCCGAGCGCCACGAGCCGGGTGCGGGGGGCGGCCCGCATGGGTCCGATGTCGTGGAGTCGGGTCCCGGCGGCGCGGCCCGCACGGCGCGGCGAGGTAGCGGTTGGCGATGCGGGCGTGGGCGGGCCAGGCGCCGGGGGCGACCGGGCGGCGGGTGCCGAGGACGAGGTCCGCGGTGCCGCCGGCCACCGGGGCGGCGACGCGGGGAGGTCGGCCGGGTCGAGGGAGGCGTCGGCGTCGCAGAAGGCGACGATGGGCGCGGTGGCCGCGGCCAGGCCCGCGGCGCAGGCGGACCCGAAGCCCCGGCGGGGCTCGGTCACGACCAGGGCGCCGAGGTCGCGGGCGATGGCGGCCGAGCCGTCGCGTCGAGCCGTTGTCCACCACGATCGCCCGGTAGCCGTCGGGCACCCGGCCGAGGACCCACGGGAGGGCCTCGGCCTCGTCGAGGACCGGGAACACGATGTCGACCGCGGCGGAGTCGGGCACCCCTCGACGGTAGGAGCGCGGTCCCTTACGGGGCGCGAAACATCGGGCCCGGCGGGGCCGTCCGGGGCGGCGGCGCTCTTACGGTCCTCGTCGTGCTGGCGCTCAGGGCCCGTGTGGGGCGCACGACCCGGTGGGACACGGTGGTGCCGGTCGCCGCGTGGTCGGGGCTGGTGATCGTGGCGGTCGTATGGGGGACCGTGGCGGTGGCGGGGTCGGGCGTGTCGCTGCGGGCGGCCCCGCTCATGGGGCACTGGCGGTGGCGGGCCGGGGCGGGGCTGGTCGTGCCGGGGTTGATCGGGCTGGGCGTGGTGGCTGCGGGGCCGGCGGTGGCGTCGCGGCTCGCGGGGAGGCGGATGGCCCTGGCCGCGGTGACCGGGACCGTGGCGGTGGCCTGGACGCTGGGGCTGGCGGCCGCGGGCGGCTGGGATTCGGTCACGGCGCCGCTGACCACCCGGCACGAGTACGAGCCGTACGCGGCGCGCCTCGGCGACCTCGGTGCCTTCGTCCGGGGTTTCACCGGCGACCTGGCGGGGGCACCCGTCCACGTGCAGGGGCATCCTCCCGGTCCCGTCGTTCTGGCCTGGGTGCTCGACCGGGCCGGTCTCGGCGGCGCGGGGTGGCTGGCCGCCGTCGCGCTGGCCGGCTGGGGCCTCGCCGTCGGGGCGGCGGTCGTCACGGTCGGGGTCGTGGCGGGCGACCGGGCGGCCCGGCGGGCGGCTCCGGTGCTGGCGGTCCTCCCGGCGGCGGTGTGGGCGGGGACCAGCCTCGACGCCGCGTTCGCGGGGCTGGTGGGGCTGGCGGTGGCGCTGGCGGCGATGCGGCGCGCCGCCTGGGCCGGCGTGGTGCTCGGGGTGGCGTTGCTGATGACCTACGGCGCCGCGCCCGCCGTCGCGGTCGTGGCCGTGGTCATCGTGGTGGTGGCGCCGCCGCGGCCGCCGGGCCGGGCTCCTGGTGGTGGCCGGGGGCGGGGTGGCGCTGGTGCTGGCGCTGGCGGCCGCGGCCGGGTTCTGGTGGCCGGCGGGCCTGGCCGCCACCGGCGGCCGGTACTGGGCGGGCGTCGGGGCCGTGCGCCCGGCGCTCTACACGACGCTGGCCGGCAACCCTGCGGCGCTGGCGCTGGCGGTGGGGCCGGCCGTGGCGGTCGGGCTGGCGGCGGTCGTGCGCGCGCCGGTCCGCCGGGCTGCGCTGCTGCCGGGCCTCGCCCTGGTGGCCGTGGTGGTGGCGGACCTGTCGCAGATGTCGCGGGGCGAGGTCGAGCGGATCTGGCTGCCGTTCGTGCCCTGGCTCGCCCTCGCCGCGCCGCGGCGACCGGCGCGGGCTCCTCGCGTTGCAGGTGACCACGGGGCTCGCCCTCCAGGCCGTCCTCGCCTCGCCGTGGTAGGTCCCGTGCGCATCCTCGTCACCGGCGGGGCCGGGTTCGTCGGCTCCCACGTGGTGGACCTCCTCGTCGCCGGCGGGCACGACGTCGTGGTGCTCGACTCGCTGGTGGCGCACGGCGGGCGCGCTCCCGCCTGGGCCAACCCCGGGGCCGACCTACGTCCCGGGGGACGTGCGCGACGTCGAGGCGTGGCGATCGGCGGCCCGGGGCTGCCAGGCCGTGTGCCACCAGGCCGCCCGGGTGGGCCTCGGGGTCGACTTCGCCGACGTGCGCGCCTACGTCGACGACAACGACGCCGGCACCGCCGCGGGGCTGGCGGCCCTCCACGACCTGGGGTTCCGGGGCCGGATCGTGCTGGCGTCGAGCATGGTCGTCTACGGCGACGGCGGCTACGAGTGCCCCGACGACGGGCGGGTGCGGCCGGGCCCCCGCGACCCCGCCGACCTGGCGGCCGGGCGCTACGAGCCGCCCTGCCCCCGGTGCCGGGCACCGCTGCGCTGGGTGCCGACCACCGAGGACACGCCGCTCGACCCCCGCAACGTCTACGCCGCCACCAAGGTCCACCAGGAGCACCTCGCCGCCGCCTTCGCCCGCGAGCACGGCGTGCGCCGTCACCGCCCTGCGCTACCACAACGTCTACGGGCCCCGGATGCCCCGGGACACGCCGTACGCCGGGGTGGCGGCCATCTTCGCCTCGGCCGTGGCCCGGGGGGAGCCGCCGCAGGTGCTGGAGGACGGCGGCCAGACCCGCGACTTCGTCCACGTCGCCGACGTGGCCCGGGCCAACGTCGCCGCCCTCACCCACGCCGAGCCGGTCGACGGCCCGGTGAACGTGGCCTCGGGCCGGCCCCGCACCGTCCTCGACCTGGCCCGGGCGCTGTGCGCCGGGACCGGGGTGGCGCCGGTGGTGGTCGGCGGCGGGCGGCTGGGCGACGTCCGCCACATCGTGGCCAGCCCGGACCGGGCGGCCGCCCGGCTGGGGTTCCGGGCCGGCGAGCCGTTCAGCCCGGCGGTGGTCGCACGGTGAACCGGCAGCTCAGGCGCCGGCCGGACGCTGAACCGGCAGCTCAGGCCCGCGGCAGCCGCACGATGAACCGGCAGCCGCCGTCCTCGTTGCGCACCGCGATGTCGCCCTCGTGCGCCTCGACCAGCCCGCGGGCGATGGCGAGGCCCAGCCCGGCGCCGCCGTCCACACCGGGCGAGCGGGCGGCGTCGCCCCGGTAGGCGAGGTCGAAGACCCGGTCGAGGTCGCGGGCGGGGATGCCGCCGCACCGGTCGCGCACGGACACCTCGGCCCGCCCGTCGGCGCCGCCGTCCACGGTGACCTCGATCTCGCCGCCGGCCGGGGTGAACCGGATGGCGTTGTCGACCAGGTTGCGGACCACCCGGGTCAGCTCGGGCGGCGAGCCCGGCCACCTCGGGCGGCCCGCCGGCCACCCGACCGGACAGGCGGACACCCTTGGCCCGCGCCAGCGGGCCGGCCGACGCCACCGCGTCCGAGACCAGCTCGGCCAGCGGCACCCGCTCCCGGCTGAGGTGCAGGGTGCCGGCCTCGATGCGGGACAGCTCGAACAGGTCGTCCACCAGCTGGGCCAGCCGGTCGGCCTCGCCCACGAGCTGGCGGTGGTAGCGGCGGACCTCGGCCGGGTCGTCCACGACCCCGTCCTCCAGCGCCTCCAGCATGGCCCGGATGCCCGCGATCGGGGTGCGCAGGTCGTGGCTGACCCAGGCCACCAGCTCCCGCCGGCTCGCGTCGGCGGCCCGCTCCCGGGCGGCGCCCTCGGCCACCTGGCGGCGCGCCCGCTCCAGCTCGGCCGCCAGCGCCAGGGCGCCGAGCACGCCCGCGGTGCCCGCCCCGGCCACCACCACGACCAGCGCGTTCGAGGTCGTGGGTCGACACGAACATGGCCCGGGCCGCAGCGAGCAGGCCGAGGACCATGGCCGCCACCGGGACCAGCGCCACCACCACGGGGCTCCGCCACCGGGCCACGAGCGCCCGACCCGGCCAGGAACACGACGACGGCCACGCCGAAGCTGGTGGCGACGAGCACGGCCGCGTCCCGGCCCGGCATCCCCAGGCCGGCGGCGGCCGTGACCGCCACGCCGAGCCCGACGACGACGGTCAGCGCGGACCGCCACGCGAGCGGGCTCACGGCTCGGCCCTCGGGGCCACGCCCTCCCAGCGGTAGCCCACGCCCCACACGGTCTCGATGCGGACCGGGTCGGCCGGGTCGGGCTCGATCTTCTCCCGCAGCCGCCGGACGTGGACGGTGACGGTGGACGTGTCGCCGTAGCGGTAGCCCCAGACGTGCTCGAGCAGCTCCTCCCGGGCGAAGGCCCGCCGGGGGTGGCGGACGAGGAACGCCAGCAGCTCGAACTCGCGGGCCGTGAGCGCCACGACCTGGCCGCCGAGGCGGGCCTGCCGGGCGGCCACGTCGACCTCCAGGTCGCCGTCGACGTGGACGCGGGCGGGACCCGGCGACGCCGCCACCAGCGGCCCCCGCGCCCGGCGCAGGACGGCGCGCACCCGGGCCACCAGCTCCTTGGTCGAGAACGGCTTGGACACGTAGTCGTCGGCGCCCAGCTCCAGGCCGGCGATGCGCTCGTTCTCCTGGGTGCGGGCCGTCAGCATCACGATGGGGACCGGCGCGATGGCCCGCAGCCGGCGGCACACCTCCAGCCCGTCCATGCCCGGCAGCATCAGGTCGAGGACGACCAGGTCGGGCGGCTCGGCCAGCGCCCGTTCGAGCGCCTCGCGCCCGTTGGCCCGGATCTCGACCGTGAAGCCGTCGCGCTCCAGGTAGCGCGCCACGACCTCCGACACCGTCACGTCGTCGTCCACGACCAGGATCCGGGGCGGCGCCTCGACCACGAGGCGAGCGTACGGCCGCGTCCCGGCGACGATCCGCTTACGACCTGCGAAACAACCTGCGGCCCTCGGCTGGTCGTTCCCGGCTGCGGGGCGTACACAACGGCCCCGTGGACCTCCTCGTGCTCGCCAAGGAACCGGTCGCCGGCCGGGTCAAGACCCGCCTGTGCCCCCCGTGCAGCCCGGCCGTGGCCGCGTCCCTGGCCGCCGCCGCGCTGGCCGACACGCTGGCGGCGGCGTGCGCCTCCGGCGCCGACCGGGTGGTGCTGGCCCTCGACGGCCGCCCGGGCGAGTGGTGCCCGCCGGGCGTGGTGGTGGTCGGCCAGGGCTCCGGGTCGCTCGACCGCCGGCTGACGACCGCCTGGCGGCACGCGGCCGGCCCCGCCCTGCTGGTGGGCATGGACACCCCGCAGCTCGCCGCGCGGCGACCTCGACGCGGCCATGGCGGCGCTGGCGTCCCCCGGCGTCGACGCCGTGCTGGGCCCGGCCGCCGACGGCGGCTGGTGGACCGTGGGGCTGCGCCGGCCTCATCCGGGTGCGTTCCTGGGGGTGCCGACGAGCCGGCCCGACACCGGCGCCCGCCAGGCGGCCCGGCTGGCGGTGCTGGGCCTGGCCGTCCGCCTGCTGGACGAACGCACGGACGTCGACACCTGGGCCGACGCGCTCACGGTGGCCGCCGGCGCGCCCGGCACGCGGTTCGCGGCCGCGGCCCGGCGGGTGGCGGCATGAGCGGCGCGGCCGGGCCCGTGCTGGCCAGCCGGTGCGGCACGACCATCGACCTGCGGGTCGACCGCTGGCGGGGGCGGTGCGATGTCGTGGAGGAGGCCCTGCTCGCCGGCCTGCCCGACCCGATCCTGGACGTCGGCTGCGGGCCCGGCCGGGTGGCGGCGGCGCTGGTCGCCGCCGGCCGGCCCGCGCTGGGCATCGACACCAGCCCGGCGGCGGTGGCCGAGGCCCGGCGGCGGGGCGCTCCGGTGCTGCGACGCTCGGTGTTCGACCCTCTGCCGGGGGAGGGCCGGTGGGGTGCGGTGCTCCTGCTCGACGGCAACGTCGGCATCGGCGGCGACCCGGTGGCGCTGCTGGCCCGCGCCGCCCGGCTGGCCGCGCCCGGGCGGCGCGGTCGCGGTCGAGGTCGAGCCGCCCGGCCGGCCGAGCACGGCGCTGACGGTGCGGATCGAGGCCCCGGACGCCCGGCCCGGCCCCTGGTTCCCGTGGGCGAGGGTGGGCGCCGACGGCATCGCCGCGGTAGCCGCCGCGGCCGGCCTGGCCGTGGCCGCGCTCGACGCCGGCGGGCGGCCGCTGGTTCGCCCGGTTGGTGGCGCCGTGACCGCGGGCGCCCTCGTTCTGTCAGACGTGGCGTGCGGTCGGCACGGTGAGCGCTGACAGAACCTGTTGGTTGGTGGCGTCGTGACCGCCGGCGATGTCCGGAGCGCCGCGTGGCTCGGGCCGGTGCTCGGGGTGACGTTCGCGGTGTGCTTCGCGACCGGGCTGTGGTCGCATGTGCTCCAGCATCCGCCGGGGTGGTTCGTCCCGCCGCCCCGGCCCGCCGGGTTGTACCGGGTGACGCAGGGCCTGCACGTGGCCAGCGGGATGGCGTCGATCCCGCTGCTGCTGGGCAAGCTGTGGGTGGTCCACCCGCGGCTCACCGAGTGGCCGCCGGTGCGGTCGGCGCTGCACGCGGTCGAGCGGCTCGCGCTGCTGCCGCTGGTCGGCGGCAGCGTGTTCCTGCTGCTGTCCGGGGTGGCCAACGTCGCCCGCTGGTACCCGTGGGGGTTCTACTTCCCCGCGGCTCACTATGGCGCGGCCTGGGTCACCATCGGGGCGCTGGTCGTCCACGTCGGGGCGAAGGCGGGCACGACCTGGGCCGACGCTGCGGCACGCCGCCCGGCGGCCGCCCGACGGGGACCGGCGCGCCTTCCTGGCGGGGATCGCGGCGGCGTCGGGCGTGCTGGTGGTGGCGACCGCCGGCGGCACCGTCCCGGCGCTCAGCCCCGTGTCGGTCCTGGCCCAGCGCCGGCCCGGGCAGGGGCCCCAGGGCCTGCCGGTCAACAAGACGGCGGCGGCGGCGGACGTCGTCGACGCCGCCCGGGACCCGGGCTGGCGCCTGGTGCGTCGCCGGGCGCACCGAGCCTCTCGCTGGCCGACCTGCGGGCCATGCCCCAGCACGAGGCCCGGCTGCCCATCGCCTGCGTGGAGGGCTGGAGCGCGTCGGCGTGGTGGCGGGGCGTCCGGGTGCGCGACCTGCTCGACCTGGCCGGAGCCGGCGACGCCGACGTGGTGGTGGTCGAGTCGCTGCAGCGCTCGGGCCGCTACCGGGCCTCGGAGCTGCGGGGCGCCCAGATCCGGGACCCGGACACGCTGCTCGCCCTCGACCTCGACGGGGAGCCGCTCGACCTCGACCACGGCTTCCCCGTCCGGCTCATCGCTCCGGGGCGGCCCGGGCGTCCTCCAGACCAAGTGGGTCGCCCGGCTGGTGCTGCCGTGAGCGACACGACCTCCCGTCGCGGCCTGGTGGCCGGCCTGGCGCTCGGCGTGCCCATCATGGCGTTCGGGGTCCGGGGCATCCTGCTCGACGCCCGCGACACCCATCCCGCCGAGCTGGCCCGGTGGCTGGTGGGCGCGGCCGTCGTCCACGACCTCGTCCTCCTGCCCTTGGCCGGGGCGCTCGGCTGGGCGCTGCGGCGCCTGACCCCGGCCCGGGCGTGGCCCGCCGTCCGGGCGGGCGCCATCGCCCTCGGGACCCTGGCGCTGGTGGCGTGGCCCTACGCCAGCGGCTACGGCGCCAGCCCGGGCAACCCGTCGCTGCTGCCCCGCGACTACGTGGTCGGCCCCCTGCTGGCCGGCGCGGCCATCGCGGGCGTCGCCCTGGCCGCCGCCCTCACGCGCGCTCGACCAGGGCGAGGACCCGGGTAGGGCTGCCGGAGCCGCCCTCGATGGGCAGCGGGGCGGCGATGACGGCGGCGCCGGTGGTCGGGAGCAGTCCGAGGTTGGCCAGCTGGGTGAGGCCGTACTTGCCGTTGCCCAGGAAGAACGAGTGGCACGGGAACGGCGGGTCGAACGAGTGGGCCCGCCCCGCGTCGGTGCCGACGGTCTCCACGCCGACGCCCAGGATGGCGCTCTCCTCGGCCAGCCAGCGGGCGCACTCGACCGACAGGCCCGGGGTGTGGGGCCCGGTGTCGTCGGCGTTGAGGAAGCGGGCCTGGTCGGACGCCCGCTCGTCCCAGCCGGTGCGGTACAGCAGCCAGCCGCCGTCGGGCAGCGGCCCGTGGTCGGCCTCCCAGGCGCGCACGCCGTCCACCTCCAGCAGGTAGTCGGGGTCGGCGGCGCACTCGGCGCTCTTGTCGATCACCACCGCGGGCGCCACCAGCTGGGCCGGCGGCACCTGCGAGACGTCGAGGCCGTCACGGCCGGTGACCCAGTGGACCGGGGCGTCGAAGTGGGTGCCCACGTGCTCGCCGGTGGAGAAGGCGTTCCAGTACCAGGCGGGGCCGCGGTCGTCGTAGCGGCTGATCTCCTGGAGGGAGAAGCCCGGCGTGTTGGCGAACGGCTCCGGCAGCTGGATGATCGGCGTGGCGTCGGACAGCGGGGCGGTCAGGTCGATCACCTCGACCCGGCCGGACCCGATGGCCGTGAGCAGATCCTGGAGGACACTCATGCTGGGACGCTCCTCGGTGCGTGTCGTGTGCGGTGTGTCGTGCGTGCGGCGGGATGGTCAGTGGGCGCGGAAGGCCTCGGACAGCCACTCGGCCACGACGGTGGGGTCGACCTTGGCGTCGACCACCAGCGGGCGCGGCGGCCGCTCGGCGACCCAGCGCTCGACGGCGGCCAGGTCCTCGACCCGGCGCACGGTGACGCCGTCGCCGCCCGCGGCCCGGCCCAGCGCGGCGAAGTCGGTGTCGGGGAAGGTCACGGTGTCGAGCGGCTCGCCGTGGGGCCCGAAGTGGTGGACCTCGGCGCCGTAGGCGGCGTCGTTGTACACCACCACCAGCAGCGGCAGGCCGAGCCGGGCGGCGGTGTCGAGCTCGCCCGCGGCCATGAGCGCCCCGCCGTCGCCCAGCGCGGCCACGGTCAGCCGGTCGGGCCGGGCCACCGCCGCGCCGATGGCGCCGGCCAGGCCCAGCCCGATGGACTGGAAGGCCTGGGTGAACACGAACCCCTGGGGGTCGGGCACGTCGAGGTACATGGCCGGCCACCCCATGAAGTGGCCCGAGTCGATGGCCAGCGTGCGCTCCCGCGGCAGCAGCCGGTCGAGCTCGATCGACAGCGTGCGGGGGTCGATGCGATCGCCCCCGGCGTCCTCGTAGGGCTGCTGGCGCCAGCCGCCGGCGGCGATGCGGGCCGCCACCTCGGCGGTGCGGTAGCCGGTGGCGGCGTGGCCCCGGGCGCGAGCGCGGCGGCCAGCTCGGTGGCCGTCTCGGCCACGTCGCCCACGATGCCGAGGTCCACCGGCCGGTGGGCGCCGATGGCGTCGACGTCGCAGTCGATCTGCACCACCCGGGCGCCCGGGCCGATGAGGCCGCCGTGCCGGGTGGTCCACATGTTGAGCGAGGCGCCCGCCGCCACCACCACGTCCGCCTCCCGCAGCAGGTCGGCGGCCACCGGGCTGGCGAACCCGCCCGAGATCCCCAGCCCGTACGGGTTGCCGGCGAACAGGCCGTTGCCCAGCGCCGAGGTGGCCAGCACCGCCCCGGTCAGCTCGGCGAGGTCCTCCAGCGCGTCGCGGGCGCCGGCCAGCACCGCGCCCCGCCCGGCGACGATGGCCGGCCGCCCGGCGCCCGCCAGCAGGTCGGCCGCGGCCGCCACCGCCTCGGCCGCCGGCCGGGTGCGGGTCGCCAGCGGCGCCGGGTCCGGCGGGGGCGGCCCGGCCTCGGCGGCCGCCTGGACGTCGAGCGGCAGCATGAGGGCCACGGCGCGCCGCTCGACCGCGGCCCGCCGGTAGGCCCGGGCGACGTCGGCGAGGGCGCTGGCGGGCGTGTGGACCCGCTCGGGCACGGCCCCGACCGCGGCGGCCATCGCCGCCTGGTCGACCCGGAAGTTGGAGCGGACCGCCGCCGCCGACGTGTCCCCGGCCAGCAGCAGCAGGGGCGTGCGGGCCTTGGCCGCCTCCGCCAGCCCGGTCAGGGCGTTGGTGAAGCCCGGGCCCTGGTGGACGGTGACCACCCCCACCTCGCCGGTGACGCGGGCCCAGGCGTCGGCCATGGTGACCGCCGCGGTCTCGTGCCGGGCCGCCAGGAACGCGGCCCCCTCGTCCACCAGCGCCCGGGTGACCACGAAGTTCCCGCTGCCCACCACGCCGAACACCTGGCGGCACCCCAGCGCGGCGACGGCCCGGCCCACCGCCTCGGCGATCGTCACGGCGGCGATGCTAGGGGCACCACCGGCGGCCCGCTCGGCGAAGAGGATCAAACCATCTGAACTGTTTTACTGTACCGGCATGAGGTCCTACGACCCGCACGTCCGGGTGGAGCGCGACGGGCACGTCGTGTGCGTCACGCTCGACAACCCGGCGTCCAAGAACGCCTGCACCGGCGACATGTGGGTGGCGCTGGGGGCGACGTTCCGGGACGTGGCCTACTCGGGAGCGCGGGCGGTGCTGCTCACCGGCGCGGGCGGCGACTTCTGCGCCGGGGCCGACCTGACCGGTGGCTCCGGCGGCGGCGAGGACGATGGCGAGGGCGGCGGCGGGCGGCAGGCGACGATGATGGACGCCATGCGGGTGCTCGGCGACGTCGTCCTCGCCATCCACGACTGCCCGGTCCCGGTGGTGTCGGCGGTGGACGGCGTGTGCGTCGGCGCCGGGCTCGGCCTGGCCCTGGCGGCCGACCTGACCTGGTGCTCGGACCGGGCCCGCTTCTCGGCCATCTTCGCCAAGCGGGGCCTCAGCCTCGACTTCGGCACGTCGTGGCTGCTCCGCGAGCGCATCGGCGCCCACAAGGCCAAGGAGCTGGCCTTCACCGCCCGGGTCGTGAGCGGGACCGAGGCCGCCGAGCTGGGCCTGGTCAACGCGGCGGTGCCGGCCGACGACCTGGACCGGGCGGCGCGCGAGGTGGTCGACGCCATCGCCGCCGGCCCCCCGATCGCGCTGTCGATCACCAAGCGGGAGCTGAACGGCGCCGCGGGCGGGTCCCTGGCCCAGGCGCTGGAGGCCGAGGCCCTGGGCCAGAGCGTGAACGCCCGCACCCACGACATGCGCGAAGCGCTCACGGCCTACGTCGAGCGCCGGGCACCGCAGTTCGAGGGCCGCTGAGCCGATGGGCGAGCACCCCGCCGACGGCTGGGACGACGTCCTCGACAACCTGGAGCAGCGGCGCCAGGCCGCCCGGGCCATGGGCGGCGAGGAGCGCCTCGGCAAGCACCGGGCCGCGGGCAAGCTCGACGCCCGGGCCCGCGTCGACCACCTCCTGGACCCGGGGTCGTTCCTGGAGCTGGGCACGCTGGTGGGCGGGGAGGAGGCGCCGGCCGACGCCGTCGTGGTGGGCTCGGGCACCGTCGACGGCCGGCCCGTGGTGGTGGCGGCCGAGGACTTCACGGTCAAGGCCGGCACCATCAGCCAGGCCTCCAACTCCAAGCGCTACCGGGCCGCGGAGCTGGCGGTCCTCGACCGGGTGCCGCTGGTCATGCTGCTGGAGGGCGCGGGCTTCCGGGCCGACGGCCGCCACAACGCCCGCACGCCGACCGACCTGCTGGCCCAGGCCCGGTGCTCGGGCCGGGTCCCGCTGGTGACCGCGGTGCTGGGCGCCTCGGCCGGGCACGGCGCCCTGGTGGCGCCCATGTCCGACTACGCGGTGATGACCCGCCGGGCGGCGATCTTCACCGCCGGCCCGCCGGTCGTCTACGAGTCGCTGGGCGAGCAGATCAGCAAGGAGGACCTGGGCGGCCCCGACGTCGCGGTGGCCAGCGGCCTGATCCACGACGTCGCGGACGACGACGAGGGCGCCCTCGACCTGGTGCGCGCCTACCTGGCGTACTTCCCGTCGTCCGCCTGGTCCTACCCGCCGTCGCGGGAGGGCGGCGACACCGGGCCGCGGGTGGTGGACGAGCTGGTCGACATCGTGCCCCGCAACGGCCGGCGGGTCTACGACATGGGCCGGGTGGTCGACGCCGTGTTCGACGCGGGGTCCCGGTTCGACGTGCAGCCCCACTTCGGCCGGGCGGTGCTGTGCTCGCTGTGCCGGCTCGGCGGCCATCCGGTGGCGGTGGTGGCCAACCAGCCCATGGTGCTGGCCGGCTCGATCGACGCCGACGGGGCCGACAAGGCGGCGCGCTTCATCGAGGTGGCCGACTCGTTCCACCTGCCGATCGTGTTCCTCTCCGACAACCCCGGCGTGCTGCCCGGGCGGGCCTCCGAGCAGCAGGCGATCCTGCGCAAGGGCGCCCGCATGTTCGCGGCCCAGACGCTGGCCACCACCCCCAAGTTCGAGGTCACGCTGCGCAAGGCGTACGGGTTCGGCTCCATGGTCATGGGGATGATCCCCTTCGACGGGCAGTCCGGCGTGTTCGCCCTGCCGGGCGCCACCATGGGGGCCATGGGAGCCTCCGCGCTGAGCCGGGCCACCGGGTCCGACGAGGAGGAGGCGGCCCGGCTGCGGCCGCGGAGGTCGAGGCCTCGTTCCGCTCGGCCCGCACCCTCGGCTTCGACGAGCTCATCGACCCCCGGGAGGTCCGCAACGTGCTGTGGCACTCGTTGGAGCGGGCGCTGCACCGCCGCCAGCAGGCGGCCGAGCCCGTGTCCCGCATCGGGATCGCGCCGTGAGCCGGCTCGGAGGGCAAGGTGGCCCTGGTCACCGGGGGCGCGTCCGGCATCGGCCGGGCCGCCGCCCGGCGCTTCGTGGCCGAGGGCGCCCGGGTGGTGGCGGGCGACGTGGACGAGGGCCTGCTCGACGCGCTGGCCGGCGAGCTGGGCGAGGCCGTGGCCGTGCGGCGCGCCGACGTCACGGTCGAGGCCGACGTGGAGGCCCTGGCCGCGCTGGCGGTCGAGCGCTTCGGCCGGCTGGACATCGCCTTCGCCAACGCCGGGATCGGCTCGGTCCAGCGGCTGGTGGACGCCGACCTCGCGCTGTGGTCCCGGGTGCTGGACGTCAACCTCACCGGCCCGTTCCTGACCATCAAGCACGCGGCCCGCCGCATGGAGCACGGCGGGTCCATCGTGGTGACCGCCAGCCTCAACGCGGTGCAGGCCGGCATCGGCATGGCCGCCTACTGCAGCTCCAAGGCCGGGGTGGCGATGCTGGCCCAGGTGGCGGCGCTGGAGCTGGGACCGGCGGGCATCCGGGTCAACGCCGTCGGCCCCGGCCTGGTGCGCACCGGGCTGACCGAGGGCGCCTTCTTCCTGCCCGGCGTCGTCGAGGGCTACGAGGAGAACACCCCGCTCGGCCGCCACGCCCAGCCCGAGGAGGTGGCGGGCCTGGTGGCCTGGCTGGCGTCCGACGAGGCGTCGTACGTGTCGGGCTCGCTCTACCTGATCGACGGCGGGGCGCACACGATGCGCTACCCCGACGTCATCGGGATCGTGGAGCGCCTGGCGGAGCCATAGTCGACGCCTCCGCCCGCCAGTCGGTCGACACGAAGCGGTGGCGGATCAGCCACTCGTCGCCCACGGGCACGAACGTGTCCCGGTAGCGGCCGTGGTGGTCCAGGCCGATCTCGGTGAACACGGTGAAGTAGGAGGCGACCCGCGCCCGGTCGGGCTCCAGCTCCAGGAAGCGGACGTTGGTCACGTTGTGGCGGACGATCTTGCGCGGGCGCGCCCGGCGCCGCGCGGCCGTCGCCCACGCCGCTCAGGAACTCGACGATGGCGGCCCGGCCCCGCAGCGGCTCGGCGCCCCGGACCTCCAGCTCGCCGTCCTCGCAGAAGGCGCCGGCCATCTCCTCCAGCCGCAGCGAGTCGCCCGACCACGTGTAGCGGGCCAGGGTGTCCCGGATCCGCTCCCGAGCGACCAGCTCCCACGGCTCCACGGGGCGGCCTCAGGCCAGCGGGTCCACCCGCAGGCGGACCAGGCGGGTGCGGGCGATGCGCCAGGCGCCGTCCTCCCGCACGTACTCCTCGAAGTAGTGGCCGTAGCCCTGGAGCCCGACCCGCTCGCCCGATTCGGCCGCGGGCCACTCGACGTAGTCGAACATGGCCCAGATGCCGGTGGCGGTGCCGTCGCCGGTCAGCTCGATCTCGGGCATGTGGCCCTGGTGGACCGTGCGGGTGCCGGCCAGCGCCGCGCTCACCGACTCGACGATGGCGTCGCGGCCGGTGAGGACCATGTCCACCTCGGGCACCTCCATCACCGCGTCCGCGGGCGAAGACCTGGCCCCAGCCGTCCCAGTCCTTCAGGTCGAGCATGCGGAAGTAGCGGGCCTTGAGCCGCTTGATGCTCGATGTCGATGTGCTCGCTGTCCTCGCTCACTCGGCCTCCATCCGGTCGAAGGCGGCGTCCATGGCCGCCCGGCGCTGCTCGTAGACGGGCCGGTGGCCGCCGTGGGTCAGGCTGTAGGGCTCGTCGGCCCGCAGGTCGGCGAGCAGGTTCCGGACGGCGTGCTCGGGCATGACCACGTCGCCCTCGGCCAGGGGCCGGTGGGCCAGCATCGCATCCAGGTCGTCCGGCTGCGCCCCGGTCGGCGGCCAGGGCGGCGGGCGCGGCCTCGGCGCTGGACTCGAGGTGGCGGGTGATCATCCCGCCCGGGAACATGATGGTGACGCCGATGCCCTCGGGGGCCAGCTCCTCCCGCAGCGTCTCGCCGAAGCCCATCACCGCGAACTTGGTGGTCTGGTAGGCGGCCATGCGGACCCCCGGGGCGAGCACGCTGGACGACGCCGTGAGCACGATGCGCCGCCACCCGTCCCGGGCCCGGAGCAGGGGCAGGAAGGCCCGGACCGTGCGCACGGTCCCGAGGACGTTGACGTCGAGCACGAAGCGCCAGTCGTCGTCGGTGAGGTGGTCGATGGCCCCGAACTGCTGCACGCCCACGTTGGCGCACAGCACGTCGCACCCGCCCAGCTCCGCTGCGACCCGCCGGGCGGCCTCGGCGATCGAGCCGGCGTCGCCGACGTCCACCCGCACCGGGGTCGTGGGCACGTCGAGCCCGCCGGCCAGCTCGGCCGCCGTCTGCCGGGCGGCGGCCTCGTCGATGTCGAGGACGGCCACCGCCATGCCCTCGCCCGCGAACAGCTTCCCCAGCGCGGCCCCGAGGCCGGATCCGCCCCCGGTGATGACCGCCACCTTGCGTGCCGAGCCCATCGCCGGAGCATACATCTAGACCTTTCGGGTACCCTCGGCGGATGAGCACCGCCACCGCCCCGTGGCCCGCCGCCCCCTCGGCGCCCCCGCCGGGCGCCCGCCTGGCGGCCGGCATCGTGGACGGCGACCTGGCGGTGGGCGGCTCGACGTTCCGGGACGGCCCGCCGCACGAGGCGTTCGACCGGCTCCGCGCCGCAGGGAGGCATCGCCTGGCACCGCGAGCCGCCCGCGGCCCGCGTGCCGGCGACACCCCGATGCTCCAGCTCGTCGACAGCCCCGGCTTCTGGGTCGTCACCTCGCACGCCCTCGTCGGCGAGGTCGACCGCGACCAGGAGCGGTTCTCCTCCGAGGCCGGCAGCACCTTCCTGCCGTCGCTCGCCGAGGACAGCCTGGTCCATCTTCCGCCAGATGATGCTGAACATGGACCACCCGCGGCACACCCGCCTGCGGCGCATCCTCCAGCCCATCTTCACGCCCCGCTCGGTGCAGCGCCTGCCGGAGTCGGTGGAGGCCAACGCCCGGGACATCCTCGACGGCCTCGGCGCGGCGAGTTCGACCTCGGTGACCGAGGTGGCGGCCGAGCTGCCGCTGCGGGTGCTGGCCGACCTGTTCGGCATGCCCCGCGACGACCGGCACCTCATCTTCGAGTGGAGCAACGCGCTGCTCGGCGCCGACACCCGGCGCCGCCACACGCCGTCGCTCGGGGGCGCTGGCCGGGATGATGGCCTACGGCCAGGCCATGGCCGACGACCGGCGGGCCCACCCCCGGGACGACGTCGTGAGCCGGATCGTCACCGCGGCCCTCGACGGCGAGCGGCTGAGCGACACCGAGTTCCAGATGTTCTGGCTGCTGCTGGTGGTGGCCGGGCAACGAGACGACCCGCAACGCGGTGTCGGGCGCGGTGGTGGCGCTGGCCGAGCACGGGCAGTGGGGCTGGCTGGCCCGGCACCCCGAGCACCTGGACACCGCGGTCGAGGAGCTGTTGCGCTGCGTGTCCCCGGTGCAGCAGTTCCGCCGCACGGCCATGCGGGACACCACGCTGGGCGACCAGCAGGTGCGGGCGGGCGACAAGGTGGTGATCTGGTTCGGGGCGGCCGACCGGGACCCGGCCGTCTTCGCCGAGCCGCACGGGCTGGACCTGCGGCGCGACCCCAACCCGCACGTGGCGTTCGGCGTCGGGCCGCACTTCTGCCTCGGCGCCCACCTCGCCCGGCTCGAGACGGCCGAGATGCTGCGCCACCTGCTGGCGTGGGCGCCGGAGCTCCGGGTGGGCGAGCCCGTGCGCGGTCGCCGTCGAACTTCATCAACGGGATCGCCCGGCTGCCGGTCACGGCGGGCGCGGGCCTGAGCCGTGGACTCCGGCTCCCGGCCCGCGCCGGCCGCTCCCGGCGACCCCGGCCCCCGCGGGGCGCTCGGTCCGCCGGACCACGTCCATCGACATCACCCGGCCCGACGGCCTGCTCGGCCCGGTGGTGGCGCTCCTGCCGGCCGGGACCGGGCGGTCGACGCCCGCGGTGGGGCGCACGACCGGGCCGCGGTGTCGCTGGCGTTCCGGGCGACGGCGTCCGGCGTCGTGCAGGGGATCGACGACACGACCGCCGGCGGGCCGGCCGGCCTCGCCGACCTGGTGGGGGCCGACCTGCGGTCCGGGTTCGGCCGCCGCTGGACCGCCGCCCTGCCCGCCGACGCGGCGGAGCGGACTGTCCTGGCCGCACTGCTCGACGACCTGCCCGGCGCCCTGCTGGTGTCCGGCTACGCGCTGGCCCGGAGCGGCCACCTCACGCTCGACACGGTGAGCGGGCGGCAGATCGCGGCGCGGCAGGCCGACATCTGCGCGGGCTGGGCCGTCGGCCAGCCGCTCCATGACGTGCTGGCGGCCGAGGGCCGGGTGGCGATCCCGTCGGGCCCGCCCGCGCCCCGCTGGAGCGGGCCGACCCCGGCGGCTGGCACGCGCTCGCCCCGCTGGGGGAGGGGACCGTCCGCCGCCGCCGGCTGCTGGAGGTGGCCCCGGGGCCGGGGCGACGCTCGCGGTCCGGGCCCACTTCCGGGACTCGTGGACCGGCGACGGCCGCGAGATCGCCCTGCACGAGTACGAGGTGGAGGCCGACGGTGGACGGCGAGGGGCGCATAGCCCGGGTCGAGGTCGACGCCCGGGTGCTCCCCTGGGACGCGTGCCCGGGCGCGGTGGGCAGCGCGTCCCGGGTGGTGGGTGTCCATGTGGCGGACCTCCCCGCGCACGTGCGGGCCGAGCTCCAGGGGCCGTCGACCTGCACCCACCTGAACAGCACGCTGCGGTCGCTGACGACGTGGCGGCGCTAGCAGGTACGGTCGCGGCGGACGCTTGACGGTGGAAGGCACATGCCCAGCAGCTCCAAGTCCGGGTCCAGGTCCAACGGGGAGGGTCCCGAGCGCGGCGCCCGGCGCGAGAAGCCCCAACAGATCGCGGACGAGCTGCGGCGGGCCATCATCGCCGGCGAGCTGGACGAGGGCGACTCGCTCGGCCACGAGCCGGAGCTGATCGCGCGCTTCGGGGTGTCGCGGCCGTCGCTGCGCGAGGCCCTGCGCATCCTGGAGGCGGAGGGCCTGATCACGGTGGTCCGCGGCGTGCTCGGCGGCGTCGTCGTGCACCGTCCCGACCACCGGCACGCGGCGCGCACGGCGGCGCTCGTGCTCCAGTACCGCAACGTGTCGCTGGCCGACGTGTTCGAGGCGCGCACCATCCTGGAGCCGGCGGCCGTCCGCCTCCTGGCCCAGGGCCGGGGGCGCGGCGAGGCGGCCCGGCGGCTGCGCGCCCTCATCGCCGAGGAGGAGGCGGTCATCGACGACCCCGCCGCCTTCGGCGAGGCCAACGCCCGCTTCCACGAGGAGCTGGTGGGCCTGGCCGGGAACCAGACGCTCACCATCGTGGCGGAGATGCTCAACGAGGTCGTCGTGCGGGCCGTCACGGCCGTGAGCCAGGGGGCCCCGGACACCGAGGCCACCCGGCGGCGGGGCGTCCGCTCGCAGGCGCGGCTGGCCGACCTCATCGCCGCGGGCGAGGCGGACGAGGCGGAGACGCACTGGCGGACGCACATGGCGGTCGTCGGCCGGGTCATGCTGGGGCAGAAGGCGAAGACCGTGATCGACCTCCTCGATCACTTCTGACTGTGAGGATCTGAGCGGCATCCCGGCGTCCGTGCTGGGCTGCTGTGCCGGTGATCCCGAGTGTGACCCAACTTCTGATTGGCCTCGTGCCTTCACGGGACTTGTCCGCTCGGGATTGCCGGCGCCGGCCCGGTGGAAGTGACTGGCCTGATCAGGAGCTTGACCGCCAGGTTGTCGCTGGCGTGTCCCATCACAGTCCTGCCGATCTCCCATCCGGACCGGAACCACACGTCCATCCCGGCAAGGAGAACGCATGACAATGCTGGCAGAACTCGTTGACGTCGTCATCGGTGTTGACACCCACAAGCACACTCACACCGCAGCCGTGGTCGTCTCAACGACCGGCGCCGTCGTCGAGGAGCTGACCGTAGTGACCGACCCCGACGGCTACAGCGACCTCGTCGCCCTGGCTGAGCGGCACTCGGGCCTTCGGGCCTGGTCGATCGAAGGCACCGGTGGCTACGGCGCCGGTCTGGCTCGTTTCCTGGCCGACCGAGACGAGCTAGTCATCGAGCTCGACCGCCCCAACCGTCCGGCCCGCCGAAACGGTGCAAAGTCCGACGCTCTCGACGCGGTCCGGGCCGGCCGCGAGGCACTGGCCCGTGACCATCTGGCCCAGCCACGCGCCGAGGGTGACCGCGCAGCCTTGGCCCTGTTGTTGACGGCGCGACGCTCAGCGGTGGACGCCGCCAGAGTCGCACAACAGCAGCTTCAGGCGTTCGTTGTGGCCGCTCCTGAGGCGATCAGGGCCCGGTTCCGGGGCAAGACCACCAAGGTCATGCTCAACGTCGCCGCCCAGCTCCGGCTCGATCGACGCTGGGACCTCGAGACGCGGACCTCGCCGGTGTCCTCCGCGACCTCGCCCGGCGCTGCCGGGGCCTCCAGGCGGAGGCAGCAAGCCACGACGAGACCATCCTCGCCATCATCCGGTCGTGGCGGCCTGACCTGCTCGACGAGTGCGGTGTCGGCCCCATCGTGGCTGCCACCGTGCTCTGCGCCTGGTCCCACCCCGGCCGCGTCCGACACGAGGCCGCGTTCGCGAGCCTCGCCGGGGTCGCCCCAATTCCCGCCTCCTCGGGGCTCACCACCCGCTACCGCCTCAACCGCTGCGGAGATCGCCAGCTCAACCGCGCCCTACACGTCGTCGCGCTCACCCGCTTACGCCACGACCCGGCCACCCAGGCCTACGCGGAGCGTCGTCGCGCCGAAGGCAAGACCGACCGGGAGATCAAGCGATGCCTCAAGCGCTATATCGCTCGCCAGCTCTACCGCCAGCTCGAGACCGCGGCTCCCGCACCCCCTTGCGCGCCATCGGAGCGTCCCGGAGCCCGGAAGGAGCGGCCCGATGACCGGCCCGACGCCGAACGCATCGACCGCGACGGCGCCGACTGGCACCGGCGTGTCGTCGGCCGGTCGCTGCGCACCGCCGTCGAGCGGTCCGTCGACCGGGGCAACGCCCTCATCACCGCGGCGGCGACGGTGCTGGAGCGCGCCAACGGCGAGGACATCACCGTGCAGGACGTGGCCGACGAGGCCGGGCCAGTCGCTGCGGACGCTCTACCAGTACTTCGAGAGCAAGGACGACCTGCTCCTCGCCGTGTTCGAGGACCGCCGCACCCACGAGCGCGCCATCGTGGGCGCGTACCACGACGCGCTGGGGACCCTGGGCGTGTCCGGCTACGACGCCGGCCGCTGCTGGGACGACTACCGCCGCGGCCTGTTCCAGGGCCCCCTGATCTGCGTGCTGGGCGAGGCCTTCGCCGCCCCCACCGAGCGGGGGCGGCGGATGTTCACGGCTCATGGCCGAGCGGGCGGCCACCGCCATCCTCGACCTCGACGGCCTCGACCTGCTGGCCTGAGGCCGGGCTCCCTACTGGGTTCCCTGCCAGGCGTAGGCCAGCACGATGCCCATCACCGCTTGATGGGGCTCGGAGTTGTCGTAACGGGAGATCACCGAGAACGACTGGCCCTGGAGGACCCGTTTGTGGGTGGGACAGCGCGTGATCTCACCGGGGGAGCCGTCGTGGTGGCTGTGCTCGTAGTGGGCGGTCATGGTGCAGGCGTCGCCGGTGGCGTTGTTGCGCAGGGTGATGTCGATCCCGCCGCCGTGCAGGTGCCCGCCCTCGGTGACCAGGTACCCGTCCCAGGGGACGTTCCAGCTCCGGGTGGCGGTGTGGACGCTGCCTTCGCCGCCGTCGCCGGGCACGTCGTACTCGGAGTTGCCGCAGCCGGTGACGTCCAGGAAGAACGGCGTGACCCCCCGGGTGTTCTGGGCGGTGGCGCCGGGCTGGTACCCGATCGTGTACTGGATGTACACCTGCTGCGCCGTGGTCCCCGTGTTCATGATGTGCCACAGCGCGTTCCACTGGTCGTTGGCCCCGACGAGGTAGGCGTAGGGGTCGTACAGCGACATGGGCGTGCGCTCGCTGCCGCTGCCCGCGAACCGCTCGGGCCGGTTGCAGAACATGTCCCGGCGGCCGGCGTTCATGAGCAGGACGTGGTGGAGGTGCACCGCGCTGTGGGGGACCGGCGTGCCGGAGGCGTCCACGATGTCGAAGGTGATCGACTTCATGCCGAACGCGCCCGCCGGCCGGGGCACGTTGGCCTGGCGGGCCTGGCTCTCCGACCCGGCCTGTCCCTCCGGCGCCAGGTTGAACGGCCCCAGCCGGAACGACGTCTCCACGATCTCGCCGCCGCCCGGCGGCGCGTTCACGATCGGATCACACGCGGCCATGCGCGATGAGCAGCGGCGCCGCGGCCCCCAGGCACGCGAGCTTCCGCCATCGGAGTGCTCCCATGATGTCCCCCACATACGATCGCCACCGCGTCGTGGCGCAGGTCAGCGTGTCATGCCTCACCGCCCGCCGCCAACCGTGCCGGTCGGGGAGACTGGGGGAGATGACCGAGGAGCGCCGGTTCACGAGCGAGGACTTCCGCGGGGCGATCTTCCGCGACTGCGACCTGCGGGGGGTGAAGATCACCGACTCGTGGCTGGTGGACGTGAGCATCTCGGGGCTGATCGGCAACCTGGTCGTGGACGACGTCGACGTCACCGACTTCGTGGCGGCCGAGCTGGACCGGCGCCATCCCGAGCGCGTCCAGCTGCGCGAGGTCCGGACGGCCGAGGACCACCGCGCCATGTGGGACACCGTCGAACGGCTCTGGTCGGCCACGGTCGAGCGGGCGCGCCGGTTGCCCGAGGCCGCCCTCCACGAGCGGGTCGACGAGGAGTACTCGTTCGTCGAGACCCTGCGCCACCTGGTGTTCGCCACCGACGCCTGGGCCACCCGGACCATCCTGGACGAGCCGATGCCGTACCACCGGCTCGGCATCACCCACACGGGCTACCCGACCGCCGATGCCGCCGCGCTCGGCGTCGACCTCGCGGCGCAGCCCTCGTTCGAGGAGGTGCTGGAGACCCGGGCCGGCCGCATGGCCGTCGTGCGCGGCATCGTCGACGGCCTGACCGCCGAGGAGATGGAGCGGGTGTGCACCCGCACCCCGGCGCCCGGCTACCCCGAGGAGCCGCGCACCGTCGGCAGGTGCCTGCGGGTGGTGATGACCGAGGAGGTCGCGCACCACGGCTACGCGGTGCGCGACCTCGCCGTGCTGGAGGCCCGGGCCTGAGTCAGAAGCCCAGGTCGATGAACTGGTCCACGTTGTCCTGGGTGACGGTGGTGGCGGTCAGCTCGATGCGGCTGGGGACCTCGGGCTCGGCCAGCTCCTCGAAGCCCTGGCCCAGGGCGATGAGGCGGGCCACCCGCACCGCCGACGCGGACATCGAGGGGTTGTAGAGGAACGTCGCCGAGTACAGGCCGCCCTCCGCGATCCGATCCATGGCGTCGCGCGACCCGCCCGCGCCGGTGAGGATCATCTCGTCCTCCCGGCCCGCGTTCTCGATGGCGGAGACCACGCCCATGGCCATGTCGTCGTCGTGGGTGTACACGGCGTCGATGTCGGGCTCGGCCTGCAGGATCGTCTCCATCACCTCCAGCCCCTTGTCGGGCAGGAAGTCGGCCGGCTGCTGGGCGACGATCTGGATGCCGTCGCCGCACAGCTGCTCGATCGTGTCGGCGAAGCCGGCCGAGCGCTGCTCGGTCACCGAGATGCCGGCCAGGCCCTGGATCTCCACCACGTTGCCCTGGCAGTCGAGCTGCTCGGCCAGGTAGTTGGCCGCGGACACGCCGATGCCGTAGTTGTCGCCACCGAGCCAGGTCCGGTAGGCGCTCTTGGTCGAGAACTCCCGGTCCAGGTTGATCACCGGGATCCCCTGCTCCATGGCCTCCAATGCCACCGGGGTCAGCGGACCGCCCTCGTGCGGCAGGATGATCAGCGCGTCCGGGTCCTCGGCCATGAGCTGCTCGACCTGGGACACCTGGGCCGCCGAGTCGTTGGTCCCTTCGAGCAGCACGAACTCGACGTCGTCGAACTTCGCGGCCTCCTCCTCGGCGTTCTCGGTGATGGCGGCCAGCCAGCCGTGGTCGGCGCCCGGGGCGCTGAAGGCGATCTTGACGGTCTCGCCCTCCTCGACCGTGCCGCTGTCCTCGGAGGTGGTCTCGCTGCCGGAGCCGCTGTCGGAGGCCTCGTCGTCGTCGTCGCCGCTCTCGCACGCGGTGAGCCCGAGCGCGACCACGGCGAGCACGGCGATCAGCCGGTGCTGTCGTGCGTTGAACATGATGGGTGTCCCCCTCTTTCCTTCCCGGATGGGCTCACCGGTCGCGGCGTTGCAGCGCCGCGGCGGCGAGGATGATCACGCCCTTGCTGAGTTGCTGGAGCTCGGTCGGCATGTCGAGCAGGTTGAGCAGGTTGAAGAGCAGCCCGAACGTGATGACGCCGAGGAACGTGCCGACGATGGTCGCCCGCCCCCGGCGAGGCTGGTCCCGCCGATGACCACGGCGGCGATGGCGTCCAGCTCCAGCAGGTTCCCGGCCACCGGTGACGCGCTCCCCAGGCGCCCGGAGAGCAGCACGGCCGCGATGCCCACGCACAGCCCCGACAGCACGTAGACGCTGGCGACGATGCGCTGCGGGCGGACGCCGGCCATGCGGGCGGCCTCGCGGTTGCCCCCGACGGCGATGACGTGGCGGCCGTAGCGGGTGCGGTTGAGCAGGACCCAGCCGCCCGCGGTGACGGCCACGAAGACGATGGCCGGCATAGGGGATGCCGCCCACACGACCCCGCCCCACCTCCCGCACGAAGTCGAGCTCCAGCAGGCTGATCGGCGTCTTGTCGCTCATCCACAGGGCCAGGCCCCGGGCCCCGGCGAACATGGCCAGCGTGGCGATGAAGGGCACGATGCGCCCGTAGGCGATGGCGACCCCGTTGACCAGGCCGAGCAGCAGCGCGAAGCCGATCGCTCCCAGCATGAACGGCAGCGACTGCTCCTCGCCCGCCAGCCCGCCGGCGACGGCCGCGGCCGCCAGCACCGAGCCGACCGACAGGTCGATGCCCCCGGTGGCGATGACGAAGGTCATCCCCATGGCCACGACACCGGTCACGCTGGCCTGGGTGAGCACGGTGAGCAGGTTGTCCCGGGTCAGGAACTGCTCCCGGTCGGCGATCGTCCCGGCCACCAGCAGCGCCACCACCACGACCGGCAGCGCCGCCTCCTGGAGCTGGATGCGGCGCTGGGCGCGGGCGGCGGGCGCGGTGGCCGCCGTCTCCGCCGCCACGTCGCTCGTGTCCAGGGCGTCGGTGCTCATGGGGCGGCCGCCTCCTCGTGGGGCAGGGCGTGGGCCAGCAGGTCGGCCTCGGTCGTGCCCTCGGCGTCGATCAGGGCGGTGGGCCGGCCGTCGGCCAGCACCAGGATCCGGTCGCACAGCCCCGACAGCTCGGCCAGCTCCGACGACACCAGCACGACCGCCAGCCCGCCGGCCGCCAGGGTGTGGACCAGCCGGTAGATCTCGGCCTTGGCCTCGATGTCGACGCCCCGGGTGGGCTCGTCCAGCAGCAGGACGCGGCACTCCCGCAGCAACCAGCGGGCCAGCACGACCTTCTGCTGGTTGCCGCCCGACAGCTCGCCGACCAGCCGGTCGGGGTCGTCGGGGGTGGTGTGCAGCGAGCGCAGGTGGTGGGCGGCCGCGTCCCGCTCGGCCCGCCGGTCGATCAGGCCCCGGCGCCGGAAGCGGCGCAGGTCGGCGACCGACACGTTGCGCACCAGGCTCCAGCCCGGCCACAGGCCCTGGGTCTTGCGCTCCTCGGGGGCGAGGCCGACGCCGGCCCGGATGGCGACGTCGGGGCGACCGGGCGGCAGGGCCCGGTCGCCCACGCTGACGTGGCCGGCGTCGGGGCGGTCGACGCCGGCCACGAGCCGCAGCAGCTCCGTGCGGCCGGCGCCCACGAGCCCGCCGATCCCGAGGATCTCGCCCTCGCACACGTCGAACGACACCCCGTGCACTGCCGGGGCGCGGGTCAGGCCCTCTACCCGCAGCACCACCGGGCCGAGGCGGCGGGCCGGGTCCCGGGCCGGGAACGTGTCGGCCAGCTGCCGGCCCACCATGGCCGTGATCAGCTCGGCCCGGGCGGTGCGCGGCGAAAGCGCGGAGGCCACGGTGCGGCCGTCTCGCAGGACGGTGATCACGTCGGCGATGGCCGCCACCTCCTCCAGCCGGTGGGAGATGTAGACCACGCCCACCTGCTCCGCGGTCAGGCGCCGGATGACGTCGAACAGCGTCGCCACCTCGTGGCCGCCCAGCACCGCCGTGGGCTCGTCCATGACCAGGAGGCGGGCCTGGCGGGTCAGCGCCCGGGCGATGGACACGATCTGCTTGGCCGCCGGTGGCAGGCCGCCGACCAGGGCCCGCGGGGGGATGGCGGGGTGGCCGAGGCGGCCCAGCACGTCGGTCGCCGCGGCCCGCATGGCCCGGCGGTCGAGGAGCGGGCCGCGGTGCCGCTCGTGGCCCAGGAACAGGTTGTCGGCCACGGTCAGGTCGTCCACCAGGTCGAGCTCCTGGTAGATGGTGGCGACGCCGCGGGCCAGCGCGGCGGCCGGGTCGCCGGAGGGCAGGGGAGCACCATCCATCGCCACCTCGCCGGCCGACGGCGTCACCAGGCCCGCGATGCACTTGATGAGCGTGGACTTGCCGGCGCCGTTCTGCCCGACCAGGCAGTGCACCTGCCCGGCCTCCACCGTGAAGTCGACGCCGGCGAGGGCGCGGACGCCGGGGTAGTCCTTGACCAGCCCCCGCACCTCCAGCAGCGGCGCCGCCGTCATGCGGTCGCCGCCTCCGGCGGGGCCAGCATGGCGTCGATGGCGGCGGGCGACAGGACCTGCTCGACCACCGTGACCGCGCAGCCGATGACCCCGGCCCGGTCGTCGAGCTGGCTGCCCGCGAGCTGGAGGTGCTGCGTGGCCAGGGCGGTGGACCGGCGGTAGACGACCTCGCGCATGCCGGCGAAGAAGTGCTCGTGGGCGTGGGCGAGGTCGCCGCCGATGACGATCACCGACGGGTTGAAGAAGTTGACCGCCCCGGCCAGCACCTCGCCCACCAGCCGGCCCGCCTGGCGGACCAGGGTCACGGCCTGGGCGTTGCCCGCCCGCACCAGCGTCACCACGTCGCGGCTCGACCGGGCCTCGACGCCGATGGACCGCAGCTCGCGGGCCAGGGCCCCGCCGCTGGCCACCGCCTCGACGCAGCCGCGGTTGCCGCAGCGGCACAGCGCGTCGCCCGCGTCGGGGATCTGCACGTGGCCGATGTCGCCCGCGGTGCCGTCGGCGCCCCGGTGGATGGCGCCGCCGGCCACGATCCCGCAGCCGATCCCGGTGGCGACCTTGACGAACAGCAGGTCGTCCACGGTGTGGCGCCAGCTCGTCCAGTACTCGCCCAGCGCCATGACGTTGACGTCGTTGTCGACCAGGACCGGCACGCCGGGGTAGCGGTCGGCGAAGGCCGCGGGGATGGGCACGCCGTCCCACCCCGGCATGATCGGCGGGCTGACGGCCCGGCCGGCGGCGAACTCGACCGGTCCGGGCACGCCGATGCCCACGCCCCGGACGTCGGCGGGGCTGCGTCCCGCCTCGGCCAGCAGCTCGGCGAAGCGCTCCTGGACCCAGGCCAGCACGACCTCCGGGCCGAGGGCGATGTCCTGCTCGGCCGGCTGCTCGGCCAGCACCGTGCAGTCCAGGTCGCTGACGGCCAGGCGGCAGTGGGTGGCGCCGAGGTCGGCGCACAGGACCACGCCGCTGGCGGCGTCGAAGGCGAGCTGGGTGGGCGGGCGGCCGCCGGTCGAGGGCCCGCCGCCCCGCTCGACCAGCAGGCCCAGGCCGAGCAGGGCATCGACGCGCTGGGACACCGTGGAGCGGGCGAGCCCGGTGGTGCGGGCCAGGTCGGCCCGGCTGGCGGCCTCGCCTTCGCGCACCAGCTGGAACAGGACGCCCGGCGTGAGGATGTGCGGGCTGACGCTCCGGCGCGAAGCCATGCGCGGGTCGTAACACACGCGGCTTTGTTCGGTCAACGGTCAAAGTGGTGACGATGCCAGCAAAAGTTCGAGACTTATGCTTGTCATTCGCTCAAAGGCCGTCGTAGGTTGCCTCCCATGGTGGCGTTGCGTGCGGCCGTCGTCGGCACGGGGTTCATCGGCCGGGTGCACGCCCGGTCCGCCCGGCTGGCCGGTGCCCGCCTGGTCGGCGTGGCGGGATCCTCGCCGGACAAGGGGCGGGTCGCGGCCGAGGAGGTGGGCGCCGAGCACGCCTTCGCGTCCGGCGAGGAGCTGGTCGAGGCCGACGGCGTCGACGTCGTCCACATCTGCACCCCCAACCACCTGCACGAGCCCCTGGCGCTGAAGGCTCTGGCGGCGGGCAAGCACGTCGTGCTGGAGAAGCCGGTGGCGCTCGATGGCGCCGGCGCCGGGCGGGTCGACGCCGCCGCGGCCGAGGCGGGGCGGGTGGTGACCGTCCCCTTCGCCTACCGGTTCCACCCCATGGTCCGCGAGGCCCGGGCCCGCGTCGCTGCGGGCGATCTGGGGCGGCTGCGCCTGCTCCACGGCGGCTACCAGCAGGACTGGCTGCTGACGCCCGACGACGTCAACTGGCGGGTCGACGCCGCCCTGGGCGGGCCGTCGCGGGCCTTCGCCGACATCGGCTCGCACTGGTGCGACCTGGTCGAGTTCGTGGCCGGGTCCCGGATCACCCGGCTGCTGGCCCGCACCGTGACCGCGGTGCCCGAGCGGGCCGCGGTCGCGTCGACCGTCGCCTTCAGCGCCCCTTCCGGGGACGGCGGCGAGCGCCGCCCGGTCGACACCGAGGACGCGGCGTTCGTGCTGTTCGAGACCGACGGCGGCGCCTTCGGGTCGATGCTGGTGAGCCAGATCTCGGCCGGCCGCAAGAACCACCTGTGGTTCGAGCTCGACGGCGCGCACGCCTCGGTGATGTTCGACCAGGAGCAGGCCGAGAGCCTGTGGATCGGACGCCGGGACCGGTCCGAGACGATCTACCGCGACGCCGCCCACCTGGCGCCCGACGCCGCCCGCCTGTCCTGGCTGCCCGCCGGGCACGCCCAGGGCTACGCCGACTGCTTCGACCTGTTCGTGGCCGACGCCTACGCCGCCATCGGCGGGGAGGCGCCCGCCGGCCTGCCGCTCATCGGCGACGGCGTGCGGGCGGCCCGGATCACGGACGCGGTGCTGGCCTCCGACCGCACCGGGGACTGGACCGAGGTGACGCCATGAAGCTCGGGTTCCTGACCGCCTGCCTGCCCAAGCGCCCGCTGGCCGACATCGCCTCCTGGGCTGCGGGTCACGGCTACGAGGCCCTGGAGGTGGCGGCCTGGCCCGCGCTCGGGGGACCGGCCCTTCACCGCCACCCACCTCGACCCCGAGAGCTACGACCGCGACGAGGTGCTGGGCCTGTTCCGGGAGCACGGGCTGACCCTGTCGTCGCTGGCCTACTACGACAACAACCTCCACCCCGACCCGGCCGAGCGGGCCGCGGTCAACGCCCACGTGCTGCGCTGCATCGAGGCCGCCGCCGACCTGGGCTGCCCCACGGTGGGCACGTTCGTGGGCCGCGACCCGGGCCGCAGCGTGCGGGACAACCTGGCCGACGCCGAGGCGGTCTTCGCCCCGCTGGTCGACCGGGCGGGCGAGCGGGGCGTGAAGCTGATCGTCGAGAACTGCGTGATGGAGGGCTGGCACCCCGACGGCTATCCCGGCAACCTGGCCTACTCGCCCGAGCTGTGGGAGTGGATGTTCTCGCTGGGGCTGTACCTCAACTTCGACCCGTCCCACCTGTGCTGGATCGGCATCGACCCGGTGGCGGCGGTGCGGCCCTACCTCGACCGCATCCCCCACGCCCAGGCCAAGGACATCGAGCTGTTCCCCGAGCGCCGCAACCGCTACGGCTGGTACGGCAAGGCGGTCGAGCGGGACGATCCCTGGGACGTCGGCTGGTGGCGCTACCGCGTGCCCGGCCTGGGCCAGGTCGACTGGGTACGGCTCATCGACGCCATGTACGAGGGCGGCTTCGACGGCGTGCTCTCGGTCGAGCACGAGGACCCGGTCTGGGGCGGCAGCGAGGAGCGGGTCGAGGCCGGCCTCGAGGTGGCGCACCGCACCCTCCGCCCCCTGCTCGTGCGCTAGGGGTCAGCCGGCGTACGTCGGGTCCCCCGGCACGGGTGTGGCCGGCGCCGCCTGCGCCACCGGAGGCGAGGGTGGGCTATCTCCGCCTGGTTCGCGGGGACGATGCCGTCCGGGTCGACCAGGGGATGGCCGCCGTCGTAGCCGACTCGCCGCCGGCTACGGCGCCCTCGCCGCGGACAGCGCGGCGGCCTGAGCGCCGCCCGATGTCGAGGTCGCGGCGGCCTGAGCCGCCCCCAGCGCCTCGACCGCCCGGGCCAGCTCGGCGGGGGGCTGGTGGCCGTAGCCGACCACCAGCCCCCGCTGCCGCGCGGCCACGCAGTAGCGGCTCAGCGGGCGGGCGTCGAGGCCCGCGGCCTGGGCCGCGGCGGCCAGCGGCTCGTCGTCGCCCGCCGGCGGGTGCAGGACCAGGTGCAGGCCCGCCGCGGTCCCGGCCACCTCCCAATCCGGGAGGTGGCCGGCCGCCGCGCCCGCCAGAGCGTCGCGCCGGCGCCGGTAGTCGACGGTCATGCGCCGGATGTGGCGGTCCATCTCCCCGCGGGCCAGGAACTCGGCCAGGCTGGCCTGGTCGAGCACCCCGCAGGCCAGGTCGGCCGCGTACTTGGCGGCGCGGTAGGCGTCGAGCCGGTCGGGCGGCACCACCATCCAGCCGAGCCGCAGGCCGGGCGCCAGGGTCTTGGACACGCTGCCGCCGTAGAGGACGACGTCGGGGCCGAGGCCCTGGAGGGCGCCCACCGGGGTGCGGTCGTAGCGGAACTCGGCGTCGTAGTCGTCCTCCACCACCAGCCCGCCGCAGGCCCGGGCCCACGCCAGCAGCGCGTGGCGGCGCTCGGGCGCCAGCACGACGCCGGTGGGGAACTGGTGCGCCGGGGTGACGACCACGGCCCTGACCCCGGAGGCGGCGAGGGCGTCGACGCACAGCCCGCCCTCGTCGACCGGGATGGGGACGCACGTGAGGCCGCCGGCCGTGAGCTGTTCTCGCAGCCCCACCGAGCCGGGGTCCTCCACGCCGATGCGGGGCGTCCGGGCCGCCCGCAGCACGTCCGCCACCAGCCGGCTGGCCTGGGCGAAGCCGTTGACGACGACGATGCGCCCAGGCGGCGCCAGCACCGATCGGACCCGGCCCAGGTAGCGGGCCAGCTCCTCCCGCAGGCGCGGCAGGCCGGCGGGGTCGCCGTAGCCGAGGTCGTCGTCGGTGAGGGTGGCAAGCGCCCGGGACCCGCACCGGGCCCAGGCCGCCCGCGGGAAGGTGCCCCCCGACGGCAGTCCCGGGTTCGACACCGGCCTGACCGGCGCCACCGGCGGGTGGTCGGCCCCTCCGGCGACCGCGGCGACCGCCGTCCCGCTGCCCTGCCGGCTGACCAGGTATCCCTCGGCCGCCAGCAGCTCGTAGGCCCGCACGACCACGCCGCGGGATACGCCCAGGTCGCCGGCCAGCGTGCGTGACGCCGGCAGCCGGGTGCCGGCCCGTAGCGTGCCGTTGCGGACCGAGGCGCGCAGCTCCCCGGCCAGCCGGTCGGCCTGGTGCCCGCGGGGGACGTGCGCCAGGTCGACGTCCATGAGCAGCCCGGTGGGAAAAGTGGTCCCGTCAGGAGTGGTCCCGTCAAGAACAGTGCCATTGGACCTTGGCATTGGACCAATCTATACCTACCGTCGCTTCCGTGGCCGTCGGGGAGCAAGCCGGGGAGCAGGCGCAGGATCCCGCCGTGCTGGCCGCGGCCCTGCCGGTGGCCGCGGCCATCGGGGTCCTGGGCGTGGTCTACGGGGCGGTGGCCCGCCCGGTCCTCGGCCCGGGCCTGACGCTCGCCAGCTCCGTCATCTCGTTCTCGGGCGCCGCGCAGTTCGCCATGGTGGGCCTGCTGGCGTCGGGCGGCAGCGCGGCCGCGGTCCTCGCCAGCGTCGTCCCGCTGGCGTTGCGCCATGTGCCGCTGGGCGCCATCCTGCGGCCCCGCCTGCGCGGCGGCCGGGCCCGCCGCGTGCTGCTGTCGTGGTTCCTCACCGACGAGACGGTGGGGCTGGCCCTCACCCGGCCGGCGTCCGCGGAGCGGACCGTGCTCCTGTCCGGCGCCGCCGCCTACGGGGCCTGGGTGGCGGGCACGGCCGCCGGCGTCGCCGGGGCCTCCCTCGGTGGCCTCGCCTCCCTGGCCCAGGCCGCGTTCCCGGTGCTGTTCATCGGCCTGGCCGCGGTCACCGCCCGGCAGCGCCGGGACGCGGTGCTGGCGGCCGTCGCCGCCGCCGCGGCCGCGGCCCTGCTGGCCCTGGCGCCCGGTGCGGGCGTGCTGGGCGGGCTGGCGGTGGCGATCGCGGTCGCCGCCGCGGGAGGGCGACGGTGAGCGCGACCGGCCTGGTAGCGGCGGTGGCCGTCATCACCGTGGGGAGCCGGGCGGTGTCGGTCGCCCTGCTCCCGCCGCCCCGGGGCACGCTGGCGGCCGTCGTCGACCGGCTCCCGGCGCCGCTGTTCGCGGTGCTGGCGGTGGTGACGCTGCTGGGCTCCGGCCACGGCGCCGCGGGCGGCGCGTGGCCGGCGGCCGCGGCCGCCCTCGTCACCGTCGGCCGGCGGTCCCTCCTCCTCACCGTGGCCGTGGGGCTCGCCGCGGCCGTCCTGGGCCAGGCCCTGTCCTGAGAGGGACAGAAATCCGTTCTGTCAGACCTCAGCCGAACCACGGCCCACGCCACGTCTGACAGAACGAGTTTCTCCAACTGCGGATGGCCGGCCGTCTGCGACACTGTGGGCGCTATGGGCTTCCTGCGACGAGACAAGCACGACGACGAGCCGGTCATGCGCTTCCAGATGCGCGAGCGCATGATCTCGGTCGGCGACGACTACTGGATCGAGGACGGCTCGGGCGACCGCGTCTTCAAGGTCGACGGCAAGGCGCTGCGGGTCCGCGACACCTGGGTGCTCGAGGACCGCGCCGGCAACGAGGTCGCCACCATCCGCGAGAAGAAGCTGACGATCCGCGACAAGATCAGGATCGAGTTCCCGGGCGGCGGCGAGGCCACGGTGCGCAAGGCCATGATGGGGATCCGCGACCGGTTCCACGTCGACGTGGCCGGCGGCGACCTCAAGGTCCACGGCAACATCGTCGACCACGAGTACGACATCGAGCGCGACGGCGACAAGATCGCCGAGGTGTCCAAGAAGTGGTTCCGTGTCCGCGACACCTACGGCGTCGAGGTGCACGACCCCCAGGAGGTGGTCCTGCTCCTGGCGGTGACCGTCGCGCTGGACGCGATGTCCCACGACGTGGGGTGAGCGGGCCCGGCTTCCGCAAGGACCTGTACCAGGGGACGGCCGAGCCCTACGACCGCTTCCGCCCCGGCTATCCGCCCGCGCTGGTCGACGACCTGCGGTCCCGCGCCGGGCTCCGCTCATCGGCCCGGGTGCTCGACCTGGCGTGCGGCACCGGCCAGGTGGCGTTCGCGCTGGCCGGGCACGCCCGCGAGGTGGTGGCCGTCGACCAGGAGGCCGGCGCCGTCGCCTACGGGCAGCGCAAGGCGTCGCCGCCCGCGGTGCCGAGCATCCGCTGGCTGGTGGGGTCCGCCGAGGACGTCGTGCTCGACGGACCGTTCGACCTCGTGCCCGACGGCTTGTTCGAACAGGAGCTGACATTCGCGTACGAGCTGGCGCGGGCTCCGTGGTAAACGTGGACGGGTGACCGGCGACATCGCCTACGACGAGATTCCCTACGACGGGATCGCGGAGTGGTACGACCACTGGGTCGGCGACGACCCCGGCTTCATCTTCAAGCAGGCGCCGGACCTGCTCGTGGGCCGCCTGGCCGGAGCGAGCGTCCTCGACGCCGCCTGTGGCCAGGGTCGGGTCGCCCGGGAGCTGGCCCGCCGCGGCGCGGCGGTGGTGGGCGTGGACGTGTCCCGGCGGCTGCTGGCCAAGGCCGAAGCGGCCGAGGCGGCCGATCCCCTGGGCGTCCGCTACCTGGTCGGTGACCTGACCGACCCGCCGGCCTGGTGGGACGGCACCCCGTTCGACGGGGCGGTCTGCGAGATGGCGCTCATGGACATCCGTGACGCCGAAGCCTCCCTGGCGGGCATCGCCCACGTCCTGCGCCCCGGCGCCTGGTTCGTGACCTCCCTGGTGCACCCGTGCTTCCCCGGCAACGCCAAAGGCATGGCGAGCTGGTCACCCGAGCGGGGCTACTCGGCCGAGGGCTGGTGGCGCTCTGTCGGGCACAACCCCGACGGCGTCCGCATCCGGGTGGGCGCATACCACCGCACACTGGCCACCTACCTCAACGCCCTGACCGGCGTAGGCCTGGTCCTCGACCGGGCGGTCGAGCCCGCCGATGACGTCCCCACCATCCTGATCCTCGACTGCCACCGCCGCTGAGCCGCGCAAGCGGCCCTCACCGGGGCGGATCAGGACGTGGGCTGGAGCAGGCCCTCGAGCTGGACCAGGTCGCCCCAGCGCTGCCTGGTGCGTGCAGCTCGATCGGCGCCGGCCCGTCGGCCGACCCGCACGGTGGCTCGCACCTTGCCGATGAGATCGCCGTGCGGCGCTACCCGCACCACGAGGCTGAGCACCGTTGACGGACCGCCCAGCCGTGCTCGGTGGCGTCAACGTAGCCCTGAGGCTCGGCCCTCCTCGGATGCCGGCCAGCTCGGCCAGCGGTCGGGCCCTCGGCGCTCGACCGCGGAGAAGCCGGCGCCGGCCGGTCCGACCGTTCTAGGTCTGCCGGATCCGTGAGGTGAATTCCCGTCGCGGCGGCGCCGCGCCAGGAGCCAGGGGTCTCCTCGCCTCGACCGGTGCCAGTTACCGCTAGGGCGCGACCGGGGATGCGACGTCCGTCACCGGCTGGTGGCGCACCGGGAAGTTGACCGAGCGGGCGATGAAGCAGAAGTCGCCGATGCGGCCGTGCAGCGACTCGGCCGTCGCCACCATGGCGGGCTCGGCCACGGTCACGTGCGGGCGCAGGACGACCTCGGTGAAGCGGCCCGAGCCATCGGGCTCCTCGACCATCGTGCCGGCCGCGTCGTCGCGGTAGGCCACCACGGTGACGCCCGCGTCCGCGGCCAGGTGGAGGTACCAGAGCATGTGGCACTGGGAGAGCGACACCACCAGCAGCTGCTCGGGATTCCAGCCGGCCTTGTCGCCCCGGAACGCGGGATCGGACGAGCCCATGATCACGGGCGGCCCGGCGGCCGACACCTCGTGTGCCCGGTCGTAGCTGCGGTGGTCGCGGGTACCCGACCCCCGGTTGCCCGTCCATCGCACGGAGATCTCGTAGTTGTGGGGCCGGGGTGCGCGCACGGTCGCGAACGTACCGCCACGCCCTCCCGGGCCCCCGCGGGTTTTCGCGTGGGGTACAACGGGCCCCATGACGACCCTGCTGGACCGGCCCAACACCGCGCTGCTCGTCATCGACGTGCAGAACGGGGTGATGGCCAACACCCACAACCGCGACGGCGTCATCGCCGCCATAGGTGGCCTGGTCGAGCGCGCCCGGGCCGAGGACGTGCCCGTGATCTGGGTGCAGCACACCAACGACGAGTTCCCTCGGGGCAGCGACAGCTGGCAGTACGTCCCGGAGCTGGGCCGGCGCGACGCCGAGCCCCTGGTCCACAAGACCTACGGCGACTCGTTCGAGGAGACCGACCTGGAGGCCGTGCTGGCCGAGCGGGCGGTGGGCCGCCTCGTCGTCACGGGCGCCCAGACCGACGGCTGCGTCCGCGCCACGCTGCACGGCGCCCTGGTGCGCGGCTACGACACCACGCTGGTGGGCGACGCCCACACCACCGAGGATCTCACCGAGTGGGGCGCCCCGCCGCCGGACGCGGTGATCGCCCACACGAACATGTACTGGGGCGGGGAGACCGCGCCCGGCCGCGAAGCGGGCACCGTCTACGCCGCGGACGTCACGTGGAGAAGCGGGTCACCTTCCCGGGGGTGACCCGCACGATGAGGCGGACCACGTCCTCCGGCTCGGGAGGCGGGTCCTCTCCCAGGTAGCGCTGGGACAGGCGCACCGGGAGCTCGCGCGCCTCGTCCACCTCCAGCTCGGCCGTGCCGCGGATGTCCACCGCGGTGTAGGGGTTGGCCAGGTCGAACACCGTGAGGCTGACCCGCGGGTCGCGGGCCAGGTTGCGGGCCTTGGCCCGGTGCCCGGCCGTGGACACCAGTACGGTGTCGCCCTCACGCACGTACCACACGGTCGACGTGTGCGGGCTCCCGTCCCGGCTGAGGGTGGCCATGACGGCGAGGTTCTTGCCGTCGAGGAGCCGGCGGGTCGTGTCGTCGAGCGAAACAGCCATGGGGCAGTCTGCCGTCAGCCCGCGGCGGCGACTCCCAGGTCGGGGTTGTCGGTGAAGAAGCCGTCGAGCCCGGCGGCGAGGAAGACCCGGATCTCGCCCACCAGGTCGCCGACGGCGGTGGGGTCGGCGCTGCTGCGGAACTGGGCGGGGAGGAACTGGTTCTCGCGGCGGAACGTCCAGGCGTGCACGACCAGGCCCCGCCGGTGGGCGTCGCCGATCACCGGGCTGGGGGACGTCAGCGCCCCGTTCGCATCGCGGGGGATCAGCACGTCCTTGCACACCCCGATCCCGTCCGCATAGCGGTCCACGAACTTGAGGCCCTGCGGCGTGACCAGGTCGGCGTAGGTGCGGGGGTCGCCGGCCACCCGGAAGTCCCAGGGCGCCCCGGAGCAGTCAACCAGCTGGACCAGCCGCACGTGGGTCATGTGGGCGAGCTGGCGGAGGTTGCCCACCTCGAAGCTCTGGATGAACACCGGGTCGCGCCGGCCCTGGAAGCCGTTGGCGTCCAGGGCCGCCACCAGGGGCTCCTCCAACGACAGCCCGATGCTGTCGAAGTACGACGGATGCTTGGTCTCGGGGTAGATGCCCACCGGCCGGCCGTCGCACGTGCGGGACCGCCGGGCCAGTTCGATGACCTGCTGGAAGCTCGGCACCTTGAACTGGCCGTCGAAGGCGGTGTTGGCCGGCCGGACCAGCGGCAGGCGCTCCCGGGCCCGCAGCGTCTCCAGCTCGGCGAAGGTGAAGTCCTCGGTGAACCAGCCGGTCACGCTGACCCCGTCCACGACCTTCGTGGCCCGCCGGGTGGCGAACTCCGGGTGGGAGGCGACGTCGGTGGTGCCCCCGATCTCGTTCTCGTGCCGGGCCACCAGCACGCCGTCGGACGTCGACACCAGGTCGGGCTCGATGAAGTCGGCGCACTGGGCGATGGCCAGCTCGTAGGACGCGAGCGTGTGCTCCGGCCGGTACCCGCTCGCGCCCCGGTGCCCGATGACGGTCACCTCGTCCTGCGCAGGCGTCGCCGCGCCGGCGCTGCCGGCCGACCCCAGCACCACGAGCACGGCCAGGGATGTCGCGATCCGTCGTCTCATGCCGCTCATGCCGCCAGCCTCGACCACCCGGGTGACGCCCGCCCGACGATGACGTGAGCGCACGTTGAACCGCGATGGAACAACCGGCGCGCCCTACCTCAGTGCCCGGCCAGGACGTTCTTGACCAGGGCGACGACGGTGGCGACCAGGAGGATCGAGGCGGCGTACAGGTCCGAGCGGGCGCGGGTCGCCCCGCTGCCGCGGGCGACGGCGTAGCCCACCAGGGCGATGAGGGCGGCCAGGACGAGCCGCACCACGTCGAGCTCGTCCGAGCCCGGCAGCACCAGGACCGGCACGGTCGCCAGCACGGCCACCGCCGCGGCCCCCGCCAGCTGCGCGCCCGCGGCCTCGGCGTCCTGGCGACGGACCTTCCCCGAGGCGACCAGCCGGGACGACACCCGGAGGCGAACCAGTGGGCCAGGCCCAGGGTCGTCCCACACGATCTTGCCCGTGTCGACCTGTTCGGCGTCCCCGTGCTCCGACACCACCACACGGCGGCGAGCAGGCAGATCGCCACGTACAGGGCCATGGTGGACGCCTCCTTGCGCAGCTCCACCGCCTCCTCGCCGGTCTCGCCCGCAGGCCGCGCCATGCCGTCATCGTGGCACCGGCCCCCTCGTTCTGTCAGACCTCAGCCGCTCCACGGCACGTGAGGTCTGACAAGACGACGTCCACCCGGTGGGCGCGCCGGCGGGGTAGAACAACCCGACGGTCTGCGGCTCATGAACTACAGCTGGTACCTGGTCTCCCTGGTCGGCCTCGCGCTCGCGGCGGCTTCCATCGTCGCGGCTCGGCGGCCCGACATCGCCCCGTGGGAGAAGCGGGTGTTCCGGGCCGTCAACCGGCTGCCCGGCTGGCTGTACTGGGTCCTGTGGCTGCCGATGCAGCTGGGGAACCTCGTGGTCGGGACGGTGCTGGGCCTCGTCACCGCCTGGGTGACGGGGGAGGCGGCGGTGGCGGTGGGCGTGGTGCTGGCCATGGTGCTCAAGCTCGTGACCGAGCGGGTCCTGCGGCACGAGATGAGGGAGTACCTGGCGGTGCGCGAGCGGCCGGGGACCAGCCAGCCGGGGGCCATCCTGCGCGGCGACGTGCCCTCCCATGGTCCCAGCTTCCCTTCGGGCCACGTGATCCTCGTCGCCGCCATCGGGACCGTCGTGGCCCCCACCCTGCCGGGGGTGGTGGTGGGCGGCCCCGTCCTGCTCACACTGCTGGTCATGCTCGGGCGGGTCTACGTCGGCGCCCACAACCCGCTCGACGTCACCGCCGGGCTGGGGGCGGGGCTGCTGCTCGGCGGGGTGATCGCCGCCTTCGTAGGCTGACCCTCACCCTGCGGGGGTGATCACGGGGACCGGCGCCCGGTGTCCGATCGCACGGTGGAGCCCACAGTCGACGAGGGGCGGGCCGGCGTCCTGGGCGTGCGCCAGGCCGCGTTCATCGGCGTCGGCGCCATGGTGGGGGCGGGGATCTTCGCACTGCTCGGCGCCGCGGGCGAGGTGGCCGGCGCCGCGGTCTGGGTGTCGTTCCTGCTGGCGGGGGGCATCGCCGGGCTCCAGGGCTACTCGTTCGCCAAGTTCGGCGCCCGCTACCCCTCGGGTGCGGGCCTGCTCGAGTACGTCCGCCGGGGCTACGGCGACGGGCACATCACCGGCATCATCGCCTGGCTGGTGCTGGGGGCCAACGCCATCATCACCGGGATGGTCGCCGTGTCGTTCGGCAGCTACGCCTCCAGCGCGGTGGCCGACGGGAGCACCGACTGGGTCAAGCCCTTCGCGGTGCTGGTCGTGCTGGTCATGACCGCCCTCAACGTCCTCGGCGCCCAGACCGTGGCCCGGGCGCAGACCGTCGTCGTCGTCGTGGTGATCGGCATCCTGTCGGTGTTCGCGGTGACCACCCTGGCCAACATCGACCTCGACCTGCTGGCCGTGTCCGACTACCCGTCGTTCAGCGACATCGTGTCGAGCGTCGCCCTCACGTTCTTCGCCTTCCTGGGCTTCGGCGTCATCACCTTCACGGCCAAGGACCTGTCCGACCCGGCCCGCGAGCTGCCGAGGGCGGTCTACCTGGCGCTGGGCATCGCCACCGTCATCTACGTGGCGGTGGCGCTCGGCGTCTTCGGGACGCTGACCGTGAAAGAGGTGATCGACTCGGGCGGGACCGCGCTGGCGGTGGCCGCCGAGCCGACGCTGGGTCGCGCCGGCTACTGGATGATGACGGTGACCGCCCTGTTCGCCACGTCGGGCGCCACCAACGCGGGCCTCTACCCGGCCGCGGGGCTGTGCGAGGGACTGGCGTCGGCCGGCCAGTTCCCGCCCGCGCTGGGCCGCCGCGTCGGGGACCGGGTCCCGGCCGGGCTGATCGTCACGGCGGCGGCGTCGATCATCCTGGCCGTCTTCTTCGACCTCAACGCCATCGCCTCGATCGGCAGCGCGATCGCCCTGGTGGTGTTCGCAATGGTGACGGCCGGGCACATGCGGGTCCGCCATGAGACGGGGGCGAACCCGGTGGTGCTGATGGTGGCCATCGTGACCACGGTGGTGGTGCTCGTGTCCTTCGCCGTCACCACGCTGGCGGATGAGCCGGCCACCGCGGCGACGCTGGTCGTGATCCTCGCCTTCAGCGTGATCCTCGACCTGGTGTGGAAGCGGGCCCGGGACCGGGTGCCCGCCTGACCGACCGGGTCACTCGGTGGAGGTGCCCGTCGTGTCCTCGTCGTCGGTCGACGGATCCGTCGTAGCGTCCTCGGTCGTGCCCGGCCCGTCGGTGGTCTCCGTCGTCGGCTCGCCCGCCTCGCCCGCTTCGGCCGCCTCGCCCATCTCGGCCAGCCTCTGCCGGGCGGCCTCCAGGGTGGCGGTGTCGACGACCCCGGTGGGCTCCACGCCCAGGTCGGTCTGGAGGGACTGGAGCGCGGCGGTGAGGGCGTCGGTCCACTGCCCGTCGATGGGCCCGTCCCAGTAGCCGAGCAGCTTCAGGATGGACTGGACGGCGCCGGTGTGCGCGACCGCCAGGGTGGCGGCCTCGCCTCCGGCCGCCTCCACCGCGGCGTCCAGGGCCTCGGCGGTGGCCCGGTCCACCAGCCCCGTGACCGGCAGGCCGGCGTCGGACTGGAGCGCCTCGACCGCGGCGACGGTCTGCGGGCCGTAGATCCCGTCGACGTCGCCCTCGAGGTAGCCGGCCGTGGCGAGCGAGGTCTGGAGGGCGGTGGTGTAGCTCGTCACCGCGTCCAGGGCCTCCACCTGCTCCTCGTCGCTGAAGCAGCCGGCGTCGGCGATCAGCCGCAGCGACGCCACCTGCACGGCGAAGGCGGCCGCGTTGACCTGCTCGGTCGCCTCGGTCAAGGGAGTGGACGGCGTGACCCCCTCGAACGCCGCGGTCAGGTCCTCCACGGCTTCCTCGACCCGGTCGACGGTGGCCGGGGGCACCAGCGTCGTGGTGGTGGTGGACTCGGCGGGCTCCCCGGTGGTGCCCGTCTCCGCCTCGGCGAGCGCCGCCTCGGCGTCGACCAGGCCTTGCTCGGCGGCCGCCAGCCGGTCCCGCGCCTCGACCACGGCGTCCGCGCTCGATCGGACGGTCTCCTGGGGCTCCTCCAGGTCGGCGCCGGCGGTGGTGACGTCGCCCACGGTCACCGCCGCGTCGCTGAAGGCCGAGCCGTAGCGGTCGACCGCGTCGATGTAGTCGCGGCCGTCGTCGCAGAACGTCGTGTGGGCGTCGTCCAGGGCGGACTCGGCGTCGTCCAGCTCGGCCCGGGCGTCCTCCACCTGCCGCTGGGCGGCGGCCACCGGGTCCGGGGCGGCGGCGTCGTCGTCATCGTCTCCGCCGCAGGCCGCGAGCAGCAGGAGCGGGATGGCACAGGCGCCCGTAGCCAGCGTGAGTCGTCGCATGAGAAAGGTGTGCGCGGTCAGGCGGCGGCTACCGCCGCCCGACCGCCTCGATTCAGGACAGGGCCTTGGCCTTCAGCTGCTCGAACTCGGCGTCGCTGATGACGCCCTTCTCCTTCAGGTCGGCCAGCTTGGCCAGCTCCTCGGCGGGGCTGGCGTCGGTCGTGGCCACGCTCTTGACGTAGTCCCGCATCATCGCGTCCTGCTGCTGGGCCGCGGCCACGGCGTGCTCGTGCATCTTGCCGCCCCGGGCGATCAGGTAGACGAACACGCCCAGGTAGGGCACGAAGATGATGAAGATGCACCAGATCGCCTTGGCCCATCCGGACAGGTCGTGGCTGCGGAAGATGTCGCCGAAGACGACGATCAGCAGCCAGATCCAGATGAAGAACATGAAGAACCAGAGAAAGGACCAGAACACTTGCCCGGTCCCGAACTCTGCTGCCAACATGGCGCTACCTCCCAGGTGAAAAGCGGTCCGCTCGTGCGGACCTGTGGGCGGACGATGGCCCCCGACCGGGTGGGCAGGCGCCACCCGCACGGGGGTGGAACCTACATGCCGAGGACCTTGGCCTTGGCCGCCATGCCTCGTACCAGTCGCATGGTCTGCTTCCCGGGCTCAGGCTTCCTGCGCGAGCTCGCGCACGGCGGCCACCACGTCGGACGGGACCCGCGCCTGGTCGATGACCTCGCCGCCGGCTTCCCGCACGGCGTTGACGAAGGGGATGGCCCACAGGTTCTCGACCGCGATCACCGCCACCGAGTTGCCGGGCTCCAGGGCTCCGGCCACCTCCTCGACGTCCTCGGCGTCGAGCAGCCCGCCGCCGAGCTGGCCGTCGAGGTCGACGAACGCCGGCTCCAGGTCGGCGCCGAGGTCGCCCAGCTCCAGCGACCCGACCGAGCCGTCCTCGTCCTTGTAGACGAACAGCAGGTCGACGACCCGGACGGTCCCGCTGACCACGAGCTCTCGCAGCGCGGGCGCGATCCCTCCGTTGAACCTGTTACCGGGGAACCCGAGCATCACGACGTCGATCGGCCCGGCGTCCACGGTGTCCATCGGTGCGCGCTCCTTCGTCGGCTGCGTGTCAGGCGCCATGCTGTCGGCGCCCCGGGTGGGTCGACCCCACCCGGGGCCGGGTGGATGTCACCCGACCACCCGCGATGGGGTGGGGCCGCGCTACTCCGCGCTGGTTCACGATGCGGGCACCGACCGGAGCAGGAGGAGGGCACGGCGCAGCAGTGAGCGACGCACCGCAGCGCCCGGACCGGCCGGGCGAGTTGGCGACCGATCTGGTCGAGTACTTCGTCGTCGTGCTGCCCGACCGTGGCTCGCTGGCGGGTGTCGTGCCGGCGGTGACCGAGATGGTGACCTCGCAGCGGATCCGGGTGCTCGACCTGGTGGTGCTGGCCCGGGGCACCGACGGGGCGCTGGACGTGGTCGAGGTGGGCGACGCCGAGGACCTCGCGGCGCTGCACGAGCTGGAGGGCGACACCGGCCTGCTGAGCGAGAACGACCTGCAGCTGGCGTCGAGCGCGGTGCGGCCGGGGGAGGTCGGGATGGTCCTGGTGGCGGAGGACCGCTGGGCCGAGCAGCTCTCGACCGCGGCACGGGGGGTGGGGGGCCGGATCGTCGCCGGCGAGCGGATCCCCGCGCTCCGGGTGGAAGCCGCCGTCGCCGACGGACCGGACGCCGCCACAGCCAGGAAGCGACTCCCGGAGCGACCCAGGAGGGTGACGATGCGCCGCAATGTGACGCCCCGCAGCCAGCAGCCGGACCTCCTGGTCCGGCCGCCCCTGCGGGCGGACGGGCCCGAGCGGGGCTGGAGGGCGGCGCTCGACCCGGTGGCGGCGCTCGTCGAGCTGGCGGACCTGTTCGCCCGCGGCCTCATCTCCCGCCCGGAGCTGACCCGCCAGGCGGCCAAGGTCGTCGGCGAGGACGTCCCCGGTGCCGCTAGCGGGGCGGGACCGACGTCAGGCGCCGGGCGATGTCCGCCGCCTCGGCGCGGGATCCGACGCCCAGCTTGCGGTAGATCGTCTTCAGGTGGAACTTGAGGGTGTTGGGGGACACGTAGAGCTCGGCCGCGATCTCCCGGACCGTGAGGCGCCCGGCCAGCAGGCGGAGGACGTCCCGCTCCCGCCCGGTCAGCGTCGCCACCGGATCCTCGGTGGCCACCACCGTCCGGCCCGTGGGGACGGCGGCGCGCCGTAGCCGGTCCATCCACGCCGCGGGGCGCGGTAGCCGGCGCGCTCGGCCAGGACCACGACCTCGGCGCCCTCGCACGCCACCGTCTGGAGCAGGCCCAGGGCCGCGGCCTGCTCGATGGCCTCGGCCACCCGGCGCAGCGCGAGGTCGCGGTCGCCGGCCGCCCGGGCCCGCAGCAGCGCCAGCACCACCTGGTGGCGGCCGCAGCGGGGCACGGCCCGATCGAGGGCCGCTCTCCGCCTCGGACCGGTGGCCCGCGGCCAGCTCGATGCGGGCCGCTGCCACGGGGGCCCAGAAGCCGTCGTCGGTCTGCTCGCACCAGCGCCGGGCCTCGCTCAGGTCGCCCTCGGCCAGCGCGACCAGCGTGCCGGCCCGGGCCAGCACGCTGCGGCCGTCGGCCCCGAACGACTCGGCCTCGACCAGGGCCTCGGCCCGGGTCAGCTCCTGGCGGGCGGCGGCGAGGTCCCCCTCGTCGAGGTGGGCCTGGACCAGCTCGGCCGCCGCCAGGACCTGGCAGGACAGCATCGGGCCCGCGGCCGCCCCGGTGAGGGCCTCCAGCTCGGCCAGCGCCCGGGAGCGCTCGCCCATCTCCCGGTGGGCAACCGCCTCGGCCAGCCCGACGTCGAAGCGCACGGCCGTCATGTTGGTGACCGCCGCCGCGTGGCGGACCGCGGCGCCCACCCGCAGCGCGTCCACGGGGTGCCCGGCGAGCGCTTCGCCCAGGGCCCGGGTGCCCTCGAAGGAGAGGCGCCGCTCCGGGTCGCGGGAGAGGGCCTGTTCGGACTGGCGGACGTCGTCGGTCGCCGTGTCCCAGGCCTCCGACAGGGCCACCTCGCGCGCCACCAGGTTCCAGCCGAAGCGGCCGAGCGGGTCGCGCCACCAGGCCGCGCCCATGGTGGTCAGGGCCTGGCGGGCCATGGTGCCGCCGTCGATCCAGCGGCCCCCGACGGTGGCGCAGAAGGCGTGCAGCATGGTCACCCGGGGCCGGATGGCCGGGTCGGTGCCGGGCTGATCGGCCCACCAGGTGAGCTTGTCCACCAGCTCGCGGAAGCGGTGGCGGTCCACCAGCACGTGGCACCAGGCGTGCTCGAGCATGGCCTGGAGGTCCGCGCCGGCCACGTCGGCGGGGATGGCGGCGAGCGTGCGGACCACGGCCGCCTCCCGGCCGTCGTCGTAGAGCTCGGCGTGGGTGGCGGCCAGGAGGCGGAGGGCGTCGCGGGGCCGGCCCGCCGCCAGCCAGTGGTCCAGCGCCGGGACCGTGTCACCCGAGTCCTCGTACCACCGGGCGGCGCGGGCGTGCCGCCCGGCCAGGCGCTCGGGCGCCTGCACGGCGGCCTCGGCCACCAGCGCGGCGCGGACCAGCGCGTGGATCTCGAACCACCCGACCGCGCTCAGGCGGGTGACGAACAGGCCGCGGGCCTCCGCCCGCTGGAGCAGCCCGCCCGCGTCCGGCCGCCCGGTCAGGGCCCGCGCCAGCCCGGGGCTCACCCGGTCGACCACCGCCACGTCGGCCAGCGCCTCGACCAGGCCGGGCTCCTCCGCGGCGAGGACCTCCCGGATCACGTAGTCCTGGACCAGCGAGCCGTCTTCGGCGCAGCCCGGGGCGAACAGCTCGTTGGTCGCCCGCGCCGAGCGGGCGGCCAGGGCCACCAGCTGGAGGCAGGCGGCCCACCCGCCGGCCCGCCCGACCGCCGCCTGGAGCTGGTCGTCCTCCAGCGAGGGTGCGAGCCGCGAGAGCAGGTCGAGCGCCTCGTCGGGCGTGAAGCGCAGCTCGCCGAAGCGGATCTCGCGCAGGTGGCCACGGGCGCGGAGGCGGTCGTGGGGGAGCGCCAGGTCCCGGCGGGACGCCGCCACCGCGTGCAGCCACGGCGGCAGGCGCTGGAGGAACATGGCCAGCGAGACCGCCACGACCTCGTCGTCGTCGACCATGTGGACGTCGTCGATCACCAGCACCGAGGGTGGGGCCGCGGCGTCGTCGAGGTCGTCCAGCAGCTCGCCGACCATCTGGAGGATGGTGCCCGGCCCCCGGAGCGCCGCCTGCGCCCGGTCGCCGCACCCGGGCGCCAGCGTGTCCAGTGCCGCGATCATGCTGCGCCAGACGTGGGCGGCGCCGCGGTCGCTCTCGTCGAGCGTCAGCCAGGCCACCGGCAGGGGGTACTGGGCCGCCCACCCCGCGAGCAGCGAGGTCTTGCCCGCGCCTGCGGGCGCCACCACCAGGGTCAACGGCGCGGCGGCGGACTCGTCGAGCAGATCGAGCAGCCGGGCGCGGTGGACATGGTGCGGGGGCGCGCCGGGTGGGCGCAGCTTCGACCGCACATGCGGCGCTCCGGCGGACCCGGCGGCGGAGACCAAGAGGCCCACAGCCTCCACCGTGGCCTCTCCGGACCGACGGCGTCCTCACCCACATGGGGTGAGGGAGGTGCCGACCCACCCGTGCCACGGTGGGCGCGATGAGTGCCGGAATGAAGCGCAAGGAGTACGAGACCGAGCTGCGGCGGCTGCACGGCGAGCTGGTCGCCATGCAGGAGTGGGTCAAGGAGACCGGCGCCAAGGTGTGCGTGGTGTTCGAGGGCCGGGACAGCGCGGGCAAGGGTGGCACCATCAAGGCCATCACCGAACGGGTCAGCCCCCGTGTGTTCCGCATCGTGGCCCTGCCCTCGCCCACCGAGCGCGAGAAGTCGCAGATGTACATCCAGCGCTACATCCCGCACCTCCCGGCCGCCGGCGAGGTCGTCATCTTCGACCGCAGCTGGTACAACCGCGCCGGCGTCGAGCGGGTCATGGGCTTCTGCACCGAGGAGCAGGCCAAGCGGTTCCTGGAGCAGGTCCCCGACGTCGAGATGGCCATGGTCGACTCGGGCATCATCCTGGTCAAGTACTGGCTGGAGGTCAGCGAGGAGGAGCAGACCAGGCGCCTCACGAGCCGGATCGACGATCCGCGGAAGATATGGAAGCTGACGGAGATGGACCTGAAGTCGTACCGGCACTGGTACGACTACGCCCGCTGCCGCGACGAGATGTTCGCCGCCACCGACACGACGTTTGCGCCGTGGTACGTGGCGATCACCGACGACAAGCGCCGGGGCCGGCTCAACATCATCACCCACCTGCTCGCTCAGGTCCCCTACGAGCCGGTCAAGCACCGCAAGGTCGAGCTGCCCAAGCGGGACAAGCCGGGGGACTACGTGGAGGGCGAGCTCGGGGGGCAGCACATACCCACGCCGTTCTGAGCGTGCCAGGCTCGCCCGGTGCCCGAGCCTGACCGCCTGCCCGTGGAGCGGCGCGCCGAGCTGGTGAGCGCGGCCGCCTACGGCACCGTCCTGGTGCTGGCCGCCCTCAGCGTCATCTCGGTGTCCGACGTCGCCCTCGGCCACGGCTCCGAGCTGGTGGCCGGGGTCGGGGCGGCGACCTGGGTGGCGCACCTGTTCGCCGAGCTGCTGGGCGACCACGTGCGCCGCGACGAGCCCCTGAGCGGGGGCGAGGTCCGCCGGGCCCTGGTCGACGGCAGCCCCATCCTGATGGCCACGGTGCTGCCCGCCCTGGCGTTGATGCTGGGCCGCCTCGACCTGATCAGCGCCACCTCCGCCCGGGTCCTGTCCATGCTGGTCGCCATCGGTCAGCTGGTGGTGATCGGCGCCTACGTGGGCCGCGTGGCGCCGGGCCGGCCGGTGACCGGATGGGCGTTCGCGGCGGTCACTGCGCTCGCAGGGCTCCTGGTCGTGGTCCTGAGCGTGGCGCTGGGCCACTGACCCCGCCGGGACCGTAGGCGAGGATAGGGGCCGAAAGGCGGCGGTCGAGGCATTAGCGGCCGGCCCCCGGCCCCTATTGCCTCGTGACCCCGCCGCCGGCCCCTATTGCCTCGCCATCCCGGGTCGGGCCGGCCGGGGTCAGCCGCCGAGGACCATGTCGCCCGCCTCGGAGGGCTCCGGGTCGGGCTGGCGCATCATGCGGAACGAGTTCCCCAGGCCGGCCAGGGCCGCGAGGATCGGGATGCACAGCGCCACCTGGAGGGCCAGCGGCCGGGCGTCGGTGTTGATGCGGATGATCTCGTCCTGGACGTCCTCGGGCTGGCCCTCGAGCTGCTGGCTTCCAGCGCCGGTGTTGCTCATGACCTCGGCGTCCTCGTCCAGCGCGTCCGCCACCTGCTGCTGCTCGGCGGGCGGCAGCACGTCGCTGGCCTCGGCCATCTGGGTGAAGGCAATGGACAGCGTGGCCAGCATGATGGCGCCCGCGAAGGCCAGGCCGAACGACAGCCCGAACGACCCGGCCGCCGAGTTGACCCCGGCCGCCTCGCTGACCCGCTCCTCGGCGATGGGCGACAGCGTGTAGTTGTTGAGCTGCGACACGAGCAGTCCCAGCCCCGAGCCCACCACGATCAGCGGGACCACCATCCACCAGCCGCTCGTGGCCCGGGGCACGATGGGCAGCAGCACCAGCAGGCCGAGGGTGACCAGCGCGAAGCCGGCGCGGATGATGGCCGCGGGGCGCCGCCGGCCCGCCCGGCGCCCGGCCAGCAGCGCCATGCCGAACATGCTGAGCGAGAGCGGGGCGATCGACAGGCCCGCCTCCATGGCGTTGTACTCCAGCACCATCTGCAGGAAGATCGGCAGCGCGATCATGGTCCCGCCCAGGACGATCTGCTGGAGCATCTGGCCGGTGATGCCGTAGCGGAACAGCGTCGAGCGGAACAGGTCCGGGTCGAGCAGCGCCGGCTCGCCCTCGCGCTTGCGCCGCCGCAGCCACCACACCAGGCTGCCCAGCGCCACCGCCCCGGCCGCCATGAGCGCGGCGACCGCCTCGCCGCCCTCCTGCCACACCAGGATGCCGAGCACGACGCCGCCCATGCCCACGACCGACAGGGCCGAGCCGACGACGTCGACGCCCCGCGGCCCGGTGTAGGCCACGTCGCGCACCCGACCGATGCCCGACAGCACGACGGCGATGATGATGGCCTCGCCCAGGAACGCCAGCCGCCACGACGTGTAGGTGGTGATGAAGCCGCCGATCAGCGGGCCCACCGCGGCGGCGATGGCGGCGGATGCGCCGACCAGGGCGTACACCCGCCTCTGGGCGGCGCCCTCGAAGTTGCCGTGGATCAGCGACTGCATGGACGGCAGCAGCAGCGAGGCGCCCAGCCCGCCGATCACCGCCCAGAAGATGATGATGGCGGTGAGGCCCTGGGCCAGCGTCATGGCCACCGCGCCCACCGCGTAGCCCAGCAGGCCCAGCACGTAGGCCCGCTTGCGGCCGATGAGGTCGCCGACCTTGCCGCCGATGAGGATGAAGGCGGCCGACACCAGCGCCTCCAGGGCGATGGCGGACTGGACGCCGCTCACGGTGGTGTCGAGGTCCTCCACCACCGCCGAGATGGACACGTTCATGAGCGACGTGTCCACCACCAGCACGAACATGGCCATCGCCAGCAGCAGGGCCAGCCGCTGGTCGCCCGCCGGCTCCTCGCTGGCGGCGGTCATGCGCCGTCGGGATCGACGTGGCGGACCAGGAACTTGCCGATCTCCGCCAGCACCACGTAGGCGATCACGGCCACCAGGCACACCCGCCACTGCGGCCCGGACAGGTCGACCGTGTCGAAGACGCGCTCGACGCCGTCGATGGCCGTGACCAGGAACGTGAGCGCCAGGGCCGCCAGCATCAGCAGGTTGAAGCGACCGTTGGCGATCGAGTCCATGGTGAAGGCCGTGCGGCGTGGGTCGCGCCACTCCAGCGAGGCGGCGATGTGGAGCAGCGCGGTGGTGACCAGGCCCATGGTGGTGGCGACGGCCAGCCCGTAGCGGTCCTCGCCGTAGGCCACCACCGCCACGACACCGATGGCGATGAGCAGCCCGGCGAACCCGAGCCGCAGCCGCCAGCGGCCGGGCGATGACCGGCTGGTCGGGCGGGCGCGGCTTGCGGCTGCATGAGCCCGGGGCTCGGGGCGTCGAAGCCGAGGCCGAACGCCAGCAGCACGTCGATGGCGAAGTTGATGTAGAGGATCTGGAGCGGCGTGAGCGGGATGCCGTTGGCGACGTCGAAGATCCCGGCCCCGAGGAACGTGAGGATGAAGCCGCCCAGCATGATCATCTGGACCCGGATGTACTTCATCATGTTGTCGTAGAGGCTCCGGCCCCCCTCGACCGCGGCCACGATGGTGGCGAAGTTGTCGTCGGTGAGGATCATCTCGGCCGCGTCCTTGGTGACCTCGGTGCCGGTGATGCCCATGGCCACCCCGATGTCGGCCCGGGTCAGCGCGGGGGCGTCGTTCACCCCGTCGCCGGTCATGGCCACGATGTTGCCCTGGCCCTTGAGGATGCTGACCAGCCGCACCTTGTCCTCGGGCGCCACCCGGGCCACCACCCCGATGCCGTCGACCTCGGCGTTCAGCTCGTCGTCGGACATGGCCGCGAACTCGGCGCCGGTCAGGGCCCGGCCCTCGATCCCGAGCTGGCCGGCGATGGCGGCCGCGGTGGTGGCGTGGTCACCGGTGATCATGCGGACCCGGATGCCGGCGTCCTTGCACAGGGCGATGGCGTCCCTGGCCTCCTTGCGGGGCGGGTCGACGATGCCGACCAGCGCCAGCAGCTCCAGCTCGGAGACCAGCGCCAGCAGGTCGCCGGCCGGGTCGAAGGTGGCGGGGTCGAAGTCGCGGCGGGCCACCGCCAGCACGCGCAGGCCCTCCGCGGCCAGGCGGTCGTTCTCGGCCAGCACCCGCGCCTGGCCATCGCCGGCCATGGGCTCGGTAGTCCCCTCCACGCTCAGGTAGTGCGGTCGAGCGCGCCAGCAGCACGTCGGGGGCGCCCTTCACGAAGCAACGCACCACCCGCCGGCCGCCGTCGTCCATCTCGTGGAACGTGGCCATGAGCTTGTACTCGGCGTCGAAGGGCACCTCGGCCACGCGGGGGAAGGTCCGCCGGGTCTCCTCGACGTCGAGCCCGCCCTTCTCGGCCAGCACCACCAGCGCCCCCTCGGTGGGGTCGCCGATGATGCCGCCGTCGCGGATGACCGCGTCGTTGGCCAGGGCCATGGGCAGCGTGAACGGCTCGAACGGCGGTGTCGCTCGACCCCGCCACCCGCAGGATGCTGCCCGCTGGTGGAGTAGCCCTCGCCGTCGACGTTGTAGCGCCGGCCGGCGATGACCAGCTGGCGGGCCGTCATCTGGTTGAGGGTGAGCGTGCCGGTCTTGTCGGAGCAGATGGCCGAGGTCGAGCCCAGCGTCTCCACCGACCGCAGCCGCTTGACGATGGCGCCCTTGGCCGCCAGGGCCCGGGTGCCGACCGACAGCAGCATGGTGACGACGGCGGGCAGGCCGGTGGGGATGGCGGCGATGGCCAGCGTGATGCCGACGAAGAACAGCTCGTCGAAGTCCTGGCCCCGGATCAGGCCCAGTATCACGATCAACACCAGGGCCGCGGCGGCCATGATGGTGATGATCACGGTGATCTGGTCGAGCTGCTTGGTGAGCGGCGTCTTCTCCTGCTCGACCCCGCTCAGCATCCCCGAGATGTGCCCGACCTCGCTCTCCATGCCGGTGGCGGTGACCACCATCTCGCCCCGGCCCCGGGTGACCTGCGAGTTCATGTAGGCCATGTCGATCCGGTCGCCGAGGGGCACGTCGGTCCCGGTCACCGGGTCGATGCTCTTGGGCACCGGGGTGCTCTCGCCGGTGAGGCCGGCCTCCTCGATCTCCAGCGTCGCCGACACCAGGATCCGCCCGTCGGCCGGCACCTTGTCGCCCGCCTCGAAGTTGACGATGTCTCCCGGCACCAGCTCCTCCGCCGGGACCTCCACCAGCTGACCGTCGCGCCGGACGCGGGCGGTGATGATCAGCATCTGGCGCAGGGCGGCGACGCTCTCCGCGGCCTTGCCCTCCTGGTTCAGCCCCATCAGGGCGTTGAGCACCGTCAGGCCCAGGACCACGAGGGCGGTCTTGAAGTCCTGGAGCGCCACGATGCTGACCACGGCCGCGCCCACCAGCACGAGCTGCATGAGGTCCTTGTACTGGCGGAGGAAGGCGTGCCAGCCCGGCTCCTTGGCCTCCTCCGCCAGCTTGTTCGGCCCGTACTGCGCGCCGGCGCTCGGTGACCTCGGTCGAGCTGAGCCCGACGGCGGGGTCCACCGCCAGCCGCCGGCACACCTCGTCGGCGGGCAGGCCGTACCAGTCCGTGCCCTCCTCCTCGCCGGGCCTGATGGGGGTCACCGTCGCCGTCATGGGTGCCGTCTCCTTCAGGCCGGTGCCGGGGTGCCGGTGGCCCGCCGGCCGCCGTGGGCCGCCAGGCCGTAGATGACGAGGATGGCCAGGGTGACGCTGAGGATGGTCCACAGCGGCTGGTAGTAGATCCAGGGCAGGAAGGCCACGGCCGCGAAGGCGGCGGCGAAGATCCCGACGTAGCGGGCGATCTCGGACCCGGTGACCACGGCCAGGCCGACGACGATGAGCACGATGCCCACGATCAGCCACACCCAGCCCCACGACGAGAGGTCGTGCTCGAACAGGACGGTCTGGACCTCGCCGGACAGCTCGTCGTCGTACTTGAAGGCCCAGAGGGCGTCGAAGATCTTGAAGATGCCGCTGACCACGAGAATCGTGGCGGCGAACGCCAGCCACCCGGTCTTGGGCGGCGGGGCGGTGGGCACGCCCTCGTAGTAGTTGTCCACGCTTCCTCCTCCATCCCGCGCGCTTCTGCCGGCGCACGGCGCGGCCAGCCTCGACGCTCGCGCCGCCGCGGGTGGGTGGACGCCACCCGCGCGAGGGTGGCGCGCCGGGCCCGGGACCTGAACCGCCCGCCACGACTCGGTGTCCGCGCCATGAACGAAACATGTCCGGGGGTTGACGCACCGTGTGGCCGGGCGCAACCACCCGGGGTGGGGTAGGCCCCCCCTACCCTGACGCGCCGGAGGCTGGACGTGACAGGGGGGAGTCGTCGGCCCCCGTCGAGCCACGAGGAGCACGCGCGATGTTCAGCCTCCGCAACCGCAGCTTCCTGAAGGAGATCGACTACGAGCCCCGGGAGCTGCGCTTCCTCCTGCAGATGTCCGAGGCCCTCAAGATCGCCAAGTACGCGGGCACCGAGGCCCGCCGGCTCGAGGGCAAGGAGATCGCGCTGATCTTCGAGAAGACCTCGACCCGCACCCGGTCGGCGTTCGAGGTGGCGGCCTTCGACCAGGGGGCCCACGTCACCTACCTGGACCCGTCGGGCTCGCAGCTGGGCCACAAGGAGTCGGTGGCCGACACCGCCCGGGTGCTGGGGCGCATGTACGACGCCATCGAGTTCCGCGGCACCCTGCAGACGGACGTCGAGACCCTGGCCGAGTACGCCGGCGTCCCCGTCTACAACGGCCTCACCGACGAGTGGCACCCGACCCAGATGCTGGCCGACTTCCTGACCATGCACGAGGCCAGCGGCAAGCCCTACGACGCCCTGACCTACGCCTTCGTCGGCGACTGCCGCTTCAACATGGGCCGGTCCCTCCTGGTGATGGGGGCGCTGTGCGGCGCCGACGTCCGCCTGGCCGGCCCGGCCGCCCTGGCCCCGCCGGACGACGTGGTGGCCATCGCCCGGGACATCGCCGGCAGCACCGGGGCGCAGATCACGGTGACCGAGGACGCGGCCCAGGCGGTGCAGGGCGTCGACTTCATCCACACCGACGTGTGGGTCTCGATGGGCGAGTCCAAGGACGTGTGGACCGAGCGGGTCAACCTCCTCACCCCCTACCAGGTGAACACGGCCCTGCTGGAGAAGGCCGGCAACCCCAAGGTCAAGTTCATGCACTGCCTCCCCGCGTTCCACGACCCCAACACGGTGGTGGGCAAGGAGATGATGGAGCACACGGGCATGACCGACGGGCTCGAGGTCACCGGCGAGGTGTTCGAGTCGCCGGCCAGCATCGTGTTCGACCAGGCCGAGAACCGCCTGCACACCATCAAGGCGCTGCTCGTGGCCACGCTCGGGAGCTGAGGCCGTGCGCGTCCTCGTGGCCCTCGGCGGCAACGCCCTGCTGAAGCGGGGCGAGCCCATGACCGCGGAGAACCAGCGGGCCAACGTGCGGGTGGCCGCCCACGCGCTGGCGCCGGTGGCCCTGAGCCACCAGCTCGTGATCTCCCACGGCAACGGCCCGCAGGTCGGCCTGCTGGCGCTGCAGGCCGCGGCCTACAAGGAGGTCGACGCCTACCCGCTGGACGTGCTGGGGGCCCAGACCGAGGGGATGATCGGCTACCTGATCGAGCAGGAGCTGGGCAACCTGCTGCCGCCCGAGGTGCCCTTCGCCACCCTGCTCACCATGATCGAGGTCGACCGGTCCGACCCCGCCTTCCTGAACCCGACCAAGTTCGTCGGCCCCATCTACGCCGACGCCGACGCCACCCGGCTGGCCGAGGAGAAGGGCTGGACGTTCAAGCGGGACGGCGAGCACCTCCGCCGGGTGGTCCCCTCCCCGCTGCCCAAGCGGGTGTTCGAGATCCGGCCCATCAAGTGGCTGCTGGAGCGGGGCGTGCTGGTCATCTGCGCGGGCGGGGGCGGCATCCCCACCGCGTGGGTGCCGGGCGAGGAGCGCCAGCTCGGCGGCGTCGAGGCCGTCATCGACAAGGACCTGGCCAGCGCCCTGCTGGCCCGCGACCTCGACGCCGACCTGTACGTCATGGCCACCGACGTCGACGGGGTGTACGAGGCCTGGGGCACGCCCGACCAGCGCCGGCTGGAGCAGGCGACCCCGGGCGAGCTGCGCGGCCAGGGCTTCGCGGCCGGGTCCATGGGGCCCAAGGTCGAGGCGGCGCTGCGGTTCGTGGAGGCGACGGGCAAGCGGGCCGCCATCGGCGCGCTGGCGGACATCGAGCAGATCGTGGAGGGCAAGGCCGGCACGTCCGTCGTGCCCGACCCGGCCAAGGAGGACCAGGCATGAGCGAGCTTGTCGAGCGAATCAGAAGCACAGTGCGTTACTCGGCCCCGTGGGCCGAGCGCTCATTGGGCGCTGCCCGAAGGGAGCGCCAATGAGCGAGTTGGGTGCGCACTCAGAGGTCGGCAAGCTGCGCAAGGTCATGGTCCACCGCCCGGGCCTGGAGCTGCAGCGGCTCACCCCGACCAACCACGACGACCTGCTGTTCGACGACGTGCTGTGGGTCGAGCGGGCCCAGTGGGAGCACGACCAGTTCGTGGCCCGCATGCGCGAGCGGGGCGTCGAGGTGTTCCTGCTCGTCGACCTGCTCGGCGAGGCGCTGGCGGCCGACGAGGCGGCCAGCGCCCGCCTCATCGAGCTGATCGCCTCCGAGCACACGGTGGGCTGGTCGCTGGTGGACGAGGTCCGGGCCATGCTGGCGGACCTCAAGCCGGACCAGCTCGCCAAGCACCTGGTGGGCGGGCTGACGGTGGCCGAGGCCGACCTCGACCCCGCCGACCTCGCCCAGGTGTCGCTGATCGGCGCGGCGCTGGGCGGCGACACCAGCCAGTTCGTCCTCCCGCCCCTGCCCAACACGCTGTTCACCCGGGACTCGTCGTGCTGGATGTACGGCGGCGTGTCGATCAACCCCATGTACTGGCCGGCGAGGCGGCGCGAGGCCTACAACGTCGCCGCCATCTACAAGTACCACCCGATGTTCGCGGGCTCGGAGTTCGAGTTCTGGTACCCGCACGAGGGGCCCGACGGCCGCTTCGAGACCGCGGACTTCGGCCTGGCCTCGCTGGAGGGCGGGGACGTGATGCCGATCGGCAACGGCACCGTGCTCATCGGCATGAGCGAGCGCTCGCAGGGCCGGATGATCGAGCAGATCGCCAAGACCCTGTTCGCCAGCGGCGCGGCCGAGCGGGTGATCGCGGCGGTGATGACCAAGGACCGCGCCCACATGCACCTCGACACCGTGTTCACCCTGCTCGACCGGGACAAGGCGACCGCCTACCCGCAGGTCGTGAACAACATCCGCGCCGTCAGCCTGCGGCCCGGGAGCACCGAGGGCGACTTCCACGTCACGGTGGAGGACAGCTTCCTGGGGGCGGTGGCCGACGCCCTGGGGGTGGGCCAGCTCCAGGTGGTGGAGACGGGCGGCGACGCCTACCAGCAGGAGCGCGAGCAGTGGGACGACGGCAACAACGTCGTCGCCCTCGAGCCGGGCGTGGTCGTCGCCTACGAGCGCAACACCTACACGATCTCCAAGATGCGCGAGGCGGGCGTCGAGGTGGTCGAGATCGCCGGCTTCGAGCTGGGCAAGGGCCGCGGCGGTGGCCACTGCATGACCTGCCCGCTGCAGCGGGACCCGGTGTGAGGGGGGCGATCATGAGCGACAGCGCTCGCTGGGTGGTGGGCGTGGTGGCGGCGCTGGGCATCGCCCTGCTGATCGCCTACGCCCGCAACGACCCGGGCGTCGGGGGCCGCGTCCCCGACCCGGAGGACGTGCGCGTCATCGTCATCGAGACCAACTAGGCGGCCCGCGGTGTCGGACCCGAGCGTCGAGGTGGTGGCCCCCGAGCCGCGCGCCCCAGCTTCCTCGACGCGCTCGCGCCCGTCGTCGTGCTGATCGTGCTGCTGACGCTCACGATCGTGCTGTTCGGCGTGGACGCCGCCGACGGCCCGCTCCAGGTGGCCCTGCTGACCAGCGCCACGTTCGCGGGGCTGGTGGCCCTCAAGAACGGCTACACCGCGGCGCGGCTGCGGGACGCCGCGGTCGGGGGCGTGTCGTCCGCCATGGGGGCGATCTTCATCCTGCTGGCCGTGGGGGCGCTGATCGGCACCTGGAACATGGCGGGCACCATCCCCACCGTCGTGTCCTACGGGATCGCCCTGCTGCGGCCCGGCATCTTCTACCTGGCCGTGGCGATCATCTGCGCGGCGGTCGGCATGGTCACCGGCAGCTCGTGGACGACCGCGGGGACGCTCGGCGTCGCCTTCGTGGGCATGGCGCCGATCATGGGGATGTCGACCGCCATCGCCGCCGGCGCGGTGGTGTCGGGGGCGTACGTGGGCGACAAGATGACCCCGCTCTCGGAGACGACGATCCTGGTGCCGAGCCTGGTCGGCGGCGTCACCGTGAACGAGCACATCCGCGGGATGATGGTCGACGGTCGTCCCCGCGTTCGCGATCGCGATGGTGGGCTTCCTGATCGTGGGCCTGACCGTCGACCCGAGCTCCTCGGCGGTGAGCACGGACGAGGCCCGGGCCGTGCTGGCGGACATCTACAACATCACGCCCCTCAACCTGCTGCCGCTGGCGCTGCTGATCGTGCTGGCGTGGCGGCAGATCCCGCCGTTCCTGTCCATCTTCGCCGTCGCCCTGTTCTCGGGGGTCATGGCGTCGTTCACCCAACCCGACCTCGTGCGGGCCTTCGTCGACGAGCCGGGCCAGGGCGCCGTGCTCAACGGGATCGAGGGCATCTACAAGTCGATGGCCAACGGGTTCGTGTCCACCAGCGGCAACGCCACCATCGACGACCTGTTCTCCCGGGGCGGCATGTCCAGCATGCTGACCACGGTGTGGCTGATCCTGGGGGCGCTGAGCTTCGCCGCCATCATGGAGGAGGCGGGCTTCCTCGACCGGCTGATCGCCCCCGTGGTGCGCCGGGCCCACACCGACGCCAGCCTCATCGCCTCGGTCGCCGGTACCTGCATCGGGCTCAACGTCGTGGCCGGCGACCAGTACGTGGCCGACGTCCTGCCCAGCCGGGTCTACCGCGGCGCCTTCGCCCGCCAGGGCCTGGCCCCCCGGATGCTGTCGCGCACCGTGGAGGACACGGGGACGGTCACGTCGCCGCTGGTGCCCTGGAACAGCTGCGGCGCCTACATGACCGGCGTGTTGGGCGTCCCCACCATCAGCTATCTGCCCTTCGCCTTCTTCAACATCCTCAACCCGCTGGTCGCCCTCGTGTTCGCCTTCACCGGCTACCGCGTCGAGCACGTCGAGGGCGACACGGCACCGGAGGCACACCCGGTTCCCACTCCAGGAGGAGATGGTCATGTCGAGTGAGGTCCAGGCCCCCGACGACGGCGTGGCGACCACCGCCACCGCCGAGGACGCGGGCGGCGGCACCGGCGAAGGTGCCGGGGAGCACAAGTCCCGGTTCACCCTGCCGTCGGCCTACACGATCCTGTTCGCCCTCATCGTGCTCACCGCCATCGCCACGTGGATCATCCCCGCGGGCCAGTACGACCTCGACGCCGAGGGCTCGCCCATCCCCGGGACGTACCAGGAGATCGACGCCCATCCCCAGCGCATCATCGTCGACTCGCTGAAGGCGCCGATCAACGGCATGTACGGCATCGAGGACCCGACCACGGGCCAGATCGACTTCTTCAACACCGGCACGCTGTTCGGGGCCATCGACGTGGCGCTGTTCATCCTGGTGATCGGCGGCTTCATCGGCATCACGATGAAGACGGGCGCCATCCAGGCCGGGATCGCCCTGCTGGTGCAGCGCATGCAGGGGCGGGAGCGCCGCCTGATCCCCGTCCTCATGATCGTGTTCGCCATCGGCGGCACGACCTACGGGATGGCGGAGGAGAGCCTGGCGTTCTACGTGCTGATCATCACGGTGATGATCGCGGCCGGGTACGACGCCTTCACCGGCGCGCTGGTGATCCTGCTGGGCTGCGGCATCGGCACGATGGGGTCCACCGTCAACCCGTTCGCCACCGGCATCGCCTCCGGCTTCGCCGACGTGAACCTCACCGACGGCCTGGTGCTGCGGCTCATCATCCTGGTGGTGGGCCTGGCCGCCGGCATCTGGTTCGTGTCGCGCTACGCCGAGCGGGTGCGGCAGGACCCGTCCGCCTCGGTCGTCTACGACATGAAGGAGGCCAACGAGGCGCACTTCTCGGCGACCACCGACGAGGCGACCGGCGCGGTGGTCCTCACCCGCACGCACAAGATCGTCCTGGTGCTGTTCGGGACCGCCTTCGCGGTGATGGTCTACGGCGTCGTCCCCTGGGAGGACCTGGGCATCGGCCTGCCCACGCTGTGGTGGTGGTTCCCGGAGATGACGGCCTCGTTCCTGCTGTTCGCCATCATCATCGGGCTGGTCGGCCGGATGAAGGAGGAGGAGCTCACGTCCACGTTCGTGGACGGGGCCCGCGACCTGGTGGGCGTGGCGCTGATCATCGGCATCGCCCGCGGCATCACCGTGATCATGAACAACGGCGAGATCACCGACACGGTCCTGCACTGGGCGGAGGAGGCCCTGGGCGACGTGGGCGAGGCGGGGTTCGCCATCGTGATGTACGTCCTGTTCCTGCCGCTGTCGTTCCTGATCCCGTCGTCGTCGGGCCTGGCCACGGTGGCGATGCCGATCATGGCCCCGCTGGCCGACTTCGCCGGCGCCAGCCGCAGCCTGGTGGTCACCGCCTACCAGAGCGCCTCGGGCCTGATAAACCTGGTGACCCCCACCTCGGCGGTGGTCATGGGCGGCCTCGCCATCGCCCGCGTGCCCTACGGCAAGTACCTGCGCTGGGTCTGGCCCCTGCTCCTGACCCTGATCGTGATGACCGTGGCGGCCCTGGGCCTGGGCGCGGCGTTCGCCTGACCGCTACCAGCCACGTTCTGTCAGACCTGGCCGTGCCCACGGCGCGCCACGTCTGACAGAACAGCGGGTAGGCGGCGCCGGCTGCCTCGGAGGTAAGAGCAACCGGCGCCGCACCGGGCAGGGCTCCGGCCGGCGCGCCCGCCGCCGGCCCTGCCTGGACCTATCCCACCGTCAGCCTCCTTGCCGGTGGGCGGAGCGGGCGAGGCGCTCGCCCCACCGCTCCGCACGTTCCTGCTCGCCCCGCGCCAGCGGCCCGTGCTTGCCCGTCACCCAGAAGCTGGTCGGATCGCCGGCGGCCGCCAGGCCGCGGCGCCGGAGCCGGCGGATGGCGACCCGGGCGGCCGAGCCCGGGACATGGCGGACGCGGGTGTCGAAGGCGGCGACGCGGGCCTGCGCCCCGTGGGAGTCGAGCCGGTCCAGCCACTCGCGCAGGCCCGATCCCTGCGACACGAGCGGGTCGGGTCGCCTCCGCGGCCGCCTCCGCCCGCGTGTCGGGCCGGCTGAGCCCGAAGGCGTGCGTGGGCGCGCCCACCACCAGCAGGTCGATCCCCGGGTCGAGGGTCGGGGGCGCCTCGGCCACCTCGACCAGGTCGACCTTGGCCCCGCTCGCCAGCCCGGCGGCGACCGCCTCGGCCACGATGCGGGTGTTGCCGAACATCGACTCGTAGACGACGAGCGCCCGCGGTGCCTCCTCCGGCGCGGCGATGTCGTCGCCGGGCGCCCGGGAGTGGTCGACGGCGAGATGGTCGACCAGCTCGGGCCGGAACGCGAAGCGGAGCTCGCACGAGGGGCACTGGTGGATGGCTTGGTTGGTGGTCATGGGCTCCCTCCCTGGCTCAGCGGGCGACGAACCCGCCGTCGACGGCGATGGCCTGGCCGGTGACGAAGCTCGCCCCGGGCGAGCACAGCCACACGACGGCGTCGGCGATCTCCTCCGGCCGCCCCAGCCGGCCGACCGGCTCCATGGCGGTCATGGCGGCCTCGGCTCCAGGGTCATGTCCGGTGAAGCGCGCCACCATCTCGGTGTCGATGACCCCGGGGCACACGGCGTTCACTCGGATGCCCTGCTCGGCGTAGTCGAGCGCGGCCGTCCTGGTGAGCCCCACGACGCCGTGCTTGGACGCCACGTACGCGGGGCTGGTGGCGAAGCCGACGAGCCCCGCCACCGAGGCGCAGTTGACGATGGCCCCGCCACCACGCGCCAGCAGGGCCGGGACCTCGTGGCGCATGCAGGACCACACGCCGGTGAGGTTCACGGCCAGCGTCCGCTGCCAGTTCTCCGGCGTGCACTCGTGCGTGGGCGCGGGCTCGCCCTCGATGCCCGCGTTGTTGAACGCCAGGTCCAGGCCCCCGAGCTCGCGCACGGTGCGCTCGACCATGGCCGCCACCTGGGCGTCGTCGCTCACATCGGTCTCGACGAACAGGGCGGTGCCGCCCTTGTCGCGAATCTCCTGCGCTACCGCCTCGCCCCGCTCCGCGTCACAGTCGGCCAGCACGACCGAGGCGCCGGCGGCCGCCAGCGCCAGCGTGGAAGCCCGCCCGATCCCGCGCTGGCGCCGGTGACGATCGCTACCTTGCCCATCAGCTCGCCCATGTCCGTTCGCCTCCTGGTTCGTTCACGCTCAGTGGACGCGCGGGCGGCCCCGCGTCGGTAGAGGACAACGGCGGGGCCTTTGGCCCTACGTGACGCGGAAGGTGGCCGGCCCCAGGGGGTCCGGCCACCTTCACGCGGCGGACTCAGGTGGTGTGCATGCGCACCAGGTGGAAGATCCCGGCGATCACCAGGGCGGTCATCACCGCGGCGCCGGCGAAGGCGACCCAGGCGGCGATCCCGGCGATCTCGCCGATCGTGGCCCAGGCAAAGCTGGTGAGCAGCAGGCCCCGCAGCGTCTCGCCCCGGAAGAGGCTGTCCCGCTGGCCCTTGAGCTGGTTGGCGGTGGCCTGGAGCTCGGCGATCTCCTCCGGGCTGGCCCCGTTCTCCTGGGCGTCGACGACGGCCTGGGCGGCGCCCCGGTCGTCGATCTCCGAGTAGGTCTGGCCGTCGGCGATGCCTTCCATGTGGGTGCCGATCAGGCTGGCGTAGGCCTCGGCCTCGTCGCCGGTCGTGACCTTCTGGTCCGCGAACTGGACCAGGTCGGCCCGGCCGTCGTCCCGCAGGCTGGCCGCGTCCGGGAACACCACGTTCTGCGACGAGAGCTCGTCGTGCACGTAGTCCTCGGCGAAGTTCGAGCCCCACATCAGCAGGCCGCCGGCCACCGCGAACACGATCGCGGCGATGACGCCCATGCCGATGAGGACCAGGTCGATCGTGCGCCGCCGCAGCTTGATGCTGCCGTCGCGGCCGTTTGTGCTGGTCGGTGTGGTCGGTGTGGACAGGTCTGTCACGGTCATCGGAACCGCCTCCGTTCCTCGCCGGATCCCCCGACCCGGCCCACTCGTAGCAAAGGCCGCGGCCGAGGGATCGAGTAGGGCCGAAGGTCCCGCCCCGCCCTGGCCGTCGGGCCGCGGCGGGGCGCGGCGGTCACGGGATGACCACCACCGGCCGCTGGGCGTGGTGGACGACGTGCTGGGTGACCGAGCCCAGCAGCGCCCCGGCCACCGTCCCGTGGCCGCGGGTGCCGAGCACGATCAGGTCGGCGCCCTCGGCGGCGTCGAGGATCGCCGGCCCGGCCGGGCCGTGGACGACTTGCGGAGTCGCGGGGACCGTGAGGTCGCCGAGCTCGGGCGCCGCCAGCGCCTGCTCGACGCCGGCCCGGGCCGTCGCCTCCAGGGCATCGACCGCCACCGGGTAGCCGGCCATGGGCGCGGCTACCACCGGATAGGGGACCTGCCAGGCCCGGACGACGTCGAGCCGCGCGTCGCGCACCTGAGCCTCGTCGGCGGCCCAGGCGAGGGCGCGCCGCGCGCTCTCGGAGCCGTCGAAGCCGACGACGATGCGACCCAGGATGGGCCGCTCGATCGGTGGGATGACGGCGAGGGGCCGCCGAGCGTGGTGCAGCATGAACCGGCTCACCGATCCCAGGCGCAGGCCGCGCAGCCCGCCGACCCCGCGGGCGCCCACCACCAGCAGCTCGGCGTGGTCGGCGGCCGACAGCAGCGCAGTGGGCGGGTAGGCGTACGAGGCCTGCCGGCGGACGTCGCCCGCGGCCTCGTCGCCGAGCGCTTGCTCGACGAAGGCGGCCAGCTCGGCGCCGGCCCGGGCCGAGGTGTAGCCGGGGTCGAAGGTGTGGTCGCCCCCGGCGTGGCCGGGATGGACGAAGCCCCAGGCGTACAGGGCGAGCACCCGGCCGCCGCGGCGCTGGGCCTCGGCGTGGGCCCAGCGGAGCGCGGCGGCCGAGTTGGGGGATCCGTCGACGCCGACGACGATGGTCATGGTCATGGCGGGCCGCCTACCGGTCGAAGGCCACGCGCAGGACGGTGGCCTCCCACACCCGGCCGTCCTCGGCGCTGAAGGACCGCATGACCAGGGTGCCGTACGGCTGGGTCGGGGGGCTGTAGGCGATGCTGCCCGCGAAGGGCCGCATGGTGTCACCGCCGCCGGTGAACACCCTGGTGCCGAGCGCGGCGCGGAACCCGTCCTGGCGGATCTCGCCGTCGACGTTGCCCTCCCACGTAAGGGCGCTGCCCGTCACGGTCACGGGGTTGCCGATGACCTCGCCGGTCTCCGGCGACGTCACGGCGATGCTGGCGGTGGCCGCCCCGATCACCCACCAGGAGCCGTCGGTGCCGAGCCGGCGGACCATGACGGTGGTGGGGGCGCCGTTGGCCTTGGCACGCACCTCGACCTCGCCCGAGCGGGCGTCACCCGCCCGGTAGGGGCCCACGACGGGATCGATGAACCCGACGTAGTCGACGGCGAAGGCCCGAGCCACCTTGACGGGGTCGTCGAAGCGGGGGGCACCCGCGCCCGAGGGGAACACCGCCGTGGTGGTGTCGACCGCCGGTGGGGCCGTGGTGGGCGCCGCGGTCGTCGGCGGGGCGGTGGTGGGAGCGGCCGTGGTGGGCGGCGCCGTGGTCGGTGCCGTGGTCACGGTGGTGGAGGGCTCGGTCGTGGCCTTGTCCTCGCCGTCGTCGGGCCACGCGATCACCGCGATCAGCGCCGCGATCACGGCGATCGCGGTGGCGAGTGCGGCGAAGAGCCAGCGACGGCTGCGATCGCGTGGGGGCGCGGGGACCGCGTCCTCCGGGACCGCCTCGACCGGTTCGGACGGTGTGATCAGGCTCATGGTGGTACCTCTGGCCTAGCTGAGAGGGGCGGGAATGCAGCCCCGCACGCTCAGCATGCGTCCCGCGCTCGCATTCGGGCAGGGCGCCTCGTCCCGGCGGCGGGGACCTTGTGCCCTACTTGCGACCGGCCCGGCGCCCACGATCGAGGCGTGGCCCCCCGTACAGGAGGTACGTCGTCATGCATGCGATAGAGGCAGCGCGCAAGGCTCCCGCCAGCATCGCCGGAGAGCGGCCGATCACCGAGGCGGCCGCCTTCATGGACCTGCTGGCCGTCGGCGCCCTGGTGGTGGTCGAGCCCGACGGCCGCCCGGTCGGGATCGTGACCGACCGCGACCTCGTGGTCCGGGCGATGGCCCACCGGCTCAGCCCCGACGCCCGGATCGACACGGTCATGTCGACCGATCTCGTGACCCTGCCCCCGGACGCGGACCTGCGAGACGCGTTCCGAGTGTTCGACGAGCAGGCCATCCGGCGGCTGCCCCTCGTGGCCGACGGTCGCCTGGTCGGCATGCTCACGGTGGATGACCTGGTGATCGACCTCACCGCCGACCTCGTGCGGCTGACCCGCCCGGTCACCGGTCAGGTCCTGTTCGGGCACCCGGAGCCCTCCCCACCTGCGGTGGCGACCTGACGGAGGAGAGGTCATGGAGCGCCTGAGCAAGCGTCGGGTGCTGATCGGCGGCGCGGTGGCTGCGGTCGCGGTGGCCGCGGTGACCGTGGCCGTGCTCACCACGGGAGACGGCGGTGACGGGCAGACGGCCACCGCCACGTCCGCCCCATCCGACGTCACCGAGCCCGACGTCACCCGGCCCCCGGTCAGCGAGCCGCCCGGCACCACTGCGCCGCCGGCCGCGAACCCGGTGCTGGAGGACGGGCGCCATGCCGCCTTCCTGACCGGCCTGGACGTCGAGGGCCGGACCATGGAGCTGGACGTGGTGCAGTTCCTGATGGGCCAGGAGGCGACGGACGCGTACCACCAGGATCACCCCGACGATCCGGACGCGCCGCCCAACGACTACTACATCGTCAACGACAACCCCCGGTTGCGCACTCTGGCCGTGGCCGCGGACGCGCCGATCACCGTGCTGGACGCCATCCGCCCGGTCTCGGTCAGCTGGACCGACCTCCCGGCCCGGTTCGCCGGCAACCCCCTCCCCGGCGACGACCGGCTCTGGTACAACCCGTTCTGGCTGACCGTCGAGGACGGCGTGATCGTCGCCATCGAGGAGCAGTACACGCCCTGACCCTCAACAGGGTCAGGAGTCAGCTCGCCTCCTCCAGGATGAGCAGGCCGTTGTGGGTGTTCGAGGTGGGGAGGTGCGTGGCCCGGTAGACCTCGCGCACGCGAGGGCCGAGCGCGCCCCGCATGACCAGCCACATGACCAGCTCGATGCCCTCGGATCCTGCGTCGCGCAGGTAGTCGAGGTGGGGGATGGCGGCCACCGCCTCGGGGTCGTCCACCAGGTGGTCGAGGAACGCGGTGTCGAAGTCGACGTTGATGAGCCCGGCGCGGGCCGCCTGGAGCTGGTGCGACATCCCGCCGGTGCCGAACACGACCACCCGCTCGTCGCCCTCGTACGCGTCCAGCGCCCGGCGCAGCGCCTGGCCCAGCCGGTAGCAGCGGTGCCCGGTGGGCGGCGGGTACTGGACCACGTTGACGCAGAGCGGGATCACCGCGCACGGCCACGCCTCGGGCTGGCCGAACATCACCGACAGGGGCACGGTCAGGCCGTGGTCGACCGGCATCTCGTTGACCAGCGTGAGGTCGAACTCGTCGAGTATGAGCGACTCCGCCAGGTGCCAGGCCAGCTCGGGGTGGCCCCGGACCACGGGCACGGGCCTCGGCCCGTAGCCCTCGTCGGCCGGCGGGAACTCGTCCGCCAGCCCCAGGGCGAAGGTGGGGATGACCTCCAGCGAGAAGGCCGACGCGTGGTCGTTGTAGACGACGATGCAGACGTCGGGGTCGACCTCGGCGATCCAGCGCCGGGCCCGGTCCAGCTTGGCGAAGTACGGGCGCCCAGTAGGGCTCGCGCGGTGCGGCCCTTGTCCATGGCCGCCCCCACGGCGGGCACGTGCGAGCAGCCGACGCCCCCGGCGACCCGGGCCATCAGCCGCTCCCCGGCACGTCCCGGGGCGACCGCCCGCCGGCCAGCATCATCTCGCGCGAAGTCCTCGGGGGACATGCCGGTCTGCTCGCCCGCCAGGTCCTGGAAGGTCATCCCGTCGCAGGCGGCCAGCTTGTACGTGTAGTAGACGTTGCCGCCCACCTCCAGCAGCCGCAGCCACCGGCGGCCCAGCACGGCCTCCCGCTGGTCGTCGTCCAGGGCGAAGCGGTCGAGGTAGCGCGGCCTCGTCCGCCTTGAACGCCTCCCGGTTGGCCGGCTGGTTCAGCGACATGAGGAACTTGTTCAGCGCGTAGCCGCGCCGGCTCTGGCGGCCGTCGAACACGATGGTGCCCGGGATGTCGTCGTAGTCGCGGCGGGACGGCATCGAGGCCGAGGGTATCCTGTTGACAGGATTGTTCACAATGATCCGTGATCTCCGATGATCATCGACTGCCACGGGCACTACACCACCGCCCCCCGCCAGCTGGGCGACTACCGGGAGGCGCAGCGAGCGGCGCTGGCCGCCGATCCCGGCCACGTGGGCGACAAGGGGCCGCTCGCTCATCTCCGACGACGAGATCCGCGCGAGCCTGGAGGGCGCCCAGCTGCGGCTCCAGCGCGAGCGGGGCACCGACCTCACGCTGTTCTCGCCCCGGGCCTCGTGGATGGGCCACCACGAGGGCAACGCCCACACCAGCCGGTTCTGGACCGAGCACTGCAACGAGCTCGTCCGGCGGGTGTGCGACCTGTACCCGCACAACTTCGCGCCCGTGTGCCAGCTGCCGCAGTCGCCCGGCGCCCCCATCGGGCCCTCGGTGACGGAGCTGCGCCGCTGCGTCGAGGAGATGGGCTTCGTGGGGGCCAACCTCAACCCCGACCCCTCGGGCGGGTACTGGGACGGCCCGCCGCTGCCCGACCGGTACTGGTACCCGCTGTACGAGGCGCTGTGCGAGCTGGACGTGCCGGCCATGGTGCACGTGAGCGCCGCCTGCAACCCGCACTTCCACACCACCGGCTCGCACTACCTGGGGGCCGACACCACCGCGTTCATGCAGCTGCTGACCTCGGACCTGCTGGCCGACTTCCCCGACCTGCGGCTCGTCATCCCCCACGGCGGGGGCGCGGTGCCGTACCACTGGGGGCGCTTCCGGGGCCTGGCCCAGGACATGGGCCGCCCGCCGCTGGACGAGCTGCTGGCGGGCAACGTGTGGTTCGACACCTGCGTCTACCACCAGGCCGGCATCGACTGCCTGCTGGCCGTGATCCCGGCGGACAACGTGCTGTTCGCCTCCGAGATGGTGGGGGCGGTGCGGGGCGTCGATCCCACGACCGGCCACCACTACGACGACACCCGCCGCTACCTCGACGCCGCCGGGCTGAGCGAGGCGGACCGGGCCAAGATCTTCGAGACCAACGCCCGCCGCGTCTATCCCCGCCTGGCGAAAGGGGCCACGCCATGACCGGCCGCCACCTGGTGGTCCGCACCATCGACCGGCCCGACCCCGACACGGTCGCCGCCCTGGGCGCCCTCGGCACGGCCACGGTGCACGAGGCCATCGGCCGGCGGGGCTTCGCCGGCTCCGACCTCCGCCCCATCCAGCAGGGCACCCGCCTGGCGGGCCCGGCCGTCACCGTGTCGTGCCACCCGGGCGACAACCTCATGGTCCACGCCGCGGTCGAGGTGTGCCGGGCCGGGGACGTGCTGGTGGTGACCACCACCGCGCCGTCGACCCACGGCATGTTCGGCGAGCTGCTGGCCACGTCGCTCATGGCCCGGGGCGTGCCGGCGCTGGTCATCGACGCGGGCGTGCGGGACACCGCCGAGCTGCGGGACATGGGCTTCGCGGTGTGGGCCCGCCACGTGTCGTGCGAGGGCACGGTCAAGGCCAGCCCCGGGTCGGTCAACGTCCCGGTCGTGCTCGGCGGCGTGCTGGTCTCGCCCGGCGACGTGGTGTGCGCCGACGACGACGGCGTCGTGGTCGTCCCCGGGGCCGAGGCGGCCTGGGCGCTCGACCAGGGCCGGGCGCGGGTGGCCCGGGAGGACGCCACCCGCGCCCGCCTGGCCGCAGGCGAGCTGGGCGTGGACATCTACGGCCTGCGCGCCCGCCTGGCCGAGCTGGGCGTGGAGGACGCGGGATGAGGGTGTGCGTGTTCGGGCTGGGGGAGGCGGGGCTCGCATCGCGGCGGACCTGGCCGCCGCGGGGTCGCGAATTGTGGCGGACCTGGCCGCCGCGCCCGTCGAGGTCCACGGCTACGACCCCGCGCCGGTGGCGACGCCCGCAGGGCGTCGTGCGCCACGACGATCCCCGCCGGGCGGTGGCCGGCGCGGGGCTGGTGCTGGCCGTGACCGGCGCCGCCGACGCGCCCGGCGCCCTGACCCAGGCGCTGGACGCCATCCCCGCGGGCACGGTGTACGCCGACCTGGCCACCGCGTCGGCCGGGCTCAAGCGGGACCTGGCGGCGGTGGCGGCGGGGGCCGGCCTCGGCTTCGCCGACGTGGCGCTCATGGCCCCGGTGGCGGGCACCGGCCTGCGCACCCCCGCCCTGGTGTCGGGGCCGGCGGCCGGCAAGGTCGTCGCCCTGCTGGCCCCGCTCGGCATGCCCGTGGAGCACGCCGGCGAGGAGGCGGGCGCGGCGGCCACCCGCAAGCTGCTGCGCAGCATCGTGGTCAAGGGCCTGACCGCGGTGGTGATGGAGTCGATGCGGGCCGCCGAGGCCGCGGGCCTGGCCGAGGAGACCTGGGAGAACATCGTCGCCCAGCTCACCGTGGCGGACGAGGCGTTCGTCCGGCGCCTGGTGGAGGGCACCCCCCGCCACGCCGCCCGCCGGGTCCACGAGATGGAGGCGGCCGCCGCCCTGCTGGCCGAGCTGGGCGTGGCCCCGACCATGACCGCCGCCACCACCGAGCACCTCCGCCAGGTGGCGGCCGGGCCCACCCCGGCGCCGGCCGCGCCGGTCAGCCCTCGCGGTTGACCGACACCGACACGTCGTCGTAGCGACGGCGCCCGTCCCGCAGGGCGTCGAGCGTGCGGACGGCCAGCACCTGGCGCAGCTCGGGCGGCACCGGCCCCGGGATCCCGAAGCGCACGTGCAGCGCCCGGCCGAGCGGCTCGATCCGGCACGTGACCTCGGCGATGAGGACGTGGGCCGCCGCCAGGACGGGCCGCACGAGGTCGAGGATGTGCTGGCGCAGCGCCGTCAGCTCGGCGGAGTGGGTGGCTTCGCACGCCGCCACCACGTCGCCCTCGACCCGCCGGGCCAGGTACGGCTCGTAGGGGTCGAGGACCGAGGGACCGGCCTCGACCAGCGGGACCCCGGCCCGGATGGCGCAGCTCGCGCCCTGCTCCCGAGGTCCGGGATCGGCGTTGCGGGCCCGGACCAGCAGCGCCACGTCGGCCCCGGCGTCCAGCGGGCAGTCCGCGGGGTCGAGCACGGCCCGGCACGGGAACGCAGCCCGGTCGCGGGAGCGGTAGCACGTGACGGTGTGGTGCCCGGCGGACTCCAGCGCGCGGGTCGCCTCGCCCGCGGCGCCGGGCCGGCTCTCGATGACCAGGACGTCGAGGGGTCGTGTCATGCCGACGATCCTCACGCCGGCCGGCGCCGGTCGACAGGGCCGAAGGTCCCAATAGGGACCTACGCCCCTGTCGGGGCGCCCCGGGGTCAGCGCACGCTGGACGCGCACTCGATGAGAGGAGCGATCGTGGACCGTCCGTTCACCGACATCGTGGTCCCCCTCGACGGCTCGCCCGCGGCGGAGCGGGCCCTGATCCCCGCGCTGGAGCTGGTCCGGCGGACCGGTGTGCCGCTGCGGCTGCTCAGCCGGTGCTTCCCCGACGAGCGGAACGCAGTGGGCCGGTACCTGGCGCAGGTCGCCGCCCAGCACCGTGACGCGGCCGCCATCGACACCTTCGTGGTGGACCGCGACAGCATCCCCGACGCCATCGTGGACGGCCTGGGGCCGCGCAGCCTGGTGTGCATGTCCTCGCACGGCCGGGGCGGCTGGGCCGCGCCCTGCTCGGCAGCATCGCCGAGGCGCTGCTGCGCCAGCTCTCCCGGCCCGCGCTGGTGGTGGGCCCCCACGTCGCCGCGCCCGGCCTCGACGGGCGGGTCGTGGCCTGCATCGACGGCTCGGCCGCCTCCGAGCTGACCGTCGGGCCCGCCCGCGCCTGGGCCGACGCTGACGGGCCAGCCGCTGTGGCTGCTGGAGGTGGCCGCCATCCGCGACCCGGTGGCGGATCTGCCCGGGGACGTGGTGGAGTCCGGCCACCTGGCCATGCTGAGCCACGCGGCCGGGGCCGATGCCTGGGACGTGCTGCACGCCAAGCACGCGGCCGGCGCCCTGGTCGACGCAGCCCGGGACCCGTCGCAGCCGACGGGTCTCCTCGTGCTGGCCAGCCACGGCCGCACCGGCTGGGACCGCCTGCACCTGGGCAGCGTGACGGCCACGGTGGTCCACCACGCCACGGTCCCGGTGCTGGTCGTGCCCGCCCACACGGTCCCCGCCGCCGAGCCAGGCGACGACCGCCGCCGCCGGCCGCCGCCTCGCCCCGACGTGAGCAGGGGGCGCCGGCGCCGGAGGTGAGCCCTCAGGCCGCGGGTGTCGTACGCCTCCCAGTGGCGGAGGACGTCGATCACCGACGCCAGGTGGTCCCGCATGGCCGCCTCGGCGGCGGCGCCGTCGCCGGCGGTGACCGCGTCCACGATGGCGCGGTGCTGGCCCAGCGACTCGGCGGCCCGGCCGGGGACCAGTGCCAGCCGGAACTGGTGGTGGGCGGCCCGGTTGCGCAGGTTGGCCACCAGGTCGTCGGCCACCCGGTGGCGGGCGATGGCGCACAGGGTGCCGTGCAGGCGGCGGTTGAGCTTGGAGTAGGCTGAGGGTGTCGCCCTCGGCCACCGCCTCGGCCATGTCCTCGACCACGGCCCGCAGGTCGTCGCGCTCGGCCTCGGTGGCCCGCTCGGCCGCCAGCCGGGCGATCAGGCCCTCCAGCGCGGCGCGGGCCTGGGTGATCTCGACCGCCTCGGTGACGCTGATGCGGCGCACGGTGGCGCCCCGGTTGGCCTCCCGCTGCACCAGCCCCTCGGAGTCGAGCTCGACCAGCGCGGCGCGGATGGCGGCCCGTCCCACGCCGTAGCGCTCGGTGAGCTGGAGCTCGATCAGCCGCTCACCGGGCGGGAACAGGCCCGCCAGGATGTCGTCTCGGAGCCGGTCGGTCACGGGCACTGCGATCGCCATCGTCGGATCCTCGACAGGGGTGACGGGACAGATCGTCAACAGTATTGTGCACAACACGCCGTCGCCAAGGGAGGGCAATGGCCGAGCCCGTGAAGGTCGTCCTGGTGGGGGAGGGCGCCATCGCCGCCAAGCACGCGGCCGCGCTGGCCCGCGTCGACGGCGCCGACGCTCGTCGGGCTGGTCGGGGGCGACCCCGGCGACAGCGCCGCCTTCGCCGCCGAGCACGGCATCGCCCGCCACGGCCTCGACCTCGACGCCGAGCTGGACCGGCCCGACGTCGACGCCGTCATCCTGGCCAGCCCCACCCCGCTGCACGCGGCCCAGGCCCAGGCGGCGATGGCCGCCGGCAAGCACGTGCTGGTCGAGATCCCCATGGCCGACAACCTGGCCGACGCCGAGGCGGTCGTGGCCACCCAGCGAGCCACCGGGCTCGTGGCCATGGCGGCCCACACCCGACGCTTCAACGCGGGCCACCAGTGGGTCCACCGCCGCATCGCCGCGGGCGACCTCACGCTCCAGCACCTGGTGGTCACCACCTTCTTCTTCCGGCGGCGGAACACGAACGCCCTGGGCCGGCCCCGGTCGTGGACCGACCACCTGCTGTGGCACCACGCCTGCCACACGGTCGACCTGTTCATCCACCAGACCGGCGCCGTGCCGGCCGGCGCCTGGGCCCAGCAGGGGCCGCCGCACCCCGAGCTCGGCATCGCCATGGACATGACCGTGGGGCTGCGGTCCCCGTCGGGCGCGCTGTGCACGCTGGCGCTGTCGTTCAACAACGACGGCCCGCTCGGCACCACCTTCCGCTACATCGGCGACACCGGGACCTACCTGGCCATCTACGACGATCTGGTCGACGGCGAGGACAAGCCGATCGACCTGTCGGGCCTGGGCGTCGCCGCGGACGGCATCGAGAACCAGGACCGCGAGTTCGTGGCCGCCGTGCGCGAGGGCCGCGAGCCCGCCGCGTCGGTGGCGCAGTGCCTGCCGGCGATGCAGGTCCTCGACCGGCTCGCCCGGGAGCTGTGAGCGAAGACGCTCATCCAGACAAGAGGGGGAACAGATGAAGGGGCAACCAGCGTGGCGGGCCATCGCGCTCGTCGGCGCGATGGCATTGCTCGCCGCCGCCTGCGGCGATGACGACGACGACGGCGACGAGGCGTCGCAGACGACCGAGGCCGCGTCCGAGGAGCTCACGAGCATCACGGTCGGCGTGGTGCCCGTGGTGGACGTGGCACCGCTCTACCTGGGCATCAGCCAGGGCTTCTTCGAGGAGGAGGGCCTGGAGGTCGAGCCGGTCGTGGCCCAGGGCGGCGCCGCCATCATCCCCGCGGTGGTGGCGGGCGACCAGGAGATCGGCTTCTCCAACGTGGTGTCGCTGATGCTGGCCCAGACCCAGGACCTGCCGGTGACGATCATCTCGCAGGGCATCCAGGCCACCGACGATCCCGAGAACGACACCGCCGCCATCGCGGTGAAGGGCGACAGCGACATCCAGGAGCCCGCCGACCTCGAGGGCAAGACCATCGCCATCAACACGCTGAACAACATCAGCCAGCTCACGGTCACCGCCGCGCTGGACAGCGAGGGCGTGGACACCTCGACGATCAACTTCGTCGAGGTCCCGCTGCCGGACATGGTGGGCCAGCTGGAGGCGGGCCAGATCGACGCCGCCGGGCTGGTCGAGCCGTTCGTGACCACGGGCCGCAACGCCGGGCAGCGCATGATCATCTACGACCGCGTGGCCACCGAGCCCGAGATGACCATCGCCACCTACTTCACGTCGACCTCGTACCTGGAGTCGAACCCCGACGTGGTGGAGGCGTTCGTGCGGGCCATGAACCGCTCGCTCGAGTACGCCACCGAGAACCCCGACGAGGCCCGCCAGGCCATCGCCGACTACACGCAGATCCCGCCCGACGTGCTGGCCGAGGTCGTCCTGCCCCTGTGGCAGACCGACCTCAACCAGGACTCGATCGAGAACACGGCCCAGCTCATGGTCGACCAGGGCATCGCCGAGGACATGCCCGACGTCGAGGCCCTGATCGCCAACACCGGGAGCTGACACCATGGCGCCCCGCACCGCACCGCCGTTCCGGGCCGACCACGTCGGCAGCCTGCTGCGCCCGCCCGAGGTGCTGCGCGCCCGGGACGACGCCGCCGCCGGGCGCATCACCGCCGAGGAGCTGCGCGCGGTCGAGGACCGCGCCATCGCCGATGTCGTCCGCATGCAGGAGGACGTGGGCCTCCGGTCCGCCACCGACGGCGAGTTCCGCCGCACGTCGTGGCACATGGACTTCATCTACCGGCTCGGCGGCGTGCATCCCGGCGACGAGAAGCTGCGGGTCGCCTTCCGCGACGACCAGGGCGAGCTGTCCTTCGAGGCGCCCGCCCTGGTCGTCGACCAGCGCATCGGCCTGCCGGAGCCGATCTTCGCCGACGACTTCGCCGCCGTACAGGGGATGGTCACGACGGCCACGCCCAAGCTGACCATCCCCTCGCCCAGCATGGTCCACTACCGGGGCGGCCCCGCCGCGCTGGACCCGGCGGTGTACCCCGACATCGACCTGTTCTGGGACGACCTGAGCGCGGCGTACAAGGCCCAGGTGGCGGCGATGGCCGCCCAGGGCTGCACCTACCTCCAGTTCGACGACACCAGCCTCGCCTACCTCAACGACCCCGCCCAGCGGGCCATGCTGGTGGCCCGGGGCGACGACGCCGACCACCAGCACCTGCGCTACATCCGCCAGATCAACGCCGCCCTGGCCGGCCGGCCCGAGGGCCTGCGGGTCACCACCCACATGTGCCGGGGCAACTACCGGTCCTCGTGGGCCGCGGAGGGCGGCTACGACTTCGTGGCCGAGGCGCTGTTCGGCGAGCTGGCGGTGGACGGCTTCTTCCTGGAGTACGACGACGCCCGCTCCGGGGGCTTCGAGCCGCTGCGCTTCGTGCCCCCGGGCAAGCAGGTGGTGCTGGGCCTGGTCACCACCAAGCGCCCCGAGCTGGAGTCCAAGGACACCCTCAAGCGCCGCATCGACGAGGCGTCCCGCTACGTCTCCCTCGACCAGCTGTGCCTGTCGCCGCAGTGCGGCTTCTCGTCCACCGTCGAGGGCAACAAGCTGACCTACGACGAGCAGGTGGCCAAGCTCCGCCTCATCGTCGAGGTGGCGTCGGAGGTGTGGGGCTAGCGCGAAGTACAGCCGCGCCGGGTTCTCGACCAGGATGCGGTGGCGGACCGCCTCGTCGGGCGCGAACGCGGCGAGCAGGTCGACCAGGTCGCCGTCGTCGGGCATGTGGCGCACGTTGGGATGGGGCCAGTCGGTGCCCCACAGCACCCGGTCCGGCGCCGCGGCGATCAGCGCCTGCGCGAACGGCACCACGTCGTCATACGGCGGCGGCCCCGACCGCGGTCAGCCGCTCGGCGCCCGACAGCTTCACCCAGCAGCGGTCGCCCTGGTGGAGCAGCCCCAGCAGCGCTCGGAACGGCTCCTGGTCCAACCCCGCGGTGGCGTCCACCCGGCCCATGTGGTCGATGACGTAGGGGCACGGCAGCCAGGCCAGCAGCGGTGCGTAGCGGGCCAGATCGGCCGCGTCGAGGTGGAGGACCACGTGCCAGCCCCGGTCCGCGGCCCGGAACACGATGCGCTCGACCGCGTCGGCGTCGGGCGCGCCGCCCAGGTGGGCCACGAAGTTCATCCGGGTGCCCCGCACGCCGGCCTCGTGCAGCTCGTCCAGCTCGGCGTCGGTCGTGGCCTCGTCGATCATGGCCACGCCCGCGTAGTGCCCGTCGCCCCGCCGCAGCGCGTCCAGCAACGCGGCGTTGTCGGTGCCGTGGCAGCTGGCCTGCACGATCACGGCCCGGTCGAGCCCCAGGCGGGCGTGCAGCCTCGCCAGGTCGTCGACCCCGGCATCGGGCGGCGTGTAGCGGCGGTCGGCGGCGAAGGGGAAGCGGTCGGCGGGGCCGAACACGTGGCAGTGGGCGTCGCACGCGAGCGGCGGTGGCCGGAAGGCCGTCGGCGCGTGGGGGTCGGGATGCGGTGGGGGGATGGTCGTCACCGGGGGAACACGACCCCGTCCATCAGCTTGCGGGCCGTGCGGATGATCCCCGCCCGCTCCACCACCGACGGCGCCGTCCCGGCGGGCCAGGGCCACCGCGGCGTCGAAGGTGCCGGTGGGGTGCTCGACGGTCACGACGTCGCTGCCGTCGAGCCGGGCCACCTCGGCGGCCGGGCCCTCGGGGAGCAGCGCGGCGGTGGCCACGCTCACCGCGCCGAGCACGCCGATGGCGTCGTGGCAGCGGTGGGGGATGAACGTGCGGGTGGCCAGGGCGCCCCCGGCCCGGGGCGGCGCCACCAGCGTGAGCTTGGGCACCGTGGTGGCCCGCACGTCGCCCAGCCCCATGAGCGGCCCGGCCGCCAGCCGCACCCGCTCCAGGGTGGTGCGCAGGCCCTCGTTCGCCCTCCAGGCCGGCGCAGGTCTCGTAGCCGGTGACCCCCAGGTCCGCCGCCCGCAGCACCACGACCGGCATGCCGTTGTCGACCAGCGTCACGGTCAGGCCCGCCACCTCGTCCGTGGCCCGGCCGGTGGGGAGCAGGGCGCCGCACGACGATCCGGCCACGCCCTCGAAGTCGAGCCGGACGGGGGCCGCGGTGCCGGGCACGCCCGAGATGGCGGTGTCGCCGTCGTAGCGGGGGCGGCCGTCGCGCAGCGCCAGGGTGGCGGTGGCGATCCCGCCGGTGTTGAGCATGCGGATGCGCACCTCGATGGTCTCGGCCCGCGGGCGGCGCCAGCAGGCCGCGCTCCAGGGCGAACGGGCCCACGCCGGCGAGCAGGTTGCCGCAGTTCTGCCGGTCGGACACCGCGGCCTCGTCCACCGAGACCTGGAGGAACCGGTAGTCGACGTCGGCCCCGTCCGTGCCGGGCGCCACCACCGCCACCTTGCTGGTCAGCGGGTGCCCGCCGCCCATGCCGTCGATCTGGCGGGCGTCGGGCGAGCCCATCAGCCCCAGCAGCAGGTCGTCGCGCGCCGGGGCGCGGCGGGCAGGTCCCCGGCCAGAAAGTACAGGCCCTTCGACGTCCCGCCCCGCATGACCATGCATCGGATACCGTCGGCCACCCGCGCCAGTGTGGTCGATGTAGACATAATTGTCGACAATCTGTGGGGGCTTCAGGGGGGAGCCAGCGATGCGCGTACAGGTCCGGCGCCAGGCGGAGGCCATCGTGCTGCCCGTGCTCGGCGTGGCCGTGGTGCTGGCCGCGTTCGAGGTGGCGCCGCGGGTCGGCATCCTGCCCCGCGAGACGTTCCCGCCCTTCAGCGAGATCGCCCGCGCTCTTGGCGACCTGGTGACCTCGGGCGACCTGTGGGCGCCGCTGCGCGACACGCTCGACTCGTGGGTGCGGGCCATCGCCATCGCCACGCTCATCGGGGTGCCCCTGGGGCTGGCCATCGGGGCCAGCCGGCTCGGGGCGCTGCTCACCGGGCTGACCATCGACTTCCTGCGCCCCATCCCGTCGGTGGCGCTCATCCCCATCCTGGTGCTGGTGTACGGGACCAGCCCGTCGCTCAAGGTCACCCTGGCGGTGTTCGGGGCCACGTTCCCGCTGGTGTTCCAGGCCATGTACGGGATGACCGACGTCGACCCGGTGGCCAAGGACACGGCCCGGGCCTTCGGGATGGGGGCCTGGACCCGGCTGCGCCGCATCGTGCTGCCCAGCTGCGCGCCCTACCTCGCCACCGGCCTGCGCATCTCGGCCTCGATCGCCCTCATCCTGGTGGTGACGGGCGAGTACGTGGTGGGCCTGCCCGGCCTCGGCCGTGAGGTGCTGATATCGCAGTCCAGCGCCGCCTACGACCGGATGTACGCGCTCATCATGGCGGCGGGGCTGCTGGGGGTGGGCGTCAACCTGGCCTTCAGCGCGGTCGAGCGCCGGGTCCTGTTCTGGCACCCGAGCCAGCGCGGGGCGGCGGCATGAGCCGGTCCCGCCTGGCCCGGGTGGCGATCCCGCTGGTGCTGCCGGTCGCCCTGGTGGCGCTGTGGTGGCGGACCTCGGCGGACAGCACGTCGGTCTTCTACCCCCCGCTGGCCCGGGTGGTGGACAGCCTCGAGGACGACTGGCTGTTCGAGCAGGTGGGCACCGACCTGGTGCCCAGCCTCACCCGCTTCACGCGTCGGCTACCTGCTGGCCGTGGGCTCCGGGATCGCCCTGGGCGTGCTCATCGGCCTGGCGCCCCGGGTGCGGCGGGCCAGCCTGCCGGTGGTCGAGTTCCTGCGCTCGATCCCGCCGCCGCTCATGCTGCCGTTCGTGCTGGTGGTGATCGGTATCGGCGACGACTCCAAGATCGTGCTGATCGTGCTGGGCGCGGTGTGGCCGGTCCTGCTCAACACCATCGACGGGGTGCGGGGCGTCGATCCCCTGATGCTGGACATGGCCCGCAGCTTCCGGCTGGGGCGGGGCACCCGCATCGCCCGGGTGGTCCTGCCCGCGGCCAGCCCCAAGATCGTGGCGGGCATGCGCACCGCGCTGTCCATCGGGCTCATCCTCATGATCATCAGCGAGATGCAGGCCAGCACCAACGGGCTGGGCTTCCGGGTGCTGAACGCGCAGCGCTCGTTCGACTCGGCCGGGACCTACGCGGGGGTGATCGTGATCGGGGTGGTCGGGCTGGTGGTGAACTTCGGCTTCCTGGCGGCGGAGGCGCGGATCATGCGCTGGCACCGCGGCGCCCGGAGGTCGGAGGCGTGACCGTCCTCGACATCGACCGGGTGAGCAAGACCTACGGCGCGGGCGCCGAGGCCGTCACCGCCATCGACGAGATCAGCTTCACCGCCGAGCCGGGCGAGCTGCTGTGCATCGTCGGGCCGTCGGGCTGTGGCAAGACGACGCTGCTGCGCTGCGTGTCCGGCCTCATGGCGCCCACGTCGGGCGCGGTGCACCTGGACGACCGCACCGTGACCGCCCCGCCCCGCGCGATGGCGCTGGTGTTCCAGGACTACAGCCGCTCGCTGCTGCCGTGGATGAGCGTCCACGACAACGTCGTCCTCCCGCTCAAGGCGGCCCGGATGCCCCGCCCCGAGCGCGAGGCGCTGGCCCGCGACGCCCTCGCCTCGGTCGGCCTCGGCGCGCACGGCCGCAAGTACCCGTGGCAGCTGTCGGGCGGCATGCAGCAGCGGGCCGCCATCGCCCGCGCCCTGGCCTACCAGCCCGAGATCCTGCTGCTCGACGAGCCGTTCGCCTCGGTCGACGCCCAGACCCGGGCCGACCTGGAGGACCTGCTGCTCGACGTGTGGCACCGCACCCACCTCACGGTCCTGCTGGTGACCCACGACATCGACGAGGCCGTCTACCTGGCCGACCGCATCCTGGTCCTCTCGGCCTCCCCGACCCGGGTCCGCAAGACCATCACGGTCGACCTCCCCCGCCCCCGCGACCAGATCGCCACCAAGGAGCTCCCCGAGTTCGCCCACCTCCGCGCCTCGGTCTTCGCCCTCATCAAGGCCGAGAGCGGCGGCGCTCCGCCCACCGACGCTGCCGACCGACGCGCCCGTCGAGTGAGCGAACGCGCATCAAGACCTGCCCGGCGCGCACTCATCGGTCACCAAGTCCTTTCGGCGGGAGGAGACCGGCGATGAGCACCCAGACAGGTACCCGACAGAGGGAGGTGACCCTGCGCCAGGCGATGCGCCGCATCGACCAGGCGGTGGCAGGAGCCGCTCGAGCGAGCGTCGTGTCCAGGAGCTGCTGCTCGAGCGTGGACCGCTGGGCCGCCGCGCTGCGGCGGCAGGCCGCGCCGGTCACTCCCGGCTGCGTGGCGTTCGACCTGCTGTCGCCTGGGCTCGATCTTCACGACCGGAGCGGCGTTCACCGAAGGCGCGGTCGTGATGAAGGTCGGGCCCTTCCAGTGGGTCAGCGGCATCCACACCTGGAACGGCTACGCCGAGGTCGACGGCGGTGGCGCGGCGGGCGGCTCGGGACAGGATCTGCGGCTGAACAACGCCACCGTGAGCTTCGACTTCGGTGGCCCGGTCAACGCGATCAGGTGCGCGGTGGGCGAGTACGGCGGGAACATCAACCTCGAGGTCAACGGCTCGCTCTGGAACTTCGACGACTTCTCCACGCTGCCGGGCACCTCGCTCGGAGGCGTCTCCGTCACCAGCGTGGTCACCCCGACGACCTCCCCGACCGGCGAGGTCGGCTACATCGAGCTGGTCGGTCCGATCACGTCGTTCTCCATCGGCGGGCAGGAGCTCTGGATCGACGACGTCTGCTACAGCTGCGGGACAGCGCTCGGGGCGGGCGACGAAGTCGAGGATGGCGCGGTTGAAGATCTCGTTGCGGTCGCCCACCACCATGTGACCGGCGCCGGCCACGTCGGCGAACTCGGCGTGGGGGGCGCGGCGGAGGAAGTCCTGGGCGCCCTCCTCGCTGAGCAGGTCGCTGCTGCGGCCCCGGACCAGCAGGGTGGGGATCTTCAGGGCGTCGACCGCGTCCTCCAGGCGGCCCGGGGTCGAGCAGGGAGGCCCGGGTCTCGTCGGCCGAGCCGAAGCGCCCGGTCAGGAAGCGGGGGTCCCAGTGCCAGCGCCAGCGGCCGTCGGGCTGCTGGCGCAGGTTCTTGGCCAGGCCGGACAGGTCGGTGGGGCGGGGCCGGTGGGGGTTGTAGGCGGCGATGGCGTCGGCCGCCTCGTCCAGCGAGGCGAAGCCGTCGAGGCTGCCCATCATGAACTCGCCGATGCGGTCTCGGCCGGCCTCCTCGATGCGGTGGGCCACGTCCACCAGCACCAGCGCCCGGGCCACCGCCGCCTGGTCGGGCGCCTCGCCCACCGCGATCAGCGAGGCCAGGCCGCCGAGCGACGCGCCGATGAGGATGGGCGGCGACGGCAGCGAGTCGACCACCGCCAGCACGTCCCCGGCGAAGGCGTCGAAGGAGTAGTCGCCGTCCTCGGGCCAGGCGCTGTCCCCGTGGCCCCGCAGGTCGACCGAGCAGGCCCGGTAGCCGGCGTCCACCAGCACCCGCCACGTCCCGGTCCACGAGTGGCGCGTCTGGCCCCCGCCGTGGAACAGCGCGACCGGGGTCCCGTCCTCGGGCCCGGCCAGGTCGGCCGCCAGGGCCAGGCCCCCGGCGCCGATCACGACCTCGCTCACTGGGTGCACCTCCGCCGGACGGGCAGCCCGTGGCTCGCGGGCCCGACCAGATCGTATCGAGCAGGCGCTACGACGCCGTCGCCAGCACTCCGCAGGCCGCGGTGCGAAGATGTGCGTGGGCACGAGGGGAGATGCATGTGGACGGCATACACGACATGGGGGGTACCGACGGCTGGGGGGCGGTGACGATCCCGCCCGACGAGCCGGTGTTCGCGGAGCCGTGGGAGGCCAAGGCGTTCGCCTTCGGGGCCCTGTCCGCCCGGCTCTCCGGCCAGAACCTCGACGCGATGCGCCACGCCATCGATCGCCAGCACCCGCACGACTACCTGGCCGACGGGTACTACGGCCGCTGGCTCGGGTGCGTCGAGACCATGCTGGTCGACAGCGGCGTGCTCGCACCCGGGGCGGTGGTCGCACGGGCCCGCAACCTCCGCGGCGAGGAGGTGAGCGAGCCCGCCGGACCCTGAGCCGAACAAGCCCGACTACCAGCCGACGGCCGCCGGATCCATCCGCGAGGTCGACAGCAAGCCGCGGTTCGCGCCGGGCGACCGGGTGCGCACCACACCCCGCGCCCACGCCGGCCACACCCGGCTGCCGCGCTACACGAGAGCGCACACCGGCACGGTCGTGGCGGTGCGGCCCGCGCAGGTGCTCCCCGACACCCACGCCCACTTCGTCGCCGAGAACGCCCAGCACGTGTACGCGGTGGCGTTCGACTCCACCGAGCTGTGGGGCGAGGGCGCCGAGTCGTTCACGCTGACGATCGACCTGTACGACGACTATCTCGAGCCGGCCCGATGACCAGCGGCACGCGTCCCCACGACCACCCCGACGTCGCCCTGCGTGCCGAGGCGCTCGAGTCGCTCCTCATCGAGCGCGGGCTCATCGACCCGAAGGTGGTCGACGGCCTGATCAGCCGGTACGAGAACGACGTCGGCCCGATGAACGGTGCGAAGGTCGTCGCCAAGGCGTGGACCGATCCCGAGTACCGCCAGCGCCTCCTCGCCGACGGCACGGCTGCCATCGCCGAGCTGGGCTACACGGGCCCGCAGGGCGAGCACATCGTGGTCCTCCAGAACGGCCCGGCCGTCCACAACGTGGTCGTCTGCACGCTGTGCTCGTGCTACCCGTGGCCGGTGCTCGGGCTTCCGCCGTCGTGGTACAAGGATCCGGCCTACCGCTCGCGGATCGTGCGCGAGCCTCGCACCGTTCTCGCCGAGCTCGGCCTCACCCTCGACGAGGCGACCGAGATCAAGGTGTGGGACAGCAGCTCCGAGGTCCGCTACTTCGTGCTGCCCGAGCGTCCGGAGGGCACCGAGGATCTCGACGAGGAGGCGCTCGCCGCACTGGTGACCCGCGACGCGATGGTGGGGGTCGGCAAGGTGCCCGCACCGTGACCGGCGTGCCGGTGGAGCTGGCGACGTCCGGGCCGGCGGCTCCTCCCCGATCGAACGGCGAGCTCGTCTTCGAGGCACCGTGGGAGAGCCGCCTGTTCGGCGTCACGATGGCCCTGTTCGACGCCGGGCGCTTCGAGTGGAGCGACTTCCAGCAGCGGCTCATCGCCGCGGTGGGCCGCTGGGAGGCCGAGCACCCCGACGGTGCCGGCTACCGCTACTACGAGCGGTGGACCGAGGCCCTGGAGTCGCTGTTGGGTGACCGCGGCATGCTCGCCCCGGCGGCGATCGACGAGCGCGCCGCGGTGCTCGCTCGCCGTCCCGCAGGGCACGACCACGGCCACCGTTGACGATGGCCGAGCCGCCTCGGCGCTCGGCTCCCGCCGAAGCGCGCTGGGAGGCCGGCTACCGGGCCGACGTCAGCGTGCGCCAGTTCCGGTTCGTCGTCGACGAACCCGCCGACGTCCGGTGGCGACGACGCCGGCGCCATGCCCACCGAGTACCTCCTCGTCGCCCTCTCGTCGTGCTACGCCATGGCGCTCGGCCACGTGGCGCGCAAACGTGACGTGGCGCTCGGCCCGCTGACGGTCAGGGCGGTCGCGACCTACGACGGCCCGTCGTTCAGCGCCATCGACCTCGAGGTCGCGTTCGACGACCAGCCGCCACCCGGGATCGACGAGCTCGTGGAGCGGGCCTCGAAGGTGTGCTACCTCTCCAACACGCTGGCCCGGCGTCCGCGGGTGACGGTGACCGTGGCGCCCTGAGCCGAGCGCTCGCCGGCCTCAGACCGTCCAGGTGTTCAGCTGGAAGGCCCCCTCCCGCCACGCGGTGAGCGCCGAATCGAGCACGTCGAGCGGGTGGAACGCCTTGACCCCGGGGATGAGGTCGTCCTCGCGGAAGCCGTACAGCGCACCCATGGCGAACCGGCAGGCGTGGATCGTGGCCCCCTCCTTCAGCAGCGTCTTGATCTGGTTGTTGATCGCCAGGTGGCCGGGGAACGCCTCCTGGCCGACGGCCGGGAAGCCCCGGGTCCCGGAGGCCAGCAGGACGCCGGGCCCGTACAGCACGATCGTCACGTCGAATCCCTTGCGGACGAGACGCGTGGACGTGAGCAGGTTGACGAGGGCGACCGATCCCTCGTACGGCACCGTGTGGATGAAGACGAAGGCCTTCTCGCCAGGGTTCGCCTGGATGTCCTCGAAGACCTTCTCCTCGGTGTCGTATAGGGTCTCGCCTTCCTCCGGAAGCGGTACTTGCACGGTCTTGGGCACCTGTTTCTCCTTTGGTCGGGTGGCTATGGGGGGCCGGTGATCACACCGCCGGACCCAGCGGCCGGCGAGGACGAGGCACCCACCGCCGGCGGTGACTCCCCGGCATCGAGTGGAGGACGAAGGCTCGGAAGCGCCAGGGCAGGCGCCGGTAGATCGGCGCGAACACGGTGAGGAAGAACCAGCCCTTGACGCCCTCCTTGGGACGGGCGCACGGGCGGCCGTAGCGGGCGGCGATGTCACCCTGCGCGGCGATCAGCAGGTAGTGCTCGGAGTTGCTGCGGAGCCAGCGGGCGAAGCGCATCGTCGTCAGTGGGTGGCGAGGAGGTTCTGGGCGGCAAGGGCGATCGGCTCGTTGAGCGCCCCGATCGGCGGCGAGTACACGTTCTCCATGTACGCGAGGTCCTCGACGGTGATGCCCGTCTTGACGGCCATGGCGAGGAAGTCGGCTCGCTCCTTGATGCCCTCCTGGCCGACCATCTGGGCGCCGATCAGCCGCAGCGACCCGGGTTCGGCCAGCAGCTTCACCTTCAGGGTCTTGACGCCCGGGAAGTAGCGGGCCCGCGAGATGCCCTGGGCGACGCCCATCACGTACGGGATGCCGAGCGCCGTGGCCACCGTCTCGCCGTAGGCGACGCCGCCGATCATCCAGAGGCCGGCCACCATGCCCCACGGCACGTACACGGGCTGGTACTCGCGGGTGCCGCCGCCGGCGTTGATCCCGGCCACCTTTCCCTGGGCGTAGGCGTGCGATCCGGACAGCCCCTGCACCGGCAGGTTGCCGACGCCGAGCGGCACCTCGACGCAGTCGCCGCAGGCGAAGACGCCATCGGCGGATGTGCGCATGCGGTTGTCGACGACGAACCCGCCGGTCGGTCCGGTCTTCAGGCCGGCCGCGGTCCCGAGGGCGGTGTTCGGCACCTTCTTCGTGCAGATCACGGCGATGTCCGCCGGCAGCTCGCCGGCCGAGGTGCGAACGGCGCGGATCTTGCCGTCGCCGACGAACGCCTCCAGCGTGACGCCGTAGTGCATCTTGACGCCCATCTCGGCCCACGACTCCTCGACCGGCTGGGCGATGTCGGGATCGGCGAGGTCGCTCAGCGCCCACGGCCGGTAGTCGATGACGTGGGTCTCGATCCCCCGGTGCGCGAGCGCGGTGACCATCTCCAGCCCCAGGGGCGTGGCCTCGACCACCACCGCCGTCCGCACGGAGTCGAGCACCTTGTCCCACTCCATGGCCCGGCGGATGTTCTTGACGTAGTAGAGCCCGTCCAGGTCGGTTCCGGGGACGCCGGGATCGGCGTAGTCGAACCCGGTCGCGACGATCAGGCGGTCGTAGGAGAGGTCGCCCTGACCCTCGACCTGAACCGTGCCGGCCTGGAGGTCGAGCGACGAGATCCGGGTCTCGTAGCGGATGTCGATGCCCTGCTCGACGTAGGCCTCCTTGGTCGCCAGGAAGAGCGACTCGAAGTCGGGGATCTCCTTGCCGTGGACGTACGGGATCCCACACGGGCTGTAGGCCGCGTCTTCGAACTCGGTGAAGACGGTGACGTCACCGTCCGGTCGGGCGCCTTTGAACGCCCCGGCCGCACCGATTCCTGCTGCTCCGCCGCCGACCACGATCGCCCTCGGTGCCATCGACACCCCTTCGAGATCAGCCGAGCGAGCCGATCCCCCCGGCTCGCCGTCGGCATCTACCATAGATGACGTGAATTTCCTTTGCTACGAAGTCCTGCGATGAACGTGCGCAAGGCTCGATCGGCCGACGTCGGGTCGCGTGGCGACGGCGGGCGCGGCGACAGCGAGGACACGGCGGGTGAGTTGCACGAGATCGTCAGCTCGATCGGCCCGAAGATGCGCGAGCTCAGGATCCAGCGGGGGATGTCGCTCCAGCAGCTGGCCGGCCTGTCCGACGTGTCGGCGGCGGCGATCCACAAGATCGAGCGCGGAGGCATGGTCCCCACCATCACGACGCTCCTCAAGATCGCCGCCGCGTTCAACCGGCCCGTGTCGTACTTCGTCGAGGAGCAGGCCGGTGAGAACCGGCCGGTCGCCCACGTCCGCAAGGACGACCGCGGCCCGGTCTTCACCGCTCACCAGGGCATCGACCTGGCGGGCATCTCCGGACCGTACGGCCGCTTCTTCCTCGCCGGCGCGATCGCCACCGTGCAGCCCGACGCCAACAGCGGCGACAAGGCGATGGAGCACCCGGGGGAGGAGCTGATCTTCATGCTCGACGGATCGTTCGAGGTCGAGGTCGACGGGCAGCACTTCGCCCTCGACGAGGGAGATTCGCTGCACTTCCGCACCGACCGCCCCCATCGCTGGCACAACACGACCGGCAAGCCGATCACGGCCGTGTGGCTGGCGTTGCGGCCGTTCTGAGCGCAAGGTCGATGCCGAAGAGGAGGTCGGCGCCCGAGGTCGCACCGTGGGCGCCCAGCCTCGCCTCGGCGGCGGCGAGCCGATCGGGGTCCCGGCCGGACACGGCCGCCAGCACGGCGTGGGCGGGCTCGATGCACTGGCCTCTCGCCGCCCATCGCAGGCAGGCGACCGCCAGGTCGGTGCTGCGCACACGATCGACCGCGGCGCGCAGGCGATCCTCCGGCACGCCGAGGCCGTGCAGCGTCAACACGATGCCGGCCAGCACGTCGTCGCCGGCCGGTGTGAGGCCGGGCCCCCAACCCCCGAGCACGCGCGCGGCGCCGCCGAGATCGCCGACCCGGAGGAGATCCCGCACCCGGTCGACCAGGTCATCGCGACCCGCCAGCGCCGATCGCCGCCGGCCGCCCGCCAGCGCCGCCGTACCCGGCCGGCTGAAGACGGAGGGCAGCGCGGGTGGAGTCCACGCGGGCACCGCGCGCACGTCGACGGAGCGGCGTCCGAGGTGGAGCCGGCCGCCCGCGAGCGCGACGCCGTCGCCGGCTGCCACCGCCGGCAGCGTGTCGACCCGCAGGTGCAGCGGGCCCGGGGGCGCGTCACCGTCCACGACCACCAGCAGCCCGCCGGGGTCGAGGTGGAGGTGGATGGCACGACGGAAGACCGCCCGCACCCGCCCGCACCCGTCCGCCGCGTCCCTCCACGCCGCCCCGGCATCGAGGCCGATCATGTCGCCAGCCTGCGGTCGAGCGCCATCACCGCGTCGACGAAGCACGACAGCGGCGCGGTGGCGACGCCGGCGCCGATCTGCCCGGTCCCGGCGGAGGCGTGGAGCACGCCGGTCGTGATCCTGGGGGTGACGCCGAACTCGACGACCCGCCGGGCGTCGACGCCGAGCGGCGTGCCCCGGCCGTCGAGGACCGGGATCCGCAGGCGGCTGCTGCGTGCGGCGCACACGATGTCGAGCTCCTCGGTGGTCGCGCGTGCGTCCTGCATCGTGCCGCCGACGAACGCGGCGACCGACGGCGAACCGGCGGCCGCCGCCGCACCCAACCCGACGAGCTCGAGCACGGCGCTGTCGCCGACGTCAGGCGCACAGCTCTCGGGGCCGTAGCCGGGGTGGTACAGCGCCTGGCCGACGGGCGGCGCGGGCGCGACGTGCCACTGCCGCGTCCCCGCGAGGCCGATCCCGAACTCGCGTGCCGTTCCGGGTCATCGTCGTCACGATCGACGAGTCGGGCACCACCATCGCCCACCCCGTCAGCGCCCGGGCGGCGGCCATGGCGACGGGCAGGAAGAAGAGGTGGTTGCCGGCGAGGAACTCGGCGAGCGCGATCCGGCGCGGGTCGTCGAGGGCGGCGAGGTGCGGCAGGAGGTCGCGGAGCAGCAGGTTGGTGCTCGCCTGGACCCGGATGTGGACGTCGTCGCCCATCTGCAGGCCCTGCGCGGCGATCCCGAGCACGTCGAGCGGCCCGTGGGCGCGCACGGCGTCGCCGAGCAGGGGCCCGGCGACCGACGCGAGGAACCGCAGCCGCTCGACGGCCGCCGGCGTGTCGCACCCGAACCAGGCGGTCTCGCCCGGCCCCTGGTTCACCGGGGCGAAGGCACGGTTCCCGCCCGCCGCGTTCTCGACGACCCACACCGGCTGCGACGGCCCGATGGCCGTCACCATCGGCACGACCGTGTCGTGGTGGTTCGCCGGCGTGAGCCCGATGTCGCCGCCGGCCAACATGCGGTCGGCGTCGGCGACGCTGCCGGCCCACCCTTCGGCGACGACGGCGGCTCGCATCGATCGCCGCAGCGGATCGATCGCGGCGGCGTAGTCGATGGGCGGCCCGCAGTGGAGGAGCGTCCGGCCGTCGAGGCCGGGAACGACCTCCGCGGCGGGCCGCACCCCGATCGCGGTCGGGGCGCCCGTGTCGAGCCGCCGAACCACCTCGGCGTTGGCGGCGTCGATGACCTCCGCCTTGGGCCCGCAGAGCCGCGACAGCGCGGCGACGACGTCGAGATCACCGCCGGCGGGGATGCGCCAGTCGACGTTGACGACGTCGAACCCCTGGTCGGCGACGGCGTCGGCGAACAGCGGCAACCCGATGTTCACCACCCGCGCCCGCGCCGGGAGCGACGGGATCCGGCCCTCGGTCATGCGCCGCCGGCCCCCTCGACCACGCGCCGGGCGTCGGCGACGAGCGCCCGCTCGGCCCCATCGATCGCGTCGAGCCGCCGCCGCGCCGAGCCCGCGAGCGCCTCGGCGTCGGCGGTGACCTCGGCGAGCATGGCGTCGACGGGCTCGGCGGCGGCCCCACCGACGGCGCACGCGGGTCGCCACGATGGCCGCCGGATCGACAGCTCGAGCCAGCGCCGTGGCGTCGATGGCCGGCAGGCCGCCGAGCCGGTCGCCCGCCACCTCTTCGAGCAACGCCGGGGTGAGGTCGCTCCCGGTGCGCCCGTCGGCGGCCAGCCGCCGCACCGCCTCGCCGACGATCTCGTAGGCGGTCCGGTAGTCGATGCCTGCGCTGAGCATGAGCTGCTCGGCGACATCGGTCGCCTGGCTGAACCCGCCGGCGAGCTCCTCGCGGAGGCGCTGCTCGTTCATCGTCATGGTGGCGACGACGCCGGCGGTCAGATCGGTCATGCGGCGGGCGTGCTCGACCGCCGCCGGGATCTCTCCGTAGGCGAAGATGAGGTTGTCGCTGCGTGCGGACGGGCTCTTCTGCACCGCCAGCATCCCGGCGACGTGCCCGATGAGCACCCCCGTCGTCCCGCGGATCATCGAGAGCGCGTACGGGTTGCGCTTCTGGGGCATCAGCACGCTGGCGCGCGTGTACTCGTCGGCGAGGTCGACGTAGTCGAACTCGGAGCTGGCCCAGATCTCGAGGTCCTCGGCGAGCGACGCCTGGGTGAGGGCGAGGCTGGCCAGGGTGGACACGAGCTGGACCAGCCCGTCCACCTGCCACATGGCGTCCCGGGTGTTCACGATCACGCTGTCGAAGCCCAGGCGCTGGGCCATCGCCGTCCGATCGCGGAGGAGCCGGGTGCCGTTGACGCAGCCGGCGCCGGCCGGGCTGCCGTTGAGCCACCCGATGACGTCGAGCAGCCGGTGGCCGTCGCGGATCACGGGGTACGCGAACGAGAGCAGGTAATGACCGACGGTCGACGGCTGGGCCTGCTGGAGATAGGTCTGATCGGCGAACAGCGTGTCGCGGTACTCGCCGGCCCGCTGCGCGAGGGCCGCCGCGAGCTCGGCGGCGGCCAGCACGACGTGCGCGACGCGGCGCCGGAGGTGGATCCGGAACGCGAGGCGGGTGGCCTCCCGCCGGGGGCGGCCGGCGTGGAGCCATCCGGCGAGCGGGCCGATGCGGGCTGCGAATGCCCGCTCGCGGGAGTTGTAGGGCTCGCCGTCCTGGGGGTCGTACCCGATGGCATCCATCGACCAGGAGTCGAGCACGACCTGCAGGAGCGCGACCGCGGTCGGGTCGGTGATGATCCCCCGGTCGCGCAGGTCGAGCACGTGAGCGAGGTCGGCGAGGTTGAGCCCGTCGTGAAGCATGGCCGCGCCCTGCGACTCGTAGGCGAAGCCGGCGCCGATCAGCTCGGGCGCCGGGCCCTGCACCGGGAAGCCGTGGCTCCGCCGCATCAGTGCGGCACCCCCAGCGCCTCGCCGACGGCACCCAGCCAGCCGCCCGTGTGCCAGAGGACGAGGGGGCCGTCGAGTGCCGCGAGCGCGGCGACCGCACGGGCCACGTACGTCACGTCTGCGAGGAGGCCCTCGGCGCGCAACGCCAGCCGCGCCGCCTCGCAGATCGCCGGGTCGGCCAGCCCGAACCCGCGGCCGAGCCCGTCGATCACACGGAGCCGGGCGAGGGCCGGCTCGGGCGAGCCGAGGATGGCGGCGGCCTCGGCCGAGAGCCGGCCGATCTCCCCGGCCGTCTCGTCCACGGGCCGGCTCACCGCGACGGCGACGAGCGCGCCCGGCAGGTCGAACGCCGACCACCCCGCGAGCAATCCGGCGGCCGTCCCGCCGGAGCCGGCCGCCACCACGACGTGCGCCGGTGTGATCGTCAGCTGAGCCGCGAGCTCGCCGGCGGCCTGCGCGTAGCCCGTCGCGCCCGAGGCCGGACGCGGCACCCCGCGGCACGACGTACGGGCGGCACCCCCGGGCGCGGAGCCGCTCGGCTTCCGCCTCCGCATAGCTCGACGTGGCCGCGCGGTCGGGATCGCCGGTGAACACCACGCGGGCGCCGAACGCCCGCATCATGGCGAGGTTCGGATGGACGGCACGCGGCTCGGAGCCGAACAGCACGATCGTGCACCCGAGGCGTGCCGTGCCGGCCGCGGCCGCGAGCGCGGGACCGAGGTTGGACCCTGGCCCACCACTCCCCACCATGTGGTCGCAGCCCCGGTCGAGCGCATCGGCGACGAGCACCTCCAGGGTCCGCACCTTGTTGCCGCCGAGTGCGAAGCCCGTCAGGTCGTCGCGCTTGATCCAGATCTCGCGCCCGAGCGCCTCGCCCAGCCGCGGGGCGGGGACGAGCGGAGTCGGGAGGAGCGCGAGCGGGAACCGTGGCGGCTGCCTCACCGCCGGCGGGTCCTCGAAGCGGTCGACGACCCCGCGGACGGCAGCGACGTCGCCCGGAGCGAGGAGGTCGGCGGTCGCGGCTTCGGCGTCGCCTCGGGTCATCAACCCGGCCGCATCGAGCGCGTCGGCGAGCGACCGCCCGTCGCGGCGGGCGGCGCCGAGGACCTCCTGGAGCGCCGCCTGGGCACGGTGCTTGCCGAGCGTGGGCGACAGCATGCCGAGGATCCGCTCCGACGCCTGCAGGCCCTGACCGGCGTCGATGTTCGCCCGCATCCGGGCTGCGTCGACCTCCAGGCCGTCGACGCAGCCGCGCGGCCAGCCGCAGCGCGGTCGCCGTGAGGAGGCAGACCTCGGGCAGCGCGACCCACTCCGCCTTCCAGCCACGGCCGTCTCGCTCGTGCAGCTGCACCATGCCTTCCAGCAGCACGCCGGCGTGGGCGCGGGTGAGGCGAGCGAGCGTGTCGAGGTGCTCGCTCGCCTCGGGGTTGCGCTTGTGCGGCATCATGATGCTGCTCACGCCTCCCGCGCCGACCGCCTCGCGCAGCTCGCCGATCTCGGGCCGCTGAAGCTCCATCACCTCGTTGCCGATGCGCGCCAGGGTGCCGGTGATCGCCGCCATGGCGGTCGCGAACTCGGCGATGCGGTCGCGGCTCGTGAACCAGGCGATGCCGGGGTCGGCGAGGCCGAGCCGCTGCGCGAAGCGGGCCCGCAGCGCCGGCCCGGGCTCGCCGTAGAAGCCGAGCGTGCCGACGGCACCTCCGAACTGCGCGGTCGCCCATCTCGGCCGGCCCTCGCGGACGCGATCACGGTGGCGACCGAGCTCGTCCGCCCACGTCGCCAGCTTGAAGCCGAAGGAGATCGGCGCCCCCGGCTGGCCATGGGTGCGGCCGGGCATCATCGTCCGCCCGTGCTGCCGGGCCCGCTCGACGATCGCGGCGATGAGCACGGTGAGGTCCCGCTCGACCAGATCACCGACGTCGCGCATCACGAGCGCGAACCAGGTGTCGGTGACGTCCTGGACGGTGGCGCCGTAGTACACGTGCTCGGCGACGTCGTCCGGGAGCGCCCGCTGCAACGCCCGGATGAGCCCCAGCGTCGAGTGGGAGGTTCGCCGTGTCTCCTCGGCCACGGTGGCGAGATCGATGCGCTCGACCCGCGCCCCGGCGGCGATGGCGTCGGCGGACCGCTGCGGGATGATCCCGAGGTCGGCCTGCGCCGCCGCGAGGGCCACGAGGATGTCGAGCCAACGCTGCCATCGCGCCTGCTCGTCGAAGAGCCCGCGCGTCTCCTCGGTCCCCCACAGGTGGGCGTACGCCGGGCTGTCGGTCAGCCGGGCGCCCACGCTGCCTCCGGATGCCGCTGGGTGGCGGGCGTGGTCACGAGGGCACCCCTGCCGGCTCGGCTCGGCGGGCCAGCTCGACGAGGGCCTCGCGGACCTGGGCGAGGCTGGCCCCCCACGGGACGACGGCGACGTCGCCCTCGATCTCGATGCGGTCCTCGAGCAGGCAGCACTTGGTCAGCAGCGGCCCCGTCGCCGGCGCCAGGTCGCGGGGGCACGTGTCGGCGCCGGGGGCGCTGCGCCCGTAGAACCACTGGTGGATCTGGCGCGACCGGGCGCAGCCGAGCAGAGCCCAGGGGCGGTCCGGTGGACGCTCGTCGAGATGGTGCAGCTCCCGCCCGTCCAGCTCGATCCCCGCGGCGCGGCACGGCACGAGGACGACGGGGTGCGACCCGACGAGCGAGTGGAGGTCGACGAGCTCGGGCTCGAGCAGGATCGGTGGGAGGTCGTCGGCGACGTCGAGAACCCGCTGCGCCTGGTCTGCCAGCTTGGCCGGATGCGGCGGCACGACCTCGCACACGCGGACCCGGACCGGCGCGGGGTCGAGCAGGAAGCTGACGTGCGAGTAGCGCCCCTCGACGACGATCGCCCGCACGCCGGGATGCTCGGCGGCGACCTTGGCGAGCTGCGACGGCACGCCGGTGTCGATCTCGGGGCGGTGCACGTCGACGGTCTCCGTGGGGGAGCGCCAGCACCTCGACGGTGGCGGCGGGCGAGAACAGCGGGCGCTCGTCGCCCGGCTCGACGGCCACCAGCGCGGTGCCCGCACCGTTGCGAACGACGACGTAGCGCGTGCGCCGGTAGCACTCCCGCCCCCGGAAGTGCGCGAGCAGGTTGTCGGCCGTCAGCTCGAACCCCACCCGGGCGACCGAGACCTCCCGGTAGGCCGACGGTCTGCGGTTGCTCATCGCGCGCAGTGCTGCGCGCGCGTGGACCTCGATCATCGTGTCGGCACGCAGCCCGAGCCGGAGCGCTTCGAGTCCGAGGATGTCACGGGGCGCCACGTTGCCCACGTTGACGTCGGTGCCGACGTGGCGGATCAGCCACGCCTGCTGGTCCTTGCGGGGGGCCTCGAACACCAGCCGCTCGGCGCCGACGCCGTCCAGCAAGGCGTCGACGACCTCCGCGCGTGCCGACCCGTCCTCGGAGTAGATGCCGACGGTTCCGCTCTCGCGACCTTCCGCGATGACCGCGGCGGCGCCGGACGCGAGGTCGGCGCGGGCGAGCTCGACCCACATCGCCGGAGGCATGACCGAGCCTGCTCGTTTCAGCCCGACCTCGGAGACGACGGTGAACGACGCCGCGGCCCGCCGGATCAGGGCGGCCTTCGCCTCCTCGCCCAGCAGGCCGAGACCGTCGCTCACCTCGATCTGCTCGAACCCGCTGGCGGCCATCCAGTTCAGGCACTCCTCGGTCCGTCCCTGGTAGGCGGCGACCTCGAGCAGGGTGCCGCCCGGGCAGGCGACGACGTCGTGCCGGCGCAGCAGCTCGAGCTTGGCGTCGAGGGCGGCGTCGAGGTACGCGCTGCCCCAGCCGAGCTTCCACACGTCGACCGACGCTGCCGCCGAGTCGAGGACGGCCCGCACGTCGGTCAGGGGCAACCCGCCGTCGATGACGCAGGTCAGGCCGCTCCGGCGAGGCTTGCGGGACCGGTCCGGCAAGCGTAGGAATGCCGCGGCAGGCATCAATCGGATAATAGAGGATCGTTCACTATGGTGCACGCGCTCGACGGGTTGGCGGAGACCATCCGCTCGGCGCCGGGCTGGAGGTCCAAGGCCCACATCGCCGCGGTGCGCGATGTCTTCGGACCGAGCGACTGGCGGCGCGGGCCGGGGGACGACGGCGCCCTCGTGACCGTGGGCGGAGAGGACGTGGTCGCCTGCGGCGAGGCGATCCTGCCGGCCTTCGTCGAGCGGGATCCGTACGGCGCCGGCATCGCGGCCGTGCTCACCAACGTCAACGACGTGGCGGCCATGGGCGCCCTCCCGGTCGCCATCGTCGACACGATCGTCGGGCCGGCGGAGACCTGTCGTGCCGTGCTCGACGGGTTGCGCTTCGCGTCCGAGCTGTACGACGTGCCCGTCGTCGGCGGGCACCTCACCAACAGCGCCGACCGGGTGGCGCTGTCGGCCTTCGCGCTCGGCCGCTGCCCCGGACCGGCGCTGTCGGCGACCCATGTGGCGCCGGGGCAACGGCTGGCGCTGATCGCCTGCCTCGAGGGCAGGATGCGCCCCGACTTCCCGTTCTTCCCGTCCTTCGACGAGCGGGGGAGCGAGCTCGCCGCCGATGTGCGCCTGCTCGCCGACCTCGCGGCCGACGGGTCCGTGGTGGCGGCGAAGGACGTCAGCATGGCCGGGCTGTTCGGCTCGCTGGCGATGTTGCTGGAGCCCACCCGGTGTGGCGTGTCGATCGACGTCGAGTCGATACCGGTCCCGGACGGAGTGACGTTCGACGCGTGGGTGCTGTGCTTCCCGTGCTTCGCGTTCCTCGTGACGACTGGCCCCGGAGGCCGAGGGCCGCTGCCGCCGCGCCGTCGAACGGCGCGGGCTGACCTACGCCCCGCTCGGTGCGCTCGACGACTCCGGCGTCCTCGAGCTGACGGCCGCCGGTGACGCCGCGGTGCTCATCGACCTCAAGACCGAGTCCGTGACCGGGCTCTAGCGAGAGTGGTCAGCACGTTCCTCGCCGGAGGTCGATCGACATCGGCACGTGGGGCACGCCGACGTAGATCTCCTCGTCACCGCACACGTGCCAGCCGAGGCGCCGAAAGAACACGACGTTGCGGGGCTGGATGTGGGCCACCATGCGGTGGCCGCCGCGGCCGGCGGCGGTGGCGACGGCGAAGCGCACCAGCGGGCCACCGAGGCCGTGCCCCCGCGCTCCGGCGAGGACGGCGAGGCGATCGCCCTGCCAGAGCCCGTGCCGGTCGAGGGGGTACAGGCGGACGGCGCCGCCGGCGACCCCGTCCCGGAGGCCGAGCACCTTGATCGTGTCGGGGTCGTCGTCGCGGGCGTCCCGGTCGGAATCCCGGAACAGGCGCTGCTCGTGGACGAACACCTCCTTGCGGATGCGGTGGTGCTCGGCGGCCGCCCACTCGTCGTCGACGAGACGGCAGACGACCCCGGCCCGGTGCAGCAGGTCAGCCACGGGCGGGAACGGGCTTGCGGCCGATCTGGAGCCCGTCCTGCACTGCCGCCATCGGTGAACAGGCGTGGCACCGCGAGCAGCCCGCCTTCGCCGTGTCGGCTCCGAGCCGGCGCTCGGCCAGGTACGGCGTCACCCGGCGCACGACGCGCTGGACGTAGTCGTGCGGCGGTGGCGACCAGTCACCCATCAGGCTGCCGGCCACCGGCCGCAGCGGCACGAGGAACGGGTAGACGCCGATGTCGACGGCCCGCCGGCAGCCCTCCACCGTCAGCTCCGGGTCCTCGCCCATCCCGAGGATCACGTACGTCGTGACCTGCCCCTCGCCGAAGCGCGGCACCGCGCGCTCCCAGGCCCGGAAGTAGCCGTCGATGCCGGTGCGCGCCTTCGCCGGTGCGACCCGCGCCAGAACGTCGGGGTCGAACGACTCGACGTGGATGCCGACGGTGTCGACGCCGAGGTCGGCCACGCGGTCGATCACGTCGAGATCCTCGGGCGGCTCGAACTGCGTCTCCACCGGCAGCCCGCTCGCCTCCTTCACCGCTGCCGCGCACTCGGCGACGTACAGCGCGCCGCGGTCGGGAGCGCGGGTGCTGCCGGTCGTGAGCGTCACGTCGACCGCGCCGTCGAGGTCGCGGGCCGCGACCGCCACCTCGGCCAGCTGGGCCGGGGTCTTCTTCGCCGTCGTGCGCCCGGCCTGCAGAGACACGCCGATGCCGCAGAACGCGCACTGGTCGCGGTTGCCCCAGTAGGCGCAGGTCTGGAGCACCGTGCTCGCCAGCGAGTCGAGGTGCAACAGCGCGATCTTCCAGTACGGGATGCCGTCGGCCGTCTCGAGCTCGTAGAAGCGAGGACGCGGCTGGACCCGGGCCGGAGCGACCCGCCGGCCGTCCTCGTAGACGGCGAGCTCGCCGTCGGCGTCGCTGCGCAGCTCGAACGGCGACGAGGCGATGCGTCCGGGATCGGCATCGAGGGTGATCGCGTAGTCGTCGACCCACAGCATGCTGACGTCGGACGGCCCGGCGCCGCCCACTCGCCCCTCGGTCGGGACGTCGGCGCGCAATCCTTGGGCCTGCAGCCGTAGGAGGAGATCGGCGGTCTCGTGCTCCATCCTTGGCCCCCGCTTCTGGTGGGACGTGTCGGATGCTATGACGCTCCGATCACTATGGTAGACGGCTCACGGTCGGCTCGCCTGCAACGCGGCCGTGACCTGCTCCCACTCCTCGACCGTGGCGACCGAGGTCACCGGTCCGCTTGCCTCGGACAGCTCGCCGGTCGTGACGTCGACCCGTGCGGTCGTCACGAGGAGCTGGGGGGCGCCCGTCGCCGGATCACCGCCCAGGTCGGTGAGGATCGTCCACCCGGTGGCGACGTGGATGCGCAGGCGCGGCACCCGGGGCCCGAGGTCGTCGGCGTGGAGATCGGCCCAGGTCGAGCCGGCCCGGCGGGCCTCGTCGACCGCTGCGAGCCTCGCCACCCGCTGCTCCTGCCCCGCGAGCTCGCGGTCACGCAGCGCGGCCGCCGATCCGAAGATGTCGTCGGGATCGAGCCCACGGGTGCTCGCCCCGGTCGAGTCCCCGGCGGCGGCGACGTACTCGGCGGCGTGTTCCTGGCAGTCCAGGAGGTCGCCCGCCGTGGTGGTGTGCTCACGCAGCTGCGCGCACACCGCGGCGACGAGCACGAGGGCGCGCTGGTAACCGTCGACGTCGGTCATCGCCAGCGGGTACAACCTGGCCTCGGCGGCTCGCCACGACTGGCGCGACCGGTCGAGGGCGGCGCTCATCCGAGTCGTCCGTTGACGATGCTGGACGAGCTATCTACTATCGTCAAACTTCCTCCACGAGCCGGCACAGGTGTTGGGAGGTGGCATGCGCCGTTGTGCGCTCATCGCCTTGGGAGGCAACGCGCTGTGCGCTGCCGACCAGGAGGGTACCTACGCCGAGCAGCGCGAGAACGCCCGCGCCATGGCCGCGTCGATCGGCGAGCTGATCGACGCCGGGTGGCGCGTCGTCGTCGTCCACGGCAACGGCCCGCAGGTCGGAGCGCTGGCGGTGCAGCAGGAGGAAGCGGCGGCAACGATCCCCGCCCAGCCGCTGTCGTCGCTCTGCGCGATGACGCAGGGCTACCTGGGCAGCCTCATCGGCTTGGCGCTCCGCGAGCGCCTCGGGCCCGGCCACCAGGTGGTGAGCGTCGTGACTCACGTGGTGGTGCACGGGGACGACCCGGGCTTCGCGGCGCCGTCGAAGCCGATCGGGCCGTTCCTGTCGGAGTCCGACGCCCGCCGGCTGGGCGAAGCGCACGACTGGACCGTCGGCGACGACGCCGGCCGCGGGTTCCGGCGGTTGGTGCCGTCGCCCGAGCCGCTCGCCATCCTCGAAGCGGACGCGATTCGCCGCCTGGTCGACGACGGCGTCGTCGTCATCGCCTGCGGCGGTGGCGGGGTGCCGATCGCGATGAGCTCCGACGGGTACGTGGGCGTCGATGCGGTGATCGACAAGGACCTCGCCGCCCAACGCCTGGCGTCGACGATCGGCGCCGACGTCCTGGCACTGGTCACTGCCGTGCAGACCGTTCACCTCGACCACGGCACGCCGCGCGAGCGCGAGCTGCACGCCCTCACGGTCGACGCCGCCGCCCGCTACCTCGCCGAGGGCCAGTTCGCGGCCGGGAGCATGGGACCGAAGATCGCGGCGGCCATCCGCTTCATCGAGGAGGGTGGGCGGGCCGCCGCCATCACGAGCCCCGAGTCGCTGGTCGCCACGGTGGCGTCGCCCGACGGGCATCCGGCCGGCACGCTCGTCACGCGAGGCGCCCGCGCTCGGACCGGTCGCTGAGTCCCGAGCATGTCGTCGACCGCCGCGCGCGTCCAGCGGGGCCGCTATGTCGACAGCGTGGAGCTGCTGGCGGTCACTCGCACGATGCGCCAATCCGAGGGCGTCGAGTTCGCCGCGGCCGTGATGGCCACCCCGGCCAACCTCGCCGACCTGCGGGAGCAGGGGTTCACCGGCGACGAGCTGGCCGCGGCCACCCCGAACGATCTCGTGCTGGCGGTGCGCGCCCCGGACGCGACGCTCGTCGCGCGACGCCCTCGAGCGGGGCGAGCAGGCGCTGTCCCCGTCCGGCTCGACGGCAGCCGGGCAACCGGAGCGCCGGCCCCGCTCGATCCGCCAGGCCGTCGACGAGCTCGTCGACGCCAACGTGGCCATCGTGTCGGTCCCCGGACCGTACGCCGCCCTCGAAGCCCATGACGCCTTGGCCGCCGGTCTCGACGTCCTGCTGTTCAGCGACAACGTGAGCGTCGACGAGGAGATCGCGCTGAAGGACCACGCCGCCCGCGCCGGCCGGTTGGTGATGGGACCGGGGGCGGGGACGGCCAGCCTCGGCGGATGCGGCCTCGGGTTCGCCAACTCGGTGGCCAACGGGCACGTCGGGGTGGTCGCCGCCGCGGGCACCGGCGCCCAGGAGGTGATGGTCCTGCTCGACCGGTGGGGTGAGGGGGTGTCGCACGTGATCGGCGTCGGCGGTCGCGACCTGTCGGCGGCGGTCGGGGGGCGCAGCGCTCGGCTGGCCATCCGGGCCCTCGAGAACGATCCGGGGACCGACGTCGTGCTGCTCGTCTCCAAGCCACCGTCGCCCGACGTGGCGGCCGCGGTCGTCTCGGCGGCCGCGACGAAACCGCTCGTCGCTGCGCTCGTCGGGTTGGCGCCCGGGGCGACCGTGGATGGTGCCGCGGCCGTGTCCTCGACCCTCGAGGGCGGCGTCGCCCACGTCGTGGAGCTGCGCGGTGGCCGGCCGCCGTCCGACTGGTCTCGCGTGGCGGCGCGCCGTGGAACGCAGCGTGGACGGCCTCTCGCCCGGCCGGGTCGCGGTGCGCGGGCTCTTCTCGGGCGGCACGCTCTGCTACGAGGCCCTGACGCTGCTGCAACCGCTGCTGGGGCCGGTCTGGTCGAACACGCCGCTCGACGAGCGCTACCACGTGCCCGCTCCCGACGGGGTCCACCTCTGCCTCGACCTCGGAGAGGAGGAGTACACGAGGGGACGGCCGCACCCGATGATCGATGCCGAGGCCCGGCTCGAGCAGCTCGCCGAGGCGGGCCGGGCGCACGACGTCGCCGTCGTGCTGCTCGACGTCGTGCTCGGACACGGCGCCCACCCCGACCCGGCGTCGGTGCTGGCCCCGGCCTGCGCCGCGCTGGCTGCACCCGGTGGCCCGAGGGTCGTGGTCTACGTCCTCGGCACGGACCGCGACCCCCAGGGACTCGACCGCCAGTGCGCCGCGTTCCGGGAGGCGGGCTGCCTCCTCGCACCGACCGGCGCGCGGGCGGCGCTCGCGGCGGCTGCGATCGTGCTGCGCCGGCCGGAGCTCGTCGAGATCGCGCTGTCGTGAGCCGCGTCGGGCTGGTCACCTACTCGACGAAGCCGCGGGGTGGGGTGGTGCACCTCCTCGCGCTCGCCGACGCGCTGTCGAAGCGCTCGTTCCCCGTCGAGATCATGGCGCTCGGCGACCCGCAGGATCGGGTTCTCTCGACCCGTCGGCGTGCGCTGCTCGTTCGTCGCCCCGCCGATCCCGGCGCCGGAGCTCGAGACCCGGGTGTTCGACGCCATCGATGCGCTCGCCGCGTACCTCGGCGGCAGGATCGGCGAGCTGCCGCCGGTGCTGCACGTGCAGGACTGCATCGCGGCCCGGGCCGCCGTGCGCATCCGCGACGCGGGGGCGGATGTGCGCGTCGTGCGGACCGTGCACCACGTCGACGACTTCACGACACCGGCGCTGATCGAGTGCCAGCGGCGCTCGATCCTCGACCCCGACCGGCTGCTCGTGGTCAGCCGCACCTGGCAGCAACGGCTCGCCGGCGACTTCGGCGTCGAAGCCGACGTCGTGACGAACGGGGTCGACCTCGCCCGCTTCGGGCCGAAGACCGCCGGCCCGCCGTCTCGCCGCCTTGCGCTCACGGGTCGGGGCCGGCGACCGCTTCCTCATCCTGACCGTCGGCGGCATCGAGCCCCGCAAGGGCACCGACCACCTGTTCCGGGCGCTGTCGCGGCTGCGCCGGACGTGGGTCGAGCCGCCGGTGCTGGCCATCGTCGGGGGTCACTCGTTCCAGGACCACCGGCCGTATCGCGACCGCGTCATCGCGTCGATGGCCGGGCTCGGCCTGGAGCTCGGTCGCGACGTCGTGCTCGTCGGGACGGTGCCCGACGACGAGATGCCGTCGTGGTACCACGCCGCCGACGCCTTCGCGTTCCCCTCCGTCAACGAGGGATTCGGGCTCGCCGTGCTGGAGGCGATGGCGGCCGGCCTCCCGGTGGTCCTGACCGACCTGCCCGTGTTCGCCGAGTACCTCTGCTTCGGCGAGGACGCGCTGGCGGTCGCGCCCGGTGACGACGCCGGTCTCGCCGGCGCACTGGCAACCGTCGCCCACGACGAGACGGTGCGGGCGAACCTGCGCCGCCGAGGGCGGGAGGTCGCGGCGCGCTTCGACTGGGACACGACCGCCCGGCAACACATCGCCATCTACGATGAGCTGCGCGCACGGTGACATCACCCTTCTAGTCGCAGCCGCGCTGGACCAAGAGCGGGGCTATGCCGCGTGACCCCGGGTCGTCGCAGAGCGGATAACCATGCGAGCTCGGCAGCCGCCGGACCTGCGTTTTCCCAGGTCAGCACGGCGCATCGGCCGGGATTGCTTCTAAGCAGCGGGTCGTGGGTTCGAGTCCTACCGGGGGCGCTTCGGGCCTCTGACCAGGCATTTCTCCTGCACGACGGCCCGTACCGGACATCGAACAGTTATCCGGTCCGGTTATCCAGGTCCGGCTGGCGCTTGGGCATGACCAGTTGTCGGCGGAGCGCGCGGCTGTGGCTGTCCGTCGTAGCAGGCGGCGGCCTGCCTACCCCTCGTCGACCCGTGCGGGCACCAGGATCAACTCTTGGATGGCGCGGGCGACGTCCTTGGTGGCTGCGTCGGCGGTGGCTGCGTCGACGGCCGCGGGATCGAGCTGTGCCTGGGCTGCGGCGATTGCATCGGCCAGCCAGCCGAGATAGCCACCACTTGCCCCGATAGTCCACGAGAGGCCGGTGGGGCTGTTTCGTGGTGGTGGGCCGACTTGGTCGGGTTGGGGTTCGCCCGCGAGGGGCGAGGTGGCTGGTCGGGTGCGGTAGCCCGGATCGGGCAGGTGCCGGTGCGCGCCGAGGCCAGTTCGTGCCGCCACGCGCCGGTGTGATGCGCCGGGTCAGCAGAGCGTGGCAGTGAGGGCTTGAGCAGCGACGATGGCGTCGGCGTCGGGCCAGCCGTTGAGGGTGCGCACGATGTCTTGTCGGGCGTGGCGGACGAGCCGGGCGGGGGCGTGCCGGAGCCTCCCGCGCAGCGTCTTGGGCTGGGCGCGGGCGACCGTCGCCACCGGTGCCGGCCCGTATCGGGACCTCACGGCCGCCAGCCTCGACCCCTACCCCTGGCCCTGCCACGAGCACGGCGCCGTGTCGAGCGCGTGTCACCCGGAACCTCGGCGATGAATTCTGCCCTGCCCTCCCGTCTATCCCTACGAATCTCGCCAACACAAGGGACCGGGAGCGATGTCCTCAACCGTGCTGTACATGTCGATGTCTCTCGACGGATTCATCACCGGACCCAACGCGAGCGTCGACAACCCGCTCGGCGACGGAGGGCAACGGCTGCACGAGTGGATCTTTCCCGTCAACCCCGAGCATCACCACAAAGCGGCAGTCCAGCAGCTACGGGCCGGTGTGAACCGCCAGATCTACGACGAGATCATGTCGACCGGCGCGGTCGTGGCCGGACGGGGGACCTTTGAGGGCGCCGACGGCTGGGGCGGTGACCACCACGACGGGGTGCCCATCTACATCCTGAGCCGCAACCCGGCGCCGGACTGGGCGGCCGACTGGCCCTCCGTCCACTACGTCAGCGACCTCGACGCGGCAGTCCGGGACGCCAGGCACGCAGCCGGCGACAGGAACGTGCTCGTCCACGGGGCCGGCGTCATCGCCCAGCGCGCCCTCACCGCCGGGCTCCTCGACGAACTCGAGATCCAACTGGTTCCGGTCCTGTTCGGCGACGGACGGCGGTTGTTCGAGCACCTCGGCATCGAACACCACGAGCTTGAGCGCACCAGAGTCCTCGAAGGCGACGGCGGCATCACCCACCTTCGCTATCGCGTCCGCCGCTGAGTGTGACTCATTCTCAATAGGCGAGATTCTCAATAGGTAGGAGTGTCGATGTCCAAGGTGTGGTTCGTGACGGGAAGTTCGCGCGGTCTGGGTCGCGCGCTCGTCGAGGTCGCGCTCGAAGGGGGTGATCGTGTGGCGGCGACGGCGCGGATCCTGAGCGGTTGCAGGATCTCCTCGACAAGTACGGCGACGCGGTGCTTCTCCTACGGCTCGACGTGACTGACTACGAGGCGGCTGCGCGCGTGGTTGCTCAGGCCGAGGAGAAGTTCGGTCGCATCGATGTCGTGGTCAACAACGCCGGGTATAGCGACCTGGGCTCGTTTGAGGACACGACGATCGACTCGTTCCGGACGCAGATCGATACCGTTTTCTACGGTGTCGTGAACGTCTCGAAGGCGGTTGTGCCGGTCCTGCGTGAGCAGGGCAGTGGTCACATCTTCCAGGTCTCCTCGCTCAGCGTCCGCTGGTCCAGCCCGGGCCTGACCGCCTACCAGGCGGCGAAGTGGGCCGTCGCCGGGTTCTCCATCGGTCTCGCCCAAGAGATCGATCCGTTCGGGGTGAAGGTCACCGTTCTCGAACCGGGCGGCATGCGCACCGATTGGGCTGGCTCATCGATGACGATCCCGCAGCCCAGCATGCCGTATCAGCCGACCATCGGAGCGTTCGCCGAGGTGCTGCGCGCCCGCTCCGGTCACGAGGCGACGAACCCGCGTCGTGTCGCCCAAGTGGTGCGAGACCTCGCCGGCCGGCACGATGCACCCGTGCGTCTGCTGCTCGGCACCGATGCTGTGCCGCTGGCGCAGCAGGCGGCACAGGAACTCGCCGCCAGAGACGAGGCCTGGCGAGAAGTCAGTCTGAGCGTCTCCGACGGGACGCCGCCGACCGCTGATGTGGCGAAGAACCCGGGCACTAGCAATAACGCGTAGCAACCGTGAAACGGTTATGACACGCCCCGACCGGGCTGAGCATCAGATAGCAGTCGAGCCTCAAGTCAGTTCAGCTCAGGCGGCTTCCTGGAGACGGCTCACCTCCGTCCCTGCCTCCTCTCTGGCCGTCTGCCTTGCGTCCTTCGAGTCTTCACGCATGATCAACGCATTGAGGTCATCCAGGTCGTTCGCAGATTGGTCTGTCTACGGTCCCCGTCCCAACTCGGGCCCTGTACGGCGGTCGGCACTCTCTGGCCAGTACGCCAGCATCCCGGGTGCAGCTCGGCTGGTTCCCGGAGCGGATAACTTCGCGGTTTCGCTCGCCTGTCGACCTGCGCCTTCCCAGGTCAGCACGGCGCACGGGCCGGGATTACTTCTAAGCAGCGGGTCGTGGGTTCGAGTCCTACCGGGGGCGCTCGGGGCCTCTGACCAGGCATTCTCCAGCACCGTGGCCCGGTGCAGGCGTGAAAAGTTATCCGGCGCAGTTATC
>CAWDIO010000016.1:0-98647 GCA_963802385.1 uncultured Acidimicrobiales bacterium | reverse complement strand
GTCGATAAATGTAACGATCCCCGGGTGCGCGTCGGGGGGCGTCCTGCGGGGGTGATGCTGGCGGTCGCGGTCGGCGCCGCCGGGTGCTGGCCGGCCCCGGGCGCCGGTCCCGACCGGCGATCGACCAACCCGCTCGAGACCGCCATCACGGTCGAGAGCGCCCCTACGCTCCGCGAGGCGTGGACCGCCGCCACCGAGCAGGCGCCCGTCGGTCACCCGGTGGTGTCGGCCGCGGGCGTCCACGTGAACGACCCGGAGCGCGTGTACGGCCTCGACGCCGCCACCGGAGAGCGCCGCTGGGCCTTCCGGCGCCCGCCCATCCCGGTCGATCCCCCGGCGCCGTTCACCGAGATCACCTTCGCCGCCGGGCAGCCCGTGGTCGACGGCGACCGGCTGCTGGTCCCGTCGCTGGCCACTCCCTACGAGATCAACCTGTTCGCCGGCTTCACCACCCTCGTCCTCGACACCGCCACCGGCGCCCAGCTCGGCACGCTCGACGGGCTGGTCGACACCACCCGCGGGCCGCGGGCGCTGACCCGCTGGTCGAGCATCACCGGCGAGCTGTCCCTGGGCCTGGCGAGGCTCGACGACCCGGCGCCGCCCACGGTGCCGGCGGTCGTCGACGACGCCGTCCGGTTCGACGATCCGGACCTGCACCCGGTGACGCTGGGGACCGTCCGGACGTACCACGCCGGCCAGGGCCTCGTGACCACCACCCCGGACGACGCCGCGCCGCTGGTGCCGGCCGTGCGCGCCTTCGGTGCCCTCCCGCCGGGCCGCGACTTCGTCTGCAAGGTCATCCCCGGCTTCCCCGCCATCTTCCTCAGCTGCCCCACGTGGGCCACCGTGCTCGACGGCGCCCCCGCCGGGGCGCCGGTCCTGGCCGAGGACGAGTCGACCGTCTACGTGGGCAGCGACGCGGGTCGGTTCTACGCCCTCGACGCCGCCACCGGGGCGGTCGTGTGGTCGACCGACGTCGGGGCCCCGGTCACCGCCGAGCCCGCGGTCACGGCCGGCCGGATCTTCGTGCCCACCGCCGACGGGGACCTCGTGGTCCTGCGCCGCGGCAACGGGCGGGTGGCGTTCACCGCGGCGGCAGGCGCCCCGCTCACGGTGCAGCCGGCCGTTGCCGGCGACCGGCGGGGCGTGGTCCTCACCGGCGCCGCCGACGGCTCGGTGCACGCCTTCCCGGCCGCCGGGTGCGGGGCACCCGCCTGTGCCCCGCTGTGGCGGGGGGACGCGGGCGCGGCGATCACCGGCGCCCCGGCCGTCGCCGGGGGCCAGGTGATCTACGGGACCGCAGACGGGCGGGCGGTGGCGTACCGGCCCACCTAGCAGGCTCCGCGGACCGCCCTCCGCGGCCTGGCAGTAACCTGAACGGGTGACCGCGACCGACCTCGCCGACGTCACGGCGTCGGCCGCCACGCTGCGCCGGTTCCTCCACGGGCTGCCCGGCGTCGACCAGGTGGGGGTGGAGGCGCGGGCCGCGGGGCTGGCCACCCGCTCGATCAAGACCACGGCCAAGGCGTTCGCGCTCGACCTGGCGGTGCGCATGATCGACCTGACCACGCTGGAGGGCCAGGACACGCCGGGCAAGGTGCGGGCGCTGTGCGCCAAGGCCCGCCGGCCCGATCCCGTCCGACCCGTCGTGCCCCCCGGTGGCGGCCATCTGCGTGTACGGCGACCTGGTGCCGGCGGCGGTCGAGGCGCTGGCCGGCTCGGGGATCCACGTGGCCGCGGTGGCCACCGCGTTCCCCTCGGGCCGGGCGCCGCTCGACGTGAAGCTGGCCGACGTGCGGGCCGCGGTCGAGGCCGGGGCCGACGAGATCGACATGGTGATCGACCGCGGCGCCTTCCTGGCCGGCCGCTACCTCGACGTCCACGACGAGATCGTGGCCACCAGGGCCGCCTGCGGCGACGCCCACCTCAAGGTCATCCTGGAGACCGGCGAGCTGGCCACCTATGACAACGTCCGCCGCGCCTCGTGGCTGGCCATGCTGGCCGGCGCGGACGTGATCAAGACCTCGACCGGCAAGGTCTCCCCCGCCGCCACCCTGCCGGTCACGCTGGTGATGCTGGAGGCGGTGCGGGACTTCCGGTCCCACACCGGCCGCCAGGTCGGCGTGAAGGCCGCGGGCGGGATCCGCGCCGCCAAGGACGCCGTCCGCTACCTGGTGGTCGTCAACGAGACCTGCGGGGACGACTGGCTCGACCCCGACTACTTCCGCTTCGGCGCCTCGTCGCTGCTGAACGACCTGCTCATGCAGCGCCGCAAGCTGTCCACCGGCTGGTACTCCGGCCCCGACTACTTCACCCTGGACTGAGGGAGGGCGACCGATGGGCTTCGAGTACGCCCCCGCCCCCGAGTCGGCGTCGATCGTCGACATCGCCCCCGGCTACGGCCTGTTCATCGGGGGCGAGATGGTCGACCCCGTCGACGGCGCCCGGTTCAAGACCGTCAACCCCGCCACCGAGGAGGTGCTGTCCGAGGTGGCAGCGGCCGGCCCCGAGGACGTGGACCGGGCGGTGGCCGCGGCCCGGGCCGCCTACGACGGCACCTGGTCCCGCCTGCCCGCCCGGGCCCGGGGCAAGTACCTCTACCGGCTGGCCCGCATCCTCCAGGAGCGCTCGCGGGAGCTGGCGGTGCTGGAGACGATCGACAACGGCAAGCCCATCCGCGAGAGCCGCGACGTCGACCTGCCCCTGGTGGCGGCCCACTTCTTCTACTACGCGGGCTGGGCCGACAAGCTCGGCCACGCGGGCTTCGGCCCCGACCCCCGGCCCCTCGGCGTGGCCGCCCAGGTCATCCCCTGGAACTTCCCGCTGCTGATGCTGGCCTGGAAGATCGCCCCCGCCCTCGCCTGCGGCAACACCGTGGTGCTCAAGCCGGCCGAGACGACCCCGCTCACCGCCCTGGCCTTCGCCGACATCTGCCGCCAGGCCGACCTGCCGCCCGGGGTGGTCAACATCGTGACCGGCGCGGGCGACACCGGCCGGGCGCTGGTCGAGCACCCCGGGGTCGACAAGGTGGCGTTCACGGGCTCGACCGAGGTGGGCCGCCAGATCGCCCGCTCGGTGGCCGGGTCGCGCAAGAAGCTCACCCTGGAGCTCGGCGGCAAGGCGGCCAACATCGTGTTCGACGACGCCCCGCTGGACCAGGCGGTGGAGGGCATCGTCAACGGCATCTTCTTCAACCAGGGCCACGTGTGCTGCGCGGGCAGCCGGCTGCTGGTGCAGGAGTCGATCGTCGACGACCTGCTCGACCACCTCAAGCGCCGCCTGGGCACGCTGCGCCTGGGCGACCCGCTCGACAAGAACACCGACATCGGCGCCATCAACAGCCCCGAGCAGCTGGCCCGGATCCGCGAGCTGTCCGACGTGGGCGAGCACGAGGGCGCCGAGCGCTGGTCCCCGCCCTGCGACCTGCCGGACCGCGGCTACTGGTTCCCGCCCACGCTGTTCACCGGCGTCTCCCAGGCCCACCGCATCGCCCGCGAGGAGATCTTCGGCCCGGTGCTGTCGGTGCTGACCTTCCGCACCCCCGCCGAGGCGCTGGAGAAGGCCAACAACACGCCCTACGGGCTGTCCGCCGGCGTGTGGACCGAGAAGGGCAGCCGCATCCTGTGGATGGCCCAGCGCCTGCGGGCCGGCGTGGTGTGGGCCAACACCTTCAACCGCTTCGATCCCACCAGCCCGTTCGGCGGCTACAAGGAGTCGGGCTACGGCCGCGAGGGCGGCCGCCACGGCCTGGAGGGCTACCTCGATGTCTGACGACCGGGTGGCGGTGCGCAAGACCTACAAGCTCTACGTGGGCGGGGCCTTCCCCCGCTCCGAGTCGGGCCGCACCTACGAGGTGGCGGCGGCCGACGGGCGCTTCCTGGCCAACGCCGCCCTGGCCTCCCGCAAGGACGCCCGCGACGCGGTGGTGGCGGCCCGCAAGGCGTTCCCGGGCTGGTCGGGCGCCACCGCCTACAACCGGGGCCAGGTCCTGTACCGGGTGGCGGAGATGCTGGAAGGCCGGCGGGCCCAGTTCGTGGCCGAGGTGGGCGACGCCGAGGGGCTGGCGGCCCGGGCCGCGGGGGACGTGGTGGACGCCGCCATCGACCGCTGGGTCTGGTACGCGGGCTGGAGCGACAAGGTCCACCAGGTGCAGGGGTCGTCCAACCCGGTGGCCGGCCCCTACTTCGACTTCTCGGTGCCCGAGCCCACCGGCGTGGTGGCGGTCGTCGCCCCCGGCGACTCGTCGCTGCTGGGCCTGGTGTCGGTGGTGGCGCCGGTCGTCGTCACGGGCAACACGGCCGTGGTGGTGGCGGGCGAGGAGCACCCGCTGCCCGCCATCACGCTGGCCGAGGTGCTGGCCACGTCCGACCTGCCCGGCGGCGTGGTCAACCTGCTCACCGGGCGGGCGGCGGAGATCGCCCCCTGGCTGGCCTCGCACATGGACGTGAACGCCATCGACCTCGCAGGTGTCACCGACGCCGGCCTGGCCACCGAGCTGGAGGCCGCCGCCGCGGAGAACCTCAAGCGGGTCGTGCGCCCGCCCGAGAGCCCGCCCGACTGGTCCGAGGACCCGGGCCTCGACCGGATGCTCGCCTTCCTGGAGACCAAGACGGTCTGGCACCCGGTGGGCACCTGACCGGCTACCGGGACTCGAACGTCACCGGCTCTTCGGGCTGGGGCGAGGGCGCGGGGCTGCCCGGACGGATCACCGCCACCGCCCACTCGACCAGCTCGTAGACCTTGAACGCGAGCCAGCCGGGCACCGACCCGAACAGCACCCACCACAGCGAGTAGCCGGCGATGACCCCGGCCCAGTACTGGTGGCCCCAGAGCAGGGCGGCGGCCAGCGGCCCCAGCAGGCTCAGGACCACCGCCCACCACAGGCCCGCGAGCAGGCCCACCACGAACAGGGCCGAGCCCAGCGCGGCGGCGATGCCCCACAGCGCCAGGCCGAGGCGCTGGACCGGCGTGTGCCAGCGGGTGTTGGCCACCACCGCGGTCCACATCAGGTAGGACCGCACCGGGGGCACGCCCGAGGCCTGGAGCAGGTCCCGGAAGCGCAGGTCCGCCTGCTCCGGGGTCAGCCGCCACTCGGGCGGCAGCTCGGCCGCGGGCGTGGGGCTCTCGTCGTTGCCCACCAGCAGGTCGTGCACCAGCGACGCCGCCGTGTGGCGCCCGTGGCGGCGCGCGAACCAGCCGAGGTAGAGCGGGATCGATGCCAGGTCGGTGCGGCTCAGCCAGTCGGGCTCGATGACCAGCGTCGTCCCCTGGGGTGGGGGCGGCCAGGTGACGACGAGGCGCTCCTGCAGCGCGAAGTCCTCGTCGGAGATCTGGCGCAGCACGATCCGCATCGGCTGGGCCGGAGGCGGATCGGCCGCGAAGGGGCTGCTGTCGGTGGACCAGAAGCTCGGGATGTCAGACGTGGCGCGCAGCGTACCCACACGCCTGCTACGCCGGGGGCAACGGCGGCGCAGGGTAACCGTGCGCCAGCAGGACCCGCTCGAAGACGAAGTTGTGGGCGTCGTCGGAGAAGCCGGGCGGGAAGGTGTGGCCGCCGTCGAAGGGGTGCAGGATGCACGTGTCGCCCACCGCGTTGGCCTGGGCGCAGACCCCGCTGGCCGCGTTGAAGGGCACGATCTGGTCGGCCGTGCCGTGCGTCATGAGCACCGGCGGCCGCCCGGCCGGGGGCCGCACGAAGCTGATGCCCGAGGCCGACACCGCGCCGGCCGCCGGGGTCGTGGCGGGGCCGCGGGTGCCCGGGGCGGTACACGGCGTGCAGGGCGTTGATGGCGCCCGCCGAGATGCCCGCGGGGACGATGACGTCGGGGTCGATCCCGTAGGTGGCGGCGTTGTCCTTCAGCCACTGGATGGCGGCGATGGTGTCGTCGTAGGCGTCGAGCTCGGCCCCGGAGATGTCGAACGGGTTCTGGTCGGGGCGGATGCGGTAGTCGATGGTGACGCCCACGTAGCCCCGCCGGGCCGAGTCCTCGGCCAGCACCCGCAGCTGGTTGCGGTCGCCGTTCCGCCAGCCGCCGCCGAACATCCACATGATGACCGGGCGCTCGGCCATGGTGTCGCCCCGGGGCTGGCGGATGTCGAGCCGGAGGTCGATGGGCTGGCCGTCCCAGGTGGTCGTGCTGCGGTACACGATCCCGCTGGTGAGGTCGAAGTCGCTGAACACCGGGTGGACGAAGCGGGTGTCCGTCAGGCCAGTCGCAGCCCGGCAGCGACGCCCCCAGCAGGGCCAGGCCCACCAGGGCCGGCAGCACGCGGCGGAGCAGCCTCGTCCGCGGCGGTGTGCGGGTCTCCATCCGTCCCCCTCCAGTTGTTGACCCGGGAGTAACAAGCGCACCCTAGCCACAAGTGCCGACGCCCGCCATGGTGGTGGTTCACTGGTGGTGTGACCGTGCGCAGCCGGGCCTACCGCAAGGGTGTGCTCGTGGCCGAGGACTTCCCCCTGTCCGACCTGTCCGAGCAGCTCGAACAACCCGACACCCACGTGTGGCTCGACATCTGCCGGCCCGACGAGGCCGCGCTCGAAACGCTGGCGTCGGAGCTGGGCCTGCACCCGCTGGCGGTCGAGGACGCCCTCGAGCCCCACCAGCGCGCCAAGATCGACCGCTACAGCACCCACGCGTTCCTGGCCGCCCATGCGGTCCGGCTGGACACCGAGGTGCCGGTCCTCTCCACCACCGAGGTGGACGCCTTCATCGGCCAGGACTGGCTGGTCACCGTGCGGGCCGACGAGACCTTCGACATGGACCCGGTGGTCGAGCGCTGGGACCGCTCGCCCGAGATGGTGGCCGCGGGCATCGGCTTCCTGATCTACGGCCTGGTGGACGTCATCGTCGACGGCTACTACGCCGCCATCGACGCGTTCGGCGAGTACTACGACGAGGTCAGCGACGCCATCTTCGACGACAAGCCGCTGGCCCCGGCCCAGCAGCGGGCGTGGTTCGAGATGCGCCGGATCCTCTCCAAGTTCTACCGGCTGGTGGCACCGCTGCGGGAGGCGCTGGGGACGCTGGTGCACCGCCAGCTCGACGCGGTGAAGCCGGAGGTCCAGCCCTACTTCCAGGACCTCTACGACCACGTGATCGTGGTCGCGGAGTCGGCCGACGGGCTGCGCGACCTGGCCACCTCGCTGGTGGAGGCCAACCTGAGCCTGCGGGACTACCGCCAGAACCAGGTGATGAAGCAGGTGTCGAGCTGGGCCGCCATCGTGGCGGTGCCCACGCTCATCACCGGGTTCTACGGCATGAACGTGCCCTACCCCGGATTCGAGGACACCTGCGGGCGTGGTCGCCTCGACCACCCTGATGGTCGGCGCTCGCCGTGGCGCTCTACGTGGTGTTCAAGCGGCGCGACTGGTTGTGACCGGCTCCGCGTCGCCTTCGGGCGCCACCCGGGCGACGCAGCCCGGGCAGCATCTGGGTGGCCCACCGGAAGGCGGGCGCCGGCAGCACCACCACCCGCAGGCCGTCGCCCGCGACCACGGTGTCGCCGTGGGCGTCGCCGCCCATGACCTCGCGGGCGCCCAGCCACGAGCCGGGGCCGAGCCGGTCGACGCCGCCCCGGTGCATGACCACCGCGTCGCCCTCCACCACGAGGACCACCTCGCGGGCGTGCTCGCCCGCGCGGGCCAGGGTCGTGCCCGGGTGGAGATCGAGCCGGTCGGCGTGGCGGGCCAGCGGCGCCAGCTCGCGCTCGTCGTAAGCGTCGAACGGCGCGGCGCTGCGGAGCACGGACACGTCGGGTCGGGACCTGGACATCACGCTGCCTCCTGTGTCGGCATGGCGGCGGTGACGGGGAGCGTCACCTCGATCTCGGCGTCCCCGGCGTAGCGGGAGCGGGCGCCGGGGACGACGGCGAGCAGGAACCGCACGGCCCGCTCGTTGTCGGCCTGGACCATGGCCCGCACGGTGCCCAGCCGGGCCCGGCGGGACTCGCGGGTCAGCGCCGCGAACAGCGCCCGGCCCACCCCGTGGCGGGCCCAGGCGTCCTCGACCATGAAGGCGGCCTCGACCACGCCGTCGCCGCCCCACGCCAGGGTGGCCACGCCGTGGATGTCGCCACCAGGCGAGGTCGCCACCCAGGAGCGGTAGGTGGCGCTGGGCGCGGCCACCCGGGCCATCTCCCGGCGGGCGGGCCGCTCGCCGGCGCCGTGGAAGCGCCGGTACAGCGTGGCGGGGCTGCACCGGTCGACGAAGGCGTCGAGACGCTCCCGGTCGTCGGGGCCGGCGGGGCGCACTGTGAGGCTGGAAGGGAGGGCGACCGGGAGCGTCTCCATGACTGAAAAGTTAACTAGACCAGTCGTCATAGTCAATAGACCAGTCGCCATATTGCTATGCTGACGCTGTGGCATCCGACACACGTGATCGACTCGTCCGCTCGACCAGCCGCCTGCTGCGCACGCAGGGCTACGCGGCGACCGGGCTCAACCAGGTGATGGCGGAGGCCGATGCGCCCAAAGGCTCGATGTACTTCCACTTCCCCGGGGGCAAGGAGCAGCTGGCCGCGGCCGCGGTGGACCTGTTCGCGGAGCGGAGCTCGGCCCGGCTCGACCGCGACCTCACCGAGCACGAGTCGGTGGCCGAGGCCGTGGTCAGCATCTTCGACAACTACGTGGTGCACCTCGAGCGCACCGAGTACCAGGAGGGCTGCGCGGTGGCCAGCGTGGCCCTCGACGCCGCCGCCTCCCACGACGCCCTGGCCGACGCCACCGGCCGGGCCCTGCGGGGCTGGACGGACCGGGTGGCCGAGGCCCTGGAGGCCGAGGGCCGCGCGCCGGCCGAGGCGCACGCCCTGGCCACGCTGGTCATCGCCGCCATCGAGGGCACGGTGGTGATGGCCAAGGGCGAGCGCTCCACCGAGCCCATCGCCGCCGCCCGCGATGCGTTGCGGGCCATCCTGGCCCAGACCGGGACCTGACCGTCGAGGCGCTCGCCGACCAGCCTCGGGCTGTCGCACCACGGCGCGGCGCCGGCGGGGCAGCGCCGTGATGCGACGCACGGAGAGCTGCTGACAGGCCTCGACGGCTGCTCAGCGCGTGCGACTGCCGTTCGGCCAGTTGCCTGGTCCGCCGTTCCTCGAGCATCGACAGCAACGCGAGCCGGACCACCCGGTCAAGCGTGGCCTCGGGGGCGTGGTCCTCTCGGGCTGCGTCGAGCAAGGCGTCGAACGAGACATCAGGGGGCCACTCGAGGAGTCGGTCCGTGATCGGGACTCCGCTGGCGCCGTACCAGGTCGACGCCGCCGTCGGTTCCTCCACACGCTCACGTCCGCACGTTCGCCGACCTTGACCACACCGCAAGGCTGTCACAGGGCGATGGCCCCTACGCTGCATGTCGCGTCGAGGAGCCAGGCAGGCGCTACGTACGTGTGTTCGCTATAGTGCGGGCATGACCGCCATCCGCTGGGACCAGGTCGAGGAGCCGCAGGCCCAGCAGACGCTGTTCGACGAGCCCGTCTTCGAGCGCCAGCCGGGCCGGGGCGAGTTCCGGGGCATCGAGTTCCTGCACGTGCGGGCCCGGCGCATCCTCAACGAGGTCAAGGGCGCGCCCTTCGGCTTCCGCTGGACGATCAACGCCTACCGGGGCTGCAGCCACGCCTGCACCTACTGCTTCGCCCGTCCCACCCACGCCCACCTCGACCTCGACACGGACGGCGACTTCGAGCGGAAGATCGTGGTCAAGGTCAACGCCGAGTCCCTGCTGCGCAGCGAGCTCGACCCTCGGCGCTGGTCGGGCGACCTCATCGCCATGGGCACCAACACCGACCCCTACCAGCGGGCCGAGGGCAAGTACCGGCTCACCCGCGGCATCGTCGAGGTGCTCACCGAGGCGGCCAACCCGTTCTCCATCCTCACCAAGTCGACGCTGGTGCTGCGCGACCTCGATCTCTTGGCCGAGGCGGCCCGGCGCACCCCGGTGAGGGTCAACCTGTCGATCGGCACGCTCGACGAGGACGTGTGGCGCACCACCGAGCCCGGCACGCCCCATCCCGCCCGCCGGGTGCGGGCCGTCGAGGCGCTCAACGCCGCCGGCGTGCCGTGCGGGGTGCTCATCGCGCCGGTGCTGCCCGGGCTGTCCGACGGGCCCGAGCAGCTCGACGCGGTGGTCCGGGCCTGCGTCGAGGCCGGGGCCCGCTCCGTGTCCACCGTGCTGCTGCACCTGCGGCCGGGGGTCAAGGAGGTCTTCACCAAGCACCTGGCCGAGACCCATCCCCACCTCGTGGCCGACTACCGCCGCCGCTACCGCGACCGGGCCTACGCCCCCCAGGCCGACCAGCGCGAGCTGGCCACGGTGGTGTCCCGCCTCGTGCAGCGCTACGGCGGCACCCCGGCCGAGCGCGACGATCCCGAGCACATGTCCGGCCCCGCAGCCGTCACCGAGGTCCAGGTGCGCCCGGCCGGCGGCGACCAGACCCAGCTGTCGCTGCTCTAGGCCCAGCGGGCGCGCAGCGCCGCGGCCGTCGCCGCGTCCGCGGGGAAGAACGACTCGACCGCCAGCTCCTCCACCGTGATGTCGCGGGCCGTCCCGAAGGTCGACAGCATCGAGACGAACGACAGCCGGCCCTCCCCCACCCGCAGGACGAGCGGCACGAACACCTGGCCCGCGGTGTCGCCGGGCGAGGCCGAGCCCGCCACGCCCGGGTAGGCGCACAGCTCGTCGTGGAGGGCCAGCAACCGCTCGTCCGCGTAGGCGAGGGCCTCGCGCCGCAGCCGGTCGACCAGGTGGGCGGCGTACTCGCCGAAGTTGACGATCCGCGGGGCCAGCCCGTCGGGGTGCAGCGTCACCCGCAGGGCGTTGACCGGCGCCTCCAGCAGGTGGGGGGCGACGCCGTCGCTCATGATGTCGAAGGCCGGCCGGTTGGCCGACACGACGTCCCAGTGGCGGTCCACCACTATGGCGGGGAAGGGCTCGTGGCCCGCCAGCACCAGCTCCAGCGCCTCCCGCACCGGCGTCATGGCTTCGGCCTCCAGTGGCGTGCGCCCGTAGCTGGGCGCGTAGCCCGCGGCCAGCAGCAGCGAGTTGCGCTCCCGCAGAGGGACCTCGAGGTGCTCGGCCAGGTGCAGCACCAGCTCCCGCGACGGCCGGGACCGGCCGTTCTCCACGAAGCTCAGGTGGCGGGCCGACACCGCGGCCTCGTTGGCCAGGTCGAGCTGGCTCATGCGCCGGCGGTGGCGCCAGGTGCGCAGCAGCCCGCCCACGCCGGGACGGCCCTCGGTGGTGGCGGTGATCGTGAGCGCCATCGGGTCGACCCTAACGCCGGCCGGTCGTGACGGCGCCTACCCGTCAGGTAATGGCCGCCGGACCGCGGGGCCGCGCATGGTGGTCGGCGTCCCGCATCACCCCCAGGAGGAATCCCCATGAGCGACACCACCACCGTCGAGCTGGCCGCCGTGGTCGACGCCTACTTCGCCGTCTTCGCCGAGACCGACGCCGCCAAGCGCGCCGAGCTGATCCCCCAGGCCTGGGCCGAGGACTGCGCCTACGTCGACCCGCTGGTCCAGGCGACCGGGCGCGAGGCCATCAACGCCATGGTCGGCAACCTGCAGGAGCAGTTCCCCGGCCACGCCGTCACGCTCTCCAGCGGCCTCGACGCCCACCACAACCTGGTGCGCTTCGGCTGGGACCTGACCGACGCCGACGGCAACCTCGTCATGCAGGGCCTGGACGTCGGCATCGTGGCCGAGGACGGCCGGCTGTCACGCATCGGCGGCTTCTTCGGTCCCCTCCCCGACCGGTCCTGAGCCGCTGGAGCCCTCGGGCGCCCGCCGGTGTTACGGTTCGTAGCACCAACACCGGGGGCGCCAGAGGGGGACCAGCCCATGCCGTACGCCGAGGGCCGCACGTACTACGACGCCGACAGCCACATCATGGAGCTGCCCGACTGGCTGGGCGGGTATGTGGCCGAGGAGATGAAGGGCCGCATCGGGCCGCTCCAGCTGGGCCGCGCCGGGCGCATGGCCGAGGCCGCGGTGCTCCAGGCCGAGGCCCGCCGCAACGACGAGACCGCCCGGTCCGAGCTGGAGGCCGGCGTGCTCGACGCCAAGGGCTGGAACGCGCTGGGTGCCTTCGACCCGGCCGAGCGCAGCCGGGCGCTCGACCTGCTGGGCTTCGACCGCCAGCTGGTGTTCCCCACCTTCGCCTCGTCCCAGTTCATCGGGCAGGAGGACCGCGAGGTGCGGGCCGCCGGCAACCGGGCGCTCAACCGGGGCATCGTCGACTTCTGCTCGCACGACGAGCGGCTCCTGGCCGTGGCGTTCGTGCCGCTGGGCGACCCCGAGCGGGCGGCGGCCGAGGTCGAGGCCAGCCTGGCCGGCGGCGCGGCGGCCATCCAGGTGAGCCACGACGCCCCCCAGCGTCGCTCCCACACCCACCCCGACTACGACGGCGTGTGGGGCCGCCTGGCCGAGGCCGGCGTCCCCTTCGTGCTCCACGTGGGCGGCGCCCGGCTCAACGTGCCGCGCTCGCTGCACGACAACGGCCTGGCCCCGGTCACCGACTTCCTGGGCGGCGGCGAGAACATCCGCTCCAAGGACTACATCGCCCTCAGCCACGCCCCCGAGCTGTTCCTGGCGTGCATGGCCATGGACGGCGTGTTCGAGCGCTTCCCCGGCCTGCGGGGCGCCGCCATCGAGCTCGGCGCGGCGTGGGTGCCGACCATGCTGGTCAAGCTCGACCAGGTGACCCGCAACTTCCGCAAGTCCGAGCCCCAGCTCAACGCCATGCCGCTCTCGCCCCGCGAGTACGTCGAGCGCCACGTCTGGTTCACCCCGTTCCCCGGTGAGCCGGTGGGCGACATCATCGACCAGTGCGGCGAGGACCTGCTGATGTTCTCGTCGGACTACCCCCATCCCGAGGGCACCCGCGACCCGCTGGGGCGCTTCGAGGCCACCATGGACGGCGTGTCCGACGCCGCCCGCGAGCGCTTCTACTCCGCCAACTTCGCCGACCTCATGGGCCTGGCGCCGGCCTGACGGTCAGGCGATGTGCTCGGCCGGCTCGGCCCGCTGCGGCATGCCGCCGTGGACGAAGCCGTTCCAGAGCACCGACGTGAGCCGGTCGGCCAGCTCCTCCGCGCTGCAGGTGCGCTCCTCGACCCAGCGGCTGGCCGCAGCCTCCAGGCCGCCCACGAACAGGTCCGCGCCCGCCGTCGACATGCGCCGTCCCCAGCCCGCGGTGCGGAGGTGGTCGGCCGTGGAGTCGGCCACCAGGCGGGAGAAGCCGCTGTGGTGGGTCACCGAGCGCTCGCGGTCGGGCGGCACCTGGCGGTTGAGGAACCGGTAGACGTTGGGGTCCTCGTCGATGAACGCGAGGTAGGACAGGATCTGGTGGTGCAGCAGGGCGTGGCCCGGCGGCAGGTCACGCGAGCCGCGGCGCAGGCGGGCCAGCAGTGCCCGGCAGAAGTGGTCGGCCACCGCCGCGTACAGCCCGGTGGCGTCGCCGAAGTGGCGGTAGAGGATGGGACGGGAGATGCCGGCCTCGGCCGCGATGTCCTCCATCGCCACCCGGCCCTCGCCGCGGCGGATCACCCGCAGCGCCGCCTCCAGCAACTCGGCCCGGCGGGCCTCGCGACGCGTCAGGCCGACCGCAGGTCGCGCGGGCGCGCGAAGGGAGCCTTGGCGGCGGTGGCCCGAGCCATCGAGGTGCACACTACCCGGATATTCCCGGCCGGAACGGTACCGTGCGCTCCGTGGACGCCTCCCTCGGCATCGGCGCGCTGAGCGAGCGCACCGGCGTGCGCCCTTCCGCGTTGCGCTTCTACGAGGCCGAGGGCCTGATCGCCTCGGACCGCTCGGCCAGCGGGCAGCGCCGCTTCCACCGGGACGTGCTCCGCCGGGTGGCGTTCATCCGGGTCGCGCAGCGGGTCGGCCTCTCGCTGGACGAGATCCGGGAGGCGCTGTCGTCGCTGCCCGAGGGGCGCACGCCCACCAAGGAGGACTGGGCCCGCCTGTCCCGCGCCTGGCGCCCGCGGCTCGACGAGCAGATCGCCCTGCTGGAGCGCCTGCGCGACAGCCTCGACGGCTGCATCGGGTGCGGCTGCCTGTCGCTGCAGACGTGCCGGCTGGCCAACCCGGGCGACCGGGCCGCCCAGTACGGCCCGGGCCCGCGCTACCTGCTGGGGTCGCCCCCGGCCGACTGAGGCAGCGCGATCAGTCGGCCAGCGCCCCGTAGACGATCGACTTCAGCTGGCCCCGGAAGTTGAAGGTGCCCGACGGCATGAGCTGGGTCATGAACACGCCCACCACGTCCTCCACCGGGTCGATCCAGAAGGCGGTGGAGGCGGCGCCGCCCCACATGAACTCGCCCGCCGAGCCGGCCGACTGGGTGCGGGCCGGTCCCTGGCTCACGGCCACGGTCAGGCCGAAGCCCATGCCGTCGAAGCCGACCTCGCCGTAGCCGCCGGGCAGGGCGAACTGGCGCAGGTCGCCGCCCCCGGGCAGGTGGTTGGTGCGCATCAGCTCGACCGTCTTGCGGGACAGGATGCGCACCCCGTCGAGCTCGCCCCCGTTGACCAGCATGTGACAGAAGCGCAGGTAGTCGGCCGCCGTGCCCACCAGGCCGCCGCTGCCCGAGAGGAACTCGGGGTGGGTGCGGTAGCCGCTGGAGAGCGGGTCGTCGAGGAGCTGGACGGACTTGTCGGGGGCCCGGCGGTACAGCGCCGCGAACCGGCCGATCTTGTCGTCGGGCACCGAGAAGCCGGTGTCGACCATGCCGAGCGGGTCGAAGACGGTGTGCTGCAGGTACTCGTCGAAGCGCTGGCCCGAGATGACCTCGACCAGCCGGGCCACCACGTCGGTGGACCACGAGTAGAGCCACTGGGTGCCGGGTTGGAAGCGCAGGGGCACGGGGGCCAGGCGCTCCATCAGCGTCTGAAGGTTGCCGCCGCCCCCCAGGCGCAGCGAAGGCGGCCGCTGCCCCAGGGTCGCGAGGTCGAGGCGGGCGCCGCGGGGGCCCATGCCGATACCGGTCATGTGCATGAACGCGTCGCGCACGGACATGGGCCGGGCCTGGTCGACCGTGACCTTGGTGCCGTCCTCCAGCACCTCGCGCACCTTGGTGTCCCGGAACTCGGGGATGTAGCGGTGCACCGGGTCGCTGAGCTGGAACGCGCCCGTCTCGTACAGGGTGAGCAGGGCGACCCCGGAGATGGGCTTGGTCATCGAGTAGAGACGCCAGATGGTGTCGTCGGCGACCTTCGCCTCGCGCTCGCGGTCCGACAGGCCGTAGGTGGCCGCGTGGGCCACCTGACCCCTCCGGGACACCACCACCTGGCAGCCGGCGATCTTGCCCGGCTCGATGTAGCGGGTGCGGAGGTGCTCGTCGATCCGGGTCAGTCGCGTGGCGTCGAACCCGGCGGCGTCAGGGTCGATCTTGAAGGTCACGGCCGCAGGCTACCGCGCGGTTACAGCGCATGTCGGAGGATCTAATACGAGTGTTCCCAGGTGGCCTGTCCGTAAGCTGACGGGCTGCGCACCGTGCCTGTTCCTCCCTCCCCCGCCGAGCTCCGCTCCCGCCTCGGCGCGCTGACGCTGCTCGACGAGCAGCGCCTGCGCCGGCTGCTCGACCGCGCCCGCGGGGCGGCTGACGGCGACGAGGCCCTGGCTGCGCTGGCGGCCGAGGTGGCCGAGGCCGAGGACCGGGTGGCCCGGCGCCGCCAGGCCGTCCCCGCGCCCGGCTACCCGCCGGAGCTGCCCATCACCGCCCGGCGGGACGACCTGCTCGCCACGATCCGCGACCACCAGGTCGTGGTGGTGGCGGGCGAGACCGGCTCGGGCAAGAGCACCCAGATCCCCAAGCTGTGCCTGGAGCTCGGGCGCGGCGTCCGGGGCCTGATCGGCCACACCCAGCCCCGGCGCCTGGCCGCCCGCACCGTGGCCGCCCGGGTGGCCGACGAGCTGGGCACCACGCTGGGCGACCTGGTGGGCTACACGGTCCGCTTCACCGACCAGGTGGGCGGGCGCACGCTGGTCAAGCTGATGACCGACGGCATCCTGCTGGCCGAGATGCAGCGGGACCGGCTGCTGCGCCGCTACGACACGCTGATCGTGGACGAGGCCCACGAGCGCAGCCTCAACATCGACTTCCTGCTGGGCTACCTCACCAACCTCCTCCCCCGCCGCCGCGACCTCAAGCTGATCGTCACCTCGGCCACCATCGACACCGAGCGCTTCGCCCGCCACTTCGACGCCCCGGTGGTCGAGGTCTCCGGCCGCACCTACCCGGTCGAGCTCCGCTACCGGCCGCCGGACACGGAGGCCGCCGACCAGGTCGACGGGATCCGCCGGGCGGTCGACGAGCTGCGGGCCGAGGGGCCGGGCGACATCCTCGTGTTCCTGTCGGGCGAGCGCGAGATCCGCGACACCGCCACCGCCCTGGGCGAGGCCCGGCTGGCCGGCACCGAGATCCTCCCGCTCTACGCCCGGCTGTCGGCCGCCGAGCAGCAGCGGGCCTTCCGGCCCCACCAGGGCCGGCGCATCGTGCTGGCCACCAACGTGGCCGAGACGTCGATCACCGTGCCCGGGGTGCGCTACGTGGTCGACCCCGGCACCGCCCGCATCTCCCGCTACAACCGCCGCACCAAGGTCCAGCGCCTGCCCATCGAGCCGGTGAGCCAGGCGTCGGCCGACCAGCGGGCCGGTCGCTGCGGCCGGGTGGCGCCCGGCATCTGCATCCGCCTCTACGACGAGGACGACTACCTCACCCGGCCCGAGTACACCGAGCCGGAGATCCTGCGCACCAACCTGGCCTCGGTCATCCTGCGCATGGCGGCGCTGGGCCTGGGCGACGTCGAGTCGTTCCCGTTCGTGGACCCGCCCGACGCCCACGCCATCCGCGACGCGGTGGCACTGCTGGGCGAGCTGGGAGCCATGCGGGACGGCCGGGAGCTGACCCCGCTCGGCCGGCGGCTGGCCCGGCTGCCCATCGACCCGCGGTTCGGCCGGATGATCCTGGAGGCCGACCGCAACGGCTGCGTGCGCGAGGTCCTCATCATCGCGGCCGCCCTGTCCATCCAGGACGTGCGGGAGCGCCCGACCGGCCAGGAGGCTGAGGCCGACGAGCTCCACGCCCGCTTCGCCGACCCCGACTCGGACTTCATGGCGGTGCTCAACCTGTGGCGCTACCTGGAGACCCAGCAGCGGGCCCTGTCGTCGAGCCGCTTCCGGCGGCTGTGCCGGGCCGAGCACATCCACCACGTGCGGGTGCGGGAGTGGCAGGACCTGCTGCGCCAGCTGCGGGACGTCGCCGCCGAGCTGGGCATCCGCCGGACGGGCCAGGCGGCCACCCCCGAGGCCGTGCACCGCTCGCTGCTGGCCGGGCTGCTGTCGCACGTCGGCATGTACGACCCGGCCGGCCGGGAGCACATCGGCGCCCGCCAGGCCCGCTTCCTGGTGGCGCCGGGCTCGACGCTGCACCGGCGCCCCGCGGCCTGGGTCATGGCCGGCGAGCTGGTGGAGACGAACCGGATGTGGGGTCGCATGGTGGCCCGCATCGACCCGTCGTGGATCGAGCCGCTGGCCGGCCACCTGGTCAAGCGCAGCTACGGCGAGCCCTGGTGGGACGCCAAGCGGGCCGCGGCCGTGACCACCGAGCGGGTCACGCTCTACGGCCTGCCCATCGTGGACGGCCGCCGCGTCCAGCTCGGCCGGGTGGACCCGGAGGGGGCCCGGCGCCTGTTCATCGAGCACGCGCTGGTGGACGGCGACTGGGTGACGGAGCACCGCTTCGCGGCCGACAACGCGCGGCTCGTCGAGGAGGTGCGCGACCTGGAGGACCGGGCCCGGCGGCGCGACCTGCTGGTGGGCGACGAAAGGCTGGTGGCGTTCTTCGACGAGCGGGTCCCGGCCGACGTCGCCACGGGCCGCGACTTCGACCGCTGGTGGTCCCGCGCCCGGCGCCGTACCCCGGACCTGCTGACGTTCGGCCGGGACGACCTGGTGGCCGAGGGGGCGGCGCCGGTGGAGGGCGAGGACTTCCCCACCACCTGGCACCAGGGCGGCCGGGACTTCGACGTGACCTACACGTTCGGCCCCGGAGCCGACGACGACGGCGTCACCGTGCACATCCCCCTGGCCGTGCTCAACCAGGTGCCACCCGACGGCTTCGACTGGCAGGTCCCGGGCCACCGGCTCGACCTGGTCACCGCGCTGGTGCGATCGCTGCCCAAGGCGGTGCGCCGCCACCTGGTGCCCGCCCCCGACCGGGCCCGGGAGGCCCTGGCCGGGATGGGCCCCGGCGACGGCCCGCTGCTCGACGTGCTGGCCCGCCGCCTGGCCACGCTGTCGGGCGAGCCGGTGGCGCCGTCGGACTTCGACCTTGCCCGGGTGCCCGCCTACCTCCTCGTGCGCTTCCGCATCGAGGACGGCGACGGCCGTGAGGTGGCGGCCGGGCGCGACCTCACCGCGCTGGCCCGGGAGCTCGGCCCCCAGGTGCGGGCGGCGGTGGCGGGCGCCACGCCCGGCGTCGAGCGCCGCGGGCTGCGCACCTGGGACCTCGGCACCCTGCCCCGGGTGGTGGACGCCGTGTCCGGGGGCCAGCCGGTGCGGGGCTACCCGGCGCTGGTGGACGAGGGGGAGGCCGCGGGCGTCCGGGTCCTGGCCAGCGAGGCCGACCAGGCCCGGGCCATGGCCGCCGGCACCCGCCGCCTGCTGCTCCTGGCCGTGCCCGCGGCCCGGCGGGACGCCGAGCGCCGGCTGCGCACGATCCCGGCCCTGGCCGCGGTGCCGGCCCGCTACCCGGGGGTGGCGGCCCTGGCGGACGACTGCGTGGCCGCCGCCGCCGACCGCATCGTGGCGGCCGAGGGCGGTCCGGCCTGGGACGAGGCCGGCTTCGCCCGCCTGGAGGCCGCGGCCCGCTCCCGGCTGGCCCCGCTGGCCGCCGGGGCCGCGGGCCAGGCCGGCGACCTGGTGGCGGCGGCGCTGGCGCTGGAGTCCCGCCTGGCCGACGTCCGGGCCCCGGCCCTGGCGCCCGCGGCGGCCGACATGCGGGCCCAGGTCCGGTCCCTGGTGGCGCCCGGGTTCGTGGCGCGGGCGGGCCTCGCCCGGCTGCGCGACATGGGCCGTTACCTGGAGGCCATCCGGTTGCGCCTCGACAAGCTGGGCGAGCGCCCCGAGCGCGACCGCGACCTCATGGCCCGCGCCCGGGCGCTGGAGGCGGCCTTCACCGAGGCCCGCGACGCCCTGCCCCCCGAGCGCCGCGGCGCCCCCGAGGTGGTGGAGGTGGCCTGGCTGCTGGAGGAGCTGCGGGTCAGCCTGTTCGCCCAGAAGCTGGGCACCGCCCGCCCGGTCAGCGAGCCCCGCGCCCGGCGGGCCATCGCCGCCCTGGCCTAGCCGACGCCACGCCGGGCTAGCCGACGCGGCGCTCGACGCCTTCCCAGTAGGGCTCGCGCAGCTCGCGCTTGAGCAGCTTGCCCGACGGGTTGCGGGGCAGGACCTCCGCGTAGTCGACCGACTTGGGCAGCTTGTAGCCGGCCAGGCGCTCGCGGGCGTAGGCGATGATGTCGGCCGCGGTCTCGTCGTTCGCCTCGACGCCGGCGGCGGGGACCACGATGGCCTTGACCGCCTCGCCCCAGCGCTCGTCGGGCACGCCGATGACGGCCACGTCGGCCACCGCGGGGTGCTTGGCCACCACGTTCTCGACCTCGGCCGGGTACACGTTCTCGCCGCCGGACACGATCATGTCCTTGACCCGGTCGTGCAGGTACAGGTACCCGTCCGCGTCGGTGTAACCGGCGTCCCCGGTGCGGAACCAGCCGTCGGGGGTCAGGGCCTCGGCGGTGGCGACGGGGTTGTTCCAGTAGCCGGCCATGTTCTGGCGCGACCGGGTCCACAGCTCGCCCACCTGGCCCACCGGCACGTCCTCGCCGGTGGAGGGCTCGACGATGCGCACCTCGACCCAGGGGTAGGGCCGCCCGCAGGAGCGGAGCAGCTCGGGCCTGTTCACCGGGTCGTGGTCGACCCCGTCCAGCTGGGTGATGGCGCCGGTCGTCTCGGTCAGGCCGTAGACCTGGATGAACTCGCAGCCGAGCGTCTCCATGCCCTTGACCAGCACGGTGTCGGTGATGGGCGAGGCGCCGTAGACCAGCGCCCGCAGCGTCGAGAAGTCGGTCGAGTCGACGCCGGGCGTGGCCAGCAGGAACTGGATGACGGCGGGGACCATGAAGGCGTTGGTCACCCCGTAGGCGGGGATGGCCGCCAGCACCGCGGCGGGATCGATGTCGCGCAGCACCACCGTGCGGCAGCCGTTGTAGAGGCCCACCATCGCCCAGCCCGCCCCGGCGATGTGGAACATGGGCATCATGGCGATGTTCACCGAGTCGGTGGTGAAGCGCCACTGCCCGGCCAGGCCGGCCACGCCCCCGAAGAAGTTGTCCTGGGTGCACATCACGCCCTTGGGCAACCCCGTGGTCCCCGAGGTGTAGAGCTGGAAGGCCACGTCGCTGCCGGCGGCCTCCACGCCCGGGTCCTCGGCCGGGTGCGCGGCCATCCACTCGTCGTAGCCCGGCCAGCGGTCGTGGCCGCCCACCGCCACGATGGTTCCGACGCCGTCGAGGTCGGCCTGGACGCGCTCGATGTGGCCGACGAAGTCGGGCCCGACGATGACCAGCCGGGCCTGGGCATCGGCGATGATCTGGGCCATCTCGGGCGGGGCCAGGCGCCAGTTCACCGCCACGTTGACCGCGTTCAGCTTGGCGAGGCCGAACGTGACGTCGAAGAACTCCAGGCCGTTCTTGTCGATGAAAGCCACGCGGTCACCGGCCCCGACCCCGGCGGCCCGCAGCGCCTGGGCCACCCGCGACGAGCGCTCGTCCAGCTCGCCGAAGGTCACCGAACGCCCGGCGATGTCGAGCGCGGGCGCCCCGGGCCGGCGGGCGGCGTGCACCCGGATGACGTCCGCGAGCGTCTTGATGGCGGCGAGGTCGGCGGTGCCGGCTGCGTCGGCGGTGGTCATGGCGATGGTCCCCCCCGGGTGTGCCCTGGGTCCAAGGTAGTTGCCTTTAGCTACCATCGGGTGACCGCCGTACGGAGGGGACCCAAGGCGGCGAATGCTTGTGATCCTGGGACCACATCGGGGTAAGGGGTAGTCCGCGACCGCGGATACGGACACATGAGGGGCATCGAGTACCAGCGCACCGGGCGGTGGGCGGCCCGTGGTCGGCGCGCCCGACCTGACGGTGCTCCGGCCGCGCCCGAGGCCGCGTCCGCCCCACCCGTCCCGCTCGGCAAGCCCGAAGCGGTGGCCAACGCCCTGGTTCACTCCCCCGCCGTGCGCTGGGGCGGCACCGCCGGTGCCGTGGTCGTCGGCGCGTCGCTGGTGGCGCTGTCCACCACGCTGAGCGAGAGCGACCGCGACTTCCTGTTCATCCACGCCCTGGCCAGCGTCCCGTTCTCGGCCGCGGGCCTGGTCATCACCCGCCGGACGCTGCGCGACTGCCCGCCCGAGTACGAGGCGTTCTGGCACCGCTGGTTCCAGGGCCTGGTCCTGGCCACGCTGGCGGGCCTGGCCGCGCTGGGCGGCGTGGCCTGGGACTCCCGCGCGCTGGTGGCGCTGGACATGGCGCTGATCGTGGCCGCGATCCCGGTCTGGGGCTCGGCCGGGCTGCGCATGCTCGAGGCCCAGGCCGGCAAGCGGGACATCTCGGTCGACCTCATCGACACCACCATGGCGGTGTTCGTGCTCGGGGCCCCGGGCGTGCTGCTGATCGCCGAGCCGCTGAGCGAGAGCACCCAGCTCATCTTCGCCATCCCCTTCGCACTGACCGTGCTGCTCGCGCCGGCCGGGCTGTACGCCTCGTTCCTCAACCTCGAGCGGATCCCCCACGGCGAGCGCGTCACCCAGGGCCTGGGCGTGGCGCTGGCCGTGGTGTTCACCGTCGACGCCACCATGCAGCTGGCCCGGGTGCTGGGCGGCATCGACATCGCGCTGCCCTGGTTCGTGGCCGTGCACGCCACCCAGATGGCGCTGCTCATGCTGCTGCCCCTGTGGGCCCACCGCCGCACCACCGGCCGCCTGTCCCGGCTGGCGCCCGAGCACCAGCTCCGGGCGTCCAACCCCATGCCCTACGTCAGCGCGGTGGTGCTGCCGCTGCTGGCCGCGTACGTGCTGGCGATCCGGGACACGCAGCCGTGGGCCGACGTCTACCTGATCGGGGTCATGCTGGTCGTGATCCTGCTCAACGCCGTGCGCTACACGCTGATGAGCCGCGAGGCCCGCCGGCTCAACGCCGAGCTGTCCGCCATGGCCGAGGAGCGCCGGCTGCTGCTGGCCAACATGGTGCGGGCGCTGGAGCACGACCGCCACCGCACGGTGACCGAGCTCCACACCCAGGCGGTGGGCTCGCTCGCCACGCTGTCGGCCATCGTCCAGAGCGTGTCGGTGACCTTGCCCGGTGACACCGCGCTGGCGGTGCGGGAGACGATCGCCCGGCTCCAGAGCGACCTCGGCGACCGGGCCGAGGAGCTGCGCCAGCTCATGGTGGCCATGCGGCCGCCCGCCTTGACCAGCGGCGACGACAGCGCGCTGGGGGCCGCCCTGGCGGCCTACGCCTCCGAGCTGTACCAGGAGCGCTCGGCCCGCACGGTGAACGTGCACGTCGACCCGGAGCTGGAGCTGGACCGCAGCACCATGACCATCGTCTACCGCATCGCCCAGGAGGCGCTGCTCAACGCGGCTCGCCACTCCCAGGCCCACACCGTGGGGGTGTCGGTCTCCGAGCGGAACGGCAACGTGCTGGTCGAGGTGTGCGACGACGGCGTCGGGTTCGAGCTGGGCACCGCCGGCAGCGGCTCGGGCCTGGCCGCCATGCAGCTGTTCACCAACCTGGGGCGCGGCGAGCTGACCATCCGCACCAGCCCGGGCCGGGGCACGCTGGTCCACAGCCTGCTGGGCGTGCGCGCCGACGGGCCGCCCGGCCCCGTGACACCGGCACCGGCACCGGCACCGGACCGGAGCCTCGGCCGCCTGCGCCTGATCGTGGGGTCGCCCGACCCTCAGGACTGACGGGTCAGACCAGCTCGAGCGCGTCGAGGCCGGCGTGCACGAAGGCCAGGGCCGCGGCGGCGGCCTCGTTGCGCGGCCCAGCTGGCCGGCCATGCGCAGCTCGCAGACGTGGAACAGCGCGCCGAGGGCGGCGGCGCTGCCCGCCATGGTCACCGGCAGCGGTTGGCCGGCCGAGGCCAGGAGCCCGTTCAGCTCGCCCGGCCAGCCGGGCCCGCACGGCGATGGCCTGGGCCACCACCCCGGGGTCCCCGGAGCCCCAGGGCTCCAGGATGAGCAGGCGGTAGGCGTCCGGGCGCTCCTCGAAGTAGCCCAGGAGGGTGGTGACCAGCGCATCCAGGCGGCGCTCGATGGTGGTCGGCGCCCGCACCGCGACCTGCACGGCCTCGACCACCTCGCCCACGAGGCGCTCCATCACCTCGCGGTAGAGCTCGGGGCGGCCGTCGGGGAAGTAGTGGTACAGCAGCGTCTTGGACACGCCGGCCAGCACGGCCACCTCGGCCAGGCCCGCCTGCGTGTAGCCCCGCGTGGCGAAGGTCTCCTCCGCCGCGGCCACGAGCAGCGCCTTGCGCTCCTCCGGGGCCAGTCTGCGTGTGCTCGGTTCGCCCACCAGTCGTCTCCCTCCCCGCTGATCGAGCTGCGGCGCCCTACCGCGCGCGCCACGTCAGCCGACAGTCACGCTACTGCGCGCCGCGCTGGGCGGCCACGCGATGACTGTAAACCTTTGCTGACCGCTTACTGACGCGTCAGCATACGCTGCAAACGTCGAGCCCGCTCGGCGCGACCGGCCCCGTGAACCGACGAAGCGCTGCGTGTCGGCTACGGTGCCGCCCCATGCAACGCCGCTGGGGGGCGCGGGCGATCCTGCTGGGCGCGGCGACGCTCGCCGTCGTCGCCTGCGGATCGTCACAAGATGACAACCTCGGGGCCGCCGGTCCCACGAGCACGAGCGCGCCGGCAGCGGAGTTTCCCACCACCGCTCCTCCGCCGCCCACCGAGCCCCCGCCCACCTTCCCGCCGCTGCGCAACCGGGCCGTGCACACCAACCGCCCGGCCAACCCGTCGCTGCCGGCCGGCAACCCCGGGGGCGGCGCCGGCGTGCCCGCCGAGGCCCGCGCCGTCGACACCTCCCACCCCGACCGGGTCATCGGCGACGGCTCCCCCGCCGGCTGCACATCCGCCGCCGTGGTCGATGCGGTGGCGGCCGGCGGGATCATCACGTTCAACTGCGGTCCCAACCCGGTCACCATCACGCTGACGGCCACCGCCAAGATCCGCAACGACACCGGGCCCGAGATCGTGCTCGACGGCGGCGGCAAGGTGACCCTCAGCGGCGGGGGCCAGCGCCGCATCCTGTACATGAACACGTGCGACGCGGCCCAGGTGCACACCACCTCGCACTGCCAGGACCAGGACCATCCCCGGCTCACCGTCCAGAACCTGACCTTCGCCGACGGCAACTCCACCGGCGAGATGACCGAGGGCGGGGGCGGTGGCGCCATCTTCGTGCGCGGCGGCCGGCTCAAGGTGGTCGGCTCCCGCTTCTTCCGCAACGTCTGCGACGGCACCGGGCCCGACCTCGGCGGCGCCGCCATCCGGGTGCTGAGCCAGTCCCAGGGCCTGCCCGTCTACATCGTGGACAGCACCTTCGGCGGCGCCGCGGGCCAGGGCGGCTCGTGCTCCAACGGCGGGGCGCTGTCCAGCATCGGCGTGTCCTGGGAGATCTACAACAGCGTGTTCAGCCACAACGAGGCCATCGGCAACGGCGCCAACCCGGCGAGGGGCGGCACTCCCGGCGGCGGCAGCGGCGGCGCCATCTACGCCGACGGCGACCGCTTCACCATCCGCCTCGTGGGCACGGTCATCGAGCAGAACCACGCCCGCGAAGGCGGCGGCGCGGTCTTCTTCGTCAGCAACGACCGCACCGGCTCGCTGGCCATCGAGGGCTCCACGCTGCGGTCCAACCCCAGCGACGGGTTCGAGACCGACGGCTACCCGGGCATCTTCTTCCTGGGCGCCGGCAGCCCGTCCACCGGCGGCTCCACCCTGAGCTGACCGGCTCAGGGCTCGATCAGCACCAGCGGGATCTCCCGCTCGGTCTTGGTCTGGTAGCCGGCGTACTGCTTGGCCGTCTTGGTCACCTGGGGCCACATCCGGGCCCGCTCCTCGGGCGTCGCCACCCGGGCCGTCATGGGCTTGCGGGCCCCGCCCTTGATCGACGCCTCCACCTTGGGGTCGTCGCGCAGGTTCAGGAACCAGGCCGGATGCCGGTCGTCGCCGCCCCGGGAGGCCACCACCACGTAGGCATCGCCCTCCTGCAACGGGGACGTGAGCAGCACGGTGTGGGGCTTGCCGCTCTTGCGGCCCGTGGTCGTCAGCTCCACCACCGCCATCGGGCCCGCGGTCCAGCCGAGCTTGCCGAAGCTGAGCTTCAGCACGGCCCGGTGGACGGCGTTCATCCCCTTCAACATCAGGTCACTGGGCACCCTCGGTCTCCTTCCCGAGCGCCGCCAGGCGTTGGCGGCGCAGCTCGCTGCGACGGACCTTCCCGGCGTCGTCGCGCAGGGCCGAGCTCACGAGCTCGACGGTGCGCGGCACCTTGTAGCGGGCCAGGCGCCCGGCCACGAAGGCGATCAGCTCGGCCTCGGACGTGGCGCTCGCGTCGGCCTCGACGATGGCATGGATGCGGTTGCCCTTGTCCTCGTCGGGCAGGCCGATGACGCAGCAGCTGCGCACGGCCGGATGCTCGGCCAGCGTGGCTTCGACCTCGGCCGGGTACACGTTGGCCCCGCCGGTGAGGATCATGTCGGCCATGCGGTCGCCGAGGTAGAGGTAGCCGTCCTCGTCGAGGCGGCCCATGTCGCCCAGCGACTCCCAGCCCCCGTCGCGCCGCCGAGCCTCGGCGCCGACGTAGCGGTAGGTGGGACGATCGCGCCCGCTGCGCAGCCACACCTCGCCCTCGGTCCCGGCCGGCACCGGCTCGCCGTCCGCGTCGCAGATCATGATCTCGCCGCTGACGGGCTTGCCGACCGAGCCGCGGTGCGCCAGCCACTCCACGCCGGTGATGACCGTCGCCACCTGCCCCTCGGTGCCGCCGTACAGCTCGACGATCCGCTCGGGGCCGAGCCAGTCGATCCAGGCCTCCTTCAGCCAGACCGGGCAGGGCTCGGCCAGGTGCCACACCACCCGCAGCGAGGACAGGTCGTAGCGCTCGCGCACCTCGGCGGGCAGCCGCCAGATGCGCTTCATCATGGTGGGCACCAGGTACACGACGTCGGCGCCGTGGGCCTCGATGGCCGCCAGCGTGGCCTCGGCATCGAAGCGGGGCAGCACGACGACGTGATGGGCCCACAGCAGCGCCTGGCAGGACCAGACGATCGGGCCGTTGTGGTAGAGCGGGCCCGGGTTGACCAGGCAGCGGCCCGGCCTGAAGCCCAGGGGCGGGGGACCGTCGGGGTCCATCAGGCTGCGCTCGCCCGACACGATGAGCTTGGGCCGCCCGGTGGAGCCGCCCGAGGTCGGCGCCTTCCACGCGGGCGACACCGCGTCGGGCAGCGGCGGGCGCCGGCCGGCGCCGGCGGGGGGCGGTAGCCCTCGGGCAGGTGCGGGCGGCCGCCCGCGGCCTCCGGCGAGGCCCCGATGACCACCGCGGGGTCGGCCAGGTCGACGATGGCCCGCAGCTCGGGCACCGGCAGGTGGCCGCTCACCGGCTGGGGGATGGCGCCCAGCTTCCAGGCCGCCGCCACGGCCACGAACCACTCGACCGAGTTGGGCAGCGCGATCGTCACCATGGCGCCGGCGGTCACGCCGCGGGCCGCCAGGTCGCGGGCCAGCGCGGTGGCCTCGTCGTCGAGCTGTCGCCGCGTCAGCCGGGCCTCGCCGCAGGACACGGCCAGGCGATCGGGATCGGCGTCCGCGAGATCGGTCAGGCGGCGGGCGTAGGAGACGAGGCTCACGCCTCCCACTCTGTCATCCGGCGCTCAGCCCCCGCCGAGCAAGCGCGCCAGCGCGTCGAGCAGGCCGCCGCCCTCGGCCGGCGGGGTGGTCGTCGTCGGTGGTGGACGGCACGGTGGACGGCGCGGTGGAGCGGACGGTGGACGGCGTGCTGGTCACCGACGTGCCCGGCTCGGGCCCCGCCGGGCCGCCGGCCGGGGCCGGCGTCAGCTCGCCGCCCGGCAGCGCCACCGTGTCGCCCACCCCGGCGGCGACCGCCCCGTCGCCGGTCGCCGCCGGCGCGGCCACGTCGCCCTCGGGCGGGACCAGCGCGGTGGGGCGGGCGGCCTCCGCGGTGGCCGTCAGCCCGGGCCCGGTGCCGGGGACCGCCAGCGCGGCATCCGCGTCGGAGCCGCCAGGAAGGTCGCGGCCCGCGGGGCCGCCGCCGTCCACCAGCGCGATGGCGCCCACCGCCACCAGCGCCAGCGCGCTCAGCCCGGCCAGCGCCGCCAGTGCCCGTGTCCTGCCCCTGGCCCGCTGCGCCGCCACCGTCACGGTGCCGCGCAAGGCCGCCATCAAGTCGAGAAGTCCCCGCACGGCCGACATTCTGCCCGCCCGCCGAGACCTGGACCATGCCGTCGCACAGGTGAGTCAATCGGACGCACGCTTGTTATTTACTGACGCGTCAGTTTAGTGTATCGCCAGGCACACGGTGCTCGCCTGTGCCACATCGAGGGGGAAAGCATGAGACACAAGTCAGCCCGTGCCTTCGTCGCCTTCGTGGCCTTCCTGGCCCTGGCGTTCGGAGCACTCATCGCCCAGCCGTCCACCGCCGGCGCCCAGACGGGTGAGTTCCGCAAGGGCCCGGACCCGACGGCGCAGAACGTGACCGCGAACGGACCCTTCGCCACCACCACGGCGACGGTCCCGTCTTCGGTCTCCGGCTTCGGCGGCGGCACCATCACGTACCCGACCTCGACGACGTCGGGCACGTTCGGCGCCATCGCCTTCGCACCGGGCTACACGGCCACCAACGCCAGCTACACGTGGGTCGGCCCGCGCATCGCCTCGCACGGCTTCGTGGTGTTCGCCATCAACACCGACTCACGGTTCGACTTCCCGTCGTCCCGGGCGACCCAGCTCCAGAACGCGTTGAACTACCTCGTCAACAACAGCGTCGCTGCGAGCCGGATCGACCGCAACCGCCTGGCCGTCGGTGGCCACTCCATGGGTGGCGGCGGCTCGCTCATCGCGGCCGACCGCAACGCCGCCCTGCAGGCCGCCGTCCCGCTCCAGCCGTGGAACAGCGGGTCCACGAACTTCAGCGGCGTCGAGGTGCCGACGGCGATCGTGGGCGCCCAGAACGACAGCATCGCGTCGGTGAACGCGCACTCGATCCCGTTCTACAACAGCATCCCGGCCGCCTCGGAGAAGGCGCTGGTGGTGGTGTCCGGGGCCAGCCACGGCCTCGGCACCACGCTCAACACCATCCAGGCCCGCACGATGCTGGTGTGGCTCAAGCGCTACGTCGACAACGACACCCGCTTCGAGCCGTTCATCTGCCCGCTGGTGACCAGCGGCGTCTCCGACTACCGCAACACCTGCCCCGGCTGAACCACGACACCTGCCCCGGCTGAGCCGGGCGTGAGTCGCTCGTGACGCACGATGGCGGCCGGCAACGGCCGCCATCGGCGCGTCTGGCCTACCGTGCGGCATGCCCACCTTCGCCCGGCCCGACATCGCCGCCGAGCGGCGCGCCGACGGCTCCTGGGTCCTGTGCTCGCGCACGCCGCTGGAGCCCTACGAGCGCAGCGTGGGCGCGGTGCTCGCCCGCCAGGCCCGGTCGCGGCCGCAGGCGGACCTGCTGTGCGAGCGGGACGCCGAGGGCGCCTGGCGGCGGCTCACCTACGGCGAGGCGTGGCGGGCGGCCCGGGCCATCGGCCAGGCGCTGCTCGACCGCGGGCTCGGGCCGGAGCGGCCGGCCATGGTGCTGTCGGGCAACAGCATCGACCACGGCCTGCTCATGCTGGGCTGCTTCGTGGCCGGCGTGCCCCTGGTCCCGGTGTCGGCGGCCTACTCGCTGCAGAGCGGCGACTTCACCACCCTCGCCCACGTCGTGCGGCGCACCGGCCCGGGGCTGGTCTACGTGGGCGCGGTCGAGCCCCACGCCCGGGCGCTGGCCGCCGTCGAGCTGCGGCGGCGCCACCCTCGTGTCCTCGGCCCCGGGGGACGACGCGGTGGCCTTCGAGGACCTGGCGGCCACGCCGCCCCGGGGACGGGATCGACGCCGCGGCGGAGGCGGTCGGCCCGGACACCGTGGCCAAGATCCTGTTCACGTCGGGGTCCACCGGCCGGCCCAAGGGCGTGGTCACGACCCATCGCATGCTGTGCTGCAACCAGCAGATGACCCGCCAGGTGTGGCCCTTCACCGTCGAAGAGCCGGTCGTGCTGGTCGACTGGCTGCCGTGGAGCCACACGTTCGGCGGCAACCACAACGTGGGCCTGGTGCTGTGGTCGGGCGGCACGCTCTACATCGACGGCGGGCGGCCCGCCCCCGGGCTGTTCGACACCACGCTGGCCAACCTGCGCGAGGTCTCGCCCACCGCCTACTTCAGCGTTCCGGCCGGGTTCGCGGCGCTGCTCCCCCACCTCGAGTCGGACGCCGACCTGGCGGAGCGCTTCTTCGCCCGCCTGCGGCTCATCCTCTACGCGGGCGCGGCGCTGCCCCGGGCGGCGTGGGACCGCGTCGACGCGCTGGCGCGCCGCACCCGGTCCGGGCCCATCCCGCTCACGGCGTCGTGGGGCTCGACCGAGACCGCGCCGATGGCCACGACCGCGCACTTCCCGCTCGACGGGCCCGGCTGCATCGGCGTCCCCGTGCCCGGCGTGACCGTGAAGCTGGTGCCCGACGAGCGCTCGCTGGAGCTGCGGGTGAAGGGGCCCAACGTGACCCCCGGGTACCTGGGCGAGCCGGAGCAGACCGCGGCCGCCTTCGACGACGAGGGCTTCTACCGCATGGGTGACGCCGGCCGCTTCCTCGACCCCGAGCACCCGGAGCGCGGCATCGTGTTCGACGGCCGGGTGGCCGAGGACTTCAAGCTCGCCACCGGCACGTGGGTCAACGTGGGCACGGTGCGCACCGCGCTGGTCTCGGCGGGCGCGGGGCTCATCCGCGACGCGGTGCTCACCGGCCACGACGGCCCGGAGCTGGGTGCGCTGGTCTGGCTCACGGCCGACGATCCCGACGGGCTGCGGGCCGCGGTGGACAAGCACAACGCGGCCCACCCGCAGTCCTCCGCCCGCATCGGCCGGGTGCTGGTGCTGAGCGAGCCGCCCTCGATCGACGCCCAGGAGATCACCGACAAGGGCTACGTCAACCAGCGGGCCGTGCTGGCGCAGCGCACCGCGGAGGTGGCCCGGCTCCATGGCCCGGACAGTCCCGAGGTGCTCGTCTTCCCCACCCGCTAGGATGCGCCTGCACCAGCCGTCGATGCAGATGCATTAACCGAGGGGGACCGTCATGGCCTGGGATTTCTCCACCGAGCCCGAGTTCCAGGAGCAGCTCGACTGGATCGACCAGTTCTGCCGGGAGGAGATCGAGCCCTTCAACACCGTGTTCCCGGTGGCGCTGCGCACCAACGACCCCAAGGTCAAGGCCCTCGTCCGCGGCCTCCAGCAGCAGATCAAGGACCGCGGCCTGTGGGCGCTGTTCCTCGACGAGGAGCTGGGCGGCCCCGGCTTCGGGCAGCTCAAGCTGGCGCTGGTCAACGAGATCCTGGGCCGCTACCCCGCGGCGCCCGGCTTCTTCGGCACCGCCGCTCCCGACACCGGCAACATGGAGCTGCTCGCCGCCTACGGCACCGATGAGCAGAAGGAGCGGTGGCTGGTCCCGCTCATGAACCAGGAGATGTGGTCGGCCTACTCGATGACCGAGCCCCAGGGCGGCTCCGACCCCAACCTGTTCAAGACCAGCGCGGTGCGCGACGGCGAGGAGTGGGTCATCAACGGCGAGAAGTGGTTCACCAGTGCGGGCCGCTACGCCGACATCCTCTTCGTCATGACCACGACCGGCATGTTCGTGGTCCCCACCAAGACGCCCGGCGTGGAGTTCATGCCCGACGGCCCCCGGGTCCACTCGCACATCCGCTACAACGACGTGCGGGTCCCGCTCGACCACCTGCTCGGCCCGCCCGACGGCGCCAAGGTGCTGGCCCAGCGGCGTCTGGGCGGCGGCCGCATCCACCACGCCATGCGCTCGATCGCCCAGTGCAAGCTGGCCTTCGACATGATGTGCGAGCGGGCGCTGTCGCGCGAGTCGCACGGCCAGATCATCGCCGAGCACCAGATGGTGCAGCAGGCCATCGCCGACTCCTACGCCGAGATCAACATGCTGCGCCTGCTGGTGCTGTGGACGGCGTGGACCATCGACAACTCGTCCACCCAGGCCGCCCGCACCCAGATCGCGGCGTGCAAGTACACCTGCGCCAAGACGCTGCGGGAGGTGTCGTACCGGGCCATCCACGTCTACGGCTCGCTGGGCGTCACCGACCTCACCCCGCTCCAGGCCATGTGGGCCGGCGCGCCCACCATGTCGGTCATGGACGGCGTCGACGAGGTGCACAAGGTCACGGTGGCCCGCAACGTGCTCAAGTCCTACCGGCCGCACGAGGGCCTGTGGCCCACCGAGTACTACCCGCACAAGCGGGCCGCGGCCTGGAAGAAGTTCGAGCCGCTGCTGGCGTCGGACCCCGACCTCCAGCGCTACGCCGACGGCATGTCCCGCTACATGGCCGGCCGCGGCTGATGGATCTGGCCGGCCGCGTCGCCGTCGTCACCGGCGGCGGCGGTGGCATCGGCGAGGCCCTGTGCCGGGCCTTCGCCGCCGAGGGGGCGCGGGCCGTCGTGGTGGCCGACATCGACGGCGACGCGGCCGAGCGGGTGGCCGCCGACCTCGGGGCCGGTGGCACCGCCGCGCTCGGGCTACGGGTCGATGCCGGGTCCGAGGCCGACGTGCAGGCGCTGGTGCGCCGCGCCGACGACGACTTCGGCCCCATCGACCTGTTCTGCGCCAACGCGGGCATCATCGTGATCGGCGGCGTCGAGGTCCCCGACGACGCCTGGGAGCGCATCTGGCGGGTCAACGTCCAGAGCCACGTCTACGCGGCCCGGGCGGTGCTGCCCGGCATGCTGGCCCGCGGCGAGGGCTACCTGCTGCACACCGCCTCGGCCGCGGGCCTGCTCACCCAGCTCGGCTCGGCGCCCTACTCGGTGACCAAGCACGCGGTGGTGGCGCTGGCCGAGTGGCTGGCCATCACCCACGGCGACGCCGGCATCAAGGTGTCGTGCCTGTGCCCCCAGGCGGTGCAGACGGCCATGACCGGCGGCGCCCCCCGGCTGGCCGGCGACGCCACCTCGACCGCCCGCCGCGACGGCGTGCTGCTGCCCGAGGAGGTGGCGAGCGCGGTGGTGGCCGGCCTGGCCGACGAGCGGTTCCTCATCCTCCCCCACCCCGAGGTCGCCACCTACGAGCAGCGCCGGGCCGGCGACCGCGACCGCTGGCTGCGGGGCATGCGCCGCAGCCAGGCGGCGATGGCGAGCGCGTGGCGGTCGGCTAGAGCCTGACCGACTTGGCGCCGAAGCGCTGGTGGTAGGGCGTCGTGTCGATGACGTCCAGCGAGCGCTCGCCCGCCATGACCTCGGCCTTCCACTCCTCGTGGGCGGGCACGTTGGCGTGGAACTCGTCCATCACCTCGGCCGCGAACAGCTCCAGGCTGGCGCAGATGTCCTCGTGCGTGTTGCGCCCCGCCTGGTTCAGCAGGATGACCTGGTCGATGTTGGACGTCTCGAACTTGCGCAGCTTGCCCCGGATGGTCTCGGGCGAGCCGATGAGCCCGCCCGACAGCGCCCGCTCGGCCGCCTCCGGGTTGGCCTGCTTCCAGGCCGAGTACTCGTCCCACATGTTGACCTCGCCGGGGTCGGGGCGGCGGCGGTCGGGGCTGTTGTAGTAGCGCAGGCAGAACTGGAAGAAGGTGGCGCCATCGGCCCGGGCCCGGGCCTCCTCGTCGGTGGGCGCGCACATGAACATGCTCACCAGGGCGATGTTGGGGTTGACCGGGTAGTCGCACAGCAGGTCGAGCCCGTTGGTGATGGCGTTGTAGTAGGCGTGGACCCAGGCCTCGGCGGCGTCGGCGCTCACGAACTGGAAGCCGAGCGCCCCCAGGCCCCGCCGCCCCGCGTACTCGATGGTCTCGATCTGGCTGCACGCGGTCCACAGCGGCGGGTGCGGCTTCTGGCGGGGCTTGGGCAGCACGTTGCGCAGCGGGAAGTCGAAGTGCGGGCCCCGGTACTCGACCCCGCCATCGCCGAACATGGGGATGGCGCAGCGCACCGCGTCCTCCCAGATCTCCCGCTTGTCGCGGAAGCGCACGCCGAACGGATGCAGCTCGGTGATGCTCGCGCTCTCCCCCATGCCGAACTCGACCCGCCCGTCGGACAGCAGGTCGAGGGCCGAGATGCGCTCCACCGCCTTGGCCGGGTGGTTCGTCGTGAGCTGCATGATCCCGTGGCCCAGCCGGATGCGGGACGTGCGCTGGCTGGCCGCGGCCAGGAACACCTCGGGCGCCGACGAGTGGGAGTACTCCTCCAGGAAGTGGTGCTCCACCACCCACGCGTAGTCGTAGCCGAGCCTGTCCGCCAGCTCCAGCTCGTCCAGCGCGTGGTGGTACAGCCGCCACTCACTGTCCGCGTCCCACGGACGCGCCAGTTGCAACTCGTAGAACACCCCGAACTTCATGGTCCCCCCTGTCGCCGCAGATCGTACGCCGCCGGGCAAGTGGAGGAGCGACCCGCCGCCGCTGCCGGGACCAGTGGGCAGCGGGTCGCTCCTCGATCCGTCACAGGTTGGTGAACAGCAGGAAGTTGGGTGTGGCCGGGATGCAGGAGAAGAACCCGCAGCGCTGGCCCGTGCCCGTGATGTGGTTGGGTGTGGCCGCGTTCCGCAGCGCCGTCGCCACCTGCGCGGGCGTGAGGCCCGGCTGCGTCTGGAGCACCTTGGCGGCTGCGCCCGCGCTGTGCGGGGAGGCCATCGAGGTGCCGCTGATGGTCATGGTGGCGGTGTTGCTGGTGGACCAGGCGCCCGGGATCTGGTTGCCGGGGGCGATGATGTCGACGCAGTTGCCCCGGTTGGAGAACGAGGCCAGCGCGTCGTTGATGGTGCTGGCGGCCACCGTGATGGCGGCGGGGACCCGGGCGGGCGACGAGTTGCAGGCGTTGGCGTTGGAGTTGCCCGCGGCCACGCTCACGCTCACGCCGTCGCTGACCAGCCGGTTGATGGCCGCGTCGACGGCGCTGCTGGCGCCGCCGCCCAGGCTCAGGTTGGCCACCGCGGGCTGGCCGGCCTGGTGGTTGCCCACCACCCAGTCGATGCCCGAGATGACGCCGGAGGTGGCGCCGCTGCCGTTGCAGTCGAGCACCCGCACCGCGATGAGCTGGACGCCCTTGGCCACGCCGAAGCTGTTGCCTCCGAGGGTGGAGGACACGTGGGTGCCGTGGCCGTGGCAGTCGTCGGCCGTGCCGCCGTCGATGGCGTCGAAGCCGGACACCGCCCGACCGCCGAAGTCGACGTGGCTGAAGCGGATGCCGGTGTCGATCACGTAGGCCCGCACGCCCGCACCGGTGGCGGTGTAGGTGTAGCTGGCCGACAGGGGCAGGTCCCGCTGGTCGATGCGGTCGAGGCCCCACGGCGGGTTCTGCTGGGTCACCATCGTGGTGACGACGGCGTCGGGCTCGATCGACGCCACCTGCGGATCCGCGGCCACGGCCGCGGCCTGGCTGGACGTCATCGGCGCCGCGTAGCCCTGGAGCGCGTTGGTCCACACCCGGGTGGGCTGGGCCGCGGCACCGGCGGCGCTGAGCTGGTCTGCGGCCTCGACGGCCACCGGGGTCGTGGCTCCCGACTTCAGCACCACGACGTAGGTCGTGGGCTGCTCGGCCCCGGATGTGGGCTTTGCGGACGCGGGCACCGCGAACGCCACGAGGGCGACGGCGGCGGTGGCACACGCGACCCAACGAGCTGTTCTCGACATGCTCATCAGTCCCCCATTGCTCACGCGGGAGCCGGGCGGTCGACTCCCCGTCGTTCCCTACCATACGTGAACGTCAGCAGACGAGGAGTAACTTCTTCGCGCGACTGACACAACCGTCACCAAGCGCAGTCGTAAGCTCGACAGGGCGTGACGCTGTCCCCGGTTGCCTCCCCGCCCGAGCCCTGGCTGCGCGATGCCGAAGCCGTTGCGGGCGCGCTCGGCACCGACCTCGGGCGCGGGCTCGACGGCGCCGAGGCGGCCGCCCGCCTGGCCCGCTACGGCCCGAACCAGCTCCGGGCGGCCGAGCCCGTGCCCCGCTGGCGCCGCTTCCTGGCCCAGTTCGCCGACCCGCTCGTCTACCTGCTCGTCGCGGCCGTGATCGTGTCGCTGGTGGCGTGGCTGCTGGAGGGCGCCGACGAGGTGCCCTTCGAGGTCATCGTGATCCTGGCCATCATCGTGGCCAACGCGGTGCTGGGCTACGTGCAGGAGGCGCGGGCCGAGGAGGCGGTGGCCGCCCTGCAACGCATGGCCGCGGCCTCCGCGGGCGTCGTGCGCGACGGGCGGGAGCAGCGCGTCCCCGTCACCGACGTCGTTCCCGGCGACCTGCTGACGCTGGCCGAGGGCGACGCCGTGGCCGCCGACGCCCGCCTGGTCGAGGCCGCCTCGCTCAAGGTGGCCGAGGCCTCGCTCACCGGCGAGAGCGAGGCCGTGCTCAAGGACGCGGCCACCCTGGCCGGGCCCGCGGGGCTGGGGGACCGGCTCGACATGGTGTTCAGCGGCACCGCGGTGGCCAGCGGCCGGGGTCGGGCCGTGGTCACCGCCACCGGGCATGGACACCGAGATGGGCACGATCGCCCGGCTGTTGGGCAGCACCGAGGAGGAGCCCACGCCGCTGCAACGCGAGGTCTCGCGCCTCGGGCGGCTGCTGGGGATCGCGGTGGTGATCATCGCCCTGGTGGTGGTGGCCGGGATCTTCCTCACCTCCGACATCGAGGACGCGAGCGACGCGGTCGAGGTGCTGCTGGTGGGCGTGTCCCTGGCGGTGGCGGCCGTTCCCGAGGGGTTGCCGGCGGTCCTTTCGGTCGTGCTCGCCCTGGGCGTCCAGCGCATGGCCCGGCGCCAGGCCATCGTGAAGCGGCTGTCGTCGGTGGAGACGCTCGGTTCGGCCTCGGTGGTGTGCTCGGACAAGACCGGCACGCTGACCCGCAACGAGATGACCATCCTCAAGGTCGTGACCGCCTCGGGCGAGGTCGACCTGGCGGGCAGCGGCTACACGCCCGAGGGCGACGTGACCCGGGCGGGGCGGCCGCTCGGCTCCGGGCCGGGCGACGAGGCGGTGGCGGACGAGATCCGCTACGTGCTGGCCGGGGGCAGCCTGGCCAACGACGCGGTGCTCCAGCGTGACGGCGACCAGTGGACCGTGCAGGGCGATCCCACCGAGGCCGCGTTCCTGGTGGCCGAGCGCAAGCTGGGCATCACCGCCGCAGCGGGAGGCCCGCTTCGAGCGGGTGGGCGAGATCCCCTTCACCTCCGAGCGCAAGCTCATGAGCACGTTCGAGGCCGATGCCGAGGCCGGCGGCCGGGTGGCGGTGGTGACCAAGGGCGCGCCGGACGTCCTGCTGGCCCGGTGCACGCACGAGCGGGTGGCGGGCGAGATCCGGCCGCTCACCGCCGAGCGGCGCGCCGCGGTGCTGGCCGACGTCGACCGGCTGGCCGCCGACGCCCTGCGCACGCTGGCCGTGGCCTACCGGCCGCTGCCCGACGGGCACGGCCCGCCCCGCGGCCCCGAGGCCGAGGAGCTGGAGCGCGAGCTGGTGTACGTGGGCGTGGCGGGGATCATCGACCCGCCCCGGCCCGAGGCCCGCACCGCCATCGCCGAGGCGCAGGCCGCGGGCCTGCGGGTCATCATGATCACCGGCGACCACCCGATCACCGCGGCCCGCATCGCCGCCGACCTCGGCATCGTCGAGCCCGGCGCCCCCACGCTCACCGGCACCGCACTGGAGGACCTGGACGAGGAGGGGTTCCGCCGGGCGGTGGCGGAGGTGTCCGTCTACGCCCGGGTGGCGCCCGAGCACAAGCTGCGGATCGTCGACGCCCTCCAGGCCGACGGCGCCATCGTGGCCATGACCGGTGACGGGGTGAACGACTCCCCCGCCCTGCGCCGGGCCGACATCGGCGTGGCCATGGGCGTGACCGGCACCGACGTGACGAAGGAGGCGGCCGACATGATCCTGGCCGACGACAACTTCGCCACCATCGTCCACGCGGTGGCCGAGGGCCGGGCCATCTTCGCCAACATCCGCACGTTCCTGCGCTACCTGCTCTCGTCCAACATCGGCGAGGTGCTCACGATGTTCCTGGGCGTGGTGGGCGCGGGCGTCCTGGGCCTGACCGACACGGGCGAGACGGTGGCCGTCCCGCTGCTGGCCACCCAGATCCTGTGGATCAACCTGCTCACCGACACCGCCCCCGCGCTGGCCATGGGCGTGGACCCGCCGCCGGACGACGTCATGTCCCGGCCGCCCCGCGGGCTGCACGACCGCATCATCGACCGGGAGATGCAGGTCGGCATCGGCTACGTCGGCCTGGTCATGGCCCTGGCCACCCTGGTGGCGCTCGACCTGCGGCTGCCCGGCGGGCTGTTCCACGGCGGGGGCGACATCGTGGAGGCCCGCACCATGGCCTTCACCACCCTGGTCCTCGCCCAGCTGTTCAACGCCTTCAACGCCCGCTCCGGCCGGGTCAGCGCCTTCCACCACCTGTTCACCAACCCGCTGCTGTGGGCCGCCATCGGGCTGTCGCTGGTGCTCCAGGTGGCGGTCGTCCACCTGGGTGTGCTCAACCACGCGTTCGACACCACGCCGCTGCCCGCGGCCGACTGGCTGATCTGCGCGGCGCTGGCCAGCACGGTGCTGTGGGCGGAGGAGCTGCGCAAGCTGGCCCGGCGCGCCCGGGACCGGCGCTAGCGGGCGACCGCGCCGCGCCGGGTGGAGGGCAGGCGCTTGGCCCGCTTCACCTCGTAGAGGGCGGCGTCGGCCCGCTGCACGACCTCGCTCGCCGCGCCGGTCGCCAGGCCGACGCTGGCGCTCACCAGCACCGTGCCCCGGTCGGTCGACCACGGGCTCCTCGATGGCGGCCACGATCCGCTCGATGGAGGGCGCCGCGCCCTCCAGCGTGGTGCCGTCGGCGAACACCACCGCGAACTCGTCCCCGCCGAAGCGGGCCACCAGGTCGTCCTCCCGCACCGTGCCCATCAGGCGCTCGGCCACCACCTGCAGCACCGAGTCGCCGGTGTCGTGGCCGTGGGTGTCGTTCACCGGCTTGAAGTCGTCGAGGTCGACCAGCGCCACCGTCACCGCGCCGGTCACCCCGTCGAGGCGCTGGCGCAGGGCGGAGCGGTTGCCCGCCCCGGTGAGCGGGTCGGTCACCGCCTCGCGCCGCAGCGTGTGGTGGCGGCGCTGCTCGCCCAGCACCAGGCTGGCGAGCCGGATGGCCTGCTGGAGGCTGTGCTCGGTGCCCACGCCGTGCTCGATGCGGCCCGTGACCCACACCATGACGCAGCCCATGAGCGCGCCCGAGCTGGCGTCGGGCAGGGGCATCGCCCACGCCGACACGCAGCCCCGGGCGCGGGCGGCGGCGACCAGGTCCTCGGGGAAGCCGGCGAAGTCAGCCAGCGTGCGGGCCCGGCCGTCCGCCAGGGTCGGCCGCCACCAGCGCTCGTCGGTCACGAGCTCGGCGGCCGGCGAGCCCTCGTCCACGCCCACCACCGGCTGGCCGTCGATCATGCCCACCACCGCGGCCGCGCCCAGGTAGTCGGGCACGATGCGGGCGCAGGCCGCCAGCACCTCGGGCAGCGGGGCCTCGGCCACCAGCAGGTCCACCACGTGGCTGATGCTGTCGAGCACGCCGCCCGTGGGCCGCGAGATGATCACGAGGCCGTTGACGACGGGGTCGCTCAGCATGTTCTGGACCATCGCCTCCATGGCGATCCAGGTGCCGTCGCGGCGCCGCTTGCGGTAGCGGAGCGGCTCGATGACCGGCGGGTCGTCCCCGCCCTCGCGGGCCGCGGCCCGCAGCTGGGCCAGGCCCTGGAGCAACCGGGGGATGTCGTCGGGGTGGACCCGTTCCATCGACTCCCGGCCCATGCGGGCGTCGGGGTCGGTGTCGATGACCCAGTCGGCCGACGCGCTGATCCACCGGGTGGTCAGGTCGGGCTCGATCAGGGAGACGACGGCGGAGGGCGCACGGTCGAGCGCCCTCAGCAGCCTGACGGCCACGTCAGCCGGTATCGAGCCCGCCGCGGGCTCGTCCGACAGCGCCGTCATTCTCCGTCGCCTCTGTGCATCCCGTCCCCCCTAGCGACCAACCGGCCGTGACCGGTCGTCCCTGACAGCGTACGCCGTCGTGTGCGTGCACTGCCCGCGTAGCGACACGCTGTGTGCGGCGGCGGTCCTCGACCGTGGTCAGCCGACGCCGACGAGGTCGACGACGAAGACCAGCGTCTCGTCGGGACCGATCACCCCGCCGGCCCCCCGGGAGCCGTAGGCGAGCTCGGGCGGGAGGGTGAGGCGACGCTGACCCCCGACCCGCATGCCCTGCACGCCCCGGTCCCACCCCTCGATGACCTGGCCGGCGCCCAGGCGGAAGCTGAAGGTGTCGCCCCGGTCCCACGAGGCGTCGAACTGGCGCCCGCTCGACCAGGCCACGCCGACGTAGTGGACCTCGACGTCGCGGCCGTGCGTCGCCTCCGCCCCGTCCCCGACGACGATGTCGTCGATGACGATGTCGGCGGGCGGTCGGGCGTCGGGGATGGTGACTTCGGGCTTGGCCATGACCCCACCGTAACGGCGCCGGGGCGACCGGCGTCATCTTGACAACTCGGCAAGGATGGGCCGAACGCGTACCAGGAGGCAGCAGTGAGCGACTTCACCGCGGAGGAGAGGACCGGGCCCAACGGCCCGAGCCCCTACCCGCCCCGCAGCGACGAGGGACTGCGCCCGACGGCGACCGCGACCCCACCCGGCGTGGCGGAGCGGCCGGCGGCGGTGGCGCCCCAGCCCGCGGCCCCGGCCGGCCCGGCGGCGACGCCCGCCCCGCCCCGGCCCCGCGAGCTCAAGGGCCGCATCCACATCGCCGACGAGGTGGTGGAGAAGGTGGCGGGGCTGGCCGCCATGGAGGTCGAGGGCGTGGCCGACCTGGGCGGCGACTTCGCCCGGGCGATGGAGAGCGTGCGCGAGCGCATCGGCATCGGCAACAAGCGGGGCGACCAGGGCGTCAAGGCCGACGTGCAGGGCCACCAGGTGGCCATCTCGGTCACGATCATGGTCGAGTTCGGCCACGTGGTGCTGGAGGTGGCCCGCCAGGTCCAGGCCAACGTGGCCCTCCAGACCCAGCGCATGCTGGGCCTCACCGTGGTCGAGGTCAACGTGACGGTGGACGACGTCCGCACGCCGAAGCCGCCCCGCCACGACGAGGAAGAAGCCGGGAGCCTCGCCTAGGAGACTTATAGGGGTATAAGCCTTCTTGTCAGGCTGACGACAAGACTTATACCGTGGGCGCGTGCCCCGCGTCGTGCCCACGAGCGCCTCCCGGCGCTGGGGCGCGGGCACCGCCGCCATCGCCCGGCTGCTCATCGGAGCCACCGGCCCCCTCACCGGGGTGGCCCTGGCCCGCGGGGCGGCGGTGACCCAGCCGCGGGCGTCGCAGGTGCTGGCGCACCTGGCCGCGCACGGCGCGGTCCGGCACACCGAGCGGGGCTATGTGGCCCGGCGCGCCGCCCTGCTCGACCTCTATGCCGCCCGGGCCCGCCCGCTGCTCCTCGGCCCCGAGACCTGGTGGCACGCGCCGGGCTCCCCCGGCGACGCGGCCATCGCCGTCGTCGCCGCCGCCCGGCGGGCGGGCGTGGCCGTGGCGCTCTCGGCCGACGTGGCCCCCGAGTGCCTGGTGGGCCGGCCCCGCGCCACGGTGGCGGTGGCCTACACCCGGGAGCGGCTCGCGCTCGACACCCCCTTCACGCCCGTGCCCGGCCCGGCCGGCGCCACGCTGGCGCTGCGCTGGACCAGCGATGCCACCCTGCTCTCGCCCGCGGCGCCGTGGCCGGCGAGCTGCGAAGGCCTGCCGCTGACCGACCCGGTCCACCAGTGGTGGGACCTGGTCGACCTGGGCGGTGACGAGCGGGCCGAGGCGGCGGCCGCCCTGCGCCGGGCCATCCTCGACCGCAGCGTGCCCGGGGGGCCCGGGTGAGGCGGCCCCGGGTCAAGCCCGAGCACGCCCCCTACCGCGTGGGCGGGGAGCGCATCCGCATCGGCGGCATGTCCTACGGCCTGGCGGCGGAGATCGAGGACCCGACCGGCGCGCTGTGGACCCTGCTGGGGTCGCTGGACGGCACCCGCAGCGTGGACGGTGCGGTGGCCGCCACCGCGGCCCGCCACCCGGGCACCCCGCCCGCGCTGTTGGAGCAGGCCGTGGCCGACCTGGTGGCCGCCGGCCACGTCGAGGACGCCGCCGGCCCCGAGCCCGCCGGCCTCACCGCCCGCGACAAGGCCCGCCACGACCGCGGCCGGCGCTGGTTCCGCTGGGTCGACCTCGTGCCCCGGGCCAGCTCGTGGGACGCCCAGGCCCGCCTGGCCCGGTCCCGGGTCACGGTGGTGGGCCTCGGCGGCAGCGGCGCGGGCGCGGCCGCAGCCCTGGCCGCCAGCGGCGTGGGGCGGCTGCACTGCGTCGACCCCGACGCCGTCGAGCTGTCCAACCTCAACCGCCAGGTGCTCTACAGCGAGGACGACATCGGCCGCCCCAAGGTCGATGCCGCCCTGGAGCGGCTGCGCGCGCCTCAACACCGACATCGTGGTGACCGGGGAGCGCCTGCGGGTGACCGGCCCGGCGCCGCTGGCCGAGCTGGCCCGGGGCTGTGACGTGCTGCTGCTGGCGGCGGACGAGCCGCACGAGATCCAGCGGTGGGCCAACCGGGCCTGCCTGGCCACCGGCACGCCCTGGGTCGAGGCGGGCTACAACGGCCCGCTGGTGGGCGTCGGCTCGTTCGTGCCCGGCGAGGGCGCCTGCTTCGAGTGCCTGCTGGCCGCGGACGACGAGCGGCGCCGGGCCCAGGGCCTCCGCCGGGAGGACGCCCCGGACTGGAGCGCGGCCGTGGCCGGCGCAGTGGCCGCGCCCTCGGCCGCGCTGTCGGCCGCTCTGGCCGCGCACGCGGTGCTGGCCCGGCTCACCGGGGCGCCCGCGCTGGCGCCCGGCCGGCGCTACGGGGTGAACCTGGTGGCGCTGGACCATCCCGTCGTCATCGACGACCCCCGCCGGCCGGACTGCCCCGGCTGTGGCCCGAGCCGCGAGGGCGGCGCGGCGTGAGCGACCTCGGCCCGGTCACCACCGCCACCCGGGTGTGGCCCGCCGCGCTGGTCCGCCGAAGGGACGGGGACGAGTGGGTGGTGGGCCGGGTCGACACCGGCGAGTTCGTGGCCGTCCCGCCGGTGGCCGTGCGGGCGCTCGACCTGCTGGCCGAGGGAGCCACCGTGGGCGCGGTGGAGGACCGGCTGGCGGCCGAGACCGGTGCCCGGGTCGACGTCGCCGAGTTCGTCACCGCCCTCGGCGACCTCGGGCTGCTCGCCGGCGTGGACGGCCGCCCGCTGGAGTCCCCGTCCCCGCCGCCGCCCACGCTGGCCTGGCTGCGGCCGGGCCACGTCGCCTGGGCGCTGCACCCGGCGGTCGCCGTGGCCTGGGGCGGGCTGTGCCTGCTGGCGGGCGCCTGCCTGGTGGCCGGCCCGTCGCGGCTGCCGGGGCGCGACGCCCTGGTGTGGAGCCACCACCCCAGCCTGGTGGTGGCGGGCAACGCCGCGCTGGCCTGGACGATCCTGTTCCTGCACGAGCTCGGGCACCTGATCACCGCCCGGGCGGCGGGTGTGCCCGGGCGCATGAGCCTGAGCACCCGCCTGCAGTTCCTGGTGGCCCAGACCGACGTGAGCGCGGTGTGGGCCGCGCCGCGGCGCACCCGGCTCACCGTGTACCTGGCGGGCATGGCGGTCAACCTGGCGGTGGCCGCGGCCGGGATCGTGGTGCGGGCGGCCGCGGGGCCGCAGGGCGCGGTGGGCCGGGTGGCGGCGGTGGCGGTGCTGCTGTCGCTGCTGTTCCTGCCCTCGCAGGCCCTGGTGTTCATGCGCACCGACCTCTACTTCGTCCTCCAGGACCTGGCCCGCTGCCGCAACCTCTACGCCGACGCGGTCGCCTACGGCGCCTACCTGGTCCGCCGGCGCCCGGCCGATCCCAGCCTCGGGCTGCCCGCCCGCGAGCGCCGGGTGGTGCGGGCCTACTGCGGGGTGATGGTGGTGGGCAGCGTCGCCTGCGTGGCCGTCGCCGTGACCGTCACCGCTGCCCGTGGTGGGCGGGCTGCTGCTCGGCGCGCTGCGGACCGTGGCGACCCGGCCCTCGGCGGGCGCCACCGCCGACGCCCTGGCGGTGCTGGTGGTGACCGGCGCGGTCCAGGTGCTGTGGGCCCGCGCCTGGTGGCGCCGCCACGGCCGCCGCCTCCTCGCATCACGAAGGAAGGGAGGTGAGAACCCATGCAGGACAGCACGACCAAGCCCGACGCCCGCGACACCCGTGAGGTGAGCGCGACGCAGCGCATCGTCATCCGCCGGCTCGACCGGGTCGAGACGACCTTGAACTGCGCGGCCCACTGAGGGGACGGGCCCTGCGGGGCTGCTGACTCAGCCCCGCAGGGCCCCCGGCAGCCGGTTTATCGCGTGGTCGCCGCTCCCCCACAGGTACTGCACGGCGTAGGCCCGCCACGGCCGCCAGCGCTCGGCGCGGGCCACCAGCGCCGCGGGCGTGGCCGGCAGGCCGGCCGCCCGGGCCGCCAGGCGCACGCCCAGGTCGGTGGGCGCGAAGGCATCGGGGTCGCCGAGCGCCCGCATGGCGATCAGCGCCCGGGTCCACGGCCCGATGCCGGGCAGCCCGCCCAGCGCGTCCAGCGCGGCGGCCGGCTCCGTGCCCGCGTCCAGCACGACGGTCCCGTCCGCCAGCGCCCGGGCCAGCGTGAGCACCGAGGTCCGCCGGCTCGCGGGCATGGCCAGCACGGCCGGGTCCACCGCGGCGACGGCGGCCGGACTGGGGAACAGCCGGCCGAGCCCGCCCTCGGGGTCTGCGACGGGCTCGCCCGCGGCCGTCGCCAGCCGGGCCGCCAGGGTGCCGGCCGCGCTCACGCTCACCTGCTGGCCCAGCACCACCCGCAGGGCCATCTCGCCCCCGTCGACCGTGCGGGGCACCCGGCGCCCGGGGGCGGCGGCCACCAGCGGGGCCAGCACCGGGTCCCCGGCCAGCGCCGCGCCGATCGCGTCCGGGTCGGCGTCGAGGTCGAGCAGCCAGCGGCAGGCCGCCACCGCCGCCGGCAGGTCGGCCTCGTCCGCCAGCCGCAGGCGGCATGTCACGTAGCCCGCGTACGGATCCTCGTGCGGAGTGAGCGCGACTATCCCCGGCCCGGACGGCAGGCGCAGGGTGCGCCGGAAGGCGCCGTCGCGCCACTCCTCCACTCCCGGCACGGCCGTCGCCGCCAGGTGGCCGAACAGGCTGTCCGGCCAGAGCGGCGGGTGGAGGTCCAGGCGGAGCTCGCGCAGCACGCCGCGAGGGTCGCGGCCCCGGCGACGCCGCGCCAACGCATTCCTCGGTTGACATGTGACCAAATGGTCACCTATGTTGGCCACCGTGAGCGACGACGACCGTGTGTTCAAGGCGCTCGCCGATCCGACCCGTCGGCTGCTGCTCGACCGGCTCTTCGCCCGCGACGGCCGCACCCTGACCGAGCTCGAGTCGGAGGTGGAGATGACGCGCTTCGGCGTCATGAAGCACCTGCGGGTGCTCGAGGAGGCCGGGCTCGTGGTCACGCGGCGGTCGGGCCGGGAGAAGCTGCACTTCCTGAACCCGGTGCCCATCCGCCTCATCCACGACCGGTGGATCGACAAGTACACGGAGCGCCGGGTCACGGCGCTCACCGATCTCAAACGACAACTGGAGGAAGAGGCATGACCGACACCGAGACCCTCACGACGGTGCAGGTGCACAGGGTGTACATCCGGGCCACGCCCGAGCGGGTCTGGGAGGCCATCACCAGCTCCGAGTGGACCGAGCGCTACGGCTACGGCGGCAGCATCGACATCGACCTCCGCCCCGGCGGGGCGTACCGCTCGCTGGCCAGCCCGACCCTCAAGCAGTTCGGCGCACCCGACGTCCTCGTCGACGGCGAGGTGCTGGAGGCCGACCCGCCCCGCAAGCTGGTGCAGACCTGGCGCCTGCTCATGGACCCCGAGATCGAGGCCGAGGGGTTCACCCGCCTCACCTACGAGATCGAGCCCCGCGAGGACGGCCTCACCCGCCTGACGGTGAGCCACGACCTCTCCCGGGCACCCAAGCTCGCCGTGCTCACCGGCGGCCTGTCCGAGGGCCCGGGCGGGGCCGGCGGCTGGCCGTGGGTCCTCAGCGGGCTCAAGACCCTGCTGGAGACCGGGGAGTCCATGGTCATCGCCTGACCCCGCGTGGCGGCGGCAGAGGCCTGCACCCCACGGGCCTCCGCCGCCAGGCCATGCCTGCCCTGTCCCGACCGCCCCAAACCGCGCTCTCCGGCTTTCGGACCGCTGACGCCACCGTCCGCAGCGTGCATCGGTCTCCCGCCGATGAGTTTCCGGCTCCCCCGCCGTCAGACAACCACCGCCGCAGTTCCCGTCCCCCTCACCTCAGGAGCAGACCCCCGTGTTCTCCCGACTCGGCACCTGGTGCCACGATCACCGCAGGCTCGTATTGGGGCTGTGGGTCGCCGTCGTCGCTCTCGGCTTCGCCGTGTCCGGCGCGGTCGGCAGCGCGTTCCGCGACGAGTTCAACCTCCCCGACGTCGAGTCCCGCGAGGGCTTCGACATCCTCGACGACCACTTCGGCGGGCAGGGCACCGGCCAGCTGGGCACCATCGTGTTCCTGGCCGACCAGGGCGTCGACGACCCGCAGGTCCGGGCGGGCATGGAGGACCTGTTCGCCCAGGTGGCGGAGCTCGACGACGTGGTCACCGTCGACAGCCCCTACGCCGAGGGCAACGAGGGCCAGATCTCGTCGCGAGGCGACGGTGCCGGCCGCATCGCCTACGCCAACGTCGAGCTGCCCGACGACATCGACTTCACCCGCGGGGCGAGATCCGCGACGAGATCCGGGCCGAGGTGCCCGAGGTCGACGGGCTCCGGGTCGAGCTGGGCGGGTTCATCTTCGCCGAGTTCGAGCAGCCCTCCTCCGAGCTGCTGGGCCTGGCCTTCGCCATCGTCATCCTCATCGTGGCGTTCGGCTCGGTGCTGGCCATGGGCCTGCCCGTGGGCGTGGCGCTGTTCGGCATCGGGCTGGGCACCGTGATCATCACGGTCCTCAGCAACGTGCTGACGATCCCCGACTTCACCACCTTCCTCGGCGTGATGATCGGGCTGGGCGTGGGCATCGACTACGCGCTGCTCATCGTCACCCGCTACCGCGAGCAGCTCCACGCCGGCCACACGGTGCGCGAGTCCGTCGCCATCGCGCACGACACCGCGGGGCGGTCCGTGCTGTTCGCGGGCACCACCGTGGTGATCTCGCTGCTGGGCATGCTGCTGATGGGCGTCACCTTCGTCCAGGGCCTGGCCGTGGGCGCCGCTGCGGTGGTGGCGGTCACGGTGGCCGCCTCCCTGACGCTGCTCCCCGCGTTCCTGGGCTTCGCCGGCCAGCGGATCGAGCGCACCCGCTGGCGGGGCCTCATCGCCGCGGGCCTGGTGGCGGTGGCCCTGGTGGGCCTGGGGCTCGAGTTCGCGCCCCTGATGATCGGCCTGCCGCTGGCCCTGATCGTGATCGTGGCCGGGTTCTTCTTCGAGCCGCTCAAGCGGGAGGTGCCCCGCCGGGCGCCCAAGCCCCGCAACCAGACCACGGCCTACCGCTGGAGCCGGATCATCCAGCGCCGGCCCTGGGCCTCGGCAACCGTCGGCGCGCTGGCGCTGGTGCTGCTGGCCCTGCCCGCGCTGAGCCTGCGCCTCGGCTTCTCCGACGAGTCCAACTTCGCCGAGGAGACCTCGACCAAGCAGGCCTACAACCTGCTGGTCGACGGGTTCGGGCCCGGGTTCAACGGCCCGCTGATGCTGGCGGCCGAGCTGCCCGAAGGCACCGACCTGGGCGACCTCGACGCCATCAGCGAGGCGGTGGCCGAGGATCCGGGGGTCGAGTCGGTGTCCGACCCCAGGCCCAACGACCCCGACAACCCCACCGCCGCGCTGTGGCAGGTGGTGCCCACCACCGCGCCGCAGGACGCGGACACCACCGATCTGGTGTCCCGGCTGCGGGACAGCGTGCTGCCGCCGGCCGAGGCGGCCGCGGGCGTCGACGCCAAGGTCACCGGCCAGGTGGCGGTGAGCGTCGACTTCTCGCACTACCTGAGCTCACGGCTGCCGTACTTCTTCGTGGCCGTGCTGTCGCTGTCGTTCCTGCTGCTGATGGTGGTGTTCCGGTCGCTGCTGGTCCCGCTCAAGGCGGTGATCATGAACATGCTGTCGATCGCGGCGGCCTACGGCATCGTGGTCGCCCTGTTCCAATGGGGCTGGCTGTCCGACATCACCGGCGTGCAGCCGGCGCCCATCGAGCCGTGGATGCCGATGATGCTGTTCGCCATCGTGTTCGGCCTGTCCATGGACTACGAGGTGTTCCTGCTCTCCCGGGTGCGGGAGGAGTGGAAGCGCACCGGCGACAGCCGCACCTCGGTGGCCGACGGCCTGGCCGCCACCGCCAAGGTCATCACCGCGGCCGCCGCCATCATGGTGATGGTGTTCGGCACCTTCATCCTGGAGCCGGACCGCACGGTCAAGCTCATGGGCGTGGGGCTGGCCTCGGCCATCCTGCTGGACGCCACCATCGTCCGCATGCTGCTGGTGCCGGCCACCATGGAGCTGCTGGGCGACCGCAACTGGTGGCTGCCCCGCTGGCTCGACCGCCTGCTGCCCAACCTGGACGTGGAGGGCCACGCCGAGCCGCTCCCCGAGGCTCTGCCCGAGCCGGTGCCGGTCGACGAGCCGGTCCCCGCCGGTCGCCGCTGACGTGCGCACCGCCCCCCGGGACGCCAAGCTGTCCCGGGGGGCCGGCGAGGGAGGCGTTCGTGCGCGCAACCGACGAGGCGGTCGAGGCGTTCCGGCGGGACGGCTACGTGGTCGTCCCGGGGCTGCTCGACGAGGGCGAGCTCGACCGCCTGGGGTCCGCGGTGGACGCCGCGGTCGCCCGGCGCAAGGCGGCCGACAACCGCACGCTGGGCGAGAAGAGCCGCTACGAGCAGTCCTTCCTCCAGTGCCAGAACCTCTGGGAGGACAGCCCCGACGTGCGGCCGCTCACCTTCCATCCCCGCCTCGGCGAGGCGGCGGCCGCCCTGCTGGGCGTCGACGCCGTGCGGCTGTGGCACGACCAGGCGCTGTACAAGGAGCCCGGTGGGCGCGAGACCGACGCCCACCAGGACCAGCCCTACTGGCCCATCGCCGAGCCCCGCACCGTCACGGCCTGGATCGCCTTCGACGGCGTCACGCTCGACGGCGGGTGCATGGGGTACGTTCCCGGGTCCCACCGGATCGGGCTGGACCGCTTCGTCGACATCTTCTCGGGCGAGCCGGATGACCTGCTGGACGACCCGGCGCTGGCGGACCGGGCGCCGGCCTTCGTGGCCCTGCCCCGCGGGTCGGTGGCGTTCCACCACGGGCTCACCGCCCACCTGGCCCGGCCCAACCGCACCGACCGGGTCCGCCGGGTCCACACCGTGATCTACTTCGCCGACGGCTGCACCCGGCGGGCGGAGGGCAGCCACCCCTCGGTCGACCGGGCCGGCATCGGGGCCGGCGAGCCCATCCGCAGCGACGTGACCCCCATCGCGTGGCCGCGGCCCGTGGGCGAGCCCCTCCCCGCCCCTCCGCCGCCCATGGCGGGCGCTCGCACGCTCAAGCGGCTGGGCGTGCTCCCCGGCGACCCGTCAGCCGGCTGAGCGCCCCCGTAAGTCGGTAGGACAGGATCACCCTCGCCCCTACCGTGCCCGGCATGCTCGCGACCGGCTCCGGCGGGGCCTCCCCCTTCTCCCGCCGCGTCGCCACCTTCCTGGTGGGCGAGGCGCTGAGCGCCATCGGCTCGTGGGCGACCATCGTCGCCATCTGGGTCTACGCGGCGTACCAGTACGACGCCACGGCGGCCGACGTGTCCCTGTTCGGCCTGGCCTTCGTGCTCCCGAGCATCGTGCTCGGCCCCGTCACCGGCCTGGTCATCGACCGCGTCGGACCTCGGGCCACGCTGGCGGGGGCCAAGGTGGTGGGCATCGCCGCCTCGCTGGCGCTGCTGGGGGCGGACGACTTCCACACGCTGGCGCTGATCAGCGCGCTGCACGGCGCGTCGATGGCGTTCTCGCTGCCCGCGCTCCAGTCCATGCCGCCCCGCCTGGTGGCCGAGCGCTACCTGGCCCGCACCAACGCGCTGGTCTCGCTCACCGACGAGCTCGCCATCGTGGTCGGCCCCGCGGCCGGCGCGGGAGCCATCGCCCTGTTCGGCTTCCGGGGCGCCTTCGTGTTCGACGCCCTCACCTACGCCCTGGGGCTCGCCATCCTGCCCCTGGTGCGGCTGCGGCCCGCGGCCCGGGCCGAGGGCGACGACGGCTCCCCGCCCGCCGGCCTGAGGGCCGCGCTGGCCGGCTGGCGGCTCATCGCCCGCACACGCGTCCTGCGCCGCACGGTGACCTGCACGTTCGCGGTCCACCTGCTCTACGGCATGGCGCTGCTGTGCGAGCCCCTGTACGTGCGGGACACCCTCGGCCGCTCGGAGGAGGTGTTCGCCGCCCTCCAGAGCGCGTTCGGCATCTTCCTGGTGGGAGGCGGCATCCTCGCCGCCCGGCTGGGCGACCGGCTGGCCTCGTTCGGCTGGGTCGTCCTGGGCGTGGGGGCCTCCGGCGTCACCGCCATCGTCTACCTCGGCACCCCGTGGGTGGTGGTGGCGTTCGTGGGTGTCGCCCTGTGGGGCGTCGCCACCGCGGTGATCTCCGGCCCGTCCCGCACCCTGCTCCAGCGCTCCAGCCCCGAGCGCGCCCACGGCCGCGTCCTGGCCGCCGACCTGATGACGGGCAGCACGGCCGAGCTGGCGGGCGTGGGCCTGGCCGGCGCCCTGGTCAGCCTGTTCGGCGTCCCCTGGTCGATCCTGGGCGCGGGCGTGGCGGTGTCCCTGGCCGCCCTGGCCCTCGCCGCCGCCGATCGCCGCGACCACGTCCCCGCGTCGGCTCGCGTGGTGCCGGCCGAGACGGGCGAGCTGGTGGCCTGACCCACCGTGGCCGGCGGGGATGGGCAGACTGCACGTCGTGGACGACATGCTGGCCGTGCTCGCCGACCACGGCATGCTGCTGGAGTCGGCGCAGGGGCCGATCCCCAACGTCGCCGAGATGGTGGCGGGCGAGGCCATCCGGGGGAGCTGGTGGGGCCATCCGGCCGGCCACCGCATCTTCGCCGTGATCAACGAGCTCGCCGACTCGCCCGACGTGGCCCGCCTGCGGCTCGTGAACGGCAGGATCACGCTGGTCCACCGGCGGGTGTGGCCCGCGCTGGCCCGCCTGGAGGCGTGCTTCCCGCCCGAGGCGCTGGCCCGGGTGGACGAGGTCCACACCGACTCCGGCCGGCACCGGGCCATCTCCGTCCCGTTCGCGGACTGGCTGCCCGAGCCCGAGCGCCGAGGCCGGCGAAGCACTCGGCGCCGACGAGGCGGTGGCCGCGCTCCCCGAGTGCCTCCGGGCCCAGTGTGAGGCGCAGTCGTGAGCGAGGTCGATCCCGCGGACCTGCCGGACGAGGTCGACGTGGTGGTGGCGGGGTCGGGCGGCGCCGGGCTCTCGGCGGCGCTGGCGGCCGGGGTCGCGGGCGCCGAGGTCCTGGTGCTGGAGGCGTCGCCCCGCTGGGGCGGGACCACCGCCCTGTCCGGGTCGCAGCTGTGGGTGCCGGGCAACCACCGCATGGCGGACCTGGGGGTGGACGACAGCGTCGAGGATGCCCTCGCCTACTGCCGGGGCCGGTCTCCCGGCCGCGAGCCCGCGCTGGTCGAGGCGTTCGTCCGGGCGCGCCCGCCATGGCCCGCTTCGTCGAGGAGCACACCCCGCTCACCTTCACCGCCTGCCACATCCCCGACACCTTCGCCGAGAGCCCGGGCGGGCGGGACCGGGGCCGCCACATCGAGCCGCTGCCGGTGGCGCTGGGCGACCTGGGCCGCCCCGAGGACCTGGTGTGGCCGTCCGCGTTCCCGATGGTGCTCACCAACGAGGAGATCACGGAGCACGACCTCGCCGGCGGGGGCGCCTTCCCCACCGAGCTGGTGGGCCGGCGCATGGCCGCAGGCGAGGTGTGCATGGGCCAGGGCCTGATCGTGGGGCTGCTGCACGGCTGCCACGCCGCCGGGGTCACCCTGGCCCGGGGCTGCCGCGTCGAGCGCCTCGACCGCGGCCCGGACGGGATCGCGGCGCTGGAGTGCCGGGCCGGCGAGGCCACGCACCGCATCGGGGTGCGCCGGGGCGTCGTGCTGGCGTCGGGCGGGTTCGAGTGGGACGCCGAGCTGGTGGCCCGCCTCCAGGGCGAGCCGGTGGCCCGCTCGGTGTCGCCGCCGGTCAACCGGGGCGACAGCCTGCGGCTGGCGGGCGAGGTCGGCGCCGAGCTCGCCCGCACCCAGGAGAGCTGGTTCTGGCCGGTGGTGAGCGTGCCCGGCGAGGCCTGGGCCGACGGCAGCCCGCGGCCCCGCCTGGCGCTGGCCGAGCGGGGCCGCCCCCACGTCATCTGGGTCAACGCCGCGGGCCGGCGGTTCGTGAACGAGTCCAGCCACAACTGCGCGCTGGCCCTCACCGAGGTCGACCCGGGCGACAACCGGCCCCGCAACGTCCCCGCCTGGGCGGTGGGCGACGCCCAGTTCCGCTCCCGCTACCCGGTGGCGACCGTGCCCCCGGGCGGGCCCGCCCCCGAGTGGCTCACCGAGGCGGGCACGCTGGACGAGCTGGCCGAGCGCTGCGGCATCGACGCCCCCGGCCTCAGGGCCACCGTCGAGCGGTTCAACGCCCTGGCCCGCGCCGGCCGCGACGACGACTTCGGCCGGGGCGACTCCGCCTACGACCGCAACCTCGGCGACCGCAACGCCCCCCACCCCAACCTCGGCACCATCGAGCAACCCCCGTTCTTCGCCCTGCCGGTCCACCTGGGCACGGTGGGCAGCAAGGGCGGCCCCCGCCACCGGCGCCGACGCCGGGGTGCTGGACTGGTCCGGCCGCCCCATCCCCGGCCTCTACGCCGCGGGCAACGCCATGGCCGCGGTGATCGGCCCCGGCACCATCGCCCCCGGCCTCACCCTCGGCCTGGCCCTCACCTGGGGCTGGATCGCCGGCACCTCGGCGCCGCCCGCACCCGGGACTAGCTGCGCCCGCCGCGGGCGACGGCCAGGTCCTCGGGGTCGAGGGTGGCGGGGGTGCCCGCGGTGATGAGGGCGGCGAAGCCGGCGTCGGGGAGCATGGTGGTGATGGCGTAGAGGCGGCCCGGGCCGGTGTTGCGGATGTGGTGGACCGACCCGGGCGGCAGGACCAGGAGGGTGCCGGGGCCGATCCGTGGTCTCGGTGCCGTCGGAGGTGGCGACGCCTTCGCCGGCCAGGAACCAGAACGTCTCCACCGAGTCCGGATGGCTGTTGGGCGGCTGGGCTCCGCCCGGGTCCCAGACCTCGAAGACCACCGTGGCGTCGCTGCGGGCGTCGGGGGCGCGGAGCAGGGCCAGCTTGACCGTGTCGTGCGGCCGAGATGCGGTAGCAGGGGGCCGTGGCCACGTCGAGCAGCTCGGGACGGGTGCCGCAGGCGGCGACCGCGGCCCGGAGGAGCGCCAGGTCGGTGCCGGGCGCGCCCACCAGGCACAGGCCCAGCGGGAGGCCCTCGGCCGCGGCCAGCGGGAGCGAGACCGCGGGAGCGCCCGCCAGGCCTGCGGGGGCCGTGAGGCGGATGGTGGCCTGGCGCAGGGCGGCATAGGCCGCGGGGTCCTGCGCCCAGGGTGGCGGCGGGGCCGGGGGCCGAGGGGAGCACCACCGCCGTGCCTCCCGCCGTGGCGGACCCGACCGCGGAGCGGACCTGGGCCGAGACCGGGTAGGCGGCCTCGACCTCGGCCTCCGTGACCTCGGACGCGGCCCGGAAGCGGGCGCGGATGCCCTCGCCCAGGCGGGGCCGGGCCGTGGTGATCCAGGGGCCGTGGCAGGCCCAGGCCTCGCGACCCTGGTGGGTGCGGAAGGCGGCCAGGGCGGCGTCGAGGTCCACCCCCAGCGGCCCCTCGCGCCAGGGGACGCCCAGGGCGCGGGCCACGGCGGCGGTGGCGGCGCGGAGGGACGACCCGGCGGCGGAGGGCAGCGAGGCGAGGCCCTCCTCGGCCAGGAGCAGGGCGCGTACGACGGGCGCCGGCGGGACCGGGGCGTCGTCGCCGAGCAGGGCGGTGGCGCCGGCCAGCAGGACCTCCGGGTCGCGGGCCAGCAGGCCCACGGTGTCGAACGACGGGGCCAGCGGGACGACGCCCTCGATCGGCACCGCGCCGTGGGTCGGGCGCCAGCCGAGGATGCCGCAGTAGCTCGCCGGCACCCGGACCGAGCCCCCGGTGTCGGTGCCGACCGCCAGGTCGACCAGGCCCGCGGCCACCGCGGCGGCCGAGCCGGCCGAGGAGCCGCCCGCCGCCCGGCCGGGCGCGGCCACGTTGACCGGGGTGCCGAAGTGCGTGTTGGTCCCGGACAGCGAGTAGGCCAGCTCGTCGGTGATGGTCTTCCCCACGACGGTGGCGCCGGCCGCCAGCAGGCGGGCCACCGCGGGGGCGTGGCGCGGGGCGGGGGCGCGAGCCGCGGCGAAGGTGGGGTTGCCGGCGCCCGTGACCGTGCCGGCCACGTCCACCAGGTCCTTGACCGCCAGGGTGCGGCCCGCCAGGGGGCCGGCGGGGGCGCCCTCGGCCAGCACCGCGGGGGCGCCCACGAACGCGCCCACGGTGTCGCGGGGCACGGGCAGGGTCACGGCGGCGGGGCCAGGGCCGCCACCAGGTCGGAGGCCCGGGCGGTGAAGCCGAAGCACTGGCGCACGTTGTACACGGTGGCATCCCAGCAGTACGGGGGCGAGGTGGTGGCGGCGGCGTCCTCCAACAGGATCACGTCATAGCCGATGCACGCCGCGTCGATCAGCGTCGCCAGCACGCACTGGTCGGCGTTGACGCCCGCGAACAGCAGCGTGGTGACGGCCAGGTTGCGCAGCACGGAGTCGAGCTCGGTGTCCCAGAACCCGCTCATGCGGTGCTTGTCCACCCGCACGTCGCCCTCCGCCACCGCCAGCTCGTCCACCACGGCCGCGCCCCAGCTTCCCCGCTCCAGGACCGGGGAGCCGGTCGGCTCGGGCGAGCCGATCCCGACCCCCCGGCCCTCGGGGTCGTAGACGTGGAGCACGCCGGGCGGGAGGTTGGCCCGGTCCGGCCGGGTGCCCCAGTCGAGCCACACCACCGCCACCCCCGCCGCCCGCAGCGCCGGCAGGGATGCGGCCAGCGGCTCGATGGGCCGGCGGGCCGGGGCCACGTCCACGCCGATCGACGCCAGCCAGCCGTCGGGATGGCAGAAGTCGTTCTGCATGTCCACCACCACCAGCGCGGTGCGGGCCAGGTCGAGGGTCAACGGGACCGGCGCGGCGGGCACCGTGACCGGGCGCGCCGGCCGGGTGGCGCGCCCCAGGTCGACGCCGTCCGCCGACGCCCGCCAGCCGTTGCGGTCGCCCGCGCCGATCCAGCCGGGCTCAGCCATCGGCTAGAACCTCGCCCCCATGGACATCGTGCGGCACCGGGGCCTCGTGGCCACCATGCCCGACGGCACCCGGCTGGTGGCCGACGCCTGGCGCCCGGCGGCGGGCGGGCCGTGGCCGGTGCTGCTCCAGCGCCTGCCCTACGGGCGGTCCGTGGCCAGCAGCCCGGTCCTCCCCCACCCGCACCAGCTGGCCCGCCACGGCTACGCGGTCGTCGTCCAGGACGTGCGGGGCCGGGGCGACTCGGGCGGCGACTTCACGCCCTTCGCCCACGAGGCCGCCGACGGCGCCGCCAGCGTCGAGTGGGCCGCGGGCCTGCCGTTCGGGGACGGCCAGGTCGCCACCTACGGCTACTCCTACCAGGGCCTGGCCCAGCTGCTGGCGGCCGCCCGCCGGCCCGCCGCCCTGCGGGCCATCGCCCCGCTGATGTGCGCGCCCGGGCCCTACGAGGGCTGGACCTACGAGGGCGGCTGCCTGCGGCTGCCGTTCGTGGCGCCGTGGGCGTCGCAGCTCGCCGGCCTGGCGCCGGGCGTGGTCCCGCCGGCCGTCGACGTCGAGGCGCTGCCGCTGACCGGGGCGCTGGGCGCCGATCCGCCGCCGCTGGTGGCGCGAGTGGCTGGACCATGCCGAGCCCGGCGCCTGGTGGCAGGACCGCACGGCCGACCTCGACGCCATCGCCGTGCCCGCCTTCGTGGTGGCCGGCTGGCACGACACCTTCGCGGCGGCCTCTCTCGGCGTGGCGGCCCGGCTGGGCGCCGAGGCGGTGGTGGGGCCCTGGGAGCACATGCCCTGGGGGACGCGGCTCGGAGCCCACGAGCTCGGCGCCGAGGCCGGGCCCGCTCCCGCCCACCGGGCGCTGCTGGCCTTCCTCGGCCGGGTGCTCAAGGGCGAGGGCGAGCCGCCCGCCCTGCCGGTCCGCTACCACACCGCGGGCATCGGCTGGCGGGAGGCCGCCGCCTGGCCCCCGCCCGGGGTCACCCGCGAGACCTGGACCGCCACCAGCGCCGGCGACGCCAACAGCCGCCACGGCGACGGCCGGCTGGTCCCCGGCCCCGCGGCGCCGGGGCCGGGCGACGTGCTGGTGGGCGAGCCGCTGGTTCCCGTGCCCGGCGGCGTCGAGCCCTTGAGCGACGAGTCCGCCACCGAGGACCGGCGCGACGTCCTGTGCTACACGTCCGACCCCCTGGCGCACGACGTGGTGATCACCGGGCAGGCCACGGTCGACGTCACCACCGTGGCGGACGCCGCCACCCACGACGTCGTGGCCAGCCTCACGCTGGTGGAGCCGTCGGGGCGCTCGCTCCGGCTGGCGACCGGCGCCCGGCGCCGCCGGGACCTGGTCCCGGGCGAGGCGGCCGGGACCACGGTCGAGCTCGGCCCCATCTCCTGGCGGGTGCCCGCCGGCCACCGGCTGCGGCTCGACCTGTCCGCGTCCCGCTTCCCCGCCTACGACCGCAACCCCCAGAACGGCGCGGTCCGCCCCCACGAGGCCGGGCGGGCCGACTGCCGGGTCGCCCTCATCGAGGTGCACGTGGCCCGTCTCCACCTGCCCGTGGAGACGGGCTGAGGTCCCGCTCCAGCTTCCCCGGGTTGAGCAGGCCCGGCAGGGTCGAAGTCCCGGGCCGCCGCGTGCACCGCGTCGAGGGGACCGTGCCCGCCCACCGTCCAGGTGTGGGCGTCCACCACGTGGACCCCCAGGGCGCCCAGCGCCGCGGTGCCCGCCGCCAGCGTGGCCTCGTCGACGAACGGGGCCAGGAGCAGCCCGCCGAAGCCCCGGGAGCCGCCCGGCGCCAAGCCGTCGAGGTGCAGCACCGCGCCGGGGAACACCGCCCGCACCTCCTCGTGCCGGGCCACCAGCGCCGGCCCGCCCACCTGGAGGTGGCACAGGCTCGGCAGCGCCCGCCGCGCCCGCAGCATCACGTGGTTGAAGCTGAGCGACACGAGGGCGGCGCACGACGCCGCGTCGATCAGCTCCACCGTGCCGCCGTGGGCCGCCACGGTCGCCACGTGCTCGCCCACCGTGGACTCGTCCACCGTGGCCCGCACGCTCACCCGGCCCGCGGGCAGGCCCGGGTGGCCGCCCAGCAGCGCCACCAGGGCGGCGTCGTCGACCGACACGTTGCGGGGCGCGGGCTCGCCCTCCATCATCGCCCGGCCCGCGGCGACCGCCGCGTCGAAGTCGGCGAACCCGGCCCACAGTGCGGTCCAGCGGCGCGCCGGTCGCAGCGCCACCCGGGCCGCGGTGACCAGCCCGGTCGTGCCGTAGGCGTGCAGGTGGGCCAGCGCGGCCTCCGGCCCCACCCGGCGGGGCTCGGGCACGTCCCAGCACGGCAGCAGGTCGAGCTCGTGGACGTAGCCGTCCCAGATGAAGCCGTTCTCCACCGAGCCCGTCCCGCCCGCGCCGCCGGCCAGGAAGCCGCCCAGCGCGCTCGACGTGGTGCTGGGGAACATCGCCAGCTCCTGGCCGGTCGCCCGCGCCGCGGCCTCCAGCCGGGTGAACGACGGTGCCGGCCCGGGCGTGGATCCAGCCCCGGCCCACGTCGAGCACCCCCCGCAGCCCGCCGCTGGAGACCACGATCCCCGCGGCCAGGGGCACGGCCTGCCCGTAGTTGCCGGTGCCCTTGCCCCGGGCCGTCACCGCCACGCGGTGGGCGTGGGCGATGGCCAGCACCGCGGCGGCGTCGGCCTCCGTGCCCGGCTCCACCACCACGTCCGCCACCACGTCGGGCAGCCGCCGGGTCAGCACCGGCGACAGCCAGGCGTGGTCGCGCGAGGCCTCGAGGCGGCGCTCGCGGTCCCGGGACACGCGCTCGGGGCCCAGCCGGGCGACCAGCTCGGCCACGCAGGCGGGCCCGGCCGGCCGCAGCTCCGGGAGGGCGACGGCGGACATGGCCGGACCGTAACGAGGCCGTGTGTCCGGCACGTTTCGGTCAGGAACCCGCCATCGAGCGTCTCACGGTTTTCACAGCCGTGAAACGTCGTGATGCCACGGTGCCGGTGTGCGCACCGACGTCTTCTTCTTCGGCACGGTCCCCATGGACGACGCGGGGGCCGGCGGGCCCGTGCCGACCGACCGCCGCTACGGCGACGACGTCGTGCAGGCGGCCTACGCCAACCAGGCGCACTGGGCGCAGACCGCGGACCGGCTCGGCTACGACACCTTCTGGTCCACCGAGCACCACTTCCAGCACGAGGGCTACGAGGTCATCCCCAACCTGATCATGCTGGGCGTGGCCCTGGCCGCCCGGACCAGCCGCATCCGCTTCGGGCAGATGTTCAACGTCGTGCCCCAGTGGCACCCGCTGCGCCTGGCCGAGGACTTCGCCATGGCCGACATCCTCACCGGCGGCCGCATGGTGTTCGGCGTGGGCCGGGGCACCGTGCCCCGGAGGCCGAGTCGCTGGGGACGGTGGTGGCGTCGGGCGACAACGAGATGAGCCGCGAGGCCGACCGGATCAACCGGGAGGTCTTCGAGGAGTCGATGGAGATCATCAAGGCCGCCTGGGGCCAGGAGCGGTTCAGCTTCACCGGCAAGCACTTCGAGCTGCCGCCCACCGGCATCCCCGACCGGGGCAGCACCGTCTCCGAGCTGACGCTGGTCCCCCGCCCCCGGGGCCCGGTCGAGATCTACCAGCCCATCTCCTCCCCCGACACCCTGGAGTACGCCCCCGCGGTGGGCCACAAGGGCGTGTTCTGGCTGGGCGCGCCGACGTCGGTGGCCGCCCGCTGGGAGCGCTACGGCGAGATCGCGGCCGAGCACGGCCGCAGCCTGCGCCGGGGCGAGGACCGGGCGCTGGTGCTCAACACGTTCGTGGGCCGCACCCGGGCCGACGCGTTCGCCGCGGTGCGGGACGGCCACGACGAGTTCATCCGCTTCCTGGCCCCGTACGGGCGGTTCACGTCCTACCTGGAGGACGACGGCCTGACCCGCAAGCCGTTCGGCTACGCGCCGCCGCTGGAGGAGTCGGTGCGCCAGCGCATCATGGCCATCGGCTCGGTGGACGACGTGGTGGACGCCATCGGGGCCTACGCCGAGGAGCTGGGCCTCGAGCACCTGGTGATCTTCCCCGAGTTCCCCGGCCTGACCCGCGAGCAGGTGGACGAGCAGCTCCACCTGGTGGCCGAGGAGATCCTCCCCCGGGTGGTCGCGGCATGATCCGGCTCGCGGGCGCGGCCACGCCCGGCGGGCGCCGGGTGGACGTCGACCTCGACCCCGCCACCGGGACCATCGCCGCGGTGTCGACCGCGGGCGCCACGCCGGTCGCCACCGGCACCATCGTGGAGCCGCTCGACGGCTACCTGCTGCTGCCCGCGCCGGCCGAGCCCCACGCCCACCTGGACAAGGCGCTGGTGGGGACGCGGGTGCCCAACCCCGCGGGCGACCTGGCCGGGGCCATCACGGCCTGGTGCGCCTACCGGGCGTCCCTGACGGTGGAGGACATGGCGGCCCGCGCCCGCCAGGCCGCGCTCGACTGCCTGGCCGCGGGCGCCACCGCGGTGCGCACCCACGTGGACGTCGGCACCGACATCGGCCTGCGGGCGGTGGAGGCGCTCGTGGCGGTGCGCGAGGCCGCTCACCGGGATGTGCGACCTCCAGATCGTGGCGCTGGTGGGCGTGCCGCTCAGCGGGCCGGACGGGGCGCCGCACCGGGCGCTGCTGGTGGCGGCGCTGGAGGCGGGCGCCGATCTTGTGGGCGGCGCGCCCCACATCGAGGCCGACACCCGCCCGCCCACCCGGGTGTGCGTGGACGCGGCGGCCGACGCGGGCTGCGGCGTCGACCTCCACACCGACGAGACCCTCGACCCCGCCAAGCTGGGCCTGCTCGACCTGGTGCAGTCGGCGCAGCGGGGCGAGGTCCCCGGCCCCGTGGCCGCCAGCCACTGCGTGAGCCTCGGCGTGCAGGACGCCGACGTCCAGGCCAAGGTGGCCCGCGTCGTGGCCGAGGCGGGCGTGGCGGTGATCGCCAACCCGCAGACCAACCTCTACCTCCAGGGCCGCGACCACCCGGTCGGCACCCCCCGGGGCCTGACCGCGCCTGCGCCCGCTGCTGGACGCGGGCGTGGTGGTGGCGGCCGGAGGCGACAACGTCCGGGACCCGTTCAACCCGCTGGGCCGCGGTGACCCGCTGGAGGCGGCGTCGCTGCTGGTCAGCGCGGGCCACCTGACGGTGGACGAGGCCTGGGCCGTGGTGAGCGCCGGCGCCCGGCGGGCCCTCGGCCTGCCGGAGGTGACGCTGGCGCCGGGCAGCCCCGCCGAGCTGCTCGCCATCCGGGCCGGGTCCCTGGCCGACGCCATCGCCACCGCCACCGACGACCGCGTCGTCGTGCACCGGGGCCGGATCGTCGCCGCGCACCACCGTGACCCGCGTGTTCTCCGCCCTGCCCGCGCCCGACCCGATCCCGACCCCTGCATAAAGGAGAGCAATGCACCTACACCGAGGCACTCGTCGTGCCCTGGCCGCCGGAGTGGCCCTCTGCCTCCTCGCCGCCGCCTGCGGAGGCGACGACGACGACAGCGGCGATGCCGCCCCGGAGACCGGGACCGACGCGGAGGCGGGCGCCTTCGCCGCGGAGCACTACACCACCGACCTGTCCGAGGACTGCCCGGACCCGATCATCGTCCAGAAGGACTGGCTGGCCGAGGCCGAGCACGCGGCCATGTACCAGCTGATCGGGGGTGGCGGCACCATGGAGCAGAACGCCTACCGCGGCCCGCTCGGCAGCACCGGGGTCGACCTCGAGATCCTCGACGGCGGCCCGGGCCTGGGCGACGGCATCACCACCGCGTCCTCGCTCTACGCCGGCAACCTCGTGCAGGGCAAGGAGCCGATGCTGGCCTACGTGGGCACCGACGACGCGGCCCAGTTCTCCTCCGAGTTCCCCGTCACCGCCGTGGTGTCCCCCCTCAACGAGGCGCCCACCATGCTGATGTACGACCCGGAGACCTACGAGGGCCTCGAGACCATCGACGACGTCATCGCCACCGAGGCCGACATCTACGTCACCACCAAGACGCAGAGCTACGTGCAGTACCTCATCGGCCAGGGCATCCCCGAGGACCGCTTCATCGAGGGCTACACCGGTGACAAGGAGCGCTTCATCACCAGCGGCGGCTCGCTCATCAACCAGGGCTACGTGTCCAACGAGGTCTACTCCTACGAGCACGAGACCGAGACGTGGAACAAGCCGGTGGCCTACGTGCTGGTCAACGACCTCGGCTACCAGCCCTACCCGTCGGCCCTGTCGGTGCGCACCGACAAGCTGGAGGAGTACTCGCCCTGCCTGGAGAAGCTGGTGCCGCTCATGCAGCAGGCGCAGGCCGACTACATGGCCGACCCCGCCGAGGTGAACGACCTGCTGACCCGGTACAACCCCGACTTCTCGGCGCCGTTCTGGTTCACCTCGGAAGGCCTGTCCGACGCCGCGGTCGACGTCATGCAGAGCGAGGGCATCGTGGCCGACGGGCCCGAGGGCCTGGGGTCGTTCGACATGGACCGGATGCAGAACCTCATCGACATCCTGCTGCCCATCTTCGCCGACCAGGACATCGACACCTACGACCCCGCGGTCACCCCCGAGATGATCGTGACCAACGAGTTCATCGACCCGGGCATCACGCTGGGTTGAGCGAGAGCGAGCGGGCGATGGCGCCCAGGCGGTCATGGATCTCCTGGGACGCCGTCGCCCCCAGCTCGCCCACGACCTCCCCGTCCCGGCTGACCAGCCGGCCGCCCACCCACACCTGGGTCAGGTTCCGCAGGCCGCACGCCAGCACGTAGCTGGCCCAGGGGTCCCACACCGGGCCGGTGTCGGGCCGCCGGGGATCGACCACCAGGAAGTCGGCGTACTTGCCCACCTCGAGGCTGCCCACGTCGCCGTCGATGCCGAGCACCCGGGCCGAGCCCAGCGTGTGCAGCTCCAGCACCTCCCGCACGCCCATGGCCTCGGGGTCCCGGCGGGACGCCCGCAGCAGGTACATGCCGATGCGCATGTTCTGGAACGGGTCCGACAGGTCGGTGCACGACTGGTCGTCCAGGCCCATGCCCACCCGCATGCCCAGCTCGCGGCAGCGGGGGATGTCGGCGATGCCGGACGCCAGCCGCCCGTTGGAGGTGGGCTGCCACACCATGCCGCAGCCGTGGGCCGCGGCCTCCACGATGATGTCGTCGGTGGTCTGGATGAAGTGCCCGAACACGAGGTCGGGGCCCAGGGCGCCCGCGTCGCGGTACCAGGCGAACTTGGACCGCTGGGCCGCGGGCTCGTACGGCGATTCCAGGAAGTGGGGCTGGTTGATCAGGCCGTGGCGGGCCATGGCCTCGACCTCCAGCTCGGCGGTGGTGCGGTCCTCGGCCCACTGGACCGCTCCGCTGATGGCCGAGCGCAGGTACAGCGGGCTGTCCGCGAACTTGGCCGCGTAGTCCACCAGGTGGTCGAGCCGGCCCAGCACCTCGGCCGGGCCGCCTGCGGCGTCGTCGAGCATCACCGAGTTCACGAAGCGGATGCCGGCGTCGACCTTGGCCCGGATCTGGGCCTCGCCGCACTCGATGGGGCGCAGCTCCCCGCCGAAGGCGCCGTGCTGGGCCCGCGCCGCGTCGAACACCAGCAGCCCGGCGGTGAAGTCGTAGGCGGTGGTGATCCCGTTGTTCAGGAAGTCGAGGGCCCCGTGCAGGGTCAGCCAGTAGAGGTCCTCGGCGCCGGCGTGGTTGGTGAAGCGGGTCATGGCCTCGATCCAGCCGTAGAGGGACTGGTCGGTGCCGAGGCCCCGGGAGCCGCTGGTGTGCAGGTGGCTGTGGGCGGACACGAACCCCGGCGCCACGAACGCGCCGCCCGCGTCGAGCAGCCGCACCCCGGGCTCCGCGGGCGGCGGCGAGCCCGGGCCCAGGGCCGCGATGCGACCGTCCTCGCCGACGGCCATCCAGCCCCGGACCGGCTCGGGCTCGTCGGGGGCCAGCGTGAGCAGGACGGCGTCGTAGACGAGCAGGTCGACATCGGGCATGGGACCACTGCACCACGACCGTGTTTCGCCCCGGTCACGAGCGCGACAGCACCAGGTAACGGCATCTGCACACGGGCCACACCCGCGGGAAACGGCGAGGGGGCACCCTCGCAGCATGGTCCCCGTCATCGACATCGAGCCGTTCCTGGCCGGCGGGCCGCAGGCGGCGGGCCGAAGTGGCGGCCGCGGTGGACGCCGCGTGCTCGCAGGTCGGCTTCCTGGTGATCACCGGCCACGGCGTCCCCCAGGACGCCATCGACGACGTGTACGAGGCCAGCGCCGCCTTCTTCGCCCTCCCCCTGGAGGAGAAGATGGCGGTGGCGTCGCCCCACGGCGACCCGTTCCACGGCTTCGCGCCGGTGGACCTCCAGACGCCCGGCTACGGGGCCGAGGCCCGCACCGCGCCCGACCTGCGGGAGATGTACCACGTCAACCGGTACGACACCCCCGAGGAGGCCATCGCCCACGGCTACCCGCAGGAGGCGACGGGCGCCATCCCGCCCAACCTGTGGCCCGCGGCGCCCGCCGGGTTCGTGGACGCCTGGCGCCGCTACTACCGCGTCATGGAGGACCTGGCCGCCCGCATGCTGGCGCTGTTCGCGGTGGCGCTCGGCGTCCCCGAGGACCACTTCGCCGCCTCGGTCGACCGCCACCTCTCCAACCTGGCGGCCAACTGCTACCCCGAGCAGCCGACCCCGCCCGCGCCCGGCCAGCTCCGCACCCGGGCGCACGTCGACTTCTCGACCCTCACCATCCTCTACCAGGACGGCGCGCCCGGCGGGCTCCAGGTCCGGCCCCGCCGGTCGGGGTGGTGCGACGTGCCGGCCCGGGCGGGCAGCTACGTGGTGAACATCGGCGACCTGCTGGCCCGATGGACCAACGACCGCTGGGTGGCCACGCCCCACCGGGTCGTCAACCCGCCGGCCGAGCACGCCCTGACCCGGCGCATCTCCATCCCGTTCTTCCACCTGCCCAACCACGACGCCGTGATCGAGGCCGTCCCCACGTGCGTGTCGCCCGCCGAGCCGGCCCGCTACCTGCCGGTGACCGCGGGCGAGTGGACCGAGGCCCGGCGCCTCGGTCGCTCCGCCAACTACGGCCGCGTCAGCGCCTGAGGGTGCCGGTCAGCCCGAGCCCTGGGACAGGACGTCGCGCTCGTAGTCGACGACCGCCTCGATCTCCTCGTCGGTGAGCGTGCCCTCCCACGCCGGCATGTTGTTCCGGCCCTCGCGCACCACTGTGAGGTGCTCGTCACGCGAGAGCCGGTCGCTCACGCCCACCATGCTGGGCCCGCTGGCGCCCTCGCCCGAGCCGCCGTGGCAGGAGGCGCACGACTGGCGGTACACGGTGGCGCCCAGGTCCTCGCCCTCGCCGGGCGCCGCCGGGAGCGGGACCGCCGTCGGCGCCGGGAGCGAACGCGATCACGCCGCCGTCGGGGTTCTGGGGCGCGCTGGCCAGCCACCAGCCCCAGCCGGCGTAGATCGTGCCGTCGACCACCGCGATACCGCCCGCGGCGGGGAACGGCACGTCGAAGGACCACAGGAGGGACCCGTCCGCCGCGTCGTAGGCCGCGATGCGGCCCGAGTCGTCCGAGACGTACAGCACGCCGTTGGCCCAGGTGACCGGCCCGGTGATGTGGGCGCCGACCTCGACCCGCCACCGCTCCTCGCCCGTGTCGACGTCGAGCGCCGCCATGTCCGCGTCCCGGGAGGCGTCGTTGGAGGTGACGTACACCGTGCCGCCGGCCACCGCCGCCGAGGCCATCACGCCGCCCTGGGTGCCGCCCCGGGTCAGGGGCGCCTCCCACAGGATCTCGCCCGTCTCGCGGTCGAGCGCCCGGTAGGTGCCGGCCTTGTCGCCTGCGCCCACCGCGTCCTTGCCGTCCACCTGGAACAGGTTGGGCATGGCGCCCACGTCGGCGTCGAGCCCGGTGGGCTCGGCGAGCGTCCAGGCGTCGTCCGCGGTGAACTGGGTGTGCCACACCTCCTCGCCCGTGTGCAGGTCGAGGGCCAGCAGCGAGTCGCTGAGGGGCGAGGCGGGCAGGCCGTAGGACTGGCCGGTGCCGATGTAGAGGACGCCGCGCTCGGTGTCGATGGCGGGCGACGACCAGATCGACACGCCCGCGGCCTGGGTGGCGTCGCCCGCGGTCACGTAGAAGCGCCACTGCTCGGCGCCGGTCTCGGCGTCGAGGGCCACGATGTGGCCGCGGAAGGTGTTGGGGTTCCCGGTGGCGAACACCTCGAAGCTGGCCACTCCCACCACCACCAGGCCATCCACCACCACGGGCGAGCCGAAGATGACCGCCTTGGGGTGGTCGCCGACCTGCGTGTCCCACACCGGCTCGCCGTTGTCGCGGCCGAGCGCGACGATGCGCCCGTCGAAGGTGCCCGAGTAGACACGGTCGTCGTCGAGGGCCACTGACCCGCCGATGTAGCGGTTGCCCAGCTCCCGGTTCCACACCTCGCTGCCGTCCTCGGTGCGCAGCGCCCGCACGTGCCCGGTCCAGTCGCCGAAGTAGACGACGCCGTCGGACACGATGGGGGTGCCGCTCATGCCGTCCAGGCCGCGCACGTCCCACACCGGTGCCAGGTCTCCCACATTGTCGACGTCGAGGGCGGTCTCGCCCGCCACGGCGCGGGTGTTGGCCAGGTCGAGGCCGACCCGCACCCACTCGGCGGGAGGCGGCGCCTCGTCGGCCGGGGCCGCGGCCCCGCCGCCGCCGCCATCGTCGTCTCCCCCGGCGCACGCCGCCGCGACCAGGCCGGCCGCGGCCATCAGTGCCACCAGGCGGGGCGCGCGCCGGCGGACCCCACACGTGTCCCCATGTCTCCCCACGGTGCGGCACCGTAGCCGCTCGCCGTGTGCTCAAGAAGTGCGCCCCTTGGTGCAACCAATGGCTACATCGGAGGCGCACTTTAGACACATTGACGCATCAGAACCAGCGTCCTAGGTTGCGCTCCTGCTGGGCGGGTTACCGATCAGTTGGGGAGCTCGATGCGCACGCCAGGCGAATTTCTCGACCCCACCTTGATCCCGACACGGGTCGTCCATTTCGGCTTTTTCGGCGAGGGAACTTGGCCTTTCGCGACCTGGCCCACCTGCCGGCGGGCGACGTCCTGAAGCTCGCGGCGGGGCTCCTGGTGGCCGCCGATCTGCTCGTCGGCGATGAGCCCCAGGGCCCCGTCGCCCACCCCGGGCTTCGCACCTCACCAGCGCAGTTTTCACCCCAGCCACATCACCTCCATCGTTGGTGGCGATGTTCTTCACTTGCGTGATCAATCAGTTGGGCGTGTGTGTGTGTCTGTCTCTGCGCGGCGTGTGGTGTGCGCGTGTGAGTGAGTTCTCTTTTTTTTTTTTTTTTCGCCGGCGACGGGCCTGGATGGCCGCTTGCCGCGATGGGCCCCAGGTCTCGTGGCCGCCTCGTCTCGTGAGCGGGAGCGGCCGTCGAGCCGGATGGTCCAGCGGTCGACGGAGTCCACCACGAGGTGCGTGCCGCTCCACGGGTCGCGGCCCAGGGTGTCCCGCACCTCGTCCTCGCTCGCGGACTCGATCGCCAGCACCACCCGCTCCTCGTCGGCCAGCGGCCCGCCGAGCACCACGAAGCCGGCGTCGACCAGCCCGTCCATGAAGGCGGCGTGCGCGTCCCAGCCCGCCTGCTGCTCCAGCGGGCGGGCCGGGTCCCAGCGCGGCCCGGTGCGCCGGACCACGACGTAGAAGGTCACCCGGGCGTTCTAGCTCAGGGCTGGCGGCGGTAGACGTCGTCCTCGACGACGGTGCGGCGGCGCGCGCCGCCGAAGCCGCCCCAGCTGTTCCAGAAGACCATCGAGGCCACGAGGCCGATGATGCCGATCACCATGAGGATCACGCCCACGGCGTCCAGGTCCAGGCCCTGGACGTCCAGCTCGACGGCGAAGGTGAGGATGGCGCCTACGGCTATCAGGAAGAGGCTGGTTCCGAAGCCCATCGCGTAGCTCCTTACGTGCCGGACAGGTGGACCCTCCCCGCATACCCCCGCCCGCCCCGACCTAGACGATCCCTGTCCTCCGCACGGGCGGGCCGGGCGTCTACGGGTGCGTGTCCCCGGCGGATGGGCACCGTGAGGAGGTCGTGCACCTTGGCCCGCGGGTCACGGGGCTGCCGGGTTCTCGACCTTCCGGCAGGTGTACTTCTGGGGCACCTACGAGGGCCAGACCGAGATCAGCCTGGGCGTGCGGGCCCGCCTACCGTTCCGGGTCTTCACCCTGGCCGGCCCCGGCGACGGCTCCCGCCTGGTGATCGACGTCGCCCACCGCTGGTAGGCCGAGCCGGCGGGCGGCGACGCCCCGGAGGTCGCCGTCCTCGTCGTGCCAGGGCACGCCCGGCTCGAAGCCGGCGGCGACCAGGGCGGGGCCGAGCGCCCGGTCCTGGTCGCCGCCCACCTCCAGCAGCAGCCAGCCGCCCGGCCGCAGGAGCCGGGCGGCGGCCGCGACCACGCGGCGCACCAGGTCGAGACCGTCGGCGCCGCCGTCGAGCGCCCGGCGCGGCTCGTAGCGCTGGACGTCGGCGGGCAGCAGGCCCAGCGCTCCGGTGGGGACGTAGGGCGCCACCGCGGTGACCAGGTCGAACGCCCCGGGGCGCAGCGGTGGCTCGCCGGCATCGCCCACCACGGCGGGGACACGGTTGCGCCGGGCCCAGGCCGCGGCCCGGCCGTCGAGGTCCACGCCCACCACCGCAGCCCCGGGCACCTCGGCCGCCAGGTGGGCGGCCACCGCGCCGGCGCCGGTGCACAGGTCGACCGCCCGGCCGCCGGGCGGCAGGAGGGTGGCGGCGCGCACCGCCAGCTCCTCGGTCTGGGCCCGGGGGACGTAGACATCGGGGCCCACCGCCACCGGCCGGTCGCAGAACCACGCGGTGCCGGTGATCCAGGCCAGCGGTTCGCCCCGCTCCCGGCGACGGACCCAGGCGTCCAGCGTGTCCCCGTCGGGCGCGGCGGCCAGCAGCTCGGCCGCCTCCTCGGCGGCCGCCACACAGCCCGCCACCTCCAGGCGCTCCACCACCTCGGCGCGCTCCGTCACCCGGGCGCGCCCGCCACCGGCCAGCACACCTCCGTGCTGGCGGCGCTCAGGTAGTGCTCGCGGATGGGACCGGTTCCCGCCACCCCCATCTCGGCCACCGCGGTGCCCAGCGTCCCGTAGGCCCGGTCCAGGTCGGCGAAGGGCCCCTCGTGGACCAGCACCGCGGCGGTGGTGGCGGGCAGGTCGACGGCCCCGGCGGCGTCGCCCGCCACCGGCACGAACGCCGTCACCTCGCCCACGCCCGCCTCGAAGAAGGCATCGGAGTACAGCGCGCCGTCGGCTCCCACCACGGTCAGGCCCGCGGCCTCCGCCTCCGCCCGCAGGCCCTCCAGGGCGGGCGGCAGCCAGTCGCCGCAGTCGTCGAAGACCACCTCGGCCCGGGTCACCACCGCCCGGGTGACCGGCAGCCGGCGGATCTCCACCCGGGCGTCCCGGGCCGCGCCGGCGCCCGCGCCCAGCAGCGACTCGAGCGACTCCACCGCCGCCCGGGTCTGGTCGAGCTGGCGGTGCATGCGCTCGAGGTGGACGAGGATGGCCCGGTTGCGGGCGGCGTCGTCGGGCGCCCGCAGCACCCGGCGCACCTCCTCGATCGGCATCTCCAGGTCCCGGAAGCGGCGGATGGCCTGGGCGGTGCCCACCTGGTCCACCGCGTAGTGGCGGTAGCCGGTGTCGGGGTCGACCAGCGCCGGCTCCAGCAGCCCGACGTCGTGGTAGTACCGCAGCGCCTTCACGCTCAGGTAGGTCATCTTGGAGAACTGGCCGATGCTGACGAGCACGTCCATCGCCGCCCGATCCTCTCACCCTGCGAGCGCGCGGGCGATGGCGACGGTCCCGGAGTCCATGAGGCCGTCGATCACGGCGGCGAGCTCGTCGGGGAGCACGTCGGTGGTCCACACCAGCCGGGAGCCGCCGGTGCCGCCCGGGTCGGCGTGGACCTCGACCGAGGCCTGGTGGTGGGTGGCGCCCAGCCCGCTGCGCACCACCGTGTAGACCAGGCGCCGGCCGGCGGCATCGGCGGTGACCAGGCGCTCCTGCGCCTCTCCCCCGGCGGCGAAGGTGACCACGCGGTCCTCGCCCTCCGGCCTCGAGCAGGTCACGAAGCCGGGCGCCACGCGCCGGTCCACGGCGTGGAAGTCGGCCAGCGCCTCCCACACCGTCGTCGGGCGAGGCGCCCACGTCGATGAGCTTGCGGATGGAAGCCATGGCCCGATCCTCGACCCTCCCGTCACGGGAGGGTCAAGCCCTGTCAACCCGATGATTTCCGCGTCCCGGAGCGGTCAGTACCAGGTGTGGGGCGAACCCGCGCCCACGAGACACGCAAGGAGCGCAGATGAGCCTTCCCATGATCGCGACCCGCGACGAGTGGCTGGCCGCCCGCACGGAGCTGCTGGCCAAGGAGAAGGACCTGACCCGCCGGCGCGACGCCCTCAGCATCGAGCGCCGCAACCTGCCCATGGTCGAGGTGGAGCAGGACTACACCTTCGACGGCCCCGACGGCCGGGTGCACCTGGCCGACCTGTTCGAGGGCCGCCCTCAGCTGATCATCTACCACTTCATGTTCGACCCGTCGTGGGACGAGGGCTGCCCCAGCTGCACCGCCGGGACCGACGAGCTGTCGCCGGGCTTCATCCAGCACCTCCACGCCCGCGACACCAGCTACGCCATGGTGTCGCGGGCGCCGATCGACAAGCTCGAGCGCTGGAAGCAGGCCCGGGGCTGGGACATCCCCTGGTACTCGTCCCACGGCACCAGCTTCAACTACGACTTCGGGGTGACGGTGGACGAGTCGGTGGCGCCGGCCCAGTACAACTACCGCACCAAGGCGGAGTTCGAGGCGCTGGGCGAGGAGCTCGCCTCCACGCAGCCCCAGGAGCTGCCCGGGCGCAGCTGCTTCCTCCGGGTCGACGACCGCATCTTCCACACCTACTCGCAGTACGCCCGCGGCCTGGAGTCGACCGGCGGGTCGTACTACTTCCTGGACCTGACGGCGCTCGGCCGCCAGGAGGAGTGGGAGGAGCCCAAGGGCCGCAGCGACTCGGCACGGGCCGCCCGGCCCGACTTCGCCGGCTGAGGTGCCGGGGCGCCTGAGGCCCCGGCGGAGGCCTCAGGCGCCGTTGGGTGCGAAGTGCATGGCGGTGATCCCGCACTCGAAGGGCGTGGCGGCGACCAGCCGGAACTGCTGGTTGGCATCGAGGTTGGCGAACACCGGCAGGCCGGCGCCGATGGCGCTGGGGTTGACGAAGAGGTGGATCTCGTCGAGCAGGCCGTTGGCGATGAGGCCGGTGACGAGCGTGGAGCCGCCGTAGGCGATCAGGTCGCCACCCTCCCCGGCCTTGATCTCGTCTGACGGTCTGGCCTGAGGTCGCCCCCGGCCACCGTCGCGTTCTTCCACGGCGACTCGGTGAGGCTGTTGGAGATCACCACCTTGGGCGTGTTGTTCATGAAGTCGATCGCCTCCTGCTCCTCGCCCGGAGGCCCCGACTCCCATGCGGGGATGAACCCCTCGGCGAGCTTGCGGCCGAGGACGATGGTGTCGACCGACTCCATGAGCGCGCTGACATACGTGCCGACGTCGTCGGTCCAGGGGAAGGTCATCCAGTCCATCTCGCCCTGGGGACCGGCCATGTACCCGTCGATGGTGGTCTGGACCTGGAGCTTGAACTTGCGCACGAAGTGCTTCCTTTCGGGTGTTGTCGTTGATCTCGGGGTCAGCCGGCGAGGAGGGCGTCGACCTGGCCGACAGCCCGCTGCAGGCCCTCCACGCCGCCCATGTCCACCACCTGCTCCATGTGCTCGACGGAGGCGAAGGTCGAGCGCATCTCCATGCGGGTGCCGCCCTCGTGCTCGCCGAGCCGGACCTCGATCGTGGTGGTCGGCAGCCCCGCCCGCGGGGTCCCGTCCCGGTCGGCGAAGCCGTCCACGAACGCCAGCGACCGGGGCGGGTCGACGGCGGTTATGCGCCACCAGCCGCGGTTCCGGTCGCCGTCGGGCCCGGTCAGGACGTAGCTGACCTCCCCGCCGGGCGTCAGCTCGTGCACCTCCACGGTCGCCGGATAGGTCGGCGGCCCCCACCAGCGCTCGAGCAGGCGCGGGTCGGCCCACAGCTGCCAGACCCGCTCGATCGGGGCGTCGAACTCGGCGACCAGGGTGAGGGTCAGGTTGTCGACGTCCTTGTCGACGCGGATGACTGTCAACGGGTGTCCTTTCCTAGGACGGCTCTAAGGGGTGGGGACCGGCGCCAGCAGCCCGGACATGCGGTCGACGCGCTCGCGCCAGGCCGTCTCCAGCTGGTCCAGGGCCACGCGGGCCCGGCGGACGGCGTCCGGCACGGTGCGGACCAGCTGCTCGCGCCCGTGGCGCTGCTTGGTGACCAGGCCCGCCCGCTCCAGCACCGCGACGTGCTTCTGCACCGCCGCGAAGCTCATGGGGTAGGACATGGCCAGGCGGGACACCGACAGCTCGCCGTGGGTGCAGCGGCGCACGATGTCGCGGCGGGTGGCGTCGGCCAGGGCGTGGAACAGCCCGTCCACGCCCTCGTCGCCGTCATCGAAGTTGGTGAGGTCAGTGAGCGCGTTGGCCCCAGCTGCCAGCCGATCTACAACCATTCGGTTGTACGTTAGCAGCCCCGTCCCGTCACTCGGAGCCGGTCTGGTGGTGGGGGGCGTGGACCGGCTTCGACTCGGGCGAGCCGCGCTGGCGCAGGTAGACGCTCAGGACGACCAGCGCGCCGACGGCCATGAACTCGGACTGCCAGTTCTGGAGGGACTCGAACCAGAACTGCGACCGGAACAGGTAGCCGAGCGCGGACACGCCGGCCTCGCCGTGGGCGGCCTGCTCTGAGCTGTAGGCGCGGGCGCCGGTGACGAGGTGGCCCAGGAAGGCGAGCGCGAACATGCCCAGCAGGGCGATGCTCAGCGAGCTCTCGTAGAGCCGGAGCGCCCAGCCGCCCCGGCGCACGGGCCCGGGCGCGTCCGGCTCGTCCCGGTGGTCGCGGGGGTCGGCGTCGAGCTCGGGGTCGCCCTCGGCCGGCTTGGACTCCGCCGAGCCCTTCTGCACCAGCCACGCGGTCAGCAGCACGTACACGCCCATCTGGAGGAACTCCGACTCCCAGTTCTCGAAGGTCGCCTCGCCGAACTCCGCCCGGGTCAGATAGCCGGGGAGGCCGACCGTGGGCTCGCCGTGGGCGCGCTGCTCCTCGTTGAAGGTCCGGTGGCCCGCCCACACCTGGCCGCCGAGCCAGATGACGAGGAACGCCCCGAAGGCCACGAGCGACAGGCTGTGGTCGCGGACGAAGCGGCGCACGCCCGGCTCGGGCGGCTCGGGGGGCACCCGGTCGCCCGCCCGGTCGGGCGCGCCGACGGCGGTCATGGCCTCCGGGTACCCGGCGGCCGAGGGGGTGTAACCGCCGTGCGTGGCGGGCAGGCCTAGTGGGTGACCGTCGTCGGCTACCACGCATCCCACGAGCAGTTGCCACCCAGCGCGTTGCTGGACGCCGCCCGGGCCGCGGCCGAGGCCGGCTTCGGCGCGGTGTCGTCGTCGGACCACGTGACGCCCTGGAGCCGGGCGCAGGGCGAGTCGGGCTTCGCCTGGTCCTGGCTCGGCGCCGCCATGCAGGAGGTGGGGGTCCCCTTCGGCGTGGTCAACGCCCCGGGCCAGCGCTACCACCCCGTCATCATCGCCCAGGCCATCGCCACGCTGGCGGAGATGCACCCGGGTCGCCTGTGGGTGGCGCTCGGCTCGGGCGAGGCGTCGAACGAGCACGTGACGGGCGACCGCTGGCCCTCGAAGCCCGAGCGCAACGCCCGCCTGCTGGAGTGCGTCGAGGTGATCCGCAATCTGCTGCGTGGGCACGAGGTCAGCACCCGGGGCCACGTGCGCGTCGACCGGGCCCGGCTCTGGACCCTGCCCGACCGGCCGCCCCCGCTGGTCGGCGCCGCGCTCAGCGAGGCGACGGCGGCCTGGTGCGGCGGCTGGGCCGACGGCCTCATCACCGTGCACGGGCCGCCCGAGCGCCTCCGCCGGGTGATCGAGGCGTTCCGGGCCGGCGGTGGCGAGGGCAAGCCGGTGCGGGTCCAGGTCAAGCTGGCCTGGGCGGCCTCCGACGACGAGGCGCTGGCCGGGGCGCACGAGCAGTGGCGGACCAACATCCTGGACCCGGTGCTCATGGCCGACCTCGAGACCGTCGAGCAGTTCGAGGCGGCGGCAGCCCACGTGCGGCCTGAACACGTCCGCGAGGCGGTCCTGGTGTCCTCCGACACCAAGCAGCACGCGGCCTGGCTCCACGAGATCCTCGACTGCGGGGCCGACGAGCTGTTCCTCCACCAGGTGCCCCGGGACCAGCACGGGTTCATCGACACGTTCGGCCGTGAGGTGCTCCCCGAGGTGGCGGACCGGTGAGCATCGCCTTCACCAGCGACCAGTGGTGGAAGAACGGCGTCGTCTACTGCCTCGACGTGCAGACCTTCCTCGACCACGACGGCGACGGCATGGGCGACATGCCCGGGCTGATCGACCGGATCGACTACCTGGCCGGGATCGGCGTGTCGACCCTGTGGTTGATGCCCTTCTACCCCACCCCCGACCAGGACGACGGCTACGACATCAGCGACTTCTACAACGTCGACCCCCGCCTGGGCAGCTTGGGCGAGTTCGTCGAGGTGGTGCGCACGGCCCGCGACCGCGGCATCCGCGTCATCATCGACCTGGTGGTCAACCACACCTCCGATCAGCACCCCTGGTTCCAGGCCGCCCGCTCCGACCCCGAGTCGCCCTACCGCGACTGGTACGTGTGGGTCGATGAGCGGCCCGAGGACCCCGACCTCACCGAGACCTTCCCGGGCGACCAGGGCGGCGTATGGACCTACGACCGCAAGGCCCGGAAGTACTACCTCCACCGCTTCTACAAGACCCAGCCCGACCTCAACATCGCCAACCCGGCGGTACGCGAGGAGATCGCCCGCATCATCGGGTTCTGGCTCCAGCTGGGCGTCAGCGGCTTCCGGGTCGACGCCGTCCCCTTCCTCATCGAGCTCGACGGGATCGACGGCGCCCCCTCGGTCGATCCCCACCGCTACCTGAAGGACATCCGCGCCTTCCTCGAGCGGCGCCGCGGGGACGGCATCCTGCTGGGCGAGGTCAACCTGCCCCCGAAGGACCAGCGGACGTTCTTCGGCGACGAGGACGGCGACGAGCTCAACCTGGTCTTCAACTTCCTCGTGATGCAGCGGATCTACCTGGCGCTGGCCCGCGAGGACGCCACCCCGGTCGAACAGGCCTTCGCCGAGCTGCCCGAGGTGCCCTTCGACAGCCAGTGGGCCACGTTCCTGCGCAACCACGACGAGCTCACGCTGGACAAGCTGAGCGACGAGGAGCGCCAGGAGGTGTTCGACGCCTTCGGCCCCGAGCCGGACATGCAGCTCTACGGGCGGGGCCTCCGCCGGCGGCTGCCACCCATGCTCGGCGGCGACGGCCCGCGCCTGCGCATGGCCTACAGCCTGCTGTTCTCCCTGCCCGGCACCCCCGTGCTGTTCTACGGCGAGGAGATCGGCATGGGCGAGAACCTGGCGGTGCCCGACCGGCTGGCGGTCCGCACGCCCATGCAGTGGTCGGACGAGCCGGGCGCCGGCTTCTCGACGGCCGATCCCGCCCGCCTCTGCCGGCCCCTGACCGAGGGCGCCTACGGTCCCCTGGCCGTCAACGTCGCCGCCCAGCGCCGGGACCCGGGCTCGCTGCTCAACTGGTTCGAGCGGCTCATCCGCCGGCGCCGGGAGACCCCCGAGCTGGGCATGGGCACCTGGGCCGTCATCCCGACCGACGAGCGCGGCGTGCTCGCGCACCGCTGCGACTGGGACGGCTCGACGGTGGTGGCGGTCCACAACTTCGGGCCCGAGCCCTGCCGTCTCGACCTGCCGCTGGACGGCATCGACGACGCGGTGGGCGCCGACGACCTCCTCGACGCGCCGGACGAGCAGGCCGTGGGCTCCGGCCGGCTGTCCCTCACGCTTCCGGGCTACGGCTACCGCTGGCTGCGGATCCGCCGCGAGGGTCGGCGCGTCTCACCCTGAGCCGCGGACCGGCGCCGGTCGCTGACCTAACCGGCGATCGTCGAGGCGATACGGGCGAGGGCGTCGAGCAACGTCTCGACGTCGGCCGCGTCGTTGTAGTGGACCAGCCCGGCCCGCACCGCGCCGGCGTCGCCCAGCCCGCACCAGTGGGACGTCTCCCAGGCGTAGTTGGTCCCCGCCCACACCGCGATGCGCTCGGCGGCCAGGCGTCGGGCCACCTCTTCGGGATCGAGGCCGGCGACCGTGAACCAGCGGGTGGGCGCGTCGCCGGGCCGGCGCTCGCCCAGCACGGTGACGCCCTCGATCGCCCGCAGCCCGGCGTCGAGCTTGTCGCCCAGCGCCTGCTCCTCCTCCCAGCCGAGCGGGATCACCCGGTCGAGCATGAAGCGCCCCGCGGCCTGGGCCGCGGCCAGCTGCTCGAACGGGAGGGTGCCGAGCTCCCACCGCTCGGGCACGGTGTCGGGCGACGGCACGAGCTTGTCCGGGCGCAGGTCGGCCAGCAGGGCCGGGTCCGCGCTCAGGACGCCGAGGTGGGGGCCGTACCACTTGTACGCCGAGCACACGACGGCGTCGGCGCCCCAGCCCCGCCGGTCGACCCGGCGGTGGGGCGTGGCCGCCACCGCGTCGACGTAGCTGCGGGCCCCCGCCTCCCGCACGATGCGGCAGATGGCGGCGACGTCGGGCGCGGTCCCGACGACGTTGGACGTGGCGGTGAAGGCCACCCACCGCGTGCGCTCGGACAGCACGGCAGCGACGTGCTCGGGGCCGAGCGCCAGGGTCGCCCGGTCCGGCTCGGCGAACCGCACCGTGGCCCCCGCCCGCTCGGCCGCGATGACCCAGGGGCGGACGTTGCCGTCGTGATCCAGCCGGGTCACGACGACCTCGTCCGCCGGGCCCAGCGTCCGGCCCACCGCCGCCGCGAACCGCATGGTCAGCGAGGTCATGGACTCGCCGAAAACGATCGCCTCGGCCTCGCCGCCCAGCAGCTCCGCCCCGACCTCGCGCGCCGACCGCACCAGCGCGTCCGTGGCCGCGGCCTGGGGGAACGGGCCGTGGGCGTTGGCCGGATCCCCCGACCGCCACCACGCGGTCGCGGCCTCGATCGCGGTGTCGACCGCCTGCGTCCCGGCCGGCCCGTCGAGCCGCACCCAGCCGTCACGCAGCCCCGGGAACCGCTCGCGATCCATGCCGCCGAGGGTACGGCACGGCCCGGCGCCCGGGTCACTGCCCGGCCCTGGCCTCCAAGGCCATGTCGCCGTAGGTCGGCGCCCCGGCCCGCTCGTAGACCAGCAGGACGGCCCCGCTGCCGAAGGCCCGCGCCTCGACCAGCCGGTGCGCGGCCGGCACGGCACCGCCGGCGAACAGTCGCTTCCCGGTCCCGAGCACGACCGGGGACACCCACAGGTTGAAGCGGTCGACGAGGTCGTGCCGGAGCAGGGTCTGGACCAGGTCGCCGCTGCCGGCCACATGCACCTGCCCGTACTCCTGCTTGAGCCGTGCCACCTCGCCCGGGACGTCCTCACCCAGCAGCGTCGAGTGGTTCCATCCGAGGGTGTCGAGGGTGCGGGAGGCGACATACTTCGGCGCCTCGTTGAGCAGCGGGCCGAACGGGTTGTCGGCCGGCGCGGTCGGCCAGTAGGCCGCGAAGATCTCGTAGGTCCTGCGCCCGAGCAGCAGCGCATCCATGCCCGCGTACTGCTCGCCGATGACGGTCCCCGACTCCTCGTCGAGGTACGGCACCTGCCAGCCCCCGTGCTCGAACCCGCCTTCGCGGTCCTCGCCCGGCTCCCCGGGTGCCTGCATGACGCCGTCGAGCGTCACGTACATATGAACGACGAGCTCACCCATCGTGTCCTCCGTATCGTCGGTCCGAGCGCCCGACGTTCGGGCCCTCACCCTTGCTACGAACGACCCGCGCCGAAAACGACCGCAGGAGCGATGCCATGTCACCAGCGCCGAGCCCCGCCATCCGCCGCGAGGACGACGGCCACGTCCGCCGCCTCGTTCTGTGCCGTCCCGGTGAGTACAACACGATCACCCCGGGCCTGCGGGACGAGCTGGGCGCGGCCCTCGACGAGGCCGAGCGGGACGACCAGGTGCGGGTGGTGCTCCTCTCCGCCGAGGGCCCCGCCTTCTGCGCCGGCTTCGGCCTCGACTGGTCGACCGCCGGCGATGGCGGCCCGCGGGAGCGGGTGTGGGACACGGTCGCCGACGTCGACATGATCGGCACGTTCGGCCGGACCTTCGCCAAGCTCCACGAGATCTCCAAGCCCACGATCGCGGCGGTCCAGGGCTGGTGCATCGCGGGCGGCACCGACATGGTCCTCAACGCCGACCTCATCGTCGCCGGTCGTTCGGCCCGCTTCGGCTACCCCCCGGCCCGGGTGTGGGGCGTGCCCGAAGCACCCTGGGTCTGGGTCGCCCGCCTCGGCCTGGAGCGGGCCAAGCGCTACCTGTTCACCGGCGACGAGATCACCGCGGACGAGGCCGCGGCCATGGGCATGATCCTCGAGGTGGTGGACGACGACCACCTCGCCGCCCACGCGGACGACCTGGCGCAGCGGGTCGCCCGCCTGCCGCTGAACCAGCTGAAGATGATGAAGTGGATGCTCAACGACGTGGCGCGCCACCAGTACCAGCCCGACACCAGCCGCCTCCTGGGCCTGATCTTCGACGGCGTGGCCCGCCACACCCAGGAGGGCCTCGACTTCGTCCGCCGCGCCCAGGCCATCGGCTGGCGCGACGCCGTCCGCGAGCGGGACGCCCCCTTCGGCGACTACGGCGAACGCCGCGACCGCCCCGCCCCCGGCGGTTGAGGTGCTCGGGGCTCGTCCGCCGTCAGCGCACGGCCAGGATCAGCAGCACCGACGCCGCGGTGCCCAGCAGCGCCCGCAGGTGGTTCCAGGCCGTCCACCGCCGGAGGTAGGTGCGCCAGTAGGCCGCACCCTCGTCGCTGGCCGGTGAGACCGCGTCGAGCGCGTTGTTCATCGGCACGTTCGCGACCATGGTCACACCGAACGTCCCCAGCACGTAGAGCGCGCTCCCGATGCCCCGCAGCGTTGCGTGCGACACGTCGGTCGTGAACGGTGCGGTGACCGCCAGCGCCAGGCACAGCACCGTCGTGCCGCCGAACACCAGCCCGAACAGCGGGTTGAGGATGACCGAGTTGATCGCCTGCATGACGGCGATGCCCTCGGCGTCCGGCCGGCGCCGCAGCGCCGGCATCACACTCGTGGAGAAGGCGAACATCAGCCCGGCCACCAGGGCGGAGCCGACGGCGGCCGCCACGGTGCCGGCGGTGATCAGGTCCTCGCTCATCGGATGCTCCTCGTATTGTCGGCGGAGGTGTTTCCGTGCAGGAACAGGGCTCGGGCGAGTGCGGCGACGGCCGCGGTGGAGCCCAGGGTGCGCACGATGTTGGCCGCGACCCATGGCCCTTCGAACCGGTCGCGGACCTGGGCGAGGTCGCTGATCCGGTCGGGGTCTCCGGCGCGGTCGAGCTGCTCGTTGAGGGGGATGTTGATGCCGAAGGTCACCGCGAGGACGATCGCGTAGAGCACGAGGGCGGCGACGATCCAGCGGGTGGCGTCGACCGGGCCGTGGCGTCGCTGCAGCTCGGCGGCGAGCGCCGTCAGCACCAGCGCCCCGGCGAAGCTGAGGAAGAACGCCGGGTTCTCGATGGCTCGGTTGATCTGCTGCATGGTGACGACGAGGGTGCGGTCGTCGGCGCCGGCCAGGCCGGGCATGACCGCGACGGAGAACGAGTAGAACACGCCGGCGATGAGGGCCATCGCCACGAGGGCGGCGCCGAGCACGAGCCCGGTCCGCCCGTCGCCGCGTCGGCGGTGGGCGGACCGGGCCGGCTCGTCCACCGGGAGGTAGACGTCGTGGTCGGTCATCGGTCGGCCGGAGGGTTCCAGACGCCGGTCGCGGCGGCGCGGGCGGCGTAGTCGCCGAAGTCCCGGGGCGGGCGGCCCAGGGCGCGCTGGACGCCGTCGGTCAGCTGGGCGCTATGGCCGAGGACCTCGCCGAACAGATAGGTGAGGAAGGCCACGAGCTCGGCGGGGAGCCCGTCCTCGGCGGCCCCGGCCGCGTAGTCCTCCACCGACACCGGCACGTAGTCGATCTCCCGGCCGCTGGCCTTGGCGACCTCGGCGACGGCCTCGGGGAAGCTCAGCAGCCGCGGACCCGTCAGCTCGTAGACCTGGCCGGCGTGGCCGGGCTCGGTGAGCGCCGCCACCGCCACGTCGGCGATGTCGTCGGCGTCCACGAACGGCTCCAGCTGGTCGTCGGTGGCCGGGAGCACGACCTCGCCGGACCGGACCGGGTCCAGCAGGTAGTCCTCGCTGAAGTTCTGCATGAACCAGGCGCAGCGCACGATGGTGACCTCGGCCCCGGTGGCCTGGGCCTCGCGCTCGGACCGCTGGGCCTCGGCCTCGTCCCGGCCCGTCAGCAGCACCAACCGGCCCACGCCCTGGTCCACGGCCAGCTCGGCCAGCGCGCGCACCGCCTCGGGGGCCCCGGGGATGATCAGGTCGGGATTGGGGATGTAGACCGCCCCCACCCCCTGCAGCGCCGGTGCCCACGTCGACCGGTCCTCCCAGTCGAACCGTGGGCTCCCCGAGCGGCTCCCCACCCGCACGGGCAGACCCCGCGCCTCGAGCCGCTCGACGACCCGCCGGCCCGTCTTGCCCGTGCCGCCGAGCACCAGTGTCGGCCGTCCGTCGTGGGAGATCTCGGTCATGGCGGATCCTCTCTCTCATGGTTGGGCGATTTGCCTGTCGTCCAGCATGAGAGAGACGAACCGGTGGAACAATGCTCAGGCGTCGCTGATTCATGCTCGTTCGTCCAGCCGGGGTGGACGCCGGTGGGCCACGCCGCCAGACTGGGGCCATGCGAGGTAAGGATCCCTGGGCCACGCCCGACCCGCTGGGCGAGGCACTGCACGTCCTGCGGATGTCGGGCACCTTCTACTGCCGGTCCGACCTCACCGCCCCCTGGGGGCTGGACCTACCACCCGAGCCCCGGTCGCTGTGGTTCCACGTCGTGACCTCCGGGCGGTGCTGGCTCGAGGTCGACGGCGACGAGCCCCGGCTGCTGCAGCCCCGGGACTTCGCGCTCGTGCCCCACGGCCAGGGCCACCAGCTGGTCAGCGAACCGGGGGCCGCCGCGCCCCGGGTCGAAGGGCTGGACTACGACTACGAGAGCGACCGCTACGCGATCCTGCGGCACGGCGGCGGCGGGGCACCCACGAGCGTCGTGTGCGGCACCGTCCGCTTCGGGCACCCGGCCGCCCGCAACCTGGTGGCGCTGCTGCCCCGCACGATCGTCATCGAAGGGACGGGCGCGCCGTCGCCCGAGGCCGACTGGATGCAGAGCACGCTCCGGCTCATCGCCGCCGAGGGGCGGGAGCTGCGGCCGGGCGGTGAGGCCGTGATCACCCGGCTGTCGGACATCCTGGTCATCCAGGCCATCCGCTCGTGGATCGCCGGCGACCCGGCGGGGCAGACCGGCTGGCTGGGAGCCCTGCAGGACCCCCGCATCGGCCGGGCCATGTCACTCGTGCACCGCGATCCGGCCCGGCCCTGGTCGGTTGCGTCCCTGGCGCGGGAGACCGCGATGTCGCGCTCCGCGTTCGCGGCCCGGTTCACCGAGCTGGTGGGCGAGCCGGTGATGCAGTACGTGACCCGGTGGCGCATGCAGGTGGCGCTCGACTGGCTCCAGCACGACGACACCGCGGTGGCGGAGCTCGCAGCCCGCCTGGGCTACGAGTCCGAAGCCGCGTTCGGCCGCGCCTTCAAGCGCACGATCGGCATCTCCCCCGGCGCGGCCCGCCGCGCCACGCCCGACGCGCTGCCCCTGGGGCAGTCGGCGTGACGGCGTGAACCGCGGGGTGAGCCTCAGGCTTCGCCGCTGAGGACGTCGCGCAGCCTGAGCGCGAAGGCGTCCGGCTCGCCCGTCTGGCCGTACTCGCCGCCGAGGAAGCCGCCGTGGTCGCCCGGGAATGTCACCGGGCTCGTGCCCAGCAACTCGGCGACCGCCTCCCCGCCACGGTGCGCGAGCTCGCCATCCGAGCCGGCACCGACCGCGAGCACGATCCGCGTCGACGCGGCGCCCAGCGCGGCGATGTCGGGTCGATAGCGGGTGACGGTGATGATGTTCGATCCGAGCATCAGGTCGTCGCGGGCACCGTCGTCCTCCGCCGGCATGCCGAACGTCGCCGGATCGGGCGCCGGCTGCGACGCGAAGTCGGCCGGGACCGGTCCGCGCAACGAGGCCAGCGCAATGAAGTGCGCCATCCCGTAGCCCCAACCTTGCCGTTGATAGGTGTCGTGGACGGCCCGGCAGGCGGTCAGCGCGTCCGCGGCGTCCGGCAGCACGCTCGCGGCCGGCGGCTCGTGGGCGACGAGGGTCCGCACGAGGCCGGGGTGCGCAGCGACGAGAGCGAGCGCGTTGACGGCCCCACCGCTGCTGGCGAACAGGTCGACCGGGCCTCCGCCGACCGCCTCGATCAGCGCCCGCACGTCGGCGGCGTGCACCTCGGGGGTCACCTCCAGCTCGGCGTCGGCCCGCTCGCTGCGCTCGACCCCCCGCGGGTCGTAGGTCACGATCGTGCGATCGGCGAAGTAGGTCGCCAGCGTGCCGAAGCCGGCGGCACCCATCGGCGAGGCGATCATCAGGAGGACCGGCCCCCCGGCCGGCTCGCTCTCCCGGACGTCGTACTGCAACACGGCCCCGGGGACCTCCAGCTTGTGCGTGACGGGCTCGGTCATCGGATCCCTTCCCTTCCTCAGGTCGTTCGCCGATACGACCGAATCCGTCAGCGGAACTCATCGCCCCCGGGCGGGATCTGACGGACCTGCGCCAGGTTGCCGAGCGATCGTATGAGCGCTTGCCACCACTCGGCGAAGCGCAGCTGGAACGTGGCCAGGGGCAGGCCGTGCCGAGCCGCGTGCTCGCGCGGGATGGTGTCCCAGCCGACGTGTTCGACTGTCACGCGGGTCTCGGCGGCTGCGCCGGCGGGAGCCTCCACGTCGTCGAACCGCACGTGCAGCTCGGTCTCCTGGTCGGAGGCGAAGCTGGCCTGGCGCCAGCTGAGGACGAGGCCGCGTGGTGGGTCCCAGGCGCGGACGAGGCCGACGACGAACGAGCTGCCGTCGGGGTAGGTCTCCACCAGGCGGCCGTCGGGACCGGGCTCGAAGGCGAGGGTGCCGGTGCGACCCTCGGTGAACTGGAACAGGCCATTGGGCTGCCACCAGTCGGCGATCTGTTCGGTGAACGCCGCGAACGCCCGCGCCGCAGGCACGGGCACTCGCAGCGCCACGAGGACGCGCGATGCCTCGGTCACGGCTCGCGTTCGAGATGGGCGGCGAAGGCGGTCAGCTGCTCGGCCCAGCCCCGCTCGGCGTCGTCGAGCCAGCTCCGCAGCTCGGTCATCGGCGCCGAACGAAGTGTGTAGATCCGGACGCGGGCGTCGAAGTCGGGGTGGGTCTCCGTGACCAGGCCGTGTTGGCGCAGCACGCGGAGGTGCTTGCTCATCGTCGACGGCGTGGTGCGAAGCTCACGGGCGAGCTCCCCCGCCCGTCTCGGTCGCTCTGCCAGCAGCTCGACCGCTCGGCGCCGGACGGGATCCGCCAACGCGGCCAGCGTGTCGTCCAGCCCGGCGGCCGCCGGTTCGCTCACTGCCAGGCGGTGGCCATGATCGGCTGTCCGATGGCGGCCTCGGCCTCGGCGCGGGTGACGTCGCGCACGTGGCTCGAGAACGTCCAGCAGTGCCCCTCGGGATCGAGGGCGCGGTAGGTCCGATCGCCGTAGAACTGGTCCTCCGGGTCGGCTGCGATCACCGCACCGGCGGCCCGCGCCCGCTCGCAGTGCTCGTCGAGATCGCCCGAGACATGCACGTGCACCGACTGGGTGTTCGCGCCGCCCTCGCTGGCGGGACTGCGGACCCACTCCGCCCACTCGGCACCGACCATGATCCGCCCTCGTCCGGCGCAGCTCATCTCGTAGTGGCACATCTCCGGTGCCTCCGGCGGCCCGTCGATGGCCATGGTGACCTCGAACCCGAAGGCTCGCTCCAACCATGCCAACGCCGCCTTCGGATCCCGATAGAACACTGCGGAAGTGAACACCTGCTCGTCCATACGGGCAATATTTACCGAGAATGGAAACTATGTCAAGACGCCGCCCACGTCCGTGACGTCCTCGCCTTCTATGCGGAGCGCATCGACCGGGTCCTCAACGAGGAGCGGCCGAACATGACCGCCGCCGACTTCTCGTCGATGCCCGAGCGTCGCGGCTACCTCCAGTGCTGATCACCTGAGACGCCGGCGCCCGGCCATCCGTCACGCGTCGGGCAGCCAGCTCCCGTGGAACCCGAACGGCACCCGCACCGGCAGATGGACGGTGGCCACCGGCGGGGCGCTGAAATCCTGGGCGTCGAGGACGACCACGTCGCTGCGGTCCTCCGCCGCGTCGTAGACGTAGGCGAGCACCCAGCCGTCGTCCTCGGCGGTGCCACCGGAGCGGGACACGAACACCGGCTCCAGCCCCATGCGCCCCGCGCCGTGGTCGTGAACCTCCCGGGTGCCGCGGGCGAGGTCGTGCTTGATGGCGGGGCCGTGCTCGATGCCCTTCCCGAACGCCGTCGCGTAGCCGTAGCGGTGGGCCCGGCCCGTCAGGCGCTCGTCGATGCGGGGGAACTCCTGCCCGGCGTCGTCGAGCGTCTCGGTGGCGAGGGTGCCCCGGTCCAGGTCGAGCGTCCAGCGCTCCAGGCAGGGCAGGCCCTCGTAAGGGCCGTTGTAGAGCGTGGCGAACATGCGGGGATGGCGCACGAGGTCGATCACGACCGTGTCGCCGGCGTCGTAGGCGTTGAGCGTGTGGAACACGAAGCACGACGGCGCCTCGAACCACCGCACGTCCGCCGCCGGGCCGGACAGGGGGAGCAGGCCGACCCGGGGCGGGTGCTCGGGGTTCCACCGGTAGGGCAGCGATGCGCCGCCCGCCGCTGCCTCCATGTTGAACGTGACGGGTAGGTCGAACAGCACGACGAAGCGCTCCGTGATGGCGCAGTCGTGGACCATCGGGGCGTCGGGCACCGGCACCCGCTCCTCCCGGCGCACCCGGGCGTCCGGACCGACCACGACGTGGCGGATGTGGTCCCACGACCAGTGGTAGGTCACGCCATGCAGGTCCCCGGTCGCGGGGTCACGGTGGGTGTGGGCGGTGAACGACCCGTCCAGCGTCCCACCGAAGTCGCAGCGGCCCACCGTCTCCAGCTCCTCGGTCAGCTCGACCGGGGAGTTGCCGGCCTCGACCAGGGCGAACGTCCGGCCGTCGACGCCGATCACGTGGGTGTTGACGACCTCGCCGCCGCCGACCCAGCGGTTGCGGTACCAGGTGGCGCGGCCGCCCTCGAGCCGCACGCCGTGGACCATGCCGTCGCCGGTGAACCAGTGGTACGCGGCGGGGTCGGGGACCGCCTTGGGGTTGGGGCCGATGCGCACGAGGCGCCCGGCCAGCTCCTCGGGCAGGCGTCCGGACACGGGCAGCTCGCCGGTCGTGACCTCCTCGGTCACCGGGGCGAAGTTGGCGTCGAGGAACGAGAGGGTGGTGGTCATCGGGGGTCTCCTTCGGTTCCGAATACGAGGACGCTGGACAGGGCGCCCAGCCGGTCGAGAGGTTCGGGGCCGGCCACCGCGCCGAGCCCGCCGTGGAGGGCGAGCGTGGCGAGCCCGTGGACGTTGGCCCACAGCACCGCCGCGAGGTCCCGGGCCGGGACGCCCGGCTGCCAGCCGTCGGCCTGGGCGGCCTCGACCAGCTCGACGAGCTGCTGGAACGACCGGAACCCGGCGGCCTGGTAGTCCGGGTCGGTGACGTCGACCCGCTCGGGCCGGAACGTGACCGAGAACACGCCGGGGTCGGCGAGGGCGAAGCGGAGGTACGCCCGGCCGGCGACGCCGAGACGCCGCCGCGCTCCGGGCGGCGTGGCGCCGGCCTCGGCGGCGGCCTTCTCGGCGGCGGCCAGGTCGGAGTCCACGGCGTCGACGAGCCGGTCGAACCCCTCGGTGGCCAGCGCCGCCAGCAGCGACGCCAGGGTCGGGAAGTGGCGCAACGGCGCGCCGTGGGACACGCCGGCGCGCCGGGCGATGGCTCGCAGCGTCAGGCCCTCCAGCCCCTCGTCGGCCAGCACCTCGTGCGCGGATTGGAGCAGCCGATCCCGGGGCCGGGGCTCGGTCATCCCGCGACCAGCAGCCCGATGCCGAGCGTGGCCAGGCCGATGCCCAGCACGACGGCGCCGGCGGGGATCAGCACGGCGAGCCGGTTGGGCTCGGTGGCGCCGGGCCGGGCGACCGACAGGAAGAAGCCGCCCGGCAGCAGCAGGGCGGCGATCGGGACGCCCGCCCGGGCGACCCACTCGGCCACGCCGGTGAGCGTGGTGGCGTCTACCAGCACCTGGGCGACCAGGCCGAGGATCAGGTAGACCCCGGCGTGGGCGTGGCCCGCCCGGAAGAACGACTGCTGGATGGGCGTCGCCGGCTGGCGGCCGGTCACGATGCGGAACATGAGGGCGCCACCGGACTCCACGGTCACGAGGCTGAGGCAGAGGATCCCGGCAAGGATGCGGGACGCGTCGGACAGCTCCATGTAGACAGTGTCTACCCAAATGTAGACACTGTCAACTCCCCATGCGGGTTGGATCTAGCATTTGGGGATGGCAGGACGCCTGCGCGTCGGCGTGCAGCTTCCCGAGGTCGAGCGTCACGTGTCGTGGCCGGAGTACCTGCTCATCGCTCGTGCTGCAGAGGACGTGGGCTTCGACTCGATCTGGGTCGGCGATCACGCCCTCTACCGGGGCGATGGTCGCGAAGAACGCGGGCCCTGGGACGCCTGGACTCTCCTGGCTGCTCTGGCGGCATGTACAGAGCGCGTTCGCCTCGGCCCGCTGGTGGCATGTACGGCGTTTGCGCCGCCAGGTCTGCTCGCGAGGAAGGCAGCGGCGGTCCAGGAGGTCAGCGGTGGGCGATTCGTGCTCGGACTGGGCGCGGGGTGGAACGAGACCGAGTTCCGCGCCTTCGGCATCCCCTTCGATCACCGCGCCTCGCGCTTCGGGGAGGCCTTCGAGATCATCCGACGCCTGCTCGCGGGAGAGCGGGTGACGTTCGAGGGACGGTTCCATAGCGTGCACGACGCGGTGCTGCTACCCGCGCCGGTGGCACGTCCTCCCCTGATGATCGGTTCGACCGGTGAGCGTGTCTTGCGCATCGCTCTGGCGCATGCCGATGCGTGGAACATCTGGTACGACTGGTACGGGAACACGCCGGAAGGGTTCGCCAAGGAGAACGCGCGCGTCAGTCGGCTGATCCGGGAAGCCGGTCGAGAACCGTCTGACGTCATGCGCAGCGCCACGGTGTTCGTCACCCTCGAGCGCGGCGGGCGAGATCGACCTCACACGGATGACTTGCTCCCGCTCGCCGGGTCACCCGCGTCGATCGCCAAGGGACTCGCCGACCTTGCTGCTGCCGGCGTCGACGAAGCGATCCTGGTCGTGAGCCCGATCACCGAACCCGCGATCCGAGCGCTCGGCGAGGCCCTGGCCACACTCAGGGGCTGACGCGGGCGCACACAAGGGTCGGATCGGGCGCATCGATTGCCGAAGAATGGAACGAGATCGGCCGCTCAGCAATCGAACGGGCACTGGCAACCCGTAGGAGGAGCAATGGTCGAGCACCTGTCCCGGACCCCGACGACTCGCAGACGTGTCCGCAGCACCCCCGGGCGGCGCTGTCGCGTGTTGACGCTCGTCGCCGCCCTGGTGCTGTCGCTGTCGGCGTGCGATGTGTGGGACCAGGCCGGCCGTCTGCCGGACGCCAGCCGCTTCAACCCCGAAGAGGTCGCGATCACGCCGAGCAACGTTGCTTCCCTGTCCGACGCATGGTCGTCACGTCTGGTGTTCGATGCCCACGGTTGTGGATCTGCCGCCTGCTCCCGGCTCGCGGGCGTCGACTTCGGCGACCAGCAACCGCTGCAGGCCGCCGTGGCCGGCGGACGGGTCGCCGTCGTCGCAGTCGGCCTGGACGCCGCGACCCTGAGAGTGCTGGTTCCGGGCTCCTAGGTCGAACTGCGGCCTGCGAACTACGGCGAGCGAGCCGCAGGTGGCAGCTGACAGCTTGTCATTCGATGAACTGGCCGGCGCGATGAAGACGCGGCCGGGCGACACGCTCCACCATGGTCGGTGTGGAGGGGGGTGTCGCCATCTCGGTCCGGGGCCTGACCACCGGTACCCGCGCGCCGGAGGGCACGCTCGCCGTGCTGGAGAACGTGGATCTGGACGTGCCCGCCGGCGGCTACGTGACCGTGACCGGCCCGTCCGGGGCGGGGAAGTCCACGCTGCTGTCCGTCGTCGGCGGGCTGGAGCCGCTTCAGGAGGGGTCGGCCAGCGTCGGCGACGTCGATCTGGCCGGGCTGGGCGGGGACGAGCTGGCGGCCTACCGGCGGGCCACGGTCGGCTTCGTGTTCCAGCACTTCGGGCTGCTGGACGCGCTGACCGCCCTGAGAACGTCGAGCTGGCCGCCGTCCTCGCCGGCACGGCACCGAGCGTCCGGCGCCGCCGGGCCACGGAGCTGCTGGACGCGGTCGGCCTGGCCGACCGGGCCCGCCACCAGCCGCTGCAGCTCTCGGGGGGCGAGCGCCAGCGGGTGGCGATCGCCCGGGCGCTGGCCAACCGGCCGCGACTGCTGCTGGCCGATGAGCCGACGGGAAATCTGGACGAAGGCTCCGCCGCCACCGTGATCGACCTGCTGGAGCAGCTCCGGCGGGAGCACGGCTGCACGCTGCTGGTCGTGACCCACAACCGGGCGCTGGCCGCCCGGGCGCCCGTCCGGGTCATGCTCGACGCGGGGCACCGGCGGCGAGCTGGCGCGACGTCGTCGTGCCCGCGGCGCGGGCGTGGCCCGGCGACCGGGCCGCGCGCGCGCTGACCGTGCTGGCGGTGGCGCTGGCCGCGGCGTTGTTCTCGGCCCTGCTCACCATCTCCCGCACGGCCCAGGTCCGGGTGTTGGACCAGCTGGCCGACGGCGGGCCGCTCGCGGGGATCGAGGTGGCCCCCGCCGCCCCCGACCCCACCCAGGTCGACCAGGACGACGCCGCCCCGGGCGAGCCCCGCGACCTCGACGACGCCGCCCTGGCCGAGATCGCCGCCCTCCCGGACGTGCGCCGGTGGTCCCGCTGGTCAGCACCCGGGTGGCCGTGGCCGTGCCCGATGCCTTGGAGCTGGACGACGGCACCACGGTCACCACCGAGCCCCGCTACCACCGGCGCCGCGGCCCCAGGGAGTGCTGTCCGAGACCATGGTGGGCGCCGACGTGCGCCGCGCCGACGACCTGCCGATCTCCGTGCTGGCCGGCCGCCTGCCGGCCGCGGGATCGTCCACCGAGGTGGCGGTGACCCCGACGATGGCTCGCCCGCTTCGGGCTGGAGCGCTCCGACGCCGCCCGCATGGTGGGCGTCGAGCTGGAGGTGGGGCGCGCCCCGGTCGTTCGGCGACGCCATCCGCAGTCGCTGGACCCGCATGGAGATCGTGGGCGTGGTGGCCCAGCAGGCCACGTCCGGCGCCCTGCTGGCGCCCGTCGAGGCGGTGGGCCCGGCCCGGGCGTGGTCGCTGGCCGGCGAACCCGACAACCGGCTCGACATCCCCTCCTCGCCCTACAGCGGCGCCTTCGTGGTGGCCCGGGGCCTGGATCGGGTGGCCGCGACCCGCAACGGCATCCAGGACATCGGCTACTCCACCAGCGCGCCCGAGAACCTCATCGCCAGCGTGCAGCGCTACCTGCGGGTGGTCGAGATCGTGCTCGCGGGCATGGGCTCATCGCCCTGGCCATCGCCACGCTCGGCATCACCAACGCCCTACTGGCCGCAGTGCGGGAGCGCCGCCGCGAGATCGGCGTGCTCAAGGCCATCGGCGCCCGCGACCGCGACGTCCTGCGCCTGTTCCTGGTGGAGGCGGGCGTCTCGGCGTGCTGGGCGGCCTGCTGGGCACGCTCCTGGGCCTCGGCCTGGCCTCGCTGGTGGGGGTGGTGGTCAACGGCTACCTGCGCAGCCAGGGTCTGGTCGGCGTGCGCCCCGAGCTCCCCGTGGCCATCGCGGTCGCGGGCGTGGTCGGCGCCGGCCTGCTGGCCGTGGCCGCCGGCGCGGTCCCCGCCCGGCGCGCCGCCCGCCTCCCGGCCCGCGAGGCGGTCGAGGCGTGAGGCGGCCGAGAGGGACAGTGGCCGGTGCGCTTGTCGGGCTGGTGCTGGCGTCGGGGGCGTGCTCGGGGGGCGGTGGGGCCGAGGCGCCGGCCGCGGCGCCCGAGGGCCCCGTCGAGGTGTACCTGGCGGTGGGCGCCGACGCCACGCTGGGGATCGGTACCGAGCGCCCGCTGGTGGACGAGTGGCCCAAGGTGCTGTTCCGGACCGCGCTGCCCGCGACACGGTCTTCGTGAACGCGGCCCAGGAGGGCGCCACCGTGGCCGGACGCGCTCGACGAGCAGCTCGCACTGGCGGACGAGGTGGAGCCGAGCTTGGTCACCGTGTGGCTCAGCCGTGACGACCTGGAGGCGGGCACGCCGGTGGCCGACTACGAGGCCGGGCTCGCCGCGCTGGTCCACGCCCTGCGGCGGGGAGGCGACGCCCGGGTCCTCGTGGCCAATGCCCCGGACGTCGCCGGCGTGCCCGCCGCGACGGTGGCCTCCTACAACGACGCCATCGCCCACGTGGCCGGGGCCGAGGACGCCGAGCTGGTCGATCTCCACGCCCTCGGCGTCGAGGCCGAGCCCGACACCGCCAGTCAGGCACAGGTGGCCGAAGCCTTCGCCGCCGCCCTGTGACGGCCGGTCGTCGGTCCAGACGGGGCCGGCGACCGACCCTCGCCTGCGTGGTCGGGCAGACTCTGCGCGAGCGGCGGAGGTGCCACGATGTCGAGCACTCAGCAGGACGTCACCCGTGAGGTCCTCGAGTCGGTGCGTGAGTGCCTCGGAGGCCCGACCTCCGGTGGAGAGGACTGGTGTTTCGAGTTCGGAGAGCACCTTGAGAGCAACTGGGGCGCGGTGTACGGCGGAGCGGTCGCTGCGGGCGATGCTCTCGGTCGCACGATGTGCCGTGCCAGATCGTTCTCCGCGTTCGTTGCATCTTCAGCTCGTTCGGGCCCTGCCTCGCGGGCGGAGCTCGACGCGGAGGCGGGGGTGCGACACGCCGGCCGCACCGTCGCGACCGTGCAGGTAGACCTGTTCGACTCGCGGCGCAAGCTCGCGGCGACGGCCTTGGCGACCATGGTGGCGCCGGACGCGTCGCCGGCGATCTTCACAACACGACCGCGACGCCGTTCGAAATTCGTACGACACCGAATCCGCTGCCGATCAGGACACCGATCCACGACTCGCTCCGGATGATCCGCGAGGAGGACGGCCTCGCCCTTCGCGCGTGGGGGGAGAACGTGAGGCCGAACATCGGCGGGACCAAGTCACCGGTCGGGACGATCACGGTGCCGTGGGACGACCTCGGGTCGACTGGACCAGAGGTTGCCTGCCTCGCGGCTGACCCGCTGGTCGGGATGGCGGTCTACTGGTCCGGCCTTCCACATGAGGTCCTCGGTCCGAACGCGGATCTGTCCTTGCGGTTCGAGTACGGCACCCGCGACCCGTGTCCTGGAGACCTCCGGAACCGTGCTGTCCGTCCAGCATGGAACGGCCACCGTTGCCATCGAGGTTCAGGCTGGGGACCAACAGTTGGCCCACGGTCTCAGCACCGCACTCCTCCTTCCCCCGAAGTCCTGACTGGGGCGGTAGCCCCGGCCTGCGAGGTGGTCCACCGGCGGTGCTGGGTTTTCGCCGGGAGTTCCTCGCTGACCGGAGCTACCACATGGGGTTGCCTGTGTCCGTCGTCGGGGGTGGTGAAGGTATCGGCGAGGACGCAGAGCCTGCACGGCGGTGTGCCGGAGGCCTACCCCAGGCCTGGAGCGGGGGGTGGTGTCGGGAGGGTCGGTGCCGGGGCCCCGGGGACGAGGAGAGTCGGCAGCGGCACCGGCAGCGGGGGGAGTTCCGGAGGTGTGGGCACCGTGTCGAGGGGCGCCACATCTATGCCACCCGACCCGCCGGTCTCGCCCTCGGCCCCCGCCGTGCCCGAGCTGGCGTCGACGCCCGCGTCCGCCTGTCCGCCCCCGCCGAGGGCTGGGGCGCCGGCCGCCGTCGGGGCGGGGGCGGCGTCCGGCAGAGCCACGGCCATTTGCGTCAGGGACCGGACCGTGCCGTCGACCACGCGGACTACCCGTAGGGTGACGATGTCGTCGGCATCGGCGGGCAACCCGAGGGTGCTGACGGCGCCACGGCCCGTCCCGAGGTCGACGAGCTCACCGAGCGAGACGTCACCGGAGCCGGCCCAGGCGACCGGCTCGCCTCCCAGCGCCACGGGTTGCCCGTCGATCCAGGCGCCGACCGCCACCTGTTGGGGCCCCGCCGCCGTCCGCGTGACCGTGAACGACAGCCGGGATCCGTCGTAGCGCACCTCGCCGAGTGCGATGTCGGCGGCGGCGGACCCGACGACCGTCCACGTGCGAGGCGTTCCCGCGTCCGACGACGACCGCAGATACACGGTGCCGTGGGACTCGTCCGCCGCAAGCGACCAGTCGACGACGGCGCTCGTGCCAGTGATGCCCTGCAGCGCGACGGTGGGGGGCGTGGCGCCCGTCGGAACGCCCATGGCGGCGAGGTAGGCCAGAGTGGCCGCCGCGGGTCGGCCTGGCCCGTGGCCCAGACGGCCGGCGCCGCGGCGGCGTCGAAGGACGGCTCGCCCGGGGAGATCGCGCTGATGGTCTCGGCGGACGGACGCTGGGTGGGACCGGAGCCGGCACGGTTGGCGACCAGGGCACCGGCTGCGGCGAACACCAGCACGGCGGCGGCCCCCCCCTCATCCGGGGACGGCGGTCGAAGCGACGGCGGTGGATCTCGGGCCCGGTGATCGGCCCGGACAGGCCGAGGGGCACGACTCGGCCTCCTCCCGCTCGATGAGGTCCTCCCACGCGGGCGGGCGGGTGGTCGCGTCCCGCAGCCAGGCGGTGCAGCATCGTGCGCACGGCGGCCTCGGCGTCGGGTCGTCGGTAATCGTGGAGCAGGGTCATCGGAGGGCTCTCCTGGCAGCGAGGCGTTGCACGGTAAGCGGGGCGACGGACCGACGGCCGGCTCACAGGGGAATCACCCGTCGCAACGACTGGAGTCCCCGGTAGATCGCACTGCGCACGGTCGCCTGCCGGCAGCCCAGGACCTCGGCGATGCGGTCGTCCGGCATGTCCTCGTAGAACCGCAGGACGATGGCTGTGCGCTGTCGGTCGGTCAGCGTGGCGAGGCTGTCCCACATCTCGTCGACCGCCAGCTCCGCGGGATCCGGCGGGCGCGGCCGGTACCGCGCTCCAGGGTGTACCTGCGCCCCCAGGACCGGCACCGGTTGACCACCGCGCGCCGCACGTATGTGTACGGGTCACGAAGCCCCCCGTCGAGGCGGTGCGTGGCCACGAAGCTGTCCTGCACGATCTCCTCGGCCACCGCGTTGTGGCCGGTCAGCAGGTACGCGAGGCGCACCAGCCTGCCGTAGTGCAGGCGGTAGACCTCAACGAGGTCGCTGTCCCAGGCGGCTGGCGCCGGGAGGTCCACGGGCTGAGCCTTCGGCATGGCGTTCATCGCGTCCTACACGCACGAGAGCGCCGGGCTGTTGCGGATACCCCAGTTCCCTCCCGACAACCCCACGGGACCACCGTACGCGTCACGGGCAATGCCGCGGAGACGACACTGGTGACGACGATGATCGTGAAGCAGAGCGGCATACGAACTCTCACGTGTCGGAGGGGGACACAGACCCCAAGTACACGCAACGCCTGGCAGGCATGGTTGGCAGCGGCCAAGTGCTTCCCCGCATCGTGTCCTCGGACCTCGGTTCCAGGATGGGCGGGACTTGGAGGAACAGTTCGTCCTCGCCCTCGGAGAGAACCTCGACGGCCATCTGCGCATCACCGCCACCGGTGCCGTCGACTGGCCCGGCGTCGTAATCGTCGCCGCCGGCGTGTGGCCGTCGCGTTGGTGATCGCCCGGGATTCACGCTGCTGTTCGATGACCTCAGCTGAACGCCCGCAAAGACCCCCGTCTGCTAGCGGCGGGCCTCGTCGAGCCCGGGCGGATCCAGCCAGAGTCGGCGAGCAGCGGGGCTCGTACTTTGCCGGCCGCCGGCGGATCCCCCGCCTCGTCGCAGATTCGGTCTACCCAAGCGAGCACATCAGCCCGACCGCCCCGGTTCATGGGTCGGTGATGGCGATGTCCGTGTAACCCACCGAGTCGCCGGCCGGGAGGTGGCCGATGTAGAAGCCCGGGATCCCCGGGGCGTCCCAGCCGGCCGGCAGGGTCGCCGAGCCGCCCGCGCCGGGAGTGCCCCAAGCGGGCTGGGGTTGGCTCGTGGGCCACACCAGGAAGTCGACCGTGTCGCCGATCGCGCGGCGCAGACCCGCCACGGGTACGGCGTCTGCTCGTCGGCCAGGGACGTGATGATGACGCCGCCGATGAACCTGAACGTCGCTCCCCCGCCGCCTTCGGGCGCCGAGTCCATCACGTGGACGTTGAACTGCCCGTGGAACCCGCCGAAGATGTGGCGGGTCACAGTGATGGCCCGGGTGCGCCCGCCCTCGTTCCGGATGCGCAGAGCCACGCCCTGCTGCTGGATGGTGGTGATGTCGCCGTCGACCCAGGTGACGCACACCTGCTGGTCGAGGCGGGGGGCGTCGGCCCTGCGCCAGAACGCCCAGCATGTGTTGCCGCCGGTGTTGGTGGTGGGCGCGCTGGCGACCAGCCGGCCGCCGTCGTCCTGGACGTCGAGGTCGTAGCGGTCGTCGGGATGGTCGGTGTCCGGGGTCAGCACCCCGGCGGCCAGGTCGGGGTCGATATCGCCCCCGACACCAGGACGCAGCCGGCGAGCAGGGCGGTGAGCGAGGCGAGGCGGCGTGTCACGCACCCACCGTCCCGCGGCCCCGTCAGTCCGCCGTCAGCGGGCACACCGCCGCGCGCTCTCGTCACCTGACCTCACGCTCATCGCCGACAAGCGGGCACCATCACTGCCGCGCCCGGCTACACCACCCCGGCCGCCCACGAAGCTGCGTACTACCGTCAGCTCAACCCGGCCACCGAGCCGGTCAGCACCACCGGGTAGGGGCTGTCGATGGGGTCGGGGGGGTATCGATGTTCTGACCTACGACACGGCCGTTGCGTACGTATCACCCGTCTACGACGAGGGAAGGTGCGATGGAGATCATCAACCTGGGTGCAGGGGACGGGCTTCCGCCAGTGGACTGGGCCGCCGTCGCCGAGAAGCTCGACAGCGGGATCGGCGCCGGCTCCAGACGCGCACAACTCTCGTACGACCTGGCTCACGACCGTGAACAAGGACGGCAGCCCTCATGTGACTGCGGTAGGCGCCCTCTGGCTCGATGGCGACGTTCTGGTTCCAACGGGCTCGGGCACCCGGAAGGGCCGCAACGTCGCGCGCGATCCGCTGCTGCTCGATCGCCGTGTCGATCCGCGACGCGGACGTCGTCATCGAGGGTGACGCCGCACGGGTGACCGATCCGGGCTTGCTGGCGCGTATTGCGAAGGCGTGGGCGGACAACGGTTGGCCCGCGGAGCCCGACGAGAGCGGTTCCGGCATCACCGCGCCGTTCAACGCACCGTCGCAAGGGCCGCCGCCGTGGCACGTGTATCGCGTGGAGCCAGGCTCGGCGACGGTCACGTTGGGCACGGAGCCGGCGGCCTAACTCGCTTCAGGTTCTGACCTGGACGGAGTGGTGGCGCCTCTCGGCCAGTCGGTTCGGTCGGACTGTTCGCCTCACTGACCCACCGTCGGTCGCTCGCTTGAGAACCTGAGAGTCCTGGCGGCGGCGAGGGTGTTGCCGTCGAAGCCTTCGAGCCGCAGCGTTACGCCGGAGTCGGGATGTGGGTTGGTGGGACGGGAACGGCGACTCTGGAAGTGCCATCGCTCACCGCGGTCGTGGCGGCCGGGCGGCCGTTGAGGTAGACGTCAACGCTGGTGAGCGCCCGTGTGGTCAGGCTGAGGGTCAGACCTGCGGCGTCGGAGGACTGAAGCTCCACGGCGAGTGCCCGGGGCGTGTGTTGCGAGAGAAGCTCCGTGGCCCTATCGATGACACGCAACGAGCGCCGCAGCGCGTACGCAGCTCGGCACCGCCGAGCAGCGGCGTGAACGCGCCATCGGGCCAGAACTGGAGGAAGCTTGTGTGCTCCCACACGTTGGCACCGCCGGCGCCCGTGTTGTCGTCGACACCGGTCAGGTGGGGTTGTCCTCCGACAGGACGTGCATCACGTCCTTGGCGTGCGTGAGCGGGATCCGCTGCCCTCCAGCTCGATGCGTGTTCGTCGCCTCGTCGATCAGCTCGAGCACCCGCACGTTGACCCGCTGATGGACCTTCGCCGTGAGGCCCGCCCGGGGCACAGCGAACAGGACCTGGCCGGGCTGGTGGTGCCGCGGCTCCGCCGCGCCGTAGACCGCCGTCCCGGACACGCCGACCAGCAGGTGGGCGGGCAGGCCGCTCGCCGCCTCGTTGGCGCGGCGGCCGGCGGCCGCGCCAAGGCCCCACCCGATCCCGGACGCCAGCTCGCCCGCGGCGCCGCCGGCGTCCGCCCCACCATGCCGCCCGCGAACATCGACCCGGACTCGCCCGGGGCATGAACTGGCCCGCGACCAGGATGGTGTCCTGGATGCCGTGCGCGTCGAGGGCGGCCTGCACCGACTCGACGAAGCGCTCCTCGGACATCACCGGTAACGCTAGGCCCGGGCCGTGTTCTGCGCCATCGTCGGCGGATGCGCTGGCCGGACGGGTTCATCTGGGGGACCGGCGCCTCCTCCACGCAGTGCGAGGGGGCCGCGCCGGCATCGGACTGGTCGGGACTGGGGGCGGGCCGCCGTGCGCCCGGTCCGACGACGGCAACGGCTTCGCCGGCGTTACGACGAGGACTTCGCCCTGCTGGCCGAGCTGGGCCTGGTCCACCACCGGCTATCGCTGGAGTGGGCCCGGCTCGAGCCCGGCCCGGGGTCCACGATCCGGCCGCCGGTGGCCGGCGAGGCCATCCAGCTGGCCAACGCCGAGGCCGCCGTGCCCTCGGCGAAAGTTGACGACTACCAACGCCTCGCCGCCCGAGGCCGCCTCAGCTTTCATCCAACGATCCGCGCTGTGGGCGGGTGGCGGAGCACACGACCCGGTCGGTGTCGGCCGGCCTGACGCCCGGACCGCACGCCTTCCGGTACCTGGCCGATGGTGGCCGGTGGCTCGACGAGCCCGATGCCCCGGCCGAGCCGGACGACTACGGCTCGACCCGCTCGGTCCTCGTCATCAGCTAGAGGTACACGACCACCGGCCTCAGCTTCCGGGTTCCGCTGACAGCTCACGAATACGATCGTCGAGCCGCGGGACGGCGTTCTCGTAGCACCAGAGGAGGCGCGTCGAGGCTCGACACGAGGTTGTCGATGGCGAGGGCTTCGCGGTCGTTGGGGGTCATACGCTCAGGTGTTCGTAGTGCTGGGGGCTGGAGTTAGTGCCCTCCCGGCGGATCATGTCGGCTGATGCGGCGTGGCTTCTCGACGGTGCCTGGCTTGCCGGGCGCGGACAACTACGTCCCGGTCGGCGGGCGCTGCGCCGAGGATTCCTCGCTCCTTGTGCCATGTTCCCGGGGAAGGCGACCGCAGCGTCCGGCTCGTACAGCGCGACCCTCCGAGGAATCTGTCGCTCACTCACGGGCCACTCCGAGGCCGCTCTGTGCTGCGATCATCTCGGCACCACGGAGCGGGGCTGCCTGGTCGTGCGGGTATCGGTCGGGGACGGGTCGGTGCTGAGTCGGAACAGCCGCCAGAGCAGGTCGCCGACCGCCCAGACAAGGAACGTCGATCGGCCCCGGCCGATGGGCCGGATGGGGGTGTTGTCGACACGGCAAGCTGCCATCCAGCATGGCCCGGGTGGCGACCAGAGTCTGAATCGAGGCGCGCGCGCGCGCTGGCTTCGTCTTGCCACGCAGGATGGCACGTGGTGATCGGCGATGAGCCGGCGGGTGGCGCGAATGTGGTCGGCGTTGGTGGCGGTCCATTCGGCGAACAGGTCGACGCCTTCGGGGTGGAGGGATCACACGGTCGATGCGGAGCTTGCCGACCGGGACGCGTAGCCAGTAGCTGTCGGTACCGATGCGGGTCACAGCGTCGGCAGCGAGCGCTGCCGTACAATCACGTCCGCTGTGTGACAGTGCTGGGCCCTCCGCCGATCAGCGACGGAGCCGACATGATCCCGATCAACGGCTGGCTGAGCGGGCGAACTTCCGAGCCGACAGCCAGGCGAAGACGACGATGATCCCGACGGCCCAGGCGAGCGCCGCGATCCAGGCGTCGTTGCCGGCGGAACGCCCGTTGTAGAGGGCTCGGGTGGCGTCGGTGACCTTGGTGAACGGGTTGGCCTCGGCGATGGGCTCCAGCCAGGACGGCATGCTCTGCGGATCGACAAAGGCCGACGACACAAAGGTGAGCGGAAACATCCACAAGAACCCGGCCGAGTTGGCTGCCTCGACCGAGCCCACCGATAGGCCACCCAGGCCTGCACCCAACTGAAGGCGTAGGAGAAGAAGAGCAGCAGCAGCGTGGCTGCCACCGCCTCGACCACGGTTCCCTCGATGCGGAACCCGACCACGAACGCCACCAGCAGCATGACCACGAAGGTCAACAGGTTGCGCGCCACGTCCGACATCGTGCGCCCGATGAGCACCCCCGACTGGTACATGGGCAGCGATCGCAGCCGGTCGATGATCCCCTTGCTCAGGTCCTCGGCCAAGCCGACGCCGGTGAACGAAGAGCCGAACAGCACCGTCTGGGCGAAGATGCCGGGGATCAGATACTGCGTGTAGTCCGAGTAGCCCGGCACGGTGATCGACCCGCCGAACACGTATACGAAGAGCAAGATGAACATCACCGGCTGCACGGTGGCGAACACCAGCAGCTCCGCGGTTCCGCGGCAGACGCGTAGGTGGCGAACCGCCTCGGTCCAGCTGTCGCGCAGAAGCCAAGCCGGGCCGGACGGCACATCGTGCTCCGCCGCCGGAGTGATGAGGACCTGGTCGACCGTATAAGCCATCAGACCTCGGCCCCTTGGTCGACCGCGCCGGATGGTTCGGTGTCCTCGCGCCCGCCGTCCCGGTCTTGTGTATCGGCCTCGCCGCCTTCGCCGTCCTCGGCCACTTCCTCGGCCGTGTGGCCGGTCAACGAAAAGAAGACATCATCGAGCGTGGAACGCCGTCCGGCGACATCACGCACCAGATACCCGCATGGTCGAGTCACGCACCACCTGGGGGACCATGCCGCTGAGATCGGGCACCGGCAGGAGCACCCGGCGCTGCTCGCCGTCGACGTGCGGGTCATCGCAGCTGTGGCAGGCGATCAGCTCGATGACCCGAGCCCGTCTGCCACATCCTCCAGCAGGATCTCGATCTGGTCGCCGCCGACCTGGCGCTTCAGCTCGTCCGAGGTGCCGCGGGCAATGACGACGCCGCGGTCGATGACGGCGATCTCGTCGGCCAGACGGTCGGCTTCGTCGAGGTACTGAATGTGAGCAGCGTGGTGGTGCCGCCG
>CAWDIO010000015.1:0-152930 GCA_963802385.1 uncultured Acidimicrobiales bacterium | reverse complement strand
CGAGCGGTTCCGCCGGGAGCTGTTGGCGCACTGCTACCGCATGGTCGGCTCGGCGCATGACGCCGAGGATCTGGTGCAGGAGACGTACTTTCGGGCCTGGCGTTCCTACGCTGGCTTCCAGGGCCGCGCGTCGATCCGGACCTGGCTCTACAAGATCGCCACCAACGTCTGCCTTACGGCGTTGGAGCCGCGCCGGATCCGCGTGCTGCCCTCGGGCCTGACGGGTCCTTACGACGGGCCCGATCGCCCGCCGAGTCACGCCGCGCCGGGCGAGGTCTCGTGGCTGGAACCCTTGCCGGACCGATGGATCGCCCCGGCCGCCGACGATCCGGCCGCGGCGGTGATCGCACGCGAGTCGCTACGGCTGGCGCTCATCGCGAGCCTGCAGCACCTGCCCGCCCGCCAGCGCGCGATCCTCATCCTCCGCGAGGTGCTGGCGTTCTCGGCGGCCGAAACTGCGGAGATCCTCGGCACCACTACGGCGGCGGTGAAGAGCGCTCTGCAGCGCGCTCGCGCCCGGCTGGACGAACTGGAGCCGGAGCCCGAGGAACTGCTCGAACCGACCGACCAGCGGGCACGTGCGCTGCTCGACGGCTACATCGCAGCCTTCCAGCGCTCCGACGCTGACCTGCTGGAACAAGTGCTGCGCACGGACGCCACGCTGGAGGCGACGCCATTCCGCGACTGGCAGGCGGGCCGGGTGAAGTGCATCCACATGCTCGCCACCTACGTGCTGGGCGCGCCGGGCGACTGGCAGATGACCGCCACCACAGCCAACGGCCAGCCCGCCGCCGCCGTGTACCACCGGGACGCGGACCACACGCTCCAGGCCCACGGCATCGTGGTGCTGGCCCCGACAGCCACCGGTGTCTCCCGCGTGATCGAGTTCCACGATCCGGCGCTTGTCGCCACGTTCGGCTTCCCGGACGTGCTCGCAGACTGATCCGACTGGGCGTGCACTAGGCACCCCCGGTCGGCGCATGCTTGACGACATGCTGACACGCCGCACTGCTCTAGATCCGAGGACGGGCGTCGGGTCGAGCGGTCCGACCGCCCCGGTGGCCCGCTCGGCGTCGACCCGGTGCACCACCGTGTCGTGCGCCATGCGCCGGTGCGCCCCTCACGCAGGATAGCGCGGCCCGGTGGTGAGCGATCCCGACGTGGCGGAGCAGCTCGTCGATGTTCCACCCCGGGCACGACGGCACCTCCGCCGTCGTGTCGTGTCGTGACGGGCGGTGAGGGAGAGCGCCGTGCCCTCGCGTTCCACGGCGCTGATCCAGTCCATCCCCTCGGCATGGCCCTGATGGCGCCACGCGTGTCGAGAACGCGTCGGTGGCTCCGACTCAGGGGTGCAGAACCTGGGTCGGCGACCACCTACGAGCGTTGACCCCCCGACTACCGAAGGAGCACCAGCCATGTCACTCGCCCGCGTCCAACAGATCTCCATCTCGCTCGACGGCTTCGCGACCGGCGAAGGTCAGAGCCACGACGCACCGTTCGGTCACGCCGGCGAAAGGCTGCACGAATGGATGTTCGCTACCCGGGCGTGGCGCGAGAGGGTCGGCGAGCCCGGCGGTAACGGCGGCGTAGACGACGCCTTCTTGCGGCTGCACGACGCTGGGATCGGCGCCGAGATCATGGGTGCCGGGAAGTTCGGTCCGCCCGGATGGCATGAGGACCCGGAGTGGAAGGGCGCGTGGGGCCCCAACCCGCCGTTCCACACGCCGACCTTCATCCTCACCCATCACCCGCGCCCGTCGATCGAGATGGAAGGCGGCACGACGTACCACTTCCTCGACGCCTCGCCTGCCGAGGCGCTCGAGACGGCCCGCGAGGCCGCCGGCGGCCAGGACGTCCGCATCGGCGGGGGTCCCACCATGATCCGCGACTTCGTCGCTGCCGGGCTGGTGGACCACATGCACATCGTGGTGGTCCCGATCCTGCTCGGTCGAGGCGTTCCTCTCTGGGACGGAATGGAGGGCCTCGAGCAGCACTACGAGGTCGAGGCCACCTCCTCACCCAGTGGAGTCACGCATGTGACCTTCACCCGGGCGGGTGCCTGAACCGCCGCGGTCGAGGACCCGAGCGTCGGCCGCGTGTGACGGTGGTGTCCGAGCAGCCACCGGCGACGTGAACCGCGCACGCCTGCCCGAGCTCGGCGCTCGCGTCCCGGCGCCCGGGTACCCACACCTCCTCGTCGTCGACGGCTGGACGCTGCCGGCGCAGCAGGTCCTGCCGGGTGCGTCGGTGCGCAACCCGTCCCCGCCCTCCTCGTAGCAGGCGAGCAGCGCCACGCGGCATGGCCATCCGTGGCGTCTCAATTACGTTTGCTCCCAGGTGCGGGCGCCTGAGGAGCGGCATGGAGGAGCGCCGGTTCGGCACCTGCGACGGGGAGCCGCAGCGCCCTCTCACCGCAGAGATCCATGGCACGATCGGGGTAGTTTGCGGTCCGTCGACGGGCACCGCCGGCGACGTACCGGGAGCGGGATATGAGCTACGCAGTGGACTTCGTCAACGTCTCCACCGTCGGCCTGGAGTCGTCGCCGGTGGCGGCGGCCCTGGCTGGCCTGCGGGCGAACGAGGCTCGCTACTTCAAGAACAAGTACGACCACGTCTTCACGGTCGAACCGGCCGCCAAGGCGAAGAAGACCATCGACTGGGTGCACCGCATTCTCAAGGAGGAGCGCGACATCGTCATCGCGTCGCCCCCACTCGAGGCGACGACCTTCCAGGTCGAGAACATCCGGTGGACCTACGTGTTCTACGAGAGCGGGCTGTCGATCAACGTGCTGCTCGACGAGCCGGACAAGCGAGCGGTCGGGTTCAAGCTCTCTGAAGGGATGGAGGTCCCCGACGAGCTCGGCTCCTTCAAGTTCGCGAGACAGAAGTCGAAGCTGGCTGGGACGATCCGTGGCTCGTACTTCGTGATCAAGGGCGACTACTGAGCCCGTCGAGCCGGAGGGCCCACAGGGTGCGGTCCTGGCACGTCGGGGACGGTCGCGCACGGCGATGAGCCGACTCGGCGGCGAGATTGAGTGGCTGCGGCCCGGCAACGAGCAGAGGCCCAGGTCGTTCAAAGGCGACGTAACAGTGGAGCCTCTCAAAGCGGCGCAGCCACGATCACCCAGAGTGCGACGCTCATGCACATCCATGCGCCCCACCGCCACGCGGGATCACTGTGGGCACGCTTGATCGAGAAGTACGCCCCATACGAGAGGGCCCCGGTAGCGACGGCGCCCAGGAGGTACTGCTGCTGGACGGTTCGTTCGCCGACGGACCAACCGTCGGCAATCCATACAACACTCCACGCAAGGAGAGCGGCCCTCACGACGAACAGGAGCAGCGGCGGGAGCAGCGGCAGCCAGCGCCGCACGCCGGTGCTGTCGGAACCGTGGGCACCCTTGTCATTGAATTCAGCGGCCACCGTGTCGGGCCGGCCAAGCTCGGAGATGGCCAGGCCGATCGCCTGCTCTCGCGTCGCGCCGTCTCGCATGTGCGCAGCCGCACCGTCGTCGAGGTGGTTCCTGATCTCCTCGACGGCGCGACGGCGTTGTTCCCTGGGCAGGCGCAGCGCCGAACGGACGCGCCGCAGATAGCTGCTGATCTGCCCGTCGTCGCTCACGGGATCTCCCGCAGAACGTCGTCGACGCAGGCCTTGAACATCTCCCACGAGCGCATCTCCTCCTTCAGGGCCACCTTCCCGTCCGCCGTCAGCTCGTAGCGGCGTCGGCGGCGACCCTCGATGTCCTCGGTCGCACTCGCGACCAGCCCCGCGGCCTCGAGACGGTGCAATGCCGGGTAGAGCGAGCCCTCGACGATCGCAAGCCGGCCGCCGCTGCGCCGCCGGAGCTCGCGGCTCGAGCGCGTAACCGTGCGCAGGTCCGGAAGCGAGCGCCGCCAGGAGCAGCATCCCCACGTGACCGCGCAACTGATCCGCTCGCATACATCGACACCCTACTACAACGACTGTCGATGTATAGACATGCAAAGAACACGGTGCCCCACGACGCCGGCTGGGCGGCACTCGGGTACGCCAGGATGGCGGCCGTGCGGTTCATGCTGGTGCACAGCCCGCTCGTTGGCCCGGCGACCTGGCGATGGGTGGCCGAGGCGCTGAGGTCGTCCGGCCATGACGTGTCTGTGCCCGACCTGCGGGGAGCAGCGATCATGGGCGCGCCGCATGCCGTGGTTCGTGCCGCGCTCCAGCTCAGGGCGAAGAGGCCGACTGTTCTGGTGGGCCACAGCGGCGCCGGATTCGTGCTGCCGTCGATCGCCGCCGGTCTCGACCCACCGGTGCGCAGGCTCGTCTTCGTCGATGCCGGCGTACCGCCCTGCGGAGGTGAGGCAACGCCCAGCGCCGACTTCATCGAACAGCTCCGTTCGCTGGCACCCGACGGGTCGCTGCCGAAGTGGTCGACCTGGTGGGGCGAGACGGTCATGAAGAACCTCGTTCCCGATGCAGCCCGCCGTGCCGAGATCGAGGCCGAGATGCCCGTGGTGCCCCTTGCGTTCTTCGAGACGGCGATGCCTCTTCCGGTCGGCTGGTGCGAGGGCCCCGGTGCGTTCGTGCTGCTGAGCGAGCCCTACCGCCGGGACGCCGACATCGCGAGGTCACTCGGCTGGCCGGTCCTGGAGGACCTCGGTAACCACCTCGACATCGTGAACGACCCCGAGTCGCTCGCTCGAGACCTCGTCGGCTCGCGCGTGAGGCACGACGCTCGACTGCCCGCGACCGCCGGCTCGGAACACGGGGACGCGGGTTCGGCCTGGCGGCTTCCAACCGGATGCCGCGAACAGTCGTCAGACCGATCTGACGAAGTGAAAGGCCGTGATGTCGTACCTAGCGCCCAGGTAGAGGCGGTGGGCCGGATAGCGGTGCGTCGCTGAGTCCAGGTGGACGTGAGAGCAGCCGAGGCGGACCGCCTCGGTGGCGACCCAATCGAGAAGGGCGCGGGCGTGGCCTGCACCGCGAGCTCGCGGCAGCGTCACCAGGTCGTCGATATAGATGGCTCGACCGAGCGCGAGGTTGGTCGACAGCCGGAAGCCCGCCGCCGCCACGACCGAGTCGTCTACAAATGACCCGACGACTCGGTAGCCCTCGGCACGCTGGGCATCGACGAGCGCAGGGATCTCATCGGCTCGACGATGCGGTCGCAGCTCATGCAGCACCTCCGCGACGAGCGCACCTTCGCCCGGCAGGACCTCCCGGATCATGCTCCACGCCTCATCGTGAAGACGGTAGGCGACCGCCCCCTCGACCGGTCGACGGAGCAGTCGAGCCGGTGCGCCACAGTCACTGACGAGCAACATCCGCCGCATCGAAGCCAGGGACGAGTCCCGCGTCCACGTCATGGACGAATTGCTCGTCGGAGCTGAACACGTAGCCCGTACCGCCCGCTCGGGTCCAGCCCTCCACGTTGGCTGCGATGTTGTCGATCAGCGCGGAGTCCTGGGGCGAGCAGCCGAGCTCGGCACAGGCGGCTTGGCAGATCGCGACCTTGTCGGTCGTGCCGATCTCCCAGGACGTGACGATGGCGTCGAACCGGCTCCCCAGGTCGTACGTGTCGACGATGATCGAGAACAGGTCAGGGTTGACGGTCACGAGCGCCTGCCGAGCTCCTCGCGCTCGTCGACGATCGAGGGCCGTGTTGATGCCGGGGTAGAAGGCGAGTCGGCTGCACAGCAACCCGATGTGCGCCCTTACCTCCCGCGGCGACCGTCTCGCCGACGCCGCGATCGCCGTGGCGAGATCATCGGTGGTGGTCGTACCGCACTCCCAATCATGTGCGAGCTGTCGAACCACGGACCCATAGTGGGTCGCCCAGTCGGCAAACGCTGGGTCGTCGCGCCACATGAACGTCTCGTCGGCCAACGTGTTGCCGAAGTCCACGAGCAGCACTGACACCACCAGGCCATCATCGGTCACCACCGCTCAGCTCTGCGACGGGTCTCAGAGCCGGCGGCATGGGGCGGTCGGCGTACCGTGGAGAATCGCCCCGTGCGGGAGGTGTCGCCCATGAGCAATGCCGCAACCAGGCCGCCGAAGCACCCGCCGCCGTGGTTCGTGCACACGGCCTGGCGCGTTCATCGCGCGCTGTACCGGCTCAGTGGCGGCCGATTCGTGTGGACCACGTCGAACAAGCGCGGCTGGGGCGCGCTGCGCCTCACGACCATCGGGCGGAAGTCCGGGCAAGAGCGCAGCGTCATCATCGGCTACCTCGAAGACGGTCCTGACCTCGTCGCACTCGCGATGAACGGCTGGGACGAGGGCCATCCTGCGTGGTGGCTCAACCTCGAGGCGCACCCGGACGCCGTCATTCGATTGGCGCACCAGCAGCCGCGCCTGGTGCGCGCACGCCCTTCGGCGGGGGAGGAGCGTGATCGGCTCTGGCAGCGCTGGGTCGCGGTCGATCCGAGGCTCGACGCGTATGCGGTCCGGCGGTCGACCGAGACGCCGGTGATCGTCCTCGAGCCGCGCGACCGGACCGGTTGAGGGGGACCTGGGGCGGCTGATGCGAACGACATGCGGACGGGCACGTCGTCTGGGTCAGCGGGGTCGCCGCCCGCTGGCAACGACGGATGCGACAGCAAAGCAGAAGGCGCCACGGTCACTGGCTGTACTCCTGGCCCTCGGGCGCTGTGATCACGCCGTCGGCGACCGCGTCCTCGACCGCCGGTCGAAGGGTCCTCCCGCTGCCCGGGCGACCGCAAAGTCGTCGAACTGCAGCACCGCCGGTTGGGCGCTCACCTGCTCATAGCCGGTGGTCACCAGCAAGTGCTTGAGTGATCGGCCGACTTCGGCATCTCTGAACCTGCTCACATGGTGCTGACGAACTCGCTCGCAGAGCGCAGTCCAACGGCGTCCGCGTCGCAGCATTCGACCGCGCCGGCCGCCGCAGCCTTCTCGGCCATTGCATAGGAACGATCGATGCCGACAGCCAGGCCATCGCCGACGGCAGCTGCGAACAAGGCAAGGTCCGCGCCGGGTCCGCACCCGAAGTCGAGGACATGCTCACCAGGCCGTGCGCCGAGCAGAGACGCAATGCGCTGGTGGCCGGTCCCGGACAGGTGCGATGTTGATGGCCGGGTGTCGACGATGGTTCCCGTGCTCTGGTTGTGTGGCCCACCCGGGGCCGGCAAGACCGCGGTTGGGTGGGAGGTCTACACGCGGCTCGTCCGGGCCCGGAGGGCGCCGGCCTATGTCGATGTCGACCAGGTGGGGATCTGCTATCCACCGCCGACGGGCGACCCGGCACGGCACGCACTGAAGGCGCGGAACCTCGGCGCGCTCCGCGCCAACTTCGGCGCGGCCGGGGCCCGCTGCCTCGTCGTGTCGGGTGTCGTCGACGCCGGTCGCGGCCCCGAGATCGACCTCGTCGGTGGTGATGAGGTCACCGTGTGCCGGTTGCGGCTGGCTCCGGCCGAGCTCGTTGCACGGGTCGCCGGGCGCCGTGGCTCGACCACGCAGCCGGATGCGGCCCTCCGCGAAGGCGAGCTTCTCGACCAGAGCACGTTCACCGACTGGTGCGTGGACACGACAGGTCTGTCGGTAGCCGAGGTGGCGAACCGGGTCTGCGCGCAGATCGGCGACTGGCCCTGCGTGACGAGCGGCACCGGTGGGGGAGAGGCCTGGCCGCCGCAGAGCGCGGCCGGCGAGCCCGCACCGGGCGAAGTGCTGTGGTTGTGCGGTCCGACAGGCGTCGGCAAGTCGACCGTTGGCTTCAGCGCGTACCTCGCGGTGCTGCGGTCGGGTACGCCGGCCGCCTATGTCGATGTCGATCAGCTGGGCTTCTGCGCCACGAAGCCAACCGATCACGTCCTGCGAGCCCGGAACCTCGCGGCACTGTGGGCGAACTTCGGTTCCGTCGGAGCGCAAGCGCTCGTCGTCGTGGGTCCGATCGCGACCCGGTCCGAGGCGATGGTGTACGAACATGCGCTGCGGAAGGCGACCTTCACCTGGTGCAGGCTCCACGCCAACCGTGGAGAGCTGGCCAGGCGGATCCTGTCGCGACGCGAGGGCGGCAGCTGGCCCCAGCCCGGTGACCCGTTGCGCGGTCTGCCGATCAAGGACGTGCTCGAAGTCACCAACCAAGCGGTCGCGGACGCCCAGATCCTCGAACGACAAGGCCCTGGTCTGCGAATCGAAGTAGACGACCTGGCGGTCGAAGAGGCAGCCGACGCGGTTCTCACGCGCGCGGCGTGGCCGACCGCCAGGGCGCGCCACCGATAGCACCGCCAGCACTGGCCCTGCCGTCCCCCTGTCGCCGGGGGAGGTCTGGCGCCGGCCGTCGCAGCCCTCGGGCGCCGGCGTCGCTACCCTCGCTCCGATGTCGGCAGCGATCCCGACCGAACTGGCGCCGCTGCTCGAGTCCACGGCCGTCGCATTCGTCTCCACGATCGGGCCGAGGAACGAGCCGCAGACCACTCCCATCTGGTTCATCTGGAAGGACGGGGCTGTGCATTTCAGCCTGGTCGAGGGCCGCCAGAAGCTGCGCAACCTCCGGCGCGATCCGCGTGCATCGGTCGTCATCGTCGATCCCGCCGAGCCGACGAGATATCTGGAGCTCCGTGGCCGGGTGCAGCTCGTTCCCGACAGGCAGCTGGCCCTCGAACGCGAGGTCGCCATCAAGTACCGCGGCGCGCACGTGGACGTCGAACCTCCGGGCACGATGCGGTTCGCGGCGACCCTGGAGGTCGATCGGGTCACGAGCCAAGCGGGCCACTGACGCAGCGGCTGACGAAGTTGGGAAGTCCCGAGCGACTCCGGGGGAGTTGCGCGACCCGTCTGATGCGCAGCGTCGTTCCCCTGCGGACGCCAGACTTCATGGGTGCGCGTCATCGCTTGGAAGGGCGTCGTCCTCTCGCTGGCTCTCATCATCGGCGCGTGCTCGGGCGGGGAGACGGACGCTGGTCCATCCGCTGCCGCATCGCAGCGTGGTGATGGCATGCCTCCAGAGGACACCAGGTCGTCAGCCGCCACCGAGTCGCCGCTGGACGTGGTCCTCGAGCCCGCACCCGCCTCGCTCCACTCGTCATGCGTTCAGGCCGCCGCCCACCTCGGGTTCCCCGTCCCCTGTCCGAGTCTCGTCCCGGCCGTGGCCGGCGTGCCCGCAACCTGCACCAGGAGCTGTATTGGCACGGCTGGCGGCGATGAGACGTTGCACGAGCTGTTCTTCTACGACGTGGCGGAGTTCGACGGCGGTGGGCGGCTGGGGCCGGTGAGGCACCTCGCGATCGAGGCCCGGCGGCTGGTCGATGCACCGCCGGTGGCCTGCTTCGGAGGTGCGCCGTCCGGAGAGATCGATGATGGGGCCGTGCGCCTTCTGGCCTGCCCTGGCCGTGACGAGCTGTCCGCCGAGTCTGCTGCGATGATCCGACATGGCGAGGGTGCGCACACGGGCCATGCCCTTGGCTATTGGGATGTTGGCGGTGTGCGCTACGTGGTGAGCGTCCACGGGACATCGGATTCGAGCCGCCAGCTCGTCGAGACGCTGATCGCTGAAGTCGATCTCGTCGACCCCCCTGACTGACCCGACAACCGGGACCATCAGAGGTGACCTCTAGCGTCCCCGATGCACCGGATAGCGCAAATGGAGCACGCCGTCGCCGTGGATGACCACGTCGGGATCCTCGAGCATCAGGTGGCCGTCAGCGAGCGTCCCGAAGTACGGCTTCCCCCGGCCGAAGACGACCGGCACGATGTCGATCGCCACGTGGTCGATGAGCCCCAACGACAGCGCCTGCCCGCCGACCTCGCCCGCGCCCACACCGATCTCCCCCTCGCCGGCCAGCTCCTGTGCTCGCGCGATTCCCTCCTCCACCGAGGTGGCGAAGTGGTACGACGCCTCCGGATGCCAGCCCGTCGGCCGCGGTCGGTGCGACACGACCACGACGTGGTCGCTCGCCGGCGGGTGGCCCTCCCAGCCGTTGGTCAGGTCGAATTGGTGCCGCCCGATGACCAGGACCTTCTGGCGCGACCAGATCCCACGCACATAATCGGCCGAGGCCGCTGAGACCCGGAACGGCGCACCGTGAACCTCGGCGTGGTCCTCCTCGACGACGGGATGGTCGCCCTTGAAGTACCAGTCGTGGAGCGGCCCTACGTCGTCGCGCTCATCGGCGATGTAGCCGTCCAGCGATGCAACTGCGTGCAGGTACGTCGTACCCATGCCTGCTCCTCCTTCGGGTACGAGCCATCACCAGCCGGCCAGGGTCGAGGCCGACCATCGTGAGCTGTGCCTCGGCCTCGATCCGCAGCACGCTGGGCCCGGTCGTCATCGGACGTTGAGGCCGAACCATTCGTCGATTCCAGAGAGCCGCGTCCCACTTGGTCTGGCTGACGACAGGAGGGCGAGCGACGGTCATGGGTTCACGTTCGCGCTGGCGCCCGGGCACGGTCGAGGCTTACCCGCGGCGATGCACTGGCATGTGAGATGGCGGGGAGATGCGCGGAGGCATCTTTACCCGGTCCTTAACACGGCTCGCGGTCGAGTCACCACCAGCGTGGGGCGATGGGGAGACCGGTGGGGTCAGAGTCGGTGCATGATGACGAGGTGACCGTCCAGGTCCTGGTCGCGCGGCTGCTCGTCACAGTCGACCAGCCGGCCGAGGTCGTCGATGCGGCCGTACGCGCTGGACTGGAACAACGGCGGGCGTCGGCCCGTATCCAGACGTTCGTGCCGATCTTCGCCGAGCGGGACGCCCGCCGGCGACTGGCGGGGCTGAACGGTCACGGACCCCGCTAGGCCGGTTGATCCGGCGCGGATGTGCCACTGACGTCTTGCACAACCTCACAGAGCCCACAGGAGCTGTCAGTGGCGCTGGTCGAGCCAGGCGAGGACCGCGTCGTAGACGCCGCCGGCGTTGGCGTGGGTGGCCCAGTTGCGGGCGGTCGCGAACCACTCCCGGGTCGACGGGGTCACCGACCGGGCCGCGGCGGCCAGGTCCTTGGCGGTCAGCGGCGAGACCGTGTCGCGGCCGCTGCGCATGGCGGCGCGGAGCTTGGCCTCGATGGCGCGGTCGACCACGGCCGCCAGGTCGGCGCCGGAGAAGCCGTCGGTGCGGGCCGCCAGGTGGTCGTAGTCGACCGCCTCGACCGGCTTGCCCGCGCACAGGATGCGCAGGATGGCGGCGCGGGCCGGCTGGTCGGGCGGAGGCACGAACAGGATGCGGTCGAACCGCCCCGGCCGCCGGAACGCGCTGTCGACGTACCACGGGGCGTTGGTGGCCGCGAGGACCAGCACCGAGTCGTTGTCGCCCTCCACCCCGTCGAGCTCGCTCAGGAACTGGTTGATGAGGTGCCGGCCCCCGCTGGCCTGCATGTCGGCGCGGCTGGCGCCCAGGGCGTCGACCTCGTCGAAGAACACGACGCTGGGGGCGTTGCGCCGCGCCCGCTCGAACACGTCGTGGAGGTTGCGCTCGCTCTGGCCGATCCACATGTCGAGGATCTCGTGCAGGCCGACGGCGATGAAGGGGCCGCCCAGCTCGCCCGCGGTCGCCCGGGCCAGGTGGGTCTTGCCACAGCCCGGCGGCCCGTACATGAGGATGCCGCCGCCCGCGGCCTTGCCGAAGGCCGAGAACAGCTCGGGGTGCTGCACCGGGGCGAGGATCTTGATGCGGACCTCCTCCTTGACGTCGTCCATGCCGCCCACGTCGGCGAAGGTGACGTCGGACCGGACGAGGCCGATGTCCACGGCGAGGTCGATGTCCAGGTCGTCGAGGGCGTCGGCCCCCCGGCGACGAGGGCCTCGGCCCGCAGGTCGAGCCGGCCGGCCAGCTCCGGGTCGGCCAGCTCGGGCGAGGCCCCCACCGCCTCCAGGTAGCAGGCCCGGGCCTCGGGGACCGCACCCGTCGCGAGGTGCAGCCGCGCCGCCAGCAACCGGGCCGCGGGCGACGCCGATCCCGGCGGGCGGCTCTCCAGCACGGCCAGGCCCTCGTGGTGACGCCCCTGGCGGAAGAAGGCGTCGGCCAGCCCCACCGCGCACTCGTCGTCGTCGGGCGCCAGCTTGAGGGCCACCCGGTACTCGTGCTCGGCCTCCTCGACCCGGTTCGCCGCCAGCAGCGAACGCGGCCAGGTGCCGCCGCAGGGGCACGTTGTCGGGCGAGACCCGCACCGCCTCGAACAGGGCGTCGAACGCATCCCCCGCCACGACGGCCCGGCCCTCAGGAGCCCACGCCGACGACGGCCAGCACGAGCAGCGCCACGATGCCCCACAGCGCCAGACCCGCGGCGTGGGCCAAAGCCACCCGCGTGACGAGCCGGCGGCGGCCCCAGGGGTCGGCGTCGAGCGCGACGCCGACGACGGCCAGCTCGTACAGGCCGATGAGCAGGATGACCGCCGCGGCCACCACCCCGCTCGCCAGCGCGGCGAGCAGCGTGACGGCCAGCGTCCCCAGCAGAACGCCGCCGAAGAGACGCGCGGCCCTGGTGTCCGACGGGCGGTGACGGCCAGGCGGCCGTAGCGGCTGCACCGCAGCACCGCGGTGGTGAGCGGGCGGACGGCTACCCGGCGCAGCGTCCCCAGCAGCGCCAGCGGGCCGAGGAGCACGGTGCGCAGGCCCGGCTCGGGCGTCACTCCGGTGCCGCGGGGCCCCTCGATCAGCAGGGTGATCAGCGCGGCGTACAACGGCCGCCCGCTCAGGCCCAGGCCGACCAGGCCGAACTGGCGCAGCCAGTCCTTGGTCGGATCGAGGCGCTGCGCCTCGCGCAGGCTGCTCGAAGGCGGCGTCGTGGTCGCCGGTGGCCATGCTGGTGAGGCCGAGGACGGCGTGGGCACCGGCGTCGTCGGGGTGGTTCGCCAGCTTGGCCCGGGCGTCCGCCATCGCCTCGTCCGCCCGGCCGAGCGACACCAGGGCGAAGACCCGGCCGATCGGCGCGTCCTCGTCGTAGGGGTCGAGGGCCAGCGCGGCGTCGGCGGCGGCGAGCGCCGCGTCCCACCGCTCCTGCTCCAGCAGCAGCCACGAGTACGAGCTGTGGTACGAGGCCTCCACGGGGTCGAGCGCGATGGCCTGGAGGATGGCCCGCTCGGCGCCCTCGTAGTCGGCCCGCTGCTCCAGCACCTGGTAGTGGACATGATGGGCGGCGGGGTCGTCGGGGGCGACGCGGATGGCGGCCCCGACGACCGCTTCGGCCTCGTCGAGCTCGTCCAGCGCGACGAGGCAGTTGGCCAGCTCGATCAGCAGCGCGGGTTGCTCGGGCTCGACCGCCAGCCCGGCGCGCAGCTCGTCGGCCGCGTCCTGCAGGCGGCCCTGGTCGATGAGCACGCCCGCGCGCTCGTAGTGGAGGTCGGCGGACTCCTTCATGGGGCCGGTGAACCACCCATCGTCCCAGCCTCCTCGTCGGGGGGACGGACGATCATCGCGCTTCCCGACGGCGATGCGGACGCGGCCCCGGCGTAGATTTTCGGGGTGGGAGCGCACCGGGCCGCCCGAGGAGATCCCGGCGGAGGTGTGGGCCGACGAGCGGCTGGTCACGCGGGCGTCGCGCATCCATGGCCAGGGGCTGTTCGCGGCCGGGGTCATCGCCGCGGGCGAGCCGGTGCTGCGCCTCGGGGGCCGGCTGGTGTCGACGGCGCGCCTGGACGAGATGCTCGCGGCCGCGGGCGACGACCCCGGGGCCGGCTACGTGGACACGGTCCAGGTGGCCGAGGACGTGCACCTCGTGCTGCCGCCGGGCACGGTGGCCCACTACGGGAACCACAGCTGCGATCCCAACCTGAGCTTCGACGGGCCCTGCCTGCTCCGGGCCCGGCGCGCCATCGCCGCCGGGGAGGAGCTGACCGTCGACTACGCCACGTGCTCGGGGCCCGGGCTCGTCCTCGACTGCTCCTGCGGGGCCGCGACCTGCCGGGGGCGGGTGGTGGGTCAGACCTCGTCGTAGACCTCGGAGTCCCAGAGCCTCCACTGGCCGCGCTCGAGGTAGAGGGTGACCTCGTGCTCGTCGGTGTGCCCGCCGACCCGCAGCTCGACGGAGATGATGGCGTAGTCGTCGTCCTCGTCGGCCTCGACCACGTCGATCGAGACGACCTCTATGGGGTCGGTGAAGGCCTCGGCCGAGGCGGTGCACCGGTCGACGGCCTCCCCGCGGCCGCTGAGCCCGCCGTAGCGCAGCTTGGTGTCGGAGATCATGTCGACCATGGCGTCGCAGTCGTCGCGGTCGGCCGCCGCGAAGTAGTCGCGCACGACGTCCTCGGGGGAGGCGGGGGGCCGGACGGTGCGTCCCGGTCGACCATGAGCAGCGACACGACGGCCGCGGCGGCCAGGACGATCAGGCCGCAGATGGCGAGCACGGCCGGGACGGTCCGCCGCGGGGGCGGCGAGCCCGCCGAGGTCATGCCCGGCTGGGGGGATGCCAGGGACATGCCTTGATCCTCCCAGCCGCCGGCGCACGTGGGTACGCGCCCACCGGAACCGTCATAGAAGTGCATCAAAGAGGCCGGTGCCGGAACCGCGGTGACATGATGCCGTCATGACGAGCGAGACAGGCGAGGACACCGAGGCCGCCGAGGCGGTCGAGCGGATGGAGGTCCAGCGGCCCATCCCCGTGGACGCGGCCACCATCTTCCGGGTGCTGTGCGACCCGCAGGGCCACGTGGCCATCGACAGCGCGGGCATGTTGATGGACGCCGACGGCGAGCCGGTGAAGGCCGTGGGCGACACCTTCGTCGTGCACATGGACCGCGAGGCGCTCAACGACTACCCGCTCGGCCTCTACGACGTGACCGTCGAGATCGTCACGTTCGAGCAGGATCGCGAGATCGCCTGGACCATCTCGGGCCAGATCAAGCCCCAGATCGGCCATGTCTACGGCTACCGGCTCGAGCCCGACGCCGAGGGCCGGACGCTCGTCACCTCCTACTACGACTGGTCCGCCATCGACCCCACCTGGAAGGCGGCCGACATCTTCCCGATCATCCCCGAGAGCGCCCTGCGCGCCACGCTCGGGATCCTCGATCGCACGGTGCGGCGCGGGTGGGCCTGATATAAGGAGGCCATGGCCAAGGAGGGGTTGACCGCCTTCCAAGCGGTGAACCGCTACTTCGAGGAGGCCGCCCGCCTCGTCGACCTCGACGAGGCGATGTACTCGGTGCTCACCTCGACCTACCGGGAGATCTCGGTGCAGATCCCGGTCCGGCTCGACGACGGCGACCTCGTCGTCGTGCGGGGCTACCGGGTGCAGCACAACGGGGCCCGGGGGCCGTACAAGGGCGGCGTCCGCTACCACCCCACCACCGACCTGGACGAGGTGCGGGCGCTGGCCGTCGCTCATGACCTGGAAGACCGCCCTGCTCGGGCTGCCGTTCGGCGGCGCCAAGGGGGGCATCGAGGTCGATCCCACCGGCATGAGCAGCGGCGAGCTGCAGCGCATGACCCGGCGCTTCACCAGCGGCATCGCCCACGTCCTCGGCGTGTACCGGGACATCCCGGCCCCGGACATGAACACCAACGCCCAGACCATGGCGTGGATGATGGACGCCTACTCCGCCACCCACGGCTACAGCCCGGCCATCGTGACCGGCAAGCCGCTCGACCTGGGCGGGGCCCCGGGCCGGGAGGCGGCCACAGGTCGGGGCGTCGTCTACATCCTCGAGGCCTACGCCGAGGAGCACGGGCTCGACATGGCCGGCCTGCGCATCGCCATCCAGGGCTTCGGCAACGTCGGGTCCTGGGTCGCCAGCGAGGCCGCGGCCCAGGGTGCCACCGTGGTGGCCGTGTCGGACGTGTCCGGCGCGGTGCGGCACGAAGCCGGCCTGGACGTGGCCCGGCTGGTCGAGGTGGTGCGGGGCGGCGGGAGGGTGAGCGACACCGACCAGCCCGGCGTCGACCGGCTGACCAACGAGGAGCTGCTGGAGTCGCCCTGCGACGTGCTGGTCCCCGCGGCGCTGGGCGAGGTCATCGACACCGACAACGCCCGAGACCTCCAGGCCCGCGTGGTGGTGGAGGCGGCCAACTACCCGGTGACCCCGGGGGCGGACAAGATCCTCGGCGACCGGGGCATCACCGTGATCCCCGACATCCTGGCCAACGCAGGCGGCGTCACCGGCTCCTATTTCGAGTGGACGCAGAACATCCAGCAGTTCACCTGGAAGGAAGAGCGCTTCAACGCCGAGCTGCGGGACCGCCTGCGCGCCGCCTACGAGGCCACCACCGCGTGCTCCGCCGAATTCGGCTCCACGCTCCGCCAGGCGGCCTTCGCCCTCGGGATCCGCAAGGTGGCCCACGCGGCGCGGATGCGCGGCTACGTATGATCCTGTAACCCCACGGTCATTGCAGGACGGCGGGCGGATGGGGAGACTGCCCGCAGTGACTTCGGTGAGCGACGCCCCGGGGACCGATCCCGACGCCTCGGGCCCCCGCCACCGGCTGCGCCGGCGCCCCCGCCGCCCGCGGCGGCCGAGCCGCGCCGAGCGCAAGCAGTCCCGCCAGCGCGGCGACTGGTCGACCCTCACCATCGAGACCCGGGCGCCCCGGGCCGGGCGGCTGGACTTCGGGCCGCCCAGCCTGGACCTGGAGGGCCGCTCCGAGGGGCCCACCATGTACCGCCAGCGCAAGCGCTACATCGAGGCCGGCACCGTGTTCGCGGCCCTGGTGGCGGTGGGGACCATCGCGCTGGTCGGGTTCCTCGTCTACCGAGGCACCCGGGTCCACCTCACCCAGACCGGCATCGCCGACGGCGACGTCATCACCACGCAGGAGGCGGCGCAGCTCCAGGTCACCATCGTGTTCGCCTCGCCCGAGGCCGCGGGCGAGTCCACCCTCAGCTACGACGGCCAGGTGGTGGACGAGCCCGCCGTCCAGGGCGACACCCTGGTGTGGGTGCCGCCCGCCCCGCCCATCGAGGGCGAGCACGAGCTGTCCCTGGCCGTGCCCCGGGCCCTGCTGGACGACGCCCAGTTCCACTGGGACTTCACGGTCGACGGCACCGCGCCCAGCCTCGACGTGCCCGCCGCGGTCGATCCCGTGGCCATCGACGCCGAGGCCGAGGTCAGCGGCGTCGTCGAGGCGGGCGCCACGCTCACCGCCGACGACGAGACCGTACGGCTGGGCGACGACGGCAGCTTCACGCTGCACTACGACCGGCCCCCCGCCGGTCCCATCAGTCTGGAGGCGGTCGACGAGGCCGGGAACATCACCGCCGCCTCGGTGGTCGTGCCGGTGACCTACCCCGGCCTGCGGGGTGTGCACGTGACCGCGGCGGCCTGGGGGAACCAGCAACTGCGCGACGGCATCCTGGCCATGATCGACGAGCACCGCATCGACACCGTGCAGCTCGACCTCAAGGACGACAGCGGCACCGTCGGCTTCGACACCACCGTGCCCCGCGCCGCGGAGATCGGCGCGGTGGTCCGCCACTACGACCTCGACACGGCCATCGCCACGCTGGACAACCGCGGCGTGCGGGTGGTGGGCCGCATCGTCACGTTCCGCGACCCTGTGCTGGCCGGGGCCGCGTGGGCCGAGGGCCACGGCGACCAGGTCATCCAGACGTCGCGGGGGGACATCTACGACGCCACCGGCATGTACACCAACCCGGCCAGCCCGGAGGTGCGCCGCTACAACCTCGACATCGCGCTCGACGCGGTGAGCCGCGGGGTGGACGACATCCTGTGGTCCGACACGCGGCTGCCCACCGGCGACCTCGACAGCATCGTCGTCCCCGGCCTGACCGGCACCCCGTCCGACGCGGTCACCGGCTTCCTGGCCGAGGCCCACAACGAGCTGCGCCAGCGGGGCGCCTACCAGGGCGTGACCGTGGAGGGCGAGGCCGCCGACCGGGGCGCCCCGCTCGGCCAGGACGTGGTCCGCATCGCCCGCAACGCCGACTACGTCGCCCCCGAGATCTACCCCGGGTACTGGGGCGAGGGGCGCTACGGCGTGGCCGACCCCCGCCGCCAGCCGGGCGACCTGGTGCGGGGCGTGCTGGCCCACTACCAGGAGGTCACGGCGGGGAGCGGCACGGTGCTGGTGCCGTGGCTCCAGGACTTCACGGCTCGGGGCGTGGGCTACGGCGACGCGGAGGTGCGGGCGCAGATCGAGGCGGTCCGGGGCCTCGGCGTGGAGCGGTTCCTGCTGTGGAGCCCCGCGGTGCAGTACTCCGCCGGCGGCATCGACCCGGCCGGCTAGGGCCGGCGCGCCCGCGTAGTTGGTCGGGTCACGGCCTGACGGTATGGTCCCGGGCAATGGCCGACCAGGCGACGTTCGCGGACCAGGCGATGGATCTCATGCCCTCGCTGTACGCCGCGGCGCTGCGGATGACCCGCAACACGGCCGACGCGGAGGACCTGGTGCAGGAGACGTACCTGCGGGCCTACCGCGGGTTCGGCGGGTTCGAGCAGGGCACCAACCTCAAGGCCTGGCTCTACCGCATCCTCACGAACACCTACATCAACAGCTACCGGGCCAAGAAGCGCCGGCCCGAGGAGACCGAGCTGGACGAGGTCGAGGACCTCTACCTCTACCGGCGCATCGGCGGGCTGGAGGCGGCCATGGCCGGGCGAAGCGCCGAGGACGAGCTGCTCGACCGCTTCACCGACGCCGAGGTCAAGGAGGCCCTGGAGTCGCTCCCCGAGAACTTCCGCATGGCCGTGCTGCTGGCGGACGTCGAGGGGTTCGCCTACAAGGAGATCGCCGACATACTCGACATCCCGATCGGTACGGTGATGTCCCGGCTGCATCGGGGAAGAAAGGCGCTCCAGAAGCAGTTGTACGAGTTCGCAGTCCAGCGGAACCTCGCTGGGCCCGATCGAGACGACACCATGTCCGATACCCATGTCTGATTGCCAAGACTCGCTCCACGAGCTCTACCGCTACCTTGACGGCGAGCTGACCGACGACCGCCGGGCGGTGATCCAGCACCACCTCGACGAGTGCCAGCCGTGTGCCGAGCCCTATGACTTCGAGGCCGAGCTGCGCGGGGTCATCCGGCGCAAGTGCCAGGAGCAGGTGCCTGACGCCCTGGTGGCCAAGGTCAAGGCGGCGCTGGTCAACGAGGCGGCCAGGACCGGCGGCGAGCAGGCCGACGCGTAGCGGACGGGGCGCCCCGAGCGCGGGCCCGCGTTGTGCCAGTCCCGGAACCCCGGTGCGCTAGATGGCGCCCCGGGCGGAGAGGACCGCGCCGGGCGTGCGGGCCAGGATCTTGAGGTCGAGGCCCAAGCTCCAGTCGCGCACGTACTCCTCGTCGACGTCGACCCGCTGGGGGTAGTCGATGTTGGACCGGCCCTTGACCTGCCAGGCGCCGGTGACACCCGGCCGCACGGACATGTAGACGTCGCGCCGGTCGCCGTAGTTGTCGAGCTCGGCGGGCACGACCGGGCGGGGCCCGACCAGGCTCATGGTGCCCAGCAGGACGTTGAGGACCTGGGGCAGCTCGTCGAGGCTGGAGCGCCGGAGGAACCGGCCGACCTTGGTCACGCGCCGGTCGAGCTCGGCCGGCAGCTTGAAGCCGTTGGTCACGTACTCGTTCCACATGTGCGGGTCCTGGGCCAGCAGCTGCTCGGCCTCCCGGTGCATGGTGCGGAACTTGTACATCTTGAACTGCCGCCCGCCGAGGCCCACGCGCTCCTGGCCGAACAGCACCGAGCCCCGCGAGGTCACCATCACCACCAGGGCGATGACGACGCCGAGCGGGAGCACCAGCGGCGAGGCCAGCACGATCAGCGCGATGTCGAGTGCCCGCTTGGCCCGCGAGGTGGCCGCGGGGGCGAGCACGCCTACGGGCCGGACGGATCCGCCTTCGGTCGCGGGGCGGGGCCGTTCGACCTCTCGTTCTCCCAGCTGTCGCAACGTCGCTGCCCCCAGGATGCCCGACTGGTCAGTGCGAAGCTAGCAGTCTGTCCATAGCGGCCGCTCATCCGGGAGGCGTACTCCGCGTGTCGGCTCGGCGACAGTCCGGCGACAGTTCGCGACTTTCCCCGGTGGTTGCCTAGAGTGCGGCCCATGCTTGCCGTGGTCTGGCACTACTGGATCGGCGCCGTCCTCGTCGGAGCCGCGGTCCTCACCGTTGGCGCGCTGGCCGTCGGCTACCTGCGCAGCGTCGAGTCGACCCGGTACCCGAAGGGCCGGTAGCCCGGCATGCCCGACCCGGTCGACTGGGAGCTCGCCGAGCGGGTGGCGGTCCGGGTCGCCGGGCACGAGCCGCTGGCGGACTCCTACCACTACGACCGCCTGGCGCTCGACTTCGAAGAGGTCACCGCCCAGGCCGAGGAGCTGGTGGAGCGGGAGACGGGCCTGCGGTCGGCCGCGGGGCCGGCCCGGGCGCGTGTGGTCGACCGGGGCGACTGGGTGCGGGCCAACCTGGCCAGCTTCGGGCGCCTGCTGCGGCCCCTGACCGACAAGATGGCCGAGCGCCTCGACGACGGCCAGGGGGCCAAGGCCGTGGTCGGCGCGGTGTCGCGCCGGGCCGCGGCGCTGGAGATCGGGGTGCTGCTGGGCTGGATGGGCACCCGCGTGCTCGGCCAGTACGACCTGCTGATCATCGAGGACGAGGACCCCGACGACCAGGACCTCGTCTACTACGTCGGCCCCAACGTGCTGGCCCTGGAGAAGCGCTTCGGCTTCCCGCCGCGCGAGTTCCGCCTGTGGCTGGCCCTGCACGAGGTCACCCACCGGGCCCAGTTCACCGGGGTCCCCTGGCTGCGTCCCCACTTCCTGTCGCTGGTGAACCAGACGCTGGACGCGGTCGACCCCGATCCCCGCCGCTTCCTCGACGCCCTGGCCCGGGTGATCGATGAGCTGCGCTCCGGCCACAACCCGCTGGACGAGGGCGGCATCGCCACGCTGCTGGCCAGCCCGGACCAGCGCGACCTGTTCGGCCGCATCGGCGGGATGATGAGCCTGCTGGAGGGCCACGGCGACGTGACCATGGACCGGGCGGGCGAGGGCCACGTGCCGTCGGCCCCCCGCTTCTCCCGGGCCCTGCGCGAGCGGCGCAAGCAGGTGGGGGGCGTGGCCAAGCTGGCCCAGCGGGCGCTGGGCATCGACGCCAAGATGAAGCAGTACGCGCAGGGCGAGGCATTCATCGCCTACGTCGAGCGCCACGGCGGGGCGGAGGTGCTCGACGCCGCCTGGCGCGGCCCCGAGTGGCTGCCCACCCTGGCCGAGATCCGGGCCCCGCAGGACTGGCTCGACCGGGTGCGGCTGTCCGAAGAGCTGGTGGGGTAGCGGCACTGGCCGAGGCGCCCGGCCTGCTCGCCGAGCTGGCGGCCCGCTGCGACTTTCCCCCTGCGGGCACCACGGTGTGCTGCGCAGTGTCCGGCGGGGCCGACTCGCTGGCGTTGCTGGCGCTGGCGGTCGAGGCGGGCTGCGTGGTCACCGCCGTCCACGTCGACCACGGGCTGCGGCCCGGCTCGGACCGGGAGGCGGAGGTGGTGCGGGCCGCGGCCGAGCGCCTGGGCGCGGCGTTCCGGTCCGAGCGGGTGAGCGTGGAGCCGGGGCCCAACGTGGAGGCGCGTGCCCGGGCCGCCCGCTACGCGGCGCTGCCCCCGGGCGCGCTGGTGGGCCACACCGCCGACGACCAGGCCGAGACCGTGCTGCTCAACCTGGTGCGGGGCGCGGCGCTGGACGGGCTCGCGGGGATGGACCCGGCCCGGCGGCCGCTGCGGCGCCTGCGCCGGTTCGAGACGAGGGCGCTGTGCCTGGCGCTGGGGCTGGACCCGGTGGTCGACCCGTCCAACCACGATCCGGCCTACCGGCGGAACCGGGTGCGCCACGAGCTGATCCCGCTGCTGTCGGCCGTCGCCGCCCGCGACGTGGTGCCGGTGCTGGCCCGCCAGGCCGACCTGGCCCGCGACGACATGGTGCTGCTGGACGAGCTGGCGGTGGCCGTGGACCCCACGGACGCCCGCGCCCTGGCGGCGGCCCCCGCGGCCCTGGCCCGGCGGGCGGTCCGGTCCTGGCTGCGCACCGCCGGACCCGGCGGCCCCGAGCAGCACCCCCCGGACGCGGCCGCGGTGGCCCGCGTGCTGGCCGTGGCCCGGGGCGAGGCGGTGGCGTGCGAGCTGGCGGGCGGCTGGCGCGTGGCTCGCACCGCCGGCCGCCTGCGCCTGGAGCCCGGCGCTCCCTCCACCTCCTCCAGATAGGTAGGCTACCTATCTAGGGAGTGGCGGCGGGAGGCTCGTCCATCGTGGCCCGGGCGGTGACGAGCGGCTCGTCCGGCACGGTGATGAGGCCCCGATGGGGCCGGTCGAGGTCGAGCGGAGATGAACAGGATCACGAACACCACCGTGGCGGCCACGAGCGAGGTCAGCAGCCCCCGCCCGAGCAGGGCCAGGTAGAGCGACAGCGCGCCGACCGCCACCGCGCCGCCGAGCACCTGGAGGAGGACGACGGTGCTCGGCACGCGGTTGCGCAGCGAGGTGACGTGGTCGGTGCGCGAGTCGAACATCTCGTTGAGCGACTCGATGTACAGCCGCGGCGCCGTCCCCGTCGGGTCGGTCCGCACGGCGTCGCCGGCCTCGCCCCACAGGGCCCGCTGCAACTCGTCATGCGGCCCAGGTCCTCGTCGAACCGGTCGCTGTCGGGCACCTGGTCGGCCAGGTCGACCGCCTGGTCGGCGTAGCTGCCGCAGGAGGTCGAGCGATTCCGCGCGGCTCGGCTCGCTGATCAGCTGCGCGCGCAGGTACGTCGTGGTGATGTCGTTCGCCTCCTGGACGACGATGGCGCGGCGGTTGTCGTAGCGCCCGACCGCCATCGTCAGGCCGAACGCGAGCACGAGGCCGATGAGACCGAGCAAGGCCGCCTGGACGACCCCGACGGGCACGTGGTTGGGCTCGGGCCGGGCGCGGAGCCGGCGACCGACGATCGTCCCCACCGTCGCGGCCCCGCCCACCAGCAGCGCGAGCGCCAGCGCCAGCACGAGCGTGCTCATCCGGAAGAAGGTCAGGTCCACGGCCCCGCACTCTGACAGCCGCCGACCGGACGGCGCTACCACCCGGGCGTGGTCGAGGACCGGTGGCCCCCGCACTCGATGGTATAGGTAGGCTACCTACCTATCGGGGGAGGGGAGTGGGGGAGAGCTTCCGGGGTCGGCAACGGGGGGTCAGCCCTACTTACGGGGGTCATCCGGACTCGGGGATGTCAGCCCGACTGGCGGGGGTCGGAGACGAGGCGCAGGCTCGGGGGGCGGAACTTGCGGGGGGCGCTCGGGGTGACGGCGGGCGGGGTCCGGTGGGGGGCGGGCTCGGGCCACAGGCCGCCGAGGCGGGCGTCGATGGTGGTGCCCTCGCCCGGGTGCGACGAGACCGTGAGCGTGCCGCCCACCACCGCGGCGGACGCGCGCATGCTGACGATCCCCGGGCTCTCGGGGACCGCCTCGGGGTCGAACCCCTCGCCGTCGTCCCGTATCCGCAGGCGGACCGCGCCGCCGTCCGGCTCGATCGTCACCTGGACCTCGCAGGCGTCGCTGTGGCGCCAGACGTTGTGCAGCGCCTCGTGGACGATCTGGAGCACCACCGTCTCGGTCACCCAGTCGAGCACCAGGTCTCCGGTCACGTCCACCCGCAGGCGGGGGCTCAGCCCGTCGCCGTACACGGAGGCGAAGTGGGCGGCGATCGGCGTGCGCAGGCGCTCGTCGGTCTGGCGGTCGCCGTCGGGGGGCCGGATGGCCATCATCAGGTCCCGCAGCGAGTCGGCGTGGCGGCCCAGCTCGCCCCGGACCAGCACCGACGCCTCGGTCACCATCCCGGAGCCGCCGGTGGGCTCGTAGCCGGCGCCGGCCAGCGTGGCGAACGACACGGCCGCCGAGACGGCCTGCTCGTGGAGCTGGCGGGCGAAGTGGCGCCGGTCGTGGACCGAGCGCTCCAGCATCTGGGACAGGAGGCGGCCGCGCTCCTCCGAGGCGACCTCCACCTGGCGGTACAGGCGACGGGTCTCGCCGATGGCCGCCAGCTGGCGCAGCGCCGCCAGCACGAACAGCAGGGCCACCACTCCCAGCGCGAACGCCACCGTCCATGGGCGCTCGTCGGCCACCAGCGCGGTGGCGCCCAGCAGGGCGGCCAGGCCCGCCAGCGGCAGCGCGGTGGCCAGGCGGGCGCCCCGGACCTGGGCCTGGAGCGGCAGCCGGCCGAGGCCGGGGCCCATCAGCCGGGGCGCGTACAGCGGCACCAGGAAGTACATGCTGACGGTGAGGGCGTTGACGAAGATGAGCGGCGGGGCCGGCAGGGTGAAGTCCGACACGCCCTGGGCGGTCTGGAGCGCCACGTTCACGGTCCCCGCGATGGACAGCGCCAGGGAGCAGATCCCGAACATGCGGGGGCCGGGGCCCATGCGCACGCACAGCACCGCGGTCCAGTAGATCCCGGCCACCGTGAACACCAGGGTCAGCGCGGCGGGCACCGTGAACCACGCCGCTTCGGCCCCGACCACGGCGGGGCCCCACAGCACGGCCAGCGGCGCGGTCAGCGCCACCACCGCGGCCAGGGCCTCGACCACGTCGACGGTCAGGGCCCGGCGGCCGGAGCGGCTGCGCACCAGCATGGCCAGCCCGGTGATCTTGAGGCCGCCGCTCAGCGCCACCAGGGGCAGGCCCAACACGTTGGCCCAGTGCCAGCCGGTGCGGACGCCGACCAGCATGCCGACGCCGATGATCCACATGACGACCAGGCCGGCGTAGAGCAGGCGGAACCCCGCCCGGCACTCGCGGGCCCGGCGGGCCGTGTAGAAGCCGACGACCAGCGCGGGCGACGTGTAGGTGCCGCAGGCCAGGTAGATGAGGACGAAGATGTAGTCGGAGGGCGAGTCGACGGTGGTCGCCGCCCAGGTCACGAGGGGCACGGTGAGGCAGACCCACGCCACCCCCAGATGGCGCACGTAGGGGAAGACGACGAGCGCGTCCCTCCCCTGGTCGGCCGGCCGCCCCCACGGCCACCACCGGCGGCGCTCCCCTTCCCTCATGAGCGTTCCCCCGACCCCCCTCACTACCCGACCGCGCAGTTCTCGCGGCGGTGGGTCGATAACACCCCCATTTATTGGGGTGCCCGAATGTTATAGAGCGTCCTCAGCTCGTGCTCTGTGTTCCTGCGGGCTCGGAGCGAGGCCGCACGGACGAAGCTACCAAAGTATTGACGTTATGGTCAATACTGTCGAGTGGGTGCCTCGACCACCGCCCGCGGCGGCCGCTAGGTTCAGCGGCGCATGCCGACCGATCCCCCCGGCGACCTCGTCGTGAGCGGCCGCGACGGGGATGGCTTCGCGCACCACATCGAGGAGCCCGCGCTCGGGCCCGTGGTCGTCACCGAGGCCGAGATCCGCCGCCGCATCGCCGAGCTGGGCGAGCAGATCACGGCCGACTACGCGGGCCGCGCACCGCTTCTCATCTGCGTGCTCAAGGGCGCGTTCGTGTTCCTGGCCGACCTGGCCCGGGTCATACGGCTGCCTCTCGAGGTCGACTTCATGGCCGTGTCGTCCTACGGCGCCTCCACCAAGTCCTCCGGCGTGGTGCGCATCGTCAAGGACCTGGACATCGACCTGGCCGGGCGCCACGTCCTGCTGGTCGAGGACATCGTCGACTCGGGCCTGACCCTCACCTACCTCCGCCGCAACCTGGCGGCCCGCCAGCCGGCCAGCCTCGACGTGTGCGCGCTGTTCGTGCGCGAGGGCAACCAGAAGACCCGGGAGGAGCTGCGCTACGTGGGCTTCAAGATCCCGCCGGCCTTCGTGCTGGGCTACGGGCTCGACGTCGGCGAGCGGTTCCGCAACCTGCCGTACGTGTGCGAGTTCCGCGGCTCGGTCTGACGAGCGTGTGACCGCACCGGTAGCCTGATCGCCACCGTGAAACGCTTCCCCCGCGCTGCCCTGCTGTATCTCCTCCTCGGCGCCGCCGTGCTCTTCGTGGGCATCCGGTTCTCCACCCGGGGCACCGAGCGGGAGGAGATCGACCTCAGCGAGTTCACCCAGGCCGTCGAGGACGGCGAAGTCGCCACCGCCGAGATCAAGGACCACGACCACGTCGTGGTGGGCAAGATGAGCGACGACACCGAGTACGAGGTGGCCTTCCCGGCCGAGTACGCGGACGAGCTCGTCAACGACCTGCACGAGGCCGACCCGCCGGTCGAGGTGACCACCGACCAGCAGTCGGACTCCATGTGGACCGGCCTGCTCGTGTCCCTGCTGCCCACGGTCCTGCTCGTGGGCGCGTTCCTGCTGGTCATGAACGTGCTCCAGGGCGGCGGCAAGGGCGTCATGCAGTTCGGCAAGTCGCGGGCCAAGCAGGTGGGCAAGGACGAGCCCTCGGTCACCTTCGCCGACGTGGCCGGGTGCGACGAGGCGGTCGAGGAGCTCCAGGAGATCAAGGAGTTCCTCCAGGACCCCGCCCGCTTCCAGGCCATCGGCGCCCGCATCCCCAAGGGCGTGCTGCTCTACGGCCCGCCCGGCACCGGCAAGACCCTGCTGGCCCGGGCCGTGGCCGGCGAGGCCGGCGTGCCGTTCTTCCCCATCTCCGGCTCCGACTTCGTCGAGATGTTCGTGGGCGTCGGCGCCAGCCGGGTGCGCGACCTGTTCGACAAGGCCAAGCAGGCGGCGCCCGCCATCGTGTTCGTGGACGAGATCGACGCGGTCGGCCGCCACCGGGGCGCGGGCATGGGCGGCGGCCACGACGAGCGGGAGCAGACCCTCAACCAGCTGCTGGTGGAGATGGACGGGTTCGACGCCCGCACCGGCGTCATCCTCATCGCCGCCACCAACCGGCCCGACATCCTCGACCCCGCGCTGCTGCGGCCCGGGCGCTTCGACCGCCAGATCGTGGTCGACCAGCCCGACCTGGAGGGCCGCAAGGCCATCCTCGACGTCCACGCCAAGGGCAAGCCGCTGGCCGCCGACGTGCGGCTCGACGTGCTGGCCCGGCGCACGCCCGGCTTCACCGGTGCGGACCTGGCCAACCTCATGAACGAGGCCGCGCTGCTCACCGCCCGCCGCCGGGGCGCCGACATCACCATGGCCGCCATGGAGGACGCCATCGACCGGGTGCTGGCCGGCCCCGAGCGCAAGACCCGCGTGATGTCCGAGCAGGAGAAGCGGGTCATCGCCTACCACGAGGGCGGCCACACCCTGGTGGGCCACGTGCTGGAGGGCACCGACCCGATCCACAAGGTGTCGATCGTGTCCCGGGGCCGGGCTCTGGGCTGGACCCTGGCCCTGCCCGAAGAGGACAAGTACCTCAAGACCCGCTCCGAGCTGGTCGACACCATGACCATGCTGCTGGGCGGGCGCACGTCCGAGGAGCTGGTGTTCGGCGAGCCCACCACCGGGGCCAGCGACGACATCGAGCGCTGCACCGAGATCGCCCGGGCCATGGTCACCACCTACGGCATGAGCGACCGGCTCGGCCCCCAGCAGCTCGGCACCAAGTCGGGCGAGGTGTTCCTGGGCCGCGACTACGGCCACGAGGCCACCTACTCCGACGACCTCGCCGGCCTCATCGACGACGAGGTGCGCCAGCTCGTCGACCATGCGCACGACCGGGCCCGCTTCATCCTCTCGACCCACCGCGGCACGCTGGACCGGCTGGCCGCGACCCTGATCGAGAAGGAGACGCTCGACGACTCGGACCTGGCCGAGGTGTTCGGCCCGCTCGACAAGGGCACCGGCATCGACGTCCCGCTGGACGAGCTGGAGCAGCCGGCCCGGCTCCGTCCCCGTCGCGAGGTCCACGACGGCGTGACGGTGGCCGAGGCCAACGAGCGCCACGAGGTCCGGCCGGCGCCGTCCCCCGCGGCCGAGCCCGCCTGGCGGCGCATGCTGCGGCGCTGGGGCATGCACCCTCGGCCCTCGGGCACATGAGCCGGGGGCCCCGCCGGTGACCGACGAGTGGCCCGGACGGGAGTTCCCGCCCATCGACACCCCGATGGACCTGGAGCGCATCGCCAAGGCCGTGCGCGAGATCCTGGAAGCGATCGGCGAGGACCCCGAGCGTGACGGCCTGCGGGACACCCCCGAGCGGGTGGCCCGCATGTACGCGGAGATCTGCTCGGGCCTGCACGAGGACGCCGACACCCACCTGGCCGTGACCTTCGAGGCCGGCCACGACGAGATGGTGATGGTGCGGGACATCCCGCTCCAGTCGGTGTGCGAGCACCACATCATCCCGTTCATCGGCAGGGCCCACGTGGCCTACATCCCGGGCCGGGACGGCCGCATCACCGGCCTGTCCAAGCTGGCCCGGCTGGTGGACGCCTACGCCAAGCGGCCCCAGGTCCAGGAGCGGCTCACCGCCCAGGTGGCCGACGAGATCGACCGCACGCTCGACCCCCGGGGCGTGATGGTGGTGATGGAGGCCGAGCACCTGTGCATGACCATGCGAGGCGTGCGCAAGCCGGGCTCGACCACGGTGACCTCCGCCGTGCGGGGCCTGTTCCGCACCAGCGTGGCCACCCGCGAGGAGGCCATGCGCTTCATCGTGGGCAACAGGTGACCGCCACGTACGGTGGGAATTTAAGCGCGTAGAGAGTCATCGGCGCCCGCGATGCGCGGCATAGGATGTCCGACCGTGCAGGTCATGGGCGTGGTCAACGTGACCCCTGATTCCTTCTCCGACGGGGGCCGCTTCCTCGACCGCGACGCCGCGCTCGCCCACGCCCGGGCCCTGGTGGCCCAGGGCGCGCACTGGATCGACGTGGGCGGAGAGTCGACCCGGCCGCGGGCCGAGCCGGTCCCCGAGGCCGAGGAGCTGCGCCGGGTCCTCCCGGTGGTGGAGGCGCTGGCCGCGGAGGGCGTGGCCGTGTCGATCGACACCCGCAAGGCGGCCGTGGCCGAGGCCGCGGTGGCGGCCGGCGCCCGCATGGTCAACGACGTGAGCGCCAGCCCGGCGCTGGCCGCGGTGGCCGCCGCCACCGGCGTGGCCTTCGTGGCCATGCACATGCGGGGCGACCCCGCCACCATGCAGCAGGACCCCCGCTACGACGACGTGGTGGCCGAGGTGCGCGACTACCTGGTGGCGCGGGCCGACGCCGCCCGGGCCGCGGGGGTGGCGGAGGTGTGGGTCGACCCCGGCATCGGCTTCGGCAAGACGCTGGACCACAACCTCGACCTGCTGGCCAACCTCGACGTCCTGGTGGCCACGGGCTACCCGGTGCTGGTGGGCACGAGCCGCAAGGCGATGCTGGGCCAGCTGGCGGCGCGGGCCACCCCCGGCGGGGGCGTGGCGCCCGAGTCCGACCGGCTCGAGGGCTCGCTGGCGACCGCGGTGTGGGCGCGGCTGGCCGGGGCGGCCATGGTGCGGGTCCACGACGTCGGCGCCACCGTGCGGGCGCTGGGCGCGGTCGAGGTGGCGGCGGCTCCGGCCGCGTAGAGACCAAGGGAGAACGAGACGTGGCACCGATGAAGGGCAAGTGGGCGCAGGGCATCACCCCGCGCAACTTCGTATGGGTGCTCAAGGATCGGTTCGCCGTGTGCGAGCGCCCGGGGGGCTACGGCGCCAACCACCGCCGGGTGCGCCGCCAGGAGGAGATCATCTGGATCCGCGAGCAGGGGTTCACCCACGTCATCTCGCTCATCGCCGCCGCCCACAACCTGCACAACTACGACGAGCTGGGCGTGGCCTGGCTCCACCGGCCCCAGGGCCCCCACGACGACCCGGCGGTGTTCCAGAAGAACCTCTACGTCGAGCTGCGCCACCTGCTGGCCGGCGGCGAGAAGCTGCTGGTGCACCAGGAGGAGGTGGGCGACCGGGTGTGCGGGCTGGTCGCCGGCTACCTGCTGTGGGCCGGCCTGGTGCCCTACGGCCCCCAGGCCATCTCGGTCACCGAGCGGCTCACCGGCCGCCAGCTGGGCCCCTACGGCCGCGAGCTGGTGGCCTCGGCCGACGACCTGCGCGCCCCGGCCGAGTGAGCGAGTCGCCCGCGGCGGGCATCGGGGCCGATCGCATCGAGCTGCGGGGCCTGCGGGTGATGGCGCGGGTCGGGGTGCTGCCGCATGAGCAGGAGGCCGACCAGCCCCTGGAGCTGGACCTCGACCTGGTCGGTCGACCTCGCCGCCGCGGGCGCGAGCGACGCCCTGGCCGACACCGTCGACTACGGGGCCGTGTGCGACGCGGCGGTGGCGGCGGTGCGGGCCGGGCACGTCGAGCTGCTGGAGCGCCTGGCCGCGGGCGTGGCGGAGGCGGTGCTGGCGGCCGACGGCCGCATCGCGGCGGTCGAGGTGGCCGTGCGCAAGCTGCGGCCGCCCGTGCCCCACGACCTGGCCTCGTCGGGGGTGAGGATCGTGCGGTCGCGGCCGTGAGCGAGCCGCGGCGGGCGTTCCTGGGGCTCGGGTCCAACCTCGGCGACCGCGTCCGGTACCTGCGGGACGCGGTGGCCACGCTGTGCGAGGTGGGGCCGGCCCGGGTCTCGCCCGTGTACGAGACCGACCCGGTGGGCGGGCCCGACGACCAGGGGCCCTACCTCAACCTGGCGGTGGAGCTGGTCACGGACCGCTCGCCGCGCGACCTGCTGGGCGTGTGCCACCGGCTGGAGGCGGCCGCCGGCCGGGTGCGGGACGTGCGCTGGGGCCCCCGCACGCTCGACGTCGACGTCCTGTGGGTGGAGGGCACGACGGTGGACGAGCCCGACCTGGTGGTGCCCCACCCCCGGCTGTGGGAGCGCCGCTTCGTGGTCGCGCCGCTGCACGACCTGGCCCCCGACCTGTTCGACGAGGCCGCGGTCGAGGCCGCCCAAGGCTTCGTGGAGCCGGTGGGCGCGCTCGACACCCTCGACCCGCTGTGACCGCCCGGCGGGTGCGCATCGTGGGCCCCGGGCGGGCCGGGACGTCCCTGGGCCTGGCGCTGGCCGAGGCGGCCTGGGACGTCCGGCCGCTGGTGGGGAGGGGCGACGATCCGACGGATGCGGCCGCGGGGGTCGACCTCGTGGTGGTGGCCACGCCCGACGGGGAGATCGAGCGCGTCGCCCGGGCCATCCGGCCCCGGGACGGCACCGTGGTGGCGCACCTGTCGGGCTCCGCCGGGCTGGACGTGCTGGCGCCGCACCGGCGGCGGGCGTCCGTCCACCCGCTGATGGCCCTGCCCACGCCCGAGGTCGGCGCCCGCCGGCTGCGGGGCGGCTGGTTCGCCCTGGCCGGCGATCCGCTGGGCCGGGAAGTGGTGGAGGCCCTGGGCGGGCGGGCGTTCGCGGTCGACGACGCCGACCGGGTCGTCTACCACGCGGCCGCGGTGATCGCCTCCAACCACCTGGTGGCGCTGCTGGGCCAGGTCGAGCGGCTGGCCCGGTCCGTGGGGGTGCCGTTCGAGGCCTACCTTGACCTCGTGTCCGCCACCGTCGACAACGTGCGCGAGCTGGGCCCTGCGGCCGCCCTGACCGGCCCCGCGGCCCGGGGCGACGAGGCCACCATCCGCCGGCACCTGGAGGCGCTGCCCGCCGAGGAGCGCGACGCCTACCGGGCCCTGGCCGGCGCCGCCCGGCGCCTGGCGGGCCGGTGAAGGCGCTCACCACCGTCGCCGAGCTGCGGGCGGCGCTGGACGCGGCCCGGGCCGCGGGCCGCACCGTCGGGTTCGTGCCCACCATGGGCTACCTGCACGACGGCCACGCCTCGCTCATGCGCCAGGCCCGGGGCGAGACCGGCGTGGTGGTGACGTCCATCTTCGTGAACCCGCTCCAGTTCGGGCCGAGCGAGGACCTCGCCGCCTACCCCCGCGACCTGGAGCGGGACACCGCCCTGGCCGAGGCCGCGGGCGTCGACCTGCTGTTCGTGCCCGAGGTCGCGGAGATGTACCCCACCCCGGTCCTCACCACCGTGTCGGTGGCGGTCGTGTCCGCGCCGCTGGAGGGGGCGTCGCGGCCCACCCACTTCGCCGGGGTCGCCACCGTGGTGGCCAAGCTGTTCGCCATCGTCGGGCCGTGCCGGGCCTACTTCGGGGCCAAGGACTTCCAGCAGATCGCCGTGGTGCGGCGCATGGCGGCCGACCTGTCGCTGCCGGTGGAGGTGGTGGCCTGCCCCACCCTGCGCGAGCACGACGGGCTGGCCATGTCGTCCCGCAACGTCTACCTGACCCCGGCCGAGCGGGAGGCGGCCCCGGTCCTCTACACCGCGCTGAAGGCCGGCGCCGCGGCCATCGGCGCCGGTGAGCGGGACCCCGCCGCGGTGCGCGAGCTCATGGCCGGGATCATCGAGGCCGAGCCCCTGGCGGGATTGGACTACGCCGAAGTGGTGGACGCAGACTCTTTCACCGTGCCCGAGCCGCTGGCCGGGAATCTTCGGCTCCTGGCGGCTGTTCGGTTCGGGCGGGCGAGACTGATCGACAACGTGGGGGTGACCGTGTGACGGCGCCCACCCAGGGAGGTCCCAGCGCCATGCGGCGCCGCATGCTCAAGTCGAAGATCCACCGGGCCGTCGTCACCGACGCCAACCTGCACTACGTGGGGTCCGTCACCATCGACCCCGACCTGCTCGAGGCGGCCGACATCCTCGAGCACGAGCAGGTGGCGATCGTCGACATCGACAACGGCGCCCGGCTGGAGACCTACGCCATCGCCGGCGTCCGGGGCTCGGGCGACCTGTGCCTCAACGGCGCCGCCGCCCGGCTGGTCCAGCGCGGCGACCGGGTCATCGTCATCTCCTACGCCGAGTACGACGACGCCGAGCTGGCCGGCTACCGGCCCCGGGTCGTGCACGTCGACACGGCCAACCGCCAGGTCGACGAGGTGACCGCCGAGCTGCTCGCCACCGAGCAGCGGGGCCCGGCGCCCCACCGCTACGTCGAGGTCCCGGCCAGCTGACCGACGCCCCGCTCGACCTGCTGGTCCTCGGGTCCGGCGTGGCCGGGCTGTCGGCCGCCGTGCGGGCGGCCGACCTGCACGGCCTGCGGGTGGGGGTGCTGACCAAGGGCGAGCTCCACCAGGCCACCACCCGCTGGGCCCAGGGCGGGGTGGCCGCGGTGCTGGCGGGCGACCCCGACTCCACCGACGTCCACCTCGCCGACACGCTCTCGGCCGGGGCCGGGCTGTGCGACGCCGACGCGGTGCGGGTGCTGGTGGACGAGGGCCCGGCGCGGGTCCACGAGCTGATCGCCCTGGGCGCCATCTTCGACCGGGACGCCGCGGGCGAGCTGCAGCTGGCCCGCGAGGGCGGCCACTCCCACGCCCGGGTGGTCCACGCCGGGGGCGCGGCCACGGGCGCCGAGGTGGAGCGGGCCCTGGTGGAGGCCGTGCAGCGCACCGCGGCCGCGCTCTACGAGCACTGGTTCGCCCTGGATCTGATCGTGGAGGGCGGGCGCTGCGCGGGGGTCACGGCCCTGACCCCGGCGGGGGAGCGGGCCGCGGTCCGGGCCCGCCACGTCCTGATCGCCACCGGCGGCGCGGGGCAGCTCTTCGCGGTCACCACGAACCCGGCCGAGTCCACCGGCGACGGCATCGCCATGGCGCTGCGCGCCGGGGTGGCGGTGGCCGACCTGGAGTTCATGCAGTTCCACCCCACGGCGCTGCACCACCCGGCCATGCCCCGGCCGCTGCTGTCGGAGGCGCTGCGGGGCCACGGGGCCCTGCTGCGGGACCGCCGGGGCGAGCGCTTCGTGGACGAGCTGCTGCCCCGGGACAAGGTGAGCCAGGCCATCATGGCCGTCCTCGCCGACCAGGGCGGCGACCACGTGTGGCTGGACGCCACCGGCCTGGAGCGCTTCGCCGAGCGCTTCCCCACCATCCACGCCGCCCTGGCCGAGGCCGGCCTCGACCCCGCCCGGGACTGGCTGCCGGTGGCGCCCGCGGCCCACTACCTGTGCGGCGGCATCGTGGCCGACCTGGACGGGGCCACCTCGCTGCCCGGGCTGTGGGTGGCGGGGGAGGCGGCCTGCAACGGGGTCCACGGGGCCAACCGCCTGGCCTCGAACTCGCTGCTGGACGGCATGGTGTTCGGGCCCCGGGTGGTGGAGGCGGTGCGTGACGGCCGCGACGGTCCCCGCCCCACGGGGGCGATGCGGGCCGTGCTGGGCGGCGACGGCGGGGTCCCCGGGCGGGTGGTGACGCTGCCCGAGGCGCCGGTCCCGGTCGCCAACGGCGAGGACCTGACCCGGGCGCGGTTGCAGCAGGCCATGACCACCGGGGCGGGCGTGCTGCGGACGGACGGGTCGCTGGGGGAGGCGGCGGCGGTGGCCCGCGGGCTGCTGGCCGCGGCCGGGGTGGGCGAGGAGGTCCGCAACCTGGCCACCGTGGGCGAGGCGCTGGCGCTGGCGGCCCGGGCCCGCGTCGAGAGCCGGGGCTCCCATGCCCGCCGTGACTTCCCCGAGCCCGATCCCGGGCTCCGGGTGCGCCTGGTGGTCCGCCGCGACGCCACCTCCGGTCCGCGCCAGTAGCATCAGCCGCCTATGTCATACGCCAACCCCCAGGCCCCGGCCGGCCCCTCCGGCCAGCACCCGCCGGCCTGGTACCCGGATCCCTTCGGCCGCCACGAGACCCGGTGGTGGGACGGCTCCCGCTGGACCGAGCACGTCGCCTCCCACGGTCGCCAGGCGGTCGACCCGCCCGTCGGCGCCACCCACGTGCCCACCGTGAACCGCGCCACCGACAAGGTGGTGGGCGACGTGGCGGCCGCGGGCGTCGCCCCCGCCCAGCAGGGCGGCGGCACGCTGTTCAGCGAGCCGGTCCTGGTGGTCAACCAGAAGGCCAAGCTCATCGAGGTCAACAACGAGTACGCCATCTACGACCAGCACGGCCGCCAGATCGGTGCCGTGCGCCAGGTGGGCCAGAACATGGCCAAGAAGGCGCTGCGCCTGCTCGGCTCCTACGACCAGTTCATGACCCACAAGCTCCAGATCGTGGACATGACGGGCAACGTGTTGCTGGCGCTCACCCGCCCGGCCAAGGTCATGAAGTCCCGGGTCATCATCCAGAACGGCCAGGGCGCCGAGATCGGCACCGTCGTCCAGCAGAACATGATCGGCAAGATCCGCTTCTCGCTGGAGGCCGGCGGCCACACCTGGGGGATGATCAACGGCGAGAACTGGCGAGCCTGGAACTTCAACATCCAGGACCACACCGGGGCCGAGATCGCCCGCATCACCAAGACGTGGGAGGGCCTGGCCAAGACCATGTTCACCACGGCCGACAACTACGTCGTGCAGATCCACCGCCCGCTGGACGAGCCGCTGCGCAGCCTCGTGGTGGCCGCCGCCCTCGCGGTCGACACCGCCCTCAAGCAGGACGATCGCGGATTCTGAAGCGGGCCCTGTGCACGATGCCCACCCGCCCATCGTTGCGGTGCGGGAGGCCGTGGCCCGCGCCCTGGCCGAGGACCTCACGCCCCTCGGCGACCTCACCTCGGCGCTCCTGCCCCCGGCCCTGGAGGCCACCGCCCGGTTCGTGCCCCGGGCGGCCGGCATCCTGGCCGGGCGGCTGTGCGCCATGGAGGCCTTCCGCCAGGTCGATCCCGGGCTGGAGGTGGCGTGGTGGGCCGACGACGGCGACCAGATCGCCGCGGGCGTGGCCGTCGCCGAGGTGCGGGGGCCCCTGGCGCCGATCCTCACCGCCGAGCGCACCGCCCTCAACTTCCTGGGCCACCTCTCGGGCATCGCCACCCTGACCGCCCGCTTCGTGGACGCCATCTCGGACGCGGGCGGCGACCTGCGGGTGTGGGACACCCGCAAGACCACTCCCGGCCTGCGGGCGCTGGAGAAGGCGGCGGTGCGGGCCGGCGGCGGGTCCAACCACCGGGGCAACCTGTCCGACTGGGTGCTGCTCAAGGACAACCACCTGGAGCTGTTCGGCATCACCGCCGCGGTGGTCCACGCCCGCGAGCGCTGGCCGGGCCGCACCGTCCACGTCGAGTGCGGCGACATCGACCAGGTGCGGGAGGCCACCGAGGCCGGGGCCGACGCCCTGCTGCTCGACAACATGGCGCCCGAGGAGGTGCGGGCCGTGGTGGCCGAGGTGCGCGAGCGGGACCCCCGCCGCCCGCTGCTGGAGATCTCGGGCACGATCGACCTGGAGACGATCCGGCTGTACGCCACCACCGGGGCGGACATGGTGTCCATCGGCGCGCTCACCCACTCGGCGCCCGTGCTCGACATCGGCCTGGACGTGATTCCCGACTGACCGACCGGGTCCCGAGGCAATAGCGGTCGCTGACCGGCGCCCGAGGCAATCGCGGCCGGCCCCGACCGCTATTGCCTCGAGAGCGCCGGGGCGACCGCTATCGCCTCGGGACAACAACGGGGGCCGGATGGTGCCCGCCGGGAGCGCTTGCGTAGCCTCAGCCGCCGTGATGCTTCTGGCCATCGACGTCGGCAACACCCAGACGGTCATCGGGCTCTACGACCTGGAGCCGGACGACGCGCCCAACGTGGGCCGGCGCCTGGCCGACACCGACCTGTTGGACCACTGGCGGGTGGCGACCAACGCCGAGCGGACCGCCGACGAGCAGGCGCTGGTCATCCAGGAGTTCCTGGGCTTCCACGGCTTCAGCTTCGACGACGACATCGCCGGGATCGTGCTGTGCTCGTCGGTGCCCCGGGTGACCGGGGCGCTGCGGCGCATGAGCGAGCGCTACTTCGGCAGCCCCGCGGTGGTCATCGAGCCCGGCATCCGCACCGGCATCCCCATCCTCTACGACAACCCCAAGGAGGTGGGCGCCGACCGCATCGCCGACGCGGTGGCCGCCTTCGACCTGTTCGGCGGGCCGCTGGTGGTGGTGGACTTCGGGACGGCCACCACGTTCGAGGCCATCTCGGGCAAGGGCGAGTACCTGGGCGGGGCCATCTTCCCGGGCATCGACATCAGCCTCGACGCCCTGTTCGCCCGGGCCGCGGCGCTGCGCCGGGTCGAGCTGGTCGAGCCCCGCCACGTCATCGGGCGCTCCACGGTGGAGTCGATGCAGTCGGGGGTGATCTACGGCTACACCTCGCTGGTCGACGGCATGGTGAACCGCATCGAGGCCGAGCTGGGCGAAAAGGCCACCGTGGTGTCCACCGGCGGTCTGTCAGGCTTGATCACGCCCCTGTCCGCCACCATCCTCCACCACGAGCCGTGGCTCACCCTCCACGGCCTGCGCCTCATCTACGAGAAGAACCAGTGAGCGACGAGCCCGTCCCGCCCGAACCGCTGCGCCCGCCCTACCGGGTGGAGGTGAGCGACCGCGCCGCGGACCTCCAGGCGGCCCACGCCGACCTGCCGGACGGGGCGAGCACGGGCGTGACGGCCACGGTCGGGGGCCGGGTCATGCTGCTCCGGGACATGGGACGGCTGGCCTTCGCCACCCTGCGCGACTCCAGCGGGCAGATCCAGCTGATGGCCACCGCCAAGGACACCGACGACTACAAGGGCCTCACCGGCCTGACCCTGGGCGCGTGGATCGTCGCCACCGGCGAGGTGATCCGCTCCAACAAGGGCGAGCTGTCCGTGCGGGTGGAGCGCTGGCTCGCGCTGGCCGAGGCCCGCCGGGGCTTCGGCGACAAGTGGCACGGCATCACCGACACCGACCTGCGCTACCGGCAGCGCTACGCGGACCTGTGGGCCAACGAGGGCAGCCGGGCCGTGTTCCAGGCCCGCAGCCGGGTCATGACGCTGACCCGCCGCCTTCCTGGACGAGCGCGGCTTCGTGGAGGTGGAGACGCCGGTCTTCCACCCCATCCCCGGCGGGGCGCTGGCCCGGCCCTTCGTCACCCACCACAACGCCCTGGACATGGAGCTCTACCTGCGCATCGCCCCGGAGCTGTACCTCAAGCGGCTGGTGGTGGGCGGGTTCGAGCGGGTGTACGAGCTGGCGCGGGTGTTCCGCAACGAGGGGCTGTCGAGCCGCCACAACCCCGAGTTCACGATGCTGGAGCTGTACCAGGCCTACGCCGACTACGGCGACATGATGGAGCTCACCGAGAGCCTCGTCGCCCACCTGGCGGAGGAGGTGACCGGCTCGACCGTGATCAGCTACGACGGGCGGGAGCTCGACCTCACGCCGCCCTGGCGGCGGGCCACGCTGGTCGACCTGGTGGAGGAGGCCATCGGCGTCCGCCTCGACGTGCGCATGCCGGTCGACGAGCTGGCCGCCGTCGCCACCGCGCACGGCGTGGAGGTCGACCCGGCGTGGGGCGCCGGCAAGCTGGTCCTCGAGATCTACGAGAAGACCACCGAGGCCGGGCTGTGGGGCCCGGTGTTCGTCCTCGACTACCCCAAGGAGGTCTCGCCCCTGGCGCGGGACCACCGCGAGATGCCCGAGACCGTCGAGCGCTTCGAGGCGCTGCTGGCCGGGCGCGAGCTGGCCAACGCCTTCTCCGAGCTGACCGACCCGGACGAGCAGCGCCGGCGGTTCGAGGCCCAGGCGCTGGCGCGGGCGGCCGGCGACGCCGAGGCCATGGTGGTGGACGAGGACTACGTGCGGGCGCTCGAGTACGGGCTACCGCCCACCGGCGGGCTCGGCATCGGCATGGACCGGCTCGTCATGCTGCTCACCGACACCCACTCCATCCGCGACGTCGTGCTCTTCCCCACGCTCCGCCCCGAGCGCGACTGACCCGTCGCCCGCGGCCACCACCACCTCGCCCTGGAGGCGCACGCCGAGCCAGCCGAGGCCGCTCTGGCGCAGCGCGACCCGCACCTCGTAGGTCCCGGGCTCGACCGGGACCTCCAGCGGGACCTCCACCGGCATGCGCATCCCCGGAGGCAGGACCCGGGGCAGCGGGACCAGCGGGTTGGTCACGGTGTCGGGATCGTCGCCGGTGGTGGGGAGCCAGCGGGCGCCGACCTTGAGCGGCCGGGGCAGGACCGACGCCAGCGGGGAGTCGGTGCGGTTGACCACCTCGACGGTCACGCTGGTCACCTCGCCCGCCACCGCCTCGCGGGGCAGCGTGCCCCGCACCGCGCACGCCCGGGCCCGGGCCGCGTCCAGCGGCCGGCCCACGGCGGCCAGCGCCGCCGCGGTGCGGGCCGTGACCAGCCGCACCCCTGCGTCGCGGGGCGCGGGGCGCCGGTCGGGCGGGCGCTCGGGGGAGCGGTGCTGCTCGACGGCCCGGGCCGCGTTGGCTCCGAACCCGGCGGCGGCCCCCCGCACCACCGCGGGCGGCACCACCAGGATGTCGTAGACCTCCAGGCAGGGCATGGGGATGCGCTCGACCACGTCGAACGTCCCCAGGTCGACCACGACCACCTCGGCCCGGTCGTCCTCGTGCTCGCGGTGGGCGTTGCCGCCCACCAGCGCCCAGCGGTCGACGAAGGTGAGGCCCCGGGTGAAGCGGCGCACCGGCGCCCGCCGCAGCACCGTGCTGTCCCGGTCGAGCTGCGGTGAGGCTGCCGTTGGTCGACTCGCACACGAACCAGTGGTCGCCCCGGCGGCGGGGCGTGTGGGGATGGGCCAGGCCGGTCAGCACGTCGCGGCCGGCCCGCAGGTCGTGGACGAACCCCGTCGGCTCGGCGCCGTCGACCTTCCAGCCCTTGTGGCGGTCGCCGCGGCCGAAGGCGCAGACGTGCAGGGCGCCGTCGACCACCACCAGCGAGTTCACGTGCCAGGCGTCGGGGACCGGGGACGCCTGCCACACCAGCCGCGGCTCCTCGGCGCCGGGATCGACCCGCCACACGGCGTCGTCCCAGCTGGCGCTCACATGCAGTGCCCCGTCGAACCACACCACGTCGTGGGGGTCGCGGATGGCGTCGAAGCGCTGGTAGGAGCGCACGCCGCGGGCGTCGTAGGCCAGCAGCTCGGTGGACGAGGTCTGCTCGCCGGGCGCCCGCAGCAGCCGCCACAGCCGCCCGCCGCCCAGCGTCAGGCCCGAGCTGGGCAGGTCGTCGAGGGCCACGGGCACGGCGTCGGTGGCGTCGTACAGGCCGCCGCCCCACTTGCCGAACCCGCTGACCAGCACGCGTGCGTCCCCGAGCGCGGCGCGCCAGCCTTCGTCCGGACGGGGCATCACTCGATGCCGTGCTCGAGGGCGTAGCGGGCCATCACTCGATGCCGTGCTCGAGGGCGTAGCGCACCAGCTCCTGGCGGCGGTTGAGGTGGAGCTTGCCCAGGATGTTGCGGACGTGGTTCTCGACGGTCTTCTCGGCGATGAACAGCTGCTCGCCGATCTCGCGGTAGGTGTGGCCCCGGGCCACGTACTGGAGGACCTCGCGCTCGCGGTCCGACAGCGGCTGGATCGGGCCCGAGGCCTTGGCCATGCGCCGGAACTCGCCCAGCACCAGCGAGGCCAGGGCGGGCGAGAACACCGGCTCACCCTTGGCCGCCCGCCACAGCTCGCGGCGCAGCTCCTCGGGCGGGGTGCTCTTGACCAGGTAGCCGTTGGCCCCGGCCGCCACCGCGTCGAGCAGGTCCCGCTCCTGCTCGCTGACGGTGAGCATGACGATGGGCACGTCCCCGCCGCACGCCCGGGCCACCTTGAGCCCGCCCCCGTTCGGCATGTGCAGGTCGCACACCACCAGGTCGGGCTCGAGCGAGCGGACCAGCTCGATGGCCTCGTCGGCGTCGCCCGCCTCGCCCACCACGAAGAAGTTGGAGCCCAGGTCGGCGCGGAGCCCCGACCGCCAGATGGGATGGTCGTCGGCCACCACGACCCTCACGGCCCGGAGCTCGCTCATCAGCCCAGCAGGTTAGGTCGGCCCACCCCCACCGCGGTGAGCAAGGGTGCCGCGATCATGACTGGTCACAACGGCACCCAGCACCGCACCTCGGTGCCTCGGCCGGGGCGGCCGTCCACCTCGACGCGCCCGCCGACCTCGGCGATGCGGCCCCGGACCGAGCGGCGCAGGCCGGTGCCCTCCTCGGTGGTGGTGGGATCGAAGCCATCGCCGTCGTCCTTGACCGAGCAGAACAGCTCGCCGTCGACCGGCTCGGCGTAGACCGTCACCGTGCTGGCCGCGCCGTGCTTGCCCGCGTTGGCCAGGGCTTCTCCCACCGCGCCGGCCAGGGCCGCGGCCGTGCGGTCGGCCACCGGGGGCGTGTCGGGGGCCAGCACCACCCGGGCGGTGCCGCCGTAGCGGTCCTCGTAGCGGGCGGCCGCCACCCGCAGCCGGGTGCCGAGGTCGCCGCCGCCGCCCACCGCGCCCCGGGTGCCGTAGAGGAACTCCCGCAGCTCGCGCTCCTGCTCGTGCGCCAGGCGCACGATGTCGGGGTCCTCCGTGCGGCGCTGGACCACGGCCAGTGTCTGGAGCACGCCGTCGTGCAGGGTGCGGGCCACCTCCTCCCGGGCCTGGGCCATGCTGATGCGGCGCTCGGCCTCCCGCAGCCGGGTGGTCACGAACCCCGCCACCAGCCCGGCCAGGGCGTAGAGCACGATGCTGGACACCGTGCTGATCGTGTCGCCGCGGTTCCAGCTCGCCGGGCCGAGCAGCTCCCCGATCCCGGTGCCCAGCCCGATGACCGCCCCGGCGGCCACGCCTCCCCGCCAGCTCAGCGCGATCCCCGCGGTCAGCACCCCGGCCAGCGGCCAGGCCGAGGCCAGGGTCTGGGGATGGGACACGCCGTTGTAGACCAGCTCGTCCCCCATGGCGAGGGCGAAGCCCACGGCCACCTCGGCCACGATGGGCCCCGGATCGAGCAGCCGGCGAGGGTGGACGCTCAGCAACGCGGTGTCGGCGGCCGTGACCACCAGGGCGACGCCCGCCAGCAGGAAGGCCAGGCCGGGGCGGGCCGCGGGCTCGGACAGCTCCGACCGGTTGAGGGCCAGCACCACCACCAGCCACACCCACGCCAGCCAGCGGAACACGGCGATGCCGGTCAGCAGGCTGCGGACCAGATCATCCTCGCTGTCGTGGGGCGTGGGCACGCGGTCGGCCACCGGTTCGGGCACGGGCACAGTCTCGGTCAGGGAATCCATCGGGGGAATGCCGTGTTGGCACGCAAGCATGTCCGACGTGGCCCTCGACCCGCTCTCGCCCGCGCCGGCGTCCGTGACCGGGGACGTCGCCGTCGACGACGGCGTGTGGGCGCCTGCCCGGCGACGCTTGACCGTGGCCCTGGTGCTGACCATCACCCTGGTGGCCTTCGAGTCCCTGGCCATCGCCACCGTGATGCCGGTGGTGGCCGACGACCTCGGCGGCCTGGGCCTCTACGGCTGGGTGTTCAGCGGCTTCTTCCTCGGCAGCCTGCTCGGCATCGTGCTCGCGGGCCGAACGGCGGACCGGCGCGGCACGCGGCTCCCCTTCGCGGTGGGCCTGGCCCTGTTCGCGGTGGGCCTGGTCGTGGGCGGCGCCGCCCAGTCCATGCCCATGCTGGTGGCGGGGCGCATCGCCCAGGGCATGGGCGCGGGCGTCATCCCCGCCGTCGCCTACACCAGCGTCGGCCGGTCCTACCCGGCGGCCCTGCGGCCCCGGGTCTTCGCCGTGTTCTCCAGCGCCTGGGTCATCCCGGGCGTGATCGGCCCGGCGGCCGCCAGCGCCCTGGCCGGCTGGCTGTCGTGGCGGGTCGTCTTCCTGGCCCTCCTGCCCCTCGTGGCGCTGGCCGCGGTCCTGGCCCTGCCCGCCCTGTCGGACGGTCCGCCCGACGACGCCGAGGCGGGGTCCGCCGGGCGTGACGACGACCGCCTGCGGGACGCGGTGGTGCTGGTGGCGGGGGCGGCACTGGTCCTCGGCGGGCTCGGCGCCCACCAGCTGGCCCTGACCCTGGCGCTGGTGGTGGTCGGGGGACTGGCGGGGACGTGGGCCTTCGTCCGCCTCGTGCCCGCGGGCACGCTGGCCCTGCACCGGGGCATGCCCGCGGCCATCGGGACGCGCGGCCTGCTCACCTTCGCCTTCTTCGGCACCGACGCCTACGTCTCATTGGCGGTGACCAAGGCCCATCACCAGCCCACCTGGGTGGCGGGCCTGGCCCTGACCGGCGCCACCCTGGCCTGGACGACGGGCGCCTGGGTGCAGCAGCGCATCGTGGTGCAGCGCGGCCCCCGCTGGCTGGTGCGCCGGGGCTTCGCGGTGCTGGCGGCCGGCATCGCCCTGACCATGCTGGCGCTGGGCCCGGTGCCCGCCGGGTTCCTGGTGGCGGCGTGGGCCGTGGGCGGCCTCGGCATGGGCCTGTCCTACGCGCCCATCTCCGCCACCGTGCTGGGCGAGGCCGCCCCCGGCCAGGAGGGCATGGCCAGCTCGTCCCTCCAGCTCACCGACGTGCTCGGCGTCGCGCTCGGGGACCGGGGTGGCCGGCGTGTTCGTGGCCCTGGGCGACGGCCGGGGCTGGTCCACCGCCTCGTCGCTCACCATCGCCTTCGCCATCGCCCTGGCGGTGGCGCTGGGCGGCGTGCTGGCCGCGGCGCGGCTTCCCCGCCGCCTGCCGGGCACCACCTGAGCCTCACGCCAGGAGGGCGGTGATGGCCTCCTCGGCCGGGCTGGGCGTGTCGGGCGGCGGGATGAGGGCGGCCATGCGCTGGGCCGATTCCCGGTAGAAGGGGTCGGCGAGCAGGTCCCGGACGGCGTCGCGCACCAGCTCGGGACCGGCATCCGCGCCCAGCGCCACGCCCGCGCCCACCCGGGCCACCGCCCGCGCGTTGGCGGGCTGGTCGCGGCCCAGGGGCAGGCACAGCTGGGGCACGCCGTGCGCCAGCGCGGCCAGCGCGGTGCCCAGCCCTGCGTGGTTGATGCTGAGGGCGGCGTGGGGCATGACGACCGCATGGCGGACGTAGCCGGACTCGGTGGCGTTGGCGGCCAGCTTCGAGGCGCCCGCGGTCGAGGTGGTCGCCCAGCATGACCAGCACCCGCACGGGCTCGCCGGCCAGGGCGGCGAGCAGGCGGGCCAGCACCGGGCCCTCGCCCATGGGCGTGGTCCCCAGGCTCACCACCACCAGGGGATCGTCGCCGTCCGGCGGGCGCCAGCCGGTGTCGGGGCCCGGGCCCTCCAGGATGGGGCCCACGTGGCGGACGTTGCCGGCCCACTCGTCCTCGCGCTCGTCCAGCTCCCGCGGGCAGGTGACCAGCACGGCCTCGCACGCGTCGAGCAGGTCGGCCAGGCGGTCCACGGGCGCGAGGCCGTGCTCGGCCCGCACCGCGTTGACCCGCTCCACGGGCCCGCTCATGCCCATCGGGTCGGGGGCGCCGTCGGCCAGCAGGCCGCCGTAGAGCGTGTGGACCAGCGCCACCCGCCGCCGCCCCGCCAGCTCCGCGCCCACCAGGGCCCCGGTCAGCATGTAGTCGACGACCGGCAGGGCGGCGTCGAGCCGCTCGCACACGTCCCGGACGTCGCCGGCCATGGCGCCCATGTCCCAGGGATCGGGCACGTCGCGGGGCTCGAAGACGACGCCCTCGGCCCCGAACCGGGCGGCCAGCGCCGGGGGCCCGTAGGCGGCGACGTCGACGCCGCCCGCGGCCAGGCGGCGGGACAGGGCCAGGACCGGGCTGACGTTGCCGCCGCCGTCCCACAGCACGAACAACACCTGGGCCTGCATGGCGCTCAGGCGTTCGGCGTTTCGCCCAGGCCGTCGTTCACCGCGCGGTAGATCTCGTAGATCTCCTTGCACGCCTGGCACATCGGCAGCTTCTTGGGGTCGCGCTGGGGCACGAACACCTCGCCGCACAGGGCCTCGACCGGGTAGCCGTAGATGCGGGCCTCGGTCACCTTGGCGACCGCCGACTCGCCCGGGTCGGTCTTGACGATGTGGGCCACGTGCGGCCTGCCGGTCTCCCGATCCTCGTCGGTCCGCTCGTCCAGCCGCTCGTCGAGGTCGGGCTGGACGGTGGTGGTGAGGGGTCCGGCCATCGCCCGACAGCCTAGGAGGCGGGACGGACCAGCATGGTCTGGCCCCCCGACGCCAGCAGGCGCCCGGTGCGGTCCCACACCTTGGCGGTGGCGTTGGCCAGGCTCGCGGTGGCGATGGGCGATACGGCCTCCACCAGCAGCCACTCGTCCTCGCTGTACCGGTGGAAGCTCACCTTGAGATCGATGGTGACGGCGATGGCCTGCGGCGGGTCGATCCAGGCGTGGGCCTGGCTGGCCGCCGGCCACCCGTAGGTGTCGATGGGGATCAGCAGCCGGCAGGCGTCCACCCACGGGTCCTCGAAGCGGGGAGTGGGCCGGTAGCGCACCCACTGGCGGGTCACGGGCTCCAGCGGACCGGGCGGCGGCCAGGTCTCGGACCACTGCAACGGGTGCGTGTCGAAGTTCTCGAAGAAGGGGAAGCGGGGCGGGCCGGGCCGATCGGGCGGGATGGCCGCGATCCGATCCTCCCGGGACGGCAAGTCCTCGGGGCCGGCCACGTCGGGCGCGGGGTCGACGTCGTGCTCCAGGGTCAGCTCCCCGGGGTCGACGCCCCACACGAGGGCCTCGAGGATGCGCCGGTCGCCCTGGCGCAGGCTCACCTGGGCCGCGGTGGCGTAGCGGGACCTGCGGAGGATGGTGACGTCGAGGTCGACCACGTCGAAGGCCGCGACGCCGAGGAGCTGGGCCACGATGCTGGCCGGCCGGGCCCGGTCCAGGGCGGCCCCGGCGGCCCGCAGCGCCAGCGAGGCGACGTAGCCGCCGTTGGGGCCCCAGATGGTCCAGTCGGGGCTGACCTTGGCCCGGTAGCGGCCCTCGCCGACCGCCTCGATCCGGGTGTCGAAATCGAGGTCACCCATCGCCCGCACCCGCCCGGATGGCGGCGAAGCCCTTCTCGACGTCGTCGAGGTGGTGGACCGGGTCGTGGACGAAGTAGCGGGCGAAGCTGTCGATCGTGAACCGGGCGCCGTCGCTGCGGTTGCCCGTGCGCCCCCAGGCGTCGTCGGGCACGCCGTCGAAGCGCTGGGCGATCACGGCCCCGGCCGCGGCGATGTCGGCCGCCACCCGGGCCGGGTCCTGCTCGTCGTAGCGGCCCTCGACCGCGGCGACGTCCTGGTCCCAGTTGGCGAAGTCGGGGTCGTCCTCGGTCAGCATGAGCAGCAACCGCTCGTCATAGATCACCAGTACGTCGCGGACGTGACAGGCGTACTCCAGGGCCGACCAGCGGTCGTCGGACGGGCGCTGCCGGACCTCGCGGGCGGGCTGGGCCAGCGCCTCCTGCCAGGCGGCGGCGTTGGCACGCACCAGGTCGCCCACGGCGGCGGGAGCCACGGTCGCGGCCTCGAACCCGCACTCGGGGCAGGGGCGCTCCAGCACCCAGGTCCAGTCCTTGGTGTCGGGCTCGATCGGCATGGGCGGAAGCTACCGACGCCCGCAAGTCGGGGTCACCCGAGTTCCAGCTCCCGCTGGAGCAGGACGAGGTCGAGCCGCCGGCCGAACTTCTCGCCCACGCCTGGCAGCCGGCCCACCTGCACGAAGCCGATCCGCTCGTGGAAGCCGATGGCGGCCCGGTTGTCGCCGTCCACCGCCGCCACCATGACCCGCTTGCCGGCCGCCTGCGCCCGCGCGGCCAGGGCGTCGAGCAGGGCCCGGCCGGTGCCCCGGCCCCAGTGATCCCGGCGGACGTGGACGGAGTGCTCGACCGTGAACCGGTAGCCGGGCCAGCGGGCCGTGTCCCGGAAGTCGCCCAGCCCCGCCCAGCCCACCACCTCGCCCCCGTCCTCCGCCACCAGCACCGGGAGCCCGGCCGCCAGCTTGGCCGCCAGCCACGCCCGGCGGTCGTCGAGCGCGTAGGGCGTGTCCCGCCACTCGATCGTGGTGGTTGCGATCAGCGCGTTGGTGAGGGCGGTGATGGCCTCGACGTCCTCCGGCCGGGCGTCCCGTATCGCGGGTCATCCGTCGCCCATGCCCTCCAGCAGGTGGAGGGCCGCGGCGGCCAGCGTGTCGCCCGCGGGCGAGGGCGGGAGCGCGGCCAGCGCCGCCACCGCCCCGTCCACGTACGTCCGGGCCCGGGTGACGGCGGCGCCGACGCCGTCGCCCTCCCGCACCAGCGCCAGGGCCCGGGCCTGTTCCGCCGGGCCCAGGGGGCCGCCGAGCAGCGTCCGCAGCTCGGCGGCCTTGGGCGTCTCCTGGGCCAGGGTGTGGAGCACCGGCAGCGTGTAGACGCCCTCGGCCATGTCGTGGCCCGCGGGCTTGCCCAGCTCCTCCTCGGTCGCCACCACGTCGAGGATGTCGTCCACCACCTGGAAGGCGAGGCCGTAGCGGCGCCCGAACTCGGTGAGCGCCTCGACCTCGGGCCGGGGCGCCTCGGCCACCAGGCCGCCGATGCGGCAGGAGGTGGCGAACAGCGCGGCGGTCTTGCCCTCGATCGACGCCTCGTAGTCGGACACGCTGCGTTCGACCCGGTAGGCGTGCTGGAGCTCGCGCACCTGGCCCTCGCAGAGCCGGCCGATGGTGGAGGCCAGCAGGCCCGCCACCTCGGTCCCCAGCGACGCCGCCAGCTCCGACGCCCGGGCCAGCAGGAAGTCGCCGGACAGGATGGCCCGCAGGTTGCCCCAGCGCGCGTTGACGCTGTCGACCCGGTGGCGGGTGGGCGCCTCGTCGATGACGTCGTCGTGGTGCAGCGACCCCACGTGCACCAGCTCGCAGGCCACGCCCCCGGTGATGACGTCGTCGGCGACGGTCGCGGGCCCGGTCGCCGCGGTCGAGGACAGGGCCGCCAGCACCGGCCGCAGCCGCTTGCCGCCCGCCCGCACGAGGTGCGACGCCATCTCGGTCATGGCGGGGTCGTCGGACTCGACCGCCGTGGCCAGCCGCTTCTCGACCCGCTCGCGCAGGGCGGGCATGCCGGGCAGGTCGACGAGCGGATGGGGGGGAGCCACGACCAAACGGTAGGTGAGGGTGGGCGCTAACTTCGACACCAGCCCGGAACCGGGAGGGGAGGGCAGGGGGATCATGTTCGAACGTTTCACCGACCGGGCGCGGCGTGTGGTGGTGCTGGCGCAGGAGGAAGCCCGGCTCCTCAACCACAACTACATCGGCACCGAGCACATCCTGCTGGGCCTCGTCCACGAGGGCAGCGGGGTCGGGTACGAGGCCCTCGCGGCCGAGGGCATCAACCTGCAGGCTGTCCGCGCCAAGGTGGAAGAGATCATCGGTGAGGGCGACTCCACGCCGTCGGGGCACATCCCCTTCACCCCGCGGGCCAAGAAGGTGCTGGAGCTGGCGCTGCGGGAGGCGCTGCAGCTCGGCCACAACTACATAGGCACCGAGCACGTCCTGCTCGGCCTCGTGCGCGAGGGCGAGGGCGTGGCCTGCCAGGTGATCGTGGCCCTGGGGGCCGACCTGTCGGCGGTCAATGCGCGGGTGCACACGCTGGTAGGGGACATGGGCCCTGGCGGCGGTGCCGCTGCCCCGGCCCGGCATGCCCCGGCGCGTGTGGTCCTCGCTCACCCGCTCGGGCCGGATCCAGGCCACCGGCCCGGTCATGTACGGCCCGCCCCGGGAGGAGCTGCCGGTTCTGCGCCGGCTCACCGCGGAGGCCTGGCGGGCGGTGCTGCTGGCCCAGTCCGAGGGCCTCCGCTACGGCAAAGCCGAGGCGGGGGAGGAGCACCTGCTGCTCGGCATCCTCGCCGAGGCCGGCGGGCGCGGCGCCCGGGCGCTGAACGCGGTGGGCGTCACGCTGGAGCAGGCGCGGGAGAAGGCCGAGGCGATCCTGGGGCCGGCCGGCTCCGGGCCGCCCGCGCCCTTCGAGCCCGCGCTGTCGGACAGCGGCCTGGAGGTGCTGGAGCTGGCGCTGGTAGAGGCCGTCTCCGCGGGCCGTCACGGCATCGACACCGAGGACCTGCTGCTCGGCCTCGTGCGCCGGGCGGAGCAGGGCGAGGGCCTGGCCGCGGGCGCATTGAGCGTGCTGGGGACCTCGGCAGACGCGGTCCGCCAGGCCGTCGCCGACCTGCAGGCCGGCTGACCTGCCCGCCGCCACCGGGGGTGCACGGAGGCGCGCGATCCGGTTACGAACGCTGCCGCCGGAAGGCGGAGGGGTTGCTGGCAGGGGGTGGGCTGTACACTCGCTGCACGGATCCCCCGACCGCCGGGAGGAAGGTTTTGTTCGAACGGTTCACCGACCGGGCACGACGGGTCGTCGTGTTGGCCCAAGAGGAAGCCCGGCTTCTCAACCACAACTACATCGGCACCGAGCACATCCTCCTGGGGCTCATCCACGAGGGCGAGGGTGTCGCGGCCAAGGCGCTCGAGTCGCTGGGCATCAGCCTGGAGGCCGTCCGCCAGCAGGTTGAGGAGATCATCGGCCAGGGTGGTTCCTCGCCGTCCGGGCACATCCCGTTCACTCCCCGCGCCAAGAAGGTCCTCGAGCTCTCCCTGCGGGAGGCGCTCCAGCTCGGCCACAACTACATCGGCACCGAGCACATCCTCCTCGGCCTCATCCGTGAGGGCGAGGGCGTGGCCGCCCAGGTGCTGGTCAAGCTGGGTGCCGACCTGTCCCGGGTCCGCCAGCAGGTCATCCAGCTCCTGTCCGGCTACCAGGGCTCCGGCGGGCCTCCCGGCGAGAAGGCCGGCGCCGCCGCCGGCGGCAGCACCGCCGAGGCCCAGCCCACCGGTTCGCTGGTCCTCGACCAGTTCGGCCGCAACCTCACCCAGCTCGCCCGCGAGAAGAAGCTCGACCCGGTGATCGGGCGGGCCCGCGAGATGGAGCGGGTGATGCAGGTGCTGTCCCGCCGCACCAAGAACAACCCGGTGCTGGTGGGCGAGCCCGGCGTGGGCAAGACGGCCATCGTCGAGGGCCTGGCCCAGAACATCGTGTCCAACGACGTGCCGGAGACGCTGAAGGGCAAGCAGCTCTACACGCTCGACCTGGGCGCGCTGGTGGCCGGCAGCCGCTACCGGGGCGACTTCGAGGAGCGCCTGAAGAAGGTGCTCAAGGAGATCCGCACCCGCGGCGACATCATCCTGTTCATCGACGAGATCCACACCCTCGTGGGTGCGGGGGCCGCCGAGGGCGCCATCGACGCCGCCTCGATCCTCAAGCCGATGCTGGCCCGAGGCGAGCTCCAGACCATCGGCGCCACCACGCTCGACGAGTACCGCAAGCACCTGGAGAAGGACGCCGCCCTGGAGCGCCGCTTCCAGAAGATCAACGTCGACGAGCCCACGGTGGCCCACACCATCGAGATCCTCAAGGGCCTGCGCGACCGCTACGAGGCCCACCACCGGGTCACCATCACCGATCAGGCGCTGGTGGCCTCGGCCAACCTCGCCGACCGCTACATCTCCGACCGGTTCCTGCCCGACAAGGCCATCGACCTGATCGACGAGGCGGGCAGCCGGCTGCGCATCAAGCGCATGCAGACCCCGGCCGACTACAAGGACCTCGAGAACGAGCTGGCCGGGGTGGTCGAGTCCAAGAAGAAGGCCGTCGAGCGGCAGGACTTCGAGGAGGCCGGCCGCCTGCGCGACACGGAGAAGGAGCTCCTGGCCCGCAAGGAGGCCAAGGAGCGCGAGATCAAGGACTCGGGCGTCGACCTGTTCGACGAGGTCGACGAGGAGGCCATCGCCGAGGTCCTCTCGGTGTGGACCGGCATCCCCGTCTACAAGCTCACCGAGGAGGAGACCCAGAAGCTCCTCCGCATGGAGGACGAGCTGCACAAGCGGGTCGTGGGCCAGGAGGACGCCATCCGGGCCGTCAGCCAGGCCATCCGTCGCACCCGGGCCGGCCTCAAGGACCCCAAGCGCCCCAGCGGGTCGTTCATCTTCCTGGGCCCGTCGGGCGTGGGCAAGACCGAGCTGGCCAAGACGCTGGCCGAGTTCCTCTTCGGCGACGAGACCGCGCTGATCCAGCTCGACATGTCCGAGTACATGGAGAAGCACACGGTGTCCCGCCTGGTCGGCTCGCCCCCGGGCTACGTCGGCTACGAGGAGGGCGGCCAGCTCACCGAGGCCGTGCGGCGCAAGCCGTTCTCGGTGGTGCTGTTCGACGAGATCGAGAAGGCCCACCCCGACGTGTTCAACACGCTGCTCCAGATCCTGGAGGAGGGGCGCCTCACCGACGCCCAGGGCCGCTCGGTCGACTTCCGCAACACCGTGCTGATCATGACCTCCAACCTGGGCACCGCGGATCTGCGCAAGGCCAGCGTGGGCTTCGCCCGCTCCGACGAGGCCGTCTCCTACGAGAAGATGAAGGAGAAGGTCAACGACGCCCTCAAGCTCCACTTCCGTCCCGAGTTCCTGAACCGCATCGACGACACGATCGTGTTCCACGAGCTCACCAAGGACGAGGTCACCCAGATCGTCGACCTGATGATCGCCCGGGTGCAGCGCCAGCTGGAGAGCCAGGGCCTGGGCCTGGAGCTGACCCAGGAGGCCAAGTACCTCCTGGCCGACAAGGGCTACGACCCCCAGCTCGGGGCACGGCCGCTGCGCCGGGCCATCCAGCGCCAGGTCGAGGACCCGGTGTCGGAGAAGCTCCTGCTGAAGGAGGTGCGGGCCGGCGAGATCGTCGTGGTCGACGCCGAGGACGATCCCGAGACGGGCGAGCGCATCATCGTGTTCCGCTCGGTCGAGGGCTTCAGCCCGCCGCCCATGGAGCTGGCCGAGGCGGGCGGCTCCCCGCCCACCGAGAGCTGACGGTCGCGGGCAGGACTGCAACCGAGTCGCCAGCGGGCGGTCGGTTCGCGTCGTAAGGTCCGCCTTTCAACGTGGACCGTTCGCGCCCCTGCATCGCTCGCCGTCTCCTCCCGGCTGTACTGGTCGCCCTCGTCTCGACCGCGTGCGAGGTGCGAACCGTGGTCACCGTGGACGTCGACGACGACGGCTCCGGCTCGGTCGAGGTGGCGACCGGGCTCGACGAGGAGGCGGTGTCCGAGCTGCCCGACCTGGACGGCGACGGCGTCTCCGGCCCGGACGACCTGGCGGCGCTGGTCCGCGCCGACGACCTGACCGCGGCGGGCTGGGAGGTCAGCGCGCCGGTGACCGGTGACGACGGCACGACCTTGATCCGGGTCACCCACCCGTTCGGCACCCCGGAGGAGGCCGACCAGGTCCTGGCCCAGATCACCGGGGAGGACGGGCCGCTCCAGCACCTGCACGTCACCCGGGACCATCCCTTCGGCCGGGTGCGCTACCAGTTCCGGGGCACCGCGGACCTGAGCGAGGGCCTGGAGGCGTTCGGCGACGAGGGGCTGGCGGCCCTGCTGGACGGCGAGCCGCTGGGCGAGGACGCGGCCGCCATCGAGGCCCGCATCGGCCGCCCGCTGTCCGAGGCGTTCACGTTCACGGTGACGGCCCGGCTCCCCGGCAAGGAGACGAGCTGGTCCCCCAAGCTGGGCGACCCGCCGCTGGACATGGCGGCCGACAGCACCGTGTTCCGCTGGCCGGAGCTGGCCCTGGCGGTGATCGCCGCCATCAGCCTCATCGCCCTGGTGCTCGTGCTGGTGGGGCGCTCGATGCGGGCGGCCCGCTACAGGGGGATGTAGACGACGGTCTCGGGCCCCTCGTGGAGCTCCCGGTAGCCGGCGTCGAGGGAGGAGGCCGCGGCCGGGTTGTCCGCCAGCCAGTCCCGGTCCACCACCAGGGCGTCCACCCCGTACTGGGCCACCAGGGCGTCGGCCGCGTCGTCGGGGTACTCGCGCATGGCCAGCTCCAGCGTGTCGTAGTCGGCGGGGAAGAGGCCCGAGTAGCCGTTCACGGTGGTGTCCCCGGTGTCGAGGACCGCCAGCATGTCGTCCACCGTGTCCTGGTAGGACCCGGCGCGGCCGTTGGGCGGGAACGGCAGGAAGGCCAGCACGGCCGGGTCCGGTCCCAGGGGGTGCTCGTCGAGGTAGGCGGCCCAGTCGGGCGTGGCGGTGTCCACCCGGTGCAGCCGGCCCGGCGTCACGCCGGTCTCGGCCAGGGCCAGCACCACCACGGCGCCGGCCAGGGCCAGAGCCGCGGCCCGCGGCACCCGCTCGGCGCGCTCCGGGGCCCGCAGCCAGCGCCAGGCGGCGTCGAGGGCGTAGGACGCCAGGCCCAGCGCGAACAGCTGGGTGAGCACGTCGGCGCGGAACGGGCTGCGCAGGCTCTCGAAGCCCGGCACGAACCGCCGCAGGAGCTGGTACGGCTGCCAGCCGCCGAGGCTGAGGTTGAGCCCCAGGCTGAGCAGGTGGGCCACCATCAGGCCCACCAGCAGGAAGGTCGCCCGCCGGTTGCGGTCGGTGGCCGTGGGGTCGGCCGCGGCCCGGCGCGCCGCCACCACCGTGCCGGCGATGGCCAGCACCAGCAGCACGGTCCCCGGGTAGAGGGCGTGCCCGCCGTCGGGGTCCTGGGCCCAGGGCACGATGTCCGCCCCGGCGGAGCCGACCGGCAGCCGCAGGAAGTCGGCCGTGTCGGCGCTCAGGCTCTCGATGGTCTCCTCGCTGCGGCTGTAGTCGGAGGTGATGCGGGCCTGGGGGAGGAGGACGGGCAGGGCGAGGACCGCGAACAGGCCCACCATGACCGTGAGATCGAGGGCGCGGGACCGGCTGAGCCAGCTCCGGCGGGCGAGCACCAGGGCGGACGGGCCGATGACCACCACCGCGAACAGCCCGTAGTAGCCGCAGGTCAGGAAGCTGACGGCCAGCCACAGGCCGATCTCCGCCGCCCGGCGCCGGCCCGCCCTCGGGCGCCCAGCGGAGCACGGCGTCGACGAGCAGCAGCAGCGGGAACACCATGACCAGCTGGAGCACGCCCAGCTGGGCGGCGACGAACGGCAGCGCCACGGCCAGGCCCCCGGTCACGGCCGCGGGGACGGGTTCCGCCTCCAGCGTTCGGGCCAGCCGGTACCCGGCCAGCCCGTTGAGGGTGAGCCCCGCCAGCAGCACCAGGTTGAAGGCCAGCACCGGGTTGCGGGTCAGGAAGGCGACGGGGGCGAACACCAGCCCGGTGAGCGGCTGGGGCTCGGACAGCGCGAACGTCCCCGTGACCGGGTGGAACAGCGGCGCGTCCCAGTAGTGGCGGAAGAGGTCGCCGAGGGCGGTCTCGTTCCAGCGCAGGGTCCACAGGTTGAACAGCGGCACCGTGGCGACCGGCTCGGCGCCGTAGTTGAGCGCGCTGGCCGGGTGCCGCGGCATGGGCCAGGTCACGACCGCGGCGAGAGCGACATACAGCGGGACCAGCACCCGGGCACGCACGGGCGCCGACGTTACCCGCCGGTCACCGACCTGGCAGCCCGAGGCAATAGCGGGCCGCGGACGGCGGCACGAGGCAATAGCGGCCGGCCCCCGACCGCTACTGCCTCGTGCCGCCGCCGCCGGACGCCTATTGCCTCGCCCCACCGCCGGAGGGAGGGCCCGGAGGGCTCGTAGCTTGGTTGTCATACCCCCTCCGTAGTGTCTCGGCCGTGCGGCAGAAGACGGTCTACCGGTGCAGCGAGTGCGGGGCGGATGCGCCCAAGTGGATGGGTTGGTGCACGGCCTGCGAGGCCAGCGGCACGCTGACCGAGGAGGCGGTGCTCCCCGCCGCCTCCGGCCGGCCGGGGGCGGCGCTGGTCCCGCTGTCGGTGCCCGTCCCCATCGCCGAGGCGGTGGGCGACGCCACCGAGCCGGTCCCCACCGGCGACGGTGAGCTCGACCGCGTGCTGGGCGGCGGGCTGGTGCCCGGGTCGGTCACCGTGGTGGGGGGCGAGCCCGGGGTGGGCAAGTCCACGCTGCTGCTCCAGGCCCTGTCGTCGGTGGCCGCGCGGGGCGCCACCTGCCTGTACGTGACGGCCGAGGAGTCGGCCCGCCAGGTGGCGCTGCGGGCCGAGCGCCTCGGGGTCAGCGCCCCGGCGCTGTGGCTGGTGGCCGAGACCTCCCTGCCCCGGGTGCTGGCGCACATCGACTCGCTGGCGCCGGCCGTGGTGGTGGTCGACTCCATCCAGACCGTGTTCGACCCCGACCTTCCCAGTGCGCCCGGCTCGGTGGGCCAGGTGCGGGGCTGCGCCCAGCGGCTGGTCGGCGAGGCCAAGGCGCGGGGCGTGAGCGTGGTGCTGGTGGGGCACGTGACCAAGGACGGGGGCCTCGCCGGTCCCCGGGTGCTGGAGCACCTGGTCGACACCGTGCTGGCCTTCGAGGGCGACCGCCATCACGCCCTGCGCATGCTGCGGGCGGCCAAGCACCGCTTCGGCAGCACCCACGAGCTGGGCCTGTTCGAGATGGGCGAGTCGGGCCTGGTGGGGGTGCCCGACCCCAGCGCCCTGTTCCTCGCCGACCGCCAGCCCGGCGTGCCCGGGTCCGTCGTCGCCCCGGTGCTCGACGGCTGGCGGCCGCTGCTGGTGGAGGTGCAGGCGCTGGTGGTGCCCAGCACCGTGCCCACGCCCCGGCGCACGGCCCAGGGCGTCGACGGCGGCCGGCTGGCCCAGGTGCTGGCGGTCCTGGAGCGGCACGCCGGGCTCGACGTGGGCCGGGCCGAGGTCCACGTGGCCGTCACCGGCGGCGTGCGGGTGAGCGAGCCCGGGGCCGACCTGGCGGTGGCGCTGGCGGTGGCCTCGTCCGCCACCGGGCGGCCGGTGCCCGCGGACCTGGTCACCTGCGGCGAGATCGGCCTGGGCGGCGAGCTGCGCCAGGTGCAGCGCACCGAGCGCCGGCTGTCCGAGGCCGCCCGCCTGGGGTTCGGGCGCGCCCTGGTGCCCCGCTCCGCGCCCGACGCTCCCGCGGGCATGCGCCTCGATCGGGCGACGTCGATCGGAGAGGCGCTCCACCGTCAGGCGTTCCGCGCGCAGCCCGTGGCGTCATGAGTCGCCAGCGCGGTGGGTTCGCAGGGCAATGCCAGGTCCCGCAGTACCCTGTGGCGCGTGGTATCCCGCCCCAGTGCCGAGCTCATGGACGCGCTCGCCGCCGTGGCCCCCGGCACCGGGCTGCGCGAGGGCATCGATCGGATACTCCAGGCCAACATGGGCGCGCTCATCGTGGTGGGCGACGGCCCCGAGGTGCTCAACATCTGCTCGGGCGGGTTCCTGCTCGACGCCGCCTTCTCGCCCCAGCGGCTGTCCGAGCTGGCCAAGATGGACGGGGCCATCATCCTCGCCTCCGACGCCAGCCGCATCGCCCGCGCCAACGTCCACCTGGTGCCCAACCCCAACGTGCCCACGTCCGAGACCGGCACGCGGCACCGCACCGCCGAGCGCGTGGCCCGCTCCATCGATGTGCCCGTCATCTCGGTGTCGGAGGACATGTCGATCATCGCCGTGTACGTGAACGACGAGAAGCACCCGCTGGAGACCATCCCCCGGCTGCTGGTGCGGGCCAACCAGGCCCTCCAGACCCTGGAGCGCTACCGCGACCGCCTCGACGGCGTGGCCGCGTCGCTCTCGGCGCTGGAGGTCGAGGACCTGGTGACGGTGCGCGACGTGGTCAACGTCCTCCAGCGCACCGAGATGGTGCGGCGCATCGCGGACGAGATCAGCGGCGACATCGTGGAGCTCGGGGTGGACGGCCGGCTGGTCAAGCTCCAGCTGGAGGAGCTGATGGGCGGGGTCGAGGACGATCGCCGCCTGGTCATGCTCGACTACTTCACCGCCGAGACCGAGTGGCGCCTGGAGCAGGCCATGGTCGCCCTGTCGGCCATGAGCACCGAGGAGCTGCTCGACGCCAAGGCGGTGGGGGCGACCCTGCACCTGCCGGGCGCCGTGGTCGACCTCGACGCCAACGTGCAGCCGCGGGGCTTCCGGCTGCTGGCGCGCATCCCCCGGCTGCCCGAGTCGATCATCGAGCGCATCGTCCACCGCTTCGGCACGCTCCAGAAGATCATGCGGGCCACCATCGACGACCTCGACGACGTCACGGGGGTGGGCCAGACCCGGGCCCGGGCCATCAAGGAGGGCCTGTCGCGGCTGGCCGAGACCAGCATCCTCGACCGATACTCCTGAGCGTGCGCATCACGCTCCCGTCCGGCACGCCCGCCGAGCTCGCCCGACCGCCCGGCGAGGCCACCCGCGGCCTGGTGGTCCTGCCCGACATCGGCGGCCTGCGCCCCCTGTTCGACGACCACGCCGCCCGCCTGGCCGGCGAGAACGGCTGGGTGGTGTGCGCCGTCGAGCTGTGGCCCGGCCGCGAGGACCTCCCGCTGCCCGAGCGCCTGGAGTCGGGCGGCACCCTGGAGGACGACCGGGTCCTGGCCGACGCCGTGGCCGCGGCCGACGCCACCGGGGTCGAGCCGGTCGGCGTCCTCGGGTTCTGCATGGGCGGGATGTACGCCCTCAAGGCCACCGGCACCGGCCGCTTCGACCGGGCGGTCTCGTTCTACGGCATGGGCCGCGTCCCGGACATGTGGCGGAGCCCCACCCAGGGCGAGCCCCTCGCGGCCCTGGCTGCGGACCGGTGCCCGACGCTGGAGCTGGCGGGCACCGAGGACCCCTGGGTGAGCGCCCCCGACCTGGCGTCCCTGGAGCAGGCGGGCGTGGAGGTGGTCCGCTACGAGGGCGCCGACCACGGCTTCGCCCACGACCCCAGCCGCCCCGCCCACCGCCCCGACGACGCCGCCGACGCCTGGTCCCGCGCCGTCGCCCACCTCACCGGCTGACCGGCCTCCCTGCGGACGCGCTGAGGACGGGCGTCAGCGGGCGCGGCGTTCGAGCTGTTCGCGGTCGGTGATGCGGTAGCGGCGCTCGGACTGCTCGATCCAGCCCAGCCGGACGAAGCTGGCGATGGCCTTGTTGACCCGCTCCCGGGAGGCGCCGACCATGGCCGCCAGCTCCTCCTGGGTGACCGGCAGCGTGAACTCGTCGGCGCCGGACGCCATCTCCACCAGGCGCTTGGCCGTGCGTCCCGTGACGTCCAGGAACACCGAGTCGGCCAGCGCCACGTCCATGGTGCGGACCCGCCCGGCCAGCAGCTCGACCACGCCCCACAGCAGCACGGGGCGGCGCTCGTAGACCTCGCGGATGGGCCCGTAGCCGATCGCCAGCACCTGCGACGGCTCCAGCGCCCGGGCCTCGGCCGACCGCCCGAGCGGCTCGAACAGGGACATCTCGCCGAACAGGTCGCCCGCCTCCATGAGGGCCACCACCGACTCGCGCCCGTCGATCGAGCGCTTGGCGATGGCGATGCGGCCCTCGATCACCAGGTACAGGGTGTCGGCCTCGTCGTCCTCGTGGAACAGCACGTCGCCGCGGCGAAGCTCCTCGGTGGTGCTGGCGTCGGCCAGCTGCTGGCGTTCCTCGGGTGTCAGGTCGCCGAACAAGTCGACGTCGGCGAGAAGGTCGGCGGGCGTCATCACGGGCAAACGATAACGACGTGGGGACGGTAAGTCCTTGACGGGCCTCCGACCGGGTCGACAGCGGTAGCCTCCGGCCGGTCATGGGATCGGTGTGGGCCATCGTGGTGGCGGCCGGCTCGGGGAGCCGGTTCGGTGCCCCCAAGCAGTTCGAGCCGCTGGGCGGCCGTCGGGTGCTCGACTGGTCGCTGGACGCGGCACGCACCGTGTCCGAAGGCGTCGTAGTGGTGCTGCCGAGCGCCGACATCGCGGCCTGGGAGGCCGCCACCGACGCCTTGGCCTCCGAGGCCGCCACCGACCGTTGGCCGGGGAGCCCGCCGCCGAAGCCGTGGCCGCGGGGGGCGACAGCCGCTCCGCCTCGGTGCGGGCCGGGCTGGCGCTGGTCCCCGCGGATGCGGAGGTGGTGGTGGTGCACGACGGCGCCCGGCCGCTGGCGGGGCCCGACCTGTTCGCTGCGGTGGTGGCCGCGGTGAGGGCGGGGGCCGACGCTGCGGTGCCGGGCGTGCCCCTGGCCGACACGCTGCGCTGGCGCTCGGGCGGCGTCGCCGACCGGGACGGGCTGGTGGCGGTGCAGACGCCCCAGGCGTTCCGGGCGGCCGCCCTGCGCCGCGCGCACCGGGACGAGCCCGAGGCCACCGACGACGCATCGCTCGTGGAGGCGGCGGGTGGCAAGGTGGTCGTCGTGGACGGCTCGCCGCTCAACCTCAAGATCACCAACCCGTCGGACCTCATCGTGGCGGAGGCACTGCTCCGTGCCCGCTGATCCGCCGCCGGGGCCGGCCCTCCGGGTGGGGCAGGGCTTCGACCTCCATCCCTTCTCCGACGACCCCGGGCGCCCCCTGGTGCTCGGCGGCGTGGCGTTCCCCGAGGGCCCGGGCCTGGCCGGCCACAGCGACGCCGACGTGGTGGCCCACGCGGTCACCGACGCCCTGTTGGGCGCGGCGGGCCTGGGGGACATCGGCCAGCACTTCCCTGACACCGACCCGGCGTGGGCGGGCGCCGACTCCATCGAGCTGCTGTGCCGGGCCGTGGCCGACCTCCGGGCGGCGGGCTGGCACCCGCAGAACGTCGACTGCACCGTCGTCCTGGAGGCGCCCCGCCTCGCCCCCCAGCGCGCCGCCATGTGCGAGCGCCTCTCGGCGGCCGTGGGCGCCCCGGTCACCGTCAAGGGCAAGCGGGCCGAGGGGCTGGGCGCCCTGGGCCGGGCCGAGGGCGTCGCGTGCCTGGCCGTCGCCCTGGTCGCGGGGGCCCGGCCGTGAGCCCGCCCCGTGGCGGTCGGCGCTCGGGCGACGGGCGGCGTTCCCAGCCGCGCCAGCCCAAGCCCCGCCCACCCACCACCCGCCAGCCCGCGTCCCGCCGCGCCGCAGGGCCGCCGCCCGCCCCGGGCGGCACCGGGCGCCGCGGCGGAAAGACGACCGCCCGCCGGGGGCTCGGGGGCGACCAGGTGGAGGGCCGCCAGGCGGTGCGCGAGCTGCTGCTGGCGGGCCGGCGCCGGGTCCGCGAGGTGTGGATGGTGGACGAGGGCGACGACGCCCCCATCCTCGGGGACATCCGCGAGCTGGCCGCCTCCCAGCGGGTGAACGTTCTCCCGGTGAGCAAGGGCCGCTTCGCCGCCCAGGCCCGCTGCGAGGCGCCCCAGGGGGTGCTGGCGCTGGCCGCGCCGCTCCCCGAGGCCGACCTCGACGACCTGGTGCGGGGACCGGCGCCCTTCCTGATCGCCCTGGACGGCGTGACCGATCCGGGCAACCTCGGTGCCGTGCTGCGCTCGGCCGAGTGCGCGGGGGTGACCGGGGCGATCCTGCCCCGCCACCGCGCCGTCCACGTCACCCCGGCGGCCACCAAGGCCGCGGCCGGGGCCGTCGAGCACGTGCCCATCGCCGTTGTCGGGGGCCTGCCGGCGGCGGTAGCCCGGCTGCGGGACCAGGGCATCCACGTGGTGGGCCTCGACGGCGCCGCGAGCACCAGCCTCTACGACCTGGTCGGGGCGGACGGGCCCGTGTGCCTGGTGCTGGGGGCGGAAGGCCGGGGCCTGTCCCGTCTGGTGCGCGAGCGCTGCGACGAGGTCGTGGCCATCCCCCTGCGGGGCGCCCTCGGCTCGCTGAACGTGTCGGCCGCGGCCGCGCTGGCCTGCTTCGAGATCGCGCGCCAGCGGCGTTGAGCCCGAGGCGGGAATCGAACCCGCGACCTGACGCTTACAAGGCGCCTGCTCTGGCCGGCTGAGCTACTCGGGCGGCCTCCGGACGATACCGGCCCGCCGCCTGCGGCCGGGCGGCCGCGGGGGGTGCTTGCATCGCGTAGGACAGCGGGCCAGCCTTACCCGAGTGGCACTCAGCGATCGTGACCGGGCGATCCTCGACTTCGAGCGAGGGTGGTGGTTGCTCCCCTCGACCAAGGGGGAGGCCATCCGCGACCACCTCGACCTCTCTCCCACCCGCTACTACCAGTTGTTGAGCCGGCTTCTCGACGACCCCGAGGCCGAGGGCTACGACCCGCTCGTGGTCCACCGGCTGCGCCGCGCCCGCCACGAGCGCCGCCGGGCCCGGGTCGAGGGCGGACCGACGTTCGGCCACGGGCGCTGAGGAGGACCAGCCGCATGCAGACGACCGAGCGACCGCCGACAGGACCGACCCGCCCGAACCCCGTCCGGGGCGTGGTCCTGGTGGCCGTGGCCGCCGTGTTGGGCTTCTTCCTGCTCCGCGCCATCGACGACAGCGGCTCGGGGATCGTGATCGAGAGCGAGACGCCCAGCAGCGACGAGGCCGCCGACACCACGGCCCCGGCCGGGAGCGACACCACCGCGGTGCCGATCCGGCCGCAGAACGAGGTCACGGTCATCGTGGCCAACGCCTCGGGGGTGCAGGGGGCGGCCGCCACCCAGACCGAGCGGCTGACCGCGGCCGGCTACCTCACGGCCCCGGCCGCCAACGCCCCCGACGGCATGGAGCTGTCGACCACCGAGATCCTGCCCACCGCCGGGTTCGAGCAGGAGGCCGCCCGCATGGCCACCGAGCTGGGCCTGCCGCCCGAGTCGGTGAAGCCGATGACCGACCCGCCGCCGGTCGACCTGGCCGGGGCGAACATCCTGGTGCTGCTGGGCACCGACGTCGCCGAGGGCTAGCCCCCCGGCCGCGGCGACGTGGACCCGCTGGCGCCGTTCCTCGAGCGCCCCGCCCTGGCGGCGGTGGTGCTGGACTTCGACGGCACGCTGTCGCCCATCGTGGACGTCCCGGCCGAGGCGCGGCCGGTCGAGGGCGCCGCGGAGCTCCTGGACCACCTGGCCCACCGCCTGGGGCTGGTGGCGGTGATGTCGGGCCGTCCGGTCGAGTTCCTGCTGCCGCTGCTGCCGCCCAGCGTGGTCGCTGTCGGGGCTGTACGGGCTGGAGGTGGTGCAGGACGGCGTCCGCAGCGACGTGCGGGGCGCGGGCGCCTGGCGGGAGGCCGTGGCCGACGTGGCCCGCATCTCCGCCGACCGGGGACCGGACGGCATGGTGGTCGAGCCCAAGGGCCTGTCGCTCACCCTCCACTACCGCACCCGGCCCGACCTCGCCCCCGCGGTCCAGGCGTGGGCCGAGGCCCAGGCCGCCCGCTCGGGCCTGGTGGCCCGCCCGGCCAAGATGTCGGTCGAGCTCCACCCGCCCATCGCCGCCGACAAGGGCACGGCCGTGGAGGCCCTCACCGCCGGGCTGGCGGCCGTCTGCTACGTCGGCGACGACCGCGGCGACCTGCCCGCCTTCGACGCGCTCGACCGCCTGGCGGCGGCGGGCGTGCACGCGCTGCGGGTGGCGGTGGCCGGGCCGGAGACGCCGCCCGAGCTGGTGGACCGGGCCGACGTCAGCGTCGACGACCCCGCCGGTGTCCTCGACCTGCTGCGCCGGCTGGGCTAGTGACCTGAGGGGCGTGATCCCCAGGGGTCGGTGGGTGGGGCCTTACGATCCGGGGAACTCACGGAGTGGCGGGGGACCCCGGCGGCGCTCGCGGTCGTAACGTTCGCGTGTGGCGACCGGCACCCATCCCGATTGACGCGGGCATCGCGGCACCGGCAAGTCCCGGCCGGCAGCGTCGGCGGCGGGTGTGGATCGGCGCGGGTGTCGTCGTCGCGCTCGGCGCCGTCCGGCGACACGCCGGGGTCGTCGGTCGCGCCCACGGTCCCGCCGGAGCCGGTGGACCTGCTGACCGGCGGCTTCGTGTCGCTCGACCACACCACCACGGGGGCCGTGCGGGTCCTGGAGTTGGTGGACGGGCGGCGGTTCGTACGGCTCGAGGGGTTCGAGACCGAGAACGGGCCCGACGTGTTCGTGTACCTCTCGGCCAACCCGGCCGGCGGTCCCGAGGGCGCGTTCGACGACGAGTACACCAGCCTCGGCCGGCTCCAGGGCAACATCGGCGACCAGAACTACGAGCTCCCGGCCGGTGTCGACCCCACCCGCTACGCCAGCGTCGTGATCTGGTGCGACCGCTTCGACTCGGCCTTCGGCGCCGCCGACCTCACCACGGCCGGCTAACCGGCCGCGGCCAGCTGGTCCGCCAGCCAGTCGGCCGGCTTGCGGGCCGCGGCCAGGGTGCGCAGCAGTTGGGCGCGGGCCCGGCGCTCCCCGGCGGGCATGCGCAGGGCCAGGTCGAGGGCGTCGGCCGTCCCGGCCACGTCGAACGGCGGGACCTGGACCGCGGCCTCGCCCACCTCGTCCCACACGCCCGCCTCGCGGGACAGGCACAGCACCGCGTCCCGCTGGTTGACGATGCCGCCCTCCTTGGCCACCAGGTTGAGCCCGTCCCGGATGGGATTGACCAGCAGCACGTCGGCCCGGCGCAGCACCGCCACCGACCGGGGGTAGTCGTCCCGCGTGTCGTAGACGATGGGCGTCCACCCCGCGGTCGCCCAGCGCTCGTTGACCCGGGCGACCAGCTGCTCCACCTCGTCCTGGTAGTCCAGGTAGGCGGGGACGCCGGTGCGTGACGGGTAGACCGAGGCCACGAACACCACCCGCTCGCGCCACTCGGGCCGGCGCGCCAGCAGGTCGTCGAAGGACAGGAAGCCCCGCAGCAGGTTCTTGGACAGCTCGATGCGGTCGACCCGGGCGATGACCCGCCGATCGCCCACCTCCTCCTCGATCTCGGCCAGCGCCGCGTCGCAGGCGGGCGAGGCCGCGGCGCGCAGCACGTCGTCCGCGTCGGTGGGCAGAGGCGACACGAACGTGGCGGGGGACAGGGCCAGCACCTCCCGGGTGCAGGCCAGGAAGTCGGCGGCCCACCCCCGGGTGTGGAAGCCGCAGGCCCGGTGCGCCGCCAGCCCCGACAGCACCTCGCCGGCGATGTGCTCGGGCAGCACCCGCAGCCAGGTCGGGGTGGCGAACGGGGTGTGGCTGAAGTGGACCGCGGCCAGGTCGGGGCGCCGTTCGGCCAGGCCCAGCCCGAGCAGGCCGAGGTGGTAGTCCTGGATCAGCACGGCCGCGCCCGCGGGCGCCACCTCGGCCACCGTGTCGGCGAACGCCTCGTTCACCACCCGGTAGGCGTGCCACGCCTCCCGCAGCTCGGCGCCGAACGCCGGAGCCCGGGGCAGGTCGTAGAGCCCGTGGTGCACGAACCACAGGACCTGGTTGCTGACCACGTCGTAGGCCAGCCGGTAGGCCTCGGGGTCGACCGCCAGCAGCCGCACGTGGAAGTCCTCCGCGTCCACCACGCCCGCGGCCGCGGCCTTGCGGTCGCCGTCGGACATGGCCGCGGCCACCCACAGCGCGTCCGTCCCGGCCAGCAGCGGTCCCAGGCCCGACACCAGGCCGCCTGCCCCCCGGCGGGCCACCAGGGTGCCGTCGTCGTCCTCCCGGAACGACAGCGGCCCGCGGTTCGACACGACCACCACCGCACGTTCGACGGGACGTTCCACGAGTGGTCCACGCTACTGCCCGGCCCGGATCGGCAACACTGACCGACTGTGCGTGTGGTCGTCGCTCCCGACAAGATGCGCGGCACCGCCACGGCCCAGGAGGTGGCGGCGGCGGTGGGCCGCGCCGCGGCCGCCGCCGGCTGGGAGTGCGATCAGGCGCCGGTGGCCGACGGCGGCGAGGGCACGCTCGACGTGCTGGGCGGCCCCAACCGCACGACCATGGTGACCGGTCCCCTGGGCGAGCCGGTGGCCGCCGAGTGGCGGCTCGACGGGCGCACCGCGGTGGTGGAGATGGCCCGGGCCTCGGGCCTGGTGCTGGCGGGCGGGGCCGAGGGCAACGACCCCATCGGCGCCTCCACGGTGGGGACCGGCGAGCTGGTGTCGGCCGCGGTGGACGCCGGGGCCCGGCGGGTGCTGGTGGGGCTGGGCGGCTCGGCCACCACCGACGGCGGCCTGGCGGCGCTGCGGTCGCTCTACCCGCTGCACCGGCTGGCAGGGATCGAGCTGGTGGCGCTGTGCGACGTGCGGACGGGGTTCGTGGACGCCGCCCAGGTCTACGCCCCCCAGAAGGGCGCCTCGGCCGCCCAGGTCGAGCTGCTGCGGCGCCGGCTGGAGCGCCTGGCCGACGTGTACCTGGCCGACCACGGCATCGACGTGCGCTCGCTGGCCGGCGCGGGCGCGGCGGGCGGGCTGGCCGGCGGCCTGGCGGTGGCGGGGGCGTCGCTGCACCCGGGCTTCGAGGTGGTGGCCGAGGAGGTGGGCCTCTACGAGCTGGTGGTCGGCGCCGACCTGGTGGTCACGGCGGAGGGCTTTCTCGACGAGCAGTCCTTCGAGGGCAAGGTCGTGGGCGGCGTGGTCGAGCTGGCGGCCGAGGCCGGGGTGCCGTGCGTGGCCATCGTGGGCGAGGTGGTGGACCACCCCGGCGCGGTGCCCGAGGGGGTCGGCGTCGTCTCGCTGGTCGAGCGCTTCGGCGAGGACCGCGCCCACCGCGACACGCTCGCGTGCATCGAGGCGGCGGCTGGGGAGGTTTTCCGTCGCACAGATACGATGCGGCGCGCTGACCCCGAGCAAGGACCTTGAGCGATGAGTGTCTCCGTTCGCATCCCCACCACGCTGCGCACCCTCACCGGCGGCCAGTCCGAGGTGTCGCTCGAAGGCGCCAACGTGCGTGACGTGCTGGCCAGCCTCGACGGCGCCCATCCCGGCTTCGCCGACCGGCTGCTCGACGACGACGGCAAGCTGCGCCGCTTCGTGAACGTGTTCGTGGCGGACGACGACATCCGCTTCCTCGCAGGGCTCGACACGCCGGTCCCCGACGGCGAGACGGTCTCCATCATCCCTGCGGTCGCGGGAGGCTGAGGCGGCGCTTGCGTCGCCGTGGCCCGAGCGGCCCGGCGCCTCTGGCGCCAAGAGCGGGAAGCACCTTTGCGTTAGCACTCGTATGTTGCGAGTGCTGATTCGGCGTGCTTGACTGGCTAGCACTCACATTCGACGAGTGCTAACCCCGTGCCCAACGGAGGGATCCAGGGATGCCGAAGATCATTGCTTTCGACGCCGAGGCGCGCCGTGCCCTCGAGGCCGGAATGAACAAGCTGGCCGACGCCGTCCGGGTCACGCTGGGCCCGAAGGGCCGCAACGTGGTGCTCGACAAGAAGTGGGGCGCCCCCACCATCACCAACGACGGTGTGTCGATCGCCAAGGAGATCGAGCTCGAGGACCCCTACGAGAGGATCGGGGCCGAGCTGGTCAAGGAGGTCGCCAAGAAGACCGACGACGTGGCCGGTGACGGCACGACGACGGCGACCGTCCTGGCCTGGTCGATGGTGCGCGAGGGCCTGCGCAACGTGGCCGCCGGCGCCAACCCCATGTCGCTCAAGCGGGGCATCGAGGTGGCCGTGGCCGCCGCGGTCGAGGCGATCAAGGCCGACGCGGTCGAGGTCGACTCCAAGGACCAGATCGCCCAGGTGGCGGGCATCTCCGCCGCCGACCCCGAGATCGGCGAGATGATCGCCGAGGCCATCGACAAGGTCGGCAAGGACGGCGTCATCACCGTCGAGGAGTCGCAGACCTTCGGCATGGAGATGGACCTGGTCGAGGGCATGCGCTTCGACAAGGGCTACATCTCGCCCTACTTCGTCACCGACTCGGACCGGATGGAGGCCGTCCTCGACGACGCCTACATCCTGCTGCGTCAGCGGGAAGATCTCGACCGTGCGCGACCTGCTCCCCGTGCTGGAGAAGGTCATGCAGTCCGCCAAGCCGCTCGTGATCATCGCCGAGGACGTCGAGGGCGAGGCCCTCGCCACCCTGGTGGTCAACAAGATCCGCGGCACCTTCCAGCTCGGTGGCGGTCAAGGCCCCCGGCTTCGGCGAGCGCCGCAAGGCCATGCTCGCAGGACATGGCCGTCCTCGCCGGCGGCCAGGTCATCAGCGAGGACGTGGGCCTCAAGCTCGAGAACACCACGCTCGACCTGCTGGGCTCGGCCAAGAAGATCATCGTCACCAAGGACGAGACCACGATCGTCGAGGGTGCCGGCTCCGAGGAGGAGATCCAGGGCCGCATCAAGCAGATCAAGAACGAGATCGAGAACACCGACTCCGACTACGACCGCGAGAAGCTGCAGGAGCGGCTGGCCAAGCTGTCGGGTGGCGTGGCGGTGCTCAAGGTCGGCGCGGCCACCGAGGTCGAGCTCAAGGAGAAGAAGCACCGCATCGAGGACGCGGTGTCCACCACCAAGGCCGCCATCGAGGAGGGTGTGGTCGCCGGCGGCGGCGCCACGCTGCTCCGGGCCCAGTCCAAGGTGCTCGAGTCGGCCGCCGGCCTGCCGCCCGACGAGGCCACCGGCGTGCGGATCGTGGCCCGCTCGCTGGAGGAGCCGCTCAAGCAGATCGCGGTGAACGCCGGCATGGAGGGCGGCGTCGTGGTCGAGCGGGTGCGCGGCCTCGACGGCCCGAGCGAGGGCCTCAACGCCGCCACCGGCGAGTACGAGGACCTCACCAAGGCCGGCATCATCGACGCCGCCAAGGTGACCCGCTCGGCGCTGCAGAACGCGGCGTCCATCGCGGCCCTGTTCCTCACCACCGAGGCCGTGATCGCCGACAAGCCCGAAGACTCCCCCGCCGGCATGCCCGGCGGCGGGGGCATGGAGGACTTCTAAGTCCGACCACGGCGCTCGTTGGACTTCTAGTCCGAAGTCCGACCAGGGGCTCTCGTTTGGACTTCTAGACCCCCAACCAGGGTTCCCCAGCCGTCCGGAGAACTGCCTTCGGGCGGCTGGGGGAGCCCCAGTAGTTTGGGGCGCATGGACGGGACGCGGATCGTCATGCTGCGCCACGGTGAGTCGCGGGCGCAGGAGCTACGGATCGTCGGCGGGCACCAGGGGTGTACCGGGTTGTCCGAGCGGGGCCTGGCGCAGGTCGCTGCCCTGCGGGACCGGCTGGCCGAGACGGGTGAGCTGGGCGAGGACGTGGTGCTGTACTCCAGCCTCATGCCCCGGGCCGTGCAGACCGCCGAGATCCTGGCGCCCGTGTTGGGGGGCGTAGAGGTCGGCCGGGAGTGCGGGCTGTGCGAGCACCACCCGGGCGAGGGCGACGGGCTGCCCTGGGACGAGTTCGAGGCCCGCTATCCATACCCGCCGGCCGGGTGGGACCCCGACTTCCGGCGTGTCCCCGGGAGCGAGACCTGGAACGAGATGGCCGATCGGGTGCGCGGCGCCATCGACGAGCTGGTCGAGCAGCATGCCGGCCGCACGATCGTGATCGCCAGCCACGGCGGGCCCATCGTGCAGGCCATGATCCGCTTCCTGGCCATCGACCCGTCCGTCCAGCGCGAGCAGCGGGCGTGGTTCAGCCCCGAGAACACCTCCATCACCGAGTTCCGGTTCGCGGTCAACCCGTACCGCCCCGGGGCCGAGCCGAGCTGGGAGCTGGTGCGGTTCAACGACGTCGCCCACCTGGCGAGCGATCGTTCAGGCCTCGTGGCGTGAGGCCGGCGGGATCCAGCGGGGGTCCACGTCGTCTTCCGGCTCCAGGGGCCGCATGGCCAGGTCGATGGCGCTCCACAGCGTCTTGGACACCGGGAAGAACAGCAGCGGCACGATGACGGCGGTGGCCACGATGCCGATCACCGCCGCGGTGGTCGAGCCGTCGGGCCAGGTCAGGGCGACGGCCGCGATCACCGCGATCAGCACCGCGGTGAAGCTCACCGTGGTGTTCATCCCCAGGGCTCCCAGCCAGTGCCCCTCGATGCGCTCCAGGCGGAACCCGCAGCGGGGGCACCGCTCCACGATGGTGAACCAGCGGCGGAACAGCCCGCCACCGCCGCACAGCGGGCAGCGCAGCGCCAGGCCCCGCCGCAGCAGGAGCGGGATGGTGAGGGGCTGGGGCTCGGCCTCGGGCGGGTTCGCCACCACCGACATCCTCCCCCAAAGGGAGTGGCGGGGTGGCCAGATACCCTCGGTCGCGTGTCACGGGGACGCACCGCCCGGGTGCTCACGCACCGCTACGACGGCTCCGGCCTGCGGCGCCATCCCGACCAGCTCATCGTGGAGGAGCCGCTGGAGATCCACCTCGACGGCGTCCTGGTGGCCACCACGATGCGCACGCCGGGCCACGACTTCGAGCTGGCGGCCGGGCTCTGCCACAGCGATGGCCTGCTGGGCGGCGCCCCCGTCCTGCGCTGCCGGTACTGCGGGACCGGGTCGGCGGTGGAGAGCGAGTTCAACGTGGTCAGCGTGGACACCGGCGGCCGGGCGCCGCCGCCCCGGCCCCGGCTGACCGCCACCACCTCGGCCTGCGGCATGTGCGGCACCACCGCGGTCGACGAGCTCATGGAGCGGCTGCACCCGCTGCCGGCGGTGGCGCCGTTCGCCCTGGACGTCCTGGCCGCCGTGCCGGAGCGGATGGCGGGCGAGGCCGAGCTGTTCGACCTCACCGGCAGCGTGCACGCGGCCGTCGCCTTCGACCGGGCGGGCGCGCCGGTGCTGGGCCGGGAGGACATCGGCCGCCACAACGCGGTCGACAAGGTGGTGGGCCGCCTGCTGCTGGACGGCGGCCTGCCCGCGGCCGACCTGGGCCTGTACGTGAGCGGTCGGGCGAGCTTCGAGATCGTGCAGAAGGCGTGGGCCGCGGGCATCGGCACGGTCATCGCGGTGAGCGCCCCGTCCTCGCTGGCGGTGACCGCGGCGCGGCTGGCGGGCATGACCCTGTGCGGGTTCGCCCGCGGCGGCCGGTTCAACGTGTACACGCCGGTGGAGGCGTGAGGTGAGCCTGCGCGAGCAGTTCGGGGGGTGGAACCCCAGGCTGTGGGCGGGCTGGCGGCCCAACGGCGTGGGCGAGCAGAAGCCGAACCACTACCGGGACATGACCAAGGCGGCCTGGGCCAACCGCGCCCATCCGGTCTACGCCTGGCAGGTCCTCACCAAGGGCGCATGCGACGGCTGCGCGCTGGGCGTGGCCGGGCTGCACGACTGGACCATCGACGGGGTCCACCTGTGCACGACCCGGCTCAACCTGCTGGAGCTGAACACCGCCGACGCCATCGACCCCCTGCTGCTGGCCGACCTGGCCCCGCTGGCCGGGCGCAGCGGCGCCCAGCTGCGGGCGCTGGGGCGCCTGGGGCACCCGATGCGCCGGCGGCGGGGCGAGCCCGGGTTCCGGCGGGTGTCGTGGGACGAGGCGCTGGCGGTGGTGGCCGCGGGGCTGCGGGCCACCGAGCCGGACAGGGTGGCGCTCTACCTCACGAGCCGGGGCCTCACCAACGAGACCTACTACGCGGCGGCCAAGGCGGCCCGGGCGCTCGGGCATCGCCAACGTCGACTCCGCCGCCCGGGTGTGCCACGCGCCCTCCACGGTCGGCCTGCGCCAGACGGTGGGCGTGGCCGCCACCACCTGCTCGTTCCAGGACGTGATCGAGGCGCCGCTCGTGGTGCTGTGGGGCGCCAACCCGGCCAACAACCAGCCGGTGTTCATGAAGTACCTGTACCTGGCCCGCCGGCGGGGCTGCCGGGTGGTGGTGGTCAACCCCTACCTGGAGCCGGGGCTGGAGCGCTACTGGGTGCCCTCGAACGTCGAGTCGGCGGTGTTCGGCACGAAGATGTGCGACCTGCACGTGCCGGTGCGGCCGGGGGCGGACGTGGCGCTGGCCAACGCCACGCTCAAGGCGCTGCTGGACCGGGGCGGGGTGGACAAGGCGTTCGTGGCCGAGCACACCGAGGGCTTCGACGAGGCGGTGGCCGCGCTCGACCGGCAGACGCTGGACCACCTGCTCGGCCTGGCCGGGGTGTCCCGCGAGGTGCTCGACGCCTTCGTGGACGAGCTGGTGCGGGCGGGCGGCGCCATCCACGTGTGGTCCATGGGCATCACCCAGCACACGGGCGCGGCGGACACGGTGCGGGCGATCGTCAACCTGGCGCTGGCGCAGGGGAGCGTGGGGCGCGACGGGGTGGGGCTCATGCCCATCCGGGGCCACTCGGGCGTCCAGGGCGGGGCGGAGATGGGCGCCTACGCCACGGCCCTGCCGGGGGCGCGCCGGTCGACCCGGAGCACGCGGCCGCGCTGGCCGAGGCGTGGGGGTTCCCGGTGCCGGACCGGCCGGGGCTCACCGCGCCCGAGATGGTGGAGGCGGCGGGCCGGGGCGAGCTCGACGTGCTGTGGATGTCGGGCGGCAACTTCCTCGACGTGATGCCGGACCCGCCCGCGGTCGAGGCCGCGCTGGGCCGGGTGCCGCTGCGGGTCCACCAGGACGTGGTGGTGACCAGCCAGATGCTGGTGGAGGGCGACGACGTGGTCCTGCTGCCGGTGGCGACCCGCTACGAGCAGGAGGGCGGCGGCACCGAGACGACGACCGAGCGCCGCATCATCTTCAGCCCCGAGCTGCCCCGCCAGGTGGGGGAGGCCCGCAGCGAGTGGCGCCTGTTCGCCGACGTGGTCAACCGCGCCCGGCCCGAGCGCCGCACCATGTTCTCGTGGCCGAGCAACGCGCGACCTGCGGGCCGAGATCGCCCGGGTGGTGCCGTTCTACGCCGGGATCGAGACCCTGGCCGAGGTGGGCGACGCGGTCCAGTGGGGCGGCCGCCACCTGTGCGCGGGCGGCGAGTTCCCGACGCCGAGCGGCCGGGGCCGCTTCACCGCCCTGGACCCGCCCGTCCCCGAGGTGCCCGAGGGTGCCTTCGTGGTGACGACGCGGCGGGGCAAGCAGTTCAACTCGATGGTCCAGGCCGCGGTCGACCCGCTCACCGGCGCGGCCCGCGACGCGGTGATGATGGACCCGGCCGACGCCGCCGCCCTCGGGCTGGCCGCCGGCGACCGGATCGTGCTGCGCTCGGCCACCGGCAGCTTCGAGGGCACGGTCACCCCGGCCCGCCTCCCGGCCCGCACCCTCCAGGTCCACTGGCCCGAGGGCAACGTCCTCATCGCCGCCGGCCCCGACCGCCGCGAGCCCACGTCCAAGGTCCCCGACTACAACGCGGTGGTGACGGTCGAGCGCGGCCTGAGCCCTGACGCCGCGTGCCGCCCAGCCGGGCCGGCGCCGGCCCTCAGCCGGGCTGGACCACATGGTCGCAGCCGTCGTTGTCGGCGAAGGCCTCGCGACACGTCCGCTGGTCGTAGTCGGCGACACGGGGCCCGGCCCAGGACGGGCCTCTCGATGGCGAGCTGGCGCCGCCGAGCGCGCCGCCCTGGCGCTCGACCGTGATCGGGGCGCGGTCCTCGATCTCGGCCCGCTCGGCTTCCAGCTCGGTGGTGGCCTCGGCCGAGCCGGCTTGCAGGTCGGCCAGCAGGTGGGCTCCCGGCTCCGGGACCGCGGGCAGGCGGAGGGTCTCGGCCTCCTCGCGCGTGGGCCCCGGCCAGGACGAGCAGCTCCTCCCAGCCGGCCAGCAGGACCGCGTTGGCCGTGGTGGGGTCGTCGGCCTCGGTGATCTGTCCATCGTGGCGTTGATGCGGTCGGACAGGTCGTTGTACCAGCCCCGCAGCAGCGTGCAGACCGTGTCCGCCGTCTGCGGCCGCGGCCGCGTCGGCGGTCGTCGGCTCGGTGGCGCCGCAGGCCGGCCACCGACGCACCAGCCGGTCCCGCACAGCGCAGATCACGTTGCCCATCGCATCGGGCGAGTCTGGCACGGGTCCGTGGCCCGGGCGGTGGTAGCCTCGGCGCCATGACCGGCACCCCTGACGCCCACCGTCGGCTGGAACGTGCTCCACCTGTTCTGCGGGCCACGCCGCTGGCCGACGCGGGCGAGGTGGCCGCCGCAGTCAAGGCCGTGGAGGCCGACGACCACCAGGTCGTCCCCGTGGCCCTCGTGGGCCACAAGGCCGACGTCGTGCCTGCTGGCGCTCGGCCCCGACCTGTGGCGCCTGCGCCGCTTCCAGACCGACGGTCACGGCCGCCGGGCTCGACGTGGTGGACAGCTACGTGTCGCTCACCGAGGTGTCCGAGTACGCCGAGGGCATGCCCGAGGAGCGCAAGAAGCCCCGGCTGTACCCGCAGCTCCCGCCCGAGGGGAAGCCGGCGTTCTGCTTCTACCCGATGTCCAAGCGCCGGGGCGACGTCCACAACTGGTACGAGCTGCCCTACGACGAGCGGGAGCGGCTCATGTTCGGCCACGGCGGCACCGGGCGCACCTTCGCCGGGCGGGTGCTGCAGCTCGTCACCGGCTCGACCGGGCTCGACGACTACGAGTGGGGGGTCACCCTCTTCGGGGTGCACCCCGACGACCTCAAGGCGTGCGTGTACACCATGCGCTACGACGAGGCGTCGTCCCGCTACGCAGAGTTCGGCCGTTTCGTGACCGGGCATGGTGGGCACGCTCGACGAGGTGCTCTCCGCCGTCGGGGTCGGGCACCTGAGCGACTCGCCCACTGGCGGCTTGCCGCGCCGACCTACACTCCCCGCATCGATCAGATCGATCGTCCGATACGAGGACGGTGTGCACATGAGGAAGACGGTTGTCGGCGCTGGTCCTGGCGCTGGCGCGTGGCCTGTGCTGGCGCTGGCGTCCGCCGGCCGGGCGCGCAGGAGCAACCGACGACGACGACCACGCGCGGCGGGCGGCGACCACGCCCAGCCGGCGACGCGGCGAGGCCGTGCGGGGCACCCTCCGCTACGAGGACGAGAACGGCGAGCGGCGTGCCGGTCGAGGACGTCGAGGTCACCATCGAGCCGAGCCGAGGCGACGAGTCCCGAGTCGGTCACCACCGACGAGGAGGGCGCGTTCCGAGGTCGCGCTGCCCGGGCCGGGCCGCTACACGGCCACCATCGACCCCGACACGCTGCCCGAGGGCATGTCGCTCGAGGACGAGGACCGGCCACGCTCGAGCGTTCGACGGTGCGCGCGGGCCAGACCCGCACCGTGCTGTTCCCGCATCACCTCGGGCGAGGGCGGCGGCGGCGGCAGCACCGACGCTCGACCGCGCCCCGCGGCTCGCGCGTCGAGGGCATCCGCTTCGGCCTGATCATCGCCATGTGCGCCATCGGCCTGTCGCTGATCTTCGGCACCACCGGGCTGACCAACTTCGCCCACGGCGAGATGGTCACCTTCGGCGCCCTCATGGCCTTCCTGTTCAACGTCACGCTTCGGCCTGGCACCTGCTGATCGCCGCGCCCGCTCGCGATCGCCATCGGCGGTGCTGGCCGGCGCGCGTGCATCGACCGCTGCTTCTGGCGCCCGCTGCGACCGCCGGGGCACCGGCCTCATCGCCATGCTGGTCATCACCATCGGCCTCGGCCTGCTGCTGCGCTACATCTTCCAGTTCCAGTTCGGCGGGCTTCAGCCGGACCTACGCCCAGTACACGCTGCAGACGAGCGGGCTCGACATCGGCCCGGTCACGATCGTGCCCCGCGACCTCATCGGCATCGGGCTCGTCGATCGTCGTGCTGGTCGGCGTGGCCGTGTTCCTGCAGCGCACCCGCATGGGCAAGGCCATGCGGGCGGTGGCCGACAACCGCGACCTCGCCGAGTCGTCGGGCATCGACGTCGAGCGGGTCGATCGGCTTCGTGTGGGCCGCCGGCGCCGGCCTGGCCGCCCTCGGCGGCATCCTCCTACGGCCTGTCCGAGCAGGTGAGCTGGCAGATGGGCTTCCAGCTGCTGCTGCTGATGTTCGCCGGGGTCACGCTCGGCGGCCTCGGCACGGCCTACGGCGCCCTGGTCGGCAGCCTCGTGGTGGGCATGGTCGTCGAGATGTCGACGCTGGTGGTCCCGCCCGAGCTCAAGAACGTGGGCGCCCTGCTGATCCTCATCCTCATCCTCGCTGGTGCGGCCGCAGGGCATCCTCGGCCAGGCCGAGCGGGTCGGGTAGGGAGGCGCACGTGGACTGGTCCAGCCATCTTCGAGAACACGCTCGCGGCCGCCGTCGGGCGTGACGCCATCATCTACGCCCTGGCCGCCATCGGCCTGAACGTCCACTTCGGCTACACCGGCCTGCTCAACTTCGGCCAGGTCGGCTTCATGGCCATCGGCGGCTACGGCGTCGGCCATCAGCGTGCTCGAGTGCGGGCTGCCCGCTGTGGGTCGGCGTCCTGTTCTGGGCATCGGCGCCGCGGTGGTGCTGGCGCTGCTGCTCGGCATACCCGACGCTGCGGCTGCGGGCCGACTACCTGGCCATCGTGACGATCGCCGCCGGCGAGATCTTCCGCCTCACGATCCGGGCGCGCCGACCTCGCGGGACTTCACGGGCGGCTCCGACGGCCTGACCGGCTTCGCCGGCGACTTCTACGACACCGAACCCCATCCCCAGCGGCGAGTACGGCTTCTGGCTCCTCAAGTTCAGCGCGCCGCAGACTGTGGGTGCTCCTCGTCGGGCTGGACGCTGGTGCTGCTGGCGGTGCTGCTGGTGTGCCTGCTGATGCGCAGCCCGTGGGGCCGGGTGCTCAAGGCCATCCGCGAGGACGAGGACGCCGTGCGGGCGCTCGGGCAAGAACGTCTACGGCTACAAGATGCAGAGCCTGGTGCTGGGCGGCGTCATCGGCGCCGTCGGCGGCATGTTCTTCGTCACGGCCCAGGCGTCGGTGCAGCCCGAGCAACTACGCACCGCCCGACGTTCTTCGCCTACGTGGCGCTCATCCTCGGCGGCACGGCCCGCATCTGGGGCCCGGTCGTCGGGTCGATGCTGTTCTGGGGGTTCATGTCGCTCACCGAGAACGTCCTGCGCCAGGCCGTGGCCGCCGACTACATCCCCGACTCGATCATGGACCCCATCCAGGTCGGCCAGGTGCGCTTCATGCTGGTGGGCCTCGGGCTGGTGCTGCTGATGGTGTTCAGGCCCCAGGGCATCTTCGGCGACCGGCACGAGATCGCGCTGGCAGGACCCGAGTGAGCACCGACGCCGACGCGACCGGTTCACCGAGGGTGCACCGTCGACGCCTTCGACGGCGTCGCCGAGGCAGCCGGGCGTGGCCAAGCCCGACCCGATCCTGGTGGCCGACAGCGTGACCCGCCGCTTCGGCGGCCTCGACCGCCGTCCACGTCGACCACCTCGAGGTCCAGCGCGGGCGCCATCACGGCGCTGATCGGCCCCAACGGCGCCGGCAAGACCACGTTCTTCAACGTGCTCACCGGCTTCGACCAGGCCCGACACGGGCACGTGGACATTCGACGGCGAGCGCACTCACCGGCCCAGCGCGCACACCGCTCGCCCGCGGGGCATGGTGCGCACGTTCCAGCTCACCAAGGCCCTGTCCCGGCTCACGGTCATGGAGAACATGAAGCTGGGGGCCAGCCGGCCAGCCGGGCGAGCACTTCTTCCCGGCGCTGCTGCGCCCGCTGTGGCGCGACCAGGAGACAGGCGAACGAGGCGCGGGCCGAGGAGCTGCTCGAGCCGCTTCAACCTGTCCCACATGCGCGACGAGTTCGCGGGCACGCTGTCGGGCGGCCAGCGCAAGCTGCTGGAGATGGCCCGGGCGCTGATGGTCCGACCCGAGCTGATCATGCTCGACGAGCCGATGGCCGGCGTGAACCCGGCCCTGGCCCAGACCATCGTCGGCCACGTGCAGCGAGCTGCGCGACGAGGGCCTCACCGTCGTGTTCGTCGAGCACGACATGGACGTGGTCCGCACCATCAGCGACTGGGTGGTGGTCATGGGCGAGGGCGAGCATCATCGCCGAGGGCCGCCACGCGTCGATCGTGGCCAACCCGCGGGTGATCGACGCCTACCTCGGCGCCCACCACGGCACGCCGCTCGACCGCTCCGAGCAGGACCGCCAGCTGGCCGAGGCCGAGGCCGCCATCGCGGAGGAGTCGAGCGAGGAGACTCGTCGGACGGACGGCACCCCGGCGACCGACGACCGCCGAAGACCGACGTCACCCCGGAGGACCGCGGCCACGCGGCGACCCCGCGTGCTCGAGGCCGTCGACCTGGTCGCCGGCTACGTCCCCGGGGTCAACATCCTCAACGGGACCAACCTCGAGCTCTACGACGGCGAGCTGGTCGGCATCATCGGCCCCAACGGCGCCGGCAAGTCCACGCTGATCAAGGCGCTGTTCGGGCTCATCCCCGTGCGGTCGGGCAAGGTCTCCTACGGGGCGAGGACGTGACCGGGATGAAGGCCCACGAGCTGGTCGAGCGCGGGCATCGGCTACGTCCCCCAGAACAACAACGTCTTCCCCCGGCTGACGGTCGAGGAGAACCTGCGAGATGGGCGTGTACGCGCGCCCCAAGACGTTCGACGAGCGGCTCGACGTGGTGGCGGCGCTGTTCCCCCGCCTGGCCGAGCGCCGGGCGCCAGCGGGCCGGGTCGCTGTCGGGCGGCGAGCGCCAGATGCTGTCGATGGGGCGGGCGCTCATGATGCGACCCGCAGGTGCTGCTGCTCGACGAGCCGTCGGCCGGCCTGTCGCCCGCGCTCCAGGACGAGGTGTTCATCAACTGCCGGCGCATCAACGAGGCGGGCGTGTCGATCGTGATGGTCGAGCAGAACGCCAACCGGTGCCTGCAGATCTGCCACCGGGGCTACGTGCTCGACCAGGGCCGCAACGCCTACACCAACTCGGGCGACGCCCTGCTGCACGACCCCAAGGTCGATCGAGCTCTACCTCGGCACCCTGGCCCACCTCGACTGAGCCGAGCTCGGGTCCGGCGCCGGCGCAAACGTGAAGGGGGCCGGCCCCGGCGGGCCGGCCCCCTTCCACTGTCACCGTCAGGCCGGTCGCTCAGATCTGCGGCCTGGACGTACTCGGTGAGCGCCGTCGTCGATCTGGTTGTCCTGCGCCGTAGACCAGGATGGCGAAGCTGGCCTGCGTGGGCTCGCCGTTCTGGCTGAACTCCTGCGGGCCGGAGGCACCGTCGTAGTCGATGTCCTCACCCCGCTCGATGAGGGCCGGCACTCGCCCGAAGGTCGTGCACTTCTCGCCGTCGCGGGTGACGCCGTTGATCTGGGCGGCGACCTCCGCGGGGTCGTCGGTGCCGGCGATCTGGGCGGCCAGGGCGGTGATCATCACGGCGTCGTAGGTCTCGGACCGTACAGGAAGTCGGTGAGCGCCGGGTCGACCGTCGCAGCCTGGCCTTGAAGTCCTCGCTCAGCTCGGTCAGGGGCGAGGTGCCCTTGATGCCGTTCAGCGCCCCGGGCCGGCGAAGTCCTCGCCCAGTGGCGTTCCGATGTTGCCGTCGACCAGGTAGATCTTCTTCTGGTCGGGCGTGAAGCCCTGCTCGAAGAGCGCGGTCAGGATGCGGCTCGACTCGTCGAAGCCGATCAGCGCCAGGGCGTCCGGGTCCTCGTTGATGACCGCCTGGACCTCGGCCTCGAAGGTCTGGGCCTCGGGGTCGTAGACCCGCTTCAGCACGGCCTCGCCACCCTGGTCCTCGAAGGGACTCGGAGGTGTCCTCGAGCAGGCCCTCGCCGTAGGAGTCCTGGCGGGCCAGGAAGGCCGCGGTGGTGTTGCCGTCCTCGATCATGAGGTCGGCGAGCACCCGGCCCTGGAGGATGTCGGACGGCGCCGTGCGGAAGTACAGGTCGTCGTCGTCGTAGGTGCTGAGCTCCGGCGACGTGTTGGCCGGCGAGAACTGGATCTTGCAGGCGCCGGTGATCTTGTCGATCACGTTCAGGGAGACGCCGGACGAGGCGGCGCCGAGGATCATGTCGACGTCGGCCTTGAGGTGGCCGTCCACCGTCGGGTTGGCGATGTCCGGATCGGAGTCGCCGGAGTCGCCGGGCGAGGTACACGATCGGCGGCCGATGACGCCGCCGGCGGCGTTGATCTCCTCGACGGCCAGCTGCGCGCCCGCGTCCTCGGGCGGCCCGAGGAACGCCAGGTCGCCCGTCTCGGGCAACAGCGCGCCGATCGTGAAGGTGCCGTCGCTCTCGCCGGCGCAGCTCGGGCGGCCTCACCGACCGGGTCGCCGGTGCAGCGCTCTCTTCGGCCGTGTCCTCTGTCGTATCGTCGCTCGCCTCGGTGTCGTCGTCGTCGCCGCACGCGGCGGCGAGCAACGTCATCCCGAGGAGAACGGCGATAAGCCGCAACCAACGGCTTTGCTGTCGCATCGCACTTCCCCCTGTCCAGAATAAATTGAGCGCGGAGGTACCCCCTCCGCGCCCGACAGGTTTACCACTGATGGCACTGCGCGCGTTGCATTCTGGCGCTCAGTTCGGTTAAGGAACCATCACGATGACCACCGAATTGCTGTTTCTCCGTGATGCCTACCTGCGTTCCGCGCGCGCCGAGGTCACGCACGTCGACGGCGTGCGGATCGCCCTGGACCGAACCGTGTTCTATGCCACCGGCGGTGGCCAACCGCACGACACCGGCACCCTGTCATGGGACGGTGGCACGGCGGTCGTCACCGAGGTGCGGAAGCACGAGGATGCAGTGTGGCACACGCTGGAGGGCGACGTGCCGGCGCCGCGGCACCGAGGTGACCGGCGAGATCGACTGGGACCGGCGCCACCGGCTGATGCGCACCCACACCGCGCTGCACGTGCTGTGCGGCGTGATCTGGCACGAGTGGGGGGTCCCGGTCACCGGCGGCAACATGGAGCCGCTGTCCGCCCGCATGGACTTCGAGCTCGACCCCACGCCCGAGGGCTTCGGCGCCCGGGTGGAGGAGCTGGTGGCGGCGGAGATCGCGGCCGACCGGCCCATCGAGGTGAGCTTCGTGCCCCGGGCCGACGCCGTGCTGGACGAGGCGCTGATCCGCACCAAGGTGAGCCTGGTGCCCGAGTCGGTGGCCGAGATCCGGGTGGTCGACATCGTCGGCCTCGACCGCCAGGCCGACGGCGGCACCCACGTCCGCACCACCGGCGAGGTCGGCCGCGTCCGGGTGGTCAAGACCGAGTCCAAGGGCAAGGGCAACAAGCGCGTCCGCATCGAGGTCACCGACTGATGGCGCGTCCGTGACGGCGTCGCTGGATGGGCTGCGGGACCGGCTGCGGGGGCTGGGCCGGGTGGTGGTGGCGTTCTCGGGCGGGGCCGACTCGGCCTTCCTGGCCTGGGTGGCGCACGACACGCTGGGGGGCGAGCGGGCGCTGGCCGTGACCGCGGTGTCGCCGTCGCTGGCCGGGGCCGAGCGGGAGAATGCGCCGAGCTGGCGGCCGAATGGGGGCTGGCCTGGCGGGAGGTCGAGACGGACGAGATGGCCGAGGCGGCCTACCGGGCCAACGACGGCGACCGCTGCTACTGGTGCAAGGACGCGCTGCTGCGGGCGGCCGGGCCGCTGGCGGAGGCGCGGGGCGCGACCGTGGTGCTGGGGGTCAACCTCGACGACCTGGGGGACCACCGGCCCGGGCAGCGGGCCGCGGCCGAGCGGGGGGCGGCCTTCCCGCTGGTCGACGCCGGCTTCGCCAAGGCCGACGTGAGGGACTGGTCGCAGCGCCTCGGGCTGCGCACGTGGGACAAGCCCGCGGCCGCGTGCCTGGCCTCCCGGCTGCCCTACGGCACGCCGGTGACCCTGGCCCGGCTGTCGGCCGTGGAGCGGGCCGAGGCCGGCCTGCGGCGGCTCGGCTTCGGCGCGGTGCGGGTCCGGCACTACGGCGACACCGCCCGGCTGGAGGTGCCGCTGGACCGGCTGGCGGACGTGGTGGCCGGGCGGGACGAGGTCGTGGCGTGCGTGCGGGCCGCGGGCTTCCGCTACGTGACGCTCGACCTCGAGGGCCTGCGCTCCGGCAACCTCAACGCCGCCCTCGGCCTCACGCACCCGCCGGGCTGACCGGACGTCCAAGTCGGGAAGGCGATGTGGGCCACGCCCAGGTGGTCGACCAGCCGGCCCTTGGCCCGCAGCTCGGACAGGCAGCGGCGGGCCTGGTCCGGGTCGCCCACCATCACGGCGTACTCGGCCGCGCTGAGCAGCAGCGGGCCCGCCTCGGCGTCGGCGTCGCCCGGGCGCAGGAGGGCGTCGACCTCGAGCGTGGGCCGGCAGGGCACCGAGGCGTCCATGCACACGCACTGGTAGACGATGCCCTCGAACACCGACAACGCCCGGATGCGCACCGCGTGTGTTCTACCAGCGCCAGGATGGCCCGATGACCGGCGCCCACCCGCTCGACGACCCGGCCGATGCGGCCGCCCTGGCCCGCTACGCCGACACGCTGGCGGCGGCGGTGGACGCGGCCCTGCCCGGCTGGGTGGACCGCTCGGTGCGCGGCGTGCTGGCCGCGCAGGGGATGGACGTCGACCAGGACGTGGCCCGCGCCATCGACGCGGCCGCGGGCGCGGCCCGGGCCGACGGCATGCCGCGCCTGCGCGCCCTGCTGGCCCAGGACGTCGACGAGCAGCGCACCAACCCGCTGGCGATCGTGCGCTCGCTGGTGCGCCACCCCACGGCCGTGCTGCGAGCGGCCGGCGCCCGGCCGGTGGACCGGGACGAGTTCCAGGCGCGCAGCTTCCCCGACGACGCCTACGACCTGAGCCCGGCCGCGTTCTCCGACGTCGACCCGGCCCTCCACGACCCCGGCCTGGAGTGGGGCGCGGCCAAGGCGCACGTCCACCTGGCCCGGCGCCGGCGCGAGGGGAAGCGCTGATGTGACGCGAGTTGACGTCAGATCGGGCTTGCTATGACGTCTTGATGGTGTCATCATGACGTCATGGATCTGACCCCCTACATCGACTCGGTGCGCCGGGAGCTGGTCATGGTGGCCGAGACCGGCAGCGACGAGGTGCGGGACCTGGCCGAGCGCCTGTGGGCCCCGCTCGACTCCGTGACCCGTCTGGCCCTGCTGGAGGCGCTGTCGGCCGCGGCCGACGAGATCACCGGCGAGCTGGCCCCCGGGTCGGTCGAGGTGCGCCTGCGCGGCCGCGACCCGGAGTTCGTGGTGACCGCCCCGCCGGCCGATCGGCCGGTCCAGGACGCCCCTGCCTCCGGGCCGGTCGACGACGAGGAGGGCGGCACCACGCGGCTCACCCTGCGCCTGCCCCACCACCTCAAGCCCCGCATCGACGAGGCCGCCGGCCGGGCCGGGCTGTCCGTCAACGCCTGGCTGGTCCGGGCCGTCGCCGCCGCCGTCGAGCCCGCGGCCGAGCCCCGCCGGGGCAGCCCGATCGGCCAGCGCTACTCCGGCTGGGTGCGCTAGCGCCCCGCCGTCGACCCATCCGCATCCCCACCCCACCCCCACCCCCCACAGCAGAGGACCCTCCATGCGTACCTTCGACACCCCCGAGCCCATCATCGCCATCATCGACATCGCCGCCGGCCACGTGCTGCTCCGGGCGAGCGACCGCCCTGACACCGTGGTCGAGGTGAGCCCCACCGATCCCTCCGACGACGCCGACGTCCGCGCCGCCAAGCAGACCATCGTCGAGTGCTCCCGCGGCAAGCTGGTCGTGAAGGGGCCCAAGGGCCGGATCCGCTCCCTGTTCGGCCGCGGGCCCGCCATCGACGTGCTGGTCGAGCTGCCCAGCGGCTCCATGGTCAACGCCGATGCGTGGGCCGAGGTCCAGGGCGAGGGGCGCCTGGGCGACACCACCGTCGACACCGCGGTCGGGCCGCTGCGCCTCGACCAGACCGGCCGGGTGCGCCTGCGCACGTCGGCAGGCGACGTGTCGGTGGCCCGCGTCGACGGCCACGCGGACGTGGCCACGTCCAACGGCGACATCCGCATCGGCGAGGTCGCGGGCACCGCGGACGTCAAGACCGCCAATGGCGGCATCGCCCTGGGCGAGGTCACCGGGGACATGCGGCTCGGCACCGCCAACGGCCACATCACCGTCGAGGTGGCGCATGCCGCGGTGCGGGCCAAGACGTCCCGCGGCGACGTGCGGATCGGCGAGGTGGTCCGCGGCCCGATCGAGCTGGAGACCGCGTTCGGCGGCCTGGACCTCGGCGTGCGGGAAGGCCCGGCCGTGTGGCTGGACGTCGAGTCGCACACGGGCAGCGTCCGCAGCGAGCTCGAAGCCACCGACCGGCCGGGCCCGTCCGACGAGACCGTCGAGATCCGGGGCCGCACCGGGTTCGGCGACATCGTGATCCGCCGGGCCGTGGCCCACGCGTGAGCGAACGGCTGCGCCGTAGCCTGCGCCCCATGACCGATCGCCTCGTCGTCATCGGGGGCGACGCCGCCGGCATGAGCGCCGCCATGCAGGTGCGGCGGCGGCAGCCCGACCGCGAGATCGTGGTGCTGGAGAAGGGGCACTGGACCAGCTACTCCGCCTGCGGGATCCCGTACCTGGTCGGGGGGTCCGTGCCCGAGGTGCGAGGACCTGGTGGCCCGGTCGCCCGAGACCTTCCGGGACGAGCACCGGATCGACGTGCGGCTGGGCCATGAGGCCCGCGCCATCGACCTCGACGGCCGGACCGTCGAGGCCTGGGACCACGACGCCGGCCGCAGCGTCGGAGGTCGGGTTCGACACCCTGCACATCGCTACCGGGGCCCGTCCCCTGCGGCCCGACCTGCCCGGCATGGACCGGCCCTTCGTGCACGGGGTGCAGACCCTCGACGACGGCCTGGCGCTGCTGGACGCGCTGGGGGCGGGGGCGAGGCGGGTGGTCGTGGTGGGCGGGGGCTACATCGGCCTGGAGATGGCCGAGGCCTTCGTCCAGCGGGGCTGCGAGGTCACGCTGGTGGAGGCGTCCGACCACCTGATGCCCAGCCTCGACGGCGACGTCGCCGCCCCGCTGGTGGACATGCTGCGGGGGCTGGGCGTGGACGTGCGGGTCGCGACCCGTCTGGAGGCGGTGGAGGACGGGTCGGTGGTGGCGGGCGGGCAGGGGATCCCGGCCGACCTGGTGGTGCTGGGCCTCGGCATCCTGCCCAACGGCGACCTGGCCCGGGACGCGGGCATCGAGGTCGGGGTCAAGGGCGCCGTCCGGGTCGATCGCCGCCAGCGGACGAGCGCCGAGGGCGTGTGGGCCGCGGGCGACTGCTGCGAGTCGTTCCACCTGGTGGCCCGGGCGCCGGTCCACATCGCCCTCGGCACCGTGGCCAACAAGCAGGGCCGGGTGGCCGGCATCAACATGGCCGGCGGCTACGCGGCCTTCCCCGGCGTGCTCGGCACCGCGGTCACCAGGGTGTGCAGCGTCGAGATCGGCCGCACCGGGCTGTCGGGGCGGGAGGCGGCCCAGCACGGCTTCCGCTACGTCGAGGCCTCGGTGCAGGGCGAGAGCCGGGCCGGCTACCTGCCCGAGCGCAAGAAGCTGACGCTCAAGGCGCTGGCCGAGGTGGGCAGCGGGCGCCTGCTCGGCGCCCAGATCGTGGGGGAGGAGGGTGCGGCCAAGCGGATCGACGTGCTGGCCACCGCCATCCAGGCGGGCATGGCCGTGGACGACGTGGTCGAGCTCGACCTCGGCTACGCCCCGCCCTTCGGCCCGGTGTGGGATCCGGTGCACCTGGTGGCGCGGCGACTGCTGAGCGAGCTGACAGTTCATACACACGAAACAAACGCGAATCCGAAGGGAAACATCGCGTCAGCATCCTTTCGCCAGTCTTGACCGCCAGCGAAAGGAATGGGGATGCCCTGCAGTCTGAATTGAATCCTGGCGATACCGCGTGGATGCTGGCAGCGACCGCCTTCGTGCTGTTCATGACGCCGGGGCTGGCGCTGTTCTACGGCGGCATGGTCCGGGCCAAGAACGTGCTGGGCATGCTCATGCAGAACTTCTTCGCCATGGGCCTGCTGGCCGTGCTGTGGGCGGCGGTGGCGTTCAGCCTGGCCTTCGGCAACGGCGGCAACGGGGGGTTCATCGGCAACTTCGACTACGCGTGGATGAAGGACGTGGGGCCGGCGCTGTCGACCCAGCCGTTCTTCGCCGACACCCTGGCGCTGGCGATCCCGTTCGTGCTGTTCGCCGCCTACCAGATGACCTTCGCCATCATCACGCCCGCGCTCATCACGGGCGCCACGGCCGACCGGCTCAAGTTCGGGTCCTACGCGCGTGTTCATCGGCGTGTGGCTGGTGCTGGTGTACGCCCCGATCGCCCACATGGTGTTCGGCGGCGGGTGGCTGGCCGAGCAGGGGGCGCTGGACTTCGCCGGCGGCGCGGTCGTCCACATGAACGCCGGCGCCGCCGCGCTGGCGGTGGTCCTCGCTCATCGGGCGGCGCAAGGGCTACCCCGAGACGCCCATGCCGCCCCACAACCTGCCCATGACCATGCTGGGCACCGGCATCCTGTGGTTCGGCTGGGCGGGTTCAACGCCGGCTCGGCGCTGGCCGCCAACGGCGTCGCCGGCCAGGCCATCATGAACACGTTCCTGGCCGCCTCGGCCGCCATGCTGGGCTGGCTGGTCGTCGAGCGCTTCAAGGACGGCCACGCCACCACGCTGGGCGGCGCCTCGGGGGCCGTGGCCGGCCTGGTCGCCATCACGCCGTGCGCGGGCTTCGTCGGCGGCATGGCGCCGATCTACATCGGCCTCATCGCCGGCGCCGTGTGCTACCTGGCGCTCGGCATCAAGACGACGTTCGGCTTCGACGACAGCCTCGATGTGATCGCCGTGCACCTGGTGGGCGGCCTGGTCGGGTGCGCTGCTGCTGGGCCTCTTCGCCGACTCGGCCATCAACCCCGCGGTGGTCAACGAGGGGCTGTTCCTGGGCGGCGGCGGCACCCTGCTGGCCGACCAGGTCGCTGGCCTCGGTGGTCACGATCGCCTACTCGTTCGTCGCCAGCCTGATCATCGCCAAGGTCATCGACCTCGCCCTCGGCCTCCGGGTCAGCGAAGAGGACGAAGATACTGGCCTCGACCTGTCCCAGCACGCCGAAGTCGCCTACGCCGACTGACACTGGAGGACCGCCGTTGAAGCTCATCACCGCCATCGTCAAGCCGTTCAAGCTCGACGACGTGAAGTCGGCGCTCAAGGATGCCGGGATCACCGGCATGACCGTCGACCGAGGTCCAGGGCTTCGGTCGCCAGGCCGGGCACACCGAGGTGTACCGCGGCGCCGAGTACACCATCGACTTCGTGCCCAAGGTGCGGCTGGAGATCCTGGCCGACGACGGCGACGTCGAACGGCTGACCGACGTGATCGCCGAGTCGGCCCGCACCGGCAAGATCGGTGACGGCAAGGTCTGGGTCACCACGGTGGAGCGGGCCCTCCGCATCCGCACGGGCGAGCTCGACGCCGACGCCTTGTGAAGACCGTGTGTCCACGCCGCTCACCCTGGGGAGCGGCGCGGGCGGCCGGTACGCTCGCCGCCAGCGATGACGATCCTCGACACCCGGGCCCAGCTGGCCGCCGACGACTCGCTCGTCGGGCGCGAGCTGTGCGAGGTCTGGACCGACGAGGTCGACCGCTGGCTGCGGGAGCTGCACACCATCGCGGTGGAGGGCAGCGACCCCCGGGGCGTCGCCCTGGTGGCGGTGGGCGGCTACGGGCGCGGCGAGCTGTCGCTGCAGTCCGACATCGACGTCCTGCTGCTGCACGCCGGCCGGCCCGACATCGGCGAGCTGGCCGACCGCCACTGGTACCCGATCTGGGACGCCCGGCTGAAGCTGGGCCACGCGGTGCGCACGGTCAAGGAGGCGCTGGCCCTGGGGGCCGACGACCTCGACACCGCCACCGGCCTGCTCCAGGCCCGCCACCTGGCCGGCGACCGGGCGCTCACCGACGAGCTGATCCGCAAGGCCGAGCTCCAGTGGCGCAAGCGGGCCAAGCGGTGGCTCGCCGCCCTGGCCGCCCGGGCCCGCGAGCGCCACGGCCGGGCGGGCGAGGTGGCCTTCCTGCTCGAGCCCGACCTCAAGGAGGGCCGGGGCGGCCTGCGCGACGTCCACGCGCTGCGCTGGGCCGCAGGCCGCCGCAGGCGATCCTCTGGGACGACGACGAGGCCAGCCTCGACGCCGCCTACGACACGCTGCTCGCCGTGCGGGTCGAGCTGCACCGGCGCACCGGCCGCCCCGGCGACCGCCTGCTGCTGCAGGAGCAGGACGCGGTCGCCGGCGCCCTCGGCTACCCGGCACGCCGACGTGCTCATGCGCGACCGTGGCCACACGCGGCCCGCACGATCGCCTGGACGAGCGACGACGCCTGGGCCCGCATCGAGAGCTCGCTGGCCGGCCCCCTGGCCCGCGCCCGGCGCGACCGGCGCGCTGGGCGCCGGCCTGGTCCTGCGGGACGGCGAGGTCCACATGTCCGACGACGCTCGACCCCGGCCGCCGACCCGGCCCTGCCGCTGCGGGCGGCCGCCGCCGCCGCCCGCCACGGCACCCGCTCGATCGGCGCACGCTCGCCCGCCTGGCCGGCCGAGGCGCCGGCGCCCGACCGCCCCTGGCCGGACGACGGTCCGCCGGCGCGCTCGTCGACCTGCTGCTCGCCGGCCCGCCGGCGGTGGCGCTGCTCGAGGCGCTCGACCAGCAGGGCGTGTGGGAGCGCTACCTGCCCGAGTGGCCGACGGTGCGGTCGAAGCCCCAGCGCAACGCCTACCACCGCTTCACGGTCGACCGGCACCTGTGGGAGGCCGCGGTGCAGGCCGCGGCCCTGGCCGGCCGGGTCCGCCGGCCCGACCTGCTGGTGCTCGGCGCCCTGCTCCACGACATCGGCAAGGGCTACCCGCGGCGACCACACGCAATCGGCGTGCGCTGCTGGCCACGATCGGCCCCCGGATCGGCCTCGACGCCGCACGAGGCCGCCGTGCTGGTCGCCTGTGCGGGCATCACCTGCTGCTGCCGGACGTTGCCACCCGGCGCGACCTCGACGACGCGACGGCGACGATCTCGCAGTGGCGGCCCGGTCCGGCAGTCGCGACGGCGCCGGTCGGGCTGCGGATCGCCGCGACCACGGAGAACGACTCCGTGAAGCCCCGCTGAAGGTGGAGCACCGGGGTGGGAGGCACGCTGACGTCGCCGGCTCGTGCCCGCGCCGGGCACTGGAGCATGCCGATCAGCGGCCGGCGACCCCGCCCCGGGACATTGACGACCTGGCCGCCGCCAGGTCGGCGGCGGGCGTGACGATCAGCGTGGGCGTGGGCGGCGGGCCGCCGCCGAACGCCAGGGGCAGGATCGCGGTCTGTCGACGGGTCGACCCGCCCGTCCTGGGTCACCACCAGTGAGCAGGCGCCCGCCACCCGGCAGTCCACGACGCCGTGCCCGGGGGTGCCTCCTCGAGCGTCGCCACCGGCGGTGGGGACAGCTGGGCGCCGGGCGCGACAGTCGAGGGGGGCATGGGCCGACCGGGGCGCCGGAGCTGCCGGTGGCGAACAGCTCGCACCACCCCGGCACCGGCAGTCGACGGGCGTGGGCGCTCTGGTGCCGTCGACGCCCGGCTGGATCACCGCGTCGACCCGCAGGCTGACCGTGACCGTCCCGGCCACCGCGGCGTCCAGCACGATGTCGCTGTCGTCGCAGTCGGCGTGCCGTCGTCGCCCGGGCCCGGCACTGGCGCACGACGATGCTGTACTGCTCACGCCGGTCACGGTGGCGGTGACGGTGGCGCCGTCGGTGAGCCCGTCCGCGGGGCTCGACGCGTTCATAGCCGTGCGGGGACCTGGGCGGCCGCGGCCACCGGCACGTGGCGACGGCCAGCGCCAGGCCGGCCGCGACCAGCGGCACCTTCTCCATCGCCTGTCCACGCGTCCCCTGAAGCCCCTGAAGTCCCCTGCGCCCGCAACAGTAACGTCGGCCGGGTGAGCGGTCGCCTTCCCCCTACCCGCCAGGACCTGATCCGCTGGGCCGAGGCGCTGTCCGGCATCGCCCGCACCGGGCTCGGCTTCACCCAGAGCCTCTACGAGCGGGAGCGGTTCGACGAGGTCTTGGCGGTGGCCGGCGACATCCGGGCCGCGGCGCAGGCCGACGAGGGCTTCGACGCCGAGCACTTCGTCGAGGAGTGGATGAAGGGCGTGGGCGACGGCATCGCCGGCTACATCACGCCCAAGGTGGCCGTGGGCGCGGTGGTCCACAACGACCGCAAGGAGATCCTGCTGGTCCAGCGGGCCGACAGCGGGCATCTGGCTGTACCCCACCGGGTGGGCCGACGTGGGCTACTCGGCCAGCGAGATCGCGGTGAAGGAGGTGAAGGAGGAGACCGGCATCGAGTGCCGGCCGGTCCGCCTCATCGCCTTGCTCGACGGCCTGCGGCTGGGCTTCACCCGGGTGCCGCTCTACAGCCTGGTGTTCCTGTGCCGCGCCACCGGCGGCGAGCTGGAGGCGCACCCGCTGGAGACCCGCGACGTCGGCTGGTTCGGCCGCGACGAGATGCCCGAGCCCCTGGCCGGCGCCAACCAGTGGCTGGCGCACGCCAACCGCGCCATCGACGGGGAGGACGTCGGCGTCCTCTACGACGAGCCCCGGGCGAAGCCCTGGCAGGGCTGACCGACCCGGGTCGTGAGGCAATAGGGGCCGAAGGCGGCGGGCGAGGCAATAGCGGCCGGCCCCCGACCGCTATTGCCTCGCCCCCGCCCCGGCGGCCCCTATTGCCTCGCCACCATGGTCGGGTCAGATGGGGCGGAAGCCGAGGCGGACGTAGCCCCAGCAGGCGCTGGCCAGCATGGCCAGCTTGGTGGCGCGGCCGAGGGCGGGCGTCGCCAGCTTCTCCTCCTTGGTGCGGTGCCACAGCCCGGGCAGCACCTCGTCCCGGCGCACCAGTCCCCGCTGGGCCACCAGGCTGTTGAGGGCGGCCTCGACCCGCCAGCCCCGCACGTCGGCCTCGTCCAGCCGGTCGAACAGGTCCCGCCGCAGGGCCCGCTGGCCGGTGAGGACGGGGAGGGTGGCCCGCAGCAGGCGGTTGGCCACCGGGCCCCGGTCGAACATCCCGCAGGCCATGTCGGCCTCGCCGGACGCCACCGCGCCCGCCAGGCGGTCGACGTGCTCGGGCCGCAGCCCCACCAGGTCGGCGTCCAGGAAGACCAGCACGCCCGCGTCCCCGGCCGCGGCCACGCCCGCCCGCAGCGCCTCCCCCTTGCCGGGGACCGGCTCGCGCACCACCCGGGCGCCGTGGGCGGCGGCGACCGCGCCGGTGCCGTCGCGGGAGGCGTTGTCGACCACCACCACGCCGTCCACCAACCGGGCGTCGAGCGCGGCATAGACGACCGCGCCCACGGTGGCCGCTTCGTTGCGGGCCGGGATGACAACCACTATCTGCCCCATCACCGTCTGCCCCATGCGATCTAGCACTCTAGGGGGATGGTGACGCGACATCTCGTGGTGGTCGGGCCGATGGCGGTGGGCAAGACGACGCTGGCCGAGGCGCTGGCCGGGTGGTCCGGCCGGCCGGTGCGGGACAGCGACGCCGACCTCGGCGCGGCCCGGGGCGTGACCGGCCGCGAGCTGGCCGAGAGCGAGGGGGTCGAGGCGCTGCACCTGTGGGAGGCGGACCACCTGCGCCTGTCGCTGGCCGATCCCACCCCGTCGGTGATCGCCGCGGCCGCCAGCGTCGTGGACGCCCCCACGTGCCGGCGGGCGCTGGCCGAGCCGTTCGTGATCCTGCTCGACGCGCCGGACGACGTCCGGGCCACCCGCGCCGCCGGCAGCGACACCCGCCGCGCGGTGGTGAAGCCCCTGCCCGACCGCGACGCCGCCTACCGGGAGGTGGCCGACGTCGAGATCGACACCGGCGGCCGGGACGAGGCGGCGGTGGCGGCCGAGGCCAGGGCGGCGATCCCGGACGGCGTGCTGACCCCGGCGCGGGTGTCGCACGTCGGCGTGTGCGTGGCCGACCCCGACCGGGCCCTGCGCTTCTGGCGGGACGGCCTCGGCTTCGTGCCCACCCACGGCTTCGAGGTGGGCGACGAGTTCGGCCGCCTCATGGAGCTGGAGGGCGTGGCCCTGCGCTCGCAGTTCCTGCGCCGCGACGGGGTCACGGTCGAGCTGCTGCACTTCGCCTCCCCGCCGGCCGAGGGCGGCGGCACCCGGCGCCCGGTCAACCGTCCCGGCTTCACCCACCTGTCGGTGCGGGTGGCGGACGTCGACGCGGCCGCCGCCCGGGTCACCCAGGCGGGGGGCACGGTGCTGCACGAGACGCGCACCACCTTCGGCGAGGGCGACGACCTCATGGACTTCGTGTACTGCACCGACCCGGACGGCACCCGGGTCGAGCTGATGCGGTTACCCGGGCCGGGGTGACGCGCTACGGTCGTTTATGACGCCTCGTCAGATGCTGGGACGGCGGGGACCGTCCGGGCCGACGAAGGGGAGGGACCACGTGCGCAGGACTTCGGGGCGCCTACCGGCTGTACTGGCTGTAGTGGCGGTGCTGGCGGTGCTGGCCACCGCGTGCAGCTCCGACCGCGGCGACGATCCCTCGGCCGCCGCCGAGGGCGACGGCAGCGAGACGACCGCCCCGCCCGAGGACACGGGGGCCGACCAGTTCGGCACCCTGGCCTCCCCGTGCGGCGAGGGGGACGCCTCCGGGGCCACCGACCAGGGCGTCACCGACGACCAGATCGTCATCGGCTACGGCGACGACGCCGGCTTCAGCCTGTCGCCCGGCCTCAGCCACGAGACCTCCGACGCCATCGCCACCATGATCGACTGGTGCAACGAGCAGGGCGGCATCAACGGCCGCCAGATCGTGGGCAACTACTACGACGCCGCCATCACCAACGCGGTCAACGCCACCACCGAGGCGTGCTCGCAGGTGTTCATGCTGGTGGGCGAGGCCTGGGCCAACGACGCCGCCCAGGAGCAGACCCGGCTGGGCTGCGGCCTGCCCGCCGTGCCCACCTACGCGGTCAGCCCCGCGTTCGCCAACGCCCCGCTGGCGGTCCAGCCGGTGCCCAACCCGGCCGATGTGTTCGCCGCGGGCAGCGCCGGGCAGATCGCCGAGCTCTACCCCGACGAGGTCAAGAAGGCGGCCGTGATGTTCGCCGACTTCTCCGCCACCAAGGACACCAAGGACAAGGTGCTCCAGGCCTTCCCGTCGTTCGGCTGGGAGTTCCTCGACTGCCCCCAGCAGTACCAGCTGCTGGGCGAGACCGACTGGAAGCCGTTCGCCCAGGCGCTCAACGACTGCGGCGCCGAGGTCGTCTACTACTCGGGCCAGGCGTTCCCCAACCTCCAGAACCTGCTCGACGCCGCCGCCCAGGTCGACTACCACCCCATCTGGGTGACCGACTCCAACAACTACCTCAAGTCCTTCGCCGACTGGAACACGGCCGGCTTCGGCGACAGGGTGCTGCTGCGCTCGGCCTTCATCCCCTTCGAGTACGCCGAGGACGGCTCGGCCGTCCAGCAGTACATCGACCTGGTCACCGACCACGGCGGCGACGTCAGCCAGCTGGGCATGCAGGCGACCTCGGCCTTCCTGCTGTGGGCCACCGCGGCCAAGGAGTGCACCGAGCTCACCCGCGACTGCGTGCTGGACGAGCTCTCGCAGATCACCACCTGGGACGGCGGCGGCATGCACGCCGAGGCCAACCCGGGCGAGAACCTGCCGCCGAAGTGCTCGCTGCTGCTCCAGCTGGACGGCACCTCGTGGGAGCAGGCCTTCCCCGAGGAGGGCGGCACCTTCGAGTGCGACCCGGACAGCGACTTCGAGCTGTCGGGCCCGGTCGTCGACCAGGCCGAGCTGGACGAGAACCGGGTCTCCACCAAGTACGCACCGTGACCGGGCGATGACGGACGGGGCGTAGTGGACAACTTCCTCCAGTACACGGTCCTCGGCCTCGTCATCGGGGGCGTCTATGGCATCGCCGCCGCGGGCCTCGTCGTCACCTACACCACGTCCGGCATCTTCAACTTCGCCCACGGCGCCATCGCCATGCTGGCCGCCTTCAGCTACTGGCAGCTGCGCTTCGGCTGGCACTGGCCCGCCCCGGTCGCCCTGGTGGTGGTGCTGGGGGTGCTGGCCCCCGCGCTCGGGGGCGCTGCTGTACGGGGTGGTGATGCGGGGTCTGCGGGGGACCGCCGAGGTGACCCGCATCATCGTGCCGGTGAGCGTGATGCTGGGGTTCCTGGCCCTGTCCACCTGGGTGTGGGACCCGACGCCCCGCACCCCGAGGTTGTTCCTCAAGTTCTTCGGGGCGTCGAACCTGGTCGACGTGCTCGGGGTGAACCTGTCCTGGCACGAGGTGGCGGCGCTGGTCATCGCGGTGGTCGTGGCGGTGGCGCTACGGGTCGGGTTCTACGGGACCCGCGGCGGCGTGGCCATGCGGGCGGTGGTGGACGACCCCGACCTGCTGGAGCTGAACGCGGGACGGCCCGAGCGGCTGGCCATGGCCTCGTGGGCGCTGGGATCGTTCCTGGCCGCCCTGGCCGGCGTGCTCATCACCCCCATCATCGGCTCGGCCATGAGCGCCAACGCCCTCACCCTGCTGGTCATCGACGCCTTCGCCGCGGCCATGTTCGGGCGGCTGCGCAGCGTGCCCCGCACCTTCGCGGGCGCCCTGGCCCTGGGCCTGGCGGGCAGCTATGTGATCGGCTACTTCCCGGCCGACCGCTGGACCTGGACCGGCAACTTCCGGGCGTCCCTGCCCATGATCGCCCTGTTCCTGGTGCTGCTGTTCCTGCCCCAGGACCGGCTGCGGGGCGCGACGGTGGCCCGCACCCGGGAGCGCTTCCGCATGCCCACCATGCGCAGCGCCCTGCTGGCCGCCGTGGCGCTCGTGGTGGGCATGTGGCTGCTGCGGGGCCTGCTGGCCCCCACCGCCGTCAACGACATGGGCTTCGCCATGACCGCGGCGCTCATCGCCCTGTCGCTCGTGCTGCTCACCGGCTATGCGGGCGAGATCAACCTGGCCGTGCTGTCGTTCGGGGCCATCGGCGCGGTGGTGGTCCACCACTTCGGCGTGACCGGCCGCGGCGGGGACGCCCGCAGCACGCTCGGGGGCTACGTGCTGGCCGCCGTCGTGTGCGCCCTGGTGGGGGCGCTGGTGGCGCTGCCGTCGCTGCGGCTGCGGGGCCTCTACCTCGCCCTCTCGACCATGGCGTTCGGCGTGTTCATATCGAACATGGTCCTGCGGGAGATCAGCGAGCGGAAGCTCCCGCTGATCCACACCCGCTTCACCATCTTCCCCGCCGGCAACCTGCAGGTGCCCCGGCCCGCCCTCGGCCCCGTGGACCTGGCCGCCCCCGGCAGCTTCCTCATGGGGGTCACGGTGCTGTTCGCGGTGCTGGGCGTGGGGCTGGTGGCGCTGCGGCGCAGTGCCTACGGCCGGCGGCTGACCGCGCTGCGGGACAGCCCGGCGGCGTCGGCCACGCTGGGCCAGAGCCCCCTGTCGCTGAAGCTGTCGGTGTTCATGCTCTCGGCGGCCATCGCCGGGGTGGGCGGCGCCCTCATGACCGCGCAGATCGGCTCGGCCAACATCGACCGCTTCGACATCTTCCTCAGCCTGTCGCTGCTCATGCTGACCGTGGTGGGCGGGATCGGCTACGTGAGCGGGGCCCTGATGGGCGGGATCCTGTTCGGCGTGCTGTTCCTGGCCGTCCAGAACACCTTCGCCAAGCTGGGCGCCGACTACCCGGACCTGGACGGCTTCTTCGAGTTCCTCGCCCGGCTGACGACGGTGGCGCCCGCGCTGCTGGGCGTGAGCGTGGGCCGCAACCCCACCGGGGCGGTCGAGCGCATCCTGGTGGACTGGCGTACCCTGCGCCGCGCCCGCCCGGTCCTGGTGGGCGGCATCGCGGCCGTCGGGGTGGCGTACCTGCTGGCCCGGGCCGACGCCATCAGCAACTGGTGGCTGATCGTGGTGACCGGCGTGGTGGCGGTGGCCATGCCACTGGCCGCCAAGCGCCTGGCTCCGGCGGAGGCGGCCGCCGGCGAGGGCGAGGACGTGCCGCTGGAGCTGGTGGGCCTGGCGCGGCCCTACACCGACGACGATCGGGCGGCGCTCGACGCGGCGCTGGGCCTGCCCGCGGGGAAGGGCTGACGTGGCCCACCTCGAGGCGCTCGGCGTGTCGGTCCGCTTCGGCGGGAAGGCCGCGCTCAGCGACACCAGCGTGGCGGTGGAGCGCGGTTCCGTCACCGGCCTCATCGGGCCCAACGGGGCGGGCAAGACGACGCTGTTCAACGTGGTGTGCGGGTTGCAGCGACCGCAGGCGGGCCAGGTGGTGCTGGACGGGCTCGACATCACCCACGCCGCGCCCCACCGCCGGGCCCGCCACGGCCTGGCCCGCACCTTCCAGCGCCTGGAGCTGTTCACCTCCCTGACCGTGTGGGACAACGTGCGGGTGGGCGGCGACATCCGCAACCGCTGGGGCGGGGGCCGGTGGCGCCGGGGGAGCGACAGCGCGGCCGAGGCCGACCGCATCATCGAGCTCACCGGGCTGGGCGCCGTCGCCGAGCGCGACGTGTCCGAGATCCCCACCGGCCGGGCCCGGGTGGTCGAGCTGGCCCGGGCGCTCATGACCCGGCCCACCGCCCTGCTGCTGGACGAGCCCGCCGCCGGTCAGACCGAGGCCGAGACCGTGGCCTTCGGCGCCCTGCTGCGCCGCCTGGCGGCCGACGGGCTGGCCATCTGCCTGGTGGAGCACGACATGTCGCTGGTCATGGAGGTGTGCGAGACCGTGCACGTGCTCGACTACGGCCGCACCATCGCCGTGGGCCCGCCCGGGGCGGTGCGGGCCGATCCCGCGGTGATCGAGGCCTACCTGGGCACACCGGACGGTGTCACGTGACCGAGCCGGCGCTGGAGCTGTGCGGCGTCCATGCCGCCTACGGCGGCATCGAGGTCCTGCACGGGATCGACCTGGCCGTCCCCGAAGGCGCGGTGGTGGCGCTGCTGGGCGCCAACGGGGCGGGCAAGTCCACCGTGGTGAAGGTGGCGGCGGGGCTGCTGGCGCCCACCGGTGGGACGGTGCGGGTGGCGGGCCATGACGTGACCGGCGCCCCGGCCCACGACCTGGCCCGCATCGGGGTGTGCACCATCCCCGAGGGCCGGGGCGTGTTCCCCAACCTCACCGTGCGGGAGAACCTGTGGATGGCGACCCAGGTGGCGGCCGTCACCGGCGGCCTGGCCGCGGTGGAGGCGGCGGCGTTCGAGCGCTTCCCGCAGCTGGGCGAGCGCCGGGCCCAGCTGGCCGGCACGCTGTCCGGCGGCGAGCAGCAGATGCTGGCGCTGGCGAGAGCGCTGGTCACCGATCCGGCGGTGCTGCTGCTGGACGAGCTGTCGATGGGGCTGGCGCCGCTCGTGGTGCGGCGGCTGTACGAGATCGTCGCCCAGGTGGCGGGCGAGGGCATCTCCATCCTGGTGGTGGAGCAGTTCGCCCGGGCCGTGCTCGGCATCGCCGACACGGCGGCGATCATGGTGAACGGCGAGATCACCCGCGCCGGCCCGCCCGCCGAGCTGGGGTCCGAGCTTTCGAGTGCATACCTGGGGGGATGAGGAGCAGGGCATGATGACGGATCGCATGGAGCGCCTGAAGGCCGACGCGGCCCAGATCAACGTGGGCCGCGGGCCCGGCCGCGACGGCTTGTACCAGGCCGCCGGCGCGGTGGCCATGGGCGCGGGCGTGGTGCTCGCCTTCGTCGCCTATCGACTGTCGCTCGACAAGGACGACCCGCGCGACATCAGCTCGCTGCTCATATTCTCGGTGTCGATGCTGGGGCTGGCGGTAGTGGGCGCGGCCGTGTTCCTGCGCTACTCGCTCGCCCGGTTCCTCCGCTTCTGGCTGCTGCGCCAGCTGGTGGAGGACCAGGCCCACATCGACCGCCTGGTGGCCTCGCTCGACAACGGCAGGGTGCCACGCGCCCCCGGGGCGCAGGACCCCTGATCCCCTCCACCAACCACATCGAGCCCGGCGAGCCTGACTCCGAGACGGACGAGGCGCTAACCTGACGGTCCGTCAGATCCGGGCACGCGGTCCGGGCCCAGGGGAGGGAGGCCACGTGGCCGTAGTCGACGCATCTGCGCACCCCCGTGCGCTGCACCAGCAGCCGCTCATGCCCGACCTGCTCATCGCGGCGCTCAACCGCAACCTCGACAAGCCCGCGGTGTACCTCGGCGACACCGTGCTGACCGCCCGGCAGGTGCGGGACGAGATCAGCCGCTACGTGCAGGCGCTGGAGTCCAAGGGGCTCGCCCAGGGCAGCCCGGTGGCGGTGCTGGCGCTCAACCGGCCCGAGGTCCTGTTCAACATGGGTGCCGGCATGCTCCTCGGCTGCCGCACCACCCCGCTGCACCCCATGGGCTCGCTCGACGACCACGCCTACGTGCTGGAGGACGCGGGCGTCGAGACCCTCGTCTACGACCCCCAGTTCTTCGGGGAGCGGGCCGCGGCCCTGGCCGAGCGGGTCCCCGGGCTCAAGAACCTGCTGGCCTTCGGTCCCAGCGAGGCCGGCGGGGCCGAGGACTACATCGCGCTGGCCGCCGGGTTCGAGCCCCGGCCGCTGCGGGCCCCCGACGTGGCGGCCGACGACATCCCCGGGCTGGCGTACACGGGCGGCACCACCGGCAAGCCCAAGGGGGTGATGGGCAGCTACCGGTCGGGCGCCACCATGACCCAGATCCAGATGACCGAGTGGGAGTGGCCGCGCGAGCCGCGGTTCCTGATGTGCACCCCGCTCAGCCACGCGGGGGCGGCGTTCTTCGTGCCCGTGCTGCTGCTGGGCGGCTCGCTGGTGGTGGTGCCCTACTTCGAGCCCGGGCTGGTGCTGGAGACCATCGAGCGCGAGCGCATCACCGCCACCATGGTCGTCCCCACCATGCTGTACATGCTGATGGACCACCCCGACTTCGCCACCCGGGACCTGTCCAGCCTGGAGACCGTGTACTACGGCGCCGCGGCCATGTCGCCCACCCGGCTGCGGGAGGCCATCGAGAAGCTCGGCCCCATCTTCTTCCAGTACTACGGCCAGGCCGAGGGGCCCATGACCATCTGCGTGCTGCGCAAGGACGAGCACGACGTGGACGACCTCGACCGCCTGGCGACCTGCGGCCGGCCGGTCCCCTGGGTGCACGTGCGGCTCCTGGACGACGACCTCGACGAGGTGCCCCGCGGCGAGCCGGGCGAGATCTGCGTGCGGGGCCCGCTGGTGATGCGGGGCTACTGGAACAAGCCCGAGCAGACGGCCGAGGCGCTGGCCGGCGGCTGGTTGCACACCGGCGACATCGCCCGCGAGGACGAGCACGGCTTCTACACCATCGTCGACCGCAAGAAGGACATGATCGTCACCGGCGGCTTCAACGTCTTCCCCCGCGAGGTGGAGGACGTGATCTCGGCGCATGAGGCGGTGGCCAACGTGGCCGTCGTCGGCGTCCCCGACGACCGCTGGGGCGAGGCGGTCAAGGCCGTCGTCGTCCTGCGCCCGGGCGCCTCGGTGGACGCCGCCGAGCTGATCGACGCGGTCAAGGCGGCCAAGGGCTCGATCCAGGCCCCCAAGTCGATCGACTTCGCGGAGGAGATCCCGCTCAGCCCCCTGGGCAAGCCCGACAAGAAGGCCCTGCGCGCCCGCTACTGGGAGGGCACCGACCGCCAGGTCAACTAGCCATGACTCCCTGGTGAAAGGTCGCCGCCACGTGGGATGACGACGGCTCCTCCAGCACGCGGGACAGCGGGGCGTCGAGCAGGCACAGGTCGGCGGGTCCGCCCACCGTGACCCGGCGCAGCATGCCGCCCGGGGCCTCGGGCGCGGTGAGGAACAGGGCCAGCGCCCGCTCGGGGGCGATCGCCTCCCGCAGTCCCAGCAGGGCGCCGTCGCCCGTGCGGCGCTCGATGGCGGCGGCGATGGCCCGCCACGGGTCGGGGTGGCCGAAGGGGGCGTCGGTGCTGCCGCCCACCGGGATGCCCGCCTCGATCAGGCTGCGGCACGGGTACAGGTGGGGCAGGTCGCCGGGGTGGACCTCGGCCAGGTAGCGGTCGCCCCGCTCCAGCACGAAGCTCGGCTGGGTCACCACCACCAGGCCGTGCGCGGCCACCCGGGCGCGCAGGTCCGGGGGCACCACCGAGCCGTGCTCGATCCGGTCGCCGGCCAGGACGCCCGCCTCGTCCCATGCCTCCAGGGCCAGCGCCAGCCCCGGGCGGGTCACGCAGTGCACCGCCACGGGGCGCCCGGCCTCGTGGGCCGCCCCGATCCAGCGGACCAGGTCGGCCCGCCCCGGCAGGGCGTAGTCGGCCACCACCAGCTTCACCGGCCCCCGGAGCAGCGGCGCCGGGGGCGCGGTGGCGCCGAGCCGGGGCCCGCCGGTCACCGTCACCCGCTGGGGAAGGTCACCGCGGGAGGCGGCCGCCGCCACCGGTCCCAGGTCGTCCATGGTCATCACCGGGGTCGCGTCGGTCACGCCGGTGACGCCGTAGGAGGACAGCCGCCGGCCCACCGCGGCCAGGTCGGGCGCGGGCGTCGGCGGCAGCCGGTCGCCCAGCCACCGGTCCAGCCCTCGCAGCCGGCCGGTCACCCGCCCGGCGACGTCACGCTCGACCCCTGAGCGGTCGTCGTGCTCGGCCCCGTCGAGGCCGACCGCGGCGAGCGCCCGGCTGTTGAGCACCCACTCCGCGCCCGAGCGGTGCTGCACCCGCACGGGTCGGGCCCCGACCAGCGCGTCCAGCCTCCAGCGGTCGAGGGGGCCGGACACCGACTCGTGGTAGCCGACGGCCCGCAGCCACTCTCCGTCGCCCAGGGCGGTGTCGGCCTGGCGCAGGGCGATGGTGAACTGGTCGTCGTCGTTGACCGCGGGCGGGCCGACGAACGGCGCCCGCTCGGCCGCGGCCAGCGCCACCAGGTGGATGTGGTGGTCGTGGAGGCCGGGCAGGAGCGCGCCGCGCCCGCCGTCGACGACCTCGTCGTCGCCGGGCTCAGGGGCGAGCGGACGGTCGATGGCCGCGATGGTGCCGCCGCTCATCCGCACGTCGACGAGGCGGCCCTCGACCACGACATCACGCAACAGCAGGCTCACACGACGCCCCCCGGGTCCGCCCACACCCGGCGAGGAGCGTACTTCGGGTCGAGCGCCCGGCCGGAGCGGGGCTAGCTGGTGGGCACCACCGGGAAGGCGTTCTGGACCAGCATCTGGAACTGGGCCGGGAACCAGCGCCCGGCGTGGGGCGCCCCCGCCAGCGCGTTGGTGGGGAACGCGGTGTTGTAGCGGTTCTGGGCGTTGGGGTCGCACATGGCGTCGAAGCCCTTGGCCGGATCGTCGGGGTCGACGATGCCCGCCTGCGACACGCCGTCCGACTCGCCGGGCGGCTTCACCCACACGAACGCGTCGATGCCGGGCGTGCCGGTGCTGGCCGTGGGCCGCACGCCCAGGCCCGCGCCGGCCTGGTTGCACCAACCGCCCCGGTGGGGCCGCCGGTCGATGCGGCTCTGGTTCACGTAGGTGTTGAGGTCCGTCGAGGTGGACACGGCCGTGGGCCGGGCCGCGCCGCCCCACCCGTTGCGGGACGTGTCGATCAGCATCCCGCAGCCCGTGCAGCCCCGGGAGGCGAAGGCGGCCTGGAGGTTGGTGGCGAAGTCGCGCTCGTCGAAGCGGGGGTTGAACTCGTAGAAGGTCGACGACAGCAGCTGGCCGTTGCCCACCTGGAGGTTGGGGTTGGGCAGGAACACCTCCTCGAGCGGGGTGTAGTTGGCGGTGTTGGTGATGAAGCCGTGGATCTTGTCGTAGCCCGGCCCGCCCTGGCCGGCCGCCAGCACCTGGTCGAACACGTTGAGCGTGCCGTCGAAGTTGTTGGGCCAGCCCAGCCAGCCGGAGTGGGCGATGTCGAGGTACAGGTAGGTGTTGGCCAGCGAGCTGAGCTGGCTCACCGCGTAGCGCACGCCGTCGCGGTAGGCGCCGGTCTGCTGGGCCTCGACGCAGCGCTGCGAGGCCTGGGGCCCGCTCACGTTGGTCACCAGGTTGGGCAGCGAGTCGGGCTCGATGATGAGCACGACGCGCAGGTTGGCGTAGGCGGGCCGGGCCAGGATCGAGCGGATGGGGTCGATGTACTCGCTGCGGTAGCGGGCCAGGCCGTTCTGCGCGATGAGCAGCTCGCCGTTGGAGGCGAGCGCCGCGGAGTCACGGTTGGGCAGGTCGTAGATCGACGATCTGGATGGCCAGCGGCGCGGCCCCGTTGCCGTTGTCCTGCAACAGGGCGGTGTCGAGGTGCTCGACCAGGCCGGGGGCGTTGTTCGGCGGGTCGATGGCGGCGATGCGGTCCATCCACACCGCGGTGGAGGACCGGCCCACCACGCGCATCTGCGCGCCGAGGGTGCCGCCGGTCGTGTCGGCCAGCTGGTTCACCGTGGTCTGCCACAGCGGGTTGACGTAGCCGGTGGCGCCGGCGAAGGGGTTGTCGACCTTGTTGCCGCCGCCTCCGCCGCCCTGGACCATGAACGCCACGCCCGCGGAGGTGGTGCTGGCTGCGGGGCTGGCGTTGTCGAAGGCGCGGGCCGTGGCCGTGTGGCTGCCGGCGGTCAGGCCGGGCGCGCTCGCGGTGTAGGGCGCGCTGGTGTCGGTGCCGACCAGGGCGCCGTCGACCAGGAACTCGACCCGGTTGACGGTGCCGTCGGGGTCGGAGGCGTTGGCGGCCAGCGGCACGGCCGCGCCCGCGGCGAAGGACTGGCCGGTGGTCGGGCTGGTCACGCTGACGGTCGGGGCCTGGTTGCCACCTCCGCCTCCGCCCCCGCCGCCGCAGGCGACGTTGTTGAGCGTGAAGCTGGTGGGGCTGGAGTAGGCGCCGGTCCAGCGGCCGTTGAAGCCGATGGAGGTGGAGGCGCCGGTGGCGAGGTTGGCGTTCCAGTCCAGGTTGGTGGCGCTGACGGCGGTGCCGTTGCCGGTCCAGGTGGCGGACCAACCCTGGGTGAGGCTCTGGCCCGCAGGCAGCGTGAACCGCAGCGTCCAGCCGGAGATCGGGTCCCCGGTGTTGGTGATGGTGACGTTGGCGGTGAACCCGCCGACGCCCGGCGATTCGGTCCAGGGCGAGGCCTGGTACGTGACCGCGCACCCGGGGGCGGCCGCCGCGGGTCCGGACCCGACGGCGACGCCGGCGAACGCGAGGCCGGCGATGGCCAGGCAATGGCGGAACTTCATCCGACGGACCCCCTCGACCCGAGGTCCGCCCACCCGAAGGCAGCTTGGCCGTCTTGATACGTTCTGTCAACGGACCGCTACCTAGCGAGTTGTCAAGTTACCGACACGTCAAGCCACATAGAATCGTCGGGATGGCGCAGAGCGTGGGGGGCGGATGGAGGGAGCAGCGGCGACGCCAGCGCCTCGACCTGGGCCGCAACCAGCTGCTCGACGCGGCCGAGGAGGTGTTCGGCCGGGAAGGCTTCCAGGGGGCCACGCTCAAGGAGGTGGCCGAGGTGGCCGAGTTCTCGGTGGGCTCGGTCTATTCGTTCTTCGACAACAAGGACGACCTTTTCCGGCAGGTCTTCGTGCGCCGGGGCGAGGAGTTCGACCCCGCCCTGCGGGCCGCTCTCGACCCCGGCCGGGGCACGCCGATGGACCGGCTCCACCGGTTGGTCGACCTCGAGGTGGGCTTCCTCCGGGAGCATCCCCGCTTCGGGCGGCTCTACCTGCGCTACGCCAACGCCACCACCATGTGGGTGGAGCGGGCCATCGACGCCGAGGTCACGGCCACCTACCGGGAGTGGCTGCGCCTCGAGGCCGACCTCTTCGCCCGGGGCCAGCAGGCCGGCGAGATCCGGGCCGGCGAGCCGCGGGTGCTGGCCCGGATGTTCACCGGCATCGTGACGTCCTACCAGGCCAGCGACCCCGCGGTGGTGTCCGGCGACCCCGATGCCGGCGAGGCGTTTCCCCTCGCCGACCTGCACGACCTCGTCGAGCGGGCGTTCCGGGCCTGATCGTCCGACATACTGGACGATCGCGGGGGGCCGGAGGAGGTTCACCATGGACGCGCAGCCGAACACGGGGCCGAACACGACGACATCTTCTGCGACATCGCTCCCGGCGGAGCGCCTCGCGGGCCGCTACGAGCTGGGCGAGCCGCTGGGCAAGGGTCGCTCCACCGTCTACCGGGCCACGGACGTGCGCCTCCAGCGGCCGGTGGCGGTCAAGCGGGTGGAGATCGCCGCGGGCCAGGAGGACGCCGAGCGGGTCCGCAGCCGGGCCATGCGCGAGGCGCAGGCCGCCGCCCGGCTGAACAACCCCAGCGTGGTCACCGTGTACGACGTGGTGGAGGAGGGCGGCTCGATCTGGCTGGTCATGGAGCTGGTCGAGGCGCCCAGCCTGGCCCAGATCGTGGCGGACGAGGGCCCGGTGAGCCACGCCCGCGCCGCGCAGGCCGGCCTGGACGTGCTGGCCGCGCTGGAGGCCGCCCACGCGGTGGGCATCGTGCACCGGGACGTGAAGCCGGCCAACGTGCTGGTGGCGCCGGACGACCGGGCCAAGCTCACCGACTTCGGCGTGGCCACCATCCGCGACGACTCCCGGCTCACCGCGACCGGGCTGATCGTGGGCTCGCCCTCCTACATGTCGCCCGAGCAGGCCCGGGGCGACACGGTGGGCCCGGCCACGGACCTGTGGGCGCTGGGCGCCCTGCTCTACTTCGCCACCGAGGGGGAGACGCCGTTCCAGGGCGACTCGGCGCTGGCCACCGCGTCGGCGGTGGTGCACGGCCGGCCCCGGCCCGCCCGGCGCCCCGGCCCGCTGAGCGTGATCGTGACCCGGCTGCTGATGAAGGACCCGGGCAACCGCGCCACCCCCGGCGAGGTGCGCGCCGCACTCACCCGCGCCGCGTGCCCCCCGGCGCCGGCCCGCACCGCCCCCGCCCGCACCGCGACCCTGCCGATGGCCACCGCGGCGGTCTCCCCGGCTGCCGACCCCGGCCCCCGAGGCGCCGCCGCCCCCGGGTGGCCCGGCCGAGCCGGCCCCGGCGCCGTCCCCGCGTGGGGGCCTGGCCGTGCCGCCGCCGGGCCGGTCCCGGCTGCTGCTGCTGGTGGCGGCGGCCCTGGTCCTGCTGCTGGGTGTCGCGGCGGTCGGTGCGCTGACCGGCGACGACGGCGGCGGGGACACCGCCTCGCCGCCGTCGACCACCGCGCAGGCCGAGGAGCCGGCGACCACGCCGACCACGGCCGAGCCGGACCCCACGACCACGACCACCGCGCCGGCCACCACGACCACCGCGCCGCAGGCAGCCGTGGGCGTGCCCCCGGGTTGGACGGCCTACCAGGACCCGAGCGGCCGCTACCGCATCGCCTACCCCGCGGGCTGGGAGGTCGCCCCCGTGAGCGGGTCGCGACGCTCACCGACTTCCGGGACCCCGCCACCGGGGCAAAGCTGCGGGTGGACTGGACCGACACCCCGGGGGCCGATCCCGCCCAGGCCTGGCGCGACCTGGCCGTGAGCTTCGCCCGCGCCCACGCCAACTACGAGGAGCTGGGGATCGCTCCCACCACCTACCGCGACTACAACGCGGCGCTGTGGGAGTTCCGCTACGGGTCGGGCCCCACGGTGCACGCCGCCAACCTGGGCTTCGTGACCGGGGGCCGGGGCTACGCCCTGCTGTTCACCGCGCCCGAGGAGCAGTGGGCCGCGAGCCAGGCCACCTCCGACCAGTTCCGCCAGGCGTTCCAGCCGGTGCCCGCGTGACGGGCCTGCGGGTCATCGGCGCCGGCTTCGGCCGTACCGGCACGCTGTCGCTGCGCCGCGCCCTCGACGACCTGGGCTTCGGCCCCACCTACCACGGCGAGGACCTGCTGCGGCACTGGTCCCACGTGCCCAAGTGGCACCGCTACGCCACCACGGGCACGACGGACTGGGACGACCTGTTCGCGGGCTACGGCGCCGGGGTCGACTTCCCGGTGTCGTGCGCCTGGCGTGAGCTGGCCGTCCACTACCCCGAGGCCAAGGTGGTGCTCAGCGTGCGCGACCCCGCCAAGTGGTGGGACAGCATGAACGCCACCGTCTACCCGGCCCGGACCATGCTGCCCGCCTGGATGCCCCGGGTGCTGCGGCCCACCCGCGAGTACCTGGAGATGACCGACCGGCTGATCTGGGACGGGCTGTTCGGCGGCCGCTTCGAGGACCGGGACCACGCCATCGGCGTGTTCGAGGACCACGTCGCCGAGGTCCAGGCGTCCCTGCCGCCCGAGCGCCTGCTGACCTTCGACGTGGCCGAGGGCTGGGGCCCGCTGTGCGGGTTCCTGGGCGTGGACCCGCCCCCGCAGCCGTTCCCGAGGCTCAACGACACCGCCAAGATGCGGCGCTGGATCTCCACCACCCGGGTGACGACCCGGGTCGGCCCCGCGCTCGGCGGCGGTGGGCGCGGCGGCCTACGGCGCGGCCCGGGTCACGTCCCGGCGGCGGCCCGTTCGCGCAGCACGTACTTGAGCACCTTGCCGGTGGCGTTGAGCGGAAGGGCGTCGACCACCGCCACGCTGCGGGGCACCTTGTAGTTGGCCATCGCCTCGCGGCACCATGCGATGAGCGCGGCTTCGTCCACGCTGGCGCCCGCCCGGGGCACCACGTAGGCCCGTCCCACCTCGCCGAGCCGGGCGTCGGGCACGCCGATCACCGCCACCTGGCCCACGGCGGGGTGCGTCATCATCACGTTCTCGATCTCGGCCGGGTAGGCGTTGAACCCGCCCACGACGTACATGTCCTTGGTGCGGTCGGTGATGGTGAGGTTGCCGGCCTCGTCGAACACGCCGATGTCGCCGGTGTGCAGCCAGCCCTCGGCGTCGATGGCCTCGGCCGTGGCCGCGGCGTCGCCGAAGTAGCCGGCCATGAGGTTGTAGCCCCGCACCAGCACCTCGCCGGGCTGGCCCGCGGGCAGGTCCTTGCCGTCGCCGTCGACCACCCGCACCTCGACGTCGGGGATGGGCCGGCCCGCGGTGCGGGCGATGGTCTCGGGGTCGTCGGTGTGGCGGCACATGGTGGCGATGCCGGTGGACTCGGTGAGCCCGTAGCCGGTCACGATGGTGCGGAAGGTCAGCTCGGCCCGCATGCGCCGGATCATCTCGACGGGCACGGTGGCCGCGCCGGTCACCGCCAGCCGCAGCGTGGACAGGTCGTAGGCGCCGAGGTCGGGGTGGTCGAGGATGGTCTGGTAGATGGCGGGCGCCCCGGGGAGCATCGTGATGCGCTCCTCGTCGACCCGGCGCATCACGCTGGGCACGTCGAACACCGGGTGGGGGACGATGGTGGCGCCGGCGACGAGGCAGGCGAGGATGCCCGCGTTCAGCCCGAAGGCGTGGAAGAACGGGTTGACGATGAGGTAGCGGTCGCCCTCGCGCAGGCCCACGATGCCGGCCCAGTCGGAGAACGCCCGCACCGTCGCCCCGTGGCGCAGCATGGCCCCCTTGGGCGCCCCGGTGGTGCCCGAGGTGAAGATGATGGTGCTCACGTCGTCGGGGCCGAGCGCCGCGGCCCGCGCCGCGGTCTCCGCCGGATCGACCCCCGCGCCGCCGGCCACGAAGTCGTCCCACGCGGTGGCGCCCGGGGGAACGGGCCCGGCCAGCACCACGGTGCGCTCGAGGCACTCGGGCGCGCCCGCCGCGGCCAGCAGGGCGACGTAGTCGGTGTCGAGGAAGTCGGTCACCGTCACCAGCAGCCGCGCCCCGGCGGTCCGGATGACGTGGGCGGCCTCCTGGCCCTTGAACCGGGTGTTCACGGTGACCACCACGGCCCCGGCCCGGAAGGCCCCCAGCGCGGCGATGACCCAGTCGCCCGAGTTGGGCGCCCACATCGCCACCCGGTCCCCGGGCTCGACGCCCGCGGCCACGAACCCGCGCGCCGCCGCGTCGGCCGCCGCCGCCACCTCGGCGAAGCTCGACCGCCGCTCCCCGTCGACCAGCCCCTCCGCAGCCCCGAACCGCTCGGCCGCCCGCTCGACCACGGCGGGGATCGTGCGCGCCCTCTCCTCGACCTCAGCCATATCTGACAGTGTGTCAGATGCGTGGCGTCACTCGCCGGTGACGCCGTCGACGCTCTCGCGCAGCAGGTCGGCGTGGCCGTTGTGGCGGGCGGTCTCCTCCAGCATGTGCAGCATGATCCAGCGCAGGCTCACCTGGTGGCCGTCGCGGACCGTGCGGGCCGCCCGCGCGTCGGGGTCCCCGACCTGGGCCACCGCGGCCCGGCTGCGGTCGCACGCCTCGGCGTACAGCCCGAGCACGTAGTCCGGCGCGTCGTCCGGCGCGGTGTGGAACTCCCAGTCGCGATCGTCGTCCCAGGGCGCCGACTCCCAGGGCTCGGGCAGCTCGTGGCCCAGCAGGATGCTGCGTGAACCAGTGGTCCTCCACCAGGGCCGCGTGCTTCACCAGCCCGGCGAGCGTCAGCTCGGACGGCGCCAGCCGCGCCCGCCAGCCCGTGCCGTCCAGCCCGGAGGCCTTGGCCGCCAGCGTGGCGCGGTGGTAGTCGAGGTACTGCCCCAGCATGGCCAGCTCGTCGGCCACGTAGTCCGGATCCGTGCGCTCCATGCGCCGGACCGTAAGGCGTCACGGCTCCGGGGTAGAAACCAATAGACGCCCGTTGAAGGAGGAGCCATGGCAGACGTGAAAGCGATCCCCGAGAGCTACCCCCAGGTCATCCCGTACCTCGTCCTCGATGACGCAGCCGCGGCCATCGGTTTCTACGTCGAGGTGTTCGGGGCAACCGAGCGGATGCGCATGGACGGCCCCGACGGCAAGATCGGCCACGCCGAGCTGGACATCGGCCGGGGGCTGGTGATGCTGGCGGACGAGGTGCCCGACATGGGCATCCACAGCGCTCGCGCCGTCGGCGGCTCGCCGGTCAGCGTGATGGTCTACGTCGAGGACGTGGACGCCGTGTTCGGGCGGGCCCTGGCCGGCGGCGCCAAGGAGCTACGCCCCTTGGAGAACCAGTTCTACGGCGACCGGTCCGGCAGCTTCGAGGACCCGTGGGGCCACCGCTGGGACGTGGCCTCCCACGTCGAGGACGTGCCGGAGGACGAGATGATGCGCCGCGCCGCGGAGATGGGACGCGCCCCGGAGGGCTGAGCCGCCTCAGAACCGGTGGCGGGCCCAGGCGTCGGCGATCTGGTCGCGGGCGTCGCCCAGGCTGCGCATGGGGACGCCCGCCACCAGCAGCTCACTCCAGATGCGGTTGCACTCCAGCCGCACCAATGACCGGCTGATGCCGAGGGTCTCGGCCACCTGCTGGTGCGACGCGGGCGGCTGGCCCTTGGCCAGCGGCGCCACGTAGGCGTCCAGCACCTCGCGCTGGCGCTCGGTGAAGCGGGGCCGGGCGCCGGTCGGCGGCTCGGGGCTGTCGGGGTCGCCGGCCGCCACCACCCGGGTCGGGTTGCCGGCGGAGTTGACCACCACCGCCAGCTCGTAGGTCAGGGTGCCCGTGACGAGCACGTCGAACGTCCGCTCGGGCGGGGCGTGCCAGTGGCCGGGCGGCACGGGGAGCAGCGCCCGGCCCTCCACCCGGATGTCGAGCGCCAGGCTGTCGTGCAGGTTGGCCACCAGCACCCGCCCGTCGTGGGCGAACACCCGCCCCGCCAGCTTCGGCACCACGTCGTCGTACAGCGGCGCGTGGCCGATGCGAACCTGCGCGGTCGGCTCCCGGCCGAAGGTGACGCCGGGGCCGGGCACGATGACGACCACCTCGCGATCGCTCGAGATCGTGCCCGCGGCCACGTCGCCCACGTCCCCGAAGGTAGGGGGCAGGACGCCCTCGCCGTCCGGGCCGGGCGTGGCAGCCGGTGACAACGCGCCGCTCACGGGCAGTGTGCCGGCTCGGCCAGCGGCAGCGTGGCGACTGCCCAGCCCGGCAGGTTGTCGGCCGCCACCGCGTCGTCGCCGCCCAGGCAGTTCCAGGTCCCGCCGGTGGCGATCCAGTGGCGCCGGGACTCCTCGTCCACGAACCACGCGACCCCGGTGGCCTGGCGGACGATGTGCCGGGCGACCGGCACCTGCCGCAGCGGCTCGCCCGGGTCCGCCACCACCACCGCGTCGTCCACCGGCGCCCCCAGCAGCAGGGCGGCGAAGTCGGCGGCGTCGGCCGTCATGTAGCCGTGCTCGAAGTCGAGCTGGAGCCGCCCGCCGACGAAGTAGGGGTTGGACGTGGGCATGCCGAGGTCGCCGGTGGCGCCGCCGTGCGCGGCCCACAGCGGCAGCACCTGGCGGGGCAGCCAGAACATCTGCGTGTCCCGGCGGCGGCCCACGATCACGCCGCCCTGGTCGAGGGTGATGGCGACGGCCACCGGATCGCCGTCCCGGTCGACGGTGGTGGGGTAGCCCCCGTAGGCCGTGGCGTTCTCGGGCGACGCCCGGCCCGCGATCTCGCGGTAGGACGCCCACATGGTCTCCTCCAGCCGGACCGCGGTCCCCGCGGGGCTGAGCAGCACCACGCCGTCGGGCCGCCCGCGGGCGTCGTCGAGCGGCTGGACCTGCGCCTCCCCGAACACCTCGGCTCCGCCGCCCACGCAGGCGTCGGGTGCCTCCCGGGCCACCGCCTCCGCCAGCTCGGGCGAGGCCCCCCGCTCGCCGGCCACGACCGGCTCGCACGGCGTCGCCGTGGCCACGGTGGTGGCCGCCGCGCTGTCCCGGCCGTCGTCGGGCGGGTCGGCGCTGAGGGCGACGAAGCCCGCGGCGCCCGCGGCCGCGAGGCCCACCACCGCCGCCGTCGCGGCCAACGACCGGGGGCCCGGCCGGCGCCGCCGGGCGGTGGTCAGGCACGCCTGGAGCTCCCGGGCCCAGCGGGCGCCGTCGACGGGTCGCCGGGTCGGGTCGGCGGCGATCATGGCGGTCAGCAGCCGCTGGGCCTTCCGGCGGTCGGCGATGCCGATCAGCGCCACCGTCAGCTCGGCCTCCAGGGCGTCGAGCGCCATCGTCCCCTGGGGATGGCCCAGCAGCGCGAACACCGTGAGCATGCCCAGGCCCCAGCGGTCGGTGGCGGCGGTGCTCACGCCGTTGGCCATCTCGGGGGCGATGAAGCCGACCGCGCCCGCCACCGTGCGGGTCTCGGTGCCGTCGTCGGGCCGCGAGGAGCCGAAGTCGATCAGCACCGCACGGCCCTCGTCGTCGACGACCACGTTTCCCGGGTGGACGTCGCGGTGCAGCACCCCGTGGGCGTGCAGCGTGGCGATCCCGGCCGCCAGGTCCGCGGCCAGCGCGAAGGCGCCCTCGGGGTCGAGGGGAACCGCGCCCCGCAGCGCGTGGCCCTCGACCCACGAGGCCGAGGCGTAGAGCACGTCCCTGTCCCCGCCGGCCGGCGGATCGGTCCGGAACAGCCCCGGCCCCAGGAACACCTCCACCACCCGGGCCAGGTGGGGATGCTCGATGCCGGCCAGCCGCTCCCAGCGCTCCCGCATGCCGGCGACGCGCCCGGCGTCCACGTCCTCGGCGCAGATCTTCAGCGACACCGGCCCCGTGTAGCCGACCGGGTCGCCGGGAAAGGTCCGGCGCCGGGCCCGCAGCACGTGCCCCTCGCCCCCTCGCATGGCCCGGATGTCGTCGATGACGTACGCCCGCCGATCGGCCGGTGGCCCGCAGTACCACCGGTCGCGCGGCGCTGCCGCACGGTCCGCTTCCCCCACTTGTCCGCCTCCCGACTACGGGACGAGCGCCCGCCGCGCTCTGCGTCCTGTCGTCGCTACAGAGATAGCGGTCGACGATTACCGACGCAATAGCCGGACGTAGCTGTCGGCGAAGGCGGCGGCTGAGCTGGAGTCGAGGGGGCTTCTACCATGCCAGGGATGGAGGGTCCGAGCCGCCGGGAGCTGGAAGCGGCGTACTGCTGGGAGGGGAGGACCGTGCGCCGGGGCGGCCAGACGTGACGGCGTTTCGGCGGGCGGCGCGGCTGCATCAGGCGCGGTGGCGTGAGGCCAAGGGCCATCCGATCGGCTCGCAGCCGATCAAGCCGCCGGCGGACGGGCGGACGGTGCGGCCAGTAGGGAGTCGGCTGGCTTTCGACTACGCCATGCAGACAGGCGCGAACTTCGTGACACCAGGGGCGCTTGCTGCGGCTAAGGCACGGGCGGCGATGGTGGAGCGGCACCAGAGCTTCGACCACCAGCGGCTGTGGGCCGACCTGCTGTGGTCGCCGACGCTGGCCTTCAACCTGTTCGGAGACCTGGCCGACGACCTCACACGAGCCGACCGTGCCGTGCACACCTGGTGGCCGGACGCACCAGGGAAGGTGACTGAGGTGCGCTTCGCCCACTCGCCGGGCCGTTTCGACCCCTCCTATCTCAACAGCCTCCGGTCGTTCGATACCGCCATCGTCCTCGACCTCTATGACGGGACCCGCGGGATCGTGGCCGTGGGCACCAAGTACCACGAACGGATGAAGCCCGAGATCCCCAAGCCGGCCAACTTGTCCCGCAACCAGGAGGTCGCCCTGCGCTCGGGCATCTTCGAGCCGCGGGCGCTCGACCTGGCCACGAGCCGGTCGGAGCTGGCCGTGATGTGGCTCGAGCACTTGTTGATGCTGTCGATGCTCCAGCACGCGACCGGCCAATGGACGTGGGGCCGCTATGTCGTCGTCCACCCCGCCGCCAACCATGCGGTCTTCGATGCGTGCGCCCGCTACCGGGACCTCCTCGTGGACCGGTCGACCTTCGCCGCGATCAGCATCGAGGACCTCCTTGCCCCTGGCGCCCTCCCGAGGCGGACGGCCGCCACGCTTCGCGAGCGCTACGTCCTGGGCTGACCCAGATGGACGTCTCACCGTTCCCGACGCAATAGCCGGACGTAGCTGTCGGCGTAAGGCGGCGGCCCGGGCGCGGTAGTCGCGGTAGCGGTCGAAGCTCGGCGCCGCAGGCGACAGCAGCACGACGCCGTCGGGCCGAGCCCAGCCGTACGCGGTGCGGGTGGCGGCGTCCAGGTCGGCGGCCTCGGCCACCTCGACCGGCGTGCCGTCGAGCGCGGCCCGCAGCCGTGGCGCCGCCTCCGACGCCATGACCACCACCAGGGTGGGATCGGGCCGGGCGGCCAGGCCGGCGGCCAGCGGGGCGTAGTCGATGCCGCGGTCCTGCCCGCCCACCAGGACCGCCACCCGGCGGCCCGGGAAGGCGTCCACCGCGGCCAGCGTGGGCAGCACGTTGGTGGACAGGCTGTCGTCCACGAACAGCACGCCGTCGACGGTGCCCACCGGGCGGAGCCGGCTCTCCAGGTGCTCGAAGCCGGCGGCCGCCTTGGCGAGGGCGTCGTCGTCGGCCGCCTCGGGCACGCCCAGCGCCACCAGGCAGGCCCGGGCGATGCGGGCGTTGCGCAGGTTGTGCCGCCCGAGCAGGCCCAGTGGGGCGGACCAGTCCGGCGCGTCTCCTTCGCCGGCGGTCACCCACTCGACCCGAGGCCCGAGCGAAGCCCGCCGTTCCCGCAGCAGGGGGCTGTCGCCGTTGGCGATGGTCAGGTCGGCGCCGGGCCGGGTGCAGAGCGACAGCTTGTCGGCGTAGTAGGTCTCGGGATCGCCCCGGTGCCAGGGCAGGTGGTCGGGGTGCAGCGACGTCACCGCCACCACCGGCGGCGACAGTGCGACGTCGGTGGCCTGGTAGCTCGACACCTCCACCACCCAGAGGTCGGCCCCGGCGGGGGCCTCGGGCGCCCAGGGCGGCAGGCCCAGGTTGCCGCCGGTCACCACCCGGTAGCCGAGGCCCGCCAGCAGGTGGCCGGCCACCGCGGTGGTGGTGGACTTCCCCTTGGTGCCGGTGATGCACACCACGCGGTCGCGGTCGGCCTCCGCCAGCCACAGGCCCAGCCCGCCCACCAGTGGGACCCCGGCCGCGGCCAGCGTCCCGGCCTCGGCCCGGTAGCGGCTGATGCCGGGAGTCTTCACCACCACCTCGCAGCGGGCCAGCGCTTCGAGCCCGCCCGCGGCGGTGGCCAGCACCGGCCGGCCCTCGAGCCCGCCCGGCGGCGGGGCGTCGTCCACCAGCACCGGCGTCGCGCCCAGGGCCTCCAGCTTGGCGACGTTGGCGCGGCCCTCGACCCCGAGGCCCCACACCCCGACCGCCCGGCCGGCCAGCTCAGACCAGGAGATCGTCGGTGGCGTAGGCATCGGGCACGAAGTGGGCGCCCACCGGGCGGAGCAGCCGCTCGACCGCGGCGGGCGGAGGCAGGTCGGCGTCCAGCCGGGCGGCCAGGGCCCGCAGCACCGGCGTGGCGGCTCGGTCCGGGCGCGGCGCCGCCAGCGCCACGGCGGCACGGCACTCGTCCACGTCGCCCACGCACTCCCACGGCTTGGTGTCGCCCGAGGCACCCACGAGCACCTCGAACCGGGGGAGCAGGCCGGCGTCGTCGAGCGGCTCCCGCCCGCCGAACACGTCCCGCAGCGCGGCCGCGTCCAGGAACGGCGCCAGGATCAGATCGATGAAGCAGCACTTGTCGCACTGCCCGCACCAGTGGTCGAGCCGCCGGGCGGGGTCGATGTGAAAGCCCCGGTTGCAGCTCTGGAAGCTGCGGTGGTACCCCTCGAGCCGGGCGAAGCGCTCGGCGATGAGCAGCTCGGTGTAGGGGCGCAGCCGGGAGAAGTAGTCGACGGCGCCGCCCAGCGAGCCCGCCAGCACCGCCCGGAACCCGGCCTCGAACGCCTCGCTCTTGGACCACTGGTGGTTGACCATGCGGTCGCCCACCACCAGGTTCCCGGCCGAGGACGACCACTCGTTGGACATGACGACCGCGTCCCGGCCGTGCAGCACCGCGGCCAGCACGGCCAGGGCCGAGATGATGCCGGTCACGGGCACGTGGCCGTTGAGCAACCCGAGCTCCCGCGACCGCAGCACCTGCGGGTCGAGCTCGCGCTCGGCCCGCACCACCGGCAGCCCGGTCACCGCCGCGGGGCGCTCGATGGCGGCGAAGCGGTCGTCCGGCCGGCCCACGACGAACAGCGAGGGCTCGGCCACCGGCCGGACCAGCTCGACGGTCACGATCGAGTCGATGCCGCCGCCGAAGGGCACCAGCGGCCGGGCCTCGGCCGCCCGCGGGGCGGGCAGGGGACCGGCGTCGAGCGGCGGGGCCTCGATGCGCAGGCCCGACAGGTCCAACCCGTTGCGGTAGGCGAACTCGCCCAGCCCGTCCACGTAGAACGAGCGCAGGAAGTCGGCCTCGCCCGGCCGCAGCGGCGTGCCCGGCAGCTCCACCACGGGCGGCGCCGCGTCTTGTAGTACGACACGCCCGCCAGCAGGAACACCCAGCGGGCGGCCTCGGTCGCCTCGGGCCTGTCCCAGCCGGCCCCGCCCGGGAAGGCGAAGCGCTCGGCGAATGACCGGCCGTCCAGCGAGTAGCGGCAGGTCAACGTGCCCGCCGCCGCGTCGATGTCGTAGCCGTCGTAGCGGAACGCGCTCATCGCAGCCGGGCCAGCGCCGCGAAGCGGCCGCAGGGCCGCTCGGCCCGGTCGCTGAAGAAGGGGGCGCCCGGACCGGTGCCCACGCCTGCCGGCTCGATGCGGGCCGCGGGCACGCCCGCCTCCACCAGCACGCGACGGTTGGCGGCACAGAGGTCGAAGCGCCAGTGCCCCGGCCCGTCCGGCGCCAGCACGTCGCCCACCTCGGCGCCGAATGCGGAGCCGGGCCGCCCCCGCGACGTCCTCGCCCACCTGGTAGCGGGCGGGCTCCACGGCGGGACCGATGCCAGCGACGATCAGCTCGGGCTCGGCGCCCAGCGCGGCCATGGCCTCGACGGCGGCGGCCGCCACCCGGGCCACCGTGCCCCGCCAGCCGGCGTGCACCACCGCCAGCACCCGGGCCCGCGGCTCGCACAGCACGAGGGGGACGCAGTCCGCCACCATGATGGCCAGCCCGACGCCGGGCGTGGCCGTGACCAGCGCGTCGCACGCGGGCGCGTCCGCCCCGCCGGTGGTGCCCCGGCCCCGGTCGGCGGCGCCAACGACCACGACGTCGCGCCCGTGGACCTGCTGCGCGAACACGCACTCGCTCAGGTCGAGGCCCAGCGCGGCCGCGGCCCGACGCCGGTTCTCGATCACGGCGGCGGGATCGTCGCCCACGTGCAGCCCGAGGTTCAGGCTGGCATAGGGGCCCGACGACACCCCGCCGTCCCGGGTGGTGACCAGGGCGTCCAGCCCCAGGTCGTCGAACGAGGACCACGCCAGCACGTCCAGGCCGGCGCGCCGGCGGAAGGTGGCGTTGGCGGGCACGGTCGGCGACATGGGACGCGCCAGCGTACCGCCCGGCTGCCGAGGGCCGGGCGGTGCGCCGCGCCTGCTCGCGTTCGGCTGAGTGGCGGTCAGAGCGAGGCGGCCAGCGACTCCACGGCCTCGTCGGGGGAGCCGACGCCCACGTCGAGGACGAGCGCGCGCTTCAGGAACAGGTGGGCGTCGAGCTCCCACGTGAAGCCCATGCCCCCGTGGACCTGGATGCAGGTGCGGGTGGCCCGGTCCGCGGCCCGGGAGGCCACGATGCGGGCGGCGTCGACGGCGCGGCCGGCGTCGCCGCCCTCGTCGATCTCGACCCCGGCGGCCGCCACCGCGGCCCGGGCGACCTCGACCGCCACCCGGGCGTCGGCCAGCAGGTGCTTGAGCGCCTGGAAGCTCCCGATGGGCCGCCCGAACTGGACCCGGCCCAGGGCGTGGTCGGTGGCCAGGGCCAGCGCGCCGCCGGCCAGCCCCACCTGGAGGGCGGCGGCCAGCAGGCCCGCGTCGCCGCCGCAGCCGGGCCGCCAGCTCCGGGCCGCCCACCGGCTCGCCCTCGGGCAGCGCCTCCACCACGTCGACCGGGGTCAGCGGGTCCAGGGGCCGCGCCACCGGGCGGGCGGCCGCGGCATCCGGCGGCTCCGCCAGCGTCACCCCGTACGGGGCGACCACCAGCAGCGCGTCCAGCCCCGCCCGGTGCTCGACGAATGCGGAACGCTGTCGTTCAAGGGACCCGAAGCGGGCGGCCCGCGGGCACCAGGCCGACGACGGCCTCGCCCGCACCGGCGGCCGCTGCGATCGGCAGGTCCAGGCCCGCGGCCAGGAAAGTGCCGATCAGCGGGCCCGGCACCGCCGCCCGGCCCAGCTCCTCGAACACCAGCGTCGCCTCGGCCATCCCCAGGCCGACCCCATCGCGCGCCTCGGGCACGGTGAGGGCGAACGTGCCCAGCTCGCCGAGCGCCTGCCACAGGTCGCGGTCCACGCCCCCGGGCCGGTCCGCTGCCGCCCGGCGGGCCTCGGGGGTGACGCGGTCGGCCAGGAAGCGCGCCAGCTCGGCGGCCAGCGCGGCCTGGTCGTCGCTCGGTTCCAGGTCCATCAGCGCTCCTTGGGCAGGCCGAGCAGGCGCTCGCCCACGATGTTGCGCTGGATCTGGGCCGTGCCCGCGGCGATCGACAGCGACAGGGCGTAGAGGGTCTGGCCGACGTGGTCGAGCTGGCGGGCCGACACCCCGGTGGGGTCGTCGAGCGCCAGGCGGGCCCGCCCGAGCAGGCGCAGCGCCACCTCGCCCATCCGCTCCCGGGTCTCGTGGTAGGCCAGCTTGAACACCGAGCCGCCCACCCCCGGGTTGCCGTGGCGGGCGGCCCGGGACACGTTGCGCCTGGTCAGCGCCCACTCGGCGTCGAGCTCGGCCCGCAGCACGGTCAGCTCCCGGCGGATGCCGTCGTCGTCCCAGGCGGTGCCGGTCCCCAGCGGGGTCTTGCGGGCGATGTCGACCAGGTCGGTCAGCAGCCGCATCGATCCCAGCAGCTCGCTCACGAACGCCGTGCCCCGCTCGAAGCCGAACGTCACCATGGCGACCCGCCAGCCGTCGTTCTCCGCGCCCGACCACGTTCTCGACCGGGATCCGCACCTCGTCGAGGAACATCTCGCTGAACTCGCTCTCCCCGGTGAGCGTGCGCATGGGCCGCACCTCGATGCCGGGCGAGTCCATGGGCATGACCATCCAGGTGATGCCCCTGTGCTTGGGCGCCTCGGGGTCGGTGCGGGCCAGCAGCTCGCAGTAGTCGGCCACCTGGGCGTGCGACGTCCAGATCTTCTGGCCGGTCACGACGTAGTGGTCGCCGTCGCGCACCGCCCGGGTGCGCAGCGAGGCCAGGTCGGACCCCGCCTCGGGCTCGGAGAAGCCCTGGCACCACACGTGGTCGCCGCGCAGGATCGGGGGCAGGTAGCGGGCCCGCTGATCGGGCGTGCCCTCGGCCCCGATGGTGGGGCCGGCGTGCAGGGTGGACACGAAGCAGCAGCCGACGTACGGCGCCCCGGCCCGCTCGGTCTCCTCCAGGAAGATCAGCTCCTCGGACGGGGTGGCGCCCCGCCCGCCGTACTCCCGGGGCCAGGAGATGCCCGCGTAGCCCGCGTCGTGCAGCCGGCGCTGCCAGCCGGTGTCGTAGGCGCGCTTGGCCGCCCAGTCCTCGAACGGGGGCGGCGGGGGCAGCGTGGGCAGGGTGGCGGCCAGCCACGCCCGCAGCTCGGCCCGGAACTCCTGCTCCTCGGCGGTCTCCCTCAGCCTCACGCCCGGTTCCCTCCCACGAGCCCTCCCCGGTTCCGAACCGTCGTTCAAAGTAGTGGACGAGCGTTGGGGAACCCGCACCCGAGGCCGGGAAGCCGGCGGCCGTCGGTACCATCCCTGCGTGCGGCGCGAGCGACAGAGCACCGGGCGGCGCCGCCGCACCTGGGGCCAACGGCTGGCCATCACGGGCGGCTGCCTGTCGGCGCTCGGCCTGATGGCCGGCGCCACCGGGCTGGGCTACGTGCTGCGCAAGGCCGAGCGGCTGCCGCGGGTCGAGCTGACCGGCGTGCTCGACGAGCCCACCGAGGCGGGCGGGCCCGAGAACTACCTCATCGTGGGCATCGACAGCGCCGCCGGGCTGCCGGGCGACGACCCGGTCCGCATCGGCCGGGACGTCACGCTGCACTCCGACACGATCATGATCGTGCGCATCGACCCCGCGTCGGAGCGGGCGGCCCTGCTGTCGCTGCCCCGCGACCTGTTCGTCCCCATCCCGGGCACCGGGACCTCGCGCCGCATCAACATCGCCATCGAGCAGGGCGGCGCGCCGCTGCTCATCCAGACCATCGGCGAGAACTTCGGCATCCCCATCAACCACTACGTGCAGGTGGACTTCGCCTCGTTCCGGGGCCTGGTCGACGCCATCGACGGGGTGCCCGTCTACATCCCCCGGCCCGCCCGCGACGACGAGGTGGGGCTGGACTTCCCCGACGTGGGCTGCCGCATGCTGGACGCCACCGAGGCGCTCGCCTACGTCCGCTCCCGCCACTACGAGGAGCGGATCGGCAACCGCTGGGTCGAGGACCCCCGCTCCGACCTGGGGCGCATCGCCCGCCAGCAGGACTTCATCCGCCGGGCGCTGAGCCGGGCCATCGACCGGGGCGCCCGCAACCCGGGCACGCTCGACCAGCTCATCGACGTCGGGCTGTCGGGCGTCACCGTCGACAGCGAGCTGACCGCGGGCGACATCTTCGACCTCGGCCGGCGCTTCCGCTCCTTCGACCCCGACAGCCTGCTCACCTACTCGGTGACCGGCACCCCCGACACGGTCAACGGCGCCGCCATCCTGCGCCTGGACGAGGGCCCGGAGACGGAGGCCACGCTGGCCATCTTCCGGGGCGGCGCCACCGCCGAGCTGCCGCCCGCCGCGGTGCGGCTCACGGTGCGCAACGGGACGGGCGTGATGCGGCAGGGGGCCGACGCCACCGCCGCGCTCCAGGCCGTCGGGTTCAACGCGACCGTGTCGGGTGACGAGCCCGGCGGGGGCGCGGACGGCACGGTGTCCGCTACCCGCCGGACCAGTCGGCCGCCGCCGACCTGGTGGCCCGCTGGCTCGTGGGCGGGGCCCGGCTGGAGCCCACCGACGGCGCCACCGGCATCGAGCTGGTGACCGGCACCGACTGGCAGGGTGTCCGCGACCAGGCGGCCCCCTCGACCTCGACCACCACGGAGGCGACGCTCCCGGCTCCCACATCGACCAGCACGAGCACCCCTTCCACCGGGGATCAGACCACGACCTCTCTCGATCTGGCATCGTTCGATTGCTGAGAACGAGAGCTGGGGACCGTGGGAGCCGACGAGACGACGAGCTACACCGACACCGAGACCGCAACCCCGAAGCAGACAGCAGCCGATCTGACCGCCCTGATCGAAGACGTCGAGGGCGTGCTGCGGGGCGCGCCCGCGCCGGTCGAGCCCTCGCCCGCCGTCGTGGTGCGGCGCAAGCCCTCGTGGCAGACCCGCAAGCTCGGCTACCTGCCGGGCCTCGACGGGCTGCGGGCGCTGGCGGTCGGGCTGGTGCTCGTGTACCACCTCGGCTACTCGGGCGCGGCCGGCGGGTACATCGGCGTCGAGCTGTTCTTCGTGCTGTCGGGCTGGCTGGTGTGCGCGCTGCTGGTCAACGAGCACCAGCGCACCGACGGCATCGCCCTGCGCGACTTCTGGGTGCGGCGGGCCCGCCGCCTGCTGCCGGGCCTGGGCGTCGTGGTGGCGGGGACGCTGGCCTGGGCCAGCGTCGCCCAGCCCTCGCGCCTGGCCGAGCTGCGGGACCAGGCCGTGGCCGCCCTCGGCTACCACCTGAACTGGCGGCTCATCGTCGACCACAAGTCGTACTTCGATGCCGCCGGCGGGCCCTCGGCCCTCGAGCACCTGTGGTCGCTGTCGATCGAGGAGCAGTTCTACCTGGTGTTCCCGCTGCTGTGCGGGCTGGTGCTGGTGCGGGCGGGGCGCAAGGGGCGGTCGCGATCGCCCTGGCCGGGGCGCTGGCGGCCACGGTGCTGCGCTTCGCCCTGGCGGGCGGTGGGGACCCCACCCGCCTCTACTTCGGGACCGACACCCGGGCCGCGGGCCTGTTGGCGGGCGTGGCCCTCGGGCTGTTCTGGACGCCCAACCGCCTGCGCCCCCACGCCGGGCGCGTGTTCGTGGCCGCGCTCGACGCGGTGGCGGTGGTCGCCGCCCTGGTGGTCGCCTGGTATGCGTTCGGGCTGGACGACCGCGACGGCGCCGCCTTCCGCTCGGGCCTGACCGCGGCGCAGCTGGCCACGCTGGCCCTGATCGCGGTGGTCGTCTACCCGGCGCCCACCCGCACGGCCCGGCTGCTGTCCGTGTCCCCGGCGCGCTGGGTGGGCCAGCGGTCGTACGGCATCTACCTGATCCACTGGCCGGTCATCGTCTTCACCGCCACCGCGCCCGGGGAGCAGCCCGAGTCGCCCGTGAAGGTGGCGGCCCAGGTCGCCCTGGTCCTGGGGCTGGCGGCGGCGTCCTACCGCTGGATCGAGCAGCCGGTACGCCACCGGGGCTTCGGCGACGCCGGGCGGGACGCGCTCGATGCGCGCGGTGCGGGTCACGCAAGGCCGCTCGCTGGCCGCCCTGGCGTCCGCGGGGGTCGCCGTGGTCGCCCTGGCCCTGGTGGCCAGCGTGGGCCACGACGTGGTGACCGCGGAGGCGCCCGAAGCCGCCCAGCCCGCCCGCATGGTCATCACCGCCACCGCCGCCCCCCGACCACCACCACGACCGCGGCGGTCGCGCCCGCGACGGCCCCCGCCACCACCGTGCCGGCGACGACGGTCCCGCCCCCGCCACCCCCGCCGCCGGGTGTGCCTCCGGGAGGGTTCACGGCCATCGGGGACTCGGTGCTGGTGGGAGCGGGGCCCGCGTTGTCGGCCCGCCTGGGCGGCGGCATCACCGTCGACGCCGCCATCGGCCGGCAGATGAACGAGGCGGGCGACGTCGTGCGCGCCCTCGACGCCCAGGGCCTGCTCGGGCACGTGGTCCTGCTCCACCTGGGCAACAACGGGCCGTTCAGCGGCGCCCAGATCGACGATGTGCTCGCCGCCATCGGGCCGGACCGGCAAGTGCTGCTGGTCAACGTGATGGTGCCGCGGCGCTGGGAGGGCGACGTCAACAACGAGCTGGAGGCGGCGGTGGCCCGTCACCCGAACGCCCGGCTGGTCGACTGGTGGTCGCTCGTCACCAGCGAGGGTGGGTTGACCCGCGAAGACGGGTACCACTTGACCGCCGCCGGCGCCGAGCGCTTCACCGACCTGGTGGTGGGCCAGATCCCGGCGGCGTGACCCAACCCCGGCAGAGGAGACCACGTGCCCCCATCCGATACGACCTTGGACGAGGCCAGCCATCGCATCAACCCGACGGTGGCCCGGTTGGGGACCTACGCGTGGAAGCTGATCGGCATCGGCCTCGTGGGGTGGGCGCTGCTCAACCTGCTCAACGCCCTGTGGGTGCTGGTGCTGACCGCGGCGGTCGCGGTGCTGCTGGGCCGGGCGCTCGACCCGGTGGCGGCGACGTTGCGCCGGCGGGGGATGCCCCGGGCGCTGGTGGCGTTCGTGACCCTGTTCGGCTTCCTCCTCGGCCTGGCGACCATCGTGGCGCTGCTGGTCCCCGCCATGGTCAACGAGTTCTCGGACCTGGGGCCGACGCTGGAGAACGCGATCGACGACGTCGAGGACTGGCTGGTCGAGGACAGCCCGTTCGACATCTCCCGCCAGGACATCGACGAGTTCCGGGAGGAGGCGGGCGACCGGGCCCGGGACGCGCTGGAGCGCCAGAGCGGGGCCGTGGTGTCGGGCACGGTGGTGGTGTTCGAGGTGATCACCGGGATCGTGCTGGCGTTGGTCTCCACCTTCTTCCTGCTCAAGGACGGCGACCGCTTCTGCGGGTGGATGCTCGGGCACTTCCCTGAGGAGCGCCGCCCGCTGGTCACCCGCCTGGCGGCCCGCGCCTGGCGGGTGCTGGGCGGCTACCTGCGGGGCTCGGCGCTGCTGGGCCTGATCGAGGGCTTCATCATCGGCACCACGGTGTGGCTGGTGGGCGGCGCGCTGGCCGTGCCGGTGGCGGTGATCACCTTCTTCGCCGCCTTCCTGCCCTTCCTCGGCGCGGTCATCGCCGGCGCCATCGCCGTGGGGGTCACGCTGGTCACGGCCGGCTTCGGCAAGGCCCTCATCGTGCTCATCGTGGCGGTCCTGGTCCAGCAGTTCGACAACGACCTGCTGGCCCCGATCGTGTTCGGCCGCTCCCTCGAGCTCCACCCGCTCGTCGTCCTGGGCGCCATCGTGGCGGGCAGCACCCTGTTCGGTGCCTTCGGCGCCGTCCTCGCCGTGCCCGTGAGCGCCATGCTCATCAACGTCGTGGCCGAGGCCCGCGCCGTCAACAATGTCGACGCCAACGACCTCGACCTCGAGCCGGCCGCCCCCGAGCCCTAACCGGCCAGCTCCGGCTCGGCGTCGGCCTGGGGCGGGGCCTGGGCGGCGGCGCGGTCGCGCTCGTCCTGGATGGCGGTGAGGACGGCCACCATGATCTTCTGCATGTCGTCGTCGAGGAACTTGCGGGCCCGCCACAGGACGGCGGCACCCAGGTAGGACAGCGGGGAGACCACCAGCAGGGCGATCCGCAGGTTCTCGCCGTAGAGGCTGGAGATGCCCGCCACCACGAACGGCGCCGCGGCCTGGCCCGCCACCACCGCCACCAGGTTGAAGGCGCCGAAGCCGGTGCCCCGCAGGTGGGCCGGCAGCGCGTCCGTGAGCCCGGCCCGCAGGCTGGGGATGGCCATGGAGTCGACGAACAGGCCCAGCAGCTGCAGCCCGAACACGCCCAGGATGGCGGGCAGGCTGTACTCGGAGGGCCGGATGAGGAACGACGCGGTGAAGAACGTCGTGCCCACGGTCAGGAACACCGCGGGCAGGGCCAGGCGCCCGCCCTGGATGCGCGGCGCCCAGCGGTCGGCCACCCGGCCGCCGATGATGATGCCGGGCACGCCGGCCAGGATGGCGAGCGCCATGAACCAGGCCTCGCCGTCGCCCTCGGCCACGTGCAGGTGGCGGATGTAGTACTGCGCCAGCCACGACGAGATGGCGGTGACCGTGAACAGCAGCGCGGCCACGCCCACCAGGGCGTAGCGCATGGTGCGGATGCGCAGCACCGTCCGCATGTCGGCCCGCAGGCCCTCGATCATGTCGACCAGGAACTGCCGGAAGCCGTGCTCGAACAGGTGGACCTTCTCGCCGTCGCTGTCCTGGATCTCGCCGCCACCCATGGCCGCGATGAGGTCGGCCGTCCCCCGTTTGGGCTCCCGCAGTCGGTACACCAGCTGCGCCACCAGCAGGCCCGGCAGCGCCACGACGACCAGCGCCCAGCGCCAGCCGAAGGCGATGCCCAGCCAGCCGCCCAGGGCCACGCCGATCCCGGTCCCGACGAACAGCATCGCCATCTGGATCGAGAACGCCTTGCCCCGCCGCTCGGGCGGGTAGTAGTCGCCGAGCAGGCTGGCGGCGGACGGCTCGCTCACCGCCTGGCCGAAGCCCAGCAGCGAGCGCAGCCCCACCAGCATGGGGAAGCCGATGGCGCCCGCCCCTGCCGCGCTCATGGCCGACCAGGCGACGACCGTGGTGCCGATGGCCCGGGTGCGGTGCCAGCGGTCGGCCAGGTAGCCGGCCGGGACCGTGATGATGCCGTTGAACAGCAGCTGCATCGACAGCAGGATCCCGATGGCGAAGTCCCCGACCCCGAAGTCGTCCTTGATCGGGTCGATGAGGCCTCGGACGATGTTCTTGTCGATCTCGTCCATCAGCACGACGAGCCCGAGCACCCACATGGGCTCCCGGAGCAGGCGGGGCAGGCGGCGCACGGGCAAGATTCTGCACTGCCCATGCAGGTCTATGCTCGTCACGGCCGTTGACCAGGGACAGCGGCTGTGAGTCGGTGGGCGAGGAGGGGGAAATGGCGATGGAGCAGTCGGCGATCGAGGTCGCGGAGTCCGTCCGGCGCGGCGAGCGCAAGGCGGTGGAGGTGCTCGACGAGGCGCTGGCCGCCATCGCCGCCGGCAACGACGAGCTGGGCGCCTTCGTGCACGTCGACGAGGGCCTGGCCCGGGCGGCGGCCGAGGCGGTGGACGCCACCGTGGCCGCGGGGCGCGACCCGGGGCCGTTCGCGGGCGTGCCCATCGGCGTCAAGGACCTGGAGGACTGCGCCGGGATGCCCACCACCTACGGCTCGCTGCCCTTCGTGGGGCGGGGCCCGGTGGCAGAGGACTCGATACACGTGGCCCGGCTGCGGGCCGCGGGCGCGGTCCCGGTGGGCAAGACCGCGGCGCCCGAGTTCGGCACCCTCAACTTCACCAAGACCAAGGCGTTCGGCGTGGCCCGCAACCCGTGGGACCCGTCCCGCACGCCCGGCGGGTCCAGCGGCGGCAGCGCGGCGGCCGTGGCCGCAGGCCTGGTCCCGGCGGCCACCGCCAGCGACGGCGGCGGCTCCACCCGCATCCCGGCCGGCTTCTGCGGGCTGGTCGGGTTCAAGCCCAGCTTCGGGCGCATCCCCCATCCGTCCCCGACAGGGTCGCAGACCTCGGTCCACGGCCTGCTCACCACGACCGTGGCCGACGCCGCCCGCCACCTCGACGTGACCTCCGGACCCGACGACCGCGACCGCACCTCGCTGCCCCGCCCGCTCGTGACCTACGAGTCGGCGGCCGAGTCGTTGCCGGTCGCCGGCCTGCGGGCCCGTTGGACGCCCGACATGGGCTTCGCCCTGTGCGACCCCGAGGTCCGGGAAGTGGCCGCCGAGGCCGCCCGCCGGCTGGCCGAGGCCGCGGGCCTGGTGCTGGACGAGGAGCCGGTGGCGCTGTCCGACCCGGTTAAGGCGTGGCTGGGCGCGGGCCCGACGGGGCTGTGGCACTCGCTGGAGGACGGGATGTGGCCGGGCGTGGCCGACGACCTGACCCGCTACAGCCGCTCGGTCCTCGAGCAGACCGAGCACCAGACGGTGCCCTGGGTGGCGCGGACCGAGCAGCGCCGCGAGCGGCTGGTGTACGAGGTGGCGGCCCTGTTCGAGGAGGTCGACCTGCTGCTCAGCCCCACCAACGCGGTGGCGGCGTTCGCGGCCGAGGGCCCGCCGCCGGACACCATCGACGGGCAGGTGGCCCGCCCGCTGGGGGCGTCGGCCACGCCGTTCACCATGCTGGCCAACCTGTGCTGGAACCCGGCCGTGTCGGTCCCCGCGGGGCTCAACGCGGAGGGCCTGCCGGTCGGCCTGCAGATCACCGCCCGCCGCCACCACGACGAGATCCCGCTGCGCCTGGCCCGCATCTGGGAGCAGACGCAGCCCTGGGAGCGTCAGTCCCGGCGATCACGCAGGTAGCGCTCGACCTCCTCGACGAGCGACCGGCCCGTCGTCTCCTCGTCGTCGGCGTCGTGGCGCCGTTCGAGCTGGGACACGTAGTCGGAGGTCTCGTCGTCCTCCTGCACCAGCTCGGTGACCTGCCGCTCGTAGGCCGCGGCCGCGATCTCGAGGTCGGTGGTGGGCACCCACATGCCCAGCACCTCGGAGGTCTGCTCCAGCAGCGCCAGGACGGCCTTGGGGGAGGGCGCGGTGGGCACGTAGGTGGGCACCGCGGCCCACAGCGAGGCGGCGGCGAGGCCGGCGTCCCGGCAGGCGGCGGACAGCACGCCCACCACCCCGGTCGGGCCCTGGTAGGTGGAGGGCCGCAGCCCCAGGTCGGCCTGCAGCGCGGGGTCGCTCACGGTGCCGACCACCGGCACCGGCCGGCTGTGGGGCACCTCGGCCACCAGGGCGCCGAGGATGACGACCAGGCGGCAGCCCAGCTCCTGCGCGAGCCCGGTGACCTGGGCGCAGAACGTGCGCCAGCGGAGCTGGGGCTCGGTGCCGATGAGCAGCAGGGCGTCGCCGGCGTCGCCCGGCAGGGTGGCGGAGTACACCGAGGTCGTGGGCCACACGATGCGGCGCACGCCGTCTTCGTCGATCTCGGCCTGGGGCCGGGTGGAGGTGAAGTCGAAGAACTCCTCGGGGTCGATCTCGGCCACCAGCTCGCCGTCGTAGCGGTCGATGAGGTACCGGACCGCCCCGCTGGCCGCGTCCCCGGCGTCGTTCCAACCCTCGAAGGCGGCCAGCAGGACGGGCCGGTCGAGGGCAGGACGGGAACGCCAGTTGACGTGATCCACCAAGCCCATGGTAGAGGCTGCGCTTGTTTGCGCGGCCGGGGCCCGAGCGGCCCGCTGCTCAGCAGCAAGAGCGGGAAGCACAGTCCCGAGCGGCCCGCTGCTCAGCAGCAAGAGCGGGAAGCACAGTCCCGAGCGGCCCGCTGCTCCCGCAGCAAGAGCGGGAAGCACAGTCCCGAGCGGCCCGCTGCGCCGCAGCAAGAGCGGGAGACGACGCCCGTGGCATTTCGGCGGCCTGTACCCCGCCCGGAGGGGACGGACGGGGTCAGGCTGCCGATGAGGTGGCGCGGCCGCCAGCGGCCGGCAGCGTGACGCCTTGCGCCTCGAGCCGGGCTAGCAGCGCGGCCACCTCGTCCTGAGCCCGTGCCCACTCGTCGAGCGAACGCCGGGCGTTCGATGCCGCGCCGACGCCGGTCCACGTCGTGAGCGCGGTGCGAAGATCCATGGCTCGCACGGTACGACCCGGCTGTGACACGAGACCGACAAGCGTGTGATCAGTCCGTCACATGCACATGAACGGAATCCAACACCGCAGAGCGGTCGGGTGGGCACGGTCAGCCATGTCAATCGCATGGCGGACGTTTCCCGTCGCCCGTGCCCGATCTACGGTGATGCCGTGACCCCCCACACAGTACGCACGGTGGCCGAAGTGATGAGCTCACCGGTGGTCGTCGCACTGCCGGACGAGACCGTGGCCGAGGCCGCCACCCGCATGAACGACCGCACCGTCGGATCCGTCGTCGTCGTCGACGGGACCCGCCCGGTGGGCATCCTGACCGAGCGCGACGTCGTGCGCCTGGCGGCCGCCGGCCCGTCCGCCGAGGGCACCAAGGTGGCGGAGTGGATGACCCCCGACCCCGACTGCGTCGAGCCCGGCCTGTCGGTGCAGGAGGCGTTCGCGTCGCTGGGCGCTCACGGCTACCGGCACATCCCCGTCGTCGAGGGCAGCGAGCTGGTCGGCATCGTGTCGCTGCGCGACCTGATGCGGGTGGCGGCCATCCAGCCCGTGGTCTACCCCGGCCAGATCGAGGCGCCCCCCGGGCTGGAGGGCGTGATCGTGGCCGAGACCAAGGTGGGCGACGTCCGCGGGATGGAGGGCTTCTACCACTACCGCGAGTACTCGGCCGTCGACCTGGCCGACAAGCGCTCGCTGGAGGACGTCTGGTTCCTGCTGTTCGAGGGCCACCTGCCCACGCGGGCCGAGAGCGAGGCGTTCGCGGCCGAGGTGCGGGCGCTGCGCCAGGTGCCCGAGGCGGTGCGCCGATTGCTCCCCGAGGTGGCGCGCAGCGGCGGCCCGCTCATGGACCGGCTGCGCAGCGCGGTGTCCCTGGTGGGCCACAGCCAGGGGTTCAAGCCGTGGCTCGACATCCCGCCGGCCGAGCTGCGGTCCAACGCCCTGGTCGTATGCGCAGCCGTGCCCACGCTGATCATGGCGCTGCACCGCCTGGAGCAGGGCCAGGACCCCATCGACCCCGATCCCGAGCTGGGCTACGGCGCCAACTACCTGTGGATGCTGACCGGCGAGCGCCCCGACGAGGAGCCGGCCCGGGCGGTCGAGCAGTACCAGATGCTCACCATCGACCACGGCTTCAACGCCTCGACGTTCACGTCGCGGGTCATCACCTCCACCGGCGCCGACCTGGCCGCCGCGGTGACGGGCGGGATCGCGGCCCTGTCCGGCCCGCTGCACGGCGGTGCCCCGGCCCGGGCGCTGGACCTGCTCGACGCCATCGGCACGCCCGAGAACGCCCGGCCCTATCTGGTCGACGCGGTGACCAAGGGCGAGAGGATCATGGGGTTCGGGCATCGGGTCTACAAGACCGACGACCCCCGCTCGCTGTTCCTGCGTGACGTGGCCGAGCGCATCGACGCCGAGAAGGTCGACTTCGCCAAGCAGGTAGAGCAGACGGTGGTGGACGTGCTGGCCGAGCTCAAGCCGGGCCGCAACCTCTACGCCAACGTGGAGTTCTACGCGGGTGTGGTCATGGAGCACACGGGCCTGCCCCGCGACCTGTTCACCCCGACGTTCGCTTCGAGCCGGGTCATCGGCTGGTGCGCCAACATCCTGGAGCAGGCGGCCGACAACCGGATCATCCGCCCCTCTGCCCGCTACGTCGGCCCACCCCCGCCCCGGCCGGTCCCCGACCCGGACTGACCTGGCTACGGTGCGTGGCGTGAAGGTCGAGATCGCCACCACCCTGACCCCCGCCATCGTGGACGCCGTCGAGCGCCTGGTACCGCAGCTCTCGTCGTCGTCCCCGCCGCCCACCACCGTCGAGCTGGGCGAGGTCGTGGCCTCGCCCGCCACCGACCTGTTCATCGCGCTCGACGACGGCGGCACCATCATCGGCATGTCCACCCTGGTGACGTTCCGCATCCCCACCGGCATGCGAGCCTGGATCGAGGACGTGACGGTGGACGAGGCCGGCCGCGGCCAGGGCGTCGGCACCGCCCTCACCCAGGCCATGCTGGACCGTGCCCGCGAGCGGGGCTGTGTCACCGCCGACCTCACGTCCCGCCCCTTCCGGGAGGCCGCCAACCGCCTCTACCAGCGCCTCGGCTTCGTCCCCCGCGAGAGCACCGTGTACCGCTACGACCTGAGGTCCTCGGGATAGGTGACCTCGATCTCGTCGATGTCGCGCCCGAAGTCCTTGACGTTGTCGGTGACGAACCGGTCGGCCCCGGCGGCCGGCCGCTAATCGGTCGCGGACCTCCGCAGCGGCGCCGAGTCTGCCGCCATAACGGCGGACCCGGAGCGCGTCGGGGCGCTCGGACTCATCCCCGGTGAGACCGCCGTCTGTCGCTACGACCTGAGGTCCTCGGGCTAAGGCTTCCGGCCGACGGCGCCGTAGTGGTAGCGGCCCTCGGGGGTCATCGTCCACTGGTCGGGCCGCCACTGGTCGATCGGGACCAGGCCGGGCTCGACCAGCTCCAGGCCCTCGAAGAACCGGGCGAACTCGTCGCGGGTCCGTGAGGTGAACCGGTAGCGGGCGGACTGGGGCACCGAGGCCGCCAGGGCCCGCATCTCGTCGGTCTGCATGTCGTCGGTCAGGTGCGTCATCGCGAGGTAGCTGCCGGCCGGCATGGCGTCCATGATGTGGCTCACCACGTCGTAGCAGCCGCTGGCCTCGTCGTAGTGGTGGAGCACGGCGATGAGCAGCACGGCGACCGGCTCGGAGAGGTCGAGGGTCTTGCCGGCCTTGGCGAGCAGGTCGTCCGGCCGGAAGAGATCGCCGAGCACGAACGCCGTGCTCCCGGGGGCCTCGTTGGGCAGCAGCTGGTGGGCGTGCGCCAGGACGATCGGGTCGTTGTCGACATAGACGACGCGCGCATCGGGCCGGGCCTCGAGGGCGACCTCGTGGGCGTTGTCGGCACTGGGGATGCCCGTGCCGATGTCGAGGAACTGACGGACGCCGGCTTCGCCGGCGAGGTAGCGCACGGCCTGGGCCAGGAACACCCGGTTGGACCTGACCGAGGTGGTCGCCACCTCGAATGCCGCCGACGGCCTTGGCCGCCAGCTTGGCGGCCTCCCGATCGGGCTCGAAGTTGGTCGTCCCGCCGAGCAGGTAGTTGTAGACCCGGGCGGTGTGGGCGACGGTCGGGTCGATGAGGGGTTCGGCGGTGGTGTCGCCTGGTCCTGGCATCGTGTGAACCTTTCTGTCCCCGGCGTGTCCCCGGCTGATTCCGCGTCACGACGGTAGCCGAAGCAACGTCGGCCTCGACACGGTGCGGTACATCGGGCAGCGTGGCGTCCATGACCGGCAAGGGGGCCAAGGAGGAGCGGGACGGCGTCCCGCTCACCAACCTGGACGAGCCGCTGTTCGACGGGGCGGGCGCGACCAAGCGGGACCTGGTGGACTACCTCGACGGGGTGTCCGAGCGGATCATCCGCGAGCTGGCGGACCGCCCGCTGTCGGTGATCCGGGTCCACCGGGGGCAGGAGGCGTTCATGCAGAAGAACGTCCCCAAGTACACGCCGGACTGGGTGCCGACCGTGCAGCTGTGGGCCGAGACGTCCAAGCGGGACGTGGCCTATGCGCTGGCCAACGACCGGCGCACGCTCCTGTGGTTCGCCAACCAGCGGGCGGTCGAGTACCACCCCACGCTGGTGCGGGCCGACCGGCTCGACCACATGACCCACCTCGTGCTCGACCTCGACCCGCCCGAGGGCGACGGCTTCGGGTTGGCGGTCCGGGGCGCCCACCTGGTGCACCAGGCGCTGGACGAGCTGGGGCTGGCCGGCGCGGTCAAGACCAGCGGGGCCAAGGGGGTGCACGTGTTCGTCCCCGTCGACGACAGCGTGGCCATCGAGGACGCGGCCGCCGCCACGCGGGCCATCGCAGGCCGGGCCGAGCGGTTCGATCCCGCCATCGCCACCACCGCGTTCATGAAGGAGGACCGGGGCGGCAAGGTGTTCGTGGACTCGACCCGGGTGGGCGGGGCCACCGTGGTGGCGGCCTACAGCCCCCGGGCGCGGCCGGGCGTGCCGGTGTCGTTCCCGGTGGCGTGGGACGACCTCGACGACGTCGCTCCCGCCGACTTCACCGTGCACACGGCCCTGGGCCTGCTGGGCGACCGCGACCCCTGGGCCGAGCACATGCCGCCCCCGCAGGCGCTGAGCGCCGACCTGATCGCCGAGGGCCACGAGATCCCGGTGGCCCGGGTCCAGGCCATGCACGAGGGCAAGCGCCGCAAGCGGGCCGCCGGCGGGACCTGAGCCGCCGGGACCCCTCGCCGCGTGCCATCGTCTCGGCGTGGATTCCCGGGCCCGGGTGGTCGGTCGACGCGTGGTGGTGGCGCTGGTGGTGGTCGCGCAGCTGGCGCTCGTCGCCCGCGGGTACCGGTCGGCCCACAAGGAGTTCGCGTTCCAGATGTTCCCGGAGTCGAGCACCTGGTCGGCCGAGGTCGTCCGGGTCACGGCCGGCGGCGACCGGGTGCCGGTGAGCGAGCCGTGGTCCGGCTACCGGTGGGACGAGCTGGTCACCGGCCGGGGCCTGCGGAACCCGTCCGTGCGCCACCACGCCGACGCCGGGCTCGACAACCAGCTGGCGTTCCTGGATGCCGCGCTGGACTACGTCGCCGACCACACGCCCCGCGACGGCGAGACCCGCTACCTCGAGGCGAGGGTGACGACCTGGCACAACACCGACGGGCCCGAGGTGACGGTGTTGCGCAGCCACGACCGGAGCGCCGACCCGGACGGCGGCCCGCGGTGACCGCAACCTCGCTCGCCACGCCGCCGGCGACCGCGCTCGGCTCCTTCGACGAGCTGCTGGGCCGCCGGGTCAGCATGCGCGCGCTGGCCCTCCTGCGGGTCATGGCCGGGGCGATCGCCCTCGTGCACCTGTGGCCCTTCGTCGCCGACGCCCGCGCGGGCGCATCTACCGCGACGCCTTCTACCAGCCGTACGCGTCGTGGTACCCGGAGCTTCCCCGCCCCCTCTACGTGGGCCTGCTGGCCCTGGGGGTCGCGGCCGCCGTTGCCATGTCGCTGGGCCTGCTCACCCGGGTGGCGACCGCCGTGACCTTGGCGGTCGTGACCTACAACCTGTTCCTGTCGACGACCCACCTCCACGCCAACCGGGCCTACCTGGTGATCGTGCTGGCGGCGCTGGCGGTCGTGCCGTGCGGGCGCGAGCTGTCGGTCGACGGGTGGCTCCGCGCCCGGCGCGGGCTGCCGGCGCTCGACACCCGCTCGCCGGCCTGGCCGCTGTGGCTGCTGCGGTTCGAGGCGGCCGTCGTCTACGGCGCCTCCGGGCTGTCCAAGCTGGTCGACGGCGACTGGTTCGGCGGCACCGTCACGTGGCATCGGATGGTCCAGGTGCGCGACCAGCTCCGGGCTTCGCCCCTGCCGGGCTGGGCGGTGTCCCTGCTGCTCGACCGGCCGTTCCACACGGTGGCGGCCAAGGTGATCGTGCTCACCGAGCTGTTCATCGCGGCCGGGCTGTGGTGGCGGGCCACCCGCTACGCGGCCGTCTGGGTGGCGGTGGGCTTCCACGTGGCGATCCAGCTCTCCGCCTCGGTCGAGGTGTTCTCGTTCCTGGGCATCGCCGCCCTGGTGATCTGGGCCGTGCCGTCCACCCGCGACCGGGTGCTCATGGTCGATCCCGCGGTGCCCGGCCACCGGCGCCTGGTGCGGGCGGTGGGGGCGCTCGACTGGCTGGCCCGCTTCCGGGTGGTGGAGGGCGGCCGCGGCTCGCCCGTCAGGTTGACCGACCGCGACGGCACGGTGGCCACCGGGAGCGCCGCGGTGGCGCGGGTGCTGAGCCGCCTGCCCCTGACGGCCTGGTTCGCGCTGCCGGCCCTGCTGGTGCCGGCGTGGCGCCCCGTTCCCCCTGGAGTGGGCTGAGATGGCCCTTCGCGACCGGCCCTGGGGCGCGCGGGCCTGGGCCTGCTGGCGGTGCTGGCGACCGGGATCCTGGTCTTCGGGGTGCTGTCACCCCCGGAGCGCTGCCCCGCAGTGACCGCCGGGGACCTGCGCGCCTCGGCCACCGAGACCGTCGGGTGGTTCATCCGCAACCAGAACCCCGACGGCACCTGGCTCTACCTCTACGACGCCGGCTCCGACAAGGCCGCGCCGGAGTACAACATCGCCCGCCACGCCGGGGTCAGCATGGCCCTCTACCAGGCGGCGAGTGCCGGGATCCCCGGGGCGCGGGAGGCTGCCGACCACGGCGTCGAGTGGGCCATGGACCGGCTGATCGAGCGGGACGGCTGGGCCGCGCTCCAGTACCAGGGAGACGTCGCATCCGGGCCGACCGCCCTGTTCCTCGCCGGCCTCGTCGAGCGGCGGCTCGACACCGGCGACGAGCGCTACGACGAGCGCATGGCGGAGCTGGGTCGCTTCCTGCTCGCCCTGACCGAGCCGTCGGGGGCGGTGCACGCCCGCTACGACGTCGGCACCGGGCGCCCGGTGCCGGGGGACTTCTCGAAGTACTACACGGGCGAGACCTACTGGGCCCTCGCACGGATGCACCGGCTGTTCCCGGACGGGCCCTGGGGGGAGGCGGCCGACCGGATCGGCGCCTACCTCGCCACCCGGCGCGACGACGTCGAGGACCACTGGCCGCCGGTGCCGGACCACTGGGCCGCCTACGGCCTGGCGGAGACGGTGGCCTTCGAGGACCGCCCCGCCGACCGGCCGCTCACGGAGGACGAGGTGGACTACGCCCGGAGCCAGGCCGGCGTGTTCGGCGCCCAGGTCCGGTGGGTGGGCCAGCGCTTCGGCCCGTGGGGCCTCGCGGTGCGGGGCCCGCACGTGCCCCGGGGCGGTGGGTACGGCGTGATGGGCGAGGCGCTGACGGGCCTGTGGCACGCGGCCCGGGCCGATCCCCGCCTGGCCGACATCCGCGAGCCGCTGGGCGAGCGGGCGCAGTGCGTGGCCGGGCTCGCGATCCAGGAGCAGTCCGGCGCCGCGGACGCGTCCGGGTCCCGCGCCCCCGACCGGGTGCGGGGGGCGTGGTTCCGCGACGGCGGGACGCGCATGGACGACCAGCAGCACGCCCTCGCCGCCCTGCTGCGCACGATCGCCATCGTCGAGGCCGATGATCAGGCCGCGGCCGGGGGCTCCCCGGGCGAGCCCGCCCCCGCGGCGTGGCTGTGGCTGGCGGCCCTGGTCGCCGCCTTCAACCCCTGCTGGGTGGCGCTCGGCGTGCCCCGAGCCGGCCGGTCGCGCCGCGACGTGGCCACGATCGCCGCCCTCGGTGGCCTGGTCGGAGCGCTCGCCGTGCTGGCCGTGTCGCTGCTGAGCGGGCCGCTGCTGGATGCCTTCGACGTCAGCGAGCCGGCCCTCCGCGTGGCGGTCGGCATCGTCGCCGCCCTGGCGGGCGCCGTCACCCTGGTGCGCCCGGCGCCCTCCCCGAGCCCGGGGCTGGACGGCCGGCGCGCCGCGCTGGTCCCCGTGGCGGTGCCGCTCGTGGTCCGCCCGGCGCTGGTGTTCCTGGCGCTCGGGGCCCACGCCGACCGGGGCGTCACCGTGGTGGCGGCGGCGCTGGCGCTGTCGGTCGCCGTGCTCGTGCCCGTGGCGTCCCGGGTGACGCCGGAAGGCGTCGGCGGGCGGGTCGTCACCTGGGCGGCCCGGCTCACGGCGGCCACACTGGTGGCCCTGAGCGTGCTGCTCCTCATCGACGGGGTGCTCGCCGTATGACCGGCCCCGACGCCCGCACCTACGTCGTGACCGGCGCCGCCTCCGGGATCGGCCGGGCGACGTGCGAGCTGCTGGCCACGGCCGGCCACCGCGTGCTGGACGTCGACCTGCGGGACGCGGCCATCACCGTCGACCTGGCCACCCCGGCCGGGCGCGACGCCATGGTCGAGGCCGTCACCCGGGCCTGCGGCGGAGCCCTGGACGCGGTGGTGGCCAACGCCGGGGTGAACGGCCCGCCCGAGCTGTGCGCCCGGGTCAACTACTTCGGCGCGGTGGCCACGCTGGAGGGCCTCCGGCCGCTGCTCGCCCGCTCGGCCGCGCCCCGGGCCGTGGCCACCGCCTCCTCGTCGGTGATCAACGCCCACGATCCCGAGCTGGTGGCCGCCTGCCTGGACGGCGACGAGGACGCGGCGGCGGCCCGGGCGTCCAAGGCCGGCCTGGCCGCCTACCCGTCGTCCAAGCGGGCGCTGGCCCGCTGGGTCCGCCGCCAGGCTCCCGGCGACGGCTGGGCCGGCGCGGGCATCGCCCTCAACGCCGTGGCGCCCGGCATCGTGGAGACCCCCATGACCGCGCCGCTGTTCGCCGACGAGGCCATGCGGGCGCTGATGGCCGAGGCGGTCCCCATGCCCTTCGGCGGCCATGCCCGGCCCGAGCACGTGGCCGAGCTGATCGCCTTCCTCGCCGCCCCCACCACGGCCCGCCTGACCGGCCAGGTCGTGTTCATGGACGGCGGCGCCGACGCGGTGCTGCGGGGCGACGACATCTGGTAGCGGCCCGGAACAACTAGCGGGGTCGGCGGCCCGAGGCGGCGAGGAGGTCGGCCCACGGGTCGTCGGTGGCCGCGGCTTCGCGCCAGCCCGGGGTGCTCCAGTGGGGCCAGCCCCGGCTCTGCTCGCGCAGGCGGGCGCAGACGTCCGCGGGCGGGGCGAAGGGGACGCCCAGGCCGGCGCACACGTCGTGGCCGTGGAGGATCATCTCCAGCCCGCCCCGCGCCGCGAAGTCGGCGGCCGGGCGGACCTCGGGCCGGGGGCGGCGCCAGATGACCGCGGCCGCCCCCGGCGGAGCCGTGGCGATCACCGCGGACACGACCCGGCCCACCGCGGCCATGGCGTCGCCGGCCAGGTCGGGCCGGCCGTCCTGGCAGGGCGCCGGGGTGGTCCAGCCCCACTCGGGGTAGCCGTCCTGGCGGCCGGCGGCCAGGAAGAACGCCACCGCCAGCACCGAGTCCAGAGCGTGGTCGGCGGTGCGGGCGCAGCTCCACTCCAGCGTCCCGGCCGGGGCCGACCAGTCGCGGTCGCCGCCCGCGCGCCACGCGTCCGCCACGCACGCGGTGACGACATCGAGGTCCTCGTGGGTGAACGGTGCGTCCGTCGGCATCGGGCAAAGGTGGCACACTGGGACCGGCGGTGGGCGGCGAGACGCGAAGTCGAGACGCGAGTCGAAGTGAGGCGGAACATGGCGGGTTCTCGTGTGACGTTGTTCGTCGACTCCCTGCGCACGGGCGAGGTGGCCCGTGACGGGGACGGTCGCTGGCAGTGGGAGTGGGGCGAGGGGCGCCGCGGCGCGGTCGTGGTGTGCGACCCGGGCGGCGGGCTGCGGCTGGAGCGGTCGGCACCGGTGGTGCTGGCGCTCGACCCCGACCTCGCCCACGCGCCCGACGCGCCCCCGGTCACGCTGTCCCTCAGCTCGTTCGCCGCGCCCCGGGTGACCCTGTGGTACGAGGGGGAGCACGGCCCCGTGCCCGTCGTCGGGGCCCTGGCCCCCCCGGGGGCGCTGGAGACCGGGCGGATCGACGCGGTCGAGGAGCTGGAGCTGCGGCTCACGGCCCACACGTTCCCCGACGGCGGGTTCGACGGCCTGGTGGAGGTCATCGCCGACCTGGGCGACCTGGGCGGCGAAGACCGCGACCGGGCCGTCCTGCGGGTGGCGCCCTGGGTGATGCCGCCCAACAGCCGCCCGGCCGAGACCCTGTACGTGGTGCACGACGTGGGCTGGAACAGCGAGTTCGTGACCGTGCTGGGCCAGGCCTGCACCCAGGCGGGCGTGGCCATGCGCCAGGTGGCGGGCGAGTTCACCGAGGGCGACCCCTGGATCCAGGACGAGGTCGAGCCCGGCCACACCTGGGGCCCGGGCCAGGCCCCCCGGCACGTCATCGTGGACGGCCCCCGCGACCGGGGCCTCGATCCCGCGGTCGAGCGGGTGTTCGGCCACGACGGGGTGGACGTGTACAGCGTCCCGGCCCACGGCGGCTGGCAGACCTCGCTCGACTCGTTCGGCAACCTGGAGGTCAGCCCGCCCGTCACCGTGGCCGGCGTCCCCTACCCGCTGGGGCGGATCGTGCTCGGCACCACCGCGCCCGACGCCAACGGCCGCCAGGCGGCGCTGGCCGTGCGCCAGTTCCTCAACGCCCAGCGGGTCCAGGCGCCCATCGAGATCTTCACCGACTGGCTGGCGGTGGGCCACGTGGACGAGATCGTGTGCTTCGAGCCGGGCGCCGCCGGCGACGACTGGACCATCCAGCTGGCCTCGACCACGGCCTTCCGGGCGCTGCTGGCGGCGTGGGCAGCCGAGGGCCACGCCGGCGCGGTCCTGTGGGAGGGCAAGGTGCGCCCCGACGAGGAGACCGGCGAGGACGGCGACGCCGCCCGCACCGTGCAGGAGCTGCTGGACGACGGCACCCTGTGGGACTTCCAGGCCTCGTGCCAGGAGGCGCTCGACACCGTGCGCCAGCAGCTCAAGGACGGCCTGGCGGTGGACGACAGCCGCATCGTCGACGTCCCGCTGATCTTCGAGTCGTACAACGGCGCCGCGGTGGCCCACTTCCCCGACATGGTCAACCACATCGTGGTCGGCTCCTGGTCGATCGTGCCCGACCCGTTCGGGCCCGTCGTCGGCGGCACCGACCTGCTCAAGGACGCCTACCGCAAGCTGGCCCCCCACCGCAGCCACGTGTTCGTGGACGACTGGTACACCTACCACCTGAGCCTGGGCGAGGTGCACTGCGGCACCAACGTGCTGCGCACCCCCGACCCCGGCCTCCAGTGGTGGGCCACCCGGCTGCCCGGCCTGTGGGACGCCATGGTCCCCCAGTGACCCGGGGGCCGGCGCTAGCCGGTGACCTTGCGGATCGGGTCGCCGGGCCGGACGGTGCCCCTCACCACGACCTTGGCGCACATCCCCCGCAGGCGCAGCTCGCGGCCGAGCGGGGAGTTGACGAAGCGCATGGCGTCGCGGCCGAAGCGCTCGACGAACTTGGCGCAGCCGGTGTGCGGCGGCTCGGTCACCTCGATGACCGCCGAGCCCAGCGCCAGGCGGGTGCCGGGCGGAAGGTTCTCGATGCTGAGGTCGAGGTCGACGTGGAGCTGGTCGCCCGCCAGCGGACGGCGCTCGGGGTCGATCGCCACCAGCCGGGACAGCCGGGCGTTGATGACGTTCAGCTGCTTGTCGGGATCGGGCAGGTCGTTGCGGGCACCCCAGTTGTCGCCCACCAGGCCCTTCTCCTCATCGAGCGTGCCCTCGGCCAGCAGGTCCCGCACGCCGACGTCGGGCCGGGCCACGACCAGTTCGACCACCCCGGCGTCGGCCGGGGACCGCCGGACCTCGTCGAGACCGGCCTCCAGCTCGTCGGTGGTGAGGTGCTGCACGGGGGTGAGCATGGACTACCTCGGGGCCCGAAGGCCAGCGGATTGCAGGTCGGCGACGACCGGGAGGTGGTCGGCGGCCCGGCTGGGGAGCACCTCGGCCGCCCGGGCCACCAGGTCGTCGGAGGACAGGACGTAGTCGATCCGGGCATGGGGCCGGCGGGCGTCGAAGGTGTAGCCCGGGCCCTGGCCGGCCGTGGCCCAGGCGTCCACCAGCACGTCGGTGAGCTGCCGCGTCTCGGGCCGGCCCGGCCGCGAGTTCAGGTCCCCGACCAGGACCACGGGCGGCTGGGTGGCGGCCAGGACCTCGCGGATGGCATCCACCTGTAACAGCCGCGCCGTACGGGAGTCGTGTTGCAGATGGGTGACGAGAACGTGCGTCCGCGACCCGTCCGCCGCGGCGACGAGCACGTCCAGCAGCCCCCGCTGCTCGTCGTCGTCGAGGCGGGGTAGGAGGATGTTGTGCCAGTCGACGACGTCGTGAACAGACAGCAAAGTGTTGCCGTACTGCCGGTCCGGCGCCCCAGGCTCGGGCGGCGGCAGGTCGAGGTTCGCGCCGAAAACCGCCTGCATTCCCAGCCTTTCGCCCAGCCACGCGGCCTGGTCGACCCAGTCGCTCCGGGCGCTGAAATGACTGTCGACCTCCTGCAATCCGATGAGGTCGGCACGCGCCGCGGCCAGCGTGCGCGCAGTGCGGTCGAGGTCCAGGACCCCGTCCTGGCCCACGCCGTGATGGATGTTGAAGGTCACCACCCGCATGAAGAAAGTGTGGCGGTAGCGTCATGCGGGACCACCAGCCGAGTCCCTCCAGACCAGGCGGGGACGACGGAGAGGGGTAACCCATGACGACCGTGACCCGGCCTGTGGCGGCACAGGCCGACTTGCGAGCACGGTTCCGCGAGGTCCGCACCTTCACCGAGGCACTCGCCTCGCCCTTGTCGGCCGAGGACCAGACGGTCCAGACGATGGCCGACGTCAGCCCGACCAAGTGGCATCGGGCCCATACCACCTGGTTCTTCGAGACGTTCGTGCTGGGGCCGCACGTGGCCGGGCATCGTGACTTCGATCCCGACTACCGGTTCCTGTTCAACTCCTACTACGAGGGTGTCGGGCCGCGGCACGCCCGGCCCGAGCGGGGCCTGCTGACCCGGCCCGGCATCGCCGAGATCGCGGCCTATCGCCAGGCGGTGGACGAGGCCATGGACGGCCTGCTGGCCGCCGGGCTCGCCCCCGAGGTGGCCGCGCTGGTCGAGCTGGGGCTCAATCACGAGCAGCAGCACCAGGAGCTGTTGCTCATGGACGTCAAGCACGTGCTGGCCACCAACCCGCTCACCCCCGCCTACGTGGACGGGGCCTTCCCGCCGGCGTCGGCCCCGGCCGAGGGCTGGATCGCGCACCCGGGCGGGGTCGTGACCATCGGCTACGAGGGCGACGGCTTCGCCTTCGACAACGAGTATCCCCTCCACGAGGAGCTGCTCACCCCCTTCGCGCTGGGCGCCCGGCTGGTGAGCGCAGGCGACTGGCTGGAGTTCATGGCCGACGGCGGCTACCGGAAGGCCGAGCTGTGGATGTCCGACGGCTGGGCCACCGTGCAGGCCGAGGGCTGGGAGGCGCCCGAGTACTGGGCCCACGACGCCCGTGACATCGACGGCTGGTCGGTCCAGACGCTCACCGGGCCCCGCCCGGTGGCGCCCGACGAGCCGGTCGTCCACGTGAGCTGGTACGAGGCCGATGCCTTCGCCCGCTGGGCCGGCGCCCGCCTGCCCACCGAGGCCGAGTGGGAGGTCGTGGCGGCCGAGCGGGAGCCGGCGCTGTCCGGCACCGGCACCGCCTCGGGGCTCGACCTCGGCGGCCTGGCCGGGCCGGGCCTGCATCCCCGGTCCTGCGGCGAGCAGTGGTGCGGCAGCGTGTGGCAGTGGACGTCCAGCTCCTACTCGCCCTACCCGGGGTTCCGGCCGGCGGCGGGCGCGGTGGGTGAGTACAACGGCAAGTTCATGGTCAACCAGCAGGTGCTGCGGGGCGGCGCCTGCGTGACCCCGGCCGGCCACACGCGGGCGACGTACCGCAACTTCTTCTACCCGGCGTCGCGGTGGCCCTTCACCGGCCTGCGGCTGGCGGTCGACCGGTGACGACCCTCCTGGCTCCGGGGAAGGTGACGGTCGACGTACGCCTGGTCCCCGCCGACCTGCGCCGCGCGCTGCGGCGCGACGCCCGGGCCGGGCTGTCGGCCCGGCCCAAGACGATGCCCCCGGTCTGGTTCTACGACGACCGCGGCTGCCAGCTGTACGAGGAGATCACCCGCACGCCCGAGTACTACCCGTTCCGCACCGAGCGGGACCTGCTGCGGCGGGCCGCGGGCGAGATCGCCGAGGCCTCGGGGGCCACGGTGCTGGTGGAGCTGGGCTCGGGCACGTCGGAGAAGACCCGGCTGCTGCTCGACGCCATGGCCGGCGGCACCGCGGGCCTGGAGGGCTACATGCCCTTCGACGTCGCCGACGGGACCATGCGGGCGGCCGCCCAGGCGGTGGCCGACGAGATGGGCATCGGCGTCCACGCGGTGGTGGGCGACTTCCACGAGCACCTCGACGAGATCCCCGACGTCGACAGCCCCCGGCTGGTGGCGTTCCTGGGCAGCACCATCGGCAACTTCACGGCGGACCAGCGCCGCAGCTTCCTCGGCGAGGTCGCCGCCATGCTGGGGCCCTCGGACCGGTTCCTGCTGGCCACCGACCTGGTCAAGCCGGTCGAACGGCTGGTGGCGGCCTACGACGACGCCGCGGGCGTCACCGCCGCGTTCAACCTCAACCTGCTCACGGTGCTCAACCGGGAGCTGGCGGCGGACTTCGACCCCGACCGCTTCCGGCACCGGGCCGTCTGGGACGCCGACAACCGCTGGATGGAGATGCGGCTGGAGGCGACCGACGACATGGCCATCTCCATCTCGGCGCTGGACCTCAGCGTCGAGTTCACCGCCGGGGAGCAGATGCGCACCGAGATCAGCGCCAAGTTCACCTTCGACCAGGTGCGGCGCGAGCTGGGCCGGTCCGGCATGCGGGTCACCGGGCTGTGGACCGATCCGGGGCGGTGCGACTGACGCTACCTGTTGACCCTGGCCCGACCCAGGTGAACCCACCCTGATGAACCAAGGCGGCGGCGGCGACCGCACCGTGCGGGTCACGGTGCCGGTCGCCGACGCCGAGCTGGCCGCCGACCGGCTGTGGCAGGCGGGCGCCTCCGCCATCGAGGAACGGGCGGTGCCGGGCGCGGTGGTGCTGGTGGCGGCGGGGGAGCGGGGGAGCGACCCCGGCCCGCTGCTGGCGGCGGTGGCCGGCCGCTGGCCCGCGGAGGCGGTGGTGGTGGACCTCGACGCCGCCCTCGACGCCTGGCGGCCCTACGCCCGCGCCGTCCGCGTCGGGCCCCGCCTGGCGGTGCGCCCCCCGTGGCTGCCGCCGGTGGGGGCCGAGGTCGAGGTGGTGGTCGATCCCGGGCGGGCCTTCGGGTCCGGTGCCCATCCCTCCACCAGCCTGGCCCTGGCCGCGCTGGTCGAGCGGCTGAGGCCCGGCCTGCGGGTGCTGGACGTGGGCTGCGGCAGTGGGGTGCTGGCCCTGGCCGCCCTCGCCCTGGGGGCGTCCGAGGCCACCGGCGTCGACATCGACCCGGCGGCCCGGGAGGCGACGGCCGCCAACGCGGCCCGCAACGGCATGGCCGCCCGGCTGGCGGTCACCGACACGATCGGCGGGTGCTACCCGCTGGTGGTCGCCAACCTGCTGCTCCCCGACCTGCTGGCCCTGGCGCCCGCCATCACGACCGCGGTGGAGGACGGGGGCACGCTGGTGGTGAGCGGAGTGCTGGCCACCCAGCGGGCCGCGGTGGAGGCCGCCTACGACCTCCCGGTCGTGGCCACCCGCAGCGAGGACGGCTGGCTCGCCCTCACCCTGGCGCGGTGACCTCCTCGGCAGCGACGAGGCAGGCGAGGCAATAGCGGCCGCAGACGGCGGCACGAGGCACTGGCGGCCGGCCCCCGACCCCTAGTGCCTCGTGCCCTGCCGTCGGACGCTATTGCCTCGCCCGGCCTCGCCCTCGCGTCACGCCCGCCGTCGGGGTCACCCTGGCGCGGTGACCTCCTCGGTGGCGGTGACCGCCGAGAGCGGGATGGTGCCGTAGACGTGGGGGAAGGCCTCGGGCTCGCCCTCCCAGCGCACGTCCACCAGCGCATCGGCGTCCAGCACCAGCACGATCAGCCGGCCGGCGCCCCGGAACACCAGGTCGAGCGTGCCCGGCAGCTGCTCGCGGGTGGAGCAGTGCACGAAACCCTCGCTCGCCAGGTTGGCGGGCGCCACCGTGCCGGTGCGCTGGGCCTCGGCCCACTCCGCGGGTGTCGCGATGTGGAGGATCTCCATGGCGCTCAGGCCGCGGGTCGATGCGGTAGATGGTGCCGTCGAGCGACATCACGTAGGCGTTGTGCTCGTTGTCCTCGCCGAACGCGACCAGGTTGGCGCCCTGGGCCCCGAACACCCGCTGCTCGGTCAGCGCCCCGTCCCGGGCCCGGACCGCCCGGATGGTCCCGTTGCAGAAGTCGGTGAACAGGTAGGCGCCGGTCAGCCCGGGGACTCCCGTGCCCGTGTACACGACGCCGCCGCTCACCGAGCAGCCCTGGCCGTGGTCGTACTCGAAGATGGGCAGGACCGCGCCGTCGGGGTTGGTGCCGCCCTCGAAGCTGTGGGTGGCCTCCATCTGGTCCCAGCCGAGGTTGGCGCCGCCCCCGCCGCCCGATGCTGCGGGCAGCAGGTCGATCTCCTCCCACTGGTTCTGGCCCACGTCGGCGATCCACAGGTCGTCGTTGCGAGGGTCGAACGTGAACCGCCAGGGGTTGCGCAGCCCGTACGCCCAGATCTCGGGGGCGCCGCCCTGCCCGTCGGCGAAGGGGTTCCCGGGCGGGATCCCGTACTGCTTGCCCCCGGCGGGCTGCGTGGGGTCTATGCGCAGGATCTTGCCCAGCAGCACGCCGGTGTTCTGACCGTTGCCATCGGGTCGCCGCCCGCCCCGCCGTCACCCAGCCCGATGTACAGGTAGCCGTCGGGCCCGAACTCGATGTCGCCGCCGTTGTGGTTGGGGAACGGCTGGTCGACGGCCGGCAGCTCGCGCCGCTACCCATGCCCACCGTGTCGCCGTTCATGGTGTAGGCCGCGATCCGCGGTCGCCCTTGGGGGGCACGTTGTAGCTGAGGTAGAGCGTGTTGCGTCGGGCGAGAACTCCAGGTCGAGCAGGCCCTGCTCGGAGTTGGTGACCACCTCGTCCACGATGTCGACGATGGGGTCGCCGAGGGCGAAGTCCACCATCGGCCGCACCCGGCCGGCCCGCTCGGAGACGTAGAGCGTGTCGGACCCCGGCCGCGTGACCAGCGACGTGGGCGCCTCGGCCTGGGCCACCTCCGTCAGGGTCAGCTCGATCTGGTGGAGCGGGAGCTCCTGCGCCGTCGTGGTGGTCTCCTCCGAGCCGCCGGTGGTCGACTCCTCGGTGGTGGGTGCGCCCTGGTCCCCCTCGTCGTCGTCGTCCCCGCACGACGCCAGCACCAGCAGCACAGCCACCAGGACGCCCCCTGCTCGTCTGATGGTCATGGGCTGCCACGCTACGCCACACGGGAACTACGGTCGCCCGCCATGACCACGCGCACCGGCCCCATGGACCCCGAGCTGCGGGGGCGGGCCAAGGCCACGCGGGGCTTCATGCCCAGCGACGAGGGCCTGGCGTTGTACGAGGCGGCCTGCGACCTGTCCGTGCCCGGCCCGCTGCTGGAGGTGGGCAGCTACTGCGGCAAGTCCAGCGTCTACCTGGGCGCCGCCGCCCGGGAGCAGGGACGCCTGCTGTTCGCGCTCGACCACCCCTGCGGCTCGGAGGAGAACCAGCCGGGCTGGGAGTGGCACGAAGCCGACCTGGTCGACCCGGCCGTGGGCAAGATGGACACGCTGCCGCACTTCCGTCACACCATCCACGACGCCGGGCCTGGAAGCGACGGTGGTGGCGGTGGTGGGTGCAGTCGCCCACGGTGGCCCACACCCTGGGCCACGCCGCTGGCGTTCCTGTTCATCGACGGCGGCCACGGCGTCGAGCCCGCCCGCCTCGACGGCTCCGAGTTGTGGACCCCGCACGTGACCGAGGGCGGCACGCTCGCCATCCACGACGTGTTCCCCGACCCCGCCGACGGCGGCCGGCCGCCGTCCCGAGCAGGTCTACCTGCCCGCGCTGGCCAGCGGGCGGTTCGAGGAGCTGAGGGCGGTGGGGTCGCTGCGGGTGCTGCGCCGGGTCAGTCCCGGTCGGTGACCTGCTCGGCGTCCTCGGCGTCGAACAGCTCCGGCAGCAGCTCGTCGTGGCGGGTGAACAGACCCGCTGGCGGGCGAGCCGCCGGCGAGGGCGTCCGCCGCCAGGATCACGGCCGACGCCGTGTAGGTCGAGCGCTCGCCCGCGGGGAAGCGGCCCTCGTCGGGGAACACCGTGCCCGTCCAGTAGCGGCCGTCCTCGTGGCGGTAGCGCTGGGCCCAGCCGAACAGGTCGCGGGCCACATCCTCGTGAGCCCACGGCCAGGTTGGCCATGGCGTACTCGCAGGTCTCGGCGGCGGTGACCCAGGGCCGGTCGGAGACGCAGCGCACGCCGCAGCCGTCCATCACGAAGGCCCGATGGCGCTCGGACAGCCGCTCGCGGCCCTCGTCGCCCCAGGACCACCCCGGTCAGCACCGGGTAGTATAAGTCCATCGCCCAGCGGTGCTTGAGCCTTAATTCGTCGGGCATGTGGCGGATGACCTGGGTGAGCCGGGCGACCGACAGCTCCCAGTCCGGGCGCTCGTGGCCGAGCAGCTCGGCCAGTGCCACCGCGCAGCGCAGGCTGTGGCAGATCGACAACAAGCCGGTGAGCAAGGCGAACGACCAGGGCGTGCCGTCGGCGTGGCGGGCCCACAGGATCTCGCCCCGCGGCGTCTGGAGGTCGAGGACGAAGTCGACGGCCCGCTCGACCACCGGCCACATGGTCTCGGCGAAGCCCCGGTCGCCGGTGCACAGCCAGCGGTGCCACACCCCGGCGGCGACATAGGCGATGACGTTGGCGTCGAGCTTGTCCTGCTCCACGCGGTCGGCCAGGTCGTACTGGTGCCAGGAGCCGTCGGGCCGCTGGAGGTCGACCAGCCACTCGAAGGCCCGCTCGGCCTCGGCGTGGCGGTCGCCCAGGGTTGAGGGCCAGGCGCCTCGACATGGTTCCAGGGGTCGGCGTGGCCGCCCGGGAACCGAGGGATGATGCCCGAAGGCAGCTGCCACTCGGCGAGCCACAACTGCCTGCCATAGTAGGTCAGTGCATCGCAAAAAGCCACGCGTACGCCTCACACCTCGTATGCCTGTTGACTTGTGGCCAGTTCTTGCGCACAATACACCTTTCGAGACCAGTTCATGGCTGCGATGTGGAAGACTGGCGCAGCCCCACGAGGGATTATCGGCGAAAGGAGGAGAGGTATGGTAGGCACCTGCACCGCACACTGGACACTCCTGACGCGAGGCATGGCGTTCATGGTGGGGTTTCTGCTCCTGCTGTGGGGCGGGCTGGGGCACGCTGCCGAGGCGCCGAGCGAAATTCTCATTGGTGCCACGCTACCGCTGAGTGGGCGCTTCACGCCCATGGCCGGGACTTTTGATCGTCTGTGCTATAGCTGGGCGAAGCTGGTGAACGCCCAGGGGGGATCTACGTCAAGGCGTACGACAAAAAGCTGCCAGTCAAATTTATCATCTACGATGACAAGAGTGAGCCGGCCGAATCGGCGAAGTTCTACGAGCGCCTGGTGACGGTGGATAAAGTCCATCTCCTGCTCGGCCCCTTTAGCAGCCACATCACCAAGGCCGCCGTCACCGTCGCCGATAAGTATAAAATCCCCATGGTCATGGCCGAGGCCAACGACGCCACCATCTTCGAGCAGCGCTACAAGTACAGTGTCAATCAGGTCGATCTCGCCGATACCGAGAGTTATGGCTACTTAGAGCTGCTCCAGGCTGAAGGTAAAGTGAAAAGTATTGCCTTTGTGGCCGAGGATACCTTGCACTCGACGGGGGCCCTGCGCGGTGGAGTCAAGAAGGCCCGTGAACTGGGGCTCAAAGTGGTGGCCGAAGAGATTGCCCCGCCAGACACGAAAGACTTTACCGCTATCCTGCTCAAGCTCAAGCAGGCCGACCCGGATGTGGTCTATGTCGAGGCCTTCCCCCAGTTTGAAATTCCTTTTATGAAGCAGGCCTACGAACTGGGCTTGAAGCCTCGCGAGTTTTTTAATGGGCACATCGTGGATGCGGTCCTCAAGGCCCTGGGACCGCGCGCCGAGGGCTTAACGGGCGTAGTATACTGGGCCCCGGGGCTGCCGTATCCCGGGGCGGCGGAGTTTGCGGCGGTGCTCAAAGATGCCGGGATTGACTGGGCGCGGCAGATGGAATCGTCGATTCACTTCCAGTCGTTTCAGGTCATCCAGCAGGGCATTGAGCAGGCTGGTACGCTGGACCCAGAGGCGTTGAACAAGGTGTTCCATGAGACGACGTTCCGTACCCTGTCAGGGGACATTGTGCACAACGAGGCTGGCCTGGGGAACACGCGCAGCTACCCGGTGCAGGTGCATGGCGGGGAACTCAAGCTCATTGGTCCCAAGGAACTCGCGGTCACGCCACACATCTATCCCAGTGTGAAATAGAGGAGGCAGGGTGACGGCGCTGGTGCAACTCCTCATCAGTGGCGTGCTGCTGGGTGGCATTTATGCCCTGGCCGCCTTTGGTCTGGCGCTGATCTTCGGCGTGTGCAATATTCTCAACCTGGCGCATGGGGAGTTTCTCATGCTTGGGGCCCTGGTGTGTTTCCTCCTCAGCCATAGCCTTGGGGTCGATCCATTTGCCGCCATTCTGCTACTGATGCCGCTGTTTTTCATCCTCGGAGTGGTCTTCGAGCGCGGCCTGCTGCGCTCTGTGGTCGAGAAGACCGGGCACGAGCAACTCACGGCCTCGGTCCTGGTGACGCTGGGGCTATCGCTATGCATCGAGGACATCGCACGGGTGCTGTGGGGCGGGGAGGAGAAGGGGCTGTACTATAGCCTGCCGCCCATCATCCTGGGGCAGGGGACCATCGTCATTTCGTCCGTGCGCCTGCTGGCGCTGGGCTGTATTGTGGGCATTACGCTGGTGGTGCACCAGTTCCTTATCCGTACTTATCTCGGCAAAGCCCTGCGGGCAGTGACCCAGAACCGCCGAGGAGCGCTGCTGGTCGGGGTCAACACAGCCCACGTCGGCCTCCTCACCTGCGGCCTGGGGACGATGCTGGCAGCGGTGGCCGGGGTCTTCTACCTGCTACTCTACAGCATCAATCCCTTCATCGGTCTGCCCCTGACCTTGCGCTATCTCTGTATCATTGTCCTGGGCGGGCTCGGCAGCCTGTTTGGCTCTCTGGTCGGGGGTGTGATTCTCGGGTTGACCGAGGTATTTACGGGCTACCTACTGAACCCCCACTGGCAGGAGACGGTAGCTTTTTTGATGCTGGTGGTGGTGTTGCTCGTGCGTCCGCAGGGCCTGTTCGGGCGCACCCAGACGTAACCGCGAGGCCGGCATGCCTATCCCAACTGCCCCATCGTCCTGCTGGCCCCGCTGGCTGCTCGTGCTCGCCGTACCCCTGGTGCTGGTTGTGCTCCCATGGCTCACCAGCGGTTATGTTGGACGCATTGTCATCAATGCCTGTCGCAACCTGGTGCTGGCGCTGAGCTTTGACATTGTGGGGGGCTACACAGGGTACATCAATCTGGGCCATGCGGCGTTTTTTGGTATCGGCGCGTATGCCTTCGGCATTTGCGTCCGGGCCGGCGTGTCGGTGCTGCTGGCCGGGGGCGCTGCGGTCCTCGTGACGGCGCTGTTTGCGGCCCTGATCAGCTATCCTTTCTTTCGCCTGCGGGGGCCGTACTACTCCCTGGCCACCTTTGGCCTGCTCAAGCTGTGCGAAGAGCTGGCCCTGACCCTGTCTGGCCTCACGGGGGGTTCCGGTGGTCTGTCGGTCGTCTGGCCCGAAAATCTCACGCTATCGTACTTTCTTAACCTTGGCCTGGCCGCCTGTACCTTCCTGACCGTGTGGCTCGTGAGTCGCTCCAGGTTTGGCCTGGGCCTGGTCAGTGTGCGCGAGGACGAGCAGGTGGCGCGAGCTTTTGGGGTGTCGGTGTCCTGGTACAAGTGCGCGGCGCTGGTAGTCAGCGCCCTCCCGGCCGCTGCTCTGGGCCCCATCTATCTGAGCGACCGTTTATACATCAATCCAGGCGAAATGTTTGGCCTGGAGACGGCGCTCATGCCCATTACCATGGCCATCCTGGGCGGTTCGGGCCTGCTCATTGGCCCAGTAGTTGGCGTGGTTTTTCTATCGTTGGTGCAGGAAGTGGTGTGGACTCAGTTCGGCGTGCTGCGCCTGGCCTCGCTCGGCCTGGTGCTGGCGCTGGTCGGTCTCTTCATGCCCGGTGGTCTAGTGCGCCTACCCCCGGTCTATACGCGCCTGCGCCGCTGGGGGCTGGTGCAGGAGGGGTAGAGCTATAAACGTATGTGTGTTGCTTCAGAAGAAACTGTGGGTAGATGGCTGCAGAAAATCTTTGAACCAGGATGAGCTACGGCAGGCGCTGTCTGTAGGGCGGTTTGAATGGCGTCAACACGTTCTCCAGCGTTTGGCTGAGCGTGGGATCAGGCAGGCTGCTGTTTTGGAGGTGCTCCGAGCAGGAGCCGTATCGAAGACTATCCCGAGGATGCGCCCTATCCCAGTGCCTTATTTTTGGGTTGGGTCGAGGGCAAGCCTCTACATGTTGTCGCCGCCTAGATGCCCAGTCTCAGTGGGCGTATATTATTACTGCTTATGAGCCTGATCTCAGCATTTTGAGCCTGACTACCGCACAAGGAAATCCCCATGAAACAGGTGGTATCAGAGCGTTGTCCTCTCTGTGGTGGCCGCAAGCAACCTGGCAAGACAACCTACAGTGTTGATTTGGGTAGTGGAGTGATCCTGGTGCGTAATGTGCCAGCGACGGTATGTGCGCAGTGTGGAGAAGCGTGGATTGAGCACCACACGGCACAGAAGCTGGAACAGATCACCCAGGAGGCCAGGGAGAAAGGCCTGCAAGTCGAAGTCGTGGCTTTTTGAGGTATAAGGGCTTGTAGAGGGCTGTACTGCTGTACAGCCACAAGGTCCCTGTGATGGTCTACGTATACGCCGTAGTGCTCACCCTGGTGAACCTGCTGTGCTGGATCGGTATTCTGTTTGGCCTGCCGGGGACATGGCTGATGATCCTGTTCCCGGTGCTGCTGAAGTGGTGGCAGCCAGACCAGTTCATGGTAAGCTGGACCGTACTCGGGGTGGCGGTGGGCCTGGCCGTGCTCGGGGAAGTGCTCGATTCGTGCTGGGTGCGGCGGGGTCACGGCGCACCGGTGGCACCACACGGGGTGCAGTCCTGGCACTCGCCGGTAGTATCGTCGGTGGGCTCATGGGTATAGCGCTGCCGGTGCCGCTCGTGGGGCCCTTGCTGGGTGCGTGCCTCGGGGCCTTTGTCGGCGCGCTAGTCGGGAACCTGTGGGCCGGACGTAAGCTGTTCCAGAGCCTCGCGGCGGGCCGTGGGGCGGCCATTGGGCAGTTCTGGGGCACGGTGGCTCAAGCTGGCCATCGGCGCGATCATCGCGGTCATGCTGACGATTGCCGCCTTCGTGTGAGGGGTGTGGCCCCAGCGTCTGGCGTCCATGTTGTCGAGAACCTTACTGTAGCAGAGGACCTTCCTATGGCACGAGCTCCCTCGCCGGCGCAGCAATCAGCCTCCCACGCCCGGACAGCCAGCCCCACCATTGAACTCACCCCAGAAGCACAGGCTGTCTTACAGCTCTGGGAACACACGCGGCAGCACGTCTTTCTCACCGGACGGGCGGGGACGGGGAAGTCCACGCTGCTGCAGCATTTCCGCACCACGACCCGGAAGCGCCTGGTCGTGCTCGCCCCCACGGGCGTCGCGGCAGTCAATGTCCACGGCCAGACCATCCATGCCTTCTTTGGGTTTGGCCCGGATATCACACCAGAGAAAGCGCGACGCCGGGCCTTGAGAAAAAAACAGCTCTATCGCAATCTGCAGGCGCTCATCATCGATGAAATCAGCATGGTCCGCGCCGACCTCCTCGACTGTATTGACCAGTTTTTACGTGTCAATGGCCCCCGCGCTGGCGCACCCTTTGGTGGTGTGCAACTGCTCTTCATTGGGGACCTCTATCAACTGCCACCGGTGGTGCTGCCTGAGGAAGAGTCGCTGTTTACCACCCACTATGCCAGCCCCTATTTCTTTGATGCCCATGTCTTGCGTACCACACCCTATACAGTGCTCCAGCTCACCAAGGTGTATCGCCAGCAGGACGCCACGTTTGTCACCCTGCTCGATGCCGTCCGCACAGGCAATGTGGAGCAGCGGCAGCTAGCCACACTCAACGCGCGGTATTGCGTCGATGTCGCAGCAGGTGACCGGGCGCAAGCGGTCACCCTGGTAACCACGAATGCCATGGCGGAGCGCATCAACGCCCACCATTTAGCCCAGATTCGCCACAAACCATACACCTTCACCGGCACGATCACCGGCACGTTTCATCGTCCCCAGTTACCCACCGAGGAAGCCCTCACCATCAAGGCCGGAGCCCGTGTCATGATGCTGAACAATGAGCCGCGTGGACAGTGGGTGAATGGGACCCTGGGATACATCGCCACGATCGCCGAAGAGGCGGGAATGGTGACGATCCGGGTGACGCTGGACAACGGCTATAGCGGCACGATCTCACCCTACACCTGGGAAGCGATCCGCTTTGTGTGGGACGACACCGCACAACGCATTGTCTCGGAGGTCGTCGGTGCCTTTACGCAATATCCGCTGCGGTTGGCCTGGGCCGTGACCATTCACAAGGCGCAAGGGAAGACGTTCGATGCCGTAGTGATTGATGTTGGCCGTGGCACCTTTGCGCCTGGGCAAGCCTACGTGGCGTTGAGTCGCTGCCGCAGTTTGGAGGGGCTGGTGCTCCACACGCCGCTCAAGCCAGAGCACATACTGGTTGATCCACGCGCCCAGGCCTTTCTGGCGCGTGCCGAGACCCAGCGCCAGGGCGCCCATGTCGCCCAGTAATCCTCTCGCCCCTATAGCCCCAGGTAGGCTGCCTGGATGGTGTCATCGGCCAGCAGCTCTGCGGCAGTGCCAGTGCGCACGGTGCGGCCGTTTTCCAGGACATAGGCGCGGTCGGCGATGTCCAGGGCCTGGTGGACGTTTTGTTCCACCAGCAAAATGGTCACCTGCTCGGCATGAATACGCCGAATACACGCAAACAGCTCAGCCACCATGAGCGGTGCCAGGCCGAGCGAAGGCTCATCGAGCATGAGCAGGCGGGGCCGTGCCATCAGCCCCCGGCCAATGGCGAGCATTTGCTGTTCACCACCGCTCAGCGTGCCGGCCACCTGGTGCTGACGTTCACGCAGGCGTGGAAACAGGTCCATGACGTAGATCAGGCTCTGGCGGCGTAACCGGCGGGCGCGCTTCGGGAAGGCGCCTAGCTCAAGATTCTCCAGCACGGTCATGTGGGGGAACAGCTCGCGGCCCTCGGCAATGTGAATGAGACCGGCTTCGACGATGCCCTGGGGCGACGCGCGGTGCAGCTCCTGGCCCTGAAACGTGATGCTGCCCTGGCGCGGTCGCAACAGACCCGATATGGCATGCAGGGTGGTGGTCTTGCCAGCGCCATTCGAACCCAGCAGGGTGACAATCTCTCCCTCATTGACCTGCAGCGAGACATCCCACAACGCCTGCACATCACTGTAAAAGACCTCCAGATGTTGCACGTGTAACACTACGAATATGTCTCCTACGCCAGGCGTTTCTGGCCCAGATAGGCGGCGATGACCTGAGGATCGCTGGCCACATCCTGCGGCGGGCCCTCGGCGATTTTCTCGCCGTGGTTAAGCACAATGACTTTATCGGAGAGCCCCAGGATAGCCTTCATGACGTGCTCGATGAGGAAAATCGTCACGCCCGTGCCCTGCACCGCGCGGATGAGGTCCATAATCTGACTCACTTCGGTGGGATTGAGTCCGGCAATGGCTTCGTCGAGCAGGAGTAGTTGCGGCTGGGTGGCCAGGGCGCGGGCCATTTCCAGCCGTTTGCGTTCGCCCAAAGGCAAACTCCGGGCCAGGACGTAGGCTTTGTCGGCCAGGCCCATGAACTCCAGCCAGTGCCAGGCGATAGCTTCGGCCTCGTGGAGTGATGTGGTGGGCGTACGTCCAAAGGACGCTGCCATAACCACATTGCGCAGGGTAGTGAGGTTCAGAAACGGGCGGACCATTTGAAAGGTCCGGGCAATGCCGCGTTTGCAGATGGCGTTACTGGGCAGCCGGTGAATTGGTTTGCCATGCAAGAGGATACTCCCCTGGTCGGGAGCAAACTCCCCGGCAATGAGATTGAACAGGGTCGTTTTCCCTGCCCCATTCGGACCGATGAGCCCGGTAATCTGGCCCTGCTCGATGCTGCAGTGCACCTGATGCAGTGCCAGCAGCCCACCGAAGCGCTTGGTCACGTCACAGACCTCAAGGAGCTTCATAGATTACCCAAGCGTCATCATCGCTTGCTTGCAAATCTCAACATCACGGCTGTTGCTCCGCTTGCTGCAGCACCCCGTACTAGCGGGCAGTCACGTCAAGAACGGCACAGGGAATGTAGAGTCCTGTCTGGGCAAAAATCTCCGCCGAGCGTTCGGCGAGGGCATGCTCAAGGCGTTCTTCTTCTGACTCTGAGAGCGTAGGGGGGGGAAAGACTTCTACACGACCATCCTCATCTTCATATTGGATAGTATTGGCCTCGACCGCTGCCTCAGGGCAGAGTTCTTTCGCATAGAGGGTGAGAGTGGTCAGCGCTCTGTCGAGAAGGACGCGGGAATTGTCTTGTTTCGTCTGACGTCTCATTGCTGCCTTCTCTCCTCGACTGCAGCCACAAACATCGCTGCTCTGCGGACCATACGCTGGGCAATTTTTTGGCTCACCCCCGCCCGACCATAATCTGCTGCCTGCCGCACAACAATCCCAGAAGCGAGGTAATCGCGAAAGGTGGCTGGGTAGATTTTGCGGCGATGGATAAGCTCCGTGGTGAATGTTGCCTGCAAACCAGGATGACTCCATACCATGCGTGTGAAGCCGGCGATTTCAAGGGCAACCTGTGCCGCCTGGAACATGGCATAATAGGCTCGGCTGACAGCAGAATTCACCCAACCTGCCTGTAAACACAGCTCAGCAGCTTGTAATGATTCCTGAGCGCGTTCCAATTCCATAGGCCATAGCGTACAAGCATCCAGGGGCACTGTCAAATGGTGCCAGCCTTGTAGTTTCAACTGGACTGCGGAGCACGTTCTCAAAGGTCACAGTGTCTTCCCCTCTCCGAGTTTCTCCAGCAGCGCCCTGGCCTCCTGGAGGTCGGCGGTGTCGAACCCTTCGGTGAACCAGCCATAGATCGGCGCCAGCAGCGCTCGTGCTTCAGCCTGCTTACCCTGCTGCTGCCAGAGGCGACTGAGGCTCATGGCGGCCCGCAGCTCCAGCGATTTGGCCTCCTGGCGGCGGGCGACGTCCAGGGCCCGCTGCAACCAGGCTTCTGCCTCTGCCTGCGGCGTCCCCGGCTGTCGCAGGAGCAAGACGCCCCGCAGGCGATGGATTTCTGCTTCCCAGTAGCGTTCCTCATGCTGCTCCACTAGGGTGCGGGCTTCGGCCAGGGCCTGGAGGCCGTCTTCCGGGTAGCCCAGTTGGTCACAGACTTCCGCCATCACGGTGCAAAAGTATGGAATGTTCACCGCTACCCCCGGCGGCCCGACGGGCGGCGATACCCTGGCGGACCCGGGCTATCCTGTCCTCGTCCTGAGCCTGCATGGCCAGTGCCCACCCACGCAAGATCGTCCCCGCGGCCGCCCAGAGTGAAAATCTCTGCTCAGTCGCGAGCACGACGACGGCCTCTGCCTGCGTGTGCACGGCTGACACGTCTCGGCGCCACTGAGAGACCCAAGCCGCCATCGACCGCGCAAATGCCAAACTATAGGGATGTGACAGCTCGTGGGCCAAGGCCAGGGCCTCGTGGAGGCGGGCGAGGGCTTGCTCCGGGTACCCCAGTAACCAGAGGATCAGAGCGGTATAGGCTCGGCAGGCAACACCCGGATCCTGACCAATGCGGAACACCAGCGCACGGCGCTGGTCTGGCGTGTAGCGTGCAATGCATTCCTCCAGGTGCATGCGGGCAGCAGGCAACGCGCCAAGGCAGCCCCACGTCCACCCGAGGGCATAGTGGGCGATGACCGCAAACGCTGGGTCGTGGGCACGTTGCCCCAGGCGCAGCAACGTGTCGCCAATCTCGCGTGCCGTGTGCAACTGCGGCCGTGCCACATAAA
>CAWDIO010000014.1:0-274785 GCA_963802385.1 uncultured Acidimicrobiales bacterium | reverse complement strand
GCAGCGCCACGCCCGCCCAGATGAACATGAAGCGCAGCACCAGGGCGCCGAAGATGCCCCAGAACAGAACCCGGAACTGATAGGCGTGCTGGGCACGGCGAAGTAGCTCATGATCAGCGCCCACACGAACACGTTGTCGACGCTGAGGCTCTTCTCGATCAGGTAGCCGGAGATGTACTCGGTGGCGGCCTGGCTGCCGTGCCAGAAGAACATGACCCCCGTGAAGGCCACGCCGATGCCGATCCACACCGCCGACTCGATGGCCGCCTCCTTCGTGGTGGGCGTGTCGGCGGGTTGCGGTGAACGATCAGCAGGTCGCCGATCAGCAGCACGGTGATGAACGCCAGGAACGCGAACCAGGCCCACAGTGGGACGTGGAAGCTCGCGAAGTCGCCGTCCGACGAAGACTCGGACGCCACAACGGCGAGAGATGCGAGCACCAGTTACCTCCGGCTGTATGCCACTCAGGACTTCCAGCCGAAGGTCTCGCCCGCCACGGGGGCTGTGATCACCGGGCCCAGGGCCGTGATGACGATGATCACATCGGGGGCTACTCCCCTCCGGTTCGGGTGCAGTGTAACGATCCGCGCGCGGATGTCCGAACCTCGGGGGACGCGGCCTCCCGCGGCGGGCTCAGCGGGTGTCGGACCCGGCGGTGCCCACGATGGCCTGAGCCGACGCCAGCCGGGCCACCGGGACCCGGAACGGCGAGCACGACACGTAGTCCAGCCCGACCTTCTGGAAGAAGCCGATCGATGCGGGGTCGCCGCCGTGCTCGCCGCACACGCCCAGCTTGAGCTTGCGGTTGGTGGCCCGGCCCCGCTCGACCGCGATCTCCACCACCGCGCCACGCCCCCGATGTCCACCGTCTCGAACGGGTTGCGGCGCAGCAGGCCGGCTCCAGGTACGCGGGCATCAGCCGGGACTCGACGTCGTCGCGGGAGAAGCCGAACGTCATCTGGGTCAGGTCGTTGGTGCCGAAGCTGAAGAAGTCGGCCACCTCGGCGATCTCGTCGGCCCGCAGGGCGGCCCGGGGCGTCTCGATCATGGTGCCGATGGTGACGTCGAGGCGCCGCCGGGACCCCTTCAGGGCCTGCGAGATGGCCTCGGTGACCCAGCCGCGGGCCTCGACCATCTCCTCCCGGCTCACCGTCAGCGGGATCATGATCTCGATCACCGGCTTGCCCCCGGCCTTGGCCCGGTCCAGCGCCGCCTCCATGAGCGCCCGCACCTGCATGGCGTAGAGGCCGGGCTTGATGACCCCGAGGCGCACGCCGCGGGTGCCGAGCATGGGGTTTTGCTCCCGCCACAGGCGGGCGGCGCCCAGCAGCTCCTTCTCCTCCTTGCTGAGCGAGCCCGTCGCCTCCTTGACCTGGAGCTCCTCCACGCTGGGCAGGAACCGTGCAGCGGCGGGTCCAGCAGCCGGACCGTCACCGGCAGTCCGTCCATCGCCTCCAGGATCTCGACGAAGTCCTCGCGCTGGGCGGCCCGCAGCTTCTCCAGCGCGGCGGCCTCCTCGTCGGGCGTGTCGGCCAGGATCATCTCCCGCACGATGGGCAGCCGGTCGTCGCCCAGGAACATGTGCTCGGTACGGCACAGGCCGATGCCCTCGGCGCCCAGCGAGCGGGCGTTGGCGGCATCGGCCCCGGTGTCCGCGTTGGCCCGCACGGCCAGGCGGGCGCGCCGCGGGTTCCGGCCGTGGCGGATGGTGTCGGCCCAGCCGAGCAGCGTCTCCAGCTCGGGGGGCGCGTCCGACGAGGACAGCTCGACCTCGCCCAGCACCACCTGGCCCGTGCTGCCGTCGAGGGAGATGACGTCGCCCTCGTTCACGGTGACGCCGCCGGCGGTGAAGGACCGGCCGGCGATCTTCACGCTCTCGGCGCCCACCACCGCGGGGATCCCCCAGCCCCGGGCCACCACCGCGGCGTGGCTGACCAGCCCGCCCCGGGACGTGAGGATGCCCTCGGACGCCTGCATGCCGTGCACGTCCTCGGGCGAGGTCTCGTTGCGGACCAGGATCACCTTGGCGCCCGCGGCCGCGGCCTCGGCTGCGTCGTCGGCGGTGAAGTAGGCCTGCCCCACCGCGGCGCCCGGCGAGGCGGCGAGGCCGGTGGCGATGACCTTCATGTCGGACGAGGCGAACTGGGGGTGGAGGACCTGCTCGACGTGGTCCTCGGTGATGCGCAGCAGCGCGTCCTGGCGAGAGATCTTCCAGCCGCGGCGGCGCTGGTTGGTCATGTCGACCGCCATGCGCAGGGCGGCGCGCCCCGTGCGCTTGCCCACCCGGGTCTGCAGCATCCAGAGCTTGCCCTGCTCGATGGTGAACTCGGTGTCGCACATGTCCCGGTAGTGGGCTTCGAGCTTGGCGAAGATGGCCAGCAGCTCGTCCTTGACCCCGGGGAAGTGCTCGCCCAGGTCGTCGATGTTGAGGGTGTTGCGGATGCCGGCCACCACGTCCTCGCCCTGGGCGTTGACCAGGAAGTCCCCGTAGGGCCGGTCCTCGCCGGTGGCCGCGTTGCGGGTGAAGCCCACCCCGGTCCCCGAGGTGTCGTCGCGGTTGCCGAACACCATGACCTGGACGTTCACCGCGGTGCCCAGGTCGTGCGGATCTTCTCCCGGTCGCGGTAGGCCCGGGCCCGGGGGCTGTCCCACGAGGCGAACACGGCCTCGATGGCGCCCCGGAGCTGGCGCTGGGGGTCCTGGGGGAAGGCCCGGCCGGTCCGCGCCTTGACGTGCTTCTTGTAGATGACGCAGAGGTCGCGCAGGGCCTCGGCGGGCAGGGCCGCGTCGCTGTCGACCTTGGCGTTGCGCTTGGCCCGGTCCAGCTCGGCGTCGAACTCCTCGCCGTCCAGGCGCAGCACGATGCGCGAGTAGAGGGCGATGAAGCGGCGGTACGAGTCGTAGGCGAAGCGCTCGTCCGAGGTGACCAGGGCCAGGCCCTTCACGCTGCGGTCGTTGAGGCCGAGGTTGAGGACGGTGTCCATCATCCCGGGCATGGAGAACTTGGCGCCCGAGCGCACGCTGACCAGCAGCGGGTCGGATGGGTCGCCCAGGCGGCGCTTCATGGTCTTCTCCACCCGGCCGACATGGCGGGCCACCTCGTCGGTGAGGCCCTTGGGCCAGCCGGACCGCATGTGGTCGCGGCAGGCGTCGGTGGTGATCGTGAACCCCGGGGGCACGGGCAGCTCGAGGACCGAGGTCATCTCGGCCAGGTTGGCGCCCTTGCCGCCCAGGAGGTCCTTCATGTCCATCGGCGGCCGTGGATGGCGGTGATCGAAGGCGTAGACGTACGGCACGTTGCGAGCCTACGCCCCCCCTACCCGGTGGGACCGAAGCGCTCGACGCGAATGCGCCCGACCGGCACGCCGGCGTCGACCAGCAGCCGGCTGGCCGCCTCGGCGAACCCCGTGGACCCGCACACGTACGCGGTGCCGGCGGGATCGAGCGCGGGGAGCAGGTCGGCGACCGCCAGGCGGCCCGGGGGCCGGGCCTCGCCCGGAGGCGCCTCCCGGGTGTAGACGACGCTGACCTCGGGGCCGGGCAGCTCGTCCGCGTAGAAGAGGTCCGCCGGCGAGCGCACCGATACGACCAGCCGCACCAGGTAGGAGCGGTCCAGCTGCCGGGCGAGGCGCAGCATCGACATGAGCGGCACCACGCCCGACCCGCCCCCTACCAGCAGGGCGGGCGCCTCGCCGTCCCACACGAACCACCCGCCGATGGGCCCGCGCACCTCCAGCCGGTCACCCAGCTCCACCACCTCGTGCAGGTAGCCCGAGACCTCGCCGTCGGCCAGGCGCTCCACCGTGAGCTCGATCTCGCCCGACCCGTCCGGGGCGGATGCGACCGAGTACGAGCGCGAGGCCGTGTACCCGTCCGGGGCCGTGAGGCGCACCACGTAGTGCTGGCCCGCCCGGAACGGGGTGGGGCGCTCCAGCGCCAGGCGGAACGTCTTGACCCGCTCGGTCTCGCCGCGGACTTCGACCACGATCGCCGTCTGCCAGGCGGTGGCCCGGCAGAGGCGTCAGTCACCCTGGTACCGCTGCTCGAGCCAGGGATCGCCCCGGTCGTGGTAGCCGTTGCGCTCCCAGAAGCCCGGCGTGTCCTCGGCGAGCAGCATGAGCCCCGAGACCCACTTGGCGCTCTTCCAGAAGTAGAGGTGCGGCACGAGCAGCCGGGCGGGGCCGCCGTGCTCGGCCGGCAGCGGGCCGCCCTCGTAGTCCCAGGCCACCCAGGCCTTGCCTCCCGTGACGTCGGCCAGGGGCAGGTTGGTGGTGTAGCCGGTGTGCGAGCGGGCCATCACGAAGCGCGCCTCGGGGAGCGGGCGGGCGATGTCCAGCAGCGTGTCGACCGACACCCCACCGAAGTGGACGTCGAGCTTGGACCAGGTGGTCACGCAGTGGATGTCACCCGAGAACGCCGCCGGCGCCAGCGCGTGGATCTCGTCCCAGGTCCACGTGGTGGGCCGCTCGACCAGGCCGTCCACGGTGAAGGTCCAGGTGGCGGTGTCGAGGTGGGGCGTGACCTCCGCGCTCAGCACCGGCCAGTCGGCCCCCGTGTCGTACTGGCCGGGCGGGAGCCGGTCACCCGGCGGGCGCCGTCCCCGGCCGAAGAAGCCACGCGTGGGTGAGCCCATCGCCGCAGGTTACCGGCGCCCGGACGCGCCACCGGCGTCCATCCGTGTCGCCGTTGACACGGACGGACGCCTCGGGGCCGGGGAGATCGGCTCAGGGAAGCTCGGGGAGCGTGAACGGGCCCGGCGGGTTGTTCGGCGGGGAGTCCCCGCCGAAGTGCAACGCCGCGTTCTTGCCGGTGTCCGGGGTGATGAACACCCAGGTCCCGGTGCCCGTGGCTCCCTCGGGGATGTTCTCCGACGTGACCTCAGCGGATGGGTATGCCCCCTCCATCTCGATGCCCTCGACGGACAGGCGCAGGTCCCACTCGGAGCCCATGAAGTGCCCTGGTGTCCCGAGCCGCCCACGAGTCGACCGTCGCGTGATGAAGCGCATGCCCTCGTCCGCCCGCTGCCCGCGTAGTCGAGGCTGACGGAGCCGCGGATGTTGGTCACCGTGGCCGGTCCGCCGATGACCTCGCCTGGCGCCGACGCCGGCATGGTCAGCATGATCGGGTAGGCCGGCTCGGCCATGGTGCCGGCGAACGGGATGGGTGCCGGCTCCTTGCCCTGCTCGCCGACCTGGAACGTGTAGTCGGCCAGGTCGTCCTCGGTCGCCTCCTCGTCCAGCGGGAACGTCGCCTCGAAGTCGCCCTCGCCGCCGAACACGACCGTGTCCGCTCGATTGTGTCGTAGTCGCCCGCGATCACCCCCGTCGCCGTCGAGCAGCGACAGCAGCTTCGTAGACCGTCTGGTCGTGCCGCCCTCGCCGGTGTTGGCCACGGTGAAGTCGACGATCGCCTGGGGGGCGATGTCCACGCCGAACTCGTCCACGCCCGGTCCCTGGTACGAGACCTCGTCGACAGTCCAGGTGGCCTGGGCGTAGTCCGCCGAGCGGGGCAGGTCGAGGTCGACCACCACGGGCTCGGCGGGGCCTCGGCCTCCTCCTCGACCGTCGTGTCCGTCGAGTCCTCGAAGTCCTCATCCAGATCGTCGAGCAGGTCTTCGACCTGTTGGTCGGCCGTCTGTTGTTCGTCGTCGCCGCCACCGCCACACGCGCCGAGCGCCACCACCATCGCGATCGCCGCCGTGAGACCGATGCCGCCGTATCGGTAGGAAGTCATTTGGGGGTTCACCTCCGCAGGTCCATCCGCCTGGATGCCTGTCCGGATGGTGAACGAGCCCGTCCTGCGGGGACCGGGCATCCCCCCGGTTGTTCCCCGGGCCGCGCGCCGCCGCGGTGCGCGCGGCCCGGGTCACCTCCCGGGGTGCCGGGATGTTCCCTGCCTGCTACCCCAGGGGGCCGGTGTCCCAGGGGCCGGTGATGGCGAACGTGACTCCGGGGGTCTGGATGTTCACGAACAGCCAGTCGCCGTAGAACGTCGCACCCGCGAACTCATCGAAAGACATCGGGGTTGTCGTACCGGGAATGGTCCCGGGGCGGATGTTGGCCGCCAGGTCGAAGAGCTGCCCCTCGTCGTTGAAGCCTCTCAGGAACGACTGGCGGGCCCGGTCCGGGTCCTCGCACAGCAGGATGCCGCCATGGGGGCTGACGGTGATGTTGTCCGGCTTGAGCAGCAGGTCGGCTGAGGGCGACTCGTACACCAGCTCGACGAACTCCTTGCCCCGCAGACGGAACCACGCCCACACCTGGCCGGCCGCGGCCGTGCCGCCGTCGGTGGAGTTGAAGTAGATGGCCTTGTCCCGCGGAGCCCAGGTCGCCCCCTCCAGGCGGCGGAAGGCGGCGCCGCCCAGCGCCGCGCCCTGCTGGAACACGGTGGCGTCGGCGGGCAGGTTCGGGTTCGGGTTGGCGATGTCGACCCACTCGACCTCGAACCGGGTGCCGGCGATGAAGCCCGCGCCCAGGTTGAAGTTGGGCATCCCGATCACCTTGAGCATCTGGAGCTGGCCGCCGGGGGCGAGCGGCGCACGCTTGTCCACCGGCACGTGGCGGTAGAAGCCCGACGTGCCGCCCGCGTCCTCGGTCAGGTAGATGATGCCGGTGTTGGGCTCGACCGCCACGGCCTCGTGCACGAAGTGGCCGAGCTGGGTCAGCGGGGTGGCCTGGACGAAGCCCTCGGACGTCGACGGCGACTCGTAGACGAAGCCGTGGGGCTGGCCCTGGATCTCGACGGTCTCCTCGCAGGTCAGCCACGAGCCCCAGGGCGTCGCGCCGCCGGCGCAGTTGGTGTTGGTGCCGGACAGGACGCCCCAGCTCACCGGGTGGCCGGGGTTGCGGGGGTCGAACTCGACGATGGTGTTGCCGCCCCCGGAGTTGGGGTCGTAGCTGGGGCCGGGCGGCCCGAAGGCGGGGGCCGCGCCCCGGACCTCGTGGTTGCGCACCAGCCGGATCTTGCGGCGGTGGGCGAAGGCGGCCATGCCGTCGTGCGACGGCGGGGTCAGCAGGCCGTCCCGCATCGGGGTCCCGACCTCGGCGAACGACCAGTACCGGAAGCCGGCGGGCAGGGCGAGGAGCTCCTGGCCGGTGGTCTGGTCGACCGCCGGGGCGAGCGGCCCGTACGACAGGGCGGGTTCCGTGGTCGGGGCGGCCCCGGCGGGCTGGGCGGCGAACGCCTGCAAGGGGCCGGCCAGGGCCAGGCCTCCGGCCCCGGCGGCGGCCGACTTCAGAAACGTGCGTCGATCGACGGTGCTCATGGGTTCCTCCCGCGCACTCGGTGGTTGCGGCCGCAAACGTAACCACGGCGGGCGACCCGCAGATGTGGTCCGCTTGAACGTGAGGTGAACGCGGGGCGGAGCTTTGGTGCACCGAAATCGGAGCCGGGACTGTCACACGCCATCGGTAAGTTCGTAGCGATGTCCCTGCCCGACGACGCCCTCCCTAGGAGGTGCCGAGCGACCGACGACTCGCTGCTGGTGCGCGCCAAGGCGCTGACCAAGCGGTTCGGCGACCAGCTGGCGGTCGACGGCGTCGACTTCGGGGTGCGGCGGGGCGAGGTGTTCGGCTTCCTCGGGCCCAACGGCGCGGGCAAGACCACGATCATGCGGATGATCGCCTGCGTCTCGCCCATCACCGACGGCGCGCTGTCGGTGCTCGGCATGGACCCTCGGCCAGGACGGCCCGGCCATCCGCGCCCGCCTGGGCGTGGTCCCCCAGGAGGACAACCTCGACACCGAGCTGACGGTATGGGACAACCTTGTCGTCTACGGGCGCTACTTCGGCCTGCCCGCTCGCCGAGATCCGGGAGCGGGCGGCCGAGCTGCTGGCGTTCGCCCGCCTCGACGAGCGCCGCGACTCCCGGGTCGACCCCCTCTCGGGCGGCATGAAGCGCCGGCTCACCATCGCCCGGGCCCTCATCAACCGGCCCGACCTGGTGCTGCTCGACGAGCCCACCACCGGGCTCGACCCCCAGGCCCGGCACCTGCTGTGGGAGCGCCTGTACCGGCTCAAGCGCGAGGGCGTCACCCTCGTGCTCACCACCCACTACATGGACGAAGCCGAACAGCTCTGCGACCGCCTGGTCATCATGGACGAGGGTCGCATCGTGGCCGAGGGGTCGCCCCGCCAGCTGATCGAGCGCTACTCGACCCGCGAGGTGGTCGAGCTCCGCTTCGCCACGGCCGAGCGCCAGGAAGACGTGCTGTCCCGCCTCAACGGCGACGGCTACGGCGAGCGCATCGAGCCGCTCGGCGACCGGGTCCTCGATCTACGCCGGCCACGGCGACGAGACCGCGGCCCGGCTCAGCGCGGCCGGCATCCACCCGGACTCGGTGCTGGTCCGGCGCAGCACGCTGGAGGACGTCTTCCTCCTCCTCACCGGGCGCACCCTCGATGAGTGACACGTTCGCGTCGCTGGCCGACGCCGTGCCCCTGCTGAGGGTCACCGAGCGGGAGCTGAGGCTGTGGCGGCGGTTCTGGCACACCGCGGTGCTGTCCGGCGTGCTGATCCCGGTGCTGTTCCTCGGGGCCCTGGGCATGGGGCTCGGCACCCTGGTCGACGACAACCAGCGCTCCGTGGACGGGCTCGAGTACCTGGTGTTCGTGGCGCCCGGCATCCTGGCCGCCACCGCCCTGCAGTCCGCCGCGGGCGACTCGCTGTGGCCGGTCATGGTCGGCCTCAAGTGGATGCGGACGTTCCACGCGGCCGCCGCCACCCCCCTCACCCCGGGCCAGGTGTACGGCGGCTACGTCGCCTGGATCGGCCTGCGCATCATGTTCAACTGCACGCTGTTCATGGTGGTGGCCGCGCTGCTGGGCGCGGTCCCGTCCCCGTGGGGCGTCCTGGCCATCCCCGCCGCCACCCTGGGCGCCGTCGCCTTCGCCGCGCCGGTGTGCGCCTACTCGGCCGCCCAGGACACCGACATCCCCTTCCCCATCGTGTTCCGGCTGGTGGTCGTGCCCATGTTCCTGTTCTCGGGCACGTTCTTCCCGGTCGACCAGCTGCCCGACTGGCTCGAACCGGTCGCCCGCATCACCCCCCTGTGGCATGCGGTCGAGCTGTGCCGGGGCGCCACCACCGGGTCGCTGAGCCTCGGCGGCGCGCTGGTCAACATCGCGTTCCTCGCCGCGTGCGTGGCCGGCGGGTGCTGGTACGGCGTCGCGGGCGTTCCGGGAGAAGCTGGCGGCGTGACCGCGCGCTCGCCCTCATGGGCAGCCGCCGGCGCCATGCGGGTCGTCGAGCGCAACACCCGCACCTACCTGCGGGCGTGGCCGGCCTTCATCAGCGGGTTCTTCGAGCCGGCCTTCTACCTGTTCTCCATCGGGATCGGGGTGGGGGCGCTGGTGGGCCAGCTCCCCGGGCCCGACGGCACGCTGGTCGACTACGACCAGTTCGTGGCCCCCGCCATGATGGCGGTGGCGGCCATGAACGGCTGCATCTTCGACACGACCTTCAACTTCTTCGCCAAGTACAAGTACGCCCACACCTACGACGGCATGCTGGCCACCCCCCTGGCGGTGGACGACGTGGCCCGGGGCGAGCTGACCTGGGCGCTGCTGCGGGGCGTGCTCCAGGCCACCGCCTTCTTCCTGACCATGTGGGCCATGGGCCTGGCGCCGTCGCCGTGGGCGGTGCTGTCCATCCCGGGCGCCGCGCTCATCGGCTTCGCCTTCGCCGGCGCAGGGTTGGGCCTGACCACCTACATGCGCTCGTTCTTCGACTTCGACTACGTGGGGCTGGCCATCGTCCCGCTGTTCCTGTTCTCGGCCACCTTCTTCCCCCTCGACCAGTACCCGCCCGTGCTGGAGTGGGTCGTGCGGATCAGCCCGCTGTACCAGGGGGTCGCCATCGAGCGGGCGCTGGTGCTCGGCCGCCGTCCCCGGTCCTGCTGCTGCACGCGGCCTATCTGGTGGCCATGGGCTGGTTCGGCCTGCGGGTGGCGGGTCGCCGCCTGGGCCGGATGCTGCTTCCCTGAGTCGCCGGGGTGCAGGCTGGAGCCATGGCTGCCGGCGACGGGGAGCGCGACCTCACCACCGAACGAGGCCTGACGCTGCCGGCCGCGGCCATCGAGGAGCGCTTCGCCCGCGGCTCGGGCCCGGGCGGCCAGCACCGCAACGTGACCGCCTCGGCGGTCGTGCTGGTCGCCGACCTCAACGCGCTGACGGGCCCGGGAGCCAACCGGGCCCGGGCGGTGCTGGGCGAGGTCGTCCGGGTCAAGGCCGAGGAGTCGCGCTCGCAGTGGCGCAACCGCAGCGTCGCCCGGGAGCGCCTCGCCCGGCTGATCGACCGCGCCGCGGTCCCGGCCACGCCCCGGCGGGCCACCCGGCCGTCCCGCCGCGCGAGTCCCGCCTGGACGACAAGCGCCGGACCGGCGAGCGCAAGCGCGACCGGTCGTGGCGCCCGGGCGACGACGCCTGATGCGCCGGCCCAGGGCTTCAGTCGAACAGCGACAGCAGCACCACCAGGCCGGCCACCGTGAGCACGCCGAACAGCACGGTCCACAGGAACGTCCTGATCCCGTAGGTGACCCAGCCCAGGACGCCGAACACGTAGATCAGCGCCGGCCGCGGCCAGGAAGAACACGGCGGCCACGATGAGCCCACCGACGACGAGGCACGCGGCGCTGGCTCCGATCACCTCCCGATGCCATCGACCTGGGGGTCGTTCAGGATCTGCTCACAGGCCTCCGGGTCAGGGGACGCGGGTGCGGCGGGTTGCCCTTCGACGAGTCGCTCGCGGCCCGCTCAGATACACACACGGGCGACACCCGGGCCCGCGTCTGTGATGCTGGGGTGGTGCAGATCGTGCTGCTCGGGGCCCCCGGCTCCGGCAAGGGCACGCAGGGGCCCCGGCTGGCGGAGCGCCTCGGCGTCCCCTACCTCTCGACCGGCGACCTGCTGCGCCGGGAGGCGGCCGCCGGCACCGACCTCGGCGCCCGGGTGGCGCCCTATCTGGACGAGGGCGAGCTGGTGCCCGACGATCTCACGCTGGAGGTGGTCGACCGGGCGCTGGCGGGTGCCGGCGCAGAGGGCGGCTTCGTGCTCGACGGCTTCCCCCGCACCGTGGCCCAGGCCGACCGGCTGGGCGACGTCGACGTCGTGCTCCACCTCGCCCTCCCCGACGACGTGGCCCGGCTCCGGCTCGCCGCCCGGGACGAGGGCCGGGCCGACGACGCCGATCCCGAGGTCATCGAGCACCGCCTGCGCGTCTACCACGACCAGACGGCCCCGCTGCTCGACCACTATGCCAAGCGCGGCACGCTGGTCTCCGTCGACGCCAACCGCTCCCCCGCCGAGGTCATGGCCGAGCTGGACGCCGCGCTCGACGCCGCCGCTCCGCGTGCCTCCGGCTGACCCGGGGCCGTCAGAGGTGGCCGTCGAGGTCGCCGCAGCTGGCCCCGCCTATCTCCCGGAAGTCCTGGACCCCGTCGCCGTCGGCGTCGTCGTAGGACACCTGCTCGCTCGTCGTCCCCTCGGACACCAGCACGTCCCCGTCCCAGCGGTATGCTCGGTGGCTGACCTCGGCCACACGGGTGTCGGGGTCGGCGTAGGACCCCGAGACCACGAACTCGTTGCGGCCGTCGCCGTCGAGGTCGGGGCAGGCGAACCCACCCGAGAACAGCGCCGCGCCGTCGACCAGCGGCTGCGCCTCGCTGAACCCGACCTGATGCAGGTGGCCGGTGCGGGTGGTGCCCATGAACAGGCCGTCCCGGCCATGCGCCCCGCCGTTGGAGAAGAAGGCGATCTCCTCCCGGCCGTCGCCGTCGAGGTCGGTCACGCCCATCAGCTGGACCATGTACGGGATACCGTCCACCGTCGCCTCCTCGATGTCGCCGGTGGCGTAGCGCACGCGGACGGTGACGGGCAGCAGGTCGAACTCGTGGGGCGGCACCGTGGCGATGGCCACGTCGTCGAGGCGCCCGTCGCCGTCGACATCGCCCCGGTCGACCCCCACGCATACCTTGCCGTCCCCGGCGGGCGGGCAGGCGGGCCCCGTCACCGGTGTGAGCGCGGCCGCCGCGGTCCCCGCCATGGTCTCGGCCCCGGCGGTGGCCGGGGGGATGGTCGTGGTGGGCTCGCTCGTGTTCGGCACCTCGGTCGTCCCGTACGTGTCGTCCGTGCCGGTCCCCGGGGTGCTGGTCCCCGGAGGGCCGTCCGACATCTCCACGTCGTCGCGACCGCCCTGCGCCCCCGCCACCAGCGCACCGACGCCCACGACGGCCAGGGCGGCGGCGGCCACGGCCAGCAGCCAGCACGTCGGGGGACCCGGGGACGGCGGCCCGGCCCCGGCTCGGCCCGTTCGACGATCCGGTCCCAGGCGTCCGGGTCAAGGTTGTCTCCGGCCAGGTCGACAGGCGCCGGCTCAGCTCCGCCTCGGCGAGGGCGGTGTCGTCGTTCATGGTGCGAGCACGTCCTTGAGCTGGGCCAGGGCCCGGTGGAGCTGCGACTTGACCGTCCCGAGCCGGCTGCCCGTCAGCTCCGCGATCTCGGCCAGGGAGAGGTCGCCGTAGAAGCGCAGCACCACGGTGGTGCGCTGGCTCGGCGACAGCCGGTCGAGCGCGGCCCAGGTCTCGTCGAGCTCAGGCGCCGGGCCAGCGGCGTCGGCTCTGGCGGCAGGCCACCGGTCTGCTTGCGACGGATCCAGGCCCGGCAGCCGTTCACCACCGTGCGGTGCAGGTAGCGTCAGGGTCTGGACCGATCCGTAGCGTGGGTAGACGGCCACGAAGGCGTCCTGCACGATCTCCTCGGCCACCTCGTTGGAGCCCACGATCAGGTGGGCCATCCGGGTCAGGCGCCGGTACGACGCCGATAGGTCTCCTCGAACGAGGCGGGTGCCAGGACCGCCGCCGCCTCGCCGCTCGTCACAGGGTCGTCGTCCGCCATGGCCACCGCAGGCCCTTCCGTCCGTTCCGCAGCGCACACCACCGGCACACAGGTAGTGATGCACGAGGCGGCGAAAAGGTTCCCGCACGCGCCCGCGGGCGCGGGCCCGGCTCAGACGTCGAGGCGCGGGCGCAGGTGATCGAGGAGGTCGGCGATCGGCACCCGGTCCTGAGCCATCGTGTCGCGGTCGCGCACGGTCACCGCCTGGTCCGCCAGCGTGTCGAAGTCGATGGTGACGCAGAACGGCGTGCCCAGCTCGTCCTGGCGGCGGTAGCGGCGGCCGATGGCCTGGGTCTCGTCGTAGTCGCACATGTAGTGCGGCTGGAGCAGGGCCATCACCTCGTTGGCCGGCGCCGACAGCTCGGGCTTCTTCGACAGCGGCAGGACCGCCACCTTGTAGGGCGCGATGCGGGGATGGAACCGCAGCACGGTGCGCACGTCGCCCTGGCCCTGGCCCTCCCGGGCCACCTCCTCCTCGGCGTAGGCGGCCATGAGGAAGGCCATGGCGGTGCGGGTGGCGCCGGCCGCCGGCTCGATGACATGGGGGACGTAGCGCTCGCCCGCGGCCTGGTCGAAGTACTCCAGGCGCTCGCCGGAGTGGGCCGCGTGCTGGCGCAGGTCGTAGTCGGTGCGGTTGGCGATGCCCTCGAGCTCGTCCCATCCCCACGGGAACAGGAACTCCACGTCGCTGGTCCCGGCCGAGTAGTGCGACAGCTCGTCCTCGTCGTGCGCCCGCAGCCGCAGCTTGTCCTCGGGGATGCCGAGGCCGCGGTACCAGGCCATGCGCTCGGCGCACCAGTACTCGTACCAGCGCGGCGCCTCGTCCGGCGGCACGAAGTACTCCATCTCCATCTGCTCGAACTCGCGGGTGCGGAACACGAAGTTGCCGGGCGTGATCTCGTTGCGGAACGACTTGCCGATCTGGGCGATGCCGAACGGCGGGCGCTTGCGCGAGGTCTCCAGGACGTTCTTGAAGTTGGTGAACATGCCCTGGGCCGTCTCCGGGCGCAGGTAGACCTCGGCGCCCGCGCCCTCCACGGGGCCGGCGTAGGTCTTGAACATGAGGTTGAACTGGCGGGCCTCGGTGAAGCTGTGCTTCGACCCGCAGTTCGGGCACACCTCCGGGTCGTCGAGCTTGTCGAGCCGGAACCGCTCGCGGCACACCCGGCAGTCCACCAGCGGGTCGGTGAAGTTCTTGAGGTGGCCCGACGCCTCCCACACGGCGGGAGGCGACAGGATGGCGGCGTCGAGGCCGACGATGTCGTGGCGGAGCTGCACCATCGAGCGCCACCACGCGTCCTTGACGTTGCGCAGCAGCAACACGCCCACCGGCCCGTAGTCGTAGGTGGAGCGGAAGCCGCCGTAGATCTCGGCCGACGGGAACACGAAGCCGCGCCGCTTGCACAGGTTGACGACCTTGTCGAACAGGTCGGACGGTGCAGGAGCGGGGGCCTCGGACATGGCCGTCCAGTGTACGGACCGCCGGCCGGGCCCCCGAACCCGATATGAGGGGTCGTCGGGGCACGACGATGCGTGAGCGGTGCTAGAACGAACGCCCGTGACCGCCTACCAGTATCCGTCGGCCGCCAGCCCCTATCCGGCGGTGTCGTCGACCGATCCGACGGCGGTCATGGGCCGCCGCACCCTCGCGTTCATCATCGATCTGCTGCTCTTCACGCTGGTGGCCTCGTTCTTCGGGCCGACGCCCCTCAGCCCGTTCGCGCTGTACGAGGAGGTGCCGGGCGGCCTCGAGTACGGCGAGGCGTGCAACCAGATCATGGACAACGGCGACGACGTGGCCGGCTGCCTCGAGGTCGGCGGCCGGGCCTACTACACCGACACCACCGACGCCGCGGTGGCCACCCTGGTGACCCTGGCGTACTTCCTGCTGATCGGGGGGCTGCTCCAGGGCCTCAAGGGCTTGACGCCCGGCAAGGCGGTCACGGGCGTGCGCTCCGTGAACGAGCAGGGCCAGGTCTGCGGCATAGGCAAAGCCCTCGGACGCTCGACGCTGTGGATCGTCGACGCGGCCCCCTGGATCTTCCCCCTGGTCGGGCTGATCACCGGCTTCACCACCAAGGGCCACCGCCGGGTGGGAGACATGGCGGCCAAGACGTTCGTGATCGGCAAGGCCGATGTGGGCCAGCCGGTCATCGTCCCCGGCCTGACCACCGCGTACGCCACCGGCTACGGCGTGCCCGGAGGCTACGGCGCCCCCGCCGACTACCCCGGCCAGCCGGGCCAGCCGGGCCAGCCCGCCCCGTGGGGCCAACCCGCCGCCACCCCGGGCGCCTGGGGCGCCGCCGCGCCACCCCACCTCCCGGCGCCCCCGCCGCCGCCCTCCGGCGCCCCCGGCGCCCCGCCTCCCGGCGCCCCCGGCGCCGCTCCGCCTCGCCGGCGCCGCCCGGCCAACCGTGGGGCGCCCCCGTGTCCCCGTGGGCCCCGCCGTCCACCCCCGCAGGAGGCCCCCCGGTCCAAGACCAGCGCCCGACCCCGCCAGGCAGCTGGCCCGCCCCGGGCGGCCCGACCCCCACCCCGCCCCCTCGGGCGAGTCCCCAGCCGTCACCCCCGCCACCGCCGGCACGACCACCCCACCGTCCGCCGACCCCGGCGCCAGCACCGGCACGGGCGCCACCGCAAGCCCGACGACGGGCGAGCCCACCCCAGGCCCCGCGTCAATCTCCGGCGAGCCCGGCCCCGCCACCGCCACGCCATTCGGCGAAACCCCGAGCGCCCCCTCCGGCGAGACGCCCGCCACCACCACACCCTCCGGCGACACCACCGCCTGCCGACCACCACACCCTCCGCCGACACCCCGGCGCCACCGCACCCTCCGGGCGAACCACCACCGCCCCCTCCGGCGAACCCACCGCCGCCACCACCACACCCTTCGGCGAAACCCCGGGCGCGCCCTCCCGGCGAAACCCCCGCCACCACCCACCCTCCGGCGAACCCACCGCAGCCACCACCACGCCGTCCGGCGAAACCCCGGACGCCACCGCCCCCTCCGGCGAGGCCCCGAGCGCCGCGCCACAGCCCGGTGGACCCGCAGGCGCCGCCGCCCCCACCCCCGGCGAACCCACCCCGGACGCCATCACGCCGCCAGGGGCCGACACCGCACCCTCGGGCGAAGCCCCGGGCGCCGCGCCGGACGAACCGGAGCCGCAGCCCGCGGCCGAGCCCGCCCAGGCGATCCCCCTCGGCCCCGCAGCCGAGCGACCGTCCGAGCAGCCGCAGACCGCGCCCGCCACGGCCGCCGCCCAGCAGCAGGCCAGCAGCGGGTACGAGCCCCAGTGGGACGCGGCCCGCAACACCTACATCGTCTGGGAGCCGAACCGCCGCCAGTGGCTGGGCTGGGACGACTCCGCCAAGGAGTGGCGCCCCCTCTGAGAACGGCCTCAGCCCTGGTGGAGGGCGTTGACCGACCGGAGCCGCCGCTCCAGGTGGGTCTCCAGCGCCCGCACCACCAGGTGGTCCACCTCGGACACCACCGGGGGCCGGCGCTCGTTGAGCGCGCTGCCCAGCCGCCCGCCGAGGATGTCCTGCAGCACCGCCACCGCGTCCTGGCTCAGCGCCGGGCCGAGGCGGTGGGCCGCGCAGCGCAACCCGCCCTCCTCCAGCGCCCACGACACCAGCGGGCCGTCGCTCCCGCAGGCCACGCACACCTCGACCTGGGGCCGGTAGCCCTCCAACGCCAGCGCCTTGAGGAAGAAGCCGGGCACCACCAGCGGGGCGTCCTGCTCGGCCAGCGCCCGCAGCGCCCCCACCAGCATCTCGTACAGCCGCCGGTTGGGCTGGCGCTCGAGCGCCAGCTGATCTGCCGCCTCCAGCATGGACACGCCGCGGCCCAGCCGGTCGAGGTCCTCGCGCAGCGGGCGGAAGTGGTCGATCGTCTCGGCCTGCGACACGATGTCCAGCTCGCCCCGCCCCTCGTACAGCAGCAGCTGGACGTGGCTGGTCGGCTCCAGCCGCCCGCCGAAGCGGCTCTTGGTCTTGCGGACCCCCTTGGCCACGGCCCGCACCTTGCCGTGGTCCCGGGTGAGGAACGACACGATGCGGTCGGCCTCGCCCAGCTTGTGCGTGCGCAGCACCACGCCCCGGTCGTGGTAGAGCGGCACGGCCCGGCTCAGCCTCCCGCCGTCATCGGGTGGCCACGCCCCCGAAGCGCCGGCTGCGGCCCTGGAACTCCCGCACCGCGTCGAACAGGTGCTCACGGCGGAAGTCCGGCCACAGCACGTCGGTGAAGATCAGCTCGCTGTAGGCCAGCTCCCACAGCAGGAAGTTGGAGATGCGGTACTCGCCCGAGGTGCGGATCATGAAGTCGGGATCGGGCATGTCGGGCGCGTAGAGGTGGTCGTGCAGCCGCTTCTCGGTGATCTTGTCGGCGGGGACGCCGGAGGCCACCAGCGAGCGCACGGCGTCGACGATCTCGGCCCGCCCGCCGTAGTTGAACGCCAGGTTGAGGGTCATCCGCCGGTTCTTGCGGGTCATCTCGACCGCCTCGTCGATGTTGCGCTGGACCCGGCGGGGCACGCGCCAGTCCCGCCGGCCGATGTAGCGGACCCGGACCTCCTTGGCGTGCAGCTCGTCCCGCCGGCGCAGCAGCAGCGTCTCGTTGAACCCCATGAGGAAGCGGACCTCGTCGGCCGGCCGGCGCCAGTTCTCCGTGGAGAACGCGTAGACGGTGAGCCACTCGATGCCCAGGTCGAGCGCACCCTCGACGGTGTCGAACAGGGCCTCCTCACCCTTGGTGTGCCCTTCGGTCCGCGGCAGGCCCCGGCTCTCGGCCCAGCGCCCGTTCCCGTCCATCACGCAGGCGACGTGGGCGGGGATGCGCGCGGGGTCGATGCCGTCGGGGATCACCTGCGCAAGCTACCCGCTACCGGGTAGTAGAAGGGTGTTGCCCGGCCGGGGCAGCGCAGCGAGGAGCGGCCGTGTTCGAGCGCCTGTGTGAGCGGTTCCCTTGGCTGCGGACGCCGCTGTCGGTGCACCAACGCGTGGGCGACGTCGGCGGCGGGCCGTTGTCGTCGTCGATCGCGCTGGCGGGGTTCCTGTCGCTGTTCCCGCTGCTGCTGGTGTCCATCGCCGTGGTCGGCTTCGTGGCCGCCGGGCAGACCGACTTCCCCGAGAGGGTGATCGAACAGCTCGGGCTCACCGGCCGAGCCGCCGAGGAGGTCCTCGGCGTGATCGACAAGGCGGAGGAGAGTCGCCGCGCCGCCTCGGTGATCGGGTTCATCGGTCTGCTCTGGGCCGGTCTCGGCATCGTGGGCACGCTGGAGCAGGCGCTGGACGCCACCTGGCAGGTCAAGGGACGGGGGCTGGTCAGCCGGCTCATCGGCCTGGCCTGGCTGGTGGGGGCGGGCGCCCTGTTCCTCGCGTCGATGGCGCTGGGAGGGGCCGTGGCGGAGTTGCCGGGCCCCGGCACCGTCCCCACCGTGGTGCTGGGCGTCGGCCTCGACATCGTCCTGTTCCTGTGGATGTTCCGCACCCTGACCAACGCACCGTTGCCCTGGTCGGCCCACCTGCCCGGGGCGATCGTGGGCGGCGTGGGGCTGGAGCTCCTCAAGCTGGTCGGCACCGTGTACGTGCCGCGGGCGGTGGCGTCGGCCTCGGCGCTGTACGGCTCGCTCGGCGTCGTGTTCGCCATCCTGGCGTGGCTGGCCCTGGCCGCCCGGTTGATCCTCTACGCGGCGGCCTACAACGTCGTGCGCTGGGAACGCGAGCACGGCACGGTGACCGTCGGGATCGAGGTGCCCCGCATCGAGGGCGAGGTCCCGCTCGAGGCCACCCGGGGCGGCGCGGTGAGCGAGATCGCGCCGGAACCGCATCCCTCCTAATTGTCACACCCCGTGCGTAGCCTTCCCTGAGTGCCCCTCGAGGTCCTCTCGACTCCCTACGGCCGCCCCGCGCTGGAGCGGCTGCGCGCCGCCATCGCCGTCGCCAAGGGCGGTGATCCGCTGGCCCCGGTCGGGGTCGTGGTGCCCAGCAACCACGTCGGCGTGACCGGCCGCCGCGTGCTCGCGTCCAGCGGCCTGGGGCCGGGGACGCGCGCGGGGGTGGCGGCCGTGACGTTCCTCACCGCCTACCGGTTGGCCGAGCTGCTGGGCGCCCCCTCGCTGGCCGCGGCCGGGCGCCGCCCGGTGTCGACGCCGGTCGTCGCCGCCGCCCTGCGCCGGGCCCTGCGCGACGATCCCGGCATCTTCGGACCGGTGGCCGAGCACCCCGCCACCGAGACGGCCCTGGTGGCCACGTTCGCCGAGCTGTCCGACGTGAGCGAGGAAGGGCTGTTCGCCCTGGCCGGGGCCGGGCGGCGGGCGCACGACGTGGTCGGGCTGTACCGCCGGGCCCGCGACCGCCTGTCGGGCGCCTGGTACCACGAGTCCGACCTGACCGGCGCGGCCATCACCGCGCTGGCCACGCCCGAGGGCCGGGCGCTGGCGGCCGAGCTGGGCCATGTCGTCGTGTACCTGCCGCAGGACCTGCTCCAGCGCCAGGCCGCACTGCTGGGCGCGCTGGCCGAGGCGTGCCCCACCACGGTCATCGCCGGCCTGACGGGACGGCCCGACGCCGACGCCGGCGTGCGCCGCTCACTCGCCCGCCTCGGCGCGCCTCAGCCCGCGGACGCGGCACCGAGCGAGGTGGCCGCCCCGGGACGGACCCGCATCCTCAGCGCCTCGGACGCGGACGACGAGGTGCGCGCCGCGGTGCGCCACGTGGTCCAGGCGGCGTTGGACGGCACGCCCCTCGAACGCATCGCCGTGCTCTACGGCGCAGCCCAGCCCTACGGCCGGCTGGTGCACGAGCACCTGGCCGCCGCCGGCGTCCCCCGGAACGGCGCCAGCGTCCGGCCCCTGGCCGCCAGCGTGGTGGGGCGCACGCTGCTCGACCTGCTGGCCCTGGCCGACCACGACTTCCGCCGCTCCGACGTGCTGGGCGTGCTCGCCCGCGCCCCGGCCGCGCCACCGCCCCCGTCGCCACGTGGGAGCGCATGTCCCGCCAGGCCGGAGTGGTCGCCGGCCGGGACCAGTGGGACCGCCTGCTCGACCGCCTCGCCCAGGAGCACGACCACCGGGCCGACCTGTTGCAGCAGTCCTACGACGAAGCCATGGCCGGCCGGGCAGCCGACGACCCGCCCGACGAGCCCGCCGACATCCTCCCCACCCCCACCGCGTCACCGCCCCGGATGCGGCCACCGACCAAGGGGCCGAGGCCGAGCCCGGCCGGGCAGCCGACGACACGCCCGACCAGCCCGCCGCGCACCGCACCCACCACCGACACCACCGCCGATGCGGCCACCGACGAGATCGCCGAGCCCGTGCCCGGCGAGGCCGAACTCCCCCAGCCCCCCAGCGGGGTCCGCCGCGAGCGCCGCCTGGCCGGCCGGGCCCGTGAGCTGCGCCGGCTGGCCCTGGCCATCGTCGACGCGGTCGACGGTGCCCGCTCCCGCCCGGTCCCCTGGTCGGAGCGGGTGGCATGGCTGCGCACCCTGGCCGGCGAGGTCGGCGGCGGCCGGACCGACCGCCACGACGACTGGCCGTCGGACGAGGTGCGCGCCGCCGACAGCATCGAGGCCGCGCTCGACCGCCTCGCCGCCCTCGACGCGGTCGACCACCCACCGTCGCTGGACGTGTTCCGCCGCACCCTCGAGCTCGAGCTCGACGCCGACCTCGGGCGGGTGGGCCGGCTGGGTGAAGGCGTCCTCGTCGGTCCCCTGTCGTTCGCCGTCGGCCTCGACCTCGACCTGGTGGTGGTGCTGGGCATGGCCGAGGGGACGCTGCCCGCCACGCTGCACGACGACTCGCTGCTGCCCGACGCCGAGCGGGCCCGGGCCGGCGAGCAGCTTCCGCTGCGCCGCGAGCAGGTCGGCCGCGAGCACCGCCGCCTGCTGGCCGCGCTCGCCGCGGCCGACCGCCACCTGCTGTGCCTGCCGCGGGGCGACCTGCGGGCCAGCAGCCAGCGGGTGCCGTCGCGCTGGCTGCTCGACGTGGCGGGCACCCTGGCCGGCGGCCCGGTGGCCTCGGGCGAGCTGCTGACGGCGCCGGTGCCGGGACTCGAGATCGTCCCGTCCTTCGCCCACGGGGTGACCCACACCGCAGTCCCCGCCACCGACCAGGAGTACCGGCTGCGGGTCGGCGCCGAACGGGCGCAAGACCCGCTGGTCGACAGCGGCGCCGAGGTCATCCGCGCCCGGCGCAGCGCCGCCTTCACCCGCTTCGACGGCAACCTGGCCGGCGTCGGGGTCCCTTCCCCCGTCGACGAGGTCGTGTCGTCGACCCGGCTGGAGTCGTGGGCGGTGTGCCCCTTCGCCTACTTCGCCCGGCGCCTGCTGCGGGTCGAGCCGGTGGAGGACCCGGAGCACCAGCTCCAGATGTCCGCCTTGGATCGCGGCTCGTTGGTCCACGAAGTGCTCGACCTCTTCGTGAGCGACGTGCTGGCCCGGCCGCCGGACGAGCGCCCCGGCCCGGCCGACGACTGGACGGACGAGGACCACGCCCTCATCCGCAGCATCGCCGAGCAGGTGTGCGACCGCTACGAGGCCCGGGGGGCAACGGGCCGGCCGGTGTTCTGGCGCCGTGACCGGCCGCAGATCCTTGCCCTCGTCGAGCAGTTCCTCCACGACGACGCCAAGCGGCGCCGGGACGGCGGCACGCGGCCGCTGGCGGCCGAGCACACGTTCGGGATCAACGACGACGACGCGGTGGAGATCCCGCTGCACGACGGGCGAGCCCTGCGGTTCCGGGGCTCGGCCGACCGCATCGACACCGGCCCGGATGGCGGGCTGGTGGTCCTCGACTACAAGACGGGCGGCGACACCGGCTACCGCCGCCTCGGGCCGGAGAACCCCGACGATCGGGGCACGCATCTCCAGCTCGTGGTGTACGCCCAGGCGGCGCGCGCCGCGGTCGGGCGCCCCGACGCGCCGGTGCGGTCCGAGTACTGGTTCGTGTCCGAGCGCGCCCGGTTCGCCCGCCGTGGCTACGAAGTCGACGACGCCGTGCTGAACCGTGTCACCTCCTCGCTGGGCACCATCGTGGATGGCATCGAGCGGGGCGCCTTTCCGCCTCACCCCGACGACCAGTTCCGGCCCTGGGTGGTCTGCCCCTACTGCGACCCCGACGGCATGGGGGTCGCCGAGCTGCGCCGGCAGTGGGAGCACAAGCGCGACGACCCCGCGGTGGCGGCCTACGCCGCCCTGGCCGAGGGGGATCTGCCATGAGCGGGCCCGCATCCGCCGCCGCCCCGCCGGACCAGAAGGCCCGCGACGACATCACGGACCGCCTGGACACCACCCTGTTCGTGGAGGCGGGGGCGGGCTCGGGCAAGACGCGGGCGCTGGTCGACCGGATCGTGCGCCTGGTCACCACGGGCACCGCCGGCCTTGACGAGCTGGCCGCCATCACCTTCACCGAGAAGGCCGCGGCCGAGCTGCGCGACCGCGTACGCCAGCGGCTCGACGGCGAGCGGGCCCAGGCCGCGGCCGATGGCCACGAGCAGCGGGCCGAGCGGTGCCGCGCCGCACTCGACGACCTCGACGGCGCCGCCATCGGCACGCTGCACAGCTTCGCCCGGCGCATCCTGGGCGAGCACCCGATCGAGGCGGGCATCCCCCCGCGCATCGAGGTGCTCGACGAGGTGGCCTCGGCCGTGGCCTTCGACGACCGCTGGGCGCGCTTCGTCGATCAGCTCCTGGCCGATCCCACCGTGGAGCGACCCCTGCTGCTGGCCACCGCAGCCGGTGTGCGTCTCGACCACCTGCGACTCATCGCCCTCGCCTTCAACGAGAACTGGGACCTGGCCCACGCCTACGCCCCCTCCGAGCCGGTCGAGGTGCGCGACTGGTCCGGCGAGGTCTCCGCCCTGCTGGCCGACATCGCCGAGGCCTGCGCGGAGTGCAAGCACTGCTGCGAGGAGGACGACCTGCTGCTCGGCCAGTTCGCCACGCTCGACGCCTGGGCCACGCGCCTCGCCGCGGCGAGCGACGAGTACACACGGCTCGGCGTGCTGGGCGACGTGCCCACGGCGGCCGTCCGGGGCCGCAAGGAGAACTGGCCCGGCTATGACCTGGCTGCACTGAAGGAGCGCTACCGGGAGTTCCGACCTCGGGCCGGCGCGCTGCTCAACGACATCGCCTCCGAGGCGGTCGACCGGCTCGCCGTCGACCTGCGGCGCTTCACCCTCGACGCCGCCGCGGAACGGCGCCGCTCCGGCGAGCTCGAGTTCCACGACCTGCTGGTGCTGGCGCGTGACACGCTGCGCGATCCGGACAACGGCCGAGCGGTGCGGGCCGCGCTGCACCGGCGTTACCGCCACCTCCTCATCGACGAGTTCCAGGACACCGACCCCATCCAGATCGACCTGGCCGTGCTCATCGCCAGCCCCGACCCGGCCACCCCCGGCGCCCACTGGGATGCGGTCGCCACCCGCGAGGGCCACCTCTTCTTCGTGGGCGACCCCAAGCAGTCGATCTACCGCTTCCGGCGGGCCGACATCTCGCTGTTCCTGCGAGCGGCCGAGCGCTTCGGCCAGGGCGGGCGGCGCCTGTCGCTCACCGCCAACTTCCGCACCGGCGAGGGCGTGGTGGCGCTGGTCAACGACGTGTTCGGCGACCTGATCCGCGCCCAGGAGCACGACGGCGTGCCGTCGCAGCCGGGCTACGAGCCGCTGGTGGCGGTGCGGCCCGGCGCCCCGGTGGGTCCGCCCGTGACGATCCTCGGGCCGGACGCCCACGAGGACAAGCCCAGCGCCGCCGAGCTACGGGCCCGCGAGGCCGCGGACGTCGCCGCCACGGTCACCCGGGTGCTGGAGGAGGGGTGGATGATCGACCGGGCCCCGCACGGCCCCGCGCCCGACTGGCAGCCGGCCCGGGCGGGCGACATCACCATCCTGGTCCCCACCCGCACCTCGCTGCCGGCGCTGGAGGACGCGCTGTCCGGCGCGGGCATCTCCTACCGCGCCGAGTCGGCGTCGCTGGTCTACGCCAGCCGCCTGGTGCGTGACCTGCTGCTCACGCTGCGGGCCGCCGACGATCCCAGCGACGAGCTGGCGGTCATGGCCGCCTTGCGCTCACCGATGTTCGCCTGCGGCGACGACGACCTGTTCCGCTACCGGCGGGTGCACCGCGGCCGCTTCGACTACACCCTGCCGGCACCCGAGGAGCTGCCGCCCGACGACGTGGTGGGCCGGGCGCTCGACTACCTCCGCGCCCTGCACGACGCCCGGCGCTGGGCGACACCCAGCGAGCTGGCCGACCGGATCGTGCGCGAGCGCCGGGTGCTGGAGCTGGGCGAGGCCGAGGGCCGGGCCCGCGACCTGTGGCGGCGCATCCGCTTCGTGCTCGACCAGGCGCGGGCGTGGACCGACACCACCGACGGCACGCTGCGCCAGTACCTGGCGTGGATCCGCCAGCAGACGGCCGAGGGGAGCCGGGTGTCCGAGGCCGTCCTCCCCGAGACCGACGACGACGCCGTGCGGATCATGACCGTGCACGCGGCCAAGGGCCTGGAGTTCCCGGTCACGATCGTCTCGGGCCTGTCCACCCAGCCCCAGCACCGGCGCGGCGGGCGCCGAGGTGGCGTGGCCGCCCGGACAGCCGTGCCTGATCCGGGTCGGCAACAAGGTGGTGTCGGCGGCGTTCGAGGCCCACCTGCCCATCGACGAGCAGATGTCGCACGACGAGCGCATCCGCCTGCTCTATGTGGCCTGTACGAGGGCGCAGGACCACCTCGTGCTCTCCCTCCACCGCAAGACGCGAGCCGGCCCGCCCGACAGTGCCTCCCGGCTCACCAGCGCGGAGCTGCTGGCCAGCGCGCTCGACGACCTCCTGCCCGACCTCCCCACCATCGCCGCCGAAGGCCCCCCGGCACCGAGGCCTCCCTCGGGCGATGCCGCCGCCACCCCACCCGTGGACCTCCCCCCGCTGGACGACTGGCGCCGCCACCGCGAGGCGGCCCTGGCCACCAGCCGGGTCCCCCGCACGGTGGCGGCCACGGCGCTTACCCCCGAGGGCCGCCCGGACGCCCTGGTCGACCCGGGCCTGCAGAAGCGGCCCCGAGACCTCGACCTGCCGCCGTGGCAGAAGGGCCGCTACGGCACGGCCATCGGCCGCGCGGTCCACGCCGTGCTCCAGACGATCGACCTGGCCACCGGCGCCGGCCGCCCCGAGGCCGTGGCCGCCCAGGCGGCGGCCGAGGGCGTGATCGGCCACGAGGCCCACATCGACGCCCTGGTCGGCGCGGCGCTGGCGTCCCCCAGCGTGATCGAGGCCGCGTCGCGGCCCCACTGGCGCGAGCTCTACGTGGGCGTCCCGCTGGGTGGCGGCCGCACCCTGGAGGGCTACATCGACCTGCTCTACCGCCGCGACGACGGCCTGGTGATCGTCGACTACAAGACGGGCCCGGCGAGCCCCGAAGCCGACCTCGACCCGCTGGTGGAGCGCTACCGAGCCCAGGGCGCCTCCTACGCCTTGGCGGTGGCCGACGCCACGGGCGAACCGGTGGCAGGCATGGTCTTCGCCTTCCTCACCCCCACAGGCCCCGCCGAACGCACCCTCCCCGACCTACCGGCCGCGATCGCCGAGATCCGCGCCCTCGCCGCCACCGGCGACCCGGTCCCGGTGACCCCATGACCATCGCCCCGACCGACCGGACCCCGGAACTAGGTTCGGCCCCCGTGCCCGACGCCCCCCACCCCACCCCCACGGGCCCGCACAACCCCGACCGCCAAGCCGCAACCAGCCCCGAAGCGACCAGCGCAAGCCGGAGCCCGGACCGTCGAGCCGGCGAGCCCCCGGGCCACCTTGAGGACCGTCAGGTGGCGGATAGTGCGGGCGCCGGCGCAGCAGCGGGCGGCGGCCCACCAACCGGCGGCGGCGAAGCAACCACGGCGAAGCAACCATCGGCGCAGCGGCAGCGGCGCACCACAAACCGGCGGTGCGCAGCGGGCGGCGCGCAGCAACCGGCGGTGCGGCAGCGGGCAGCGGCGGCCCACAAACCGGCGGCGGCCCACAACCGGCGGTGCGGCAGCGGGCGGCGGTGCAGCAGCCGGTGGGGCCAGTGGGGTGGCTGTGGCCCTCGGGCGGGTGGTGCGGGAGCTGCCGGGGGGCGGTGAGGCGCGGGCCGGGCAGGCGCGCATGGCGGAGGCCGTGGCCGAGGCCATCGCCTCCGGGCGCCACCTGGTCGTGCGGGCGGGCACGGGCACGGGCAAGACGCTCGGCTACCTGGTGCCCGCCATCCGGTCGGGCCGGCGGGTCGTCGTCGCCACCGCGACCAAGGCCCTGCAGGACCAGCTGGCCGCCAAGGACCTGCCCTTCCTCGACCGCCACCTCGACCGGCCCTTCTCGTGGGCGGTGCTCAAGGGACGGTCCAACTACGCCTGCGTGCAGCGCCTGGCCGAGCTGGCCCGGGGGCCGGGGGCCGGGGGGACGGGCGACCAGTTGGTGCTCGACGGGCTGGCCGAGCGGGCCGACCCCGACGAGCTGGCCGCCCTGGCGGCCTGGGCGTCCTCGTCGCCCACCGGCGACCGGGCCGAGCTGCCGGCCGAGCCCTCCGACGCCGCCTGGAGCGCGGTCAGCACCGGCTCGCGCGACTGTCCCGGGAGCGGCGCGCTGCCCGCGGGGTGACCGCTGCTTCGCCGAGGCCGCCCGGGCGCGGGCCGCCGACGCCGACGTCGTGGTCGTCAACCTCCACCTCTACGGCCTGGACCTGGCGGCCGACGGCGCCCTGCTACCCGACCACGACGTGGCGGTGGTCGACGAGGCCCACCAGCTCGACGACATCATCTCCGCCACCACCGGGGTCGAGGTCGGGCCCGGGCGCTTCACGCAGCTCGGGCGGGCGCTGCGCGGGATCCTGGCCGGGGCCGACGACACCATCGCCGCCGTCGCCGACGCGGCCAGCCTCCTCACCGATGCCCTGGTGGCCCACCGCGACCGCCGGCTCACTGCGCCGCTACCCGCGGACCTGGCCGGAGCGCTGGCGGCGGCCCGGGGCCGGGTCGAGGCCGCCCAGGCGGCGCTGCGCGCCATTCCCGACGGGGCGGGCGACGATGTCACCAACCGCGCCATCCGGGCCCGCCAGGCCGCGAGCGCGCTGGTCGAGGACCTCGACGCGATCGCCGTGCCCGGAGACGAGCACGTCCTGTTCGTGACCGGCCCGGAGCACGCCCCTGCCCTGCGCCTGGCGCCGCTGGACGTAGCCGGGCTGCTCGCCGACCGGCTGTGGTCGCGCCGCACCGCCGTGCTCACCAGTGCCACGCTGGCTCCCGGCTTCGGCCCCCACGTGGGCCTCCCTCAGGGCGCCGACGAGCTGCTCGATGTCGGGAGCCCCTTCGACTTCCCCGCGCACGCCCTCATCTACTGCGCGGTGCGCCTCCCCCGCCCCACCGATCCCCGCTGGGCCGATGCCGCGATCGACGAGCTGGCCGCCCTGATCGAGGCCGCCGGTGGTCGCACGCTCGCCCTGTTCACCAGCTACAAGGCGATGAACCGCGCCGCGGACGCCCTCCGGGCCCGCCTGCCCTATCCGATCCTCACCCAGGGCGACCTACCCAAGCCCGCCCTGGTGGAGCGCTTCTCACGTGAGCCCGAGAGCTGCCTCTTCGCCACCATGAGCTTCTGGCAGGGCATCGACGTGCCCGGACCGTCGCTGTCGCTGGTGACCATCGATCGCCTGCCGTTCCCAAGGCCCGACGACCCCCTGCTCCAGGCCCGTCGGGAGCGCGTCGGCACCGGTGCCTTCACCACCATCGACGTGCCCCGGGCCGCCACCATGCTGGCCCAGGGCGCGGGCCGCCTGATCCGCACCGCGTCCGACCGGGGGGCGGTGGCGGTGCTCGATCCCCGGCTGGCCACCGCCGCCTACGGCCCCAAGATCGTGGCCACGCTGCCCCGCATGCGCCGCACCCGGGACCGCGCCGAGATCGAGGCGTTCCTGCGGGGCCTGAGAGGTGCGGGCTAGAAGCCCAGACGGTCGAGTGCCGCCTGGCGGCGCTGCCAGTCCTTGTCCACCTTCACGTGCAGCTCCAGGTAGGCGCCCTCGGGTAGCTGGGATCGCACCGCAGTGCCCACCGCCTTGAGCACCGAGCCCCGATGGCCGATCACGATGCCCTTCTGGGACTCGCGCTCTACCAGGATCTCGCAGCGGATGACGGGCCACTCCCACTCCGTCACCCGGGTGGCGATCGAGTGGGGTAGCTCGTCCCGGGCCACGGCCAGGAGCTGCTCGCGCACCAGCTCCGCCACCCAGAACGCCTCGGGCACGTCGGTGACGGTGCCATCCGGGTAGTAGTGCGGGCCCTCGGGAAGGCGTCCCACCAGGTGCTCGACCAGGTCGTCGACGCCCTCTCCCGTGCGGGCCGACACCGGGAAGTACTCGGAGAGCTCCAGCTCGGCGGCCGCCGCCAGCTGCGCCAGCACCTGCTGGGGCCGAGCCACGTCGACCTTGTTCACCACCACCACGGCGTCGCGTGGCACGCGCTCGGCCACCCAGCGGTCGCCCCGTCCCAGCGGCTGGGTGGCGTCGATCACGAACGCCACCACGTCCACGTCCCCGATCGTCGCCTCCGCGGCCACGTTCAACCGCTCGCCCAGTGGCGTGCGGGGCTTGTGGATGCCGGGCGTGTCCACGAACACCACCTGGACGTCGTCCCGGGTGAGCACGCCCTGGATGCGGTGCCGGGTGGTCTGCGGCTTGTCGGACACGATGGCCACCTTGTGGCCGAGGATCCGGTTGAGCAGCGTGGACTTCCCCACGTTGGGCCGGCCCACCAGGCTGACGAAGCCCGAGCGGAAGCCGGTGGTGCCGGGGGTGTCCGCGTCCACCCCCGGCACGCTAGTCAGCTACGGCCCACATCCGACGTGGCCAGGTTCAGCGCCGGGTTCTCGCCGCTGAACAGCCCCCAGGGCGACTCCCATCCCGGCACCTGCCACAGGTGCGCCATCCACATGTCGTTCCCGAAGGCACGGCCCTTCTCGGCGCCGATCGAGTCGCACAGCTCCTGCGGGGTGTGGTCGGGCCCGACCACCAGGCCGCCGAGGATGCACAGCGACGGGTGGACGTGCCACACGTCGTTAGGGCCGGTGAAGCCCGCCGGCGGGTCGTCGCCGATCACCGCGTAGCTCAGGCCGACCAGCACGGACGTCGGCTGGTTGCCGTTGTAGAGCAGCATCTCGGGCTCGCCCGGCTTGAAGGTGCCGTCCATCAACCGGCCGACGTTGAGGTAGTGGGCGCCGATGCCCGGCACGTACGGCGTCACCTGGAAGTAGCCGGCCGCCACGGCGTCGGCGGCCGTGGGCATGGCGGCGATCACAGTGCCCCCCTGCTGCAACTCGCCTTGCAGCTTGAGCACGTCGGCGGAGTTGCCGAGGTCCTGCCACACCGATGGGCCGTGCGAGTGCATCGTGGGCTGGTCGCCCTCTTCCGCGACGGCGCCGTTCTCGCTCTCCAGGGCGTTGTTCACCGTCCACTCGGTGAAGGCGTCGATGCGCGCCTCGCGCTCGGCCTCGGGGAGGCCGGCGAGCAAGCGCGACCGGGTGCGGATCTGGGCCGCCAGGTAGTCGCGGTTGATCTGGCGGACGCGGTCGAGCTCGGACTGGGGCAGGTAGCCGGTCAGGGCGGCGATCCGCCTGGTGGCGAAGTCGTCGGTGCCCTCGGCGGCCGCGCCGTCATGGCCGTGCCCGTCGTGGCCCGCCGCCGTCTCGCCCTCGCCCGTGCCGTGGCCGTGCTCGTCGTGGCCGCCCTCACCGTGGGCATGGCCGCCGCCCAGCGCCGGGATCACCGAGGCGGACACGACCGCCACCAGCGCCACCATCGGCACCGCCGTCAATCCGAAGCGGGGACGCCGCTCCGCCGGGAGCGTCACCCATCCCAGCGCCAGGGCCAGCGCGGCCACCGCCGCGAACACCTCGAGGCCGGTCGCGAGCGAGTCGGGGAAGCCGACCGCCTCCGGCTCCTCGCCGGGCAGCCCGGCCGTCCGGGACAGCAGCCACAGCCCGGCCACCCCGGCGTTGAACGCGGCGGTGCCGAACAGCCAGGCCCGCTGCGGGCGCCATCCGAACCCGAGTGCCGCGGCGCCGAGCAGCTGCGCCCACCCCGCCACGAGGAAGAACACGCCGTGCGAGGTCTGCTCGCTCAGGTGGTCAGGCGCGAAGGCGAAGTGGATGATGGCCGCACCCAGCATGGCCAGAGCCGCCAGCGTGCTCAGGACGTCGCCTCCGCCGCCATCGTCGGCTTCTTGCGGCCCCGGGCGCGTCGGTACGGCGTCGTCGGTCGGCGTGGACACGGGCTGCTCCCCTCCCCGGGCGGCGGATCCGCCCCAGCTGCACGCCCGCTGACGGGCGTCGTCGGACGAAGGTTACCGGGGGTAAGTGTGGATCGGACACATCCCGCCGCCGACTTCAGGCTCGGGCGCGCTCGACGTGGACCCGGACGGAGGCCGTGATCATGTCGAACCCGAGGATCCCGGCACCCGGAGCGAAGCGCGGCGGCTCCACCACCGCGTGGCCGAACACGACGTCGCCCGTGCCGTCGCCGTCCTCGTCCACGACCTCCAGCTCGATCACGGTCGACGGGCGACGCCCGACGGCGCCGAGGGACTGCTCGGCCTCGGCCGCCAACCGCTCCAACTCCGCCGGGCCGGCGCCGCCACCGTTGGCCGCCAGCGAGGCGGCGTCCTCCAGCGTGGCCCGCACGGTCGAGGTGGCATACAGGCCGAAGATCACCTGGAGCGCCAGGAACATGCAGGTGAGGAAGACGAGGAACCCGATGGCGGTGGACAGGGCCCCGGCGCCGGCGTCGTCGGGGTGGTCCGCGGCGTCGCATCCTCGGCTCATGGACCGCCGATCTGTTGGACCTGGTCTTTGGTGCGGTCGGAGACGTCGGTCCAGAGCCCGTTGAAGGTCACCCACATGCCGGCCCCGATGAGGGCCATGATCAGCACGACGATGGCGGCCGAGATCACGCCTTCGCCACGGTCGTCGCTCGCGGAGCAGCGCGGGATGGCAGGGCCGGGTCCGTCGATGAGCACGGTGGTTCCTTTCATGTGTTGGCGAAGAGGCGCAGCGCCTCGATGAAGGGGACGGCCAGGAAGATCACGCCCGGCACGAGGGTGGCCACGGTCACGGGGATCCAGACCTGCTGGCCCCGGCGTTCGATCGTCTCCACCAGCTCCCGGTGGACGTCGCGGCGGACGGACCGGGCCTCGTCGCCGATCAGCCGGCCGAGGTCGCCGGCCTGCCGGTTGAGGGCCAGCACGCTGACCAGTCGGTCGAGGGCGTCGACGTCGACGACCGCCGCCCACTCCCGCAACGCCTCGATCTCGGTCAGGCCTTGGCGGACGCGACCGGTGACCCGCACCAGGTCGTGCCCGCAGGCGCCTTTGCCCCGAGCGCTCAGGCGGGCCAGCGCCGCCCCCAGGGAGTAGCCGGCGCCAACCAGCATGCCGAGCTGCTCGGCCACCACCGGCAGCTCGAGGAAGATGCGCCGCTGCCAGCGGGCCGACTCGCCGGCCAGGCGCTGTTCGACGACCAGGAACGCCAGCACCGCCCCGCCCAGCACGAACAGCAGGGCGAGCGGCCCGCCGAGGCCGAGCGCGGCGGCGGCCAGGGCCCCGCCCACCAGCCCGGCGCCGCTCCAGGCCAGCTGGCGGACCCGGAAGCCCGTGACGTCGAGCGGCGAGTGGACACGCTCCAGCCGAAGGGCGAGAGCCTCGGTCACGCCGAAGGCGCGGGCCACCGCCTCGCCGATCGCCCGGGCCAGCGGCCCGATCACCTGGCCGAACGAGGCGGCGGACATGATCGCCCCCCGCCGCTGGGCGGCGTGGCCGCCCGGGACGTAGGGAGCCAAGCGGTCGACCAGCGGCCGGCGCCGGAACCACCGCAGCTCGCTCAGCAGCAGCGTCGAGCCGACGAACAGGGCCAGTGTCGTCAGGGCCAGGATCTGCGAGCTCATTCGTAGAACACCCGCTCTTCCTCCGGCAGCTTGAGCAGCCGCCCCGCCCACAGCCAGCACCCGACGATCCCGACGATGCCGAGCGCCACCATCGACTGACCCCAGGGGGTGGCGTAGGCGGCGCGGCCGTCGCCGATGCTGAGCCCCACGAAGGCCATGCCCGCCGGCACCAGCAGCACGAAACGCCGCGCAAAGCGAACGCCGGCCTGTTTCGCTCGAGCGTCCTTGCGGCCCTGGACGTCGATCACGCGGTCCTCGATGAGGGCTTCCAGCCGGCGGTCGAGGTCGGTGCCACCGACCTCGTGCGCGACCAGCAGCGTCTCGCAGGCGGCATCGGCCGTCGGGTCGGCCAGCCCGGCCTTCAGCACGGCCACCGTGCGCTCGAAGTCGGTGGACAGCAGCCACTCCCGCTGCGCCGCCGCGAACGCCGGTTGCAGGCTCGGGGGTGCGCGACGCCCGGCCTCGAACAGGGCCTGGGGCACCGAGCGCCCGAGCGCGGAGGTGAGGATGCGGATCTCCTCGATGAGGCGGGGCCATGCCTCCTGCGCCGCCGCCCGCCGCTGGTGGCGCCGCACCCGGTAGGAGGCCAGCGGGGCCGCCCCCAGGCACAACCCGAGGACCAGGGAGGGCAGCAACCCGCCGAACACCGCCAGGCCGCCCACCACACCCAGAGCCCCCAGCGCCAGGGTCACCAGCGTGAACTCGCGCGGGTCCACATCGAGGAGCCCGGCCTGCACCAACCAGTCCGCCGTGCGACGCCGCGCCTGCACCGGGCGAGCCGCCCGCGGCCCGGGCCGCAGCCCCCGCCACCGCAACACCAGCGCGGTGTAGAGGTAGAACACCCCGGCCGCCATCCCGACCGCCGCCAGCAGCGCGCCCATCAGCCCGCCATCCGGTGGTCGAGGAGCCGGCGGACGTCGTAGCCGGCGTCGGCGAGGGGGCGAGCGGCGCGGGCGGGGAGGTCGCCGGTGGCGAGCAGGGGGCCGGCGGCGCCCGGGCGGCGGAAGACCTCCGTGACGGTGAAGTGCGTGGCTTCCGCCCCGCCCGCCAGGTCTTCCACCAGCACCACCTCGGTGACCCGCGGTCCCGCGGGCGTGCGGGCGCAGTGCACGACCACGTCGATGCTCTCGGACACCAGCGTGTTGAGCGCGGCCAGCGGGAGCCCGCCGGACGTGTCCGCCAGCTGGCACACGAAGCGAAGCCGGGTGAGCGCCTGGCGGGCGGATCCGGCGTGGATCGTCGTGTAGCCGGTCACGCCCGACGACAGGGTGAGCAGGAGCGGCAGAGCCTCGCGGTCGCGGACCTCGCCGACGATGGCCACGTCGGGCGCCATGCGCAGGAACCCCGCCACCAGCCGGCGCAGGTCGATGGCGGGACGGTCCGCCCTGGCCGTGCGGGTCTGCATCTGGGCGACGTTGGGGACTACGACGTCCGACTCGAACACCTCCTCCGCCACCACCACCCGCAGGCGGGGGTCGAGCTCCGCGGTGGTGCAGGACAGCAGCGTGGTCTTGCCCGAGCCCGGCGGCCCCGCGAACACGATCGACAGCCGGGCGTGCACGCAGGCCCGCAGGAACAGCGCGGCTTGGTGGCTGAGCATGTCCCGCTCGACCAGCTCGCCGAGCGACTTGAACGGGATGCCGGTGAACTTGCGGATGTTCACGATCACGTGCCCGCCCCGGGCGATGTCGCCGTGGACGATGTGCACCCGGGCCCCGTCATCGAGCTGTGCGTCCTGCAGGCCCTCGGCCGGGTCGAGCTTGCGGTGTGCGGTGGCGGCGTCGTCCAGGAGCTTGGTGAGCGTGCGCAGCACGTGCTCGTCGTCGTGGAAGACCTCGTCGTGGTAGCCCGACGGCCCCCGATGCCGGCGAACGAAGATCGCGTCGGGGGCGTTGAGCATGATCTCCCACACGTCGTCGTCGGCCAGCAGCGGCGTGAGCGGGCCGTAGCGGGCCAGGTTGCGGAACGCCCGCTCGACCACCAGCGCGGGATCCGGCAACCCGAACGCCCGCCGGCCCCGGCGGTGGTCGTCGTTCCAGCGGGCCACCTCGTCGGTGATCAGCGCCCGCAGCTTGGCCTCGCCGCCCGCGTGCCGACATCTCCAGCGAGATGTCCTTGGCCCGCTCCTGCACGGCCCGCTCGATCTCCACCAGCGGCGACACACCGTCGGGCGATCCGGGCCCGGTCACGCCTCGACCGCCTCGTCGTAGTCGTCGTACCAGCTGCCCAGCGAGCCCGGCGCCACCGGGACCGGCTCGGCGACCGCGCCGGTCCCGCCCGTCCGGCGCTGGGCCACCTCCAGCAGGCCCCGCACCGCGCCGGCCAGCGGCCGGACCAGCGGGGTCGGCGGGGCGGCGCCGTCGCGCAGCAGCTCGGTCACCCGGCGCCGTTCCGGCAGGTACACGGGGCTGGACGCCAGGGTCACCCCCGGGTCGGTGGCGGTGAGCAGGCGGGCGAAGGCCGTGCCCGCCTCGGCCCGCATCCGGGGGTTGCGGGACGCCCGGTTGACCACCGGCACGATGCGGTCTCCCGCCACGCCCAGCTCCAGCAGGTCGCGCGTCACCCGCAGCTGCGAGTAGACGCCGGCGATGCCGGCCAGGCCCACGACCAGCACCAGATCGGCGTCGAGCAGGGTGTGGCGGGCCAGCACGTTGCGGTCCTCGACCTCGACCGAGCCGCACTGGTCCTCGCCCTCGACGTCCGCGTCGACATCCGCCACCACCACCCGGTAGGCGCCGCGCAGCGCGTCCAGCGCGGCGTCGACCGCTCTCGGCCGCAGGGCGGTCCAGTCGCGGTGGCGGCGCAAGCCCAGGAGGACGTCGTAGCCGCGCTCGGGCACGCCGAAGCACAGCGCCCGCACCTGCGGCGGCGGCAGCGCCGAGGCTCGGTGGGCCTCGACCAGCTCCAGCAGCCCCGGGACCACGTCCCCCGCGTCGTGGAGCAGCGCCTGGTGACCGTGGAGGGCGAGGTCGGCCAGCACCACCAGGCCCCGGTCGCGGGGGTCGCCGGCCAGGCCCGCGGCCAGGGCCATGGCCAGCGTCGAGCGGCCCACGCCCCCCGCACCGGTCACCGCCACCAGCCGGCCCCGCCAGGCCCCCACACCCTCGGCCGGTGCCGGGGCGGTGGGCATCACCAGCTCATCGCCCCGGCTGACCGGTCGAGCCACGGCCCGCAGGCCGTCCAGCAGTTGCTCCCGCTCGAAGCCGCTCGGCAGGACCGCATGCACGCCGAGGTCGCGCCACGACCGCACGGAGCGCCCGTCGTCCACGGCGATGACCACGGCGCCGTGCTGCCAGGCCAGCTCGACGAGGTCGCGGTCCAGCGCGGCCAGCCCGGCATCGACCAGCAGTGCCGAGAAGGGGCGGCCCGAGCGCAGCCGGGCGCGGGCCTCCTCGCCCGACACCACCTTCACGAAGTCGATAGGCAGCGCCGCCGAGGTGGCCCAGCGAGCCACGTCGCCGAACCACGGGGCCCGCACCCGCGCCAGCCCGAGGACGACGTAGCGGTCGGCGTCGGTCACGATCCGCCCCCGCTCGCCCTCGGTCGCCGGCTCACGTGAGTCGTGCGGATCAGCGTGACCGCGTCGTTGCTGGCGGCGTCGACGATCGCCACCTGCTCCTCGGGATCCGATACGCCGAGCGTGATCGTGAGGTCTCCGCCACCGTCGAACGTGCCGCTCGCCTCGCTGACTTCGAGGATGCGGATGCCGGCGGCCACCTGGTCGGTGCCGTCGTCGCCGGTGGCGTACACGTCCACCACGTCGCCGGGGCGCAGCCGGCCGTCGACGGCCCGCTCGCGGGGCAGCGCCACCGACAGCTCCGCGGTCGGGTCGTGGCCGCCCTGGTCGCTGAGGGACGCCGCCTGGATCAGCTCTCCCTCCGCGATCGGCGCCAGCGCGACCCTGCCCTCCAGGTGGGCGCCGTCGTCGAACGCCGCCCCGGCCACGCCTGCCGGCAGGTCCATGCGGACCCAGCGCACCGAGCCGGGGTCCACCGGGTCGCCGGGATCGAGCGCGCCTGCCGCCACGGCGTAGGCATGCCGGGGCGTTCCCGTGGCCTGGGACCACATCACGAACGTGGCCAGACCGGACAACGCCACGAGCATGCCCCCCACCACCACGCGCGCTCCGGGCACCCCTGCAGGGCGCGCCACCGTGCGTGGGGGCGCGGGCATCTCGACTTCGGTCGCGCCGCCGCCATGGGTCGACCGGGTCATCACCATCGTTTTCCTCGCCTCTCCCAGCGATCTGTCACTGGAGGTTCTCCGGCTCTCCGGCCGGTGCCTCGATTCGGCGACGCCCACCCAGCGCCTCCGCCGCGTCACCCTCGGACGCACGGAGCGACCGTGGTGACGTACACACCATACGTGGGGGTGGGTCATTCACAAGAATATGACCGAAAGATGCCCAAACACCATGCGAAGGGGTAAGGTGTCCGCCGTGAACAGCGACGAGACCGAATGGCTCTCGACCCAAGAGGCAGCACGACGGCTCGGGATCACTCCCCGAACCCTCTACCGGTTCATCGACCATGGAGAGTTGCCGGCGTACCGCTTCGGACGGGTCATCCGACTCCGCGGCCACGAGGTAGACGACTTCATCCGAAGGTCGCGCATCCAGCCGGGTGAGCTAGAGCATCTGTACCCCGAGCCCGCGGTCAAGGGCGAGGACGATTCCTGACGCACGACAGCGGTGGTGGGCCCGGCGACGACGATCGGCGGCGGGCCCGCCGCCTGCACCCGCACTCTGACGCGGCAGGCCTGCTCTCGGGCCGGTTGTCCACAGTGCACAGGGCTGCCGACAGGACATCCACAGGGTTGCCCCTCTCGTAGCGCACAGGGTCCGGGTCGTACCGTGATCCCCATGCCGACGTTCGAGGTGATCCTGCGAGATCGGACCGTCGAGACCGTCGACGGCGCCGACGCCTACCAGCAAGAGGGCCCGATGACCACGTTCTTCCGCCGCGGCGACGGCCGCGACGTGATCGATTCGTGGAGCACGCGCATGGCCAGCTTCCGCACCGCCGACCTGCTGGTCGTCCGGCGCTGCGAGCCGGCGGCGGGCACCCTCCGCTCGATCGCCGGCTGAGCCGTCACGCTCCTCGGCGACCCTTGGCGATCCTCAGCGGTCGTCGGCGCTGAAGTGCATGTAGTCGACCGGGCGCGTCCAGAGCCCGCCCCATCCCCAGCCGATGTCCCGGAACGCGGTGACCACGCCGTCGCCGTCGGCCAGCATGCCCGGGCGGGTATTGGCGCGGTCGAGGTAAGACGACGACAGCTCCGGCAGCACCAGGTCCCCGCGCATGTACGGGTTCTGAAAGGGGTTGACGTCCACGGCCCGCCCGTAGGCGTGCGATGACCACGACGTCTGGCCCGGCCCGGTGATGGGCCGGCAGGCGAACGCGGACGTGTTGTTGCCGTCGCCGGTGGGCGGGGCGTCCAGGTCGGCCCGGGTGGTGATCCGCATCTCCTCGATGGGGTAGCGGGCGTCGAAGAGGCGCTGGAACACCCCCACGAACGCCTCGGCCGCGGTGGCGTCGACCATCAGCTCGCCGGTGTGGGCCCGGCCGTCGAAGCCCCAGAACGACACCGTGACGTAGCGCAGCTGCTCCAGGGTGACGGGGCAGGTGGGCTGCCAGGTCGACCGGGCCGCCACGTCGGCCGGGACCGGCACGATCGACGAGTGGAATGCCCCGTCGGCCGGCGGCGGCAGCACGTCCACCGTGGCCAGGTGGCGGGGATCGAGCTCGGGCGGCGTGGGCTCGGGCCCCGCGGTGCCGTCGGGCCGCAGCGGCAGCACCCGGGTGCCGAGCCAGGCAGGCCGGGCGAACGGATCCGGCGCGGTCGTGGGCCGCGCCGTGGTGGGAGGCCGCGGTGGTGGCCGTGGTCTCGGTGGTGACCGCCTCGTCCGCCGCGCCGGAACGGTCGGACGACCCGTCGCCGCCGCACGCGGCAACGCACAGGGCGAGGGCGGCCACGGCGGCCGCCGGCCACCGGACACGCATGGCACCGACGGTAGCGCGGGCATGCCGAGACCGGGTCAGGCCTCGAGGACCAGCTCGGTCAGGGCGTCCAGCGCCACGTAGCAGGTCACCGGCGGCTCCCCGCCGCCCCGCAGGACGGCGACGTCCTGGCCCACCGAGCGCAGCACACCTGCGACGGCCTCCCCGTCGCGGGTCACGAGCACAACCCGCTCGCGGTCGACGGCCAGGCCGGCGGCGACATCCCGCAGCAGCGGGCGAGGCGTGCCGTCGTCCACCGGACGGTCCCCCACCACCGCAGGCTCGCCCGGATGGGTGCGCAGCGACGTGACGGCGTCGAGGGCCACCATCACCACGCCCACGGGCGCGCCGACGGCCACGAAGTCCGCGCCCAGCGCGCGCACCCGACCCCGGTACCCGCGCCCCGAGCTGGTGTGGAGCGTCACACCGGTGCCCGCCTCCAGCAGGTCGACCAGCACGCCGGCCAGCGTGGCGCCCTCCTCGGCCTGGCGGCGCAGCCACCACTCCCGGGCCCGACGCCGGGCGGCCTCGTCGACCCGGGCCTCCGCCGCCCAGCGGTGCAGCCGGGCGTCGAGGTCGCCACCCACCGGGCCGACCAGCGCACCCGCGTCGACACCCTCGAACCGACCGTCGTCCTCACGCCCCACCCGCGGGAACCTATCCCGCGGACGGGCGCCACCGGATGGCGTCCCTGCCCCGGGCCGACGGGCGCCGTGCCGGCCTGCGCACCTAGAGCAGGAGTGGGCGGCGCCGGATCGCGTCCCGCACCTCGGCCGCGGTCACGGTGAACGGGTCGAAGCGCACCAGCCACCAGGTGGCCCCGGCCTCCACCCACGGCACCGGGGCCTCGTCGATCGTCCCCTGCACGGCGACGTCGAACGGGCCCGCATCGGCCGGGCGATGGGCGGCGACCACCTCCCGCATGGCGGTCAGATCTGCCGGCGACTCCAGCGCGATGGGAAACACGCCGTCGTAGCGGGCCGCCCGCCGCAGCGGCGCCGTGAACCCGTGGCGGGCGCCCAGCCACACCGGGATGCGGGGTTGCTGCACCGGCCGGGGCCCGAACGTCACCCCTTCGGCGGCGTACACCGGGCCCTCGTGGTCGACCTGCTCCCCCGACCACATGCGTACGAGCAGCTCCAGGCCCTCGTCCAGCATCCGGCCCCGGGCCCGGGCGTCGGTCTCCTCTCCGAGTGCGCTCAGCTCGCCCCCCGGGTCACCGCCCAGTCCCGCCCCGAAGACCAGGCGCCCGCCGGAGAGGCGGTCCACGCTGACCGTCTCCCGGGCCAGCTTCTGGGGCCGGCGCCGGGGTACGGGCGTCACCATCGGGCCGATCCGCAGCCGCTCCGTCGACCGGGCCACCGCGGCCAGCGTCACCCACGGGTCGGCGATGGCGGTGACCGGAGCCCGGTACAGGATGTGGTCCCACACGAACAGGCCGTCCCAGCCGGCCAGCTCGGCCTCGACCGCGAGGTCGGCCACCAGCCCCGGCTCGGACAGCTCGCCGAAGATGGGCAGGAAAAGGGCGGTACGGGCACGGCTCGTCACGGACCGCAGCGTAGGGGCCTAGGCTGGCGTCCTCGTGGCGACCACCCAGGTCAAGATCTCCGTCCCCGGCAACCACCTGATGGCCGACCTCCTCGGCCAGCGTGACGAGTTGTTGCGGGTGGTGGAGTCCTCGTTCGCAGGGGTCGAGATCCACGTCCGGGGCAACGAGATCGCCATCACCGGCGACGAGGCCGACAAGGTGGGCCACCTGTTCGAGGAGCTGGTCCTGCTGCTGGAGCGGGGCCAGCGGCTGGAGCCGGCCAGCGTCGTGCGCACCATCGACATGGTGCGAGCCGACGAGCGGCCGTCCGAGGTGCTGACGGCCGAGGTGCTGCGCTCGGCCCGCGGCCGCACGGTGCGCCCCAAGTCCGCGGGGCAGAAGCGTTATGTCGACGCCATCCGGGACAACGTGATCACCTTCGGGATCGGCCCGGCGGGCACCGGCAAGTCCTGGCTGGCCGTCGCCATGGCGGTCCAGGCACTCCAGGCCAAGCAGGTCGACCGGATCATCCTCACCCGGCCCGCGGTGGAGGCGGGTGAGCGCCTCGGCTTCCTGCCCGGCGACCTGGCGGCCAAGATCGACCCCTACCTGCGGCCCCTCTACGACGCGCTGTACGACATGGTCGAGCCGGAGGGCGCGCAGCGGCTGCTGGAGCGGGGCACGGTGGAGGTGGCGCCGCTGGCGTTCATGCGGGGGCGCACGCTCAACCAGAGCTTCATCATCCTGGACGAGGCCCAGAACACCACTCCCGAGCAGATGAAGATGTTCCTCACCCGCATCGGCTTCGGCTCCAAGGCGGTCGTCACGGCCGACATGACCCAGGTCGACCTGCCCACGGGGCGCAGCGGCATGACCCGCCTCGAACGGGTGCTGGGAGACATCGACGGGCTGTCGTTCGTCCACCTGACGTCCAAGGACGTGGTGCGCCACCGCATCGTCCAGGACATCGTCGACGCCTACGAACGCGCCGAGGTGGCCCGCGCCGCCCAGGCCGAGGGGTGAGGCGGTGAACCCGCCCGAGATCCCCCCACCGGGCGCGTCCCGCCCCGGCGACGACGCCGACGTCCACCGGCCGCCACCCCGGCCGTCCCGGCGAGGACCCGAGGGCGACGTGCAGGTGTTCGGGGCCGACGAGCAGACGGCGGCGGTCGTCGACGTCGACCGCTGGGTGGCGCTGGCCCACGCCGTGCTGGTGGCCGAGGGTGTCCAGGGCGACGCCGAGCTGTCGCTGCTGTTCGTGGACGAGGCCACGATCGCCGACCTCAACGGGCGCTTCATGGATGCGGAAGGCCCCACCGACGTGCTCGCCTTCCCCATCGACGACCCGGTGGTGGCGGGACGCTGGCCCGACGCCAGCACGGCCGGCCCCGACCGCGACGAGCCCGATCCCGGCGACCTGCCGCTCCTGCTCGGCGACGTGGTGGTGTGCCCGGCGGTGGCGGAGCGCCAGGCGCCGGCGCACGCGGGCAGCTACGAGGACGAGCTGGCGCTGCTGGTCGTGCACGGCGTGCTCCACGTGCTGGGCCACGACCACGACGAGCCCGAAGAGACGGCGATCATGCAGGCGCGGGAACGGGAGCTGCTCGACCAGTTCCACCACCGGCGGTAGTCGGTGGCGACGGCGACTCCCGCCCCGACGACGCTGGCGGTGGAGCTCACGACCACCGACCTCTGGCTGCTGGTCGCGATCGGGGTCCTGCTGATCTGCTCGCTGCTGCTGGCCGTGGCCGAGACCGCCCTGGTGCGGGTGCCGCGGCCCCGGGCCGAGGACCTGGCGGCCGAGCGCCGCAAGGGCGCCGATGCCCTGGTCGAGCTGCTGAGCCGGCCCGAGCAGTTCGTCACCACGGTGGTGTTCCTCCTGCTCGGATGCCAGCTGGTGCAGGCCACGCTGGTCGGCATCGTCGCCGACCGCATGCTGGGCGTGGTCGGGCTGATCCTGGCCACCGCCGTGAACGTCGTCGTCGTGTTCGTCGTGGCCGAGACCGCCCCCAAGACATGGGCGGTGCTCAACCCCGAGCGGGCCGCCTTGGCCGCGGCCGGCCCGGTCCGCCGCCTGGCGCTGTTCCCCCCGCTGCGGCTGGCCACCCGGGCGTTGATCGGCCTGGCCAACCTCGTGCTCCCGGGCCGGGGGCTACAGCAGGGGCCGTTCGTGTCCTCGGAGGAGGAGCTGCTCGCTATGGCCGAGGCGAGCGTCGAGGAGGGCGTGATCGAGGAGGACGAGCGCGCCCTCATCGAGTCGATCATCGAGTTCGGCGACACCGTGGTCAGGGAGGTCATGGTGCCCCGGCCGGACATGGTCACGGTGCCGGCGGGCTTCCGGGTGGCGGACGTGATGGAGGTGCTGCTGCTCAACGGATACAGCCGTCTGCCTGTGTGCTCTGGCACCCTGGACGACGTCGTCGGGCTCGCCTACGCCAAGGACCTCATGGCCGCCGAGCGCGACGGCAACGGCGACGCCCCGGTGTCGTCGCAGATGCGCCCCGCCCGGTTCGTGCCCGAGACCAAGCGGGTGCCGGAGATGCTGCGGGAGATGCAGCGGGACAAGTTCCACATGGCGATCGTGGTGGACGAGTACGGGGGAACGGCAGGCCTGGTGACGCTGGAGGACATCATCGAGGAGCTGGTCGGCGAGATCGTCGACGAGTTCGACGTGGACGACCCGCTGGTCGAGCCCCTGCCCGGGGGCGGCATCCGGGTGCACGCCCGCACGTCGCTGGACGAGGTCAACGACCTGCTGCACACCCGGTTCCCGGAGGGTGACTGGGACACCATCGGCGGCCTGCTCTACGACCGCATCGGCCACGCCCCGACGGAGGGCGAGTCGGTGACGATCGGCGGCTGGCGCCTGACCGCCCAGCGCATCCAGGGCCGGCGGATCGGCCGGGTGCGGATCACCCCGGACTCGCCCGCTCCCCCCTCGCCTGGTCCGCCAGCTGCCGGGATCGTCGGCGTCGCCGCCGTCGAAGCCATCCCCGCCCGGATCGTCGGCGTCGCCGCCTTCGGAGCCATCCCCGCCCGGATCGTCGGCGCCGTCGCCTTCGGAGCCATCCCCGCCCGGATCGTCGGCGCCCGGCGTGCCGTTGTCTGCCTCACCCGGCTCCGACCCGCCCGAGCCCCAGTCATCCGACTCCGCCGCACCAGGGTCCGGCCCGCCTGGCGCCGCCAGACCCGAGGCACCCTCGCCCGAGTCGCCCCCAGGCCGATCGCCTGCCGGACCACCTACCTCGTCGCCTCAGGCGCCCGGGGCCGACGCCGTGGGCCAGGATGGACTGCCCACCTCGCCCGGGCGAACCCGGCGCGGAGGCGATGCGGGCCAGGTCGCAGGCATCGAGGCGATCCCCTTCGGGATCCTGATCTTCGTCGTCGGCGCCCTCCTGATCGCCAACGTCTGGGCGGTCGTCGACGCCAAGTCCGCGGTGGACGCCGCCGCCCGTGAAGCAACCCGCCGCTACGTCGAGTCGCAGGTCGACGGCACCACGTCCCCGGACGCCGCGTCCGACGCAGCGGTCGACGCCGGGCTGGCCGCGCTGGCGGCCAGGGGGCGCGACCCATCCCAGGCCACCGTCGAGCTCACGGCCCTGGAGGGCGTCGGCGGCCAGTCCGGCTTCACCCGTTGCGCCCGGGCCACGTTCACCGCCGAGTACCAGGTCCCCGCCCTGACGATCCCCTGGATCGGCGGCTACGGATCCGGCTTCACCGTCACCAGCCGCCACAGCGAGCTGGTCGACCCCTTCCGCGGCGGCGTCCCCGGGAGTGCGGAGGGCTGCTCGTGACGCCCCGCCGCCACAAGCGGCCCCGACGCGCTCGGCTCACCGGCGACCGCGGCAGCATCCTCCTGCTCGTCCCGGCCGCGTTCCTGGTGGTCATGATCCTGGCCTCGATCGCGGTCGACATGTCGCTGGTGCACCTTCGCCAGCGCCAAGCACATGACCTCGCCTCCAGTGCGGCCAACGACGTGGTCACGGCCGGGGCCAACCACGCCGCGCTGCGCAACGGGCGGGTGGAGCTGGCGCAGGCGGACACGGAGGCGCTCGTGGCCCGGATCGTCGCCGCCAGTGACCTCGCCCCCCAGGTGGTCGGCTCGCCGGTGGTGAGGATCCGCCCCGACATCGTCGAGGTCGAGCTCTCCCTCCGGGCCGACTACGTGTTCGCCTCGGTCGTGCCGGGGGCGCCCGAGGGCACCACGGTGACGGCCACCGCCTCCGCCAGCGTCGACACCACATGATCATAGGTTTTTCTTCATAGCCTATTGACACTTTTCAGGTGGATTCGTCTATCGTCATGGCATGGACATGCACGTCCGGCTCGACATGGACGAAGACGGGCCCGTGGTGGTGAAGGCGGCGACACCGGCCGCCCTCGACCGTCTGCGCCGCGAGATCGACCGGCTACGACAGGCCACGCACCCCGGGGTGGTCGCGGTGGTCGCGGTGGTCGGCTCCACCGACACTCCGGCGTGCGAGCTCCGCACCCGCTACGCGGGCGAGCCGCTCAGCGCCTGGTCGGGCACCGTCGCCCAGGTGGCCGGCCTGGGCGCGGCGGTCGCCACCACCCTGGCCGACCTGCACGGCGTCGGCATCGTCCACGGGCGCATCGACCCGAGCCACATCCTCGTGGGCGAGGACGGGCGGCCCCGCCTGTGCGGGTTCTCGCACCCCGGCCAGCCGGTGCCGGCCGACGACGTGGCCGCCCTCGCCCGGGTGATGAGCGACCTGCTCGACCGTGTCCGACCGTCCCGCGAAGGTGTCCACCTGCGTACCTGGCTGCAGCGCGCCGAGGCCCGCAACCAGGAGCGGGCGCTGCGCCTTGCATTGGAACGTGCGGGCGACCCGCTCCCCAGCCGCCGGCCCAACGCCCGGGTGCTCGCCGACGCCATCGTGGCCGCCGTCCCCGGCGCCGAGCTCCCGCCCCCGAGCCGGCAGGCCACCACGGAGCCCGACACGCTCGAACGCATCTGGAGCGTCGCCCACCATGGCACCGAGGCGGAGCGCTGGGCTCGCGCCGTCGGTTCGGGCCCGCCCGACCTGCCCTTGGCCGAGGTGACCACCCCGGCCTGGGGCGAAGCCCATCACCCCCGGCCCGGCGCGGACGACCACGGCCTCACCACCGAACGTCCCCAACTCGCCGGCCGGGGTGGGCTGGGCGGGCGCCTCCGCCCAGCCCCCGACCCTCCCTCCGCGCCCCAGAGCGGTCGGAGGCGCCTCGTCGCCGTCGTCGTCGGCATCGCCTCGGTGGTGGCGCTGACCGGCGCGGCGGCGGCACTGGTGGCGAGAGGCGACAGCCCCCGGCGGGCGGCCGGTGTCGCATCCCTGCTACCACCCGGCTGCCAGCGGGTCCCGTCACCGGCGGCCGACATCGACGACGACGGCTGCCCCGACCCGCTCACGGTCGATGGCGCGATGGTCCGTGCCGGGGAGGCGCGCTGGACGCTGGGAGAGCCGGGCGATCGGGTCACCCTGGGCGACTGGGACTGCGACGGATCGGCGTCGGCCGCCCTTCTCCGCCCTCCTACAGGTGACGTCTTCGTGTTCCCCGCCTGGGCCGAGCTGGGCAGCCCGGTCAGCGTCGAGCCCATCCAACGGGTGGCCGGCGCGGTCGGCATCCACACCGAACCGCAGGGCACGGCGTGCGACAGCCTGGTGGTCGACCTGGCATCCGGTGCGCCCCGCACGATCGAGGTCCCGGAGTGATGCCGGGGATCGTGCGCTCCGCGGCCCGCCTGACCGCGTGGACGGCCGGCCTGCTCGCCGCAGGTCGCGTGCTGTATGGAGCGGGTTCGGAGACCTGCGCATCCCTCTCACATCGCTGACGGACTTCGGGACGTGGCTGGCCGACACGCCCCCGCCCATGATGGCCATGGCCGTGATTCGCCTGGCAGCCCTGGCGGCCGTCGGTTACCTCCTCATGGCCACGGTGCTGGCGGTAGCAGCCGGCATGATCCGAGCGAGGCCGCTGCAGGCCGCGGCCGGCCGGCTCACCCCGGCGTTGGTCCGGCGAATGGCGACCGGAGGCAGCGGCGTCGGGCTCGCCCTGGGCGCCGCCCTCGGCACCGTGTCTGTCCCGGACCTCGCCCCCCATCCCATCGTCGCCACCGGGGCCGCCGGCGCCAACGGCTCGGCCGACGGCGACTCCGCACCCGGCACGCACAACATGGCCACCATGCTCCGCGTCGACGACCACGTGGCGACCATGACCCGCACGTCCGACCCACCGCCCCCCGGCCTCTCCCCCGCCCCGACTGCGGGCGTGACGGGCCCGGTCGGCCACGGCGACAGACCGGGCCCGGAGGAGCCGGGCTTCATCCCGGCCCCCCGCACCCCCTCCTCCGGGCCCACCAACCCGACCAACCCCGCCAACGCCACCGAAGCGAGTCCACCCGCCACCGGCAACGGCGACGGCCCAACGGGACTGACCGCCTCGTCCGGGCCGACCGACCCCGCCGACGCCACGCCACCGGCGACCGGCGACGGCGGGAGCCCGGCGGGACCGACCGCCGCACCGGGGCCCGACCGGCCCCGCCGGGGGCGCAGCACCCGCCGCCGGTGACGACGCCAGCCCCGCCGGTCCGGCCGGTTTGCCACCGCTGACGGCCACGATGGTCCGCACCGACGGGTCGCCGGCCCCGCCTCTGGGGTCGCTGGTGTCGGCTCTCGCGCAGGCGGTCGACACGTGGGTCGTGGCGCCGGGCGACTCGTTCTGGTCCATCGCCGAGGACGTGCTCGACGCCCGCGGGGGCGTGCCACCGGGTGAGCGGGACGTCGGGCGTTACTGGCGCCGGCTCATCGACGCCAACCGGTCCGGGCTGCTCGATCCCGGGAACCCCGACCTGCTCGTGCCGGGTCAGGAGCTGGTGGTCCCGCCGCCATAGCGGGCGTGTTCAGCTCACGGGGTCAGCCAGCGGGCTGTGGCCTGGTCGAAGCGGACCTCGCGGTCGCCCGGGGTGGCCGTGTCGAGTGCCCGGGCCACCGCCTCGTCGAGGGCGGCCTGGCCCTCGGGAACGATCTCGTCCACCAGGCCGAGGTCGTGCATGTCCTTGGAGCTGAGTCGCATCCTTTCGGCCACCTCGGGGGCCTTGGCGGCGTCGCGCTCGAGGATGGCGGCTGCGCCCTCGGGGGCGATGACCGAGAAGATGGCGTGCTCGGCGATCAGCATCCGGTCGGCGTAGCTCAGGGCCAGACCTCCGCCGCTGCCGCCCTCGCCCACACACAGCGACACCGTCGGGGTGGGGCAGGCGGCCATGGCCTGGAACGTCCTGGCGATCTCGATGGCGAGGCCGTCGGCCTCGGACTCGGCCGACGGGTCCGCGCCCGGGGTGTCCACCAGCGTCACCACGGGCAGGCCCAGCCGGCCGGCGAGGGCGATGGCCCGTTGGGCCAGACGGAATCCGGCCGGGGTGGGGCGGCCGCCGCGGTGATAGCGGTCCGTGGCCACCACCACGCAGCGACGGCCCGCCGCCGTGGCCAGGCCCGCGCGGATGACCGGGTCGGTGCCCCGGAGCTCGCACCAGGACGAGGCCAGGCGGGCGGCGCGGTCGATGCCCGTGGGCCGGCCCACGGCGCGGGCCCGCAGCACCTCGCCCCAGGCGCCGTCCACGCCCGGGTCGTGCCACGCCGGCAGCGGGCGGGTGGGCAGCGGGCGCTCGACCCGGCCCAGGGCCACGTCCACCCACTCGGCCGCCTCCCCCGGGTGCACCAGGGCGTCCACCAGCCCGTGCTGGTACGCGCTCTCGGCCGTGTGCGACGTCGCCGGCAGCGAGATCCCCAGCGTCCCCTCGGCCACCCGGGGACCGGCGAACCCGATCACGCCGTGCTCGTAGGCGGCCCGGATGTCGACCAGGGAGCCGTAGGAGGCGTAGACACCGCCCGTCGTGGGCGAGCCGTAGACCCCCAGCGACAGCAGCCCGGCGCGGGCGTGGCGCTCGGCCGCCGACGCGGTGCGGGCCAACTGGGCCAGCGACACCATCCCTTCCTGCAGGCGGGCGCCTCCGGTCCTCGTGGCCACCACCATGGGCAACCCCAGGTCTCGGGCCCGGTCGTACGCCCGCACCACTCGCTCGCCCGCGGCTGCGCCCATGGTGCCGCCCAGGACCTCGAAGCGACCCTCGATGAAGGCGTAGTGCTCGGTCCGCCCGGTGCGCACCGACTCGCCGGTCGAGCGCATGGCGCGGATGCGCTCTTCGTAGCCCGGGAAGCCGAGGGGATCGCCTGCGAACACGTCGGCATCCCACTCGGCGACGCTGCGGTGGAACGGCACGGTCGGACAGTCTCCCACCGGGCCCGGCGCGGCCACCAGAACGCCGCGCGGACGCCCGAGGCTCAGCGCAGGCGGAGCGCCACCTCGTTGGCCAGCAGCCGGCCGCGGACGGTGAGGACCGCCCGGTCGCCGGGGGCGTCCACGGACACCAGGTCGGCCAGGTCCTCCACCGGCAACGACGAGGCCGGCACGCCGCCGCGGGTGCGGACCGCGAGTTGGAGCGCCTCGAGGCGGCGCTCGTCCGGGTCCAGCTGCTCGCCGGCCGCCTCCGGCGAGTCGCCGGCCGTGATGGCGGCGATGTAGCGCTCGGGCGTGCGGACGTTCCAGAACCGGCGTCCCGCGCGGTGGGAGTGGCCGGCGCAGCCGAAGGCCTGGTACTCACCCATCGTCCAGTAGAGCTGGTTGTGGCGGCACTCGTGTCCCGGCCGGGCCCAGTTCGAGATCTCGTACCAGGCCAGGCCGGCCGCCTCCAGCGCGGCCGAGGCCGCCAGGTACTTCTCGGCCTGGTCGTCGTCGTCCGGGTGGCGGGCCGGGTCGTCCGCCAGCGGCGTGCCCGCCTCGACCGTGAGGGCGTAGGCGCTGACATGGGGTGGGTCCAGCGTCAAGGCGGCGTCGAGGGTTCGGCGCCAGTCGTCCAGCGACTCGCCCGCAACCCCATAGATCAAGTCGAGGTTGAGGGTTGGGATCCCCGCCTCGCGCACCCACTCCACCGCGCGCCGGACGTTGGCCGGGTCGTGGGTGCGGCCCAGGGCCGCCAGGACGTGGTCGGCCATCGACTGCACCCCCAGGCTGATCCGGTTGACGCCGCCGGCGGCGTAGGCCGCGGCCAGCTCGGGCGACACCGTGTCGGGGTTGCACTCGACCGTGACCTCGCACCCCGGGGCCCGGGGCACCGCGGCGACCACCTCCATGAGCCGCTCAGGGGCCACCAGCGATGGCGTGCCCCCGCCCACGAAGATGCTCGTGGCCGCCGGAATCCCGGCGGCCACGGACCGTTCGACGTCCGTCAGGCAGGCGTCGAGGTACGAATCCTGGAGGTGGTGGCGGTCGGTCCAGGTGGCGAAAGCGCAGTAGTCACACCGTGCCGCACAGAACGGCACATGGATGTAAACGCCGAACGGCGCCGCCGCGCTTGCGTGATCCCGGGCCGCGACCGCCCCTCCTCTCTCAGCGGACGAGGCAGAGGCCCAGGCTGTCGAGCCGGGCTGGCACCTGGTCCGGGTGGCAGTCGAGGATGCAGGCCACGGCCCGCAGGTCCTCGCGCCGGATGGTGAGCATGCGACCGTTGTAGTCGCCCCGCTGCACCTGGATCATCCGCAGGTAGCGGGCCAGCATCTCGCCCTCCTGGCCGCCGAGCTGCTCGACGGCGCCGAGGTCGATGGTGACGGGCCGGTCGTCACGCCGAGGCCCTCGCAGGCGCTCGGTGAGATCGACGACCTGCTCGTCACCGACCGGCGAGCGGATGCCCAACTCGTCGTCGCTCGGCAGCATCTGGTCGACCGGCACCCGGTAGAACCGGGCCAGGCGCTGCAACCGCGGCACCGAGATCGCCCGCTCACCGCGCTCGTACGCACCCAGGACCGAGGCCTTGAACTCGTGCTCCGACGCCGCCTCGACGTCCTGCAGGGATAGATGCTTCTGGCGCCGGATCGAACGAAGTCGCGCCCCGACTTTCGCGGCATAGCCGCTGTCGCGGTCGACATCGACGTCAGTGTCCATGGTGTTCCTCCCTTGGCCGGTCCCCAGAGTTCCGGCCAGACCCACGCGACGCCCCCCGAGATCCTCCCCCGAGTCGAGCGTTTGCCTACTCTACGCACCAATCGACCACGCGGACAATCACTGCGAGTGCGCCCAGGAACGCGTTTGTGTCGCCATATGACACGAAACACGCAGCGTGACCACTCCACGCGGTCAATTACTTCGTTTCCGAAACTAACTCGTCACGAAGAGCGCCAAGTATGCCACAAATCGTGATGGAAGCGGTTTCAGCTCGCAATATATTCGTTGCCAAACGGACATGGGGCAGGCCCGACGCACGCTCCGCGGGAGACCAACCGCCCTCCGGGCCGACCAGCACGACCGGCCGCGCCAGCGACGGAGGCTCCCCCTCGCGGTCCGCCATCGCCGCTCGCGGCAAGGCCGCGGCCTCCGCGAAGGCGACGACCGGGCTCACCTCCGGGAGCCTGGTGCGCCGGCACTGCATGGCGGCCTCCCGGGCGATGGCGGCCATCCGCTGCAGCTGGCGGGCGGACTTGGCCTCGTCCCAGCGGACGACCGAGCGCTCGGCCACGAACGGCACGATCCGGTCCGCGCCGAGCTCGGTCAGCTTCTGCACCGTGAGCTCGGGCCGCTCCCCCTTCACCAGCGCGAAGGCCACGGTGATGGGCGGGTCCGGCCGAGCATCGGCCACCACGTCGCCCTGCGGATCCAGCGCGGGCGAGCCCGTGAGCCGGGCCGCCCGCCACTGGCCCGCCCCGTCACCGACCGTGATGTCGGTGCCCGGGGCCAGCCGCAGCACCCGGGTGAGGTGATGGTGGTCGGCGACCGACAGCCGCGGCTCGGCCAGGTCGTCGACGAAGGCGTGCGCCCGCGCCGTGACCGGGCTCGGGGCCACCGCCCCGCTACTTGAACGCGGAGCGGAGCTTCGAGATCAGCCCGCTCACCGACGGCGCCACCGGCTCTCCCCGCAGCTCCGCCAGGTGACGGATGACCGCTTCCTCCTCCTCGGTCAGCTCTCCTGGCACCTCCACCACCACCTCGATGAGCAGGTCGCCCCGCGAGCGCCGCTCCAGGTGGGGGACGCCACGGTTGCGGAGCCGGAAGGTGGTGCCGGACTCGGTGGCCCGGGGGATGTCGATCTCCTCGGTGCCGTCGAGCGTCTCGAACTGGATGGTGGCGCCCAGCGTGGCCTGCGTGTACGGCAGGTGCAGGGTGCCGTGGAGGTCGTAGCCGTCGCGCTCGAAGCGCTCGTGGGGCTCGACCCGCAGGTGCACGTAGAGGTCGCCGGCGCTCCCGCCCCGGGGACCGACGGCGCCTCGCCCTGACAGCCGCAGCGTCGAACCCGAGTCGACCCCGGCGGGGATCTCGACGGTGTAGGTGCGCTCCTCCACGGTGCGCCCCTCGCCCCGGCACTCGCTGCACGGGTTGGCGATGATCTGGCCCGAGCCGGCGCAGCGGGCACAGGGCGACGACGTCACCATCTGGCCGATCAGCGACTGGCGCACCCGCTGCACCTGGCCGGTGCCCTGGCACTCGTAACAGGTGACGGGCTGGGTGCCGTCGGCCGCACCGGTGGCCTCGCACGCCGGGCACTCGACCGCGGTGCGCACCGACACCGGGTGCTCGCAGCCGAACACGGCCTCCGTGAACTCGAGGTCGATGACCACCTCGAGGTCGGACCCTCGGGGCGGCCCCGAAGGGCCCCGGCCGCGGCCGCCGAACGGGCTGCCGCCGAAGAACGCCTCGAACATGTCGCCGATGCCGCCGAAGCCGAACGGGTCGCCCGCGGGGCCGCCGTTCACGCCGTCGGGGCCGAGGGCGTCGTAGCGCCGGCGCTTCTCGGGATCGGACAGGACCTCGTAGGCGTGGGCCACCTGCTTGAACAGCGCCTCGGACTCGGGGTCGCCGTGGCCGGTGTCGGGATGGAGCTGCCGGGCGAGCTGGCGGAAGGCGCGCTTGATCTCGTCCTGGGTGGCGGTCCGGGAGACCCCCAGCAGCTCGTAGTAGTCGGTGGCCACAGCTCCCTCTTCAGCCCTCGGTGAGGCGGTCGGACAGGCGGTGGCTCACCACGGCCACGGCCGCCAGCGCCTGGGGGTAGTTCATCCGGGTCGGTCCGAGGACGCCAATGGTGCCAGCACGTTCTCCTTCGATGTCGTACGGGGCGACCACGAGGGCGCATTCGGCGAGCGGGGCCACCCCCGTCTCGGTGCCGATGGCGACATGTAGGCCGCGGTCGATGACGTCACGCAGCAGCGACACGACCACGAACTGCTGCTCCAGGATGCCGAGCACCTCGCGCACGGTCTCGATGGCGTCGAAGGCCTGGGCCATGCGGCGCCGCGCCGCCCACGTAGACGTGCTCGGGGTCCTCGACCGGCCCGCCGGTGAGGGCCTCGATCGCCCGGCCGACGAGCGCGTCCGTGAGCGGGTCGCCCGAGGGAGCAACCGGCACCACGGCGTGGCGGGCGGCGCCGGAGAGGTGGGCCCCGAGGCGGGCGCCGGCGGCGGCCACCCGCTCGTTGCCCGCGCCTTCGGGCAGATCGATGGTGTGCTTCTCGACCGAGCCGTCACTGAACACCGCGACCACCACGGCGGCCGTGGCGCTCAGGGCCACGAGCTGCACCGACCGCAGCGTGGCCTCGGCGGCCACCGGGGACACCACCACGCTGGTCAGGTTGGTGAGGTTCGACAGCAGGCGGCTGGTCTGGGACAGCATCTGCTCGACCTCGCCGTGGGCCCGGGCGAAGAAGTCGCGCACCTCCTCGGCCGAGCGCCCCTGGAGGCGGGCCGGCTGGCGCAGGTGGTCGACGAAGAAGCGGTAGCCCTTCTCGGTGGGGACACGCCCCGCCGAGGTGTGGGGCTGGCGCAGGTAGCCATCGGCCTCGAGGGTCGCCATCTCGTTGCGCACGGTGGCGGAGGACACGTCGACACCGGGCGCGGCGGCCACATGGCCGGACCCCACCGGCTGTGCCGTGTCGATGTACTCCTCCACGACGGCCCGGAGGATGGCCGCCTTGCGTTCGTCGAGCATGTGTCCTTGCCGGGGGCCAGCGGCCCTGCGCTGCTGCGACCCCCGGGTAGCAGTCGATTGTACCGAGTGCTAACCGCCGAATCGGATTCGCCCCGCGATGTCCGATCGGATGGGCCGCCGGCTGCTTGACTGGCGCCGTGACCTGGTGGCGCCGATCAGCCGGCGGGCGAACCGCCGGGTACCCGGCCTCGGCCAACGCGGCGTCGTCGTTCCACCTCCACTGGGGCGGGCTGCCCACCGACGCCCGCGTGGTGGGGGTGGCCGCGACGCTGGAGGTCGTGGAGGCGCCCTCGGTGCCCGAGCTGTACTTCTGGGCGCTCCAGGCCGGCTTCGCCGATTCACGCCGGCGGCTGGGCGGTGCCCACCTGGGCCTGCAGTGGTACCCGCCCCACCCCGGCTCCACCGCGGTGAACTGGGGCGGCTACGCCGACCGGGGCGGCATCCTGGACGGGACGGAGTCGGCGCTGCCCAGCGCCACCGCCAACCCCAACACCCGTGACTACGCCTGGGAGCCGGGGCGGCGCTACCGGCTGGAGATCGCCCCGGGATCCCGGCCGGGCTGGTGGCGCGGCTCGATCGACGGCATCGCCGTGCGCGAGCTGCATGGCGGTGGGGACCGCCTCACCTCCCCGGTGATGTGGTCCGAGGTCTTCGCCCGCTGCGATCATCCGACGGCCGCCGTGCGGTGGTCGCAGCTGGCGGCGACGACCGACGACGGGCGGGTCGTGGCGCCCGACCGGCTCAGCGTCACCTACCAGGCCACGGCCGACGGCGGCTGCGACAACACGAGCGTCGAATCGGATGGGCACGGCTTCGTGCAGCGCACCGCCACCGAGCGGCTGGTCCCGCCGGGCGCCGTCCTGGCCGTGGAGTGAGCCGAAACCGCGCCAGGCATCGCGGGACGCGGCGGGATCAGTCCTCGAGGCGGAGGGCGCTGATGAACGCCTCCTGGGGGACCTCGACGCGGCCGATGTTCTTCATCCGCTTCTTGCCTTCCTTCTGCCGCTCCAGCAGCTTGCGCTTGCGGGTGATGTCGCCGCCGTAGCACTTGGCCAGCACGTCCTTGCGCTTGGCCTTGACGGTCTCCCGGCTGATGATGCGGCCGCCGATGGCGGACTGGATGGGCACGTCGAACATCTGACGCGGGATCAGCTCCCGCAGCTTCTCGGCCATGCGCCGGCCGTAGTCGTAGGCCCGGTCCTTGTGGATGATCGTGCTGAACGCGTCGGCCGCCACGCCGTTGAGCAGCACGTCCACCCTCACGAGGTCGGATGCCGCGTAGCCCGCGGGCTCGTAGTCGAGGCTGGCGTAGCCCTGGGTGCGGGACTTCATCTGGTCGAAGAAGTCGCGCACCACCTCGGCCAGCGGGATCCGGTACACGAGCTCGATCCGCTCGGGCGACAGGTACTCCAGCTTGGTCATCTCGCCGCGGCGGGCCTGGCAGAGCTCCATCAGCGTGCCCGTGTAGGTGGTGGGCGTGAGGATCGTGCAGATGAGGAACGGCTCCTCGATGCGCTCGATGGCGGCCGCCGGGGGCATGGCCGACGGGTTGTCGATCTCCAGCACCTCACCGGTCGTGGTGTGCACGTGGTAGGCGACGGACGGGGCGGTGGCGATGAGGCTGAGGTCGAACTCGCGCTCCAGCCGCTCCCGCACGATCTCCATGTGCAGCAGGCCGAGGAAGCCGCAACGGAACCCGAAGCCGAGCGCCCCCGAGGTCTCGGGCTCGTAGGTGAAGCTGGCGTCGTTGAGCCGCAGCTTCTCCAGCGACTCGCGCAGGTCGCTGAACTGGTCGCCGTCGATCGGGTAGAGGCCGCAGAACACCATGGGCTTGGGGTCCAGGTAGCCCGACAGCGCGGTGGCGGCGGGCCGGGCCGCCTCGGTGACGGTCTCGCCCGAGCGGGCCCCGGCCACGTCCTTGATCCCGGCGATGAGGTAGCCGGTCTCCCCCGGCCCCAGCACGGCCACGGGCACGTTGTCCGGGGTGCGCACGCCGATCTCGTCGGCGTCGTGGACGGCCCCGGCCTGCATGAAGCGCAGCCGGCTGCCGGTCTTGAGCGCCCCGTTGACCACCCGCACCGAGGACACCACGCCCCGGTAGGGGTCGTAGTGGGAGTCGAAGATCAGCGCCTGCAGCGGATCGTCCAGACTGCCCGACGGCGGCGGGACCCGTTCGATGACCGCGTCGAGCAGCTCGGCCACGCCCTCGCCGGTCTTGGCGCTGATCCGCAGGATCTGGCCGGCCGGGATGCCCAGCACCTTCTCGATCTCGGCCGCGTAGCGGTCCGGATCGGCGGCGGGGAGGTCGATCTTGTTGAGGGCGGCCACGATCTCCAGGTCGTGCTCCAGCGCCTGGTAGCAGTTGGCCAGGGTCTGGGCCTCGATGCCCTGGGCCGCGTCGACCAGCAGGATCACGCCCTCGCAGGCGGCGAGCGAGCGCGACACCTCGTAGCCGAAGTCGACGTGGCCGGGGGTGTCGATGAGGTCGATCGCGTAGCCGCGGTAGTCGAGCCGCACGGACTGGAGCTTGATGGTGATGCCCCGCTCGCGCTCCAGGTCCATGGAGTCGAGGTACTGGTCCCGCATGTCACGGGGATCGACGGCACCGCACAGCTCGAGCAGGCGGTCGGCGAGGGTCGACTTACCGTGGTCGATGTGGGCGATGATCGAGACGTTGCGGATGCGGTCGAGATCCATAGGGGGGCCGCGCGAGCGTAGCGGCGGGTGGACTTTCTCCCTGAAGGTGACATCGCGCCCGGCGGGCCGGTAGCCTGTCCCGGCTATTCGTTCTGAAGGAGCCGTGCCCCTGTGGCGAACATCAAGAGCCAGATCAAGCGCAACCGCCAGAACCTCGTGCGCCACGAGCGCAACAAGGCCGTGCGCTCGGAGCTCAAGACCCGCACCCGTGCGGCCGTGACCGCGGCCGAGACCGGCGCCGACGACGCCGACGAGCGCCTGCGCGCCGCCGTCAAGCGCATCGACACGGCCGCCGCCAAGGGCATCATCCACCCCAACGCCGCCGCCCGCCGCAAGTCGCGGCTGATGGCACGCGCGAACCAGGCCGACGCCGAGGCCTGATCGTCCCCTCGCGGTCAGCCGCGTGGTGCGGCTGATCGGCACGAGCGTGCGCGGCCGAAGCCGGGCTCGATCTAGCGGGCCAGCCGGGCCAGGCGGGCCACCAGGACTTCGAGCACCAGCTCGTCCGGCCATGCCTTGCCGCCGCGCGAGGTCGAGGTCGGCCGTGGCCAGGAGGTCGATGGCCTCGACCACGCGGTCGTGGCCGAGCCGGCGGGTCTGGCTGAGGGCCTTGCGGGCCGGGAACGTCGAGCCGCGCAGGCCGAGCATCTGGGCGGCGTCCTTCTCGCCCGTGACGGCCGCGCCGTCGAGCTGGAGCATGCGGGCGTAGTGGCCGTGCAGCGTGGCCATGACCTGGAGGGGATGGCGCCCGCCGCCGCCCACGATGCGATGGAGCTTGGCCAGGGCACTGGCGATGTCGCCCCGGTCCAGGGCGTCGGTCAGCTCCCACGGGGGGACGCCACCCGGCTCGCCCAGGAACGGCTCGAGGTCCTCGGCGCCGAGGCGGGCCCCGGGGCCGAACGTCCCCACCAGCGTGGCGAGCACGCCCACCAGGCGCTGCGGGTCGTCACCCAGCCAGGCCACGAGCCGCTCGGTCGCCGCGCGGTCCAGGCGGAGGCCGGCCGCCGTCACCTGCTCGTCGACCCACGCCGCCACCTTGCGGCCCGGGCTGGTGTCGACCTGCCGGCCACCGCACGCCTTGACGGCGTCGAGCACCGACTTGGGGATGCGTCCGGCGCCCCACACCAGGACCAGCCTGGTGGTGGGCAAGGGGTCGGCCAGGTAGGCGACGAGCGGGGCCACCTGCTCGGCTCGGGTGAAGGCGTCCAGGTCGCGTCCCACCACGACCCGACGGTCGGTGAGGAACGGCGGGGTCTGGGCCGCATCGACCAGCGGCACGATGCTGGCGTCGGCGCCGTCCGTGGGACGGAATCGGTCGGCGCCCACCTCCTCGACCGCGAGGCCCGCGTCCTGGTCGCCGAGCAGGGCGTGGACCAGCTCGTGGGCGGCGTCCCGCAGGATGACCTCGTCGTCGCCCCGCACCAGGTGGACCAGCGCGTCCGGCTGCGGCTCGCTCATGCGCCTTCCTCCCGGCGGGCGGCGAGCAGCGCGCCCATGACCTCGGCCACCCGGCGGCTGCGGCGCACGTCCGCGGTGCGGATCACCCGGCATCCGAGCGCCACGGCGGCGGCTTCCCGGCCCACGGCCTCGGGCCCCGACCAGCGCGTGGCGTCGACCGCCAGGGGCAGCCCTCGCCGGGCCGCGACGTCACGGGCGGCGGCGAGCCCGGCGAGGTCGTCGACGACGATCGCCACCTGACCGGCCCCGCTCGCCGGGGCCACGTCCGGGGGGACGAGGATCAGCTGGGCGCCGGCCTCGTGGGCCGGAGGGCCTCTTCCGCCGAGCGGGCCCGCACCGACACCGGCGTGTCGCCGGAGCGGGCCACCGGGCCCGACAGGCGCGGCGGCAGCGAGACGTCCACCAGGTCCGCCCCCGCCGCCCGGACGCCGGCCGCGGCGGCGAGCACCTCGCCCTCCCGCCCGAAGCGGGGCACGGGTACGACGCCCGCCACCAGCACCCGCGCCCGCAGATCGACCGGACGGCCGCCGAGCACCAGCTCTGCGCCCGGTGCGGGCACGGGAGACGTGGACGGCAAGGGCACGGGCCGGAGGATAGGCGGCGCCCACCGGGCCGCCGCCCGGGCGCGGTCAGGGGAGCCGCACCCGGGCGCTGGTCGAGACGTTCCCCAAGACGTCGGTGGCAGTCGCCCACACGGTCGCGGCCTGGATGCCCCACGAGCCGCCGTCCGGGCAGGAAGCATTGGACGCGAACCCCCACCCGCCGGCCGCCGTGAACGGGTCGATCTCGCCTGTCTCCTGCTCTCCACCTCGGCGGCCCCCAACGAGGCAGGTCCACTCGAACGACACGTGGATGTTGACGCTCAACACCCCACTGGGATCGGAGGCGTCGGCCCGGGCCACCATGAAGTTCCAGTCCGGGCTGGTGAACTCGCCGCCGACCGTCACGGACGGGCCTTCGGTGTCGGGCGGCGGAGTGCGGAGGCGGCGGGGCGGCGGAGGCGGCGGGGCGGCGGACGGCGGCGGGTGGCGGAGGCGGCGGTGGCGGAGGCGGAGGCGGCGGCTCGGGAGGCGTGGGCTGCGTGTCGGTGGTCGTCGTTGTGCTGGACGAGGTGCTGGTGGGCTCGGTCGTGCTCGTGGTGGTCGTCGGGTCCGGGGGCGGAGGGTCGGGGACCTGTTCGCCGGGCAGCGCCGGCCGGCTGTTGTCGATCGTGGTGGGGGGCGCGTCGGGGCCCGGAACCGGGGCCTCCACCGGCGGTGTCGTGGCCGTGGTCGCCCCCGGGTCGGTCGAGGTCGGAGGGGTGCCCTGGTCGGGCCCGTCCGAGCCGGCCGGCTCGGTCCCGCCGCCCGGGCGGGGGGCGTTGAGCACGTCCTCGGAGGGGTCGTCCGGGTTGTACTTGGCGACCGGGGTGACCGTGCCGTCGAGGTGGATCACCCCTGCCTTCTCGCTGTCGGGATCGTTGTAGAAGACGATGCCGTCGCGGTCGAACAGCTCGAAGTGGCCGGTCGCGATGGCGTCGGGCGTCTCGACCACGCTGCCGTGGTCGATGTCGACGACGGCCACCGTCCCCGCGGTGAAGTTGGGCACGAACACGCGGCCCTGCGACTCCAGCGGGTCACCCAGGTCGTTGCCCCCGGGGAACACCGACACGGCCACGTCCTTGCAGGCGCCCGAGTCGAAGTCGCTCACCCGCAGCACGCCCTGGTCGCCCGAGATCGAGTACACCCACGGCTGCGCCGCCGACCCGCCGAAGCGGACCGTGGCGTCGCCCGGGGCGACGTCCAGGCAGACCTCGCGACCCGGGCCGCCGTCGCCGTTCAGGCGCCGCACGGTGCGGACACCGGGGTCGACGACCACCGGCGAGCCGCCCGCCAGCACCAGCACGGCCCCCTCGGGGTGGTCGACGGCGGCGGCCCGGTCGTGGCGCTCGTCCCCGTCGAACCAGGCCAGGTCGCCGCTGGACGAGCCGAGGAGCCACAGCCGGCCGTCATCGTCGACCACGCTCGACGCCACCGGCTCGGCCAGCGACTGGCCCCGTCCGTCCATCCGGGTCACGTCGTCGGGATCGGCGACCGCCACCCGGCCCTGCTCGTCGTCGAGCACGTACACCGCACGTCCGCTGGCGTGAGCCGACACGTGGCCGGAGGGGCGCTCCAGCACCTGCACCGGCTGGGACGGCACGAACGTGCGGGGGTCGACACGCACGACCGCGCCCGTGTCACCGTTGACGGCGTAGCCCACCGAGCCGTGCTGGGTCGCGACCAGCCGCTCCCGACGCCTCGCCGGCTCCTACGTCGACCCGGGCCACGACCTGGCCGGAATCGCCGTCTATCAGCGTCATGAGGCCCACCGACGAGCCCACCCAGGCGCCTCCCGACCGCAGGTCGACCCGGGCGGGCGGCGTGCCCTCGCCGGCCGCCGCCACCGAGGCCACCCCGACGCACGCAAGCAGCGCGGTGGCCACCGCCCCGATGCGTCTGGCTGACGATGTGGTCAACCTCGTTCGCCAGGTCTGTCTCATCGTGACGCCTCGGTGAGTGACGTCGGGCGAGGCGAGCGGTGCCGCGGGGCGGGCGGCGGCCCCAGGGCGGGCGCCATGAGAACGGGCGCCGCGCGCCCCGGGACCAGATGCGGCGTGGGGTTGGTCGCCGCCGCCGCCCGCCGGCCGCGATCTGGGGATGCGATCATCAGTGCTCCTGGGGAATGCGGAGGGGTGCGGGTCATCGGTGCCGCCATCTGCGCACCAGCGGCCGCGGGTCCAACCGGGACGTGAGCCGGCGGCCCACGCCCCCGGCGGCGTCGAGCTCGCGCCGGGCCTGGCGTTCGAGGGACCACGCCCGGCCGGCTGCGTCCTCGGAGGGCTCTGTGGGCGCGTACACGGCCACCGCCACCAACGTCGCCAGCGGCCCGACCGAGGTGACCGAGCCGTTGAACCGGTCCGCGGTGCGGGCCGCCACCTCGATCGAGGTCTGCGACGGGCTGCACGTCGACCCCGTGCTCGGTCAGCCGGTCGACCGTCTCCTGCCAGGCGCCGACCACCCTGTCGGAGGGCCTCCCGCCCGTGCGCCTCCGCCAGCGGCGGTTGGCCTTGACCGTCACCGACAGGATCGGCACCAGCGCCAGCGCCACCAGCAGCAAGAGGCCACCCACGGCCGCCCCCTCGCGCAGGCGGCTGCCGGACCCGGTCGAGTTGGTGGCATCGGGGACGATCACCCGCGGCTCGACCGGCTCGTCCACCAGGTCGCCCTCGGGACCGGGGTCCTCGGCCGGCGCGTCGGACACGTCGTCGGCCGGGTCGTGCGCCGCGCCGATCTGCGACAGGTCGGTGGGCTCGACCGCCACCCAGCCCACCCCGACCAGGTTCACCTCGGGCCAGGCGTGGGCCTGCGCTTCGGTGATGACGTAGCTGCCGTCTTCCTCGGGCTCGGGCAGCAGGTAGCCGACCACGACGCGGGTGGCGAAGCCACGCTCCCGGGCGAGCAGGGCGAAGGCCGAGGCGAACTGCTCCGCGTAGCCCTCCCGGTCCTGGGGCTCGCCGGTCAGCATGCGCAGGAGTGCGCCGTAGGAGTGGCCGGGCGGTGCGTCCGGGGAGTCGTCGTAGCGCACCTGGAGCAGCTGGTCCCGCAGGGCCAGGAGCTCGGCCGGATGCGAGTCGGCCAGGTCGGCCCACAGCAGCGCCAGGTTCTGGAGCTGCGGCGGGACGTCGGGGGGCAGCGTCCGGTAGGGGTCGAGCACCGGCGTCGCCGCGGCCCGTAGGCCGGCGAGGTCGCTGCGGTCCGACACCATCGTCAGCGCCCCGAGCTCGCTCACGACCTCATAGCTGGTGGCCCGCGGCGACGAGGACGTGCGCACCAGCGTGCCCGACGCCGGGTCGAAGCCGACCGGCTCGCCACCGGCTTCGACCGACACGGGCCGTCCGATCACCGGGAGGAAGGGGCCGTCCAAGCCGGACAGCGTGACCTTCTCGTGCACCGTGACCGCCGGCTGCGGATCGCCCACCAGGAGCGGGTCCGGTGGCAGCTCCGCCCCCGCCAGCCGGTATTCGGCCGTCGTCGTCCAGTGGGCGCCGTCGTAGGCGTCCAGCGCCGCCACCCGGATGCGGTCCACGCCGGCCGGGAGGCCGTCGACGTCGAGCCGGAACATCTCGTCCGGGGAGGGGGCGCTCGAGCTGAGACTTGAGCTCGACCAGGGGGCTGAGGGCGTCGTCGATGTCGAGGCGCACGTCACGGAGGTCGCGGGGGTCGAAGCGATCGCCCGCGCCCAGCGACAGCGCCCCCGCGGCCAGCGGCCCCGCCAGCGCGAGGGCCACGATCACCGGCACGCCGAAGGCGAACTGGCCGGCACGGACCTGGCGCCGCGCCTTGGAGGGTGAGGCCGCGGCCTCGTCGACGTCACCGGCCAGCGGGGCCTCGCCGAGCCCTCCGGCCTCGTCGCCGCCCGCGGCGCGGGTCGTCGGCGGAGTGCCGCACCCGCTCCACTCCCACAGCCGCCAGCCGGCCGGCGCGCACGAACACCAGCAGCAGCGCGGCGGTCAGCAGCGCCGCCGTGACCGCCGAGATGGGCGCGGCCGCCCGCGGCCACCAGGGCCAACCCCACGGTGAAGGTCACGGTCACCGGGGCGAGCGGCAGCAGCGGGGACGCGGTCCGCATGGCCAGAGCCGCCCCCAGGGCGCTGGCGGCCCACGTGAGGACGACCGGAGTGAGCAGCAGGTCGCCGCGGGCGTCCGCGGGCAGGCCGACGGACAGCATCTCGGCCCAGCCGTTGACCACACCGTGCCCCAGCGCCGACCAGGCGGCCGGCCCCGGCAGGCCGCCGCTGGTGTCGCCCCAGTACACGACCAGCACCGCGTACAGGGGCAGGCCGACCGCCGCGAGCAGCCCGAAACGCGCGGCCGACCACCCCCACCGGTCGACCGCGAGCGCAAGCACCGCGGGCACGGCCGCCGCGCCCAACACCGCGGGAGCGAACCGCCAGCCCGAGTAGAACCCCGCGTAGACGAGGCCGCTCAGACCGGCGACCAGGCCGCACAGCAGGATCTCGAGGCCGAGGCCCCGCCGGCGGGCCTGCCCGACGGGGGCGTCGCCGGTCATCGTCCGGCCCGGGCGTTCCAGGTGACCGCGAACTGGTCGCTCGTCCGGCAGTTCACGACGTAGGCGCCCGACACGGCCGGCGGCGGGCGGTCGAACTCCTCGCCCACCAGGACGAGGCTCACCATGTCGAAGCGGTCGCGCACGGCCGAGATGCTCGCCACCTGCTCGGCGGGGGCCTGGCCGGTCACGACGCCCAGCGACACCCCTGCCTCCTCCGGGACCATGCGGGCCAGCTCCACCAGGCCGGGATCGTCGGGCGACCGTTCGATGCCGGCCAGCAGGTCCAGGACGACCGCCCGGCCCTCGCCCGACCGGTCGGCGGCCGTGACCGCCCCGCCCGTCGTCCGGAACGACAGCGGGTAGCCGCCGTCGCAGGCGGCGACGCACAGCGAGGCCGCCACCCGCACGGCGTCCTCGAAGGACTCGTCGGTGTAGGGCGCGGCGCTGGTGTCGAGCACCACCATGAGGCGGGGCTCGTTGGGGACGACGTTGTGCCGGACCATCAGCGTTCCCATCCGGGCCGTCGACCGCCAGTGGATGAGCCGCAGGTCGTCACCGGGCACGTACTCGCGCAGGCTGTGGAAGGCGATGCCGCCCTGGGGGGAGGTGCTGGTGGTGGGACCGTCCATGTCCCGGGCGCGGCCCGTGGGCACCGGGTCGACCACGTGCACCCGGGGGTGCACGGCCAGCGTCGAGTGCGACGCGTGCTCCTGGGCCAGCATCACCAGGCGCAACGGGTCGGAGCGCGCCATGGTGAGGGGACCGACCTGGTAGATGCCTCGACGGTCGGTGGGCAGGGGGTAGCGAGCGGTGAACGAGGCGCCGGGCGCCAGGCTGGGCAGCGGCACCGCCACTCTCCGCGCGCCCACGGTCTCCACCGCCAGCAGGGGCGGGCTGCGACGGCCGGCCGCGTTGGTGAGGGTGAGGACGCCACGGGCCTCCTCCCCCACCGCGACCCGCGCGGGGGCGACCTCGCGGGTGGCCACCATGTCGGGGCGCAGCAGCATCCACCACAGGCCCGTGAGCAGCGCCAACACGCACGCCAGGCCCACCGCGATCAGCTCGGGATAGTGCGCCAGGGAGCCGGCGAGCAGGAAAAGCACCGCAGCCGCGGCGACGACCTTGCCCGACGTGGTGAGCACTCGCCGATGGTGCACGGGGGCGATCCGCCCAGTCCCCAGGGGAATTCCCAGGTTCCGTGCGTGAGCTGTGCGTGGACCGCACGCGGCGTGGCCTAACATCATGGGCGGGAAGGGCGAAATTGTCCGGGAGCAGGGATGCCCGACCACGGCGGAACATCGCGTAGCGCGCCCTTGGGCCGCGACGCGGAATTGCGAGCACTGCGCCGCCTCCTCGACGACGCCGCCGACGGGCATGCCTCGGTGCTGGTGCTCGGGGGCGAGGCCGGCCAGGGCAAGACCGCACTGGTCGAATGGGTCACGGCGTCGGCCGAAGAGCGTGACTTCACCGTGCTGGGTGCGACCGGCGTGGAGTTCGAGAGCGAGCTGGCCTTCAGCGGGCTGACCGCCGTGCTGCGCCCGCTGCTGGGCCACATCGACGATCTGACCGACCTCCAGGCCCAGGCGCTGAGGGGCGCCCTGGGGCTCGCCCAGTCCGAAGGGCCGGCGCTCACCGTCTACGGCGCCACCCTGTCGCTGCTGTCGCAAGCCGCGGTGTCCGACCCGGTGGTGGTCGTGGTGGACGACGCCCAGTGGATCGACCGGGCCAGCCTCGAAGCGCTCGTGTTCACGGCACACCGTTGCGACGCCGACCGCATCGGGTTCGTGTTCGCCCACCGGACCGGCACGCCGTGCCTGCTCGACCAGACCCGCTTCGCCCGCCTCGAGCTGCCCGGGCTGAGCGAAGCCGCCGCCGTCGAGCTGCTGGAGCGCCTCGACGTCGTGCCCACTGTCGCCCAGGGGTGCTGGCGGCTCACCCACGGCAACCCGCTGGCGCTGATCGAGGGCACGCGCGGGCTGTCGCCCGCGCAACGGGCGGGCAAGGCGCCGCTGCCGACGGTGTTGCCGGTGGACGACCGCCTGCTCGAGGACTTCCGCATGAAGCTGGCCGTGCTCGGGCCGGCGTCGCTGCGGGCCCTGGGCGTGGCCGCGCTCGCCTCGGACGGCGACCTCGACAGCATCGGTGCCGCGCTGGAGGACCTCGGCGGATCGCTGGACGACCTGGAGGCGGCCGAGAGGCACCAGGTCGTGACCATGGGGCAGGGACGGCTCGAGTGGCGCCACCCGCTGCTGCGCTGCGCGGCCCACCAGGTGCTCGACGCGGGCGAGCGGCGCGACCTGCACGAGGCCCTCGCCCGCGTCACCGCCGCCGCCGGCCAGGACGACCGCGCGGTCTGGCACCTGTCCCAGAGCGTGGCCGGGCCCGACGCCGACGTGGCCGAACGGCTGGCCGGCGCGGCGGCCGTCGCCTACCGGCGGGGAGCGGTCGTCGCCGCGGCCGAGGCGTACGAGCAGGCGGCCCGCCTGGCGCCCGCCGGGCCCATGCGGAACCGTCACGTGCTCGGCGCGGCCGACGTGCGCTGGGCCATGGGTGACTTCGAGCGGGTCACCGCGCTGCTCCGCCCGGCCATCGAGCGAGCCGACGACCCGGTGATCCGGGGGCGGATGGCGGTGATCCTCGGGCAGGCCGAGACCTGGCTCTCCGGCGCACCCGCGGCCATCGAGCTGTTCGAGCGCCACGCCCGCGCCACGCTGGACACTGCGCCCGAGCTTTCGGCCGTGCTCATGCTGCACGCCACCATGGCCCGGCTCATGACCCTCGACATGGAGGGCGGGCTCGAAGCCGCGGGGCGAGCGGCGTCGGCGGCCGAGCAGGCCACCGAGCCCCACGTGCTGTTCGGGGCCTACGCGGTGCGGGCGCTGGCTGGCTTCTTCGCGGGCGGCGGACCGGCGTCGGAGGTGGCCATCGAGCCGATCGGCCAGGTGGCGGTGGCCAACCTGGACGACAAGGACGACCAGGGCGTCGCCACCATCATCCAGCTCTGCGCCTACGCCTACATGGCCTGCGGTGACCTGAACCGGGCCCTCGACCTGATGTCGATGGTCATCGAGCACAGCGACGCCAGCGGCATGCTGGGTCGCTCGGTGGTGGCCCGCATGGTCCGGGCCGAGGCCCTGTGGCGGCGCGGCCGGTGGGCGGAGAGCCTCGCGCAGCTCAGCCTCCTGCGGTCGCTGCTGCAGTCGACCAACAACCACCCGGTGTCGCGGGCGTTCACCTCCGCGGTGCTGACCCGGCTGGAGGCGGGATTCGGCCACGAGGAGGCCTGCCGCCGCTACGCGGCCGAGACGCTGGAGGCCTCCATCCCGCTGGGGATCCACCACCTGACCGCGTGGGCGAACAGTGGGCTCGGCCTGCTGGAGCTGGGGGCCGGACGCTACGCCGCGGCCGCCGCCCACTTCGACGTGGTCGCGGCGCTGGCGACCCACATCGGCGAGCCCGGCTTCCTCTGGTGGCACGGCGACGCCATCGAGGCCTACCTGGGATGCGGGCGCACCGCCGACGCCCGGGACCTGCTCGACCGCCTGGAGGATGTCGTCGTCGCCACCCAGCGGCCGTGGGCCCGGGCGGTGGCCGACCGGTGCGCGGCGCTGATGGCCGTCACCGTGGCTGCGAGCGTGGGCGGCGGTCCACGCGAGATGCGCCCGCTTGACGAGGCCGACGAGGCCCCGCCCGACGATCCGTGCGACCGCCTGTCCCGCTCGCTGGCCGGCTTCGCGGACCTGGACGCCCCGTTCGAGGAGGCCCGCACGCTGCTCGCCTCGGGTGAGCGCCGCATCGCGGCCGGCGACCGGCGCGGTGGGGCCACCGACGTGGCCCGCGCCCGGACGATCTTCGACCGGCTCGGCGCCCGGGCGTGGAGCGAGCGCGCCTCCCGCCTGCGGGGCGAGGCCAGCCGCCGCTGGGCATCGCTCGACTCCCGCCTGACCCCGGCCGAGCTGCGGGTGGCCATGGTGGTCGGCCACGGCTCGTCCAACCGGGACGCGGCCGAGCAGCTGTTCATCAGCGTGAAGACGGTCGACTACCACCTCCAGGCCATCTACCGGAAGCTGGGCCTGCGCAGCCGGGCCCAACTGGTGGCCATCGTGGCCGGCGAGCAGGCGAGCCACCTCACGTTCCAGAACTGAGGTCATCCCGTCGCCTCTCGAGGCGCGGGCTCCACCGCGATTTCGAGGTGGTCGCCCGAGCTGCGCTCGACCGTGACCCGCAGTCCCGCGCCCTGGATCACCGTGCCCGCCGCAGGGGTCGCCACGGCTGGCATCCGGGATGTGGCCAGTGCCGAGGACCGGGGCACCAGCACGGTCAGCCCCGGCCAGCGGCGGAGCAACGTGGCCGCCACGACGGTGGCCGTGCGGGAGTCGGTGCGGACCACCGCCACGTCGAGGGCGTCGACCCGGTGGGTGCGCAAGCCGGCCAGGATCAGGTCGTCGCGGGCCCGGCCGTCGAGCACCACCACCGCGTCGCCGCCCGCCTGCCACAGGGTGGCGCCCGCGCCCAGCGGCTGGGCGGCGGCTCCGGGGGCTCCCGGCGGCGGCATCACGGCCACCACCGCCAGCGCCGCCACCGGCCCGGCGCCGCCCAGCACCAGCTGCCAGGCTCGGCGACGGCCCGGTGCGAACGAAGGCGGTAGCGGGGCCAGCACCGCGTCGAGGCGCCGGGCCCGCACCCGGATCAGGGCCGCGCCGGCGGCCAGGGCACCCAGCACCACGAGATGGCGGGCGCCCAGGCTGCCGAGCGGCCAGCCGGCCGCCGCCCGGGCCACCCCGTCGACCCACGCGAGCAGGATGCGGGTGGGGAGGTGGATGACCGTCGCCACGGTGCCGCCGAACACGCCGGCGACCAGCCCGGCGGTCAGGCCCCAGACCATGATGGGGCCGGCGGCCGGGACCGCCAGGAGGTTGGCCGGGATGGCGGCCACCGGTACCGGGCCGAAGACCGCCACCAGGAGCGGGGCCACGGCCGCCTGCGCGGCGAGGGTGACCGACAGCGCGGCCGCCAGCCAGCGGGGCCCCGGGAGCAGCCCGGCGAGAGGACCGGCCCCGACCACGATGCCGGCCGCGCCCGCCACCGACAGCTGGAACCCGAGCGATGTCACCAGCAGCGGGTCGATCAGCACGATGGCGGCCACTCCGAGGGCGAGGGCCCGCAGCGTGGACGCGGGGCGGCCGATCGCCGTCCCGACCGCGGCCACCGACGCCATGGCCGTGGCCCGCAGCACCGACGGCTCGGCCCGGGTGAGCAGCGCGAACCCGGAGAGCACCGCCAGGGTCATCGCCAGGCGGGGCCCGAACCGCAGCCGGGACAGCAGCGGGGCCGCGATGACCAACGCGAAGGCGACGTTCTGTCCGGATACGGCCAGCAGGTGGCTGAGCCCCGCGGCGCGGAAGGCGTCGGTCATGTCGGCCGGCTGCGCCCGGTCGTCTCCGAGCGTGATGCCGGCCAGCAGGCTGCGCTGGCGCGCGGGCAGCGACTCGGCGCCGCCCGCCAGGGTGCGGCGCAGGCCGTTGGCGGCCCGGCTGACGGGATCACCCGTGCGCCACCCGACGACGGCGTCGACGTCCAGGCGCCCCGCCAGGTGGCGGTAGCGGGCCCGGCGCTCGGGGATGCCCGGCGGGCGCACCGTGGCGACCACCGTGACCCTCTCGCCGGCCAGCCGGTCGTCGAGGGTCGCCGCCGCCGCGCCGCGGGCGCGTGCCGCCAGCCGCCGCCCGTGGAGCCGCACGTCCGCTGAGGCGCCGCCGTGGCCGTCCGGGACCGGGTCGCCGACCAGGGTCACCTCGGCCGTCACCGGCCCGGTGGCGAGCGGGGCCGTCAGCCCGTCGACGGACCGATGGGCGAGCGCCACCGCGGCCAGGGCCGCGGCCAGCACCAGCAGCTCGGGGCGGAACCAGCCGGCGCGGTACAGGACCCAGGCCAGCGCCACGACGCCGGCGGGGGCTGCCAGCGGGACCCGGCCCACGTGGCCGTCGACGGCTGCCACCGCGGCGGCGAAGGTGACGACGGCGAGGACGACGGCCCAGCGATCGGACATCGCTCACACCGTGACCCGGTCACGCAGCTGCTCGAGCTTGGCGTCGCCGATGCCACGCACGTCGAGCAGGTCGTCCACCGCTCTGAACGGGCCGTTGCGCTCCCGGTGGTCGACGATGGCCTCGGCGGTGGTGGGGCCGATCCCCGGGAGCGCCTCCAGGTCGGTGGCGGAGGCGGTGTTCAGGTCGACCAGCGGGGCGGGACCGGCGGGCGCCGTCCCCCCGGCGTCGGTGGCGGCCGGAGGGACCTCGCCGACGCGGGCCACGTAGACCTGCTGCCCGTCGACCAGGACGGCCGCGAGGTTCACCCGGGCCGCGTCGGCGTCGGGCGCCAGGCCTCCCGCGGCGTCGACGGCGTCGACCACGCGGGCGCCCGCGTCCAGGTGGTGGACACCGGGGCTCACCACCGCACCGGCCACGTCCACCACGACCTCCTCCTCGTCGGGCGCGGCGGGCCCGACCGTGGCCACGGGGTCGGTGGGCAGCTCGGTGACGCTCGCGGTGGGCGGCGCGAACGGGATCTGCATCTCGGGGGGTGGCGCCGGCGGGGCGAGGACCCGCCAGGCGAGGACCAGGGCCAGGCCCAGGCCGGCTGCGGCGGCCATGAGGCGGGCGGGGGTGAGGTTCCAGAGGGCCGTCATCGTGGCCAGCTGGTCCCGCCAGGTCGGGGCGGGGGGCTCGGGCCGGAGCGGCGCGGTGGGCAGGGGTGCGGGATCGGACATCGCCGTCCTTCGGGGCGGGCGCGGGGACGCGCACGAGCGACAGGAGGCCGCGCGAGCGGCGATCGGGGCGCACCGGTACGCGGACCGTGTGCGGGCTGCGCTTCGCCCGGGGAACGGGCGGCTGCGGCGATATCCGGGCCCAGAGGGCCGGCGAGGCGAACCCTAGCCCATGCGAACAGACGTGCGCGCGCGGCCCGGCATCATGGGGCGATGGACCCCGCCGCCGTGCGTGCCATCGCCAACGCCCATGCCTGGTTCGCCCTCAACAGCGGCTGGGCCCCGCCCGATCCCGACACGCTGGCCGAATGGGTGGACGACGGGGTGTGCCGGTGCCCGGACGAGTGCCTGGTGGCCCCGGAGGCCTGGTGCGAGCACGGCCTCGCCTCGTGGTGGCTGATCCTCGGCGCGCTCGACGACGGTTGACGCCGACACCGCGCCCGGGTGCGTCAGAACAGCGGGGCCGTAGTGACGGCGGACGCCGACACCGTGGCCGGGTGCGTCAGAACAGCCGGGCGGTGAGGCGCTTGCGGTAGTCGGCCGTGCGGGGGTCGTCGGTGCCGAGGACCTCGAGCAGGTCGACGTACTCCTGGCGGGCGGCGTCGTCGGCCTTGACCTGGTCGAGCAGGTTGTCGAGCTTGGCCGTGATCTCGTCGCCCGACGAGGCGCCGTCGCTGGCGCCCGTGCGGGCCAGGGCGGCCACGCGGCGGGTCTCGGGCGTCTCGGGGATGCGGCCGATGAGGGCCAGGGCTTCCTCGGTGTCGCCGTTCTCGCGGCGGTCGGCCAGCAGCTCGGCCAGGGCGACGATGGCGTCGTGGTGGTCGGGCTTGAGCTCCAGGACCTGGCGCAAGGCGGTCTCGTCGCCTGCGTCCAGCAGGCCGGACAGGGTCTTGTCCTCGTCGGAGGGGGTCAGGCCGGCGACGAACTCCTGGACCCGGGGGGCGGGGTGGGCGCCGAGGAACCCGTCGACCACCTTGCCGTCCACCATGGCGTAGACCGCGGGGATGCTCTGGACCTGGAACGCCGCCGAGATCTGGGGGTTCTCGTCGACGTTGACCTTGACCAGCTCGACCGCGCCGTCGGTGGCCTCGACCGCGTCCTCGATGATCGGCCCGAGCGTGCGGCACGGGCCGCACCACGGGGCCCACAGGTCGATCACGACCGGGACCGTCGAGGAGCGCTCGATGACTGCGGACTGGAACGTGGCGTCGGTGACGTCGATGCTCATCCCGGACCAGGCTATCGACGCCCCTCCGCACCGCCTCGCCGCCCCCGGCGGCCCGCAGCCTCTACGGTGAGCCCTCGATGACCGACGCGCCCACCGCCGACACCGCCGACACCACCGACGGCCCCCGCGGGGTCGATGTCCCCCGGGTCACCGAGTGGTTCCAGGCGCACGCGCCCGAGGTCGAGCCGCCGCTGTCCTTCGAGCTCATCGCGGGCGGCCGCTCGAACCTGACCTTCCGGGTGACCGACGCCGCCGACCACGCCTGGGTGCTGCGCCGCCCCCCGCTGGGCCAGGTGCTGGCCACCGCCCACGACATGGGCCGCGAGCATCGCATCATCTCCGCCCTGGCCTCCACCGACGTGCCGGTGGCGCCGACGATCGGCCTGTGCACCGACGAGGCCGTGAACGGGGCGCCGTTCTACGTCATGGGCTTCGTGGAGGGGCTCATCGCCCGCAACGCCGAGGCGTCCCGGCGCCTGTCCCCCGAGGCGCGGGCGCACGCCGGGCGCCAGCTCGCCGAGGTCCTGGCCCGCATCCACGCCGTCGACCCGGTGGCCGTCGGCCTGGGCGACCTGGGCCGCACCGAGGGCTACATCCAGCGCCAGCTCAAGCGCTGGTACTCGCAGTGGGAGAACAGCAAGACGCGCGAGCTCCCCGTGGTGGACGAGGTCCACGACGCGCTCGGCGGCGCGCATCCCCGAGCAGGGCCCGGCGACCATCGTCCATGGCGACTACCGGCTGGACAACTGCATGGTGGGCCCCGACGGGACCATCCGGGCGGTCCTCGACTGGGAGCTGTGCACCCTGGGCGACCCGCTGGCCGACGTGGGCCTCCTGCTCGTGTACTGGAACGAGGCGGGCGACACCCGCTCGGCCCTCATGGAGGCGTCCACCGGGCTCGACGGATTCCCCACCCGGGCCGAGCTGATCGGCATGTACGCGGCGGCGTCGGGCCGCGACGTCAGCGAGGTCGAGTACTACCGGGCGTTCGGATTCTGGAAGCTCGCCTGCATCCTGGAGGGTGTGTACGCCCGCTACAAGGGCGGCGTCATGGGTGACGCCGCCGGTTTCGAGGGCTTCGCCGTCCAGGTCGAGATGCTGGCCCGCCAGGCGCAGGCCGCCATCGAGGGCCTGCCCACCTCCTGAGGAGCGCACGAGAAGGCCGCCATGGCGCTGTACGAGCTGATCGAACAACCCGACCTCGATGCCCCGCTCCTCGTCCTCGCGCTCGACGGCTGGATCGACGCGCGCCTGTCCGCCGCGGGGGCCGCGGAGCTGCTGTGCGACCAGCTCGACACGGTCACGGTCGCCCGCTTCTCGACCGACGACCTGCTCGACTACCGGGCCCGGCGGCCCATCGCCCACCTGGTCGACGGGGTGCTGCGCGGCCTGACCTGGCCGTCGCTGGAGCTGCGGGCCGCGGCCGACAACGACGGCAACGAGCTGCTGCTGCTGGTGGGGGCCGAGCCCGACCGGCTGTGGCATCAGTTCACCGACGAGGTCGTGGCGCTGGCCCTCGACTTCGGCGTGCGCATGTGCGTGGGCCTCGGCGCCTACCCCTTCGCCGCCCCCCACACCAAGGCGCCCCGCGTGGCCTGCACCGCCTCCACCGCCAGCCTGGCCGAGTGGGGCTTCCTGCGGGCCTCGCTCGACTTCCCCGCCGGCATCCAGGCCGCCATCGAGCAGGGCTGCGACGAGCGGGGCGTGCCCTCGCTGGGGCTGTGGGCGCAGATCCCCCACTATGTCCCGGCCACCATGCCGTTCCCGGCGGGCAGCCTCGCGCTGATCGAGGCGCTGGCCCGGGTGGGCGAGCTGTCCCTGCCGGCGGGCGACCTGGCCTCGCTGGCCGGCGCCACCCGGGACCGGCTGGACGAGCTCATCGCCCAGAACCCCGAGCACGCGGCGATGCTGCGCCAGCTGGAGGCGGCGTGGGAGAGCGTCGAGCCCGCCACCGAGACGCCCTTCAACGCCTCCGACCTGCCGAGCGGCGACGAGCTCATGGCCGAGCTGGAGCAGTTCCTCCGGGACCAGCGCGGCGACACCTGAGCAGCTTGACCGCGCGGTCAAGCGACGGGGTACGGTCGCGCCCATGAAGATCGACGGTGGCATCAGGGGTGGCCTGGACAGCGCGACGCGTGACGCGGCGAAGCAGGAGGAGCGCGGCTACGACGGCGTCTGGGTGGCCGAGACCAGCCACGACCCGTTCCTGCCCCTGCTGCTGGCCGCCCAGGAGACCGAGAGCCTCGACCTGGGCACCGCCATCGCGGTCGCCTTCGCCCGCAGCCCCATGACCCTGGCCCAGACGGCGTGGGACCTCCAGTCCGCATCGCACGGCCGCTTCATCCTCGGCCTGGGCAGCCAGATCAAGCCCCACATCACGCGGCGGTTCTCCATGCCGTGGTCGCACCCGGCGCCCCGCATGCGGGAGATGATCCTGGCCATCCGGGCCATCTGGGACTGCTGGAACACGGGCTCCAAGCTGGACTTCCGGGGCGACTTCTACCAGCACACGCTGATGACCCCGTTCTTCAACCCCGGCCCCAACCCCCACGGCGACGCCCGCATCTTCCTGGCCGGCGTGGGCGGGCTGATGACCGAGGTGGCGGGCGAGGTGGCCGACGGCTTCATCTGCCACGGCTTCACCACCCGGCAGTACCTGACGGAGGTCACGATGCCGGCGCTGGAGAAGGGCCGCGCCAAGGCGGGCAAGACGCTGGAGGGCTTCGAGATCTCCGGCCCGCTGTTCGTGGTCACCGGCCGGGACGAGGACGAGATGGCCGCGGCCGCCACCGGCGTGCGGGCCCAGATCGCCTTCTACGGGTCGACGCCCGCCTACCGCAAGGTGCTCGACCTGCACGGCTGGGGCGACCTGCAGGACGAGCTCAACCGCATGTCCAAGGAGGGGCGCTGGGCGGAGATGGGCACGCTCATCGACGACGACATGCTGGAGACGTTCGCAGTGGTGGCCCCGCTGGACGAGGTCGGCCCCGCCCTGGTGCAACGGTGGGGCGACGTCGTGACCCGCCTCAGCTTCTACACGCCCTACCGCACCGAGGGCGGCCAGTGGGACGGGGTGATCGCCGCCATCAAGGCGGCGTAGGGCCCATCCGGCGACACGCTCGAGGACATGATCGGGGGAGCTCACGGTCGTCGACAACTCGGCCGCCCTGGAGATGGAGGCGGTCTGCGACTACTGGACCGACGATCACGGGATCACGATGCTGGCCTACTGCACGGCCTACGCCGGCGTCGACGAGGCGCGGGAGACGATGACGGAGAGGATGTACCGCGAGCCGCAGCCGTACCCGGTGGGCGACGAAGGCCTGGTCATGGAGGACAGCTTCCCGGACATGGACCCGCCGGCCGTTGGCGCGGCGGCGTTAGTGCGGTCGGGATCCACGGTCTGCGAGCTGCAGTACCACGTCAATGACGCGAACGAGCCGCCCGACTGGGGCGACGACGCGCTCGAGTTCCTGGCGACCTCGACCCTGCCCTGACCGACCGCCGGCCGGCGCCGCCGGCGTCAGGCGTCCACGAGGGCCAGCTGGCCGTCGTGGTAGCGGTGCTTGCACAGCGAGCGCTGGAGCTTGCCCGAGCTGGTCTTGGGCAGCGTGCCCGGGGCCACCAGCACGATGGCCTTGGCCGGGACGCCCACGACGTCGCGGACGCGCTCGGCCACCGAGCGCCGCACCTGGGCCACGTCGTCGGACTTGGACTCGGCCACCACCACCAGCGACTCGCGGCCCCGGTCGCCGTCCACGCCGAAGGCGATGACGTTGCCGGCGCGGACGCCCTCCAGCGAGCCCACGGCCCGCTCGACGTCCTCGGGGAACACGTTGCGGCCGCCCACGATGATCACGTCCTTGATGCGGCCGCACATGACCAGCTGGCCGTCCAGCAGGTAGGCCAGGTCGCCGGTGCGCAGCCAGCCGTCGTGGAACAGGTTGGCGTTGGCGTCGGGACGCCGGTAGTAGCCGGGGGTCACGGAGGTGCCGCGGATCTCCAGCTCACCGACCTCGCGGTCGCGCAGGGCGGCGCCCGACTCGGGGTCCACGATGCGGATCTCCAGGCCGGGGACGGCCTGGCCCAGCAGCGCCAGCCGGCGGCTGCCGGGTGTCCCGGGCGCCACCGGGGCGGCGTAGCGCTCCGTCTCCAGCACCCGGCGGTCGACGCAGTCGGTGACCATGCCGGTGCCCGGCTCGGGGAAGGTGCCGGCGATGGCGACCTCGGCCATGCCGAAGGCGGGGAACACGGCCTCGGGATGCAGCCCGTGGCGCCGACCGGCCTCGATGAACGCCTCCACCTGGTCCGGGTCGATGGGCTCGGCTCCGTTGAGGGCGATCCGCAGCCGGGACAGGTCGAGCTGCTCCGAGCGGTGGAGCGCCCGGGTGGCCAGCACGTAGCTGAAGTTGGGCCCGGCGGTGGCGGTGCCGCCGTAGGTGGACAGCCAGTCCATCCAGCGGGCGGGCCGGGACGTGAAGTCCTGCGGCGCGCCCAGCACCAGCGCGGTGCCGGTGGACATGGGCAGCGTGAGCAGGCCCACCAGCCCCATGTCGTGGTAGAGCGGCAGCCAGGACACCAGCACGTCGTCGTCCGGATCGAGCTTGGCCGCCGCCGCGACGGCGTCGAGGTTGGCCCGCAGCACCCGGTCGGGCAGCATCACGCCCTTGGGGTCCGAGGTGGAGCCGCTGGTGAACTGGAGGATGACCAGCCGGTCGGGGTCGTCGGCCGGGCGCCGGTAGGCCCCCGGGTCGCCGGCGGCCAGATCGGCGAAGGGCACCATGGGCGGATCGCCCGGCTCGGGCTGGACGAACGCGGCCAGCTCGGGGTCGATGACGCACACCCTGGCCCGGGCGTTGTGGATGCGCTGGCGGGTCTGGGCCACGAACTCCTCGATGGAGGACAGGCGCATCGGCAGCGGCAGCACCACGATGACCGCGCCGGCCAGCCAGGTCGCCTGTATGGCGGTGACCAGGCCCCGGGTGGTGGGGGACAGCAGCGCCACGTGGTCGCCGGGCCGCACGCCCCGGGCCTGGAGGGCGGCCGCGTAACCCTTGGCCTCCTCGTGGAGCCGGGCCCAGGGCACCACCTCCTCCTCTCCCCCGACCACGAACGTCACTGCGGTGGCACGCCCGGCGGCGCGCTCCAAGCGGCGGAGGAGCGTAGGCATCACCGGTAGGACTTACCGGTGAACGCCGGGGTTACACATCGGAACGCGGCTGACGCCCATATGACTTCCAGGGCAACGTCGCCGGGCCGGTACCCTTCGCAGTCATGGCCGAAGACGCGCCGACCAGCACCGAGACGCCCCCTTACCGCTACACGGCCGCGCTCGCGGGGCAGATCGAGACTGCATGGCAGGACCGCTGGGAGCGCGAGGGCACCTTCCAGACCCCCAACCCGGTGGGGGACCTGCGCGCCGGGTTCGACAAGGTGGCCGACTCCCCCCACCTGTACATCCTGGACATGTTCCCCTACCCCAGCGGCGACGGCCTGCACGTGGGCCACCCGCTGGGCTACATCGGCACCGACGTCTACGCCCGCTACCAGCGGATGACGGGCCACAACGTGATCCACACGATGGGCTACGACGCCTTCGGGTTACCGGCCGAGCAGTACGCGGTGCAGACCGGCCAGCACCCGCGCGCCACCACCGAGAGCAACATCGCCACCATGCGCCGCCAGCTGCGGCGGCTGGGTCTGGCGCACGACCCGCGCCGGTCGATCGCCACCATGGACGTCGGCTACTACCGCTGGACGCAGTGGATCTTCCTGCAGATCTACAACTCCTGGTACGACACCGACGCCGACCGTGCCCGGCCCATCGCCGACCTGGAGGCCGAGCTGGACGCGGGCACCCGCGAGCCGGGCGAGGGCACCAACCCGACGGGCCGGGAATGGGCCGAGCTGTCCGCCACCGAGCGGCGGGTGGTGGTCGACGGCCACCGCCTGGCCTACCGCAGCGAGGCGATGGTCAACTGGTGCCCCGGGCTGGGGACCGTGCTGGCCAACGAGGAGGTCACGGCCGACGGGCGCAGCGACCGCGGCAACTTCCCGGTGTTCCGCCGGCCGCTGCAGCAGTGGATGATGCGCATCACCGCCTACGCCGACCGGCTGCTGGACGACCTGGAGCGGCTGGACTGGCCCGAGGCCATCAAGCTGATGCAGCGCAACTGGATCGGCCGGTCCGAGGGTGCCCGCATCACCTTCCCGGTCGAGGGAGGGCCCGGGATAGAGGTGTTCACCACCCGGCCCGACACCACCTTCGGCGCCACCTACATGGTGCTGGCGCCCGAGCATCCCCTGGTGGACGAGCTGACGGCCGCGGGCTGGCCCGACGGCACCGCCGCCGCCTGGACCGGGGGCCACGCCACGCCCGCCGAGGCGGTAGCGGCCTACCGGCGCCAGGCCGCGTCCCGCACCGAGGTCGAGCGCCAGATCGAGTCCCGGGACAAGACCGGCGTCTTCCTGGGCAGCTACGCCACCAACCCGGCCAACGGCGAACCGATCCCCGTCTTCATCGCCGACTACGTGCTGATGGGCTACGGCACCGGCGCCATCATGGCGGTCCCGGGCCAGGACGAGCGGGACTGGGAGTTCGCCGAGAAGTTCGGCCTGCTCATCGTGCGCACCGTGCAGCCGCCGGCGTCGTTCGAGGGCAAGGCGTACGTGGCCGAGGGCCCGGCCATCAACAGCGCCAACGACGAGATCAGCCTGAACGGGCTGGGCATCGCCGAGGCCAAGCACGCCATCATCGGCTGGCTGGAGGCCAAGGGCCTGGGCGCCGGCACCGTCACCACCAAGCTGCGGGACTGGCTGTTCTCCCGCCAGCGCTTCTGGGGCGAGCCGTTCCCCATCGTCTACGACCCCGACGACGGCCTGCCCCGGGCGCTGCCCGACGAGATGCTGCCGGTCGAGCTGCCGCACATCGAGGACTACTCCCCCGTCACCTTCGCCGACGACGACGAGACCTCCGAGCCCATGCCCCCGCTGGCCCGGGCCACCGACTGGGTCGAGGTCGACCTGGACCTGGGCGAGGGCACCAAGACCTACCGGCGCGAGACGAACACCATGCCCCAGTGGGCGGGCTCGTGCTGGTACGAGCTGCGCTACCTGGACCCCGACAACGACAAGGTCCTGGTCGACCCCGAGAACGAGCGCTACTGGATGGGGCCGCGCACGCCGGACGACACCGGCGGCGTGGACCTGTACGTGGGCGGCGCCGAGCACGCGGTGCTGCACCTGCTGTACGCCCGCTTCTGGCACAAGGTGCTGTACGACCTGGGCCACATCTCGTCGTGCGAGCCGTTCCGGCGCCTGTTCAACCAGGGCATGATCCAGGCCGCGGCCTACACCGACCGCCGGGGCCAGTACGTCGACGCCCACGCCGTGACCGAGCACGACGGCGCCTTCTGGCTGGGCGACGAGCAGGTCGACCGGGCCTACGGGAAGATGGGCAAGAGCCTGCGCAACTCGGTCACGCCCGACGAGATGTACGAGAGCTACGGGGCCGACACCCTGCGGCTGTACGAGATGTTCACCGGGCCGCTGGACCAGAGCCGCCCGTGGGAGACCAAGGCGGTCGTCGGCGTCTACCGGCTGCTGCAGCGCATCTGGCGCAGCGTCCTGAGCGAGGACACGGGCGAGCCCACGGTGTCCGGCGGGGAACCCGACGACGAGACGCGGCGGATGCTGCACCGCACCATCGCCGCGGTCCGCGACGGCATGGAGAAGCTGCGCTTCAACGTGTCGATCGCGAAGATCACCGAGCTGAACAACCACCTGACCACCCGCTACCCCGACGGCGGGGTGCCGCGGGAGGTGGCCGAGCCCCTGGTGCTGATGCTGGCGCCCCTGGCCCCGCACGTGAGCGAGGAGCTGTGGGCGCGGCTGGGGCACCGCGACTCGCTGGCCACCGAGCCGTTCCCCGAGGCCGACCCTGCTCTGCTGGTGGACGAGACGGTGGAGATCCCCGTGCAGGTCGACGGCAGGCTGCGAGGCAAGGTGGAGGTGCCTGCGAGCGCGGACGCCGCCACGGTCGAGGCCGCGGCCCGAGCCGACGACCGGATCGCCGCTCAGCTGGCGGGCCGCACGGTCCGCAAGGTGGTGTTCGTCCCCGGCCGGCTGATCAACTTCGTCGTGAGTTGAGCGCCTTTCGCCAGCTGCTAGGGTGATCTCTCCCCACGGGGCCGTAGCTCAATTGGTAGAGCGCGTCCATGGCATGGACGAGGTAGCGCGTTCGATCCGCGTCGGCTCCACCCACGACCGCGGGGCGCTCGGCGCCCCCGGCACCGCCGCTCAGCCCGGGGACTCAGCCTTGGGACGCGGCGCGCTCGGCCCAGGCCAGGCGGGGCACGTCGCTCCAGAGGCGCTCCAGCTCGTAGTACTCGCGCGTCTCGTCGAGGAACACGTGGACGACCACGTCCCCGTAGTCCATGAGCACCCAGTGGCGGTCGTCCAGGCCCTCGACCCGCAGCGGCCGGCCGAAGCCGGCCTCGCCCACCACGCGCTCGACGTCGTCGACGATGGCGCGGACCTGGCGGTCGTTGGGGGCCGAGGCGATCACGAACTCGTCCGCCACCACCAGCACATCCCCCACCTCGAGGATCACGACGTCGCGTGCCCCCTTGGCGTCGGCGGCGCGCGCCGCGGCGATGGCCAGCTCGCGGGCGGCCGCTCGGTCGTTCCGTCCAGTCAGTTGCCTGTCACCTCCCGATCAGGTCCCTGGCATCGTTGCCCAGGACCACCGTAACGTCGATCTCGTCCTCGGCCGGCGGAAGTTCCTCCAGGTTCTCCGTCCCCAGGACAGCCGCCACCCACGCTGCCAGACGGAGCCGGTCACCGCCCGAGTAGGACACCGTGGTCTCGGTCACGTCGAAGCTGGACGCGTTGCCCACGATGTCGATCTCGGAGCCGTTCGCGACCAGGAAGGTGGCCGCCTCGGTGGTGAGGCTCGGGTCGCTCGTGCCGTTGAGCAGCCGCACCTTGACCCGGGCCCCGGCCACCGGCGAGGTGGGGAAGGGCACCGCGTGGGCCAGGAGGTCGGAAGCCTGCCCGGGGTTGGGCCGCAGGTGCAGGCCGTCGGGCTGGTCGTCCCGCTCCACCGGCAGGGCCTCCGTGAGCACGGTGTCGGCCGCGATCCCGCGCACGAACCGGCCCACGCCCGACTCCACCTCGCCGGGAACGGCGTCGTCGTCGCCCTCGCCCACCTGCTGGAGCCAGGCCGTCCAGAACTGCTCCTGGCGCTCGAGCCGGTCGAGGTCGGTCTCCTCCGGGTCGCGGGCCGCCAGGAAGCGACCGACGTCGGCGGCCTCGAGGCTGATGGGGCCCGCCGCCCACTCGCCGACCGCGTTGTCGAGCGTCAGCTCGACCGGCCCGACCGGCTCGACCAGGCGTGCCCAGTCAGCGTCGTCCAGCTCCACGTGCTCGCCCATCGCCACCGCCAGCACCCCGCCCAGCGACGCGGTGGCCCCCACCGCCCCGTCGCTGCGGTAGACGTCGGCCAGGGTGGCGGTGAGGGTCGGGTCCGGCGCCGCCACCAGGGAGGGCGGCACCACCACCACCGAGCCGCCCTCGTCGCCCGGCTCCAGCGCCAGCAGGCTCATCCCCGCCAGCGTGCCGTCGGGCGCCCGCTGCACCACGGCCAGGGTGGGCGTCGGCACCACCAGCGCCTGGTAGCCGGGCTCGTCGGCCCCGAGCGCCTGCTCGTAGCGGCCCACGGTGCTGTTGCGGACCATGGACACGCCCGCTGCGGCCAGCAGCACGCCGGCCAGCGTGAGCCCCGCCATCCCCGCCAGCACCAGCGTCCGCCGGCGGCGCAGCGCCGGTCCCGTCAGATCCGACCGGCGCCGGCGCACGCCCGGCCCGAGCGGGACGGGGGCGGGGGGCTCCGGCGGAGCGGCGGACGGAGCGGTCGTCGCCCCGCCCTCTCCCCCGCGCTCGCCTGACATCGGACCCGCCGTCATGGGGCGACGTGCGCGCCGTAGAGCCCGCGCGCTTCGATGGCCGCGATGACCGCCGGGGTCAGCAGGTAGTCGAGGGGCCGGCCCTCGGCCACCCGGGCCCGCAGCTCGGTGCTGGACACCTCGAGCCGGGGGACCTCGACCCGCTCCCAGGACCAGCCGGGCTGCGGGGCCGTCGAGCGGGTGCCGGGACGGTCGACCACCACCAGGGTGGCCAGCGAGCGCACCTCGTCGGCGCGGTCCCAGGTCGGCAGCCCGGCCGCGGCGTCGCTGCCCAGGATCAGGAACAGCTCACGAGAGGGGTCTTGGTCCCGCAGGGTGGCCAGGGTATCGGCCGTGAACGACATCCCCGGCCGGTCGATCTCGATGGCGCTCGCCTCCAGCCCCTCCACCGAGCCGACCGCGGCGGCGACCATGGCGAAGCGGTCGGCCGCCGAGCTGAGCTCCCGCGTGCCGAGCTTCTGCCACGGCCGGCCCGCCACCACCAGCAGGACGCGGTCCAGGCCGAGGTCGTGGCGCACGTTGACCGCCGTCACCAGGTGCCCGACGTGCGGCGGGTCGAACGTGCCGCCGAAGATCCCCAGGCGTTCGCTCACGCGGGCACCTCGGGGTCGAGGCCGGCGTGGACCCGCTCGGCCAGGGCCGCCAGCCCGGGCGAGGTGTCGACCGGCCACACCGGGTAGGGCGCCCGCTCCAGCGAGCGCAGGTCGGGCGGCAGGGCGGCCAGCGCCGCCGCGCAGCGCTCGCGGGAACGGGCCAGCGGCTCGCTCGCCGTGCGCCGGCCGTCCGCCATCACCGGGACCAGCAGCGGCCGGCCGCCGGCGACGTCCTCGTCGTGGAGCGCGACCACGTCCCGGTCCGGCAGCCGCCACACCTGCTTGCGGCCCGGGAGCGTGACCTTGCCCTCGGCCAGCTTCATCTTGGGACCGGCGGCGTCCTCGACCAGCTTGTAGACGGCGCCGAGCGCGGGGGCGTCGGCGCTGGTCCCCAGCTGGGTGCCGATCCCGAAGGCGTCGATCGGCGCACCCCCTGCCACCAGCGCGGACACCGAGTGCTCGTCCAGGTCGCCCGAGGCCAGGATGTCGACGCCGGCGAGGCCCGCGGCGTCCAGGATGTCCCGCACCCGCACCGACAGCGAGGCCAGGTCGCCCGAGTCGAGGCGCACGCCGGCGATGGCGATGCCCTCGGCCGCCAGCTCCTGCGCCACCTCGGCGGCGCGCCGCGCGCCCTCGACGGTGTCGTAGGTGTCGAGGAGCAGCACGACGCCCTGGGGAAAGGTGCGGGCGTAGGCCCGGAAGGCGTCGCGCTCGTCCTCGAACGACATGACGAACGAGTGCGCCATCGTGCCCGACAGCGGCAGCCCCCAGCGCCGCCCGGCGGCCACCAGCGACGTCCCCGCCGCCCCCGCCAGCCAGGCGGACCGGGCCGCGGCCAGGGCGGCGTCGACCCCGTGGTCCCGCCGGGCCGAGAAGTCGACGAAGGCCCGCTCCCCGCAGGCCAGCTCCACCCGGGCGGCCTTGGACGCCAGCAGCGTGTGGCTGCCGATGCGGTTGAGCAGCCAGGTCTCCACCAGCTGGGCCTCGACCAGCGGGGCGGTGACCCGCACCAGCGGCTCGCCCTGGAACACCACCTCGCCCTCGGGGACCGCCCACACCTCGCCGGTGAACCCGAGCGCGTCGAGCCGCTCCAGGAACGGGGCCGGGAACAGGCCGAGGCCGCGCAGGTAGTCGACGTCGGCGGCGTCGAAGCGCCACGCCTCCAGGCCGGCCAGGGCGTCGTCCAGCCCGGCGGCCACCAGGAACCGGCGCTCGGGCGGCAGGCTGCGGACGAACAGCTCGAAGCTCGCCTCGCGATCGCCGACCCCCGTGCCGTAGGCGGCGGCCATGGTCAGCTCGTAGAGGTCGGTGACCAGAGCCGGCGGGACGGTCACCCCAGCGTCACGCCCGCCTCGGCCATGGCGTCGACCGCCTTCTGCCCGTCGCCGGGCTCGACCTCGACCGGCCGGATGCCGTCGACCAGCACGGTGGTGGCGAACCCGAGGCGCACCGCGTCGAGGGCGGTCTCCTTCACGCAGTAGTCGGTGGCGAGGCCGATGACCACGACGCGGGCGACGTCGTGGGCGCGCAGCAGCTCCTCCAGCCCGGTCGACGACGTGGCCCCGGTGGTGGGGTCGCGCATCGTGAACCCCGAGTAGCCGTCCTCGCCGCTGGTCCCCTTGCGCACCGACTGGCCGGCCACCACCAGGCGGGGATGGAGCTCGGCGCCCCACGTGCCGGCCACGCAGTGCACGGGCCAGATGCCCCCGTCCTTGGCGAAGTGGGGGGTCTCGGCGGGATGCCAGTCCTGGGTGTAGGTCACCAGGGCCCCGGCGGCGCGGGCCGCTTCGATCTCGGTGTTGGCGACGTCGATCACCGACTCGGCGTCGCGCACGTACAGGCTGCCGTCGGGATCGGCGAAATCGTTCTGCACGTCCACGACCACCAGAGCGGTCCGGGGGTCGTAGAGTCCTGCCACGCCGGAAAAACTAGGCGAGCGGACGCGCGCGCGGCGGCATGCTCATTCAATCGGATGAGGACATGCCTGCCCGGACGTCGTATTCTCGTTGTCAGGTGGGCCTCACTTCGGTCCGCCGCGACAACGACGAGGCGCAGCCATCCGCCCTCCCCCAACCCTGATGAGCGCCTCCTGAGCCATCTGCACGGCACCTGTCAGTCCTCGACAGCGCATCTGACTCCCTCTGACGCGCGGACATGACCGGTCCGGTGGGTTCTGTGGTCATCCGCAGACCCGGCTTGGAACGAAACAACGGTGACAGTCGTCACCCAATGGACAGACAAAGGAACCAATCTTGCGGCCGCCCGGCTCTTACCCCTGAGATCCGGGAAAACCCGTGAATGCGGGGAATCCCACCGTGGTAGTGGTGGTTGAGGAGTACGTCATGAGTGATTCGGTTGGTCAGTACCTCAACGAAATCGGCCTCGTGCCTCTGCTCACCGCAGACGAGGAGCGCGAGCTGTCGCAGACGATCGAGCGTGGCCGCGAGGCCCGCGCCCGCCTCGACGCGGGCGAGCGGGGCCGCGAGCTGCGCAAGGCGGTGGCCGGGGCCGCCGCCGCCAAGGACCGCTTCATCCGGGCGAACCTGCGCCTGGTGGTGAGCATCGCCCGCCGCTACCCCCTCCCCCCCTCCATGGAGCTGCTCGACCTCATCCAGGAAGGCAACCTGGGCCTCGAGCACGCCGTCGACAAGTTCGACTGGCGCAAGGGCTTCAAGTTCTCCACCTACGCCACCTTCTGGATCCGCCAGGCCATCGGCCGGGCCCTCGACCAGAAGGCCAGCCTCGTGCGCCTGCCCGGCGACCGGTCCGCCTCGCTGCGGGCCGCCCTGCGCCAGGCCTCCGGCGACGGCGAGGAGCTCGACGACGAGAACGCCCGCCTCTACCGGCTCACCACCCCCACCTCGCTCGATCGCCCCGTGGGCGACGACGACGGCAGTGAGCTGGTCGACCTGCTGGCGGCCGACGTGCCCACCCCCGAGGCGGTGCTCGTCGACCGCGAGGAGGAGCAGGCCCTGCACGACCTGCTCGGCGTCCTCGACACCCGGGCCCGCTACGCCGTCGAGCAGCGCTTCGGCCTCACCGACGGCCGCAAGCGCAGCTACCGCGAGGTCGGCGAGCAGCTCGGCGTCACCGCCGAGGCCGCTCGGCGCCTGGTCAAGCGGGCGGTCGACGCCGTCCGCGAAGAGGCCCTCGCCCGCGCCAGCGCCGCCTGATCCTGCGGCAACGGATCTACACTGGTGGGTAGTCGAATTCACCGGGGAGTGCCGGGTTCCCGCCACCTGGCCCCCCGTGCGCCAGCCGCCCCGGTCCCGCCCAGGGGCGGCTGGCCACCGTTTTGGCCCGGTTTCGCTGCGCCTGTCCGGCGCCATGAAACGGTGCCGGCGCGACGCCATGATGCAGGGCCTTCGCCGCGTGTTGCGCGAACTGCTTTGCCAGCAGGCCCCGGGGCCGACCAGCATGGTGCACGATGACCAGCGCGTGGTCCCCATCCTCGTGGCAGCTCCGGCCGGCGGCCCAACAGCCGCAGTGGCCGGACGAGGCCGCGCTGGAACGGTCGCAGAAGCACCTGGGGTCCCTTCCGCCGCTCGTGTTCGCGGGCGAGGCCCGGGCGCTGACCGCCTACCTGGCGCAGGTGGCCGAGGGCAAGGCGTTCCTGCTCCAGGCCGGTGACTGCGCCGAGTCCTTCGAGGCGTTCTCGGCCGACACCATCCGGGACAAGCTCAAGGTCATCCTCCAGATGGCGGTGGTGCTGACCTACTCGACCGGGGTCCCCGTGCTCAAGGTGGGGCGCATCGCCGGCCAGTTCGCCAAGCCCCGGTCGTCGCCCACCGAGCTGGTCGACGGCGTCGAGCTGCCCGCGTTCCGGGGCCACATGGTCAACGACGTGGCTCCCACGGCCGCGGCCCGCCAGCCCGACCCCGAGCGGCTGGTGCAGGCCTACCACCAGTCGGCGGCCACGCTGAACCTGCTGCGGGCGTTCACGAAGGGCGGCTTCGCCGACCTGTCCCGGGTCCACCAGTGGAACCAGGAGTTCGTGGCCTCCAGCCCCGAGGGTCGCCGCTACGACCGGGTGGCCGACGAGATCGACCGGGCGCTGCGGTTCATGGCCGCGTGCGGCATCGACACCGAGAGCCAGCCCAACCTGCACGTGGTCGACTTCTTCACCAGCCACGAGGCGCTCATCCTCGGCTACGAGGAGGCGCTCACCCGGCAGGACTCGCTGACCGGCGAGTGGTACGACTGCTCGGCCCACATGCTCTGGATCGGCGAGCGGTCCCGCCAGATCGACGGGGCCCACGTCGAGTTCCTCCGAGGGGTGGGCAACCCGCTCGGCTGCAAGCTGGGGCCGGCGGCCACGCCGGCCGAGGTGGTGGCCCTGTGCGCCGCGCTCAACCCGGAGCGCATCCCGGGCCGGCTCACGCTGATCACCCGGATGGGCGCGGAGCGGGTCATCGACGCCCTCCCGCCGCTGCTGGCCGCCGTGCGCGACGCCGGCCACCCGGTGGTGTGGACCTGCGACCCCATGCACGGCAACACGTTCACCTCCGACACCGGCCGCAAGACCCGCGACTTCGACGCCGTCCTGGCCGAGATCGCCGGCTTCTTCGCCGCCAGCTGGGGCGAGGGCACCTGGCCCGGCGGCGTCCACATCGAGCTCACGGGCGAGGACGTGACCGAGTGCCTGGGCGGCGGCGACGCCCTCGGCCACGCCGACCTCGACGACCGCTACGAGACGATGTGCGACCCCCGCCTCAACGGCCGCCAGTCCATCGACCTCGCCTTCCGCGTCGCCGAGCTGCTCGACCGCCGCTGAGCGCGCCACTCCCCGCGGGCCGGGAATGTTGACAGCTTGACTCGGGTTTAGCTGTACTAGGTGCCGAAACCCTGACCTCTCTCATCGGATTACTCATACATTCGCGAGGGAAGGCACCGGGGTGATGATGCCGAGATCGGAGCACGCCATGGGTCAGCGCGAGATCGATGCTGCACAGCTGGCAGACGCCGCCAAGTTCGAGGCGGTGCTGACGCAGTACCTGGCGGGTGAGATCGAGGAGGATGCGTTCCGCATCTTCCGGCTGAACAACGGGATCTACGGCCAGCGCCAGGGCGGCCACAACCAGATGGTGCGGGTGAAGATCCCCTGGGGCGGGCTGCTGCCCGACCAGCTGGAGCTGATGGCCGACCTGGCCGACACCTATTCCCGCGGCTGGGGCCACATCACGACCCGTCAGAACATCCAGTTCCACTACGTGCAGCTGGAGAAGGCCCCCGAGATCATGCGGCTGCTCGGGACCGTGGGCATGACCAGCCGGGAGGCGTGCGGCGACACCGTGCGCAACGTGCAGGCGCTGCCACCTGGCCGGGGCGTGCCCGCACGAGCAGCTGGACGTCACGCCGTGGGCCGAGGCCGCCTACCAGCACTTCGTGCGCAACCCGCTCAGCCAGCGGCTGCCCCGCAAGTTCAAGATCAACTTCTCGGGCTGCGCCACCGACTGCGGCCAGGCCATGTTCAACGACGTCGGCGTCATCGGCGCCACCCGCACGCTGGAGGACGGGTCGGTCGAGCGGGGCTTCCGGGTGTTCGTGGCCGGCGGCCTGGGCGCCAACCCCCATCCCGCCCTGGCGCTCGAGCCCTTCACCCCCCGCGACGAGCTCATGCCGACGCTCGAGGCGTGCCTCCGGGTGTTCAACAACCACGGCAACCGCGACAACAAGCTCCGGGCCCGCATGAAGTGGCTGGTGGACACGCTCGGCTGGGAGGACGTCCAGGCGCGCATCATCAAGGAGCGGCGCCTGCTGCTCGGCTCGTCCTCGTGGCCGGGCGGCATCCCCAGCGAGGTGGAGAAGCTGGGCGACGCCCCGGCGGGCGTCGCCGAGGACGTGGTGCCCACGGCCATGGGCCACGGCACGCCGGTGCAGATCAGCCGGCGCGACCCCTTCGAGCGCTGGGACGACACCAACGTGGTCCGGGGCGCGGCCAAGGGCACCGTGTCGGCCATCGCCTATGCCCGCCTGGGCGACGTGACCAGCGCCCAGTTCCGCGAGCTGGCCGCCATCCAGAGGGACATGGGCCTGGAGGTCCGGCTCACCAACCGCCAGAACGTGGCCTTCCGGGGCCTGACCGACGAGCAGCTCCCCGTCCTGTTCGAGCGCCTCGTCGCCATCGGCATGGCCGAGCCCGGCGCCGAGCTGGTCCGGGACGTGGTGACCTGCCCCGGCGCCGACACCTGCAACCTGGCCGTGACCCAGAGCCGCGGCCTGGGCGCCGCCATCGGCGAGAAGCTGGAGGAGGAGGGCCTGGCCGAGGTGGGCGGGCTGCGCATCAACATCTCCGGCTGCACCAACAGCTGCGGCCAGCACCACACGTCCGACATCGGCTTCTTCGGCGCCGAGCGGCGGGCGCACGGTCGCTCGGCCCCCGGTTACCAGATGCTGCTGGGCGGCTACGTCGGCGAGGAGCAGATCCACTTCGGGGACAAGGCCCTGCGCCTGCCGGCCCGCAACGCGCCCGAGGCCACGGTGCGGGTGGTCCGCCGCTTCGCCGAGGAGCGCACGGCCGGCGAGTCGTTCCGCGCGTGGATGGAGCGGGCCGGCGGGGCCAAGACCATCGCGGCCGAGCTCAAGGAGCTCGACGTGTTCCCCACGCCCGAGGACGGTCCCGAGTACTACGTCGACTACGACGAGACCGGGCCCTACTCGGCCGAAGTCGGAGCCGGCGAATGCGCAGGCGTGTGACCGAGACCCAGGAGAACCCGTGAGCTTCCTCGTCGAGCCTCCTCCGCTGCCGGTCCGGGCCTTCCACGATGAAGAGCTGGCCGAGCTGAACCGCGAGTTCGAGCACTGGTCGGCGCCCAAGATCGTCCAGTGGGCGGTCGACCACTTCGCCCCCCACCTGTGCCTCGCCGCGTCCATGCAGGACGCGGTGCTGATCGACCTGGCCACCAAGGTCGACCCGGGCATCGAAGTGGTGTTCATCGACACCGGCTACCACTTCCCAGAGACGCTGGAGACGGTGGAGGCGGTGCGCCGCCGCTACGGCCTGAACCTGCGCATGATGACCGTCGCGACCCACGACGAAGAGCTGTGGAAGGTCGACCCGGAGAACTGCTGCTCGGCGGTCAAGGTCGGCCAGCTCGACCGGGCGCTGGCCGGCAAGGCCGCCTGGATGAGCGGGCTGCGCCGGGACGAGGCCGCCACCCGGGCCGGAGCCCCCATCGTCACCCGCGACCTTCGGGGCCTGGTCAAGCTCAACCCGCTGGCCACCTGGACCGAGCTCGACGTGCAGGGCTACATCGCCGACCACGACGTGCCGGTCAACCCGCTGCTCGACCAGGGGTACACCTCGATCGGCTGCCAGCCGTGCACCACCCTGCCGACCGGCGAGGACCCCCGCTCGGGGCGCTGGGCCGGCCGCGGCAAGACCGAGTGCGGCCTGCACATCTGACCTGAGCCCGACGCCGCAGACAGAGCCGCTCGACCGAGCCGAGCCGGCGGGCCCGGGGCTCAGGGCTGCTCGTCGTCGCTGCGCAGGAAGCCGAGGAGGCGGTTGACCGTCTCGATGTCCTCGTCGTTGCCGGCCAGGGCCTCGGCATCGGGGCCGCTGCTCCGGGGGCGGGTGCGGGGCCGCGGCACGCGCCCGGGCAGCGGGATGTCGTCCACCTCGTCCGTCCCGGACATCAGCGCCTCCTCGCGGATCCCCTCCTCGCTTCCCCCACGATGCCCGGGAGGGGCCGCGTTTACGCCTACCTGAACGTGCCGATCGCGTTGCAGGCGCGCCCCCGATCGGTGCTGTCCGTCGACCGTCCGCCACCCGCGGCGAGGGTCCGCGGGGTGAGACACCCATCGGGGCGCTTCCCCTCCGGTACGTGCGGCGACTAGCCTGACACTTCACCTGACCGTCTGGTCAGGGGGCAATCCGCGACTTTCAGTAGCTGGGGCAACTCGTCAGGTGGTGGTTTCGCGCCCCAATTTCACCCTCGCAGGTGGTGGCCTCACCCCCTGTGACCAGGGCTTCTTCAGGAAAGTTCGCCTACAGCCATGGTCCTCATGGACTATCGACTAACCTCATTGCCACGGTACTGGTCAACTTGGCCAGTGGCGGGCTCCACCACGTTGCGGCGGCGCCAGCAGTCGCAACCTCATAGCGGCTGGGGTGTTCGCAACGACGGGGGTGCTTCACCCGCTCCGTTTCGGGCTCGCTGGCCACGCCGGCAGTCGTCGAGCACGAACAGGAGCGGTCATGCTCGTGAATCAACGACGCGACAGCGAGAATCGTCTGATCGCGGTCTTACAGTCCGATGTCGATGTCGCCCGCCAGCAGGCGATCAATCACCCCCTGTACGCGTCCATGACCTCGGTCGGCACGCGTGCGGGCGTTCATGGCCGTCCATGTGTTCGCCGTATGGGACTTCATGTCCCTGCTCAAGGCGCTCCAGCAGCGCCTGACCTGCGTCGAGGTCCCGTGGTCACCGCGGGGCGACGCGCTGTGCCGCCGCCTCATCAACGAGATCGTGCTGGGCGAGGAGAGCGACCAGTTCGACGACCACGTGCTCAGCCACTTCGAGATGTACCTGGCCGCCATGGACCAGGCGGGCGCCGACCGGGCGCCGCTCGCAGCGGTTCCTCGACTCCCTGGACGCCACCAGGGACGTCCCCCGGGCGCTGGCCCTGGCCGGGGTGCCCGAGGCCGCCGACCAGTTCGTGCGCTCCACCTGGCGGGTGATCGACCGGGGCGAGGCCTTCGAGCTCGCCGCCGTGTTCGCCTTCGGCCGCGAGAGCCTGATCCCCGCCATGTTCGCCCACGTGCTCGAGGGCGAGCACTGCGTGCCCCTGCTGCGTGACTACCTGGTCCGCCACGTCGAGATCGACGAGGAGGTCCACACGCCGCTGGCCCTGCGCATGGTGGCGACCCTGTGCGGTGACGACCTGGCCCGCTGGGCCACGGCCCGGCGCGCCGTCCTCGACGCCGTGGCCGCCCGCACCCGCATGTGGGACGGCATCCTGACCGCCCTCCCGAGACGACGACCTCGCCGTGGCCTGATCGCCCCCAAGCCACTCCCCTGCTCGACGGCCCGCCGCGCCAGCGGCGGGCCGTCCGCGCCGCGGGCTCAGGCGGAGCGGCGGCGCAGCTCGTCCACGTCGATGAGGCGGATGCGGCCGCGGGCGAGCTCCAGCAGGCCCCGGTTCTCGGCCCGGCGCAGGACCCGGTTGGCGGTGGAGCGGGTGGTGCCGGCCAGGGTGGCCAGCTCGGTCTGGTTGAGGCGGATCCAGCCGTCGCGCTCCTCCGTCGTCGGTGCCACCAGGTCGTGGTAGGCGACGAGCCGGCGGTAGACCCGCTGGTGCACCGGGGTGAACAGCAGCTCGACCAGGTGGCTCGTGAGGGCCCGGTTCCGCTCGGCCAGGACCGTGAGCAGGATCCGGTCGACCGACGGGTCGCGGGCACGCAGGTCCTCGAATGCCCCCCGGCCCACCATCAGGGTGGCGCCCCGCTCCAGGGACACCACTGTGGCCGAGCGCCGGTCGCTGGCGGTCAGCAGCGCCAGCTCGCCGAAGACGTCGCCCCGCCCGAACATGTTGACGGCGATGACCTCGCCCTGGGTCGACGAGCTGCGGGCCACGAACACGCCCTGGGTGACGATGTGCAGGGCGTCGCCCGGGTCGCCCTCGTGGCACACGACCTCGCCGGGCGCGAAGCGCCGGCGCACGCCCGCCTGCAGCAGGGCGCTGCGCTCGCGCGCCGCGACCGCGTTGAGCACGGGCCACCACCCTTTCGTCGCCCTCGGCCATCCGTCCGCACGGAGGGTACCGCGGCGCCCGCGGCGGGCGGGGCGAGTTCAGGACGCGGCCAGCCAGGAGCGGGCCAGCTCCGGCTGCCGGCGCAGGCGCTCCAGGGCCCGCTGCCGAGTGGGCCCGATGCTGCCGATCGGGCGGTCGACCATCCGGCTGATGGTGCGGTAGTCGGGCCGGTCGTCCTCCGACAGCAGCAGCACGAGGCGGCGGTCCTCGGGGCGCAGGCCCATGAGCGCCGCCTCCAGGTGCGGGGCCACCGATCCGAGGCCCGCCCGGCGGATGCCCCGCTCCTCGGTGTCGTCCGGGGCGGCCATGAGGTCGTCGGTCTCGACCAGGGGGACGGCCCGGTCCTGCTTGCGCCGGGCCCGCCAGGCGGCGCGGGCGGTCACCCGCACCAGCCAGCCGCGGGTCGCGGCCGGGACCTGGATCTGGTCCACGTGCTCGACGAAGGCCAGCCAGACCTCCTGGGTCACGTCGTCGACCTCGGCCCCGTTCACGTAGCGCCGGGCCACCGCTCGCACCATGGGGCCGCAGCGCTCGACCATCGCCGCCACGGCGGCGCTGTCGCCGGCCCGGGCCCGCTCGACCAGGCCGGCGATCAGCTCACTGTCTCCGTCCGCCGGATCCGCCCACCGCTCATTGGTTTCCGCCACCTCCGCAGCGGACCACGAAACCCGGCCGGCGTCGTTGCCCCGCGACACGTCCGGTGTGTGCCCGCGCGCACACAGGGAGGACGCTTGACACCATCGGCCGGTCACAGGACCATACGGTCGTGGCGAGAACGACCGTTGCCGATTCGACCGATCTCGACCGACTCGATCGAATCGGTCGGAGCCGACCGGCGCCCGTTCGACTGGACGCTCGGCACCCGCTGCCGAGATGCTCGGCGACAACGAGCTCACCACCAGGATGCTGGTGCTGGGGGCCGCCCGCCACGGCGGCGCCATCGTGGCGGCCGAGGCGTTCGCGGTGGCCGAGACCTGCGGCCGCTCGTCCGAGCAGGTGCGGTCCTGCCTCCGCCGCCTGGTGAGCGAGGGCCTGTTCGCCCGGGAGGGCGTCGGCCAGCGAGCCGTGTACACCCCCACCGAGGCCGGCCATGCCGCCCTCCGTGCCTTCGCGGCGCGCACCCGGCTGGCGTTCCGCCAGGACTCGGCCCGCGAGCCCTGGGACCACCGCTGGCGGCTGGTCGCCTTCGCCGTCCCCGAGGCCCAGCGCACCGCCCGCGACGCGCTGCGCGACCACCTGTGCCGGCTGGGCGGCGCCCAGGTCCAGGGCGGCCTCTACGTGAGCCCCCACCCCTGGGGCCGCCAGGTGGCGGACGCGGCGGACCGGCTGGGCGTGGCGGGCCACGTCAGCCAGGCCACCACGGACGAGCTCAGCGTGGGCGGCGTGACCGACCCGGTGACCCTCGCCGCCCGGCTGTGGCCGGTCGAGCGCATCGCCGCGCGCTACCGCACGTTCGTGGACCGCTGGTCGCCGGTGCCCGCCGCCCTGACCGCGCTGCGCGACCACCACCAGCACCTGCCCGACCGCGCCTACCTGCCGGGCTCCATCGCCATGGCGCTGGCCTACTCGAGCTGCTTCGAGGCCGATCCCCTGCTGCCGCCCGAGGTGCTGCCGCAGCCGTGGCCGGGCCGCGAAGCCCGCGACCTGCTGTTCCGCAGCCGCCGCCTGGCACTGTCGCTGCGCGACGAGCACGAGGGACCGGCCCTGTTCCGCGCCTTCGACGATCCCATGGACCTGGAGGGAACCGGGTGAGGTTCGGCGTCTTCTACGAGCACCAACCGCCCGCCCGTGGCCGGCGGACAGCGAGCACCGGCTACTGACCAGGTCGCCGCCCGGGCGGCATCCTGTGCGTCCCCCTCGGCGTCGCAGGCATGCCGCCCGGGCGGATCAGCCGTCGTCGGCGGGATCGTGGTCGGCGTGGTCGCCGTGGTCCGAGACCTGGGCGACCCCCCAGGCGTGGAGCGCCTCCACCAGGGCGGGGTCGGTGGCGCGAGTAGGTGATCTGCCCGCCCGCCGGCACGTCGACGTACACGACCTGGATCGACGCGTAGCCGGCGCGCAGGTCGGCCAGGCCGGGCATGGCGTCGCCGTGGATGTGGGCCGGGTCGTCGAAGTCGCCCGCGGCGAACATGTCGGCCTCTTGGCGCAGGTGCTCGCGCACGAGGGCCAGTTGGTCCTCGTCGACGGGGTCGTCCACCACCACGGTCTGGGTGAGGCCGTCGGCGTCGGGGTCGAAGCGGTGGGTGGTGGCTTCGAGGTCGAACGGCATGACGCGCGACCCGCGCTCCGCCACCTCCGTCTGGCGGTCGGTGGGGCCCGCCGGCCCACAGGCGGCCAGCACCGCAAGCACGGTGAGGAGCACAGCGAGCCGCAGGGCGACGTGCCGGCTAACGCTCACGGGCGGCCTCCGCCAGGGTGTCGAGGGCGGCCAGGACCGCGGGGCGGTCCGCTTCGGGGATGCGGTCGAGCAGGCGGGTGAAGCGGGCGGCCCGGGCCCGGGCCAGGCCCGCGGCGGTGCGGGTGCCGTCGGGCGTGAGCTCGACCAGGCGGCAGCGGGCGTCGTGCTCGCTGGTGCGGCGCCCGGCCCATCCCCGCGACACGAGCTGGTCGACCAGCCGGCTCACCGTCGACTTGCCCAGGGACAGGTGGTGGACCAGGTCGGTCTGGGTCAGCGGCCCCCGCTCGGCCAGCACCGCCAGCGCGTGGGCCTCGGAGACCGCGACCGGCGCCCCGCACGGGGTCTCGTCCGGCTGGTGCAGCCCGAAGGCCCGCACGAACGCCACCAGGCGAGCCTGGAGCTCCTCGGACGGTGACTCGGACGGCGACTCGGACGGCGACTCGGACGGCGGACTCGGACGGCGACTCTGACATTGGTTCGACTGTACAACGATATGGTTCGACCCTACAACCAATATGGTTGCACCACCGAACCATGCCCTTTCGGGCAGATCTGGTCGCCTCATGGGCTTCCTCCGTGACCCTGGCGAGGGGCGTGCCGGGGCCGCAGCCTGGGGTTGGCCGGCCCCGGACCGCCGAAAGGACCCGTCATGGACGCACCCGCAGCACAGGCGCCGGCCCACGGCGACGACGAGCTGGAGCGGCAGCTCCGCCATGCGAGCTTCTTCGTGCAGGCCTCGCTCGAGCAGCACGGCAAGCTCACCGGCAAGCTCGACGTCTTCCTCACCAGCCTCATCGAGCTGCTCATGGACCGGGGCGTCATCGACGCCGAGGCCCTGGCCCAGGCGGTCGACGCCAACCGCGAGGCCCACGAGGCCGAGTCCCGGGCCAAGTTCGAGACCGACGGGATCCTGCCGCCGTGGCCGACCGTCATGGTCCGCCAGGACGACCCCGACGACCCGGTCGGCCCCGAGGTCGAGGTGGACTGCGAGGCCCGCATGCCCGTCTGCCGGGCGGTGTGCTGCTCGCTCCCCTTCCCGCTGTCGGCGGCCGAGGTCGAGGCCGGCGACGTCAAGTGGGACCTGGGCCACCCCTACGTGATCCGCCAGACGGCCGAGGGCTGGTGCACCCACAACGAGCGCTCGACCGGGCACTGCGACGTGTACCACAAGCGCCCGGGCGTCTGCCGCAGCTACAGCTGCGCCCACGACGAGCGCATCTGGAAGGACTTCGACAACATGGTGCTCAACCACGAGTACCTGGACAACCGCAAGCGGGCCGACTTCCAGTTCCGTCCCTCCACCGGGGAGGCCGTGAACGTGACCATCCGGCCGCCGCGCCGGCGCGAGCCCGCGGCGTCATGATCGCCGCCTCATGATCCACGACGTCGACGAGTCGATCCGGGCGCTGATCCGGCGCGAGGTCGGCGACCACGGCGAGGTCGACGTGGTGTTCGAGGCCCCCACCAAGGAGTGGGCGGCCCGGCGCAACACCCCCACCATCGACGTCTACCTCTACGACGTCCGGGAGGACATGCGCCGCCGCCAGGCCGGCATCGTCGACCTCCACGACGACAACGGCCACACCCGGGCCCGGCGCCAGCCGCCCCGCTTCTTCAAGCTCTCCTACCTGCTCACCGCCTGGACCCAGCGGCCCGAGGACGAGCACCGGCTGCTGTCCAGCCTGCTCAACTGCTTCGTGCGCAACGACGCCCTGCCGGTGGACGTGCAGGTGGGCGCGCTGGCCGAGAACGACCTGCCGCTGCCGCTGACCCTGGCCATCCCCCCGCCCGAGGACCGGGCCCTGTCGGACGTGTGGTCGGCGCTGGGCGGCGAGCTCAAGCCGTCGCTCGACCTGGTGGTCGTCCTGCCCTGGGACCTGGACCGTGCCGAGGAGACCGGGCCGCCGGTCACCGAGCCGACGGTGGTCGACATGCAGGACCCCGTGGCCGGCCGGGGCCTGCCCCCGCGGCCCGCGCCGCCCGCGCCGCCCTCGCGGCCCGCACGGCGCGCGCGGCCGGCGAGGCTCGGGTAGGGGCCGGTGGTGGCCGTCCATCCGACCGGGCTCGCCGCTCCGCCGGCCGCGCCGTCGCTGGCCCACGTGCTGGGCCGGCTGGGCGCCCTGGAGGCTGGCCGTGCAGGCCGCGGTCGAGGCCCGGCGGGCGGTCGACCCCGGCCTCGACGACCCCTTCCGCGGGCTGTACCTGGGGGACGAGGACGTGGACCGCGTGCTGGCCGGCGGCGCCCGGGTGGCGCCCAGCTCCGCGGCCGCCGAGCGGCGGGAACAGGCCGAGCAGGCCGCGGCCCGCGACGGGGCCGCCGGGGCCGACCTCCGGCTGCACCGCCTGGCCCGCGACCGCGGGCTCGACGACCTCGACGTCGAGCTGCTGGTGGTGGCGCTGGCGCCCGACGTGGACCACCGCTTCGAGCGCCTCTACGGCTACCTCCACGACGACGTCACCCGGCGCCGGGCCAGCGTCGGCCTGGCGCTGGAGCTGGCCGGCCTCCATCCCGCCGACGTGGCCGCCCGCGACCGCTTCGGTCCCCGCGGCCCGCTGGTCGAGGCTGCGCTGGTGGCGGTGGACGACGCCGACCGGCCGTTCCTCACGCGGGCGCTGCGGGTGCCCGACCGGGTGGCGGCCCACCTGCTGGGCGGCGACATCCCCGACCCTTCGGTGGCGGGACTGCTGGTCGAGCCCGTGAGCCTGGAGCTCAGCGACGACGGCGGACTCGGCCGGGTGCTGGCGCCCGACCGGGACGGCGACGATCCCCTGCTGGCCTACGTGATCGAGGAGACAGGGGCCAGCGGGCGCAGCTTCGCGGCCGCGGTGCTGGCCACCGCGGGACGGCCGGCGCTGGTCGCCGACCTGGAGCGGCTGGAGCGGGAGCCCCCGGTGGCGGGCCTGATCCTCACGGCCCGGATGCTGGCCCGCGAGGCCCTCCTCACCGGCTCGGTGCTGGTCGCGGGACCGGTCGACCACCTGGCCGAGCGGGGGCCCGAGCTGGTCCGCGTCCTGGCCGAGCTGGGCGTGCCGCTGGTGCTCACCGGCCGGCGCCACTGGGAGCCGGCGTGGTCCCGGCAGGTCCCGGTGGTGGTGACGGCCCGGGCGCCGGTGGCGGAGGAGCGGGCGCGGGTGTGGACGGCCTTCCTCGACGGCCGGGTGGCGCCCGGCCTCGACGCCGCCGCCGCCACCACCCAGTTCCGGCTCACCCCCGAGCAGGTGGCCGACGCGGCCATCGCCGCGGTCAACCAGGCCCGCCTCACCGGCCTGCCGGTGGACGGCCCGGGGCTGCGGCGGGGCGCCCGGTCCCGCAACGGCGCGGGCCTGGAGCGCAAGGCCCGGCGCATCGAGCCCTCGGTGGGGTGGGACGACCTGGTGCTGCCGCCCGCCTCCCTGGAGGGCCTCGAGGACCTGGCGCTGCGGGTGCGGCACCGCGACCAGGTGCTGTCCGACTGGGCCATGCGGCCGGGCGGCGGGCGGGGCCGGGGCGTGACCGCGCTCTTCGCGGGCGACTCCGGCACCGGCAAGACCATGTCGGCCGAGGTCATCGCCGGCCACCTGGGCCTCGACCTCTACGTCATCGACCTGGCCACCGTGGTGGACAAGTACGTGGGCGAGACCGAGAAGAACCTGGAGCGGGTGTTCAGCGAGGCCGACGGGGTCAACGGCGTGCTGCTGTTCGACGAGGCCGACGCCATCTTCGGCAAGCGCTCCGAGGTGCGCGACGCGCACGACCGCTACGCCAACATCGAGACCGCCTACCTGCTCCAGCGCATGGAGACCTTCGACGGCCTGGCCATCCTCACCACCAACCTGCGGGCCAACCTCGACGACGCCTTCACCCGGCGCCTCGACGCCATCGTCGACTTCCCGCTCCCCGACGAGGAGCACCGCCGGGTGCTGTGGGAGCGGTGCCTGGGCGACGCGCTCCCCGCGACGACGACGTCGACCTCGACTTCTGCGCCCGCCAGTTCGAGCTGGCCGGCGGCCACATCCGCTCCATCGCCCTGACCGCCGCCTACCTGGCGGCCGGGCGGGGCGGCCCGGTGCGCATGGCCGAGCTCATGGCCGCCACCCAGCGCGAGTACCGCAAGCTGGGCCGCCTGGTGGTCCGCGCCGAGTTCGACACCTGGCTCGACCTCGGTGGCTGACCCTCCGCTGCCCGAAAGGGCAGGCGTAAGGGAAGCCGCGACGGTCCTCCTCACCGCACGGCTGGCGCTGTCGGCCAACGGCGGGCGGGCGGAGGATGAGTCCCATGCACGACCATGACCTCGACGTCGAGGTGGCGGGGCGGGAAGCCACCGCCCACCGCCGCGACGACGACCTCGGTGCGGCCACCGAACGCGACATCGGGCGGGGGGTGGAGGCGGGCCGACCGGACACGATGGGACCGGGCGGCCTGCTCCACCTTCAGCGCATGGCCGGCAACGCCGGCGTGGCCGCCCTCGTGGCCCAGCGCCGGGCCAGCGGGGACGACGAGGGTGCCGACGCCTCGCCCGTCCATGATGTCGTGGGCTCCAAGGGCTCGCCCCTGGAGCCGGGCGTGCGCTCCGAGATGGAGGCGGCCGTCGGCCACGACTTCGGCGACGTCGAGGTGCACACCGACTCGCGGGCGGCCGACTCGGCCAAATCGGTGCAGGCCCACGCCTACACGGTGGGCAACCACATCGTCTTCGGCGAGGGCCGCTACCGGCCCGAGACCGATGAGGGCCGGCACACCCTGGCCCACGAGCTGACGCACGTCGTGCAGCAGCGCGAGGGCCCGGTGGACGGCACGCCCGCGGCGGGCGGCATCCGGGTCAGCGATCCGAGCGACCGGTTCGAGCGCGAGGCCGAGAGCAACGCGTCCCGGGTGACGGCGGGCGGTGGCGGAGCGGGCGGCGAAGCAACCCCGGCGACGTCGCCCGCCCCGCTGCAACGCGAGGCCGACGACGCCCCCGAGGCGCCGGTCCAGCGCCAGGCCGACGAGGAGCAGGAGGAGGAGGCGCCGGCCGAGGTGGCCGAGGCCCCGCCCGCCGAGACCGAGGCCGAGGGCGGCCCCGCCGAGACCCCGGCCGAGGCGCCCCCCGAGGAGGAGCAAGAAGAGGACGCGTCGGTCTCGAAGCTCGACCAGGGCATCGACGTCCAGCGCCAGGAGGACGAGGAGGAAGCCACCGAGGAGTAGATCCCCCAGCGGGGCCTGCCCGTTCGTGCAGCGGAAGGTTCCCCGACGTGAGGCCGCCCGGCCCTGGTGGGTGGCCTCGACCTGCGAAAGCCTCACATCCGTCGATCCATGCCTCTTGGAGGGGCGATGCCTCAATATCTGTCACCCGGTGTCTATGTCGAGGAGGTCGACTCCGGGAGTCGGCCCATCGAAGGAGTAGGAACCGCGGTCGCCGCCTTCGTCGGCATCGCCGCGTCCGGCCCGCTCCACGAGCCCACGCTCGTCACCAACTGGACCCAGTTCACCACCACCTTCGGCGACTTCGTCGAGGGCTCCTACCTGGCCCACAGCGTCTACGGCTACTTCATGAACGGTGGCGGCAACGCCTACATCGTCCGCATCGGGTCCGAGGGCCGCAAGGGCGCCGCCCCCGGCATCCAGGCCCAGGCCGCGCTGGGGCCGGCGGCGCAGGACAAGGAGCCGCCCTACACGGTCGCCGCCCTGGAGCCGGGCCCTGCGGGCAACGACATCACCGTCGAGATCACGCACCCGCAGCATGTCGAGGGCCAGGAAGAGCCGCCGGCCGACATGTTCAACATCATCGTCCGGCGCGGCGGCAACATGGAGGAGACCTTCGAGGGCGTCACCACCCGGCGGGGCAAGACCAACGCCGCCACCGTGGTGCGTGAGCAGTCGAAGCTCATCCGCCTGGAGGCCACCTCCGGCAGCATCGAGCGCCCGGCCGCGGGCTCGGTGAACCTGTCCGGGGGCAACGTGCCCGCGCTGCCCGACCGCATCTCGCCCGACGAGTACGTGGGCGACGTGTCCGACCGCACCGGCATCGGCTCGCTGGAGACCATCGACGAGGTCACGATGGTCAGCGTCCCCGACCTGTCGGCCGCCTACGACCGCGGCGCCATCGACGGCGAGCAGTTCAAGGCCGTGCAGCTGGCCATGATCGCCCACTGCGAGCTCATGGGCGACCGCATGGCGATCCTGGACCCGCCGCCCAACCAGACCCCCCAGCAGATCAAGGAGTGGCGGGTCGAGAGCGCGGGCTACGACTCCAAGTTCGCCACCCTGTACTGGCCCCGCATCAAGGTGATGGACCCGGCCAGCGGGCAGAGCATCTTCATCCCGCCGTCCGGGCACATGGCCGGCATCTGGGCCCGCAACGACGACGAGCGCGGCGTGCACAAGGCCCCGGCCAACGAGGTCGTGCGAGGTGCCATCTCGCTCGAGTGCACGATCACCCGCAACGAGCACGACCTGCTGAACCCCGAGGGCATCAACTGCCTGCGGGCGTTCCCGGGCCGCGGCGTGCGGGTGTGGGGCGCACGGACGCTCTCCAGCGACCCGGCGTGGCGCTACGTCAACGTGCGCCGGCTCTTCAACTACCTGGAGAAGTCGATCCTCAACAACACCGACTGGGTGGTGTTCGAGCCCAACGACCGCAACCTGTGGGCCAAGGTCCGGCGCACGATCGCCTCGTTCCTGGTGATGGAGTGGCGCAAGGGCGCCCTGTTCGGCTCGACGCCCTCCGAGGCGTTCTTCGTCAAGTGCGACGACGAGACCAACCCCGCCGAGGCCATCGACCTGGGCCAGATCACGTGCCAGATCGGCGTGGCGCCGGTGAAGCCGGCCGAGTTCGTCATCTTCCAGCTCGCTCAGCTGCAGGGCGGCATCAGCCTGGTCAGCGAGTGAGAACCCTTCCCCCCTATCGAGACGGAGGTAACGGCCCGTGGGCCTGATCGACAAGTTCGACGCCATCATCGGTGCGTCGTTCGGCTTCGAGTTCGACCAGCACCAGGCCAAGGGGATCATGGAGATCTCCGGCCTGAAGCAGGAGTTCGACATGATCGAGGTCAAGACGCAGACCGCCGACGGCAAGTACGTGCTCAACAAGATCGTCGGCCGGGCCAAGTCCGGCACGGTCACCATCACCCGGGCGCTCACCGAGGACACGCAGTTCGCGGACTGGGTGAAGGAGGCCGCCGAGGGCAAGCTGCCCCGCACCAACGGCTCGGTCATCGTCTACGACACGATGATGAGCCCGATCATGCGGTACTCGCTCATCGACTGCCAGCCCGCATCGCTGGAGATCGGCACCCTCAAGGCGGCCGACACCGCGGTCACGACCGAGAAGCTGACGCTGCACCACGTCGGCATGCAGGTGGAGAAGGGCTGACGATGGGCTGGCGCGCGGTCGGGGGCTCGGCACTGGCCGCGCCGCCCGAACAGTTCAGCACCGGGGGCGTCGCGGCGGCGGCGCCCCCGGCGACCCCTGCCTCGGCCCCGGCCCCGGCTCCCGAGCCCCCGCTGCGCACGGAGTTCGACTTCGTGCTGCCCCGCGGCTACGTCGACGCCGAGGGCGGCGTGCACCGCAAGGGCACCATGCGGCTGGCGACGGCCCGCGACGAGCTGCTCCCGCTGTACGACGGCCGCGTCAAGGAGCGGCCCGAGTACCTGTCGGTGGTGCTGCTGGCCCGGGTCGTGACCCGGCTGGGCGACGTCCAGGTCACCGACTGGGTCATCGAGCACCTCTTCGCCTCGGACCTGGCGTTCCTCCAGGACCTCTACCGGCGCATCAACGCCGAGGGCCACACCCGGGCGGCGCTGTCCTGCCCGGAGTGCCAGCACGAGTTCACCGTCGACCTCTCGGGCGGTGGCGGCCTGGGGGGATCGTGACGTACGCGAGCACCAGGCTCCACGAGGAGATCGCGTACGTCGCCTACCACTTCCACTGGGGCCTCGACCAGATCATCGACCTCGAACACCCCACCCGCCGGCGCTTCGTGGAGGAGATCGCCAAGATCAACCGGCGCCTGGCGGAGACCGACGAGGATGGGTGATCGAAGATGGGCCTGTTCCGGCGCCGCGAGGCGCCCGCCGCGCCTGCGGCCTCGCCCGAGCCGCCCGCTACGGCCGCGCCCGCCGACCCGGGCCCGCCGGCCTGGGCCACCCTGCCCCCGCTGACCCCCACGGTCGCGGCCCCGGCGTCGACGTTCAAGATCGGCGCCGCGGTCAAGGAGGACCTGGTCGCCCTCGACTCGCCGCGCCTCAGCCACGGCATGGGCCACCTGGTCTCCTCCGACGGGCCGCCCGGGGTGATCTCGGGCCTGGCCCGGGTCGACGTCCAGCGCCGGCCCCTCGCCGGCTCGGCCGGCGGCGCGCTCGACATGCCCATGGCCCCCGCCGGCCTTCCCGACGGCCACTACGAGGGCGACGGCCACGACCACGGTGCTGGTGACGGCGGCAGCGAGCCGCTCACGCCCGGCACGGTCTTCGTCCCCCAGATCGTGCCCAACGGCAACGACAGCAACGGCCACGGCGGCAACGGCGATGGTGGCGGCGCGGCGTGGTCGCCCCCGGCCAGCCCGGTCTCCGCCGCCCCGGCGGAGCCGCCCCCGGCCCGCCGGCTCCCGCTGGTACCCCGGCCTCCGGTCCAGCGCCAGGCCGAGCCTGCGTCCGCCCCGGTCCCGACCGCGGCTGCGGCCCCCGATGCCGCCGCTCGCCGCAGCCCACCGCCGGCGAGCCGCCCGGCGCCACACCCGAGCCCGCGGTCCAGCGCCGCGCGGTCGAGGCGGCCACCCCCACCAAGACGGCCACCGAGGCATCCACCCTCACCCCGACGCCCTCGGCAGGGCCCACCGACCTTGCCCTGGCGCCCGCCGTCCAGCGCCGCGCCACCGACGCAACCGTCCCCACGCTGGGTGCCACGGCCCCGCGCCACGCCACCGAGCCGTCCGGCCCCGGCCCGATGCCTTCGGCAGGGCCCACCGACCCGACGCCCCCGGCAGGGCCCACCGACCTCGCCCTGGCGCCCGCCGTCCAGCGCTCCGCCACCGAGACGCCGGCCCCGAGCCCGGCCCCCGGGGACCCCACCGCGACCCCCGCGACCGGCACGTCCGACCCCGTCCCGGCCCCCGCAGCCGGCACGTCCGACCCCGACGCCGCCCTCCCGCCTGCGACCGCGACGTCCGACGCCGACCTCGCCCTCGCCTCTGCGACCGCGACGGCCGACACCGCATCCGCTCCTGCGACCGCGCCGTCGGCTCCCTCGGCCGCCGCCGCACCTGCGACTGGGACGTCCGACCCAACCGCCGGGCCCGCAGCCGGGAGCACGGACCTGGCCGCCGGCGGGCCGGACCTCACCCTGGCGCCGCGGCCCTCGGTGCAGCGCTCCGCCGACGAGGCGGCAGGCGGCAGCCCCGCGGCGGCGCCCCGGCCCCGGGCCGGGATGCTCGGGCCCCCGCTGGAGACCCGCCCGCTGCTGGGCTCGCCGGCGCTCCAGCGGGCGAGCTCGGCTCCTGCCGGTCCCGCAGCCGTGCCCGTGCCCGAGGTGGCGGCGCCCGCGCGGCCCGAGCTCGCCATCCGGCAGCGGCCGCACCCGGCCGTGCAGCGCCGGGCGGCCGAGGACGGTGTCCTGCGGCCCGCCGGTGCCGGGCCCGATGCCCCGCCGGACCTCCCGCTGGCCGCCGCGGCGCCGGCCATGGCCGGCCCGCCGCCTGCGGGTGAGGCGGAGCGGCCCGAGCCGGAACCGGAGCCGTGGTCCCAGCCGCCGGCCATCGGGCGCGGGGGCGCCACGGACGTGCCCGCCATCGGGCAGTCGGGGGCCGTCGGCTTCCTGCCGCTGGTGGCCCAGCGGTCGCTGGCGGCACCCGGGCCGGGCCCGCTGCGCTCCCTCCCCTCCCCCCACGCGCCGTCCGACACGCCGCCCTCGGCGAGGTCTGCGTTGCCGCTGCCGGTGCCGTCCTGGTCGGTTCCGAGCGACGGGCGGGCGGTGACCGCCGGGAACGCGCCCGTGGTCCAGCGCTGGCCCAGCCTGTCCTCCGTGCGCGACGCCGGGCGCGGTGCCCTCGACCGCGCCAGCTCCTCCGTGACCGAGCGGGCGGGCGACGCAGTGGGCGGGCTGCAGTCCCGGGGGCGCGACCTCGCCGGGGACGCGCTGGGCGGGGCGGTGCCCGACATGCCGGCGCTCCCCGACCTGCCGAACGTGCCCGAGGTCCCCTCACTGCCGGACCTGCCCTCGGCGCCCGCGCTGCCCTCCCTGCCGGACGATCCCCTCGCTGCCCGAGATGCCGCAGGCACCGTCGCTGCGCTCGCTCCCCGGGCTGCCGTCGGTCCCCGACATGCCGTCCGTCCCCCAGCTGCCCGGCATCCCGCAGGCGCCCGGCATGCCCAGCCTGCCGCAGCTGCCGTCGATGCCCCTGGCGCCCGCGCTGCCCAGCCTGCCGCAGGTTCCGCAGCTGCCCGGCATCCCGCAGCTCCCGGGCGTGCCGTCGGTGCCGGGCCTCCCGGGCCTGCCCGGCGGGGCGGGGGGCGGCGTGCCCATGACCGAGATCACGTTCCCCGCGCCGGCCGACGGGGGCGGCGGCGGGGGGACCACCCCCGCCCCGGCGCCCGAGCCGCCGGCGCCCACGCCCGCCCCGGCGGCGTCCTCCGGCGGGAGCGGGGCCGGGGCCGCGGGAGGCAAGGGCGACCTCGACGAGCTGGCCCACGAGCTCTACGACCGGATCCGCTGGCGCATGCGCTCCGAGCTGCGCCTCGACATGGAACGTGCCGGGCTGGGTGCCGGCACGAGCCGCTGAGACGAGGAAGGAGGAGACGTGTCCGACACCGTGCAGCGCGACCCGGCGGTCGCCTACATCTTCAAGGTCAAGATCGACGGGCAGGAGCTGGGCCTGTGGAACAGCTTCGAGGGCCTGGGCATGGAGACGACCATGGAGACCCGCGAGGAGGGCGGCAACAACCAGTTCATCCACCAGCTCCCCGGGCGGCTCAAGTACTCCAACGTCAAGATCAGCCGGCCGGTCGGTCCGGACAGCTCCAAGGTGGCCCAGTGGCTCTCCAGCATGGCCACCGGGGTGCGCCGCACCACGGCGTCCATCACCGCCATCGGGCCCGACAACAAGGAGATCGTGTCCTGGAGCCTCGACGGGGTCGTGCCGGTGAAGTGGACCGGCCCCGCGTTCAACGTCGAGACGGCCAAGGTGGCCAACGAGACCCTGGAGATGGCCTACCACGGCTTTCTCGAGGCGGCCGCGCCCGCCGCCGGAGTCTGAGACCGTGCCCCCGTCCACCCGCGAGAGCATCCTCAAGGCGTCGCTGACCATCCTCGAGCCCAAGGCGGGCGGCGGGATGAGCGAGCTCGACAGCATCGAGTTCCCGTTCAACCCCAAGGAATGGTCGGTCACCCACAGCGCCGAGTGGAAGACCGAGACCACCAAGAAGGGCACGCCACCGCCCGAGTTCAAGGGCCCCAAGCCCGCGTCGGCGTCGGTGGAGATCTTCCTGGACGAGTCCGACAAGGACGGGGGCGACATCTCCACGACCGTCGACCGGTTGCGCACCCTGGTGTCGCCCGAGCCCAGCAGCGTGGCGGGCCAGAAGCCGTCGGCCCCCCACGTGCTGTTCGAGTGGGGCCAGGCCATCCGCTTCAAGGGCTACGTCGACTCGGTGGCGGTGAAGTACACGATGTTCCGGGGCCAGGGCACGCCCATCCGGGGGACCGTCACGGTGGCGATGAAGGAGTTCCCCCAGCCCACCGCCAAGCAGAACCCCACCTCGGGCGGTACGAGCGGCCACCGCACCCACCGCGTGGTGGCGGGCGACAGCCTCGCCTCCATCGCCTACATCGAGTACGGCGACCCCAACGGCTGGCGCCGGCTGGCCGACGCCAACGGCATCGACGACCCGCTGCGGGTCCGGGACGGCACCGTGCTGCACGTCCCGCCGGCGTGAGGGGTACATCGGTGAGGGGGTCAGGGTGACCGACGAGATCCGCCAGCACTCGTCCTCGACCTTCTCGGTCACCGTCGACGGCACACAGCTGCCTGCCGACGTGGAGGAGATCATGAGCTACGCCGTGGTCGAGGACAACCTCAACCTCCCCGACATGTTCTACCTGTCGTTCCTCGACCCCGGGCGCATCGCCCTGTCCAAGGGCGGCTTCAAGATGGCCTCCGTGGTGAAGATCGCGGTGCGGTCCGAGGCCAACACCGCGGGCGAGCCGCTGTTCTCCGGCGAGGTCACCGCCCTGGAGGTCGAGTTCGAGGGCGGGCGGACCCGCACGGTGGTGCGCGGCTTCGACCGGGCCAACCGGCTGTACCGGGGGCGCAGGACCCGGGCGTTCAAGGACGTCAAGTACTCCGACATCGTCAAGCAGGTGGCGCAGGAGGCCGGCCTGGCCGTGGGCAGGATCGACACGCCTCAGGGCCGGCCGTCGCCGCACGTGGCCCAGGCCAACATGACCGACGCCGAGTTCCTCACCTCGCTGGCCGGCGAGGTCGGCTTCGTGCTGGTGGTGGAGGACGGCAAGGTCAACTTCCACCCGCCCACCGACTCGGCCGAGGCCCCCGGCGAGGGCGACCTCAACGCCCAGGATCCGCTCCAGCTGGTGCAGGGCGACAACCTGCTGCGGTTCAACGCCACCGTGACCGCCGACGCCCAGGTCAAGGAGGTGACGGTCCGGGGCTGGGACATCACCCAGAAGAAGGCGGTGGTCGCCACCGCGCCGGCCGAGTCCACCAGCGCCGAGGTCGGGCTCAAGCCGTCGGAGCTGGCGGAGAAGTTCGGCAACCCCACCTTCGTGGCCACCGACGTGCCCTTCGGCGAGAACGAGCAGGTGGAGGCGGCCTCCAAGGCGCTGGCCGACCAGATCGCCGTCCACCCACGCCCTCATCGACGGCGTGGCCCGGGGCAACCCGCGGCTCAAGGCGGGCAAGGCCATCAGCCTCGGCGTGGCGGGCACGCCGTTCGAGGGCAAGTACACGCTCACCGTGTCGCGCCACGTGTTCGACAACGGCGAGTACCTCACCCACTTCTCCTCGACCGGCCGCCACGAGCGCTCGCTGCTGGGCATGACCTCCTCGGGGGGCGGCAGCAGCCGGGCGGTCAGCCCCGCCAGCGTCACCGCCCCGATCCCCGCGGTGGTGAGCGCCATCGTCACCAACGTCAAGGACGACGAGGACCTGGGGCGGGTCAAGGTCAAGATCCCCCGCCTCGACGACGCGTTCGAGAGCGGCTGGCTGCGGGTGGCCCAGCCCGGTGCCGGGCCCGAGCGGGGCGCGCTGGTGCTGCCCGAGGTGGACGACGAGGTGCTCGTCACCTTCGAGCACGGCGACATCCGCCGGGGCTACGTGATCGGCGGCCTCTACAACGGCGTCGACAAGCCCGCCCCGCCCCAGCTCGACGGCACCGTCGGCTCCGACGGCAAGGTGGCCAAGCGCAGCTTCACCTCGCGCAAGGGCCACTTCCAGGTGTACTCCGACGCCGACGGCGACGAGTACATCGAGCTGTCCAGCAAGGACCACGAGTTCGCCCTCAAGCTGGCCAAGGACGCCGAGGGCGGGGCGATCCTCCTCACCAGCAAGAACCTGGTCAAGATCGACGCGCAGGGGGACATCACGATCGTGTCCAAGGGCAAGATCAACGTCGACGCCACCGGCGAGCTGACCCTGAAGGGCCAGTCGGTGAAGATCGACGCCACCACCTCGCTGGAGCTGAACGGCCAGACCGTCAAGCTGGCCGGGGCCACCACCACCGAGGTGTCCGGGGCGCAGACCAAGGTGGCGGGCTCCGCCGCCCTCGACCTCGACGGCGGGGCCAGCGCCAACCTCCACGCCGGCGTCGTGAGGATCAACTGATGGCCGCCGAGCACGTGAGGATCACTGATGGCCGCCGAGCACTCGTGAGGATCAACTGATGGCCGCCGAGCACGTGTGAGGATCAACTGATGGCCGCCGAGTTCATCGGGTCGGGGCTCGCCTTCCCCGTGCGCATCGACCCCACCGGGTCGGTGGCGCTGGTGTCCGAGCACGCGGAGATCCGCGAGTCGATCCGCCTCATCCTCGGGACCGCCTTCGGCGAGCGACCCATGCGCCCCGAGTTCGGCTGCGGGATCCACGACCTGGTGTTCGCGCCGGCCAACTCCCGCACCGCCGGCCGGGCCGCCTACGAGGTGCAGACGTCGCTGGCCCGCTGGGAGCCCCGCATCACCGTTCAGGACATCGACGTGACCTTCGAGGAGGGGGGCGTCGGGATCATGTACATCTCGGTCTCGTACACGATCCGCGGCACCAACGACCCCCGCAACCTGGTGTTCCCCTTCTACACACTGCCCGCCGAGGAGTGATCGCCGTGCCGCTTCCCGCCCCCCACCTCGACGACCGCACGTTCCAGTCGCTGGTCGACGACGCCAAGCGGCTGGTGCAGCAGCGCTGCCCCGAGTGGACCGACCACAACGTCCACGACCCCGGCGTCACCCTCATCGAGACCTTCGCCTACATGGTCGACCAGGTGCTGTGGCGGCTGAACCGGGTCCCCGACCGCACCTACGTCAAGTTCCTGGACCTGCTGGGGGTGCGGCTGCGCCCGCCCACCGCGGCCCGGGCGCCGGTGACCTTCTGGCTGTCGGCCGCCCAGCCCGCGACGCTCACGATCCCGCCCGGCACGCTGGTGGCCACGCCCCGCACCGAGAACGAGCCCGTGGTGTTCACCACCCTCCACGAGCTGGACATCGTGCCGTGCGAGATGGCGGTGGTGGCCACTGCGGTGGACGGCACCCAGACCGACCAGACCGACACGGTCAACCACGGCGACGGGTTCTGGTGCTTCGGCCCTCCGCCCCGCGTGCCCGCCGTCGACGACTGCTTCTACGTGGGGCTGTCCAACGCGGTGCCCTCGTGCGCGGTGACGCTGCGCTTCGAGTGCCCCACCGCGGGCGTGGGCATCGACCCGCGCTACCCACCGCTGCGCTGGGAGGCGTGGGACGGCGAGCGCTGGGTGGGCTGCGAGGTCGACCGCGACGGGACCGGCGGCTTCAACTGGTCGGGCGACATCGTGCTCCACGTGCCCTCGGGGCACCGGCCCCACGCCGCCATCGTGTCGCAGGCCGCGGGCTGGCTGCGCTGCCGGGTCGTCGAGGCCGAGACGTGGCAGCCCGCGTACGAGACCTCGCCCCGCATCACGAGGGTCTCGGCCTTCACCAGCGGCGGGACCACCGATGCGATCAACGCCGAGGTGGTCGGCGACGAGATCGTGGGCGAGGCCGAGGGCGTCTCCGCCCAGCGGTTCCTGCTGCGCAGCCGCCCGGTGGTCCCCGGCGAGCGCGCCCTGGACCACCAGGTCGACACGTCCAGCCCCAGCGGCTGGGAGCCGTGGACCGAGGTGGAGGACTTCGCCGGCTCCGGCCCCGAAGACCGCCACTTCGTGATCGACCACACCAGCGGCGAGATCGTGTTCGGGCCCGCGGTCCGGGAACAGGACGGCACCTTCCGCTGCTACGGCGACGTGCCCGCCAAGGGCGCGGCCGTGCGCATCCGGCGCTACCGCACCGGCGGCGGCCAGCGCGGCAACGTGGCCCGGGCCGGCATCAGCGTGCTCAAGAGCTCGGTGCCCTTCGTGGCCACCGTCACCAACCGGCGCCCGGCGCAGGGCGGCACCGACGGCGAGGACGTCGAGAACGCCAAGCTGCGCGGCCCCCTGCTGCTGCGCACCCGCCAGCGGGCCGTCACCGCCGAGGACTACGAGAACCTGGCCCGGGCCGGCGGCGCCCGACATCTCCCGGGTCCACTGCGTGCCGGTGGAGGACCCTGCGGGCGTGGGCGGCGTGCGGGTGCTGGTGGTGCCGTCCGTCGACGACGGCGAGCACCACAGCCTGGAGTTCCACCAGCTCATGCTGAGCGACGACGTGTACGAGCGGGTGGTCGAGTACCTGGACGAGCGGCGCACCATCGGCGCCCGGGTGCTGGTGCAGCCGCCCGACTACGTCGGCATCACGGTGGTGACCCGGCTGCGGGCCCGGGCCAAGGCCGACCCGCGGGTGCTCGAGCAGGACGCGCTGGCCGCCCTGTACGCCTACTTCCACCCGGTGCGGGGCGGGCCCGACGGCACCGGCTGGCCCTTCGGCCGGGCCATCGTGGGCGGCGAGGTGTACGCGGTGCTCCAGCGGCTGGCCGGCGTCGACTTCGTGGAGGAGGTGCGGCTGTTCCCCGCCGACCCGGTGGAGCGCAGCCGGGAGGCGCAGGTCGACCGGCTCGACCTCGGCGCCCACGACCTCGTGTTCTCCTTCGGCCACCACGTGATGGTGCAGACGTCGTGAGGGGCACCATCGAGGAGCTGGCCACGCCCCACCCGCTGGGCTACCTGCTGCCCGCGCTCTACCACGACAACGACATCGCCCAGCGCTTCACCACCGCGCTCGACGTCGTGCTGGCCCCGGTGCTGGCCACGCTGGACTCGAGCCACGCCTACGTCGACCCCCTGCTGGCGCCGCTGGACTTCGTCGAGTGGCTGGCCGAATGGGTCGGGGTCGAGCTGGACGCTTCGTGGCCGGAGGCCCGGCAGCGGGCGCTGGTGGCGCGGGCCGCCGACCTGTTCGCCTGGCGGGGTACGGTGCGCGGCGTGTCCGAGGCGGTGGCCATCTACACCGGGGTGGTGCCGGAGGTCATCGAGTCGGGCGCCACCGCCTGGACCGGCGCGCCGCCGCCCTCGGGCGAGCTGCCCGGGTTCGCCGCCGGCGAGCTGGTGGTGCGGGTGCGGGTCGCGGCCGACGACGCCGAGGCCATCGACCCGGTCCGCCTCGACCGCCTGGTGGCGGCGGCCAAGCCCGCCCACATCGCCCACCGGGTCGAGGTGTTCGAGCTGGCCCCGGCGGCGCCCCCGCCGCGGCGCCGGTCGGCCCCCCGGCGTGCGATCGAGCCACCGCCCGAGGCCGAGGCGTCGCCGCCGCCCGAGGAGCTGGACGGCGACTGGCCGCAAGAGGGCGGCGGGGACGAGGGCTGAGCCGTGCCCCCCGGACCCGCACTGCGCGCCGGCGACATGGCCGTCTGCCCGCTCTCCGACGGCCCCAAGCCCCACGTCGGCGGGCCGATCACGCCCGTCGCCGCGGTGACCACCGTCCTCATCGGGGGCATGCCCGCGGCCGTGGCCAACAGCATGCCCGGCGGCATCCCCTGCGTGTCGCCCGCCCCCAACGGCATCGCCATGGGCAGCGCCACCGTGCTGATCGGCGGCTTCCCGGCCGCCCGCCTGGCCGACATGAGCATGCACGGCACCCCCATCACCCCCGGACCGGGCTGCCCCACGGTCATCGTCGGAGGCTGACGTAAGGGGGTCTTAGGCGCCTCACACCGTCACCAATGGGGAGGATGACGGATGTGGGCGGGCCCTTCATGGGCGGACGATGCGGAGCATGACGCTTGCACCCCCGCCGCCCTGGTCCGCCAGGCCACCCGCTACGACATCCCCGCCATCGCCCAGGTCATCCGGGCCGCCTACCAGGAGTACGCCCCCGTCCTCGGTCCCCTCTACCCGGGCTACCTCGCCGACCTGCTCGCCGTCGACCGGCGGTTCGCCGAAGGCACCGTGCTGGTGGCCGAGGTCGACGGCGCATCGCCGGCACCGCCACCCTCTACACCGACGCCCGCCGGCCGGTCCCGGCTGGCCCCGCAGGCTGGGCCGCGGGGCGGGCGTTGGCGGTCGACCCGGCCGTCCGCGGCCAAGGCGTCGCCCGGGCGCTGGTCCGGGCCGTCATCGGCGCGGGCCATGCGGGCCGGCGCCGACGAGCTGTGCCTGCACACGGGCGAGTTCATGACCGCGGCCGTCGCGCTCTACGAGGCGCACGGCTTCCAGCGGGACCCGGCCTACGACCTGGACGCCACCGGGCACCTCGACATCTCCGGGCGCCGAGCCGGTGACCATGATCGCCTACCGGCTGCGCCTCACCGGCGGCCGTCCCGCCACCGTGCACCGGCTCCACCGCGTGCAACCCCCAGGCCCCGTGGCCGGCCCGCCGCCACGGCACTGAGATCCTCACGCCCGTCTGGCTCGCCGGGAGGTGACCACCATGTACCGCACCCAGGGATACCCCTACGACGCCGGCCTGGCCCGCCGCCTCGGCGAGGACCGGGCCGCCCGCCGGGCCCGTGCCGCCGGAACGGCCGCACGCTCAGCCGGCGCGCCCGCCGACGGCGCGCGCCGCGCTGAGCGCCGGGAAGCAGTCGCCCCGGACGGGGCACGAGTAGCTGAACGGCTGGGGGCCGCCCTGCAGCGCGCCGGATGTCACGCGCTCAATGCGAGTGGGTGTGGCCCTGGTTCCGGTCGAGGATCCACTGCGAGACCTCGCGCCTGTGCTCGGTCAGCCAGGCGGCCAGCGTCGGGCGCCACCACGTCGTCTCGTACGGGTGGTTGATGATGCGGTCCACCTCGGCCTCCAGCTTCTCGGGCGTGGTGCGGGCCGCGGCCACCGCCCGGTCGGCGGCGGTGGCCGTCCGGGCGCCCTCCCCCGCCGGCAGCCGGACCGTGCCCCGCTGCTCGGGCCAGCATGGCGAGCTGCTCGTTGTAGTGGGCGTCCGAGCGCTGGCCCGAGTCGTGGGCCGCGTGCTCGTGGGGCGTCTCCGGGTCGCCCAGCTGGGCGATCAGGTGGGCGGCCGCGTCGACCACGCGGGCGACGTTGTCGGCGATGGCCCGCTGCGCATCCGACACCGTCTCGTCGAGGCCCTTGTCGAAGGCTTCTCGAACTCCTTGTCGATCCACGACTTGAGCGAGGCGCAGGCGCTCTCCACCAGGTGGGCCGACGGCGTGCCCCGCAGCACGGTGACGAGGTCGTCGATCTTGCGGCTCAGCGCCCGCCCGCCGGGGAAGCGGGCCGCGTCCTTGCGAGCCGCCTCGGCCAGCTCGCCCAGCTGCTTGATGAGGTCGTCGATCAGGGCGCTGGGCAGCACGTCGGCGTGGCCGGTCTTCCGGACCCGCTCGGCCATGTCCCGCGTCTCGTGGAAGGAGCGCCCCCGCTCGCGGTCCATGGCCTCGGTGTCGATCAGCGGGTCGAGGTGCTCGCCCTCTTCCTCCTCCTCGTTGGGCAGCGGGCCCTCGAGCCCGGGGGCCGGGCCGGTGCTGCCCAGCTCCTGCCACGCCTTGGTGAGCAGGTCCATGATCGTCCGGTCGGCCTCGTTGGCCATGAGGAACGCCGCCCCGAAGAACGGTGAGTCGGCGTGGTCCTTGGCCATCTGCGAGTGCGAGCCGCCGGCCTTGGCCCAGTCGGGCAGCTTGTCGAACTGGGCGATGCGCTCGCCCGCCTCGTTGACCGGGTCGAGCGCGGCCAGCACCACCGGACGGTCGTACTCGGCCAGGCTGGACAGGAACGACTTGAGCTCGGGCGAGCTGGCCAGCGCCACCAGCTCCTCGGGCGAGGCGGCCTGCAGGCGGGCGGCCATGGCGCTGCCCGCCGGGCCGGGCGCCACGTTCTGCACCGCCTCGACCAGCGCTTTGCGAAGCGGGCCGCCCGGTCCCAGCTGCGCCTTGACGTCGGCGACCTTGCGGTACACCGGGCTCTCGGCCACGTCGGTGGCACCGCTCGCGCCTTCCAGGGCGTCGATCAGCGTCTCGACGCCGCGCTTGTAGGCGGTGGTGAGCAGCTCCCGCAGCTTCTTGCGGAAGGCCTCCTCGGCCTTGGTCAACGCGGGCAGCAGCTTCTCGCGGATCTCGGCGGGCAGCTTGGTGACCGCCTCCTTCACCACGCCCCAGGCCTGCTCGATCTCCTCGCCGCCGTGCTTGAGGTAGTACGCGACCTTCACCAGGTCCATGCGCCCGCCCAGCAGGTCGGCGCCCTCCTTGAGCGCCCCCAGCACCACGCTGTCCCAGGCCTCGCCGGTGGCGTCGACGGTGGCGCTGGCCGCGCCGTGCAGCAGGCCCGCGGCCCCCGCGGCCAGGTCCCCCAGCATCCCCTCGCCGAAGGTGGAGCGGGCCTTGTGCTCCAGGCCGCCGGTGAAGTGCTTGATCTTCTGGCCGATGCCCATGTTGTCGACCACCTGGCGCACGTGGTCGGCGAAGATCACGCCCAGGTTGCCGGTGTCCGCCGCGGCCTCGACGTTCTGGAGCAGCTCGATGCCGAAGTCCCACCACTTCTCCGTGCTGCCGTCGGGGGCGAAGGGCTCCACCCCGGCCAGCACGTTCTGGGCCTCGGCCTTGAGCGAGATCAGCGTGTCGTGGCCCTTGGCGCCGGGCGCGAACGAGCCGGTCATGAGCACGGGCCGCGACTCGCGCCCGTGCACGGCCACGTTGCCGGCGTAGGTCTCGATGGGGGGCTGGCCCAGCTTGACCCGCTTCGTCCACGTCCTTGGCCGCCGCCGACGGCCCGTGCTCGGCACCTCCTCCTTGGACTGCAGGGTGAAGTCGCCGCTGTGGATCAGGTCGCCCACCGCCACCTCGATCCAGTTGGAGTGGGCGAACAGGTCCTCGACCACGTGGGAGAAGTTGCCCACGTGGAACAGCCCCTCGGCCGTGCGCTTCTCGCCGATGGCCGCCCGGATCTCGGCCTTCACGTAGTCGCGGGACTGGGCGATGTAGGCGGGGACGCCGGCGTCGTCGGTCTGCATGAGCCGGCCGATGGCCTCGGGGCCGACATCCCGCTCGGGGGTGGTGAAGGCGCCGCGCCCGGCGACCGGGATGTCGGTGGGCGCGCCCGAGCGCAGCGCGCCGCCCGGGTCGAGCCCGCCCAGCCGGTTCTGGAGCAGGTCGGCGTTGACCAGGCCGGTGGGGTTGTCGATGTGCTCGACCGGGTCGTACATGCCGAGCTGCGCCGGGGTCACCGGCCGCCCGAACTTCATCTGCGCCACCGAGGAGACGAGCGTCATCGTGGCCTGCACGCCGATGGTCGAGTTGAGCATCGGCACCATGGCCTGGGACATGTCACGGCACCAGTTGCCCAGGTAGGCCATCTGCTGCTCCTGGTCGGAGAAGCCGACCTGGGCCATGGCGTTGGTCAGGCTGGCCTGGTGCTTGGGCGCCTCGAAGTACTGGATGCCCCGCGCCCCACCCAGGGCGGGGACCGGCCGGCCGGCCATGGCGGCCACCGCGGCCGCGTCCGCCTGGTGCTCCGCCGCCTCCATGCTGCCGCCCCCGGTGGGCGCGGTCTGCTGCACCACGTGGGCCGACTCGTGCGCCAGCAGCAGCGCGCCCGGCGGGGCTCTCGGGCCCGGGAGCCCCGGGGGCGACCGCGATGTCGGTCCCCTCGGTGGCGGCCAGCGCGCCCGCGGGCACCTCGGGGCCGCCCTCCCCCGCCTGGTGGACGCGCACGTCCTCGGCCATGTCGCCCAGCACCGAGCGGGCCGCCCCGGCCGACGCGGGCACGGGCGTGCCGCCGCGGTCGGGGGCCCGGCCCCGGGCCAGGGCGGACGACACGGCGGCGTTGCCGGCCTGGCGTTGCAGGTCGAGCAGGGCACCATAGGGTCCGTCGACTCGCTCGGGGCGGCGCTTGGGGGCCTGCTCGGGCGGCGCGGACGCAGGCCGGCGGTCATGCTTGCGCTCCACCCCGACAGGGTGCGTTCACTGCTTGTTCCCCACAAGGACCGCACGGCCGCCGGGAGGGCACCGATGTTGCCCGAAAGGGTGGGGCCGGCGCGCGTCAGGACTGTCCTACGCCCCGTGTAGCTTGGTGCCCGGCAAGATCACCTTCGTGTCGCCGGGGGCCACGAGGTGCGGCCGCCCCAGGGTCGCTACCTAGGAGGTGCCCATGGACCCAGTGGTGACCGTCGACACCGACAGCGTCAGCGTGGAGCCGGGCGGGCAGGCAAGCCTGACCGTGCGGGTGCGCAACCTGTCGTCCATCGTCGAGGGCTTCCGCATCGATGTGCTGGGCGAGGCGTCCCCGTGGGCCCGCGTGCTGCCGGACCACCTGGAGGTGCTCCCGCAGGGCGAGGGCATCGCCACCGTGCTGTTCTCCCCGCCGTCGGGCGTGGCCACCCGGGCGGGCGCCGTGCCCTTCGGCGTGCGCGCCACCTCGCAGGTCGACGCCAACGCCTCGGCCGTGGCCGAGGGCGACCTGGCGGTCGGCGGCGTGTCGCTGTCGCAGGCCAAGATCACCCCGGTCACCTCCAAGGGCCGGTTCTCGGCCAAGCACCGCGTGGAGTTCTCCAACTGGGGCAACACCCCATTGCGGCTGCGGCTGGAGGCCAGCGACCCCGACAACGCGCTGGGCTTCCTGGTGACCCCCGAGTACCTCGACCTCCCCCTCGGCACCAGCGGCCACGCCAAGGTCAAGGTGCGGTCCCGCAAGCCGCAGTGGCGGGGCCTGCCGTCCCGTCGGACCTTCCGGGTGGTGGGCCGCCCGCTGGCCCCGGGAAGCTTCGAGCCCGCGCCCGGACCCGCGCCCCAGCCGTACGGCTACGACCCCAGCCAGCCCGCGGTCGACGGCGCCTTCGAGCAGAAGCCGATCATCGGCCGCGGCCTCATCCCCATCGCGCTCGCCGTGCTGCTGGTCGGCGGGGGCCATCGGCTTCTTCGCGTCCCGCAAGAAGGACGAGGCCGCCAGCGAGACGGTGGCCCCGCCCCCGCCCTCGGCGTTCGTCGCGTCCGCGATCGGCCCCGACACCGCGCAGCTCAAATGGCAGCCCGGCGAGCGGGTCGACACCTACACCGTGTTCACCATCGACCCCGCCACCAAGGACACCCCGGTCCCGATCGCCACCGCCCGGCAGGACGTCCCCGGCGACATCGGCCAGCTGGACGTGCCCGGCCTGCCGCGCAGGCACCGAGCAGTGCTTCCAGATCACCTCCACCCGGGACGAGGCGACCGGGGTCCGCAGCGAGCCCGTTTGCGTGACCCTGCCAGCGGTCGCCGGTCCCGGCGCGCCGGCCACGCCCACCAACGTGAACGCGGTGCTCGGCGATGACGGCAAGGCCCGCATCACCTGGGTCGACCCCAACACCGCCGCCTCCCACATCATCCGGCGCGGCGAGACCATCGTCGACGAGATCGACCCGCCCGTCCAGGAGGCGCTCGTCGACCTGCTCCCGGACGAGCGGTGCTTCACCGTGCAGGCCCACGTGGGGGACCAGTTCTCGGAGATCTCGGAGCCCAGGTGCGTGGCCACGGAGGACCCCGGGCCAGAGGGCAACGGCAGCCTCGGCATCGTGGCGTTCCCCCGAACGTTCGGGCCGCCTACGGCCGAGGATCCGGCCAGCCGCACCATCGCCGAAAACCAGCGGGTGCAGTTGCTGAACCAGGGCTTCGCAGGACGCGGTGCTCATCCTCAGCACCGACTATCCGGAGATCCAGCCGTCGCTCGCCAGGGCTTCCTGGCTGGCCGTCATCCCGGGCTTCGAGAACCCACAAGCAGCACTGGACGCCTGCGTCCAGGCCGGGCTCACGTGCGACACCTACGCTCCGGGTCCCGTCCGGGAGAACGGGCCGCCGCCGGTGAGCGGGCCGGCCACCTGAGGCGCCCGCTCAGCGGGCCCGGTAGATCCGCACCTCGCCCAGGCCGACCTTGTTCTCGATCTCCACGTCGAGCGGGGTTCTTGGGCGGGGCGGCGTCCAGCACGTGACGCGCAGGGTGGTCGTCTCGGGCGCGCTGAGCCGGTGATCCTGGAAGCCCGCCTCGGCGTCCAGGCTGACCTGGTCGCATTCGCCGTTGTCGTACTGCAGCTCCACCTTGGTCGGTGACCACTGGAGGGCACGTTCGGGGTCGCCCTCGGGCAGCCCGCCCTGGATCGAGACCTTCTTGATCTTCGTCGCCTCCGGCAGCGTGATCACCAGCGCCTGGTCGCCGCCGCCCTTGCTGTCGTCGCCCTGGCACTCCTCGGCGGGATCGGCGCCCGGCGGGAGCAGCCAGACCGCGGCCCACTCGGTGGCGGGGTCGCCGTCGACCGCCGACCGTCCTCTGAGCTCGGGGTCTTCCGCGGTCGCCGGGTCCGCCACCGCCTGGAGCTGGTCGACCTGCTCGTAGCGGGGGAAGAAGCGGTCCCACAGGCCGCGGGCGCCGGTTATGGGGTTGTAGCCGGCGAGCCCGAGCGAGCCCGCCAGGAAGGCGACGCCGGCGAACACGGCCAGCACCCGGTAGACGCGGTAGCGGACGTCGAGTGTCCGGCGGTAGGCGGCGCGGGCGGCGTTGCTCGGCTGGGCCTCACCCTCCTTGGCGCCTGCCGGGCCGGAGGCGGGCCTTGATCCGCTGCCACCGCGAGGGCCGCGGACGCGGTGACCAGGGCCGGCTCCAGCTCGCGCCCCGCCACGACTGAGCGAGGCGCCGCAGCGGCGGCAGAAGCGCCGGCCCGGGGGGTTGGCCGTGCCGCACTGCGGGCACAGGGCGCCGCCCGGCTCGACCGCGGCGGGCATGGCCTCGGGCCGCACCGCCGGGGGACGGGCCTGCGGCTCGGCGGGCTGGTAGCCGGGGCGGGCCGCGACCGCCGGGGCGCGGGGCACCACCTTGGGTGGCTCCGGCACCGCGGGGGCGCGGGGCACCACCCGGGGCGGCTCGGGCACCGCCGAGCCGGGCGCCCGGGCGAGGGGGCCGGAGGCGGCGGGCTCGGTCAGCGGGGGCGGCTCCGTAGGGGACGCCACCGCCGGGCGGGCCAGCGCCACCAGCTCCAGGGACGCCCCGCAGCGCCGGCAGAAGCGGCGATCGGCGGCGTTGCGGCCACCGCACTCCAGGCAGGTGACGTCGACGCCCGCGGTGCCGCCGCCCGCCGGCCGGGTCTGCATGGCCGGCCCCGGTGGCACCGGCGGGGGCACCGGCCGCCGGCCCGGGTCGCGGCGGCTCGGGGACCACCCAGCGCTCCGGCTCCGGCACCGTCTCCCCGTGCACGGGCGTGACCGGGCCCGCCGCCGCCGGCCCTGGGCGCGGGGTCGACCTTCTCGCCCTCCCATTCCAGGAAGGCGCCACACGACTCGCAGAAGTCCTCGCCCTCGCGGGCGCTCTGCCCGCACTGGCGACACACGATCACGCTGCCTGCCTCACATCTGCTCCTCGGACCGCCGGGGCTGGCCCGAAGTCAACCACGCCAGGATGCCCTCGCAGGTACGCACCGCGCCGCGCGCGGCCGCCTTCACGGCCATCGACGACATCGGGTGCTCGGCCACCTGGGACCAGCGATGCCTCGCCTCCAGGGCGGCGCTGCTCAGCTCGGTGAACCCGGACTCGGGCGGCAGGGCGAGCCGCTCGGTGGGCGTGATGCCGCGGCCGCCCAGCAGCCGCTCCAGCTCGTCGGCCTGCGCCTCGTCCCGCAGCTTGAGCTCACCCAGCCACAGCTCGGTGAGGAAGCGGACCTCCGCGATCTCGTGCGCGCTCGACGTGATCATCTCGGCCCGGGTGGTCAGCATGTCGCGCCGCGGCCACGCCCGTGACCCCAGCAGGGCCGTCAGGGCGGTCAGCGCCGAGCGGGCCTTGAGCGGCTGGCTGCGCCCGATGAGCTGCACGTGCAGCGCCCGCTGCAGGTCGGCGACCCCGCTGGCCTGCACCAGCTCGGTGGCCAGCTCCGGGCCGCTCGTCACCCGCTGGCGGGCCAGCATGTCGAGCGCCAGGCGCACCCCGTAGAGGCCCAGGCGGTGCAGCAGGCGCATCCGCTCGTCCGCGCCCAGGTCGACCGCGGCGTCGGGCGAGGCGAAGCGGTCCGCGGTCAGCGCCAGCTCGACGGGGTCGGGCGCGCCCGGGGCCACCAGCGACGCCAGCTGGCGGAACTCCTCCTCCCGCAGCGTCGCCCCCGCCTGGGCCACCAGCCCCGCCACCGGGATCACCGACCGGCACAGCTGGCGGATGCGGGGGTCGTGCCCGTAGCGGGCCGCCACGCGGTGGGCCGAGTCCATGGCGTCGAGCCGGCACGCGCCGATCTCGTCGGCCCGCGACAGCACGCCCACCGCGTTGACCGGCGTGCTGTTGGCCAGCTCGTCGTCGTGGAACGCCTCCAGGAAGCGCACGTCGGTGTTGTGCAGGTGGCGGACCAGGTAGAGCACGGCATCGGCCGCAGCCGGCTCGTCCTCGTCGGAGGTGAGGAACGTGTAGGTGCGGGCCGACAGGTCGGTCGAGATCGAGCCGATCCCCGGGGTGTCGATCAGCGTGACCTCGGACAGGTTGGCCGACGGCCACCACACCTCGAGCCGGTCCAGCTCCTCGACGCTGGTGGTGCCGAGCTCGATCTCCAGCTCGTCGTCGCGCCGGCGGAAAGGGCACTGGCGGGACGACCCGTCCCGGCCGTGCGCCACCACCCGGTAGGTGTGGGCGTCGCGGTACCAGGTGACCACCCGGGTGCACTCCCGGGCGTCGGTCGGCGCCAGCTGGTCGCCCACCAGCGCGTTGAGCAGCGTCGACTTGCCCGCCTTGACCTTGCCGGCGATGGCGACCCGCAGCGGCTCCGAGAGGCGGCCGGCGATCTCGTCGACCGCGGCCGCGGCCTCGGGGTCGGGCGCAGTGGCGGCGGCCTGGCTCAGCAGGCCCAGCAGGTCGTTGATCAACCCGCCCGAGGCCATCTCGGTGGGGGTCATGCCCCGGCCGCTCCCGCCGCCGTCCCGAGCCGGCCGAGCTCGCCGATCTCCTGGGACACCTGGCGCTGGCGCTCGGCGGCCTGGGTCGCGTCGAGCTCCCGGGCCCGCTCGGCCTGGGCCAGCGCCGCGGTCGTCGACTGGTGCAGCGACAGCGCCCGGGCCGAGAACTCGTCGCGCAGCAGGCGCTGGGTGCGGCGCAGCGCGTCCTTGCACTCCTTGCCCACCACCAGGCTGACCTCCTGGGCGTAGCGGTGGAGCGCGGCGCGCGCCTCCGCCTGGTGCTGCTGGTTGCGCCGGGTGCGCTCCTCGCGGACGGCCCGGCGGCCCAGGCCGAGGCTGAGGACCAGCATGACCGGCGCGGTGACGGTCACGCTGAGCAGGCTGCCGGCCATGCCGAGCATCAACATGCCGCCGTAGGAGCCGCGGGCCGCGGACAGGATGGTCGAGGCCCGCACGCCCTTGTCGACGAACTCGCCGCCCAGCCGGATGCTCTCCAGCGCCGCCACCGGGGCGGTGATGGAGAAGGCGATGGGGCTGTCGGCGTCGCGCTGGAACTGCTGGCCCACCCGCTCGGTCAGCTCCGCGGCCCGGTCGGCCAGGTAGTCGTAGGTGGCGACGGACGCGGTCACGACCTGGCGGCGCAGCCAGGTCTCGAACTCGGGCCACGACTCGGCGGGATCGCTGCGGGAGATGATCTCCTCGCCCGAGCGCACCACCACCTGGAGCCGGATGCGCAGGTCGTGGTCGACGTCGGCCACCAGGTCCTGGATCCCGTCGGACAGCACCTGCTGCCACGGCGCGCCCCCGCCCTGGAGCGCGCTGGTCACCGACGCCTCGCGGGCCAGGCGCTGGACCACCTGCTCGGCCTGCTCCGGTTTGGCGATGACCTCGGACTCGGCCTGCAGGCCCTTGGCCAGCTCGCCGGCCACGAACGCCACCTCGTCGGCCACCTGGCGCGCCCGCGCCTTGCCCCCCTCCGTCACCACCTGGGTGCGCAGCCACTGGACGAGCGCGGGGTAGCCCGACTCGTCGTTCAGCGCCTCGTCCACCCGGGCCGCGGCCCGCATCCGCAGGAACGACGACACCGGCACCAGCGGCACGTCCAGGCCCGCGTCGGCCAGGTGGCCGCGGTCGAGATCGACGATCCGGCGCCACTCGGCGTGCAGGTCGGTCTTGGTCACGACGCACACGATCCGGGCACAGCGGGCTCGGGCCGCGTGCAGGAAGGTGATCTCGGCCCGGGTCAGCTCCTGGGAGGCATCGGTGACGAAGATCAGCGCCTCGGCCAGGTTGAGCACGCCCAGCACCACGCCCCCCTCGGCCGACTCGAGGCCGCCGACGCCCGGGCTGTCCACGAAGGACAGGCCGGTGCGGCGCAGCATCTGGCGATCGAGGCGGACCTCGACGGCCCGTACCCGGCCGCCCGGCAGCGCGTCCTCGGGCATCTCGCCCCGGACGTAGCGGCGGAGGTCGTCGAACGAGATGGGCGTGCCCTCGGCGGTCAGCCCCAGCGAGCCCCCGTTGCCCCCGGCCCGCTCGGGGGAGGCGTCGCCGTCGGGCGTCACGTGGACCAGGGCCTCGGCCCGGGGCCCGTAGTGGACGATGGTGGGCACGGAGGTCACGACGTCGTCGTCGACCGGGCACACCTCGGTCTGCACGATGCCGTTGACCAGCGTGGACTTGCCCTGCTTGTACTCCCCGGCCACCACCACGGTGAGCTCGCGCTCGGCCAGGCTGCGCTCGACGGCCTCGAGGCGGGCCACGAGGTCGGCCCGGCCCTGCTCCCGGGCCTTGGCCAGCGCCCGGGTCAGCTCGGGCGGCGCAGCGCGCTCGACGGGAGCGGGCGCCTCGGCCGGCGGCGCGGCCCCCGGGCCGGGCTGGGGCTGGGTCTGCGGCTGGGACCGGGCCCGGGTCGGCGGGGGCGTGCGCCGCGGGGCGGCCGGGCGGGTGCCCGGAGGCACCGGGCGCCTTGGCCGGCGCCGCGGGCCTGGCCCCGGGCGGCGCCTGGGGTGCAGCGGGTGGACCGGCGGGCCGAGCGCCGGGCGGCGCAGCCGGGGTGGACGGCGGCCCGGCGGGCCTGGCCCCGGGAGGCGCCTGAGGCACCGGCGGCGGCCCGGCCGGACGGGCGCCCGGCGGGGCCGCAGGCGCGGCGGGCGGCGCGGCAGCCGTACCCGCAGCCGGCGGGGGCGGGAGGCGGCGGAGGCTGAGGCCGAGGGCCCGCAAGGCCGGGCCGCCGGCACGGCCAGCGCCCGGGCCCTGCGAACCAGCACCGCCAGCACGGCCAGAAGCGGGGCCCTGCGTGGCCGGACCCGAGGCAGGCCCTGCGTGCCAGGACCGCCCGACGAGCCAGCGGCCGGAGCCCTGCGTGCCGGGACCGCTCGGACGACCCGATGCGGGGTCCTGCATGGCCGGACCGGAGGTCGGGCCGTCCGTGGCGGGATCGCTGGGAGTTTCGGGGGTCGGGCTGGTCAGGGGCCGGTTTCGGCGCGGTGGCGCGCTTCACCGGGCGGGGGGCGGTGTGCCATTCGAGGAATGCGTCGCACTCCTCGCAGAACTGGCGGCCCTCCGCGTTCTCGTGACCGCACTTGCCGCAGATGATCATGCGGCCGCTTCCTCTTGACCCTGCACGTCACAGCACACCTTGGTGCCGACCGCCTCCTTTCCCCGACATCGCATCACCCTACAGTGACGCGTGGTCGTGATAGCCGCCACGCGGAGTATCTTGGTGGCCCGACAGAGGGGCGTCTCGTGCCGATTCTCCCAGCCACCGAGATCTACAACGTGTGTCTCCAGGCGGGCTTCACGCCCGACCAAGCCGTCACCTGGACGGCCATCGCCATGGCGGAGTCGGGCGGCAACGCCGACGCCCACAACCCCCGTGGGGAGGACTCCTGGGGCCTGTGGCAGATCAACGTCGACCCCGACGTGCGGGACAACCCGTGGGGCGACCTCACCGATCCGGTGAACAACGCCCGGGCCGCCTACGAGATCTCCCGCGGGGGCACCGACATGCGCCCGTGGACCACCACCCATGCCAGCAACGCGGGCACTCCGGCCGACTACCGCGAGTACATGGACGAGGCCCGGGCGGCCGCGGGCGGGGCCTACCAGGGCGACTTCTCCGGGGTCTCGGGCTACGACGACCCCAACCCCATGGGCGCCGGCGAGCCCGGCGGCCCCGCGGGCCCGCGGCACGCGGCCGGGCCGGCCGGGCCGGACGCCGACACCGACGGGGCGTCCGACGCCTTCGAGATGGAGAAGGGCACCAACCCGCAGGTGGCCGACTCCGACATGGACGGCCTGACCGACGGCTTCGAGCTCGACCACGGCCTCGACGCCCTGTCGCTCGACAGCGACGGCGACGGGCTGTCCGACGCCTTCGAGGTCCGGCTGGGCAGCGACGCGCTGAAGGCCGACACCGACGGCGACGGCGTGGGCGACGCCGAGGAGTACTCGCTCGGGCTCGACCCGGCCCACGGCGTGGCGCTCGGGCCCGACGGCCTGCCCGTCCCGGTCGACATCACCGACACCGACAACGACGGGCTCAGCAACGCGTTCGAGGCCTCGCTGGGCACGGACATCAACCTGGCGGACACCGACGCCGACGGCATCGGCGACGCCGCGGAGCAGGGCCGGGGCCTCAACGCCACGCTGGCCGACACCGACGGTGACGGGATCCTCGACGGGGTCGACGCCGACCCGCACATGGCCCTGGCCATGCCGGGCGCCGGCGCCCTCAGCACGCTGGCGACACCGGTCGGATTCGCCACCGTCGGGGATGTGGACGTGCCCGGCGACGCAGACGACGACGGCGGGGCGTCCGACCTCACCCGCACCTTCCTCGACCACGCCCTGGCCCAGACGGGCGACGACTACGTGTTCGGGGCCGAGGCCGCGCCCGACGACGCCGATCCCGGCACCTTCGACTGCTCGGAGCTGACCCAGTGGGCCGCCAGCCAGGTCGGCGTCTCGCTGCCCGACGGCTCGTGGCTCCAGTACCTCCAGCTGCAGGAGCAGGGGGCCGTGATCCCCGTCGATCAGGCGGTGCACACGCCGGGGGCGCTGCTGTTCAGCTTCGACCGCGAGCCCACGGCGGGGGGCGGGCGGCCGGGCCAGGCGCACGTGGCCATCAGCCTGGGCGACGGCACCACCATCGAGGCCCGGGGCACCCGCTACGGCGTGGGCACGTGGGAGACCGGCGACCGCTTCCAGTACGCGGCGGTCATCCCGGGGCTGAGCGATGTCCCGCTGGCGGACGGCGAGGTGGCGGCCGCGCACCGGGCGAGGGAGCCGACAGCGACGGGGACGGCGCGCCCGACCCGTACGAGATGACGATGGGCACCAACCCGGCGCTGGGCGACAGCGACACCGACGGGCTCACCGACGGGCTGGAGCTGGCGCACGGCCTCGACGCCCACGTCGTCGACACCGACAGCGACGGGCTGTCGGACGCCTACGAGGTGCAGTCGGGCGGCGACGCCCTCCACGCCGACTCGGACGGCGACGGGTTCACCGACGCCTATGAGCTGGCCACCTTGGGCGACGCCACGTTCGCCACCACCGGCGTGGTCCTGCCCAGCATGCCGGGCCAGGCGGCGGTGGCGCTGATCGACTCGGACGACGACGGCCTGTCCGACCCGTGGGAGTCCACCCTCGGCACCAACCCGCTCCACGAGGACTCCGACGGCGACGGCCTCGGCGACGCCCTCGAGGTGGCCCACGGCACCGACCCGCTGGTCGCCGACCACCACGACGACGACGATCGCCCCGACCTCCCCGAGCCCCCCTGACCCGCCCCGGGGCCGGCACGGGGTTGACGCCGGCGTCACCAACCTGCTCTCATGAGAGCGCTCTCACAGTCCCGTGAGACGCTCCCGGAGGCACCTGTGACCAACCTCGGCATCGCCCGCTTCGCCGCGGGTGCCCCTACCGGCGACGACCCCCGCCGCTTCCCGGCCGGCTTCGTGTGGGGAGCGGCCACGTCCGCCTACCAGATCGAGGGCGGCGTCGACCTCGACGGGCGCGGCGCCTCCATCTGGGACACGTTCGCCGCCGCCGGGCACGCCCGGGGAGACACCGGCGCCACCGCCTGCGACCACCGCCGCCGCATGGCCGCCGATGTGGCCCTCATGGCCGAGCTGGGCCTGGCCGCCTACCGGTTCTCGGTGGCCTGGCCCCGCGTGCAACCCGCCGGGCGGGGGGCGATCAGCCGCAGCGGGCTCGACTTCTACCGGGCGCTGGTGGATGAGCTGCTGGCCCATGGCATCGAGCCGGTCGCGACCCTCTACCACTGGGACCTGCCCCAGGCCCTCGAGGACGAGGGCGGCTGGACGGCCCGGGACACCGCCGAGCGCTTCGCCGACTACGCCGGGGCGGTGGCCGGCGCCCTGGGCGACCGGGTGAGCCGCTGGACCACCATCAACGAGCCGTGGTGCGCGGCCATGCTGGGCTACGGCGCCGGCATCCACGCCCCCGGGCGGACCGAGCCCGCCGCGGCCGTCGCCGCCGCCCACCACGTGCTGCTGGCCCACGGGCTCGCGGTCGACGTCCTGCGGGACCGGCTGCGCGCGCCCGAGCCCGAGGTCGGCATCACGCTGAACCCGTACCCGGTGCTTCCGGCCGCGGCCGAGCCGAGCGAGGCGGACCTCGACGCGGTGCGCCGCATCGACGGCCTCGCCAACCGCCTGTGGTACGACGCGGTGCTGCTCGGCCGCTACCCGGCCGACGTGCTGGAGGACCTGGCCGCGGTCAGCGACCTCCGCTTCGTCCGCGACGGCGACCTCGACGTGATCTCCCGGCCGATCGACGCCCTGGGCGTCAACTACTACCGCTGCCACCACGTGCGGCACTCGCCCGGCGCCTCGGCGGCGCCCTCGCCCTGGCCCGGCTCGCCCGACGTGGCTTTCGCCGAGCCCGCCGGCGCCCCCACGTCCAACGGCTGGGCGGTCGAGCCCGAGGGCCTGTACGACGCGCTGGTCCGGCTGGCCAGCGACTACGACCCGCCCCCGCTGTACGTGCACGAGAGCGGCGGCGCCTTCCCCGACCACGTGGGGGCGGACGGCCGGGTGGACGACCGCGACCGGCTCGCCTACCTCGACGCCCACCTGCGGGCCGGCCACGACGCGCTGGCCGCCCACGTGGACCTGCGCGGCTACTTCGTGTGGTCGCTGCTCGACAACTTCGAGTGGGCCGAGGGCTTCTCCCAGCGCTTCGGGATCGTGCACGTCGACTTCGCCACCCAGCGGCGGACGCCCAAGGCCAGCGCGCTGTGGTATCGCGATGTCGTGGCCGCCAACGGGCTCGGCGCCCCTCCCCCGCCGCCGCGGTGAAGCCGGCGGGCGGGCCCTACACACTGGAAGACGTGGCCGCCCGGGCCGGCGTGTCCCGGGCCACCGTGTCGCGGGTGGTCAACGGCAGCCCCCGGGTGTCCGACGAGGCCCGCCGGGCGGTCGAGGCCGCCGTGGCCGAGATGGGCTACGCGCCCAACCGGGCCGCCCGCTCCCTGGCCGGGAGCCGCAGCGAGTCGGTGGCGCTGGTCGTGTCCGAGCCCAGCGTGCGGCTGTTCGCCGACCCCTTCTTCGCGGGCACGACGCTGGGCGTGACCGGCGAGCTGGCCGCCACCCGCTACCAGCTCGTGCTGCTCATGCTGGGCCGCGACGCCGACCAGGGCCGGGTCGAGCAGCACCTGTTGCGGGGCGGCACCGACGGAGCCCTGGTGGTGTCGGCCCGGGCCGGCGACCCTCTGGTCCCCCGGCTGGCCGCGGCGGGCATCCCGTGCGTGGTGGCGGGTCGCCCGCCCGCGGGCGCGGCCGTCGGCTTCGTCGACGCCGACAACGAGGGCGGGGCCCACGCCGCGGTCGCCCACCTGCTGGCCCGGGGCCGCACCGTGGTGGGGACCGTGGCCGGCCCGGCGGACATGGTGCCGGGCGTCGACCGCCGCACGGGCTGGGAGAAGGCGCTGACCGAGGCGGGCCGGCCCGCCCCGGACACCCTGGTGGCCGAGGCCGACTTCACCCGCGAGGGCGGCGCCGCCGCCACCCGGGCGCTGCTGGGCCGCCGGCCCGAGCTCGACGGCCTGTTCGTGGCCTCCGACCTCATGGCCCTGGGCGCCCTCGACGCCCTGCGGGCCGCGGGGCGCCGGGTCCCCGGCGACGTGGCGGTGGTCGGCTTCGACGACACCGAGCTGGCCCGCTCGGCCGGCCCGCCGCTCACCACCGTGCGCCAGCCCATCGAGCAGCTGGGCCGGGAGATGGCCCGCCTGCTGCTGGCCCAGATCGAGGCCGCCGCCCCGCCGTCGGGCGTCGTGCTCCAGACCGAGCTGGTGGTCCGCGACTCCACCTAGGAGCGTCCCCTGTTCTGTCAGCGCTGGCCGTGCCTACGGCACGTGAGTGCTGACAGAACGGGCCTCCGCCGCCCGGCGCTCGGCCAGGTGGTCGGCGATGCCGAGGGCGGTGAAGGGGAAGATGGGAGCGGGCAGGAGGACCAGGCCGCCGAGGGTCAACACCAGGACCCAGGTGTAGGCCGCCGCCACCACCACCGCCAGGACCCGCGACTTGACGGTGTGGTCGAGGTCCATGCGCAGCGCCACGATCCCGCCGGCGCCCATGCCCGCCACCACGCCGGACACCGGGTCGAGGAAGGCCGAGACCATGAGGCCCACCAGCAGCGACAGGCCCATGGCCCGCACCACCGCGGCCGGGGCCCGCGGGTGCTCGGACAGGAAGGCCAGCGCCACGAACACGAACGGGAGGAGCGCCAGGCCGAAGGCCACCGCCGCCGCCGACTGCATCCCCGTGGGCTCGGGCGCGTCGGCGTCGTCGGTGGCCAGGGCGACCAGCCCGGCCATCAGCGACCAGAACGCCGGCACCAGCACCAGCGTGGCGATGGTGATGGCCCGCCACTTCCGCCGCGGCGGCAGCGGCTCCATGCTCGGCGGCCGGAAGCTCGCCCATCCGCTAGCCCTTCACCGCTCCGGCGGTGAGGCCGCGCACGAAGTAGCGCTGCAACGAGAAGAACACCAGCAACGGCAGCAGCATGGTGATGAACGCGGCCGCGGTGAGCAGGTGCCAGTTCTCGCCGTGCGACCCGTTCAGGTTGGCCAGGGCGATGGTCAGCACCCGGGTGTCGCGGGTGCCGCCCAGGAACACGTACGCCACCAGCAGGTCGTTCCACACCCACAGGAACTGGAAGATGGCGAACGCCGCCAGCGCCGGCACCGACAGCGGCACGACCAGCCGCCAGAAGATGGTGAAGTGGTCGGCGCCGTCGATCTTGGCCGACTCGATGATCGAGGACGGCAGCGCCCCGATGTAGTTGCGCAGCAGGTAGACGGCCAGCGGCAGCCCGAAGGCGGTGTGGGCCAGCCACACCCCGAGCAGCGTGCCGTTGAGGTCGAGGTCGGGGAAGATCTGCACGCCCCCGATGGACGCGCCCCCGGTGTAGAGCCGCAGGATGGGGATGAGCGCCATCTGCAACGGCACCACCAGCAGGCCCACCACCAGCACGAACAGCACGTAGCGCCCGCGGAACTCCATCCACGAGAACGCGTAGGCGGCGAACGCGGCGATGGTGATGGGGATGACGGTGGCGGGCACCGTCACCGCCAGGCTGTTGAGGAAGGCGTTCTCGAACCCGCCGGTGTCGAGCGCCAGCCGGTAGTTCTCGATCGTCCACTCCGACGTGCGGAACGGGTGGCCCAGCACCGTCCACCACCCGGTGGTGTCGGCGAGCGCCTCCGGCCGGAACGACGTGACCAGCACGCCGAGGGTCGGGATGAGCCAGAGCACCACGACGACGAGGATGACGATGCGGGTGAACCAGCCGCCGCGGCGAACGCCGACGGCCTCGCTGTCGGTGGCGACCGGGGCGGCGGACGCCTCCTCGACCTCGGTGGGAAGCGGGGCGGTCAGGGTCACCGGATCGCCTCCTGCTGGCGGAACTGGCGGACGTTCCAGACCATCACCGGGAGCACCCCCAGGAACAGCACGGTGGCGATGGCGGCGCCCCGGCCGTCGTTGTTGGCGACGAAGAACCAGTGGATCATGCGCTCGGCGATGACCTCGGTCTGGTTGGGCTCGGGGCTGCCCATGACGAACACGATGTCGAAGACCTTGAGCGCGTTGATCACCATGTAGGTGGTGACCACCACGATGGTGGGCAGGATGCTCGGGACCGTGATGTGGCGGAACACCTGGAGCTCGGAGGCGCCGTCGATGCGGGCCGCCTCGACGATCTCGTCGGGGATCGACTTGATGGCCGCCGACAGCACCACCATGGCGAAGCCGGTCTGGATCCAGATCATGATCACGATCAGCATCAGGTTGTTCCACGGCCGCTGCGACAGCCACGCCACCGGGTCCTGGCCCAGCCCGAGCTTGATGCCGTTGAGCAGGCCGACGTTGGTGCCGAAGCCCTCGGGCCGGTAGCTGTAGATCAGCCGCCAGGTCACCGCCGCGCCCACGAACGAGATGGCCATGGGCAGGAAGATCAGCGACTTGGCCACCGCCTCGCCCCGGCGCAGCCGGTCGGCGAGCGTGGCGAAGATGAGCCCGATGGACACCGCGCACAGCGGGACCATCACGATCCACAGCCCCGTGTTGCGGATCGAGCGCAGCATGCTCGGGTCGGTGAACACGAACCGGAAGTTGTCGAGGCCGACGAAGCTGTGCCCCGTCTCGTCCTTGAAGCTGAGGAGGATCGTGTTGATCACCGGGTAGACCAGGAACACCGACAGGATGACCAGCGCGGGGCCGACGTACACGTAGGGCCGCACCGTCTCCCGGAGGTCGCCGGGCAGCAGGTTGACCGCCTTGTCCATGGCCCAGAACAGAAGGAAGATCCCGCCGACCCCGAACAGGAGGGCGACGCCGATCACCAGCAGGCGATTGGCGTCCTTGTCGCGCATGAAGTCGAACGCCAGCACCATGCCGACGACGACCACGATCACGACCGCCAGGACGCCCACGATCCGCAGGCCCAGTGGCGGCCCCGCGGGAGGCCGATCGGCCGGGCTCCTCGCCGACGGGTCCCGGGGGTGCGCTCGGTTCTTCGGTGTCGATCGCCACCGCTCGGCTACCTCCTCGATGGCCGGGGGAGCGGCCGCCGAGCGGCCGCTCCCCTCTCCTGTCCGTTGTGCCGAGTCGCCTCGGCCGCTGGTCAGCTCGGCCAGCTCGCTTCGATGTCGTCGAGCACGGTCTCGACGTTGCCGGGGCCACCCCGCATGTACTCGACCATGCCGGTCCAGAAGCTACCGCTGCCGACCTCGGCGGGCATGAGGTCCGAGGCGTCGAAGCGCCCGGTGCCCGATGCCAGCGCGTCGGTCAGGATGACCGAGGCGTCGGCGAGGATGTCGTTGGCGTAGCACTCCGGGCCCACGTTGACGTTGGGCGAGATCCGCGACGAGGCGGTGACGCTGCCCATCTCGCACTGGACGTCCTCGGCGATGAACCGGTTGAGGAAGTCGACGACCTCGGGCCGGTTGGAGCCGGCCACGGTCAGCTCGCCGGCGTACAGCGTGCCTTCCTGGTCGATCGGAGGCAGCGGGAACCAGTCGTAGTCGACCCCGGCCTCGGCGTCCTCGGGGAAGCTGGCGTTGATGAAGCTGGCCTGGCGGTGCAGCCAGCAGCCGGGCGGGTCCTGGAACATCGGCCCCGGCGCGTCGCCGAAGGGGACGTCGGGCGTGGCCGCGCCCCACCGAGCACGTAGCCGTCCTTGAACATCACGTCACCGAACTGCTCGGCCGCGGCCAGCACGGCCGGGTCGTTGAACGGGATCTCGTGCTTGTACCACTGGTCGTAGACGTCCGGCCCCGCGGTGCGGAGCATGATGTCCTCCATCCAGTCGGTGGCCGGCCAGCCGGTCGAGCCCTCGGACTGGAAGCCCACGCACCACGGCGTGCCCCCGTCGGCGACGATCTGGTCGCTCAGCGCGATCAGGTCGTCCCACGTCTCGGGGACGGTGTAGCCGGCGGCGTCGAAGTCGTCCTTCGGGTACCAGACCATGCTCTTGAGGTTGATGTTGGTGGGCAGGCCGTAGTGCTTGCCCTGGTACTCGCCGAGGGCCATGAACGACTCGCCGAGCGTGTCGTTGAGCTCGGCGATGTCGAAGCCCATGTCCTCGAGCGCCACGATCGAGCCCGAGTCGACCAGGTCCGGGATGGCGCCCGGCTGGGGCACCGCCGCCACGTCGAGGGTGCCGCCCTCGGCGCGGATCTGGAACTGCTCCTCGAAGTTGCCCACCGACTCGATCTCGACCTCGTAGTCGGTGTCGGAGTTGATGAGGTCGTCGAAGATCGTCTGGTAGGCGTCGACCTCCTCGGGCTCGCCGGCGCTCATCAGGTTGACGGTGCCGGTGTTCTCTTCCTGATCACCGCTGGTTGCGGCGCCTTCATCTCCGCTGTCGTCGTCGTCGCCACAGGCGGCGGCCAACAGCAGCGCGACGGTTGGCACGGCCAACAATCGCCGGTATCGCATGGTGGTCTCCTTAGCTGTCGTTGCTGGTTGTCGTGACTGCTTGGGGTTCTGGAGTGGTCGGTGGCTCCTCGTAGATGGCGGAGCCGTCGTCCGGGTCGAAGAAGTGGAGGCGGTTGGTGTCGATCGCGAGCTCGATGGGCTCGCCGTTGGCCGCGTGGGTCCGGGGATTGAGGCGGGCGATCACGTGGGCCCGTTCGGCGCCCGCCACCTGCTGGGCGGCCTCGTCGCCCGCGTGGCCGGCGTCGACCGCCAGCTCCACGAGGTCGTCGGTGGCGGCGGGCGCGGCGTCGAGGGTGAAGTGGACCAGCACGTCCGACCCCAGCGCCTCGCGCAGCTCCACCGTGGAGCGGATGCGTCGCTCGGGCGGGGCGTCGGCCACCAGGGAGGCGTCCTCGAGGTCCTCGGGCCGGATGCCGAGGATGATCGGGCGGCCCCGGTAGGCCCTCAGCGCGGGCCGCCCGGCCACGACCTCGGGGGGCACGGGCAGCCGGGAGCCGCCCAGCTGGACGACCAGCGTGTCGCCGTCGCCCGGGCCCAGCGTCGCCTCCATCAGGTTCATGGCCGGCGACCCGATGAACCCGGCCACGAACAGGTTGACGGGCCTCTCGTAGAGCGTCTCGGGGATGTCGACCTGCTGGAGGACGCCCTTGCGCATGACCGCCACCCGGTCGCCCATGGTCATGGCCTCGACCTGGTCGTGGGTCACGTAGATGGTGGTCGTCCCGAGCTCGTGCTGGAGCCGGGAGATCTCGGTGCGGGTCTGGACCCGCAGCTTGGCGTCCAGGTTCGACAGCGGCTCGTCCATGAGGAAGGCCTGCGGGTGGCGCACGATGGCCCGGCCCATCGCCACCCGCTGGCGCTGGCCGCCGGACAGCGCCGCCGGCTTGCGGCCGAGGTAGTCGTCGAGGTCGAGGATGCGGGAGGCCTCGCGCACCCGGCTGTCGATCTCGGCCCGGGGGACCTTCTGGAGCTTGAGCCCGAAGGCCATGTTGTCGTACACGCTCATGTGCGGGTACAGCGCGTAGTTCTGGAACACCATGGCGATGTCCCGCTCCTTGGGGGGCACGTCGTTGACGACCTTGTCGCCGACGCGGACCGAGCCCTTGGAGATGCGCTCCAGGCCGGCCACCATGCGCAGCACGGTGGTCTTGCCGCAGCCCGACGGGCCCACCAGCACGACGAACTCGCCGTCCGCGATCTCGAGGTCGAACGCCCGGACGGCCTCGACGCCCCCGCGGAACACCTTCCAGACGTCCTCCAGCACTATCTCGCTCATCGTTCTCCCTCTCGCGGCCCGGACACGGGGGGGTGCGGTTGGTGGAGCGGACGACCAGGTCGAGGTCGAGACGGTGCTCGGCCTCGCCCAGCGGCTCGCTGGCGGCTAGCGATTCGAGCAACAGCTCGGCGGCCCGCCGCCCGCTCTCGAACAGGGGCTGCCGTACGGTGGTCAGCCCCGCGTAGCTTGACACCTCGACGTCGTCGAAGCCCACGACCGACAGGTCGCCCGGCACGTCGAGGCCGCGGGATCGGGCGGCCTCCAGCACCCCGAGCGCCTGGGCGTCCGAGGCCGCGAACACGGCGGTGGGCCGGTCCCGCTCGGCCAGCAGCTCCTCGGCCAGGCGGCGGGCGACCGAGCGCACGTGGGGCCCGTGGCGGACGTCGCCCGGCCCCACCTTGAGCGCGGCGTCCTCCATGGTCTCGCAGTAGCCCCGCTCCCGGGCGCCGCTGGAGGTGAAGCCGAGCGGGTTGTCGGGGTCGTCGCCGATGAAGGCGATGCGCTCGTGCCCGAGGTCGATCAGGTGGCGGGTGGCCAGGCGCCCGCCCTCGACGTCATCGGTGATGACCGCGGGCACCCCGGGGCCGTGGCTGTCCAGCAGGACCACGGGCACGCCCGCGTCGGCCAGCCGGACCAGGCTCCCCGCGGGCGGGGGCAGCGACATGATGAGCAGGCCGTCGGCCCGGTCCCGGCGGGTGAGGGTGGAGAAGTGCTCGTCGCGGTGCACCGGGGACTCGACGTTGAACAGCACGAGGTCGTAGCGGCTGCCGTCCAGCGCGGCCACCACCCCCCGCAGGCGCTCGACGGCCGAGGCGTGGGTGAAGAAGGGCACGACCACGCCCAGGGTCTGGCAGCGGCCCCGGGACAGGCCCCGGGCCAGCGGGTTGGGCCGGTAGTCGAGCAGCTCGATGGCGGCGAGCACCCGGGTGCGGGTGCGCTCGCTGACCCTGGGGCTGTCGTTCAGCACCCGGGACACGGTGCCGGCGCCCACGCCCGCATGTGCTGCGACGTCCGCGATCGTGACCACCGGCCCCCCTTCCCCGTTGTCGCCACCTGGTCCGTGGAACCGCTTCCACGAACTCTGAACGCAACATAAGTGACGGCGGTCACCCTGTCAATGGAACCGCTTCCACAACCCTCGGACCAGGGGTCCGGGGGTCCCGGCGGGGTGCGAGGCAATAGGGGCCACCGAGCGGCGGGCGAGGCAATAGTGGTCGGGGGCCGGCCCCTGAGTGCCTCAGCGACCGCCCCGGTGGCCCCTATTGCCTCAGGCCACGCCGACCAGCGAGAGGCGGGCCGTGGTGGTGCGGGGCACCACCACGGTCACGCCGTCGGCCACGACCTGGTGGAGGTGCACCGGGCCCGCGTGGTTGCGGATCTCGTGCCAGCCCGCGTCGGCCAGCCGGGGGCCGCCCGCCCCGGACACGGCCCGGGCCACCGCGTCGGACACGACCACCTGGCCGCCCACGGCCTCCGCCATGATGCGGGCGCCGAGGTTGACGGCCAGGCCGACCGGCTCGCCGTCCAGGTCGTAGACATCGCCCGAGTGGACGCCCATGCGCACCCGGGGCGCCAGGCCGGCGGGCCACGGCTCGTCACCCAACGCCCGCTGGGCCTCGAGCGCGGCCGCCAGAGCGTCGCCGGGGTCGTCGAACAGGGCCAGGGTGCCGTCGCCCGCGTGGGCCAGGAAGCGGCCGCCCCACCGTTCCACCGCCGCTGCGATCAGGCTGCGGTGCCGCGCCAGCAACCGCGGGTAGCGCGGGCCGGCCGCCTCGACCAGCTCGGTGGAGGAGACCATGTCGCTGTGGAGGATGGTGACGTGGCGCGCCAGGGCTGCGGGCTCTCCCCCGCCCTGCCCGGGTCGTCGCCCGGTGCCTGTCGCCGTGGTCCTCATGCCCGTCACTCTCGTCCCGCGCCCTCGCAGCGCGCTTGCAAACGCCTTGAGGCGCCGGGAATGAGAGTCGGACCGCCTTCGCGTAGATACCGCGACGCAGCGTCGTGAGATCAGCACACTCAAATCTCCGGCGGCGGCTTCTCGTTCCGGCTGGGCACCGCCGGAACGGTCCGCGACCTCAACATCAACAACAACGAGTGGGCCTACGGCCCGATGGACGTGGCCTGCTCGCAGGTGTCGTCCTGGGACGCCGAGATCGTCACCTGGAACGCCGACTAGCAGCCGGTGTCGACGGTGCGCACGCAACCGTGCAACACCGAAGGCGGCGCCTGAGGGCACGGCGGCTCGACCGACACCGAGGTGAGCGGCGGCTGAGCCGCCGCTCACCTCGTCAGCGCTATCAGCGGGCCGCGCCCTGGAGCGTCCCGGTGGTGCGCCGGTCGGGGGCCGTCGGGTCCAGCACGATGCACACGACCTCACGGTCGCTCTGCTCGGTCCACGACTCCTCGGTGGGGCTGAAGTAGAAGAGGTTCAGCACCGACTGGTCGTAGGTCAGGCCCACGAAGCCCTCGAATTGCTGCACGCACTGGTTCTCGGACTCGGTCGTGATGGCATCCTGCCCGGGCCAGGCTTCGCCCATGTCGACGTCGAGGACCGCGTAGACCTCGCTCTCGTGCGGCTCGCTGCACGGCACCGCGTCCACGTTCTCGGTCTCCGCGCCGGCGTTCGGGCACGTTGTTCCAGCAGTCGCCCACCGCCAGGTCGAACACGGAGACCTGGCCGCTGTCGACGATCTCGCCGCTCTCGTCGCGCTCGGCGTCGTCGGGCACGAGGAAGAAGATGGCGAGGCCCGCCACCGCGACGATGCCGACGATCACCAGAGCGATGATCAGACCCCGGCCGCGGCGGCGGCCACCGGTCGGCGGGGGCTCCGAGGGGAAGCCGGGACCGGGAGGCGCGTAGCCGGGCGGAGGAGCCGTCGGGTAGCCGTCGCTCGGGGACGGATAGCCGCCGCCGGGGGGCGGGGCGGAGGGGTAGGCCCCGCCCGGAGGCGGGGCAGGCGGAAAGCCGCCCGAGCCGGGCGGGGGGTCTGAGTAGCTCATGTGGTCACACCAGGTGGTCGACGAACCGTTCGAGTTGGCGGAGGTTACGGCACTCGAACACGCCGTCGCAGTGCACGGCGTACTCACCGATGATCGAGTCGCCCGTATCCCAGTAGCTACGGGGCTCGGGGTTGAGCCAGTAGACGTGGCGCGCCCGGTGCTGCATCTCCCTGACCACCCACGACTGGGTCGCATGGTAGTTGTTCCGCGCGTCCCCCAAGAGCAGCAGGGTCGTCTTGGGCCCGACGTCCTTGCCGTAGCGCTGCCAGAAGATCTCGAAGGCGTGCCCGTAGTCGCTGTGGCCGTCGACCCAGATGACGTCGGCCTCGGTGTTGACCCGGTGGACCGCCTCGCCGATGTCCTCCACACCCTCGAACAGCCGGGTCACCTCGTCGATGCCGTCGATGAACACGAACGACCGCACCTTGGAGAACTGGTTGGAGATGGCGTAGACGAGGTGCAGCGTGAACCGGGCGAACGCCGCCACCGACCCCGAGATGTCGGCCACCACGAAGATCTCGGGCTTGGAGGGCCGCGGGTAGCGGAAGCGGGGCTCGATGGGCACGCCGCCGGTGGACAGCGAGTGGCGCACGGTGGAGCGGAAGTCGAGCGGGCCCTTGCGGCCGTGGCGCCGCTTGCGGGCCAGGCGCACCGCCAGCTTGCGGGTCAGCGGGTAGATGGCCTTGCGCAGCGCGGCCATCTCCTCCCGGCTGGCGTGCATGAAGTCGACGTCCTCCGGCAGGGGCTTGCGCAGCGTCCGGGCCATGGCCTCCACGCCCCGGTCGGCCACCAGGCGCCGGCGGATCTCGGCCTCGATCTCCTTGCGGAGCTGCTCGATGCGGGCCTCGTACTCGTCGCGCTCCAGCCGCTCCTCCAGCGGGGTCAGCTCGCCCGCCTGCTCGCGGGCCTGCTGCATGAGCTTGTCGAGCACGCCGTCGAGGTCGAGGTTCCGCAGCGTGCGGTACAGGTAGTAGGTGCCGCCCACGGGCCGCCCCGGCTCCATGCCCGCGTAGCGGCGCACCGCCTGGCGGGCCAGGGCCTTGAGCATGGCCTCGTTGCCCTGGGCCAGGGCCTTGAACAGCATCTCGGCCAGCTCCTCGGGCGTGAGGTGCTCGCCGCCCCCGCCGCCGCCGGGCTGGTCGCCCTCCTGGCCCTCCATCTCGCCCATGAGCTCGTCCAGGTCGGCCATGGCCTGGGCCTGCTCGTCGGTCAGCGCGTACTCGCGGCCCCGCAGCGAGAAGTAGACCTCGAACACGGTCTCGAACACCCGCCAGTGCGACGCGTTCTTCACCAGCGTGGCGCCCAGCGCGTACTTGAAGGCGTCGCGGTCGTCGAGGGGGATGTGCTGGATGGCCGCCATGGCGTCGAGGTTCTCGGTCAGGCTCACCGGCAGGCCCGCGGTGCGCAGCTCGACGATGAAGCCGGACAGCAGCTCCGTCAGCGCGATGCCCGAGCCGATCTCCGCCAGGCGGCGGCCGGCCTCGTCCGCGGTGCGGGGCAGGGGGCGTTCCGGCGCGGTGTCGCCGGTCCGGCGGGCCTCCAGGGCCGCGGTCGCGCCCTCGGGCGAGAAGGCGTGGTGGCGGCCGTCCGTGATGCCCGGATCGGCGCCGGATCCGCCGTTGGAGCTGGATCCGCCGTTGGAGGACGCCGGCCCGTCCGGCTCAGCCATTGCGCTGCCAGGGCTTGGCGCCGGCGGTGGCCGTGTCGCCGTTCAGCGCGCTGTCCTGCTCCAGCTCCTTGGTGGCCTTGGTGATGTCGCTCTGGTACTTGAGGAGGATGTTGGCGGTGCCGGTGGCGGTGGCCGCGTCGACCTGCTCGACCCCCAGCAGGATCAGGGTGCGGGCCCAGTCCAGCGTCTCGGACACCGACGGCGGCTTCTTCAGCTCGAGCTGGCGGATGGAGCGCACGATGCGGGCCACCTGGTCGGCCAGGCTGGCGGTGATCCCCGGCACCTTGGCCAGCACGATCTCGCGCTCGCGGTCGAGGTCGGGGTAGTCGACGTGCAGGAACAGGCAGCGCCGCTTGAGCGCCTCGGACAGCTCGCGGGTGTTGTTGGAGGTGAGGAAGACCAGTGGCACCTGGCGGGCGGTGACGGTACCCAGCTCGGGGATCGACACCTGGTAGTCCGACAGGATCTCCAGCAACAGCGCCTCGGTCTCGACCTCGACCCGGTCGACCTCGTCGATGAGCAGCACCACGGGGTCCTCGGCCCGGATGGCCTCCAGCAGGGGCCGCGTGAGCAGGAACTCGTCGGAGAAGATGTCGTCCTCGACCTCGGACCAGGTGGCGCCGTCGTTGCGCTCGGCCTGGATGCGCAGCAGCTGCTTCTTGTAGTTCCACTCGTACAGCGCCTTGGACTCGTCGAGCCCCTCGTAGCACTGGAGGCGGATGAGGCGGGACCCGCTGATCTCGGCCACCGACTTGGCCAGCTGGGTCTTGCCCGTGCCGGCCGGCCCCTCGATGAGCACCGGCTTGCCGAGGCGGTCGGCCAGGTATACGACACCGGCAATGCCGTCGTCGGCCAGGTAGTCGACCTTGGCGAGCGAGTCGCGCACGGCCGGGACGGACTCGAAGCGGTGTGCCGGATCGGTCATGTGACCAGGCTACCGGCAGGCTTGACCGCGGGGTCAATCGGGTTCGCGCGCCCCCGAAGGACACGCCGTTGGGCCGGCGGCCGGCGGCGGCGGGGCAAGCGGGGAGGAAGCCGCCCCGCCGCCGATCGGCCGGTTGCCAGCGCCGACGGGGTCGGAGGCGGCGGCGGGCGGGCGTGATCCGCCTCCGACCCCGCGGCACTGGGCTCCGGGGGGAGTGGCGGCGCACCATGGGACACCGCCAGTAGTGATGGTGCTCCGCTGAAGGTTGGCCAAAGGTTGGTTAAAGCGCCGTAAGGAGGTCATGGCCGCGCGGGGTGTGTTCAATCTCGTACACTTCCGTCGTGGCCCTGGGAAGGGTGGCGCGGTGCGACGAGACATCGCTCTGAGGTTTGAGGCGATCGAGCGGGCGAAAGACCATGTCTGGGCCTCACCTCCCGCGAGCCTGGTCGACCCCGTGGTCCACGCCTCCTGGCAGCGCTGCCTGCCCATCGACCCCGCCCGCACCGGTGCCCCCGTCGACTCCGCCGAGGACACCCGCGAGCGCTGGGACGCGTGCCCCATCCGCCGGGCCGTGCCCGGGCTCATCACCCAGTTCGAGCAGGCGGCCCGGTCCAGCGACCTGGCCGCGGTCATCAGCGACACGGACGGCCGGGTGCTGTGGCAGCAGATCCCCCGCTGGCTGGGGGCCCCGGCCGACCGCATCGGGTTCGTGCCGGGTGGGGTGTGGCACGAGGCCACTTCGGGCACCAACGGCGTGGGCACCGCGCTGGCGGCCGACCGGCCCGTGACCGTGTTCGCCACCGAGCACTGGCTCGGGCCCGTGAACGACTGGGTGTGCTACGGCGCCCCTGTCCACGCCGCCGACGGAACCCAGATCGGCGTGATCGACCTGTCCACCTCGTGGCGGCGGGCCAACCCGCTGGGCCTGACCACGGTGGCCACGCTGGCCCGGCTCATCGAGATCGAGCTGCGCGCCCAGCACGCGCCCACCGCGCCGCAGCTCGACCTGCGGGTGCTGGGCCAGCCGGTCGCCCTGCTGGACGGCCACCCGATGCGCCTGACCCAGCGCCAGCTCGAGATCCTCACCATCCTCGCCATCGGCGGGAGCGCCACCCTGGGGATGCTGCACACGCGGCTGTACGGGGAGCGGTCGGTGCTGAGGGGCACGCTCAAGGGCGAGCTCTCCCGCCTGCGCCAGCGGCTGCGCGGCCAGCTCCAGTCCCGCCCCTACGGGGTGACGCTGACCACCCGGGTCGACGCGGTCGACCTCCAGGGCCGGCTCGACGTGGGCGACGTGGAGGGCGCCACCCGGCTCTACGCCGGCCAGCTGCTGCCCGACAGCGAGGCGCCGTTCCTCATCGAGCAGCGCCACCAGGTCGACGTCGCCCTGCGCACCGCGCTCCTGCGTGACGGCAGCACGTCCGGCGCCCTGCGCTTCTCGATGGTCCACCCCTACGACACCGAGGTGCTGGAACAGGCGCGGCGCCTGGCGGCGCCCGACGACCCGCTGGTGCCGGCGGTGACCGCCCGGCTGGCGGTGGCCACCATCCTGGCCTGATCAGGCGCCCCGCCGCAGGCGAGCGCGCCAGGCCTCGCGGTCGTGGCGGGCCGGCTCGGTGCCGGCCACGAAGTCCCGCACCAGGGCCACGAACCGGTCGGGATCGTCGTGGTGGGGGAAGTGGCCGGCCCCGGCGAAGACCTCCAGCCGGCTGGCGGGCAGCGCTTCGTGGGCCCGCCGGCCGTGCTGCGGCGGGATGACCCCGTCGCGGTCGCCCCACACCACCAGCGCCGGGACGGCGTCCAGCAGGTAGCAGCGGTCGAGCAGTGTGACCACCTGGCCCCGCCAGTCCACCACCGACCGCAGCGTGCGGGTGAACGCCACCCGGGCGTCCCCGTCCGGCAGCCCCGCGAGGATGCGGGAGACGTGGGCCCGGTCGCGCGCCAGGTCGTCACCCAGGCGGCCGAGCAGGCCGAGCGCGGTGCGCACCAGGGGCTGGGCCAGCGGCCAGTGCAGCGGGGCCAGGAACACGTCGGCCAGCGGGGCCGACGCCAGGCGCAGCAGGGGCGACACGTCGCCCCCCGCTCCCCGCTGGCCACCAGCACCAGGCGCTCGCAGCGCTCCGGGAACTGGTAGGCGAGCTGGGCGGCCACCCCGCCCCCGAGCGAGTGGCCGACCAGGGTGGCCGTCTCGATCCCGAGGACGTCCAGCAGGTCCCGCATGCCGTTGGCGTAGGCGGCCACCGCGTAGTCGGCGCGGGGCTTGTCGGAGGCGCCGTGGCCCAGCAGGTCGGGGGCGATGACCGTGTGGTGGCGGGCCAGCGCGCTCATCACCGGCAGCCAGCTCTCGGAGCTGTCCCCGATGCCGTGCAGCAGCAGCAGGACCGGGCCGGTCCCGGCCATGCGGTAGGCGCGCCGGTACCCGTGGACGGTCACGTGGCGTAGTCGGGTCTCCGCCAGGTCTATGACCGCCCCTATGACCTCGTCTATGACCGTGGGCGCCGCCCGCTCCGCCAGGTCTGCCCCGTCCCGCGTCCCCATCGGGACATCATGTCAGCAATCTTGACCCGGCGGTCAACTGCGGAGAGTGACCGGCGCCGCGGGCCGGCCGGCGCGGGAGCGGGCCACGGCCAGGAACCGCTCCACCGCGTGCGCCGTGTGGTGGGCCCGCACCGAGGGGAACATGTCGAAGGCGTGCTGGGCGCGGGGCAGCTCCGCATAGGCCACCGGCGCGCCCGATCCGGCGCGCATCCGCTCGACGAAGGCGCGGGCCGCCTCCACCGGCACCACCGTGTCGTTGGTGCCGTGGAGCACGAAGAACGGCGGCGCCTCGGGGCCGGCGTGGTTGATGGGCGACGCCAGCTCCCAGGCGGCGCGGTCGTCGTCCAGGCGGGTCTTGAACACCCGCCGGGCCAGCAGCGGCACCAGCCCGCGGTTGGCGGTCCCGTCCGCGTCCGTCAGGTCGTAGACGCCGTAGAACGGGACGGCCGCCTGCACCCGGGTGTCCGCGTCCTCGAAGCCCGGCTGGTAGGCGGCCAGGTTGGGGGTGAGGGCGGCCAGCGACGACAGGTGGCCGCCCGCCGATCCCCCGGTGATGGCGAGGAAGCCGGGGTCGCCGCCGTGCTCCGCGATGGTGGCCCTGGTCCAGGCGATGGCCCGCTTCACGTCGACGATCTGGTCGGGCCAGGTCGCCCGTGGGGCTCAGCCGGTAGTTGATGGTGACGCACACCCAGCCCCGCTCGGCCAGGTGCGCCATCAGCGGGTGGGCCTGGCCCAGCTTCTGGCCCATCACCCAGGCCCCGCCGTGCACCTGGAGCAGCACCGGCGCCCGGGCCCCGTCGGGCAGGTCGACCCGCTTCCACACGTCGAGGTGGTTGCGCCGGCCCGCGTCGCCGTAGGCCAGGTCCCGACCCGTCGCACCCACGTAGCGGCGCCGGGCCCGGAAGTCCGGCAGCATCACCGACCGGCGGGTGAGCTCCACGTCGGGGGCGGGGAGGTAGTCGGCCGTGATGGCCGACCGGTAGTCGGGCCCGAGGCCCTCGACCAGCGCCTGCTCCAGCACCTGGCGGGAACCCTGCGCGTCCCGGTGCAGGCGCCACAGGCCGGCGGCCGAGGCCACGCCCAGTCCCAGCCCCAGCGCGCCCCGGAGGCCGCGCGCCCCGCCCCCGCGGGCGAGGAGGGCGAGCAGCGCCGCCTGCGCCGCCGCGGCCTGGAGCGGCAGCTCGGACGTGGGCACGCCGAAGGCGAAGGCGGGGGATGCCCCCGGGCCGAAGCGGTCGGCCGGCCGCAGCGCGGTGGCCGTCACGGCCGCGGCCGCGGCGCTCGCCAGCAGGAGGCGGGAGGGCGGGCTGGGCTTCACGCCGACCGAGCCTAGGACCGCCGTGGCGGGATCACGCGACGCCGTTGTCGCATGTCCCGCCCGCCGGTCGTCCGGGGCCGCTGTCCCGGTCGCATTCCGTCACCTCTACAGAGCCGGGACCGCGCCCGGTGATACGCCGTTCGGTCAGAACACGCGCAGGGAGCCGAGGCTGCCCTCGGGGCTCAACCGCAGCGACGAGAGCATCTCGTCCACCGTGACCGGGGTGCCGCGCAGCACGGGCGCAGGGGCCTTCGGCACCACGGGCTCGGCGTGCGGGGTCGGCGCGGTCTTCGGTGCCGGGGCCGGCGGGGGCGGCGGAGGCGGCGTGCAGCCCATCTCGGGGCGGGCCGTGTCGCACAGGTCGGACGAGTCGAACCACTCGATGCCCGAGCCGGGCTGGCCGTCGCGGGGCCGGGCGTTGAGGCCGAGCCGGCGCCGGCCCGACAGGTTCACGGGATAGCCGGTGTCGATGGCCATGAAGTGGCGCTCCTCGAAGCCGTCCCGCTTGACCACGTAGAACGGGGCCGGCAGCGGCGCCTCGCCGGAGCCGGGACGGCCGCCCGAGGGGTCGTCCTGGGCCCACCAGTTGGCGCCCTGCGCCCGGGACGGGTCGACGTACCAGCACGGCAGGGTCTGGCCGCCCGTCACGCAGGTGCGGGGCACCATGCCGCCCGCGTTCTCGATGCCGTCGACCAGGCCGATGCGCGACCAGGCCGGGGCGTCTGTGCCCGCATCTCCTGGAACAGCGCCTCGGACTTGCCGATGCCGCCCAGCGCGCTCCACGGCTGCCAGGCCGCCGCCCGGCGGGAGTAGTCGTCGCCCCCCGCGGCGCAGTAGCGGTTGGCCATGCCCGCGGCCACGTCGCCCGCGATGTACTGCACGTCCATCAGCTCGGCGGCGGTGAAGGGGGCGCCGACGCCGGCCGAGTCGTACTGGAAGATGCCGATACCCGGCGTCCAGTAGGCGCGGGCGTAGGGGGTGGACGGGTCCCAGAAGGGGTAGAGCCCGTAGTTGGCGTCCATGTTGTCGGACCCGGAGCGCACGCCGGACCACTCGTCCCAGCGGGACAGGGTCATGGGCGACGGGGCGGTCTCGGGGCTGGTGGCCGACGAGACCTCCTTGAAGATGGGCGCCATGACCAGGGCGGCGAGCGTGTCGTCGGGCAGGTCGCAGGCGCGGGGCGTGGCCGCCACCGCGGCCCGGATGCCGTCGTAGGCGCCGCGGCCGAAGTAGCGGGTCACGCCGGGGGTCCCGGCCGGGACCGGCTCGGCGCCGGCCGGCAGCACGTGGGCGGCGGTGGCGCCCAGGGCCGCGGTGGCGGCCAGCACGGCGGAGAGGATCCGGCGGCGCGGGCGCCGGCCGGGGGGCAGGACAAGGTCCGGCATGTGTTCGAGGCCTCGTGGTCGCGGACAGGTCGGGCCCGTCCCAGCGACACGGGGCGCGCGCGACCAGCGACCCATGGGTCACCGGGGTGTGCGCCCGCACGCGGAACCCCCCAGCGAGAGGCCCCAGCCCTGGCTGCAACGAGCTGCCCGACAGCAGACTTACGCTGTCAGGTTCCGCTACACGCTATCGACCACATACCGCGTTCAAACCGTGAAACTCGTCACGGTGAGTGATTTCTAGCGGAAAGCCGGGATCACCTTCTCGCCCACCAGGGTCAGCGTGTCGGTCGACGGGTAGTCCCGGCACCAGGCGATGATCGAGCCGACGCCCATCTCCCGGTAGGCGCCGATCCTGTCGATCACCTGCTGGGGCGTGCCCACCAGGTTGCCGGCCTGCCAGCTGTCGAACGGCTCGCCGAACGTCGAGCCGCCGATGGCCCGGACCTCTTCCTCGGTCTCGCGCACGAAGATCTCCGGCGTCCAGGTCTTCTCGATCTCGTCGTAGTCCCGGCCCACCGCGTCGCAGTGGCGCCGGAGCACCTCGCACTTGCGGGCGAACTCCTCGCGGCTTGCCGCCGAAGTTCGAGCGGTCGGCCAGCCGGGCCACCACCCGCAGCGTGAGCTGCTCGCCGCCGCCGCCGATGAGGATCGGTGGGTGCGGGTCCTGGAGCGGCTTGGGGTCGCACTGGGCGCCGGCCAGCGTGAAGTGCTTGCCGGAGTAGCTGGTGTCGGGCTCGGTCCACAGCGAGCGCACGATCTCCACGGTCTCGCGCAGCATCGCGATGCGGTCCTTGGCCGGCGGGAAGTCGTAGCCGTAGGCCCGGTACTCGTGCTCGTACCAGCCCGCCCCGATGCCCCAGTCGAGGCGCCCGCCCGAGATGACGTCGATGTTGGCGGCGACCTTGGCCAGCAGGCCCGGGTTGCGGTACGAGGCGCACCCCACCATCTGGCCCAGGCGCACCCGGCTGGTCCGCTGGCTGATGGCCGCCAGCGTCGTCCAGCACTCGAACACCGCCTCGTGCGTGGGGACGGGGACGTTGTGGAAGTGGTCGTAGACCCAGAGGGAGTCGTAGCCCAGGGCCTCGGCCGCCTCCGCGACCTCGACGGCCTTGGCCCACTTGGCCTCGGCGCCCTCGATGCCGACGAGCTCGGTCTTCCAACCCTGGGGCACGAACGCCCCGAACGTGATCGGCCGTGTGGTCATGGCCGCTTTCTATCCGCGCCGGGCCGGCATCCCGCACCGCTGGCGTCAGCGCACCAGGCGGAAGAAGGCGCGCACCTCGTCCACGAACAGCGCGGGCTGCTCGAAGGCGGCGAAGTGGCCGCCCTTGTCCAGCACGTTCCAGTAGCGCAGGTCGGTGTAGCGGCCCGCCGCCCAGCTGCGGGGCGGCCGGACGATCTCCTTGGGGAAGATGGAGGCGCCCGCGGGCACGGCCACCGGGTCGAGCACCGGATCGCGGAAGCTCTCCCAGTAGAGGCGGGCGGACGAAGCCGCGGCGCCGGGCAGCCAGTACAGCATCACGTTGTCGAGCAGCTGGTCCCGGGACAGCACGTTCTCGGGATGGCCGTCGCAGTCCGTCCAGGCGTGGAACTTCTCCACGATCCAGGCGGCCTGGCCCGCCGGCGAGTCCACCAGGCCGTAGCCCAGCGTCTGCGGCCGGGTCGACTGCTGCTGGGAGTAGCCGGTCCCCCAGCGGCGGTGCTCCTCGAAGGAGCGGACCGCGGCGGCCACCGCCTCCGCCTCGTCCTCGCCGGTCGGGGCCGGGCCGGCCACCGGCATGTTCACGTGGACGCCCACCACGTGGTCGGGATCCACCACGCCGAGCAGGCTCGTCACCGCCGCACCCCAGTCGCCGCCCTGCGCGCCGTAGCGGTCATAGCCGAGGCGCCGCATGAGCTCGGCCCACGCCTCGGCGATGCGCCGCGTCCCCCAGCCCGTGCCCGTGGGCTTGTCGCTGAACCCGTAGCCCGGAAGCGCCGGGCACACGACGTGGAAGGCGTCGGCCGCGTCGCCCCCGTGCGCCGGGCGGGTCGACCAGGGGCCCGATGGCGTCGAGGAACTCGACCACCGACCCCGGCCAGCCGTGGGTGAGGACCAGCGGCAGCGCCCCGGGGTGCGGCGAGCGGGCGTGCAGGCCGTGGATGCCGAGCCCGTCGATCCCGGTGCGGAACGGACCGAGCGCGTTGAGCCGGGCCTCGACCACCCGCCAGTCGTAGCTGTCCGCCCAGTAGGAGCACAGGTCCTGCACGTAGGCCAGCGGGATGCCCTGGGACCAGTCCTCGACCGTCTCGGCCTCCGGCCAGCGGGTGCGGCGCAGCCGGTCCCTCAGGTCGTCGAGGTCGGCCTCGGGCACTGCTATGGGCGCGTCTTCCATGCCGCCATGTCTAGGCGCGCTGCCGGCCGGTGGCCGTGCTCCCGCCCTCGGCCGCGGCGCCGAGCCGCCGGGGCCCCGGCTACTCCCCGGCCGCCGCCCGGTCCTTGGCGACCTCGTCGAGGTCGGCGTACTCCTCGCCGGTGTCGGTCCAGTGCTCGAACTGGATCACGCCCAGCTCCTCGAACCGCCGCCGCAACCAGCCGCCCGACGCGTCGAGCAGGCCGAGCTTGCGGCAGTTGGGCACGATCTTGGAGAACAGCATCTGCTGGAAGACGTTCTCCTCGGGCGGGACGGCCAGCATCGAGCGGATGACCGGGCGGGAGTCGATCCCCATGCGCTCCCACACCTCCTGCTGGAGGAACCGGTCCCGCATGCGCACCGCGGCCTCGAAGGCGAACTCCTGGCGCACCCGCATCTCCGCGTCGCTCAGGTCCGCGTAGTACTCCTTGAGCGACAGCACGCCGAAGGCCACGTGCCGGGCCTCGTCGGACATCACGTAGCGCAGGAGCTGCTTGAGCAGCGGGTCCTCGGTGAAGCATGTGCATGAAGCCGAAGGCGGCCAGGGCCAGGCCCTCGACCATGATCTGCATGCCCAGGTAGGTCATGTCCCAGCGGCTGTCGGCGATGATGTCGTCGAGCAGCATCTTGAGGTGGGCGTTGATCGGGTAGTGCCCGGTCAGCTTGGTGTCGAGGTACTTGGCGAAGACCTCGACGTGGCGGGCCTCGTCCATGACCTGCGTGGACGCGTAGTACTTGGCGTCGATCCACGGCACCGTCTCGACGATCTTGGCCGTGCACAGCAGGGCGCCCTGCTCGCCGTGCATGAACTGGCTGAGGCGCCAGTTCTGGCCCTCGATGAGCAGCTCGTTCCACTCCTTGGGGCCGAAGTTCCGGAACGGCGAGTCGGGCTGGGCCGTCGCCTCCTCGCGGAAGCGCTGCATCTGGGGGTTGCCGCCCATCTCGGTGGCGAGCTTCTCGACGTCGACCTCCGTGTCCCACGGCAGGTCGGTCTCGCCGTTCCACTGCGAGGACTTGGCCTTCTCGTACAGCTTGTTCAGCGCCGGCCGGGCGCCCTTCTCGTAATCCCAGGTGAAGATGGCGTCGGCGTTGTCGGCGACCGCGTGGATCGCCTCGTCCACGTCGGTGTTGGCGATGGCCAGGATCGCCTCCATGTCGTCGACGTCGCTCCGGCCGATCAGGTCCTCGTTGCTCGCCACGGGATCGATAATAACCGTTACCGGCGCGACCTCAACGGTGCACGACGTGGCCTTATGTCAGCAGGCAGGCGCGAAATCGACTATCACTGAGGCCCGATGGGGATGGTCTCGCACAGCGGTCTTGACGAGACCGCGCTCGGGCTCAGGCAGCAGGGAACGGCGGCGGGGAGCGCACACGCCCCGCCACGCCGCCGGGGCCGAGGCCCCGGTCGAGCCCGCTGAGGAGGAGCAGCCGGCCCCGAACCTGCTGGTCCGCGCCTGCCGGGTCGCTGCGCGACTACCTGCCCCGCGGCAACACGCTCGACGAGGCGACGTTCCAGCGCCGGCACCTGATCCTGTGCTGGATCCTGGCCCTGCACGTGCCCGTGCTGTGGGTCATGGGCGTCTGGCGGGGCTACGGCGTGCTCCACGTGACCGCGGAGGTGTCGCTGGCCCTGGCCGTCGGTGGCCTTCGCCCGCATGGCCCGCAACCGCCGGCTGGCCTCGTTCTTCACCACCTTCGGCCTGGTCTACTGCTCGTCGGTCCTGGTGCACTTGTCCGGCGGCCAGGTCGAGGCCCACTTCCACTTCTTCGTCCTGATCGGGCTCATCGCCCTCTACCAGGACTGGGTCCCGCTGCTGTGGAACGTGGTGTTCACCGCTGGTGTCCCACGGCGCGGGCAGCGCGCTGGCGTCCGGGCTGATCTTCAACCACGATACGGGCAGAACAAGCCGTGGCTGTGGGCCGTGATCCACGCCGTCGCGGTGCTGGCCGCCTCGGTCGGCGTCGTCATCTTCTGGAAGAACACCGAGCTCGAGCAGGAGCGCAACGTGGCGCTGGTCGAGCACCTGGCCGCGGCCGAGGTCGAGCGCAAGGAGGCCATGTCCGGCCTGCTGGTCAACCTGGCCCGGCGCAACCAGTCGCTGCTCAACCGCCAGCTCGAGGTGATCACCGACCTGGAGCTGCGCGAGCAGGAGGCGGACGTGCTCGAGGAGCTGTTCCGCCTCGACCACCTCGCCACCCGCATCCGCCGCAACGCCGAGTCGCTGCTGGTGCTGTCGGGCGACGACCCGCCCCGGCGCTGGGGCCAACCCGTGCCCCTGGCCGACGTCGTGCGGGCGGCGGCCGCCGAGATCGAGAACTACCGCCGGGTCGAGGTGCTGGTCAACGACCACATCGACGTGACCGGCCGGGCCGTGGCCGACCTGGCCCACCTGCTGGCCGAGCTGATCGAGAACGCCACCACGTTCTCGCCGCCGTCGTCCGAGGTCCGCATCCGCAGCCACCTCGCCCCCGGCGAGACCACGCGGTTCGTGGTCGCCATCGAGGACGTCGGCATCGGCATGTCCGACGAGGACCTGCGCGCCGCCAACGCGCTGCTGACCGAAGCCCCGCAGGTCGACATGCGCCGGACCACCATGCTCGGCTTCCACGTGGTGGCCCGCCTGGCGCAGCGCTACGACATCCAGGTCCGCCTGGCCGCCACGCCCGGCGGCGGCCTCACCGCGCTGGTCAGCCTGCCGCGCGAGCTGGTGAGCGACCGGCCCGCCGACGCCCCGCCCCCGGCCACCAGCGGCCTCCCCGGCCTCGACCGCTACCAGCGGGCCGCCATCGCCTGGAGCGGCGATGGTCGCCGCCCCTCCCTCGCCGGCTCCACCGGCCCCTGGGCCGCCCGCGCCGCCGGCGACGTCGCCGCTCCCGCGGCCGCCGGTGTCGAGTCGATGGCCGGCGCCGGAGCCGGACCCGTCGCGGCGTCCCCGGCCCTCCCCGAGCTGGTCCCGCCGTCCCTGGCCCCGGCGTGGCTGACCACCCCCATGCCCCCGTGGTACGACCCGGCGCTCCCCGCCGAGTCCGCCCCCTTCGGCACCACGACCCCCCTCGGCGCCACGACCCCGCTGGGCGCCCAACCCACCCGCCTCGACGCCGCCATCCCGCTCGGCACCCCAGCCGCGCGCCTCGACGCACGCGCCGCCCCCCTCGACCGCGAGCCCGCCCGCCGGGCCCACCCCGCTCGGCGCCCAGCCCACCGGCCTCGACGCCCGCGCCTCCCGCTCGGCACCCGGCCCACGGGGCCCGACGCCCGCGCCGGCTCCCTCGACCCGAGCCCACCCGGCGGCCCCGTCCCCCACGGCACGCAGCCCACCGGGCGCGACGCCGGCGGGTCCCCGGCCCCCGGTCGGTCCGCCGCCGAGGCGGCAGAGCCGTCCCGGGTGGTCCCGAGGGCCAGCGGGGCGGGCGCCCAGGTCCATCCCGGGACCCGGCTGGGACCGGTGGCCGCATTCGTCGAGCTGCAGATGTCCTCGCTCCCCCAGGCGCCCTTCACCCCGCGGTCCGCCGCCGCACCCACGGCCGAGCCCGAGACCGCGTCCTGGTGGGCCGCCCTCGTCGTGCAGGGCGAGTCCGTCCCGGTCGAGCGCGCCTCGATCTGGCCCAGCGCCGCGGCCGGCCCGCCGCCGCTGGACGTGACCTCCACCCCGGTGCCGCCCGCGCCGGTCGCAGACACCGCGTCCGACGGGCTCGCCCGGCGCGTCCCCGGCAGCCCACCTCGCGCCGGCGCTGCGCCGCGACGCGCCTGGTCGCCCGACGGATGCGGAGCGCGGTCGCGACGCCGACCGGGTCCGTGCCATGCTGTCACGGTTCCAGGCCAGCCAGAACGCCGGCCGGGTCGCGGCAGACGGGCCGCGGCCCCGTTCGCCCGAGGAGAATCGGTGAGCACCCTCCCCGATGCCAACAGCCCGGATCTCGATTGGCTGATCACCAGCTTCGCCGAGCGGATCCCCGGCGTGGAGAGCGTCGTGGTGCTGTCCACCGACGGTCTGGTCCTGGCGCTCTCCGACGGCCTCGACCGCGACACGGCCGACACGCTCGCCGCCGTGACCTCCGGCCTCGCCAGCCTCACCGCCGGCGCCGCTCGCCACATGGGCGCCGGGAACGTCAACCAGGTGATCGTCGAGATGGACGGCGGCTACCTGTTCGTCACCACGGTGAGCGAGGGGTCGGCGCTGGCCGTGATGTGCGCCGCCGAGTGCGACATCGGCCTCATCGGCTACGAGATGAGCATGCTCGTCGCCCGGATCGGCCAGGTGCTCACACCCGCCCTGCGGGCGGAGCTGTCGATGCGCCCCGGTCCATGATCCGGGCCGGCGGGGGCGGCCCCCGGGTCGTCCCCGTCTACGCCATCACCGGTGGGCGGACCCGATCCCACGGTCAGGACCTGCCGCTCGAGACGCTGGTCACGACCACCGAGCGGGGGTTGGCGTCGCGGGACAGCCTGCGCTTCGAACAGGGCCACATCGTCGACCTCTGCCACGCGCCCATGTCGGTGGTGGAGGTGGCGGCCAAGCTCCGCATCCCCGTCGGCGTGGCCCGCGTGCTGGTCTCGGACCTGCACGCCGACGACATCCTGTCGATCCACCGGCCTCCCCTGACCCCGGAGGGCCGGCCCCAGACCGAGGTGCTCGAGCGCCTCCTGAGAGGCCTGAGGACCCAGTGAGGATGGACGGTCCCATCGCAGTCAAGATCGTCATCGCCGGCGGCTTCGGCGTGGGCAAGACCACGTTCGCGGGCGCGATCTCGGAGATCACCCCGCTGACCACCGAGGCGCCCATGACCGAGCTGTCGCTGGGCGTCGACGATGTCACCGGGGTGGGCGACAAGCGCACCACCACCGTCGCCATGGACTTCGCCCGGCGCACCATCGACGACGAGCTGGTCCTCTACCTGTTCGGCACGCCCGGGCAGGACCGCTTCTGGTTCATGTGGGACGACATCACCCGCGGGGCCGTGGGTGCGGTCGTGCTGATCGACACCCGGCGGCTGAACGATGCGTTCCCGGCCATCGACTTCTTCGAGGACCGGGGCGTGCCGTTCGTGGTGGCGGTCAACGCCTTCGACGGCGCCCGGCAGCACGCCGAGACCCGGCTCCGCTCGGCACTGGCGCTGGCGCCCGACGTGCCCCTCGTCACCTGCGACGCCCGCCGGGGCGACACCGTCATCGGGGTCCTGATCTCGCTGGTGGAGCACGCGCTGACCCGGGCCCACGCCCGGGCGTGACGAATCTCGGTCACCGGGAACCGCAACGGTCCGCCGGCAGCGTCGAACCGGCGATGACAGGGCATCGACACACCATGCAGACCACGCTGCGGACACGGGCCGGGGCCACGGGCGCGGCGCTGGGGCTGGCCGTGACGCTCCTCGCCGCCGGTTGCTCGGCGGGTGGGGACGGGGCGTCGGAACCGCAGGCCGGAGCCTTTCGGCCCAACCTGCAGCTGGCCAGCAGCCTGCGGCAGCTCGACTCGTGCGACGAGCTGTCCGGCTGGATGCGGGACGAGCTGGCGCCGCGGGTGGGCGCCTACGGCTTCTCGGGCACGATCATGCCGGCCAGCCCCGGAGCCTCGGTCGCGACCGACTCCGTCGAGCGGTCGGCCGCCGACCTGACGGCGACGGTCCCGGGGGCGGAGGCGGCACCGGCGACCACGGTGCCGGGAGCGGGGCCGGACTTCTCCGGCACCAACGTGCAGGTCGCCGGAGTGGACGAGCCCGACATCGTCAAGACCGACGGCGAGCACATCCTGGCCCTGTCCGACGGGAAGCTGCACCTGGCCTCCGCCTCGCGGGGCACGCTGCTGGCGTCGGTCGACCTGCCCGAGAGCTTCTACGACGCCAAGATGCTGCTGGCGGGCGACCGGGTCCTGGTGATGGGCACCGGCTCGTTCGGCATCATGCCGCTGGCGGTCGAGGGCGACGCCTCCCGGCGGGTGCCCTCCCAGCTGCCGTCCATCCCCACCACCCAGGTGATCGAGGTCGCCATCGACGGCGACGCGCTCCGGGTGGGCGACACCTTCGACCTCGACGGCTCCTTCGTGGCCGCCCGCATGACCGGCGACGTGGCCCGCATCGTGCTCCAGGCCGACCCGCAGCTGCGGCTGCCCCTGGTCACCCCGGCGGTCCCGGGCTCGCAGGCCGAGGAGCAGGCCACCGAGCTGAACCGCCAGGCGGTGGCCGACGCCGACCCCGAGACCCTGCTGCCCACGTGGCGGCAGCTGGGATCGGACGGCCAGCCGGCGGACGAGGGCAGGCTCATGGCCTGCGGCGACGTCCACGCACCCAACACGTTCTCCGGCTTCGGCATGGCCACGGTGGTGACCGTGGACGTGTCCGAGGGCGTCGCCTCCGGGCTGGCGTCGGCGGCCGGGACCGGCGTGCTGGCGGGCGGTGACACCGTCTACGCCTCGCCCGAGCACCTCTACGTGGCTGCGCCGCGGTGGATCGACTACCCGGTGCTGGACCAGCCCAACGCCTCGGGTGGCGGCACGTCTGCGCCGCCCCCGCCCGCCGAGGTCGAGCAGCCCGGCACCGACATCCACCGCTTCGACATCACCGACCCGGACCGGGCCGTCTACGAGCTCTCGGGCCACGTCGACGGGACGCTGCTCGGCCAGTACGCCATGGACGAGCACGACGACCACCTGCGGGTGGCCACCACCACCGGCCCGGCGTTCGGGTCCGAAGCCGACACGACGGAGAGCCACGTCCTGGTGCTCGCCCCGGGTGACGGCGCCCTGGAGACGGTCGGGTCGGTCTCGGGGCTGGGCCGGGGCGAGACCATCCGGGGCGTGCGGTTCCTGGGCGACGTGGGCTACGTGGTCACGTTCCGCCAGACCGACCCGCTCTACACCGTGGACCTGTCCGACCCGGCCGCGCCCGCGGTGACCGGCGAGCTCAAGATGCTCGGCTACTCGGCCTACCTGCACCCGATCGGCGACGGCCGGCTGCTCGGCATCGGCCAGGACGCCACCGAGCAGGGGCGCACCACGGGGACGCAGGTGGCGCTGTACGACGTGCGGGACCCGGCGGCCCCGGTCCGCGTGGCGCAAGCGGTGCTGCCCCAGTCGAGCACCGAGGCCGAGTGGGATCCCCACGCCTTCCTGTGGTGGCCGCAGACGTCGCTGGCGGCCGTGCCGGTGACGTCGTACGACACGAGCTTCTCCGGGCTGATCGGGTTCGGGGTGGACGCCGACGGCGCCACCATCGGCGAGGTGGGCCGGGTGTCGCACCCGGCCCAGCCCGTCGATCGGGGCGTCGGCATCATCGACCCGGTGGGGCCCCTGCCGGTCGAGCCGGACGGTCGAGTGGCGGTGGGACCGGCCGACGACGTGTTCCCGCCGTACACGCCGCCCATCACCCGGTCGCTGGTGGTCGGCGACACGCTGTGGACGCTGTCGGCCGCCGGCCTCGGCGCCAGCCCGCTCGCCGACCTGGGCGCGACCACGTTCCTGCCCTTCTCGTGACGCCCTGGCGCCCCGGTCAGGGCAGCCGGAAGTGGTTGATGGCCGGGTTGACGCCTTCGCTGATCGTGACGTAGCCGCGGCCGTCGGGGTCGAACGCCAGTGCCTCGCCCTGGGCCTCGGTCGGGGCGGGCGCCTGGCACGGCGTCCCGGCCAGGGCGTCGCTCACGGTCTCGTCGTCGGCCCGCGGGAACAGCAGCACGCCGGTGTAGGTGCGGAGGGCGACCACCGATCCGTCGAGGGACACGTCGCCCCCGGTGATCAGCGTGCCGGGGTCGACGCCCACGTCGGTGTCCCGGGCCATGGTGATCGTCCCGCCGGGCTCGGCCCCCGCGGGGATGCGGTACGCGCCGGGGCGCCCGACGAGCTGCTTGCTCACCACGAACAGGTCGCCCGACACCGGGTCGGAGAGCAGCGTCTCCGCGTCCCGGGCGCCGTCGGAGTAGGTGAGCGTGAGCGCCTCCACGTCCTGCAGCGCACCGCCCGCGGCCCCGGCGGGGACCTCCGGCTCCGGCGCCCGGTAGACCACGACGTTGGGCCGCTGGGCGCCGTTGTCGCCGATGTCGGCCATGTAGAGCCGGTCCATGCCCTCCTCGCCGTGGCCCCGGACCATGTCCTCCCAGTCGACGGCGGTGGCGCCGGGCACCGTCCAGCGGCCGCGGTCGCTGCCGTCGATGCCGACCGCGAACAGCTCGGGGTTGCCGCCGGAGTCGTTGTGGGCCCAGATGAGGCCGTCGTTCTCCCGGCTCTCGGCGATGCCCGAGGTCTCCACGAGGGCCGGCTGCGCCACCATGGCGGCGGGCCCGGGCATCGGCTCGGCGCCGTCGCACAGCTCGTCGGCGGTGGGCAGCGGCGGCGCGGTGGTCGTCGTGTTCTCGGGGTCCAGCGTCGTGTCGGCGGAATCGCCGTCGCCCCCGCCCGAGCACGCGGCCGCCGCCAGCACGACGGCCGCGATCAGACCCCCCAAAAGCCGATGCACGGCCCCGCAAGCTAGTCCGGGCAGGACCGCCCGGCGACGCGTGGCTGAACCGAGAGGACGTAGGTGACGCCGGCGTCAAGGAAGTGGGTCAACTGGTTGGCGTCCGCCAGCACATCGGCCACGCTCGCCGCCGGGACCTCGGCGCAGTCGGCGGCATCGGCCAGCCGCACCGGAGCGTCGGCCGGCCACTCGACGATCGACGGTTCGAGCCCGTCCGGCGTCCGGTCGGGCTGGTCGGGCGTGGCCCGGATGAGGTACGCCTCGGCCTGGTAGGGCTCCTCGTCGCCGAGCGACGGATCGCTCGACGCCGCGAACTCGGTGGCCGCGGTCACGAAGTCCTGGAGCCGCGCCCGGTTCTCGTCGGTGTCGGGCCCGTCGCCCTCGAACCCGAGCGCGTAGGCCCGATGCTCGTAGCTGCCACCGCCGGCGTTGACGGTCACGACCGTGTCGGGTGCGTCCATCACGTTGTCGGGGTTGGGGTAGGTGGCGTCGGCCAGGAGACCGTGCTCGTCGGCCAGGCCCAGCAGGTGCTGGATGCCGTCCTCGCTGATGGTGCGCTGCTGCAGGTTGGGCAGCAGTGGACCGGGATAGATCTCGATCACAGGCCCGGGCTGGATCAGCCGGCCGTCGCCGGTCACCACCAGGCTCGCAGGCCCGACGACCTGCTGGGGACCGGCCAGACCCCCTTCCTCCCGGATCTCCAGCACCACGTCGTCGGCTCCACTGGGATGCTCGATGCCTCCCCCACCGTCGCCCGTGTCCGCGCCGTCGCCCCCGGTCCCGCCCCCGCCGGCGTCACCGGGATCGTCCCGGCTCGTGACGGTGGAGGACCCGTCGCCACAGGCGGACAGGCCCATCGCCACCGTCACGGCCAGAGCCAGAAGCGGGTGCAGGCGATGTCGTCGCATGAAGGGTCGCATGAAGGTAGCGTGTCGTGCGGCCCGGTTCCCCCGGGGGTCCTATGGCCGCTTGTAGCCCAGCGTGTAGTCGCCGGACCCGGACACCGCGGTCACCAGGTAACGGTAGATGCCGAAGCGGCCGGTGAAGGTCACCGTCTCGTCGCCCGAGTCGCCCTGGGTCCGGGCCACGGTCACCCAGCGCATCCCGTTGAACCTCTGCAAGGCGACGTCGAAGTCGGCGTCGTCGGGAACGTCGAGGCAAGCCGCGTGGAACCCCGACCGGGCGTAGAAGTACCAGCCGCCGGGCTGCACCTGGCTGGCCCCCTCCGCCAGGGTCCCGGTCACCAGGCGGGCGTACCCGTCGCAGGGCCCCGGAGGCGTCGGCGGCACCGTGGTGCTCGTCGTGCTGGTGGTGCTCGTGGTGGGCGGCTCCGTCGTGGTGGGCGGCTCCGTCGTGCTGGTCGTGCTCGACGTGGTCGTGGTGCTCGACGTCGTCGTCGTGCTCGACGTCGTGCTGCTCGAGGTCGGCGGCGGCGCGGTCGTGCTCGTCGTCGTGGTGCTCGACGTCGTCGGCGGCGGAGGGGCCGTCGTCGACGTGGTCGTGGTGCTCGACGTGGTCGGTGGCGGGGGCGGCGGGGCGTCGCCGTTCAGCAGGAAGAGGCTGTCGGCCACGTTCCAGTTCTGTCCCAGGTAGCTCCCGGGATCGGGATGCGTGTGGTAGTAGTCGTCGTGCCCGCAGTCGAGCAGGTCGTCATGGCCACGGTCGGCGCACACCGTCCGCATCGCCGGATGGTTGGGCGCGTCCGAGTAGCACATGACGTCCCACTCGTCCGTGCAGTGGCCGCCGCCACTGGTGTTGGGTGCGTTGTTGTTCACCGCCCCGAGCGTGTGGCTCAGCTCGTGCGCCGCCGTCGAGGCACCCCAACAGCTCCGGTCGACCCGGGCGAACGACGGTCCCGCGTTGCTGCGGTTGGCGTTGGTCTTGCGGGTGTCGCCGGCGAACTCGCCGATCCCGCAGTAGACGTCGGCCTCGGCGAACACCACGTACTTGCGGTCCTGCCGGTTGAACCCGAGCGACATGAGCTCATCGGCCATGCGGCCGAAGCTGCTGATCCCGGTGGAGCTGATCTCCACGTTGGCCACGATCGGCACGCACCCCGCGTCGTGCACGAACCGGATGTGCCGGCTGCCCCCGGTCTCGCGCGCGCTCTGGTCGTAGATCGTGTCGATCCCCACGACCCAGCTCTGCAGCGAGGCCTGGAACTGGGCGAACCGGTCCTGGCCCGGGGCGTGGACGTAGAGCGCCTCGACCCGGTTGCCGCTGGTGCCGTCGCCGGAGCACACGGCGGCGGTCGCGGCCAGCGCCCCGGCCTCGCCCTCAGGACCGAGGGGCGCCACCCCGGCCGCCATGGTGTAGCCCCGGGGCGGGACGTCGGGCCCGTGGGTGCACCGCTCGCCCCCGTCGGAGGCGAGCAGGCCGGCGCACGGGCCCGAGTCGGCCCGGTCCAGGCCGTTGTAGACGAGCCCCTGCCCGGGCTGGTTGCCCGGGACACCCTCATCGGCGGACGGGGCCTGGGCACCGGCCCCGCCCGTGGTCCGCGACTGGTCGGCTGCGACGGGCTGCGCCACCATCGCCGCCGCCCCCAGCAGGCCCAGAACCACGCCACCCACCCAACGGGCGCGGCGGGGCTGACGAATTCCAAAGCGCATGAGAATCCCCAACCGTTCTCATTCCGCCACGCCTGACTGAACGTAGGTGGTCTAGCACGATTCGAACCGCCCAGAGTGCGCGGGGTCTCCGAACGGGCATGCGACGGGCGCTGGACACTTGGCGTAGAGTTCTTGCACAAGGCGTGCATCGGATGTGTGGAGGGGTCACGATGACCACGACTGACGGCACGATCGGCCGCTACCTGCGTTGGCTGCTCGTCGCCCTGTCCCTGGCCGCAGGAGCCATCCATTTCGCGGAGGTCGGCGAGCACTTCAACCTTTCCTGGGCGCACGGCACGTTCTTCGCCGTCGTCGCCTGGCTGCAGATCGCCTGGGCCGTGGCGTTCCTGGTGGCACCGACCCGCAAGCTGCTGGCTGCCGCGGCCATCGGCAACACGGTCATCATCGCGGTGTGGGCCGTCTCCCGCATCTGGGGCGTGCCGATCGGCCCCGAGGCCTGGGAGCCCGAGCCCGTGGCGCTGGCGGACGCGCTGTCCACGACGTTCGAGTTCATCATCGTCGGCGTGTCGGCCGCCGTGTTGTTCCGTCCTGCCATGGCGCAGCGCACCGTGCGCCCGTCTCTCGGCGTGGTCGGCATCGGCGTGACCGGCGTGGCTATCGCCGTCGTGTCCACGATGGCGCTGTCGCCGTCGTTCGCCTCCGACCACCATGGCGAGGGCGCCGACGACCACGGCAACGAAGCGGCCATGTCCGCTCCCGGCCATGACCACGAGGCCATGACCGCCGATGACCAGGGTCACGGCGAGGGCGCGGAGGCCGCGGCGGCCACGGGCGAACACGTCGAGGGTCACACGGACGTGGTGATCGCGGCCGACGGAACGTCGGCGTGCGAGCAGTCCAACGTGGCGGTCGAGGGCAACAGCGGGCACGGGCACCGGGGCCCGGTCCCGTTCGAGCCGATGGACGCGGCGACCCGGGCGACGCTGTCGACCCAGATCGCGGCGGCCAACACGGTCGTGCTCCAGTACCCGAACGTGGCCGCGGCCGAGGCCGGCGGCTACCGCCGGATCACGCCGTACGTCCCCTGCATCGCGGCCCACTACATCAAGAGCGGCCTGCTCGACGCCACCTTCGACCCGGCCAACCCGGAGATCCTGCTCTTCGCGGGCACCGCTCCCGACAGCCCGCTGGTGGGCCTGAGCTACCTGGACTTCACGGGGCCGGACAACGAGCCCGAGGGCTTCGCCGGCGCGACCGACCCGTGGCACGTCCACCGCCAGCTGTGCATCGGTGGCAGCGGCGTGCTCGGCGACGAGAACACCGACTCCGCCGCCTGTGAGGCCCGCGGCGGGCGTGTCGTCCCGCTCAACGGCCTGTGGATGTCGCACATGTGGCCCGTCCCGGGCTGGGAGAGCCGTTGGGGCCTGTTCAGCTCTGAGCACCCCGACCTGGGCGGCGACATCGGCGACATCAACGCCGCGCCGGAGTCGCCGCCGAGGACGCCGGCTGACATCCCGGTCGTGGTACCGGGGGCGAGCCCTTCGCCCCTGGTACCTCCACCCTTCGACGCGCCCACGGCTCAGCGCTCCGCCAGCCCGGCGAGCGACCGTGTGAACGTGAGTCGCCCCTCGGGCCCACCCTCGTCGATCCTCGTAGGCCCACCGGGCGAACTCGACGGCCCTGACGAGGGCCCAGTCACGCGGCCGTTCCGTCGCGACCCCCAGCCCGTCGGCGACCAGCCGCAAGCCCTGCTCGACCCGGTCGATGGCGGAATCACCCGCGAGCGCATCCGCCAGCACGTGGCCGCCGTCAAACGCCGGCTCCCCCACCAGCCCTGGCTCGTCATCGATCCGCATGCCCCTCGAGCAGCGCTCGCTCGAACGACTCGCCCGCCGCGGTCCAGCGGACGCGCGCCTTGCGGGCCAGCGACCGGGCGACGTCGCCGGCGTCACCGAAGCGGTGGCCGGGCGGAGGCCGGCGCCGAAGCCGCCTGACCAGCCGGGACGCGATCGCGAGTGTCTCGTCGCGACCTACCTGCGCCGTCGATACCGGCCGGAACGAACGGCAGTCGCTCGGTGGCGTGGTCGAGGTGGTGGAAGCCGTTGGTGAGGGGCATTGCAGATCCTGGTCGAGCGGGGCGGCGCCGGGTGGCGTCGCGTGATGGCGGTGATCCTGGCACCGGGTGGCCGTCATTGCCATTGATTTTGGCTTAGACATCATTTTGTAGCATGAAAACAACTCAAAAGGTTGGCAGAGGCATGGCACGCCGCCTATCGTGTGCCCCCACAGCGGGGCCCGGCGGTGGGTTCCCTTGGCGGATCACGAGAGCGCACACGGTCCAGTCGGGCCCTTGTCCTGATGGCGAGGGCGCCACAGGTCCGCGGCCGCCCTCGACTCGCCGGCCGCGCGCCGGCCCGATGACGACCATCCCGGAAGAGCGGATGACATGCCCCTGACCATCGACGACCAGTCCGACGTCCTCCGTCGGGTGACGACGTGCTCCCCCGTCCCGGTGCCGTGAGCGGCACCGCCGTGGCCGACGGCGACGACTTCGGCGACTACCGCTGGGTGACCGCGGTGCGCGCGGCCGACATGCTCGGCATCTCGACCCACGAGCTGTACCGGCTCATCGACACTGGTGAGCTGCCGGCGTACCGCATCGCCGAGGAGCTCAAGCTCCTCGTCGACGACGTCCGGCAACGGCGCGACTCCTCGCCCGGGAGCGGGTCGTCTCCGTGACCCCGCTCGATAGCCTCGGCCCATGTGCCGCAACATCACGACGCTGCGCGGCCTCGATCCCGGGGCGACATCAGAAGAGATCGAGGCCGCCGCCCGCCAGTACGTGCGCAAGGTCAGCGGGGTGCAGAAGACGTCCCCCGCCACTGAGGAACCCTTCGAGCTGGCGGTACGCCGCATCGCGGAGGCGACGACCGAGCTGCTCGCCGAGCTGCCCGAGCGCCGCCAGCCCCCGCCGACGCTTCCGCCGCTACGGCGCCTGGCCGCACGCGGCTGACTCCGGGCGGTCGCGCCGCCGCAGATCGGTGCTAAGAGAACGGGCGGGAAGGTTCGCTCCGCCCGCTCGAAGGAGACAACCCATGCGCTACCGCTCGCTCGGCACCACGGGGGTCAAGGTCAGCCCGCTGTGCCTCGGCGCCATGATGTTCGGCCGCATCGGCAACCGGGACCGCGAAGAGTGCGTCCGCATCATCCACCGCGCACTCGACGCCGGCATCAACTTCATCGACACCGCGGACGTCTACTCGGCCGGTGAGTCCGAGGAGATCGTCGGCCAGGCCCTGGCCGGGCGGCGGGACGATGTGGTGCTCGCCACCAAGTTCCACGGCCCCATGGGCGAGGATCCCAACCAGCAGGGCAACTCGCGCCGGTGGATCGTCCGCGAGGTCGAGAACAGCCTGCGGCGGCTGGGCACCGACCACATCGACCTCTACCAGGTGCACCGCCCCGACACGAACACCGACCTCGACGACACGCTGTCGGCCCTGTCCGACCTCGTGCACGAGGGCAAGGTGCGTTACCTGGGGTCCTCGACGTTCCCGGCCGAGACCATCGTCGAGGCCCAGTGGACGGCGGAGCGGCGGGGCCACCAGCGGTTCCGGGTGGAACAGCCCCCGTATTCGATCTTCGTGCGCGGGATCGAGGCGTCGGTCCTGCCCACGTGCGAGCGCTACGGCATGGGGGTGATCCCCTGGAGCCCGCTCAACGGCGGGTTCCTCACCGGCCGCTACCGGCCCGGCGAAGCGACCCCCGAGACGGGCCGCGCGGCCCGTATGCCGCAACGCTTCGATCCCGAGCGACCGGGCGTGGCGCGCAAGCTCGACCTGGTGCCGCAGCTGGAGGAGGTAGCCGCCGATGCCGGCGTGCCCCTGACGCACATGGCACTCGCCTTCACGCTGAGCCATCCGGCTGTCAGCGCGGCGATCATCGGGCCGCGCACCATGGAGCAGCTCGAAGGGCTCCTCGGCGCGGGCGAGGTGGCGCTCGACGACGACGCACTCGACCGCATCGACAAGCTGGTGCCTCCCGGGACGAACGTGAACGACGCCGACGCAGGGTGGGCATCGCCCACGGTCACCCAGGCGTGGCGACGCCGGCGCCCGGCCGGCGCCCGCTGAGCCCGACCCGGCGAGGGTCCCGACGCCATCCGCCCGGCGCCGGGACCACCACCGGTGGCACCAGTCAAGACACTCTTAGCGGCAACCACACTCCCCAAAGTTGGGCTTGCACCGTGGTCACACCCGGTCGAGCCGCACCAGACCGCGGCGCAGGGCTTCGAGGACGGCGGCCATGGCCGTGGGTCGATCGAGCTTCTCCCGGATGGCCTTGATGTGGTCGCGGACGGTGTACGTGGTGATGGCCAGATGCCGGGCGACCTCCGTGGGGTTGAGGCCGGTGGCGAGCAGGCCGAGGACCTCGTGCTCCCGTTCGGTGAGCAGCGGGCGCACCCGGGGTCCGGCCCCGTTCCGGGGGACGGGGCGGGCGGTGCGCAGCCAGTCGACCACCGCCGCCAACGGCGTGGCCCGCGACGCCAGGACGACGCCGCGGTCGTCGGCGACCGGGATGACCGGCCCGTCGTCGACCACCACGATGACCGGCGTTGGGCCGTCGTCCCAACTGCCTTCGGCCAGCAGGCGCCGCCAGCCGGAGTCGAGTGACTCCCCGGCGACGATGGCGGCGTCCACACGTCCGGCCGTGAAGGCGTCGGCCGCAGAGCCGTCGAGGGCCGACAGCCCGGGTGTGGCGTCGATGGCGGCGACGAGCGCGTCCCGCACGAGCCGCTCGGGCTCGTCGACGAGGACCAATCGGGATGTGGCGCGCGCGGCGGTCATGACCGCGCTCGCAGGGTCGATGAGATGGGGACCGGCTCGATGCCGAGCCGGCAACTCGGGGCAGCCGCAAAACCCGTGGCGGGCGCCCCGACGGCAGAGCTGTGCCGTCGCATGGTGCTTCCTTCCCTCGTTCGATGGGTTGGCTGAACTGGCTGATCGACGGAAGCGGTCGATCAGCCGGGAAGGCGCACGGGCGTGTGGACGACGCTGGCCGGTCGCACCTCACGCTCACGCAACACACCGCCGGGGGCGAGGCCCGTACCAGGGACCCCTCCCGCCAGGACGGCACTGACACTGGACGAGCCCGAACCCCCGGAGGCCGGGCTCGCCCCGGAACCGCCGGCGGGAACCGCCGACACGGGAGCCGGCGCGGGATCCGCCGGCTCCGGCCCCGCCGGGAACGCGCTGGAGGGCACCGGATGCCGCCCCTGCCGCGGCACCGCGGACCCATGAGCCAGGGGGGTCAGTCCGCCATCCCCCGCCACCGCCACAGCGGCGGCCTCGGGGATCGCAGCAGTCGGCGACCCCACGTCCACCTGCCCGCCGGCCAAGCCCCCGACGCCCCGCAACACCGGCGCGACCCGCCGGCTCACCGCCGGGCCCAGCGGCTCGGCGACCCCCTCGACCAGCGGAACCACGACATCATCAACCAGCGGCGCCACCACGCCACCGGCCAGCGGAGCCGCCACGTGATCGACAACCGGGTCGAGCACCGGACGAACCAGCTCCCCCACCACCGGAACCACCACCCCGGCCACCACCGGCTCGGCGACCCGCCCGACCAGCGGAACCACCACATCGCCGACCAGCGGCACCACCACATCCCCGGTCACCGGAGCCACGACGTCCCGCACCAGCGGAGCCACGACCCCACCCACCAGCGGCTCGGCCACCCCCTCGACCAGCGGAATCACGAGATCGCCGACCAGCGGGGCCACCACGTTCCGAACCAGCGGAGCCATGACGCCGGGCGCCAGCGGAGTAGCCAGGTCACCGGCCACCGGCCCGACCACACCACCGACCAGCGGCGCAGCGACATCACCGACCAGCGGGCCGACCATCCCCTCGACCACAGGGACCACGACATCACCCGTGAGCGGGCCGACCACCCCCTCGACCACAGGGACCACGACATCACCCGCGAGCGGGCCGACCGACGTCGACGACCGCCGGGGCCGCCACGCCGTCGAGCGCCGGCGGTGCGACTCCATCGGTGACCACCGGGGCGATCACTTCATCGACGAGTGGTGCGACGGCGTCCTCTGCCAGCGGGATCGTCACCGTCGGTCGCCAGTTGGGCAACCGAAGCTTCGGCACCGGGAAGGACGGCGTGGTGACCAGCACGAGGGCGGTCCCGACGGCTGCGGGGCGGCGTGGTCGGGGCGGCCGCGGCGGCCGGGATCGAAGGCGCAGGGGCGGCCGGCCCGAGGGCGGGGGCGGGGGCGGTGGGGATGGCGGGGATGGTGGGAAGGGGGGCGGCGACGGTCGCAGGGACCGACGGTGCTGGGGCCGGCGCGGGGCTGGGTACCAGGTCCGCCAGGGCTTGGACGGTGGTGGCGACGGTCGGTTGGGGTGCCGCGGGTGGGGGCTCGACGATCCCGAGGAGCGGCTGGGGGGTCGGGCTCTCCGCGGCTGCGGGATGGTCCCGCAGGAGGAGAAGTGCCAGCAGGACGGCGAGTGCGACGGTTGCCGAGGCCACGGCAGGCAGGATCCACCACGGGGCGCGCGGGTAGGCGCACGCCCTGGCGGGTGATCCCGGGGCCAGCATTCGCACTCAATTACCCCGGGCACGCGCAATTGACACCACCCAATGTTGGGTGGCCTCACATGGGCAGGGGTCGTTCGGCGCCTACGTCGTAGACGAGACCTCCGTCGTCACGGCGGACGCCGTCCGTGGGGACATGCGGGGCGAGGCTCCCGTCGTGCATCAGATGGAGCACCTCGGCGCCCGTGAGCAGGGTGGCGGCGTCGGCGACCAGGCGGCGGTGGCAGCGCCACCACAGGGTCTCGGCGCACATCACCGTCGTCCGGGTGACGCTGGCGGACGACAGGACCGCGGCCAGGGCGGCACGGAACTCCTCCGTCGCCATGTGGTCGGCATAGGCGCGGAACGCCGGGTTGCGTAGGGCCAGGTTGGGGCTGTCGGGGGCGCCCGTCCGACGGCCGCCCAGACGGGGCTCCCAGGTGTAGGCGACACCAGCCTCGGGCACCCAGGCCGCCATCGCCTCCCGGGACATGTGCGGGTGCCGGCGGCTTCCCGGGAACGCACGGATGTCGACCAGCGACCTCACCTCGGCCCCGGCCAGCAGGTCGGTGAACGCCGAGGCCGTCAGCGTGCCGTGCCCGATGGTCAGCAGGGTGGCCGTCGTGCCCTCTCCTCATCCCGGTCCTCATCCGCTGTCTAGCGCACCGGGTGGGGTGTGCCCCCTGGTCCCGCGCCGGTGTGCGGGGGACCAGGGGGCACCTGGGGGCGGGCATCGTGAGCGTGGGGCCCCCTCCCGCCCGGGCCGGCTGGGGACGGCCCTACCCGCACCATGGACGCCTGCGGCAGAGCGCCGGTCGCGGGGGTGGGAACGGTGGGGGGCATCGGTCTACGGGTTACCCGGACCGGGGCCGGGCCCACCTCCCCAATGTGTGGGTCGCGCCTAAGAGTCCAGGTCGCGGCGCATGCACACCCGCAGCGTGGGGTCCAGTCCGTGGGCGGACTCTGCATCCCGCTTCGCCCGCAGCTCGGGACCCAGCTCGGCGTCGTCCAGCACCCGGAACCCGCAGCGTTCGTAGTACGGGGCGTTCCACGGGACGTCCCGGAAGGTGGTGAGCGTCACCGCCGTGCGGGCCTCCCGGCGAGCCTCGGACGCCACATGGTCGAGCAGGCGGCGACCGAGGCCCTGGCGGGCGAACGCCGGGTCCACGCTGACCTGCTCGACGTGGGCGGCGCCGTCGACCACGTGGACCAGGGCGTAGGCGACCGGAACGCTCGTGGCGACGCCGTCCGGCAGCAGGACCCAGGCCCGCCCGGAGCGCCGGTAGGCGTCCAGGACCTCGATGGGCTCGGGCTCGTGGGCGGCGATGTCGGGCATCCCGACCGTGACGAACGCCCGCCCGGCGGCCCGCTCGATGGCGCGCAGCCGCTCCAGCTCGTCGGCGCGCGGCGGACGGATCAGCGGACCTGGCCCTCGCCCCGGACCACGTACTTCTCGGTGGTCAGCTCTCTCAGCCCCATCGGGCCGCGGGCGTGCAGCTTCTGGGTCGAGATGCCGATCTCGGCGCCGAACCCGAACTCCTCGCCGTCCACGAACCGCGTGGACGCGTTGACCAGCACCGCGGCCGCGTCCACCTCCCGGGTGAAGCGGTCGGCGGCCGCCAGGTCCCGGGTCACGATGGCCTCGCTGTGCCCGCTGCCGTAGCGGGCGATGTGCTCGACCGCGGCGTCCAGCGACGGGACCACCCGCACCGCCAGCTTGAGCGCGAGGAACTCCCGGGCCCAGTCGTCCTCGCTTGCGGGTGCGACCCGGTCCGCTCCCAGCACGGCCTGGGCGCCGGCGTCGCCCACCAGCTCCACCCCCTCCAGCCGGGCGGCGGCCGTGGGCAGGAACTCGCCCGCCACCGCCTCGTGGACCAGCAGCGTCTCGGCCGCGTTGCACACCGACGGCCGCTGCATCTTGGCGTTGACCACGATGTCGGCGGCCATCGCCAGGTCGGCCGAGGAGTCCACGTAGACGTGGCAGTTGCCGTCGCCGTCGATGACGTAGGGCACGGTGGCGTTGTCGAGGACGGAGCGGATGAGCGACGGCCCTCCCCGGGGGATCAGGCAGTCGACGTAGTCCCGCTGGCGCATGAACTCGACGGCGGCCTCCCGGGACGTGTCGTCCACCAGGACGAGGGCGTCCTCGGGCAGCCCGACCTTGGCCAGGGCCTCACGCAGCACGGCGGCGATGGCCAGGTTCGACCGGATCGCCCCCGACGAGCCCCGCAGGAAGGCGGCGTTGCCCGACTTGAGGCACAGGCCGAAGGCGTCGCTGGTGACGTTGGGCCGGTTCTCGTAGATGATCGCCACCACGCCCAGCGGCACCCGAACCTTGGCGATGCGCAGGCCGTTGGGGCGGGTCCAGCCCTCCGTGATCTCGCCCACGGGGTCGGCGAGGGCCGCCACCTGGCGCAGCCCGCCCGCCATGGCCTCCACCCGGGCGGCCGACAGGCGCAGCCGGTCCACCACCGTGGCGGACGCGCCGGCCGCCTGCTCGCGGGTCACGTCCTCGGCGTTGGCGGCCAGCAGGTCGTCGGTGCGCTCGACCAGCAGGTCGGCCCCCGCCGCCAGCGCGGCGTCCTTGGCCTCGGTGGACACGGTGGCCAGCACCCGGCTGGCGGCCCGGGCGCGGCGCCCGAGCTCGGCGACGGCAGACATGGCCCTCATGCTATTGGGGCCATCCCCGGTGGGATCAGCCCCCGGGGCGGGGACGGTAGCGCGGCGGGTCAGCGGAGGCCGGTGATGGCGAAGCGCTCGACTTCCTGCAGGTGGCCGCCGGTGGAGACCACCACCAGGAGGGACTGGTCGGCGACGGGTTGGTAGTCGACCGTGGTCTGCCAGGCGGAGTCCTGGCCTCCGGCCGGGAGGCAGCAGGCTTCGCCGATGGGGTCGGTGGCCGCCAGTTGGCGGACCTGGACCCGCAGGTTCTCGTCCACGCCCGTGATGTGGCCGCCCACCATGAGGGGCGAGGGGTCGGCCACCGCGCCGTAGCGGGGGGTCTCCAGGGTCAGGTCCGTGTCCCGGGTGCCGACCACCTCCCAGGGGGAGTCGAGGGCGGGCCCGAACCGCTGGAGGTGGATCACCGCCGCCGTGGACGGCTGGTCGTCCGGCGGGACCGTGTAGCCCACGCCGATCCAGGCGTCGCTGTCCCGCACGTCCCGGGACGTGACCACGTCGATCCCGGTGAAGCCCAGGTAGCCGACGAACGACAGTGCCGTCGCGTCGGGGTCGGCGTGCCAGGGCTGGTGGCCGGGGTCGACCCGCCAAGCCTCGGCCTCGGCGGCGGTGGCGAAGGGGTACAGCGGCTGGTTGCGGAACTCCCAGCCTGCCACCGTGGGCGGAGGCGAGTCCGTGGCGCCCAGGCGGACCGCGACCGCGGTGAACCGCAGGATCTGGCCCTCGAAGGCGCCCGAGTCCGAGGCCAGCAGGATCCCGGTGTCCGGCGACTGGGCCGCGAACTCCAGGTCGCCCGAGAACGGCTCCAGGGCCTCCCCCGAGCCGCCCTGGACCGGCACCGAGGCCAGCGGGTCCGGCTCCGAGGCCGAAGCCCGGGCCCGCAGCGACACGATGATCGTGCCCTCGTACCCGTGCCCCTCGCCCGAGACCTGCAGGGGCGACGACACCGCCGTCAGCCACGTCGGCGAGGTGATCGCCACGTCGGCCGACGACGCCGAGATCACGAACCAGCGGCCGTCGTCGAAGCGGCGCACCGCCACCGTGCTGGCCACGCGGCTGCGCGGCGGACCCGTCCTCGGCCCGCTCGTACACGTCGACCTCGCCCAGGTCGGGCCGCTGGGCCCGGAAGTCCGACAGGGGCGCGTCGGCCAGGCCCACCACGTCCGTCACGAACGAGCGCACCGCCTCCCGGGGATCGTCGATCCCGGGGCCGTCGGGCGACGGCCACAGGAGGGTGTCCCGCAGCTCGTCGACGTCGGCGGCCCCGGGGACGACCGTGGTGGGAGCCGTGGTCCCCGGTCCGGGCGGCGCGGAGGTGGGGCTCGATGCGGGCGGCGTGTCCGTCGTGACCCGCTCCCGGTCCCGGACCAGCAGCGGCAGGGCCACCACCGCCGCCACCAGGGCCAGCGTCGTCCCCGCGGCGAGCACGGCCCGCCGCCGGCGGCGGACGGCCCCCACCCGGGCCTGGATGGTGTCGAGGCTGCCGTCCCCGGGCAGCACCTGGGCGCCCTCGGCCTCCAGGGCGTCGGACAGGCGGTCCTCGATGGAGCGTCCTGGACCGGTCATCGGTCGTCCTCCCCGAGCTGGTTGGCGAGCGCGGCCAGGCCCCGGTGCAGGTGGGTCTTCACCGATCCGGGGGACACGCGCATGGCGGCGGCGATCTCGGCCTCGGGCAGGTCGAGGTAGTAGCGCAGGACGAGGGCCTCCCGCTGGCGCTCGGGCAGGCGCCGGAGGGCGGCGACCATCCGGTCGTGCTCGGCGTGCGCCAGCGCCTCGGCCTCGGGGGTGGCGATGGCCAACGCCACCGTGCGCCGGGCGTCGTAGCGCTCGCCCACCTTGCGATGGCGCAGGTGGGAGCGGCAGCCGTTGAGCACCATGCTGCGCAGGTAGGCGGGCGGGTTGTCGATCCGCCGCAGGCCGCCCCAGCGGACCGCCAGCTTGACGAACGCGTCCTGCACGACCTGCTCGGCCAGGCCCGCGTCGCCCACCACGACGGCGGCGAGGCGGACCAGCGAGGCGTAGTTGTCGCGATGGAGAGCGGCCAGCGGGTCGTCCGTCAGCCTGTCGACGGCGACCGCGTCAACGGCCGGGATCTGGGAGATTCGCCGCCCGACCCCGCCACGCGGGACCTTCATCTCCGTCATCATGACCCATCGACGCCGAGGCGTCCCGTCCGGTTGACACACCGGCACCCCCCGGGCGTGGCAGGCTCCGGCCATGATCGACACGAGGCCGGCCCAGGGCGGGGACATCGACGCCCTCGCCGCGGCCCTGGCCCGGGCGTTCCACGACGATCCCGCCATGACCTGGCTGTTCGGGGACCGGCCCGAGCCGCGCCTGCGCTCGCTGCGGCGCTACTTCGGCTCCGAGGCCCGCCGCCACGCGCGCCACGGGGGGACCGTGCTGACCGCCGACGGCCATCCCGGTGCCGCCTTCTGGGACCCGCCCGACCACTGGCGCACCCCATGGAGCGCGGTCGTGAGGGCGGCGCCCATGATGGTGCGCTGCATCGGGCCCCGCATCCCCCGGGCCGTGCGCGGCCTGGGCCTCATGGAACGGGCCCACCCCCGGGAGCCGCACTGGTACCTGTCCGTCCTGGGCACCGACCCGCCCCAGCAGGGCAAGGGCGTGGGCGGCGCCCTGCTGGAGCCCGTCCTCGACCGCTGCGACAGCCGAGGGCCTCGGCGCCTACCTGGAGTCGTCCAAGGAGGCGAACATCCCCTTCTACCAGCGCTTCGGCTTCGCGGTCACCGGCCAGATCGACCTTCCGGACGGCCCGCCCGTCTGGCCCATGTGGCGCGACCCGCGGTGACCGGCACCGCCGCCACCCTCGAGGACGCCGTCCGGGCCTTCGTGGACGACCTGACGCCCGCGGTCCAGTCCCTCGGCGCCACTGGTCGAGGGCATCGACGCCGAGCGGCTGCGGGACGACGTGGAGGTCGAGGCCTACAACCTGGCCTGCGCCTTCATCGACGCCGACGGGCTGCACACCGACGACGAGCTGTGGGCGCTGATCGCCACGTTCGGGCACCGGTTCCCGTCCGAGCTGGCCAAGTCGACCCCCGCCGACGTCCGCGACGCCCAGCTGCTCATGGGCCGGCGCGCCCACCTGGGCCGCAGCCTCCGCGCTGCTCGACCTGCTGGCCGCGGCCGACGCCCGCGACGGCGGCGACCGCACCGAGCGCCTGGCCCGCCTGGGCGCCCACATCGGCCACGTGGTGGCCGCCCTGGACCTGGTGCCCACCCGCACCGAGCTGGCCGCGGTGGAGGTGTACCGCAACACCGTGCGCCGCGTGGCCGACGACCAGCGGCGCCGCGCCCCCGCTCCCCCGCCCGCCCCGCAGCCGGCGACGGCGGGGACCACCTCCGCCTCGCCGGCCCCGGCCGCCCCCGAGGTCCAGGAGGAGGCCCGCCCCCTGGAGGAGCTGCTGGCCGAGCTGGACGGCCTGGTGGGGCTGGCCGACGTGAAGCAGGAGGTGCGCCTGGTCACCAACCTGCTGCGGGTCCAGAACCTGCGGCGGCAGCGGGGCCTGCCGGTCATCGACCACAGCCACCACCTGATCTTCACGGGCAACCCGGGCACCGGGAAGACGACGGTGGCCCGCCTGGTGGCGCAGATCTACCGGACGCTGGGCGTGGTGGCCCGAGGGCACCTGGTGGAGTCGGACCGGGCGGCGCTGGTGGCCGGGTTCGTGGGCCAGACCGCGGGGCGGGTGGTGGCCGCCTTCGACCGGGCCGAGGGGGGCGTGCTGCTCATCGACGAGGCCTACAGCCTGGCCCGGGGCGGCGACGACGACTTCGGCAAGGAGGCCATCGACACCCTGGTCAAGCTGGTGGAGGACCGGCGCGACCGCCTGGTCGTCATCCTGGCCGGCTACCCCGACGAGATGGCGAGCCTGGTCGACGCCAACCCGGGGATGGGCTCGCGCTTCCCCAAGACCATCCACTTCCCCGACTACTCCGACGACGAGCTGGTGGCCATCGTGGAGTCGCTGGGGGCGGAGGGCCGCTACACGCTCGACGACGGGGCACGGACGGCGCTGCGGGCCCGGCTGGCCGCCCAGCCCCGGGGCCGCGGCTTCGGGAACGGGCGGCTGGCCCGCAACCTGTTCGAGGCCGCGGTGGCCAACCAGGCCACCCGCCTGGTGGCGCTGGAGGCACCCACGGACGAGCAGCTCACCACGCTCACGGCCGCGGACATCCCGGCCTGAGAGGCAGGGGTCAGCGGATGGTGCCGCTGCGCCGGAGGGCGAGGGCGAACATGACCTCGCTGATGCCGAAGACGAGCATGCGCAGGCCCAGGAGGATGGCGAGGGCGAGGATGGTGGCCCCCGGCCAGAACAGGGCCATGATCCCCACGACCACGCTGATGACGCCGCCCACCAGCAGCCAGCCCCAGCCCTCGAGGCGCAGCCTCACCGCACCCCAGATGCGGACCACGCCCGAGACGATGAGGCCGATGCCGGTGACCACCGCGAGGGCCCACAGGGTGATGTCGGGCCAGGCGACCGCGGCCACGGCCGCCACCACCAGCACGCCCCCCGCCACCAGCCCGAGGACGCTGCGGTAGCGCCCCGCGGTGATGATCTCGCTCACCCCCGTGACCCCGAACCCCAGGGCGACCAGCAGGGCCAGGGTCGCGGCCGCCGCCACCAGGTCGAGCAGCAGGATGACACCGACCACGATCGCCATGATGCCCAGCGCCAGGAAGAGCCACCACTTGGGCGACGACCCCTGGAGGCCCACCCGCTCCTCCGGCCAGACGAAGTCGCTCACCCCGTGCCTCCCGATCACCGCCGACGGTCGTCCCAGCGTACGGTGTGTGGCCGGGGTTGTGGACCCGGTCACCCCGAGGCCGGCGGACCCGATGCGGCGCGCCTCCATCCCCGACGCCATGCTCTATGTTGCGCCCCGGCGCGGACGCCGAGGGTGGGGAGGTCGCACGTGGCCAGCCTGACGTTCCAGAACGTCACCAAGCGGTTCGACGACGTGGTCGCGGTGGACGACCTCGACCTGGAGATCACCGACGGCGAGTTCATGGTCCTGCTCGGCCCCTCCGGCTGCGGCAAGACCACGGCGCTCCGCATGATCGCGGGGCTGGAGGACATCAGCGAGGGCAAGCTGCTCATCGGCGACACGGTGGTCAACGACGTGGACCCGGCGAAGCCGGGACGTGTCCATGGTGTTCCAGAGCTACGCCCTGTACCCGCACATGACCGTGCAGCGGAACATCGAGTCCCCCCTGCTGGTGCGCCGGTACCACGTCGACGGCCCCGACCGGCCCGCCCGCAAGCTGACCCGGGCCGAGCGCCAGGAGCGGGTGGACGAGGCGGCCCGGGTGCTGGCGCTCGACGGGCTGCATGGCGCGCAAGCCGGCCGCGCTGTCGGGCGGCCAGCGCCAGCGCGTGGCCCTGGCCCGGGCGTTCGTGGGCCGGCCCCAGGCGTTCCTGATGGACGAGCCGCTGTCCAACCTCGACGCCAAGCTGCGGGCCCAGACCCGGCTCGAGCTGGTCGACCTCCACCGCCGGGTGACGACCACGGTCGTGTACGTCACCCACGACCAGGTGGAGGCCATGACCATGGCCGACCGCATCGCCATCATGTCGGCCGGGCGGCTCCAGCAGGTGGGCACGCCCCAGGCCGTGTACGAGGCGCCGGCCAACCTGTTCGTGGCCCAGTTCATCGGCACGCCCCCCATGAACACGCTGCGCGGGCACCTTCACCAGCGAGGGCGGGCCCGCGGTGGACGTGGGCGGCGGCCGGGTGGCGCTCGACGCCGGCCCAGGCCGCGGGGCTGGAGGAGGGACGGCCGCTGGTCGTCGGCGTCCGGCCCGAGCACCTCGTGATCACCCCCGACGGCCCTCTGGAGCAGAAGATCCGGGCGGTGGAGTGGCTGGGCCACGAGTGCCTGGTGTTCGCCTCGGTCGGCGAGACCCCGGTGATCGTGCGGCAGGTGGGCATGCTGGCGATGGATGCGGGCGAGCACGGCCCGGCTGGCCGTCGATCCCGCCCACGTCCACCTGTTCGACCCCGACACGACCGAGAGGCTGACGTGACCACGGCCGAGTCCCGCCAGGCCGCGGGCGTGGAGGATGCGCCGCCGGCCGACGCCGAGACGCCGGGGGCGGCCACGCCGGACCGGCCGCGGCCGGCACGGCGGAGGCGGAAGCGACCGCGCTACCGGCGCGCGCGACGTTCTGCTGGCCTACGTCCTGCTGCTGCCCTCGCTGATCATCTTCGTCGTGTTCTTCTACCGGCCGTTCCTCAACCTGGTGCACTGGGGGACGTTCGAGAGCCGCCGCAACGGGGCCTTCTTCGAGTACGTCGGGCTGAAGCAGTACCGCGAGCAGCTGACCGGCGAGGACTTCCGGGAGGGTGCCTGGCACAGCCTCCAGTTCGTGCTGTACACCGTGCCCCCCGGCCTCATCCTGGGCGTCCTGCTGGCCGTGGCCGCGCACCGCCGGCTCAAGGGCATCAAGATCTTCCAGGCCATCTTCTCGTCCACCATCGCCAGCTCGGTGGCCGTGTCCTCGGTGCTGTTCCTCTGGTTCTTCAACCCCACGGTGGGCCTGTTCAAGGTCGACTGGCTGACGAACCCCGACATGGCCATGTTCGCGGTGTCGCTGTCGTCGGTGTGGCAGAACCTGGGGCTGTCCTTCGTGATCGTGCTGGCCGGCCTGCAGACGATCCCCGACGAGGTCGTGGAGGCGGCCACGCTCGACGGCTACGGGCCCACCCGCCGGCTGCTGCGCATCACGGTGCCGCTCCTCTCGCCCGGTGCTGCTGTTCCTGCTGGTGATCCTGGTGATCCACGGCCTCCAGGCCTTCGCCCAGATCGACCTGCTCACCAAGGGTGGGCCGGTCCGCGCCACCGAGACGCTGGTCTACAAGATCAACCGCCTCACCCGGCCGGACAACATCACCATCGGCGCGGTGTACTCGGTGGGCCTGTTCTTGATCACCCTGGCCGTGACCGCGTTGCAGTTCTCCATCCTGGAGCGGAGGGTCCACTATGCCCGGTGACACGCTGGTGGCCGACCGGGTGGGCGAAGACGGCGCCGTGCTCGGCTCGACGCGGCGAGCTCAAGGCCGCCTCCATCGGCAAATCGTCGCGGCGCCGGGTGATGGGCCTCACGGGCCAGTACACGGTGCTGGTGGCGCTGTCCGCCATCGTGCTGGTCCCCCTCGCCTTCGCCGTGCTGGGCGCGCTGTCCCCGCCGTTCGACTACCTGGCCGCGGGGACGCCTCTGCACCCGGTGAACGTGACCTGGAAGGACCGCACCTGGCTGACGGGCGGGGCCTTCTCGGTCATCGTCCGCACCCTGATCGTGGTGGCCGCCCTGGCCTGGGTGCAGCTCAAGGTGGCGGGCGGCAGCGTGCGCCATCCCCGCGCCCTGGCCACGCCCCGCCGGCTGGTGGCGGTGGCCGCGGGCACGGTCGCCACCGGGGTCATGGCCGGCCAGATCTGGGCCGCCTCGCTCGACCGCTCGCCGTCCACGCCGCTGTGGTGGCTGGGCTCGGTGGTCCTGGTCGGCGCCACCCAGGTCATCGGCTTCGGGGAGCTGCGCCCGGTGTGGCGCCCGCTGCTGCTGGCCGGGCTCACCGGGCTGTTCGTGACCGCCATCGTGGTGGTCGCCTTCGGGGCCCAGGTGTGGAACGACGCCTACGACAGCGGCCGGCTGGGTCCGGCCATGCTGCGCAGCCTGACGGTCGCCACCATGATCACCGTGGCCCAGGTGGTGAGCTCGATCCTGGCCGCCTACGCCTTCGCCTTCCTGCGCTTCCCGTTCAAGAACCTCCTGTTCGCGGTGTTCCTGGCCACCCTGCTGCTGCCACTCGAGGTCACGCTGCTGGCCAACGTGCAGACCATCCGCGAGCTGGGCTGGGTCAACTCCAACGCCGGGCTGGTCCTGCCCTTCGCGGCGACCGCCTTCGGCACCTTCCTCATCCGCCAGGGGTTCAAGGGCGTGCCTCCCGAGATCCAGGACGCCACCCGGCTCGACGGCTACGGCCACATGGCGTTCCTGTGGCGCTTCGCGGTGCCACTGACCCGGCCGGTGATCGCCTCGTTCACGGTCATCGCCGCGCTGGGCGCCTGGAACCAGTACCTGTGGCCCAGCTCGGTCATCGACGACAGCAAGCAACAGACCGCCCAGCTGGCGCTGCGCACCATCACCGGCACCAACGTGGCCGAGAACAACCGGAGCGTCGCCGCCGCGCTGCTGGTGGCGCTGCCCGTGGTGGCGCTGCTGGTGGCGTTCGGTCGCCAGCTCATCCGGGGCCTGACCGCCGGGGCGGTCAAGGGATGACCGGGTCCCGTCCCGCCCGAGGAGGCACCATGTCGCTCTTCGCCCGCCGGCGCGTCGCCATCGCCGTCGTCGCGCTCTTCGCCCTGGTGGCGGCCGCCTGCAGCGACCCGCCCACCTCGGGCGGGGGCGGCGAGCAGGTGGTGGCCGAGGACGGCGAGGTCACGCTGCCCGAGTGCCCCCTGCAGGCGCTGGAGGACGCGGACGGTCCCACCGAGATCACGCTGTGGTACGGCGGCATCGGCGGGCCGGTGAAGGACACGCTGGAGTCGATGGTGGCGAACTTCAACGCCAGCCAGGACAAGGTGGTGCTCACCGCCAGCGACCAGGGCCAGTCCTACGCCGAGGTGTACCGCAAGTTCGAGAGCGCGGCCGCGGCCGACACGAGCCAGCTCCCCGACCTGGTGTACCTGGAGGACACCCAGCTCCAGGTCATCGCCGACAGCGACCTGATGCTGCCGGCCCAGTCGTGCATGGAGGCCGACGGCTACGACCTCACCGACATCGAGCCCGCGGTGCGGTCCCGCTACTCGGTCAACGACGTGCTGTACCCGGGCTACATGAACGTCACCTCGCAGATCCTCTACTACAACAAGGCGCACTGGGTGCGGGCCGGCCTCGACCCCAACGACCCGCCGGGGACCATGCAGGAGGTCTACGAGGCGGCCAAGGCGCTCAAGGCCGCGGGCATCCCCAAGCCGCTCTCGTTCAAGGTCAGCCACGCCGTGTTCGAGAACTGGATGAGCGGCGAGGGCGTCGACGTGGTCAACAACGACAACGGCCACGACGGCCTGGCCACCGAGGCGACGTTCGACACCCCGGAGGCGGCCGACATCCTCCAGTCTGCTGCGCAAGATGGACGACGAGGGCCTGGTCAACGTGTTCGCCAACACCGAGGGCAGCGTCGATCACTACATCGCGCCTGGCCAGCCAGGACTCGTCCATGCTGATCGAGACGTCCACCGCGTCCAGCGCCATCGCCGCCGCCCTGGGCGGCGGCCTCACCCCCGAGGACTTGGGCGCGGACGTGGACGTGTCCAACATCGACCCCAGCGGGCTGCTGCCGGCCTCGGGGCCGTTCCCGGGGATCTCGTCGTCGGGCCAGGTCCACCCGGGCGGCGGCGCCTTCTTCATCGTCAACGCCTCCGAGCCGGCCCAGCAGGCCGGGTTCCTGGAAGTTCCTCCAGCACATGCTCCAGCCCGACAACGCCAAGGCCTGGCACACCCAGGCCGGCTACCTGCCCATCGTGAAGTCGGTGGTGGACGAGCCCGACGTCCAGGCGTTCTGGCAGGACAGCCTGGCCGGCATCCTGGTCAAGCCCGCGGTCGACCAGCTCCAGGACGCCGACCCCGACGAGCCCGGCCCGCTGATCGGGCCCTACATCGACTTCAGCGACGACGTCGAGGCGGCCATGGAGGCGGTGCTGTTCGACAACGCCGACATCCAGTCCTCGCTGGCCGACGCCCAGGCCAAGGTCACCGAGTCCCTGGAGCGCTACGGGGCCGACTGACCGCACGCCGCGCGTGGGATCGCCCGCCCGATGCGCCGGACGGGCGGTCCTCCCGCGTAACGTGAACGGCATCATGCCGCCGCAGTCGTTCCGCGACCGCCTGCTCAGCCCTCAGGGGGCGCGGGCCGTCGCGTCCCCGCTGGGCATCGCCCTGGCGGTGGGCGCAGCCGTGGTGGCCGTGGTCGCCGGCCTGCCCCTTCCCGCGGCGCTGATCCTCCTGGCCTGGTGGTGTGGCTGGCCAACGTGTGGCGGCTGGTGCCGCGGCCGCCCCGCCGGCCCCGCATCGACCCGTTCACGCTGCACGACCCCTGGCGCCGCTACGTCCAGAACGCGCTCCAGGCCCGCACCCGCTTCGCCGAGGCGGCCGAGCGGGCGCCGCCGGGCCCGCTGCGGGACCGCCTGCGGGAGATCGCGGCCCGGGTGGAGACCGGCGTCGAGGAGTCGTGGCAGGTGGCCCAGCGGGGCGAGGCGCTGGTCCAGGCCCGCCGGGGCATCGACCTCGGCCGCGGTCGACCGCCAGCTCCGCGAGGCGGGCGAGGCCGGCGAGCCCGGGGCCGACCCCGCGGGCGACCGGGTGGTGCAGTCGCTGGAGGGCCAGCGGGCGACGGCCGCCCGGCTGGACGGCGTGATCGCCAACGCCCGCGACCAGCTCCGGCTGCTCGACGCCGGGCTCGACGAGGCCGTGGCCCGCACCCTAGAGCTGTCCGCCCACGCCCAGGCGGGCGGGAGCGTCGACGGCCTGGGCCAGGACGTGGACGAGCTGGTCACCGAGATCGAGGCCCTGCGCCTGGCGCTGGAGGAGACCGACGCCGCGGCCCGCGGCGACATCTCGGGCGGCGAGCCCCGGTAGGCGCCCGTGAACCGGCGCGTGCCCGACGATCCCCACGCCCGCGACAACGGCACGATCCCGCCCGCACCGGACCGCCGGCCGCGGCCGGGCCCGGCGCCGGAGTACGGCGCCGCCAACCGCGAGCGCGCCCGCGGCTTCTACCAGCCGGACGCGCCCACGACCGAGCTCGCGGTCCACCAGGACGTCTTCGGCCTGGCGGCCGAGTCGCCGGGCGTGATCCACCAGCCCCTGGCGCCGTGGATGACCGGCGAGCACCAGGCCATCGTCATCGACGAAGGCGCCATGCCGGCCGACGCGATGCCGCCGGTGGTGCTCCCGCCCCGGCCGGTGCCCCCGCCGGAGGGCCCGGCGCCGCCGATCAAGCCGCCCGAGGGCGAGGCGGAGCCGCCCGCCCGGGAGCCCCCGCCCTCCAGCGCGCGGGGATCGTTCCTGGTGGCGGCGGGCATCTTCCTGTCCCGCTGCGCGGGCCTGATCCGCGAGGTGGTCATCGGCGCGTTCCTGGGCGTGGGCGGCCCGGCCGACGCCTTCAAGGCCGCGCTGCGCATCCCCAACCTCATGCAGAACCTGCTGGGCGAGGGCGTGCTGTCGGCCTCGTTCATCCCCGTCTACGCCCGCCTGCGGGCCGAGGGGCGCGACGAGGAGGCGGGGAAGGTGGCGGGCGCCATCGCCGGCCTGCTCATCGCGGTGACCGGGGCGATCAGCGTGGTGGGCATCGTGTTCGCGGCGCCGCTCACCCGCATCCTGGTGCCCGGCTACACGGACGAGACCTACGACCTCACGGTCCAGCTCACCCGCATCATGTTCCCCGGCATCGGCTTCCTGGTGCTGTCGGCCTGGTGCCTGGGCGTGCTCAACAGCCACCGCCAGTTCTTCCTGTCCTACGTGGCGCCGGTGCTGTGGAACGTGGCCCAGATCGTGGCGCTGCTGGCCGGGGTGCTGGTGGTGGGCGGCTACGAGACGCTGGACCAGAAGGAGGACCTGGCGGTCGCCCTGGCCTGGGGCGTGCTGGCCGGCGGGATCCTCCAGTTCGGGGTGCAGATCGGGCCGGTGCGCCGCCTGCTGGGCGAGATCCGGCTCAGCCTCGACACCGCCGACGCCTGGGTGCGCAGCGTCCTGTCCCGCTTCGTGCCGGTCCTCCTCGGCCGGGGCGCCATCCAGATCATGGGCTGGGTCGACCTGCTGCTGGCCAGCCTGCTGGTGACCGGCGCGGTGTCGTCGCTGACCTACGCCATGGTGCTGTACCTGCTGCCGGTGAGCCTGTTCGGCGTGAGCGTGGCCGCGGCCGAGCTGCCCGACCTGTCCCAGGTGGAGGTGCACGACCCCGACACCCGGCGGCGCTTCCGGCTGCGGCTGGAGGACAGCATGGCCCGCATCGCCTGGTACGTGGCCCCCACCGCCACGCTGTTCATCGTGGTGGGCGACGTGATCGTGGCGGCCGTGTTCGAGCGGGGCAGCTTCAACTCGGCCGACACCATCGCGGTGTGGCTGACGCTGGCGTTCCTGTCCATGGGCCTGCTGCCGGTCACCGCCGCCCGCCTGCTCCAGAACGGCCTCTACGCCCTGGACGACGCCCGCACGCCCGCCCGCCTGGGCGTGATCGGCGTGGTGCTGGCCGCCGTGATCGGCGTGGTGTTCATGTTCCCCTTGGACCGGCTGTTCGTGGGCCCGAACGGGATCGAGGGCTGGGGCGACATCTTCGCCTTCGGCCCCCTGCCCGACTCGGTGCGGGCGAACGTGGCCGACATCCCCCACCTCGGGATCGTGGGCCTGGCGCTGGGCGCCAGCATCTCCGACTGGATCGAGTACCGGCTGCTGAGCACCGCCCTGGCCTGGCGGGTGGGCCGCACCCACATGGCCGGGCGCTGGCTCAACCAGATCGCCCTCGGCTGCGCGGCCACGGCCGCGGTGGCCTTCCTGTGCGAGCTGCTGTTCGGCGGCCTCCCCAACCTGATCGCCGCGGCGTTCGTGTGCGGCCCGGCGGCGGCCGCCTACGTGGCCGTGACCTGGTGGCAGCAGGTGCCCGAGTCCCTGGCCACCGTGGCCCGGCTCCAGGGCCTGCTGGCCCGGCGCGGCGCTGACCACAATCCCGGGCCGAGCGGGTGGCGCGCACATGGCGGCCTACGCGTGGGGATTTGGAGGCCGACCACCGGCTCCACAGCTCGGCTCGGCCGACAGCACCTTGCGACCCGCCACCGGCGGGTCGCCGTCGTCAGGCCCCTCGCGTGGGCGTAGGGTGCAGGGCATGTTCAAGGTCTTCCGACGGTGGTGGGCGTACCTGACGGCGAAGTTGTCCTCCGACTTCAACGAGCGGGCCGACCCGAAGATTCAGCTCGAGCAGGCCATCACCGAGGCGCAGGAGCAGCAGCGGCGCCTCAAGGAGCAGGCCGCCAACGTCATCGCCCACCAGAAGCAGACCGAGATGCGCCTCAACCGCTCCATGGGCGAGCTCGAGAAGGTCGGCGCCAACGCCCGCCAGGCCGTGCTCATGGCCGACGAGGCGGCCAAGACCGGCGACCCGACCAAGGCCACCCAGTACACGGTCACGGCCGAGAGCTTCGCCAACCGGCTGATCGCCCTGGAGCGCGAGGTCGAGGACCTCAAGGCGCTCCACCTCCAGTCCACCGAGGCGGCCAACCAGGCCAAGTCGGCGGTGCAGCAGAACTCGGCCGCCCTGCAGGCCAAGCTGGCGGAGCGCCAGAAGCTCCTCTCCCAGCTCGACCAGGCCAAGATGCAGGAGCAGATGAACACGGCGATGACCTCGCTGTCGGAGACCGTGGGCCAGGACGTGCCCACGCTCAACGAGGTGCGCGACAAGATCGAGGCCCGCTACGCCAAGGCCAAGGGCATGTCCGAGCTCACCGAGAGCTCGGTGGAGGCCCGCATGCTGGAGGTCGAGCAGGCGTCGATCAACAGCGAGGCCCAGGCCCGCCTGGCCCAGATCCGCAACCAGCTGGGGCTCGCGGCCCCGGCCGAGGCGGGCCAGATCGAGCGCGGCGCCGGCCGACGCCACGCCCACCGACGCCCCGGGCACCGCCACCACCGCGGGCGAGACGCCCGCGACGGGGGCCTGACTGGCCGACGAGGGCGAGGGCGACAGCCTCCCCGGGCAGCGAGCCGGCCCTCGACGGGGTCGGGGTCGGCCCCCATGCCCGGCCCTGGCCCGACGACGACCGCCTCGACCCCGAGCTGCTGGCCCGGGGCGACCGGCGCAACGTGGTCGACCGCTACCGCTACTGGACGGTCGAGGCGATCGTCGCCGACCTCGACCGGCGCCGGCACCCCTTCCACGTGGCGGTGGAGAACTGGCGCCACGACCTCAACATCGGCACCGTGGTCCGCAACGCCAACGCGTTCGGCGCCGCCGCGGTCCACATCGTGGGCCGGCGGCGCTGGAACCGGCGCGGCGCCATGGTGACCGAGCGCTACCAGCACGTCGTGCACCACGCAGACCATCGAGGATCTCGTGGCCTGGGCCGCGGCCGAGGACCTGCCGTTGGTGGGGGTGGACAACCTGCCGGGGTCGGTCCCCCTGGAGACCACCGCGCTCCCCCGCCGCTGCCTGCTGCTGTTCGGCCAGGAGGGCCCGGGGCTGTCGGCCGCGGCCCGGGAGGCGGCCACCCTGGTGTGCTCGATCGCCATGTTCGGCTCCACCCGGTCGATCAACGCGGGCGTCGCCTCCGGCATCGCGATGCACGCCTGGGTGCGACAGCACGCCCTGCCCTAGGGTCACCGGATGATCTGGGACAGGTTCCGGCTCGACGGGCGCGCCGCCGTCGTGACCGGGGGTGGGCGGGGCATCGGCGCCGCCACCGCCGTGGCGCTGGCCGAGGCGGGGGCCGACGTCGTGGTGTCCTCCCGCACGGGGTCCGAGCTGGCCGAGGTGGCCAAGCGCATCGAGGCCGCGGGCCGCCGAGCCGTGGCGGTGGAGGCGGACCTGTCGGACCTCGAGGCCGTCGCGGGCCTGGCCGAGTGCCGCCGCCGACGCCTTCGGCCGCCTCGACGTGGTGGTCAACAACGTGGGCGGGGCCATGCCCCGGCCCTTCGAGCACACCTCGGCCCGCTACCTGGAGGAGGCGTTCCACTTCAACGTCTCCACCGCCCACGCCCTGACCCGGGCCGCCCTGCCGCTGCTGCTGGGCCGGCGGGTCGGGCGCGGTGGTCAACATCTCCTCGGTCATGGGCCGGGTCAGCGGGCGGGGCTACCTGGCCTACGGCACCGCCAAGGCCGCCCTGTCCCACTACACCCGGCTGGCGGCGCGCGACCTGGCCCCCACCGTGCGGGTCAACGCCATCGCCGTCGGCTCGGTGGCCACCTCGGCGCTCGACTTCGTGCTGGCGGACGACAGCACCCGCGGGTCCATGGAGGCCGCCACCCCGCTGCGCCGGCTGGGCGATCCCGACGACATCGCCGCCACCGTGCTGTTCCTGGCCTCCGACGCCGGCGCCTACCTGACCGGCAAGGTCATCGAGGCCGACGGCGGCCTGGACCAGCCCAACCTCGACCTGGGCATCCCCGACCCCGGCGCCTAAAGCGTCTCGAACCTGCTAGCCGGATAGACCTAGAGCGTCTCGAACCTGCTAGCCGGATAGACCCAGAGCGTCTCGAACCTGCTAGCCGGATAGACCTAGAGCGTCTCGGTGGCGCCGGTGGCGATGTGGTCGGCGAACCAGTCGAGCATGCGGTGCCAGGCGTCCTCGGCGGAGGCCTGGTGGAACGAGGGGCCGCCGTCACGGTTGAAGGCGTGACCGGCGTCGGGATAGCGGATCACCTCGGTGGGGGCCTCGGCCCGGCCGGCGGCCTCGGCCAGCAGCTCGACCTGGTCGCCGGGGATGCTGCCGTCCTGGTCGCCGTACAGGCCCAGCCACGGGACCGTCAGCCCGGGCGCGGCCTCGGCCATGGGCGCGAACCCGAAGCGGCCCTCGGTGATGCCACCGCCGTAGTAGGTGACCGCGGCGCCGATGGGGCGCTGGGTCGCGACCGCGAAGGCGACGCTGCCGCCCATGCAGAACCCGACGATGCCGGCGGCGTCGAGGGGGAAGCCGGCGTCCTGGATGTAGGCCAGGGCCGCGTCCACGTCGCTGAGGATGCTGTCGGCCGTGAGCTTGCCCGTGTGCGCCAGGGCGGTGGCGAAGTCGTCGGTGGCCACGACCGGGTCGCCGCTGCGCCAGAACAGGTGGGGCGCCACCGCCAGCCAGCCGGCGTGCGCCAGGCGCTGGCACACGTCCTCGATGTGGTCGCGTGACCCCGAAGATCTCCTGGATGACCACCACCCCGCCGACGGCGACGGCCTCGGGGTGGTGGATCGACAGCGGCGTCTCGTCAGCCATCCCCGGACCGTACCGCAGCCGGGAGCAGCCCGATCACGAGCAGCAGCACCCCGAGGTGGAACTGCAGGGCGGGGACGACCAGGTGGCGGGCCGTCTCCATCCCGTCGAGGTGCCACGCCAGCAGCCCGTGGGGCACGGCGAGCGCCGCGGTCACCGCCCCCGTCACCAGGGCGGGGGTGACCCGCCGCCGGCCGATGGCGTAGCCCGCGGCCAGCAGCGCCACCGCGACGACCAGCCGCGTCTGCGGGGCCAGCACGCGGTCGACCAGCGGCACCCGGCGCTGGTCGGCGGCGGCGTAGAAGCCCCGGTCGCCGCCCGCGTTGTTGAACGTGCGCTCGGGGGACCGGAGCGGCTCGTCCAGCACGTACCACGGATGCGTCGCCACCCAGCGGGTGAAGGTCGCCCGGCCGTCGTGGGCCAGCCAGGCGAACCACCGGCCCATCTCGCGGTCCTCGTCGGCGATGTAGATGACCGGCGCCCGTCCCGGCTTCCTCCACCGCCTGCCGGGCGCCGGTCGCCCAGGAACTCCTCGGCCTGGGGCATGCCGTGGTCGGCGAACCAGCGGACCCGGTCGGGATAGGGCAGGACCCGGACCTCCATGACGTTGCGCAGCGGGTACACGTGGCGCCGGCCGTGGCCGGAGGCGGCGGTGGCCGCCAGGCCCAGCACCAGCGCGCCGACGGCCAGGGCGGCGAGCGGGCGTGCGCAGGGCCGGCCCGGGCTTCGCCCCGGCGGCGGGCGCGCAGCCAGCGGACCGCCAGCACGCCGGCCAGCGTGGCGCCGCCCAGCAGGGCCACGACCGCCGGGCTGTCCCGTACCAGCAGCCACACCGCCGCCACCACCAGGAGGTTGACGACCGCGCCCAGGGAGGGCCGGGCCGCCACCTGGAGGCCCGCCGCCACCAGCAGAGCGAGCAGCGACACGGCCAGGGACTCGGACAGCGCCGACTGGTCCCACATGACCACCGGGACGGTGAGCGAGAAGGCCACGACCAGCCCGACAGCCAGGTACCGCGCCCCGGCGCCCGCCCACCACGGTCCACACCGAGGCCGCCAGCGCCGCCCAGCACAGCGCAGCCACCACGCACTGAAGGCGATGAACAGGCGCAGGTCGCCGTCGACCAGCTTGAGCACGACCGGCGTGAGCGGCGGGCGCGGCCCCAGCCACAGCTCCTGGCTGAACCACGGCGCCCGGGCGCTGTCCAGGAAGTCGGTGGTGTCGTTCCAGCGGAGCGTGACCGCCCCGTGCACCTGCCACCAGCGCACCAGCCCGCCGGCCAGGGCCACGCCCGCGAACACCAGGGCCGCACGAGGCAGCGGCGCCGCGCGGGCAGGCGGCGCGGCCTCGGGGTCCTGGGTCGGCGCCGCCGGCTCGGTCATGGCCCCATGTTCGCTCAGGGCAGGACTACGAGGTCGTCGCGGTGGACCACCTCGTGGGCGACCCCCTCCGGCAGCTCGGACGTGCGCAGGCCCGCCACCTCCCGCAGCCCGACCGCGTCGAGGCGGCACAGGCCCTTGGCGAACACCACGCCGTCCGGCCCCGCGATCTCCACCGCGTCGTCGGCCTCGAAGCCGCCCTTGACGCCCGTCACCCCCGCGGGCAGCAGCGAGACGCCCCGTTCCAGCAGGGCCCGCTTGGCCCCCTCGTCCACCACGATGATGCCCATCGAGCCGACCGCGAAGGCGATCCACAGCTTGCGGGCGGGCAGCCGGCGGCTGCGGGGCACCACCACGGTGCCCACCCCGGTCCGGCCGGACACGGCCTCCACCAGCACGTTCTCCCGGTCGGCCTGGGCGATCACGGCCCGCACCCCGGACCACGCCGCGATCTTGGCCGCCGCCAGCTTGGAGGCCATGCCGCCGCTCCCCCGGTCGCTGCCCACGCCGCCCGGCCATGCGCTCCAGGGTGTGGTCGACCTCCACGATCTCCTCGATGAGCGACGCCTGGGAGTCGGAACGGGGGTCACCGGTGAGCAGGCCGGGCTGGTCGGTGAGCAGGACCAGCAGGTCGGCGCTGATCAGGTGGGCCACCAGCGCGGCCATGCGGTCGTTGTCGCCGAAGCGGATCTCGTCGTCCGCGATGGCGTCGTTCTCGTTGACCACCGGCACCACGCCCAGCTCCAGCAGGCGGGTGAGGGTGGAGCGGGCGTGCAGGTACTGCTGGCGCACCATGAAGTCGAGCGGGGCGAGCAGCACCTGGCCCCCGATGAGCCCGCCGTCGGCCAGCGCCCGGTCGTAGACCCGCATGAGCCGGCTCTGCCCCACCGCCGAGGCCGCCTGGAGCGTCACGGCGTCCCGGGGCCGTGCCCCGCACAGGCCGAGGGCGGGCAGGCCTGCGGCGATGGCCCCACTGGTCACCATGACCACCCGGTGGCCCGCGTCGCCGCAGCGCCACCACGTCGGCACAGAACTTGGCTATGGCCGACTCGTCGATCTCCCCGCGCGGCGCCGGTGATGGACGACGACCCCACCTTGGCCACGACGATCACGGCGCGCCCTCTTCGTCCTCGTAGTCGAACACCAGCACGCCGATGCGGACGCTGTCGCCCGGCTGGGCCCCGGCCCGGGCCAGCGCCCTGTCGATGCCGAGGCGCCGCAGCCGGCGGTGGGCCTCGGCCAGGGCGTCGGACCGGGTCAGGTCGGACAGGGCCACGGCGCGGGTCGGCCTCCCGGCCCTCGACCACCCAGCCGCCGCCCTCCCGCTCGACCCGGAAGCCCTCGCGCCCCGGCCGGTGGACGACGAACTGCTCGGGCGGCGGCTGTGCGGCCCGGGCCTCACCCACCGTGGTGGCCAGCCGCCCCCGCAGCTCGGCGATCCCCTCGCCGGTCACCGCCGAGATGCGCAGGTCGAGGTCGACGCCCACGTCGGACCCTCGTTCCGCCGCCCGTCGCCAGGTCGGCCCGCGCTGCCGACCACCAGGCGCGGGCGCCGGGCCAGCTCGGGCTCGTAGGTCTCCAGCTCGTCCAGCAGCACCGCGCAGCTGCTCGGCGGGCGGGCGCTCGGCCACCGGCGCCAGGTCCACCAGCACGCACAGCACCCGCGCCCGCTCGATGTGGCGCAGGAAGCGGTGGCCCAGGCCCTTGCCCTCGCTGGCGCCTTCGATCAGCCCGGGCACGTCCGCCACCACGTACTCGACGCCGTCGTCCATGCGCACGACGCCCAGGTGGGGCTCCAGCGTGGTGAAGGGATAGTCGGCGACCCGGGGCTTGGCCGCCGAGATGCGGCTGATCAGGGTGGACTTGCCCACGTTGGGGAACCCGACCAGCGCCACGTCGGCCAGCAGCTTGAGCTCCAGGCGCAGCCAGCGGTCCTCGCCCTCCTCGCCCTGCTCGGCGAAGGCGGGCGCCCGCCGGCGGTTGGACAGGAAGCGGGCGTTGCCCCGGCCGCCCCGGCCGGCCTCGGCCGCCAGGTAGCGGTCGCCGCCGCGAACCAGGTCGGCCAGCACCCCGCCGTCGTCGTGGTCGCGGACCACCGTGCCCTCGGGCACCGGCACCACGACGTCGGCGCCCGAGGTGCCGTGGCGCCGCTGGCCGGAGCCGTGGGTGCCGTTCCCGCCCCGGCGGAAGGGCTGGTCCTTGAACGCCAGCAGCGAGGCCACGTTGTGGTCGGCGACCAGCCACACGTCGCCGCCCTTGCCGCCGTCACCGCCGTCGGGCCCGCCCTTGGCCACGTGCGCCTCACGCCGGAAGGCGACGGCGCCCGCTCCGCCGTCGCCGCCCTTGGCGTGAAGGTTGCACTCGTCGATGAACTGGGCCACTACGAGCCGAGTATGACGGGGCGGTTCGCCGCATGCGAACCGTGGGCGCAGGTTCTCAGGCGGGCGGCCGGCTAGCGGGGATCGACGTCGCGGCTGGTGGCGGGCGCCTCGACCGTGAGTGCGGCGCCGATCTCGGTGAACCGCACCGACAAGCGCACCGGCGGGGGCTCCTCCATCGGCTGGATCTCGCCCTCGGAATCGATGACCATGCCGCCGTACGTCGATTCGCTGGGTGAGGTCGATTCGGCGCACCACATCGTCCCCGTCGACCCACACCTCGAGGGCCGTGGTCAGGCTGTCGACCCATCGTCAGGTCCCCGAGGCGCAGGCGTCGCGTCGACGGCCTCGGGCGTGGTGGCTGCAGGCGGGTCGTCTCGACCCCGTCGACCGTGTCCCCGCCCGCCTGCTCGAAGCCGGCGGTGGGGGCCAGCAGCGCCAGCAGGCCGCGGGGATCGAACATGAACTCGCCGCCGTACCCGGCTCGCGACGATGTCGTGCATCCACTCCCGCTCGCCGGCCACCGGCGGGGTTCCAGAAGAAGTACAGCTCGCCGTCGACCACCCGGCGCCCAGTAGGGGGAGCCCCCGCCCGAGCCGTCGACGCCCAGGTCGTCGCCGGCGAACGTGTACGTCATCTCGTCGCCGAACAGCAGCGCGCCGTCGGGCGACGTGACCACCGCCCGGCCCGTCCGCAGCGCCTCAGGTCGAGGCGACGGCGGCCTCGCGGACGATGGCTTCCGCCGCCCGCGGCCGCGGGCGAGCCGAACGGGGCCACGGCCAGGACCGCCGCCACGATCGCGGCGGCCGCGGCCGCGGCCACGGCCCACCGGGCGCACCCGGGGCGCCGGCACGGGGGCGCCGGCCACGATGCGGTCGGCCAGGTCGCCGGGGTCGAGCAGGGCCGGGGGCGTCTCGGGGCGGGCGGCCCGCAGGCGCTCGCAGGACCGGGTCGTCGTCGTCCGGCCAGATCTCGTCCAGGGTGTCAGTCGAGGCCATGGGGGATCTCCTCGGGGTAGGGGGCGGCTGCGGCGTACTGTCCGTCCCCGGGCGGGTGTTGCGGCTCGGCCAGCCGCGCCGCCAGCCGGCGCCGGGCGCGGTGCAGCCGCGACCGGGCGGTCCCCTCGGGCACGTCCAGGACGCGGGCGAGCTGGCGGGACGTCAGGCCGTCCCACGCCACCAGGCGCAGGATCTCGCGCTCGTCCTGGCCCAGCGCGGCGAGGGCGCGGGCCAGCGCCGGGTCGGCGGGCTCGGGTGGCGGTGGAGCGGGCTCGGGCGGGGGGAGGCGGCGCAGCGCCGCCCGGTAGCGCCGGGCCGACCGGGCCTGGTTGCGCCACACGTTGGTGGCCACGGCCAGCAGCCACGGCAGGGCGTCGTCGGCCGGGACGTCGTCCAGGCGCCGCCAGGCCACGGTGAACACCTCCGCCACCAGGTCGTCGGCGTCGGCACCCACGAGGGCGCGGTGGTGGGCGAAGCGCCGCACACGGGGGTAGTGCGCCTCGAACAGCGCCCGGAAGCGCGTCGCTGCATCCATGGTGGATCTCTGTCCGCGGGCCGGCGATCGTTGCACCGGCCGTCCACTAGCTTGCGCGCGATGAAGATCGAGATGGACGGCGGAGTCGCGGTCGTGCGGCTGGGCGACGGTCCCAACGCTTTCGACGGCGAGTTCGTGGCCGCCGTGGCGGCGGCACTGGACGAGGTCGAGGCCGACCCCGACGCCCGGGCCGTCGTGACCACGGGCGGGGGCAGGCACTACTCCAACGGCTACGACCTGGAGTACCTGGGCGGCCTGGCGGGCGACGACCTCGACGGCTTCCTCGACCGCAGCCGGCGGCTGCTGGCGCGGATCCTGGCCTTCCCGCTCCCCACTGCGGCGGCCCTCAACGGCCACGCCTTCGGGATCGGCGCCATGCTGGCCCTGGCCCACGACCGGCGGGTGGCGCGCCGTGACCGGGGCTGGTTCTGCCTGCCCGAGATCGACCTCGGCATGCGCTTCTCCCCCTTCATGCTGGCGCTCATCACGGCCCGGCTCCCCGAGCCCCGGGCGCACGAGGCCATCCTCACCGGCGGCCGCTACGACGCGGCGGGCGCGCTGGCCCTGGGCATCGCCCACGCCGAGGCGGACGAGGCCGACCTGGTCGCGACGGCCGCGGCGCTGCTGGAGCCGTTCACCGGCAAGGACCGGGCCATGGCCGCGGAGCTCGAAGCGCGACCTGTACGCCTCGGTGCTGGGCGCGCTGGAGCGCCCGGGCTGACGCCCGGAGGGGCGGTCAGTCGCCGGGGAGGATGTCGACCAGCTTGCGTCCCTTGCGCTGGCCGAACTTGACCTTGCCCGACGTGAGGGCGAACAGGGTGTCGTCGTTGCCCCGGCCGACGTTCTCGCCGGGGTGGAAGCGGGTGCCCCGCTGGCGCACGATGATGGCGCCCGCGTTGACGGCGGTGCCGTCGAACACCTTCACGCCCAGGCGCTGTGCGTGGGAGTCGCGGCCGTTCTTGGTGGAGCCGGCGCCCTTGGTCTTGGACATGTCGTCGGCCTCCCTCAGCCCTTGCTGATGCCCGTGATCTCGATGGTGGAGTACCGCTGGCGGTGACCCCAGCGGCGGCTGTTGTTCGACTTGTTCTTGTAGGTGAAGCCGGTGACCTTGGGGCCCTTGGCCTCGCCCACGACCTTGGCCGTGACCTTGGCCTTGGACAGCGCCTTCGGGCCGGCCAGCACCGTCTCGCCGTCGACCAGCAGCACCGGCGTCAGCTCGACGTTCTCGTCGTCGTCGGCACCGACCAGCTCGACCTCGAGCTGCTGGCCGTTCTCGACCCGATACTGCTTGCCACCACTCTTGATGACTGCGTACATGCGTTCTGCCTCGTCCGGGGCACCACGGGGCGCCGCCAACCTCGAAGGGGACGAGACAGCCTACCCGACCGGCCCGGTTTCGTGCGAGCGCCGCCCCACCCCCGTTCTGTCAGCACCCACGTGCCGTCGGCACGGTCAGCGCTGACAGAACGGGTGGGGTCAGTCCGGCAAGAGCTCCTCGTCGATGAGGACGCCGCGGCCGTCGCAGTCGGGGCAGCGGCCCGCGAAGGACTCCAGGAGGCCCTCGCCGATGCGCTTGCGGGTCATCTCGCACAGGCCCAGCTCGGAGATCTCGAACACCTGGGTGCGGGTCTTGTCCCGGGACAGGGCGTCGCGGAACACCCGGACGACTTCGTCGCGGTTGTCCTTGCGCTCCATGTCGATGAAGTCGACGACGATGATGCCGCCGACGTCGCGCAGCCGGAGCTGGCGGGCGATCTCGACCGCGGCCTCCAGGTTGTTCTTGAACACCGTCTCTTCCAGGCTCGACCGCCCGACGTTCTTGCCGGTGTTCACGTCGATGACGGTGAGGGCCTCGGTGCCTTCGATGATGAGCGAGCCGCCCGACGGCAGCCACACCTTGCGGTCCAGCGCCCGGTGGAGCTGCTCGTGCACGTGGTGGCGCTCGTACAGCGGCAGGGGCTCGGCCTCGGGGTCGTAGTACTCGACCCGGTCGGCCAGCTCCGGGCTGATCGAGGCCACGTAGTCCCGCACCGAGGCGAACAGCTCGGGATCGTCGATCAGCACGCTGCGGTAGTCCTGGCTGAACTCCTCGCGGATGACCCGCACCGCCATGTCCGGCTCGCGGTACAGCAGCGTGGGCGCCTTGGATCGCTTGGCCAGCGCCTCGATCTGCGACCACAGGTCGAGCAGGCCGCGGACGTCGTTCTCGATCTCCTCGGTGGTGACCCTCTCGGCCGCGGTGCGCACGATCACGCCGTGCTGCGCCGGCTTGACCCGGTCGAGGATCGCCCGCAGCCGCTTGCGCTCGTCGTCGGGCAGGCGCTTGGAGATGCCGTAGGTCGAGGAGTTGGGGATGAGCACGACGAAGCGACCGGGCAGCGACACCTCCTGGGTGAGGCGGGCGCCCTTGGCCCCGATCGGGTTCTTGGTGACCTGGCACAGGATGGTCTGGCCGGCCCGCAGCACGTCCTCGATGCGGGGCCGCCCGGAGGCCGAGCGCTCGACGTCCTCGGGGTCGTAGTGGACGTCGCCCCGGTACAGCACGGCGTTCTTGGGCGTCCCGATGTCGACGAAGGCGGCCTCCATGCCCGGCAGCACGTTCTGGACCCGGCCCAGGTACACGTTGCCGTGGATCTGGGACACGTCGTCGGCGGGGTGCGAGACGTAGTGCTCGATCAGCGAGCGGCCTTCGAGCACCGCGATCTGGGTGGCCCGGGGCGTGACGTGCACGCACATCGAGTAGCGGCCCACGGCCCGGCCCTTGCGCTCGCGGCCCCGGCGGCGCTCCATGGTCTCCTCGTCGAGCTCGGCGGGGTCGTAGGCGATGACCGCCTCGACCGGCTTGGCCGGCTGCTTGGTGGCGGGCTGCTTGCCGCCGCTGGCCCGGCTCCGGCCGCCCCGGCGGCGGCGCCGCTTGCGGCCGTCGCCCGTCCGCAGGCGCCTCGTCCTTGCGGGCCATCTGGGCCAGGACCTCGGCGGAGATGGTGTCACCGATCTTGGGCTTGGGCGGCGGCGCCTTGGGGACCAGGGCCGCCTCGGCGGCCTCCACCGTGCTGGGCCGGCCCTCGCGGGGCAGGTCGGGCAGCTCGGGGTTGCGGTCGTCGCCCGTCGCTCCCGCGGCCCCGTCCTCGCCCGCGGCCTTGCGGGTGCGGCCTCGCCCCCGACCCCGGCTCGGCTGGCCCGCGGCCCGACCCCCGGCCGCACGGTCACCCGCCCCGGACGGGTCGTCGGCGCCGCGCGCGGGCCGGCCGGTCCCCGGCCGCAGCCCGGCCGTCGCCCGCGGCCGCGGTGGCCGCGGCTGCGCCGGCCGCCCGCCGCCGGGCGGTCCCCGGCCGCCGGCGCGGCCTCGCCGTCGCCATCCGCATCGCCGTCCGTGGGCGTGGCGCTCTCCGCCCCTTCGGGGCGCGGCTTGCTGCGCTTGCGGCCGCCGCGTGAACCGCGGCGGCGCCGCTTGCGGGCGGGGTCGCCACCCGCGGCGGACGCCTCGCCCTCGCCCGCGGGCGCGCCGGCGTCGCCGTCAGCGGACGGGCCGTTGCTGTCGGGTTTCGCCGCGGCCCGGGGAGGGGCTTCGGCGGGGACTTCCGGTACCTCAGGGACCGGCTTCGGCGCCTCCGGGCTGCCGGAAACGTCTGTCTCGGACATGGATCAGTTCCCTTCTCATGACGCACGCGCCTCGGCGTGCGGAGGCGGCGTCGCTGCCGGTCCGAGGTCGATGACCTCGCACCGGGCGCCGCCGGCCAGCGTCCATTGGTGACTTCGTGTGACCCTTGCCACCACCCAGGCCGGATCGATCGCTTCGATCAGCTCGGTGGGGCGCAGGCCACGCGGTTGCGTGGCCAGCTCGGCTTCGAGTGCGGTGCCGAGAGCGGTCGCCCGGGGGGCGAGCGGGGCGACGATCTCGGTCACCGGACCGAGCAGGCACACGTCGAGGATGGCGGGCCGCACGTCGTCGGTGACGGTGTGGCCCTTGCGGGATCGGGTCAGCGGCAGTGCGGTGGAGTCCAGTGCCGCGGGCGACGCCCGCGGCCACCTCGTCCGGCGCCACGTCGCCGATCTCGATGTACCAGGTGCAGCTGGTCACCACCTGCTGGAGCGATGCGGCTCCGGGCGGCAGGACCGTGGCCGCCTGCACCTCCACGCCCGCGGGGAGGGCCGGGGCGAGCAGCGCGGGCAGCTGCTCGACGGCTTCGGGCCCGGGCGCATCGCGCAGGGCCACGTCGAGGTACTCGGCCTCCGATTCGTGCCCGGTGGACAGGGCGAGGCCGAAGCTGAGCTTGGGGCGGGGCGAGAACCCCTCGCTGTAGGCGACGGCGACGCCCGCCCGGCGCAGCGCCCGCTCCCAGATGCGGGCCAGGTCGCGGTGGCTGGTGAAGCGCACCTTGCCGTGCTTGGAGAAGCGGATGCGCACCCGCGGCGCCGGACCGTTGCCGCTCATTGGCGCACCCTTCGGGCTGCGCGAATGAGCGCTCGGCCCTCGGGGCCGAGTAACGCACTGTGCTTCTGGTTCGCTCGACAAGCTCGCTCACGAGCGGGCTCCGGCCAGCGGGGCGGGGGCTGAGCGTGACGGGGACGGGGTGCGCAGGTGACCGGTAGCCAGGTCCTGGCCCGTGCCCTGGCTGCCGCCCGCGGGCGGGGTGGCGGAGGCCACCACGTGCTCGATGCCGTAGCCGGTGCAGGCGCCGCAGTCGTAGCACGGCGTCCACCGGCAGTCGGGCAGGCCGACCTCGGCCAGCGCGTCCTGCCAGTCCTGCCACAGGAAGTCCTGGTGCAGGCCGGCCGACAGGTGGGCCCAGGGGAGCACCTCGTCCTCGGTGCGGTGGCGGTAGACGTACCACTCCAGGTCCAGCCCGGCCTCGGCCAGGGCGTCGAGCCACAGGTCGAGGCGGAAGTGCTCGCTCCACTCCTGGAACGTGCCGCCCCGGCGCCACACGGCCTCGACCACCGGGCCCAGGCGCCGGTCGCCCCGGGATGCCAGCCCCTCGATCAGCGACGCCTTGGGGTCGTGCCAGGTGAGCTGCACGCCCTTGGCCGAGCGGGCGCCGTCGCGCAGCAGCCCGATCTTGCGCCCCAGCTCCTCGGCCGTGTTCTGGCCGAACCACTGGAAGGGCGTGAACGGCTTGGGCACGAACCCGCCCACCGACGCCTTGACCGTCACGCCCCTGGTGTGGCGGCGCCCGATCTCCACGCAGTTGCGGGCCAGGTCGAGGATGCCGAGCGTGTCCACGTCGGTCTCCGACGGCAGCCCGGTGAGGAAGTACAGCTTGACCCGCCGCCAGCCGGACGAGAAGGCGCTCTCGACCGCGCCGTAGAGGTCTTCCTCCCGGATGAGCTTGTTGATGATCTGGCGCATGCGCCAGGTGCCGGCCTCGGGAGCGAAGGTCAGCCCGGTGCGGCGGGCCTTCTGGATCTGGGCCGCGATGCCGACCGTGAAGGCGTCGACCCGCAGGCTGGGCAGGCTCACCGAGGTCTGGCCGCAGGCGGAGGGGGCGTCGACGATGCCGCGCACCACGTCCTCGATGCCCGAGAAGTCGGCGGTGGACAGGCTGGTCAGCGCCACCTCGTCGTAGCCGGTGCGGCGCAGTCCCTCGCTGACCATGGTGCGGACCTGCTCGGCCGGGCGCTCCCGCACCGGCCGGGTGATCATCCCCGCCTGGCAGAAGCGGCAGCCCCGGGTGCAGCCCCGGAACACCTCGACGTTGAGCCGGTCGTGGACCACCTCGGTCAGCGGGACCAGCTGGTGCCGGGGGTAGGGCCAGTCGGCCAGGTCGGCGATGGTGCGCTTCTCGACCCGCTCGGGCACGTCGGGGTAGCGCGGTCGGATGGCGGCCAAGCGCGGGCCGTCGTAGTCGACCTCGTACATCGACGGCACGTACACGCCCTCGACGTGGGACAGCTCCCGCAGGACCGCCTCGCGGCTGCCCTCGGTGCGCCCGGACGCCTTCCAGGCCGCGATCACCTCGGTGATCTCGGACACCACCTCCTCGCCGTCGCCCAGCACCACGAAGTCGAGGAAGTCGGCCAGCGGCTCGGGGTTGTAGGTGCAGTGCCCGCCCGCGGCCACCAGCGGGTGCTCGGGGCGGCGCTCGGCGGCCCGGACCGGCACGCCGGCCAGGTCGACGCAGTTGAGCAGGTTCGTGTAGGTCAGCTCGGCCGAGAGGTTGAAGGCCAGCACGTCGAAGTCCCCCGCGGGCCGGTGGGTGTCCACCGAGAACAGCGGGATGCGCTCGCGGCGCATGACGGCTTCGAGATCGCCCCAGGGCGCGTACGACCGCTCGGCCCAGGCGTCGTCGCGCTCGTTCAGGATCTCGTTGAGGATCTGCAGGCCCTGGTTGGGCAGCCCGATCTCGTAGGTGTCGGGGTAGGTGAGCAGCCACGACACCGCCCCGGCGGGGGCCGCGGGAGCGCTGCGCGCCCAGCTCCAGCCCGATGTAGCGGGCGGGCTTGGACACCCCTGCCAGATGGGGCTCGAGCTGCGACCAGACGGATGACATGTCGGGACAAGGGTAGCGGGGAGCCGCTCCGTGCCCCGAACCCCGCAGATCGCGGCAACCAGGTGACGCGGAGCAGGGTTGCCCTGCCGTTATGATAACGGCACGTCAGGCCGACACCGCGGCGGGGGCCGGGGTGGTGGGCGCCGCCTGCGAGCGGGCGGGCCGCAGGAACAGGACGGTGACCGGCACCAGGTAGGCGAAGTAGGCCACCAGCTGCTCGATCGACGGGCGCGGGTCCCACCCGAACATGGCGCCCAGGAACTTGCCCACCTCGCTGCCGTTGGTGAGCCAGTGGATCGAGGTGAAGTCGTAGACCCCGTTGAGGTTGAGCGAGCTCAGGTCCTCCGAGATCTGCAGGAACATGACGGTCCGGGCCACCAGGCCGGCGGCGAACACGATGAGCACGAGCCCGGTGACGGTGAAGAACGCCTTCATGGGCATCTTGCGGCCGCCCCAGTAGACGGCGTAGGCCAGCAGCGAAGCGATGGCCAGGCCGATGAAGGCGCCCAGGAGCACACCGGACCCGTCCTCGTCCGTGCCCACGGCCAGCAGGAACAGCGCGGCCTCGATGCCCTCCCGCAGCACCGCCACCAGCGCCACGCCCGCCAGCGCGAAGCCGATGCGCTCGGAGCGCAGAGCGGCGTCCACCTTGTGCTCCAGGTCGCCCTTGATGAGCCGGCTCTGGCGCCGCATCCAGAAGATCATCCAGGTGAGCACGCCCGCCGCCAGCGCCGAGATGGCGGCGAAGGACCGCATGCGGGCGTCGCCCTCCAGGCCGCCCACGGTGGTGTGCACCACCACGCCGACGATCAGCGAGATGGCGACCGCGGCGGCGACGCCGCCCCACACGGCGCGGGACAGGTCGAGGCGCCCCAGCTTGCGGAGGTAGGCGAACACGATGGCGACGACGAGGGCGGCCTCGAACCCCTCCCGCACCATGATGAGTAAGGCTGCTTCCACATGTTCAGCTTACTTCACAGTGTGGGACGAGTCAGCCGAACCGGCGCATGTGCACGTTGAGCACGAGCCCGATGGCGATCCAGGAGGCGATGATCGACGAGCCGCCGTAGCTCATGAACGGCAGGGTGATGCCGGTGATGGGCATGATCCCCATGGTCATGCCCACGTTCTGGAAGATCTGGAACACCAGCATCGACAGCACGCCGACGCAGATGAGCATGCCCAGCCGGTCCTGGGCGATCTGGGCCGTGCGCCAGATGCGCACGCACATGAGCGCGAACAGCGCCAGCGCGGTGGCGCAGCCGACGAACCCCAGCTCCTCCCCCAGCGCGGTGAAGATGAAGTCGGTGTGCTGCTCGGGCACGAAGCCGAGGCGGGTCTGGGTGCCCTCGAACAGGCCCTTGCCGCTGATGCCGCCCGAGGCGATGGTGGCCCGGGACTGGTCGGCGTTGTAGGCCGCCGACTGCAGCTCGGCCAGGTCCTGCTCGTCGTTGCGCTCGAGGAACAGGGTCAGCCGGTCGCGCTCGATAGTCCTCCAGCACGCCCGAGTTGAGCACCGCCACCACGCCGATGACGCCCACGGCCACCAGCACCACGATGTGGCGGGGCCGAGCGCCCGCCATGAGCAACATGCCCATGGCGATCGCCACGAACACCAGCGCCGTGCCGAGGTCGGGCTGGAGCATGATCAGCCCCGTGGGCACGGCCAGCAGGGCCAGGGCGAACGCCACGTGGCGGGCGCGCAGGGGCGGCTCGCGCCGGGCGAGGGCGGCGGCCACGGCCAGGATCACCGCCACCTTGGCCGCCTCGGCCGGCTGGAGCTGGAAGGGTCCGATCTGGAACCAGGCCTGGGTTCCCCGCACCTCCTCCCCCAGCGCCGAGACCACGAGGGCCAGCGCCGCCAGCACGCCCCCGTACGCCAGCCAGGCGAAGTCCCGCAGGCGCCGGTAGTCGATCAGCGTGACCGCCACCATGCACACCACGCCGACGGCGACGAACAGCGCCTGCTTGCGCAGGAAGGAAGTGTCGTAGGTGTCGGGGTCGGTGCCCCGGGTCGAGGACAGGATCATGAGCGCGCCCAGTACCGATATGGCGCCCACGCACGCCACCAGCACCAGGTCCACGTGCTTCCACGCCGCGGGGCGCGGTCACGGAACCAGGTGTCCTCCCCGCGGCGCCGGGCCCGGAGGCTCGGCGGTCGCACGAACCGCTCACGGGCCGGGATGCGACCGAGGTCGAGCGTGCCGCGGGCCATCAGTCGTAGGCTCCGCCGGCCGTGTCGCCGGTCAGGCCCGCGGCCGCGCCCACCGGCAGCCCGTCGGGCCCCGCGGGCTGGAGCGGCACCTGACCCGACAGGGCCTCGAACAGCGCCCGGGCCACGGGCGCGGCGGCGGTGGCGCCGAAGCCGGACTCCTCCAGGAACACCGACACCTGGTAGCGGGGCGCCGGCACCGGGCCGAAGGCGCTGAACACTGCCGTGTCGGAGCTGCCCGTTGACCTGGGCGGTGCCGGTCTTGCCCGCGATGGGGAAGTCGTCGAGCGGGAAGCCGGCGAAGGCCCGCGTGGCGGTGCCGCTGCGAGGCACGCCCAGCAGGCCCTGCAGCAGCGGCTCTCGCACCTCGGGCGGCAGGTCGACCTGCCCGGCGACCACCGGGTCGAACTGCTGGGTGACCTGGCCGGTCTGGTACGCCTCGGCCCGCAGGGCGATCTGGGGGACGTAGCGGGTCCCGCCGTTGGCGAAGGTGGCGTAGCCGTTGGCCAGCTGCAGCGGGGTGACCAGCACGTCGCCCTGGCCGATCGCCATGTTGATGTTGTCACCGGCCCGCCACACCGGGTCCCGGCCGCCGTAGTCGACCTTCCAGGCCGGCGTGGGCACCCGGCCGGGTCGCTCGCTGGTCAGCGCGATGCCGCTGGGCGAGCCGAGGCCCCAGGGCGTGAGCCGGCTCTGCAGCCCCTCGTCGCCGCCGTAGCGGTCCCTCTGCAGCCAGAACTGGGCGCCGACGTTGTAGAAGTAGGCGTCGGACGACACGGTGATCGCCCGGCTGATGTTCACGCTGCCGTAGGACGCGCCGCCGGCGTTGCGCCAGAAGCAGTGGGGCCCGCGGCAGTTGGCCAGCGTGTAGCCGCCCGAGTCGCGGTACACCTTCTCCGGGGTCATAACCCCGGCCATCAGGGCCGCGTAGCCCACGAACAGCTTGTAGGTGGAGCCGGGTGCCCACTGGCCCTGGATGGCCCAGTTGTTGAACGGCGAGTGGTTGGCCGGGTCGTTGAGGTAAGCCCACTCCGACTCGGTCACGCCGTCGGCCATGATGGCGGGGTCGTAGGACGGGTACGACGCCATGGCCAGGACCTGGCCGTTGTTGGGGTCGAGCACCACGGCCGCCCCGGTGGTGCCGTTGTTGCGGCTGCCGTCGCGGTTGGGCCGGGCCCGGGCGTCGGCCAGGCCCTGCTGCACCTTCTGCTCGGCCAGCGCCTGCAGGTCGGCGTCGATGGTGAGGAAGAGGTCGTCGCCCGCCCGCGGCGGGCGCTCGCTGATGACCCGCACCGGGTTGCCCTCGGCGTCGACCTCGATGCGGCGCAGGCCGGGCGTGCCCCGCAACCAGGCCTCGTAGGTCTGCTCGACGCCGCTCTTGCCGATCTCGTCGTTGAGCGTGTACGGCTTGGCCGCGTTGCCCGCCTGGGCGGCCAGCTCGGTGTCGTTGATCTTGCCCACGTAGCCGAGGATGTGCGCCGCCAGGGGGCCGTAGGGATAGGCCCGCAGGGCGGTGCGCTCGACCACGACCGAGGGGTAGTCGGCGGCCCGCTCCTCGAAGTAGATCTTGAGGTCCTCCGGGACCCCGGCGGCCAGGGGCACCGGGGCGTAGCGGCTGTAGCGCACGTCGGCCACCCGCGAGCGGATCTCGTCGGGCGTGATGGGGTGGCCGTAGGCGGTCAGGGTCGAGGACAGGTTGTTGAGCAGATCGACCTGGCGCTGGTCGGACAGCTCGTCGAAGCTGTTGCGCTCCATGGCCACCACCACGGCCACCCGGTTGTCGACCATGACCTTCCCGTTGTGGTCGAGGATGCGCCCCCGCGGCGCCGGGATCTGGACCTCCCGGACGCGGTTGGCCTCGGCCTTGAGCTGGTAGCTGCCCGCCCCGACGATCTGCAGGTCGTAGAGCCGGGCGAACAGCGAGGCGAACAGCGCGGTCACCACGATGGCGATGACCGACAACCGCAGCCGGGGCACGTGCGAGTGATCCGGGCTCACCGCAGGAGGACCTCGAGGCGATCGGGCTCGTTGTGGCCGTGGACCCACCACATGACCCGGATGAGCGGGAGCACCAGGAGCGCGCACCACCCGGCCATCACCAGGGCGATCGCCGGCAGGTGGGCGAAGGGGAAGGAGTCGCCCAGGAGGTTGGCCAGCGCGATGTACAGCGTGGCCTGGACCGCGCCGGCCACCGCGGCCACGCCCACCGGCCACCAGCCGCTGGTGCGCATCAGCGCGGAGCCGGCCAGGCCCACGGCGTAGCCGACCAGCGCGTAGGTCAGGGCCGACAGCCCGAACGGGGTGTCCAGCATCAGGTCGTAGAGGACGCCGGTGGCGAAGCCCCAGGTCGCCCCCCGGTCGGCCCCGCCGGTCAGCCCCGCGGCCACGGTCAGCGCCAGCATCAGGTCGCCCAGCGCCCCCAGCACCCGCAGGTCGGCCAGCACCGTGACCTGCAGGACGAGCGCGGCCACCAGGACCAGCGCCGCCCGGACCAGCTTGCCCCGGGTCGTCACGGCCTCACCCGGGCTGCCACTGCAGGACGGTCAGGTACGACAGGCGGTCGAAGTCGACGGACGGCTCGATCACCAGCTCCAGCGCCAGGCCGCCCGAGCCGGTGCGGGTGGAGGACACCGTGCCCACCGGGATGCCGGGCGGGTAGACACTGCGGTCCACCCCGCTGGTGACCACGCCGGTCCCCTCGGCGATCTGCACCCGCGGGCCGATGGACGAGTCGACCACCAGCGGGTCGCCACGGCCCTGGCCGCGGGCGGTGCCCAGGTCGCCGGTGGAGGCCAGCCGCACGCCCACGCGGATCTCGGGGTCGGTGATGAGGTCGACCGTGGCGCTGGTCGCCGTGACCTGGGTGATCCGGCCGGCCAGGCCCGCCCCCGTGGCCACCGGCATCCCGATCGCCAGGCCCGCGTCGCTGCCCTTGTCGATCTCGACCGTGTGGGAGAAGTTCGAGCGCGGGCCCGAGACCACCCGCGCCACCACCTTGGGGATGTCGGTGGCGTAGGGCAGGTCGAGCACGAGGGACAGGTCGGCCAGCTGCCGCTCGGCGTCGGTGCCGCTGATGTCGGCCGCGCCGGCCTCCTCCAGCTGGTCCCGCAGGCGCTCGTTCTCGTCCTTGAGGTCGTCGTAGTCGCTGACGCCGTGCCAGGCGTTGCGCACGGGCCGGGTGGCGGTGTCGACGGCCGATTCGATGGGGTCGGTGACGGTGGCCGCCCCCTCCCGCAGGTCGCGGATGACCGGCGTGCGTCGCGCAGGCCCAGCGTCACCAGCGTGACCGAGGCGGCCACCAGGACGGCGAGCCGGGTCCGGGATCCGGTCGGCGGCGAGATGGCCACGGGTCAGTAGCCGGTGGACGAGAAGAGGAACTTCAACGCGTCGAACTCCTCCAGCGACTGGCCGGACCCCACGGCCACCGCGTGCAGCGGGTTGGGGGCCACGACCACGGGCATGCCCGTCTCGTGGTGGAGACGGGCGTCGAGGCCGTTGAGCAGCGCCCCGCCACCGGCCATGTAGATGCCCTTGTCCATGACGTCGGCCGCCAGCTCGGGCGGCGTCTTGTCCAGGGTCACCTTGACCGCGTCGACGATGGCCGACACCGGCTCCTCCATCGCCTCGCGGATCTCGTCGGTGGTGGTCACGATGGTCTTGGGCAGCCCGGTCATGAGGTCGCGGCCGCGGATCTCCGCGTGCAGCTCCTCCAGCAGGGGCCAGGCCGACCCCAGGGCGATCTTGACCTCCTCGGCGGTGCGCTGGCCGATGGCCAGGCCGTACTCCTTCTTCACGAAGTTGATGATGGCCTCGTCCAGCTCGTCGCCCGCCACCCGCACCGACTGGCTGGTGACGATGCCGCCGAGGGAGATGATGGCCACCTCGGTGGTGCCGCCGCCGATGTCGACGATCATGTTGCCCGCCGGCTCCTGGACCGGCAGCCCGGCGCCGATGGCCGCGGCCATGGGCTCCTCGATGATGTAGGCGGGCTTGCGGGCGCCGGCGTACTCGGCGGCCTCCCGAACGGCCTGCTGCTCGACGCCGGTGATGCCCGAGGGCACGCAGATCACCATGCGGGGCTTGCCCCAACGCCGGTTGTGGGCCTTGCGGATGAAGTAGCTGAGCATCTTCTCGCAGATCTCGAAGTCCGCGATGACGCCGTCCTTGAGCGGGCGGATGGCCTCGATGTGGCTCGGGGTGCGGCCGATCATCCGCTTGGCGTCGATGCCGACGGCCACGGGCTTGCCGTCGCGGACGTTGATGGCGATGACAGAGGGCTCGTTGAGGACGATGCCCTTGCCGCGCACGTAGATGACGGTGTTGGCAGTGCCGAGATCGACGGCCATGTCCCGACCCGTCAGGGAGGAGAAGAAGTTGTCGGGCATGCGGTGGCGGTCCTCCGCTGCTTTGGTGGGAGGGCTTGCCGTAGGTTAACGAACGGCCGGGGGCCCGAGAGCGACCCTCCGGTTACGGTTTTCGGCCGGCGACGACCTCACGGTCAGCTGAGGCCGGGGAACCAGAGGCCGATCTCACGGGCGGCGGAGTCGTGGCCGTCGCTGGCGTGGACCAGGTTCTCGGTCGTGATGGTGGCGAAGTCGCCCCGGATGGTGCCGGGCTCGGCGTCGTCCACCTTGGTGGCGCCCACCAGCTTGCGGACCAGGGAATACGTGTTCTCCTCCGGGCCCTCGACCACCATGGCGAGGACCGGCGAGCGAGTCAGGAAGTCGACCAGGTCGCCGAAGAACGGCTTGTCCCGGTGCTCGTCGTAGTGCTCGCGGGCCAGGTCCAGCGACACCTGGCGCAGGTCGGCGGCCACCAGGGTCAGGCCCTTGCGCTCGAGGCGGGCGATGATCTCGCCCACCAGGCCGCGCTCGACCGCGTCGGGCTTGCACATCACGAAGCTGCGGTTCTTCACAATCGGTGGAGGGTAGGCGGCCCGCGCCCCTCGCCGAAATCAGGCTCCGGCGAGGAACGCGGCCAGCGCCGCGACCAGCGGCTCGGGCGCCTCCTCCGGCACGAAGTGGCCCCCCGGCACCCGGGTGGCTGTGAGCCGGGCCGCCCACGGGCGCCAAACGTCGGCGGCGTCGCCCAGCTGGTCCTCATCGGCACCCACCGCCACGAGCAGCGGGACCTCGATCCGGCGCCCCGCGGCCCGGTCCTCGGCATCCTGGCGGCGGTCGATGTGAAAGGCGGCCCGGTAGTCGGCGCAGATGGCGGCGATCGCCCCCGGGGTGAGCGCGGCGCGGTAGGCCCGCCGTGCGGCCTCGTCCACGGCCTCGGGACGGCTGGTCCAGGTGTCGAAGGCGTGGTCGATCAGCGCCCCGGGATCGGCGCCGACCAGCCGCTCCTCCGCCATCACCCCGACCAGCTCGGCGGCCATCTCCCGCTTGGTGTAGCCCTCGCCGTGCGGTCCGCCCGGCGGGGCGGTCGACGCCCCGTAGCCCCGCAGGTCGGCGGCCAGCACGCGATGGCCGGCGACCGCGAGGGCGGGCGCGACGTGACGCCAGCAGATGTGGGTCTGGGGAAAGCCGTGTAGCAGGAGCACCGGCGGGCCGGCGCCGCCCTGCTGGACGTAGTACGTGGCCTCGCCGGCGGCGATGCGGGCGTCGGCGAAGCCGCGGAGGGACACGACCGATGGTCTAGCGCCCTGGGGCGAGGCCGCTCACACCTGCGTCACGAGACCAGGCCCAGACGCCGGCAGGCGGTGCGGGCGTCGCCCACGGTGTAGAGCGACCCCGACACCATGACCATGTCGCCCTCGCCCGCCGCCTCGGCGGCCCGCCAGGCGGCACCCACCGCCTCGCCCACGTCGGGGATCACCTCTACGGTGGCGCCCGCGTCCTCGGCCAGCTTGGCCAGGTCGGCGGGTGGGGCGGCCCGGGGCGTGGCCGCGGCGGTGGCGATCACCCGGTCGCCGGCACGGACGCCGAGGCCGTCCAGCATCTCGCCCAGGTCCCGGCCCGTGAGCATCCCCAGCACGAAGTGGCGGGTGCCCGCCACCTCGAACTCCTCGGCCAGCGTGGCCCCCGCGGCCCGGGCGCCGTCGGGGTTGTGGGCGCCGTCGAGGATCACGAGCGGGGCCCGGTGCAGCACCTCGAAGCGGCCGGGCAGCCGCAGGTCGCCCAGCGCCTCGGCCACCACCTCGGGATCGAGCGGGCGCCCGAAGAACGCCTCCACCGCCGCCACCGCCACCGCCAGGTTCTGCGCCTGGTGGGAGCCGTGGAACGGCAGGAAGACCTCCTCCAGCAGGCCGTGCGGGGTGCGCAGGTCGACCACGTGGCCGCCCAGCGCGTGGCGGTCGGCCACCACGCCGAAGTCGTCGTCGCGCACCCAGGTGGCGGCGGCACCCTCGGCCGCGAACACCGGCCGCAGGGCGGGATCGGCCTCGCCCAGCACCAGGTGGCTGCCGGGCTTGATGATGCCGGCCTTCTCGGCCGCCACCCGCCGGCGCCAGTCGCCGGTGCCGTCCGTGTGGTCCTTGCCCACGTTGGTCACCACCGCCACCTGGCCGTCGGCCACGTTGGTGGCGTCCCAGCGGCCGAGCAGCCCGACCTCCACCACCGCCACGTCCACCGCCTCCTGGCTGAACCAGGAGAAGGCCGCCGCGGTCAGCAGGTCGAAGTGGTGGGGCCGCTCGAAGAAGCGCTGGTCCTCGAGCGCCGCCAGCTCGCCCATGACCGCCGCGAACTCGTCGGGGTCGATGGGCTCGAGGTTCCGGGAGATGCGCTCGGTGATGTGCTCCAGGTGGGGGCTGGTGTAGGTCCCGACCGACAGCTGGTGGGCGGCCAGTAGAGCGGTGGCCATGCGCACCGTCGAGCCCTTGCCGTTGGTGCCGGTGACGTGGATGACCGGGTAGTCCCGCTGCGGGTTGCCCAGCACGTCCACGATGGATCGCATGCCGTCGAGCGACAGCCCCCCGGAGTGGCCGGCCGCGACGGCGACCGTCTTCTCCAGGTCGATGTGGGCGTCGAGGTACGCCTGGGCGTCGGTGAAGTTCAGGACGCCGCCCGGCGCGGCCGCTGCTGGCGCGCCGAGTCGGTGCGCGGCACCAGCGTGGGGTTGACCCGGTCGAGCACGACGGCCCGGTCGATGACGCACTGCCCTACGTCGCTGCGGCTGGGCAGCTCGTACATCAGGTTGAGCAGCACCTCTTCCAGGATGGCCCGCAGGCCCCGGGCGCCGGTGCCCCGCAGCAGCGCCTGGTCGGCGATGGCCTCGAGGGCGTCGTCGGTGAACTCCAGCTCGACGTCCTCGAACTCGAAGATCTTGCGGTACTGCTTGATGAGGGCGTTCTTGGGCTCGTTGAGGATGCGGATCAGCGCCTCGTGGTCGAGGCTGGACACGGCCCCGATGACCGGGAGCCGGCCCACGAACTCGGGGATGAGGCCGAACTTGAGCAGGTCCTCGGGCTGCACCTGCTCCAGCAGGGTGCCCAGGTCCTTGGCGTCGTAGCGGGTGACGTCGGCGGTGAAGCCCACGCCGGTGCGCCCGATGCGGCTCTCGATGATCTTCTCCAGCCCGGCGAAGGCGCCGCCGCAGATGAAGAGGATGTTGGTGGTGTCGATCTGGATGAACTCCTGGTGGGGGTGCTTGCGGCCCCCCTGGGGCGGCACCGAGGCGGTGGTGCCCTCCAGGATCTTGAGCAGGGCCTGCTGCACGCCCTCGCCCGACACGTCCCGGGTGATCGACGGGTTCTCGCTCTTGCGGGCGATCTTGTCGATCTCGTCGATGTAGATGATGCCCGTCTCGGCCTTCTTGACGTCGTAGTCGGCGGCCTGGATGAGCTTGAGCAGGATGTTCTCGACGTCCTCGCCCACGTAGCCGGCCTCGGTCAGCGCGGTGGCGTCGGCGATGGCGAAGGGCACGTTGAGCATGCGGGCCAGGGTCTGGGCCAGCAGCGTCTTGCCGCAGCCCGTGGGCCCGATGAGCATGATGTTGGACTTGGACAGCTCGACGTCGCCCGAGGGCGTGCCCCCGTACTGCACCCGCTTGTAGTGGTTGTAGACCGCGACGGAGAGGATCTTCTTGGCGTGGTCCTGGCCGATGATGTAGTCGTTCAGGAACTCGTAGATCTCACGGGGCTTGGGCAGCTCGTCGAAGCGCAGCTCGCTCGGCTCGGCCAGCTCCTCCTCGATGATCTCGTTGCACAGGTCGATGCACTCGTCGCAGATGTAGACGCCGGGCCCGGCGATCAGCTTCTTCACCTGCTTCTGAGACTTTCCGCAGAACGAGCACTTGAGCAGCTCGCCACCGTCTCCGAACTTGGCCACGTCGGTCGCTCCCCCGTGCGTCCTAGCTAGCCCTCGTGATGGGCCCGGTCATGTCTGCTGCGTGCCGCGACGAGATGACATCGTCGATGATGCCGTACTCCTTGGCTTCGTCGGCGCTGAGGACGAAGTCGCGCTCGGTGTCCTTGTGGATGCGCTCGACGGGCTGGCCGGTGTGGTGGGCCAGGATCTCGTCGAGCAGCGTGCGCATGCGCAGGATCTCCCGGGCCGCCAGCTCCACGTCGGTGGCCTGGCCGCCGGCCTGGCCCCAGGGCTGGTGGAGGAGGACCCGCGTGTGGGGCAGCGCCAGCCGCTTGCCGGGCGCCCCCGCCGCCAGCAGCACCGCCGCGGCCGAGGCCGCCTGCCCGAAGCAGATGGTGCTGATGTCGGGCTTGATGAACCGCATCGTGTCGTAGATGGCGAACAGCGCGGTGATGTCCCCGCCCGGGCTGTTGATGTAGATGTTGATGTCCTTGTCCGGGTTGTCGGACTCGAGGTGGATCAGCTGGGCGCAGATCAGGTTGGCGATCGTGTCGTCGATCGGCGTGCCCAGGAAGATGATGTTCTCCTTGAGCAGCCGGCTGTAGAGGTCGTACGCCCGCTCGCCCCGGTTGGTCTGCTCGACGACGGTGGGCACCAGGTAGTTGCGGACGACGGCCTGGTGCTGGCCGATCACGTCGGGATGCCGGAGGGTGGGGTTGATCACCTGGGGAGAGCTCCGTTTACTCGGTTTCGGTCGGTGGGGATGCAGTCGGGTGGTCGTGTAGGCGGGCCGGCGGGCGTCAGGCGGAGGCGTCGCCGGCCGCGGCGGTGCTGGTGGCGGCTTCGGCTTCGCTGCCGTCGGAGCCGCCGATCTCTGTCTCGTCGGTGGTGTTCTGGTCGCTGTCCTGGCCGACCTCGAGGTCGGCTCGATCGATGGCATGACCGTCCTCGTCGACGATCTCGACCCGCTCGAGGAGCCAGTCGAGTGCCTTGCGCTTACGCACATCGGAGCGTACAGCCGCCAGCTGCCCCCCGCGTTCGAACTCGGCCCGCACCTTGTCAACGGTGGTGTCGACCCGCCGGGCGACCTCGCCCAGCTCGTCGTCGAGGTCCTCCTCGGTGCACTCGAGCTGCTCGGCGTCGGCGACCGCCCGCAGCGCCAGGTCGATCTTGGCCGAGGTCTCGGCGGACTCCCGCAGCTCCGTGGTCAGCTGCTCCGACGACTGGCCGGTGATGGCGAGCCACTGCTCGGCGGTCAGCCCCTGGGCCTGCAGCCGCAGGGCCAGCTCCTGGGCCCGGTGGTTCATCTCGTGGTTGACCAGGGCCTCGGGCATCTCGTCCTCGACCAGCTGGGCCAGCGCCTGGCCGGTGCGCTCCCGCACCGCGGCCATGGCCTGCGCCTTGCGCACCAGGGCCGAGCGCTCGCGCAGGGAGTCGCGCAGCTCGTCGATGGTCTCGAACTCGGAGTTCTCGGCCGCCCAGGCGTCGTCGGCATCGGGCAGGACCCGCTCCCGGACGTTCTTGACCAGGAGCTTGAACCGCAGCTGGCGGTCCTCGTCCGGGTCGGGGTGGGTGGCGTCGAACTCGAGGATGTCGCCGGCCTTGGCCCCGGTGAGCTGCTCGTCCACCTCGGCGGTGATGACCCCGCTGCCCACCGTGTAGCTGTAGTCGTCGGCGGTGAGGCCGTCCTGGGTCTCGCCCTCCAGGGTGCCGGTGATGTCGATGGTCACCGCGTCGCCCTCACGGGCCGGGCGCTCGACGTCGGCGAAGGTCGACTGCACCTGGCGCATGCGGTCGATCTGGGCGTCGATCTCTTCGTCGGAGGGCTCGGGGCGCGGGATCTCGACCCGCAGGCCGCCGTATCCGGGCACCTGGACCACCGGGCGCACCTCGACCACCGCGTCGAAGGCGACGGGCCCGTCCTCCTCCCCGGAGGTGATGTCGATCTCGGGGGCGTCGATGGCGTCGACGTCGTTCTCGGTGAGGGCCTGGGCGTAGTACTCGGGCAGGGCGTCGTGCAGGGCTTGCTCCCGCCCGACCTTGGGCCCCAGCCGGCGCTCCAGCACCTTGCGGGGTGCCTTGCCGGGACGGAAGCCGGGCACCCGCACCTCCCGCGAGATCTTGCGGAAGGCGGCGTTGATGGCCTTGTCGAACTCGTCCACGTCGACCTCGACGGAGAGCTTGACCTTGTTTCCCTCGAGGGGCGCGACGATGGTCTTCACAGAGGCGTGAGTGTAACGGGGGTCGGTCTGACCCCCGACAATGGTGGGGGGTGACCCGCGCCTCACGCCAGCGCGGCAAGCACCTCACCCCACGCCGTCATGCCCACCAGGTGGCCCCCGGCGGACCAGCCCGCGGCGGCCACCGGGTTCATGCGCCAGCCCGGCGACAACACCCCGTCGCCATCTCGATACGCTCGGGCGATAGCTCCGGGGAGTGGCGCAGCGGAAGCGCACCTGCTTTGGGTGCAGGAGGTCGGGGGTTCAAATCCCCCCTCCCCGACCGGATGTGACCAGGGCATCAGCCCTCGTCGGCCTCTTGTTGATGGCGAGAACGTCTGCCAACCTGCCCATATGGACTTGGGCGACATCATCCGTTCACGCCGCAACGCCATCGGGCTCTCACAGACCGAGCTGGCGAAGGCCGCCGGTGTCCACGTCCGCCAGATCGCCCGCTACGAGGCCGGCGAGCAGCAACCCGCCCTCTCCGTCGCCGTGGCACTCGCAGATGCCCTCGGCATCTCCATCGCGCAGCTAGCCGGACAGGTCAGCTACGACCTCGACCTCTCCGGTGACTGGTGGTGCGCCTGGCAGACCTGGAAGGACGGCGTTGCCCGCATCGACACCCATCCAATGGAGGTCCACCAGCGAGGCGAGCTGCTCCAGCTTGACGCCGACCGGGCCGTGCCTGTCAATGAGGGGAGCTACCAGTGGCGGGGCGAGTTGCGCCTGTGGGACAACGAGGCGCTCATGGGCTGGTATCGCTCAACCGATGGAGCTGTGCGGTCCAAGGGAGTGCTCTACCTGGCGCTACATCCCCACGGCACCCACGCGTGGGGGCGCTGGGTCGGCATGAGCTACGACGGGCTGGTCATGTCCGGGTGGGGCGCGATGGCCCGGACCGAGGCCGAGGCGAACAAAGTCGTCCAGGACCTCGCCAACCCTGAGCCGTCATGACGGGTCACCGCAGCCGCGTCGCCCACTTCGTCATCGATGTCGACGATCTCGACCAGGGCGTCGCGTTCTGGGCGGCGGCCCTCGACGCCACCGAGGAGCCGGTCTCGGATCAGAGCCGCCACATCTATCGCAAGCTGCGTCTCCCCGATGCCGACATCCGGATACTGCTCCAGCGCACCGACGACCCGAAGGTCGCCAAGGCGCGGATGCACCTCGACCTGGAGACCGATGACGTCGAGGCCGAAGTCCGCCGCTTAGAAGCCCTCGGTGCCAAGCGCTGGGATCACCAGCACGAGCGCGGCTTCGACTTCTGGGTCCTGCGAGACCCCTGGGACAACGAGTTCTGCGTCCTGCAGCCCGAGTTCCCCGAGCTGCTCACCGCCAGACCACCCTGGCACGACCAGGCGTCAGCCTCGCTCGACTAGCCGCACCGGTCGCTATCTGGCCTCACCTGATGCTTGACGTGTCGGTGCCAGGTGATTGGCGACAGTCTGCGTAGACCACTCTACGGCTGGTCTCGGACAGGGCGGCCCGGAGGCGCAGGCGTCGCCCTGAACGAATCCTCTTTGAGTCAAGCCCGACGGTTGAGCTGCGGGCGGCCGCGCGAGAGCTGCCCGGCGGCGACGGGCGTACGGTTGCTGGTTGGGTCCGGGAAGTGGCTTGGTCCGAAGAGCCGGTGTGCAGGACATGAGCCGGCCACGCTGGACGACTGAGACGTTCCTGGGTGTCCTCCCGGGACCCAGAAGCGGGCTGGTCAGACGACGCCGAAAGTCGCACACTGGCCCCAGGAAACCGCCGACCATCTTGGGAGCGTCTCATGTACGGTCGCAGCGCCCAAGTACCCGACCTGGTCCCGGCGCTCACCCGGGGCAAGCACCGGAATCCACGCAAGGGTGCCTGCTTCATGGAGCTGGCGTCCTACCTCGCCGGCGAGCGGTGGACCGATCATCCGCGGTGCACCCACCCGCTGCTCGCGTGCCTGGCGCGGCTGGTGAACGACCACACCTCCGACGCTGGTCGCGGACATCTGGTGGAGCTGGTTCCCGCGGTGATCGGGCTGACCAGCGACGATCCGCACGTGGACGTGCAGATCATGCTGCGGTCCGCCACCGCCGCGCTGCCAGTCGTCGCGGCCGAACGGCAACGCACGATGGCGGTCGCAGTGCTGGCCGGCGAGCGGGCGCTGAACGAACTCGACGGAAGGCCAAAGGAGACGCTCGACAAGGGCAGCCGACAGGTGCTGGCCCAGGTCCCCGACGCGACACGCTGGGCGCGTGACTTCGCCGGGAGCCTGGGACCCACCACGGTCAGAAGCATCCAGCGGCACGGCGCGCCCAACACCGTCCGCCACGCGGTGATCGGCATCGCCCACGCCTGCGTCTCGGACCCCGACGCGCGGCTGCGCGACCTGCTCCGCGGCGCGATCGACGACTGCGCGCAATGGGCTGCACTCAGCCCCAACCGACACCGACCGGCGCCTGGCCAGGGACAGAGCGGTCTGCACCGAGGCTGGTCGAATCGTGCTCGCCCGCGACCTCCGACCACGACCCGGGGTAAACGAGCGAGCCGGCCATCCTTCTCGGATCTGCGCACCGGTCGCGCACTGCCGAATCCGGCTCTGAAGGATCAAGTGCCCGGCCTGCGGGCGGCGCCTGGCGGCGCCGTCCTCGGCCGGGCCGACGCTTAGCGCTTGCGACGAGACTTGCGTTGCAGCTCTCGCCGCTCAGCGCGATTACCTGCGACCGGCTGGGCCACCGCGACGGCGCGCCTCGGCGCGTGGCCGTTCCGGCGAGGAGGGATCACCGCGTTGACGGGACTTCAACTCTGAGCGCCATCCGTTCGAGCTCCCGGCCCTCATCGTCGAGCACCGTGACCGCGACCGCGTCGGGACCGGCCGGTACTGAAATGACGTAGAACCGGAGGCCGAACGTCGGCTGGCTGGGGTCGACGCTGACTTCCTCTCCGTTCGCGAGCTCCACTATTACCTCGGCCGCGGTCGGGACGACCGCGCCGAGCACGAAGCGAGAACCCTCGCTGTCCTCAAGCTGGTAGACGGCCCCGAGTGGCGACTCGTCAGTGGGCACGCTGCCACAGCCACCACCACCCCCAGTCCGCTCAAGACACAGGAGGCCGTTCTCGAAGGGCTGCGCCTGTAGCGTCCACGGCTGGCCGTCAAACTCGCCGCGAGCAACAACTTGCTCCACGGCCAGAGGACGGCGCGGCGCATCCCGCGGTGACTCGCTGGATGGTGGGTGGTCCGACTCCTGGGCGGTAGTGCCTGCCGGCTCGGTCTCCGTGACGTCCGGGTCGTCCCGCAGCAGGACCGTCGTGGCCCCGACGACCAGGACGAGGATCGCCGCCGCGGCGACCAGGACCGGCCAGCCTGCACGTCTCCCTCCGGGCTCGGAGGGCTCCACCGACCCGACCCTGGCGCGACGAGAGATGTCGTCCCACTGATCGGGGACGTCCATGCTGCGCAGCCGTTCGAGCTCCTCGTCGTAGCGATCAGGCATCGCGCACCTCCAACAGCTCACGCAACCGCCGGCGCCCCCGCATCGACTGGACCCTCACAGTCCCCGCGGTCGTCCCCAGCACCCCCGCGGCCTCGGAAGCGGACAGCCCCGCCACGTCCCGCAGCACGACACATGCCCGCTGCTGGTCGCTCAACGTTGCCAGCGCTCGCTCAATATCCAGGCGTTCGTCCAGTCCCGGCTCCTCCACCGCCCGGTCGTCAACGTTCGCGACCGGCACCGGGCGGAGCTGACGCCGCTTCAGCTCTCCAGCGGCGAGGCGAAAGGCCACCCGCCACACCCAAGCGTCAACGTCCCGGATCTCGGAGCCTCGCCGGACCGCCTGGGCGAGCGCTTCGGCAACGGCGTCGTCGGTCACATCACGAGACCCGGACCATGCGAACACAGCCCGCCACAACCGGGCGTGGATGCGCTCGTAGCAGCCACGCAGGCGCTGGATGCTCTCGTCCCGCCCCGATTCCACCCGGGCATCTTGCACACTCTCCAAGGCGCCCGCGAGCGCCGAACTGTTAACAACGACGACCCGGACCAGAGCTAGAGCCGGGGAGATAGCCATCCACCAGCTGGTCCAAGATCAAACCGCGCCCTACGAGCGCCCCGGATACCTCGCGCGCACCGGTCGCCTCGCCTCTCAGGCGGCGTTGCTACCACTGTTGCTCTCGACACGCGGCCTCACCAGCACCGATGCAAAATCCCACACATTCGAACTGACGGCCGCCACGGGAAGAGCACGGGGAGCGTCCGGCACGGGACTGATGACCGGGGCATGGACCAGCGACGAGGCCACCAACGCCGAGCGGGCTCCGAAGCCGCGTGCGCCACAGACAAACAACGACGCGGGCCACAGATGGGCCACACGGCCTGTCCGGACCAGGTCTCTCTGGGCCAGGCGAGTCACCCCGGGCCGCAGACCAGCAGCACTATGACCGTCAACCGGTAGGGTTCCCAAGCTGACAATGCGGGTCGCTGCCGGCCACCCCGCCTCGCATCCGACCGGGTGGTCGACCTGACAGCGGTGGGCCAGCGATGATGTCTTGCGGTGACACATGACCCCTGGCCCGCAGACCTTGGTCACATCCGGGCCGCGCTGGAGCGCACCCACGCCGTCGGCCGCCGACTTGTCGGGCTCCACGTGGACGACGCACGGAACTCGCGCTCGATCCCACTGCCACTTCCGTGTTGTCACGGGCTCGATCGTCACGGCCGAGCTCGACATGCGTCGGATCAACGTGCGGACTGAGGACGACATTGTCGTCGGCTTCTCGACCGGCTAGCGCATGATGTTTGGGACCACTGGTGTACCCACCGTGTACCCGCGAGGCCGAACCGCGTTGGGTCGCCACGGACCGCCCCGGCCGTCCCACCTGGGCAAGCGCCCCGATCGGCCGCCCCCGTACGGCCCGGACGAGACTACGGATCAGGGCCTCGCCGTTTCAACAGTGCACGTCGTGCTGAAGCCCGATCCAGCTGCGCGTCCGCGGCCCATGTCCTAGCCTGCCTGCTCGAAGGCGGTGCCGGGACGGGCACCTCGACGGGAGTCGCGTGCCGACGGACGCAGCGGGCATCGCTGCGCCGTGGACGTCGACGGGTGGCTCCGAGAGGGAGGGCGAGATGGGGAAGCTCCTTCGTTCGGTCGTGAGGTCGCGAGGACACAGGCTGCGGGCCCGTCGGTCCGGCCAGGCGGTGCTGGTCACGGTCGGCGTGCTGTGCTCGGCCGGGGTCGCTGGCGCCATCACGCCGGGCGAACCGTTCACGGTCTCGCCCAGCGAGGGCGGCCCCTTCACGGTGGTGGCGGTGTCGGGCGCCAACTGCACAGAGGGCCCGGCGCCGTCCGTGGCCGGCACCGTCGTCGGCTCGCCGGAGGTTGGGGTGATCACGCAGTTCACGGCGACTCCAGACGCGACCGGGGCGTGGGCGGCGACGTTCACCGTTCCGCCGAACAAGCCGGCCGGCGCCTACGAGGTCACGGCCGTCTGTCACACGGACCCAGGCCAGGTGGACGGTGACGCCTATGGGAACCAGCCGTTCACCGTCCTTGCCGGCGAGGCCGCGGCGATGACGGTGTCTCCCCGCAGTGCCACGGCGGGTCGGGCTGTCACCGTCACGGTGTCCGGGACGCTGTGTCGGGGCGCGGATGCGACCGTCGACATCGGGATCTTCCTTCGGGTCGCCGAGGAGTTCGCGGACGCCGACGAGTTCATCGCGCGCGGCCCCGCGACGCCTGACGCCGATGGCAACTGGTCGACTCAACTCACCATCCCGGCGACCGCCGGGCCGGGAATCTACGGCGTCGGCGCACAGTGCATCGTCGGGGGCTTCCAGTTCTTCCTCTACCCGGTGCTCGACATCGTGCTGTCGGCACCGGCACCGGCAGCGGTCCCGGTGGCACGCCAGCCGAGCTTCACCGGCTGACGGCAGCAACGATGATGGCGACCCACGGCCGGGACGGTCGACAGGGCACGGCACGCCACTGAGCGGGCGTCGCAAGACCCGAGCTGAGCCTCGTTCCGCCAACGTGTCGCCAACGCACATGCCGCGACACGGCTGCCAGCCGGACACGAACGGCACCGATGGTGTGGTAAATCCCCAGCTCAACAGCGGATGTCTGCCCTGCTCTCGGCCACCACGTTTCCCAGCACTGCCGGCCGTGACAACTGATCATCTCGTGCTCGGTGAGCAGGCCGGTGAACTCGCTGCTCGTGTACTGGGTGCCGCGGTCGGAGTGGAAGATCAGCCCCGGCGCCGGCCGCCGGTGCGTGATCGCCATGCGCAGCGCGTCGCAGACAAGCTCGGCTCGCATGTGGTCGGCCAGTGCCCAGCCCACCACCCGCCGGGAGGCGAGGTCGATCACCGTGCCAGGTACGCCCATCCTTCCCAGGTCCAGATGTCGGTGATGTCGCCCGACATAGACCCGGTCAAGCTCGACGTGCCGGGCCCGAACGCCCGCTTCTGGAGATCGACCGCCACCACCTCGGATCGGAGATGGTGGTCTTGGACCACCGACGTCAGCACCGGCCGATCAGGCCGTTGCGGCGCATGATGCGGGCGACCCGCTTGCGGCTGACGTGGACGCCGTCGCGGCGCAGCTGGCGGTGGACCCACGGCCAGCCGTAGGTGCCCTTCGAGTGTCCCAGATGGCCTGGATGCGCTCCACGAGGTCGTCGTCGGCCAGCTGGCGTGCCGCGGAAAAAGCTTGTGCCACTCGTAGAAGGCGGACCGGGAGACCTTGAGCAGACAGCACGCCTTGGCGACGTTGCGCTGCCCGGCCTTCTCCGCCTCGATCAACGGGAACACGCTCACCGGGTCTCCCTCGCGAAGAAAGCCGTCGCACGCTTGAGGATGTCGCGCTCGTCGCGTAGCACCCTGTTCTCCTTGCGCAGCTGGCCAGCTCGGCCCGCTCGCTGCTCGTCAGTCCGTCGACGCGTCGTCGTCGATGTCGGCCTGCTTCACCCAGTCGCGCACCGCGGTCTCAGTCAGATCAAGATCGCGGGCCACGCTCGCCGCCGGTTCGCCGGCTAGCGGACCAGCTCGACGACCTCGGCCTTGAACTCCTTGGTGAAGGACCGACGCGGGCGCTTCGTTCGTCCCATCGTCTCCATTGTGAAAAGGAAGTGAGGGCGCAGCTCCTCCGTGGGTTCAAATCCCACCCGCTCGGCGGGTTCGGGGGAGCCAGACGGGGAGCCAACACGTCCCGGCCTGACACGAACCCAAGCGTACGGCCGCGTGCGCCACACCCCTTCTGACCTGCAATCCGGCCGTCTCGCACGTACTCCCACGGACGCCTGGGAGTGCTTTGGGTGCAGGAGGTCGGGGGTTCAAATCCCCCCTCCCCGACGTATCTGGAACTGACGGGCTCGGCTGGGGGGCGGCGTCGCTGGGCGGTCAGGCGGGGCAGCAGGTGGAGCCGCCGGCGCTGACCACGATGTTGGCCACCTGCTCGCTGTCGCCGGTCTTGACGTACCACTCCCAGCGGGCGTCGTCGGGGCCGGCGAGCCAGGTCTCGGTCTTCTGGGCGTAGCAGCACTGGGTGTCGGCGACGCCGGTGGTCTCCAGGTCGGCTTCGGTGAGGCGGGCCTCGGCCGCGACGACCTCGTCGGCGGTCTCGGTCTCGACGCCGAGGTGGTTGATCGACCCGGGCTCGCCCTGGCCCTCGAACAGCACGAGCTTGAGGGGCGGGTCGGCGACGGCGAAGTTGGCGTAGCCGGGGCGGATCTTGGCGGGCTCGACGCCGAACATACGCGTGTAGAAGTCGACGGCCTTGTCGAGGTCCGAGACGTTGAGGGCGAGCTGGAGACGCATCGTTGCTCCTTGAGGATCTTGCCGGTACGTTTAGCATCGCTTCGACAACTGTCGAATCGATCTTGGTCGATACGATACCAACAGATCGAAGGATGTCAATATGTCGGCGTCCCAAAGTGCCGCTGCCGTGCGATCGCTGTGCTGCGCGCCCGTGACGAGTGGGCAGCTGGACGAGGCGGCGGCCGTGAAGCTGGCCGCGGTGCTGAAGGCCCTGGCGGATCCGGTGCGGCTGCGGTTGGTGAGCATGGTGGCGTCGGCGCCCGAGGGTGAGATGTGCGCGTGTGACCTGCCCGAGGCGGTCGGCCGGTCGCAGGCGACGGTGAGCCACCACCTGTCGCTGCTGGTCCGGGCCGGGGTCTTCGAGCGGGAGCAGCGGGGCAAGTGGGCGTGGTTCAGCCTGCGGCCGGACATCCTGGCGGCCGTGCGGGGCGCGCTGGGCGAGGGCGTCGCAGCCGGCACCGGGCGCTGACGCCTGCCGCGGGCTCAGCGCTCGCCGGTGTCCTCGTCACGGCGGGGGACCACCACGTCCTCGGCCACCTCGGCGACGCGCGGGTAGAGAACGAGGATGAGGCCGGTGGCGGCCAGCGCACCCGCGAGCTGGGCGACGATGAACATCGGGACCGAGGCCGGTTCGATCCCCGCGAAGGTGTCGCTGAAGGCTCGGCCGATGGTGACCGCAGGGTTGGCGAAGCTCGTGGAGGACGTGAAGTAGTACGCCCCGGCGATGTAGCCGGCGACGGCGAACGCCGCCATGGCCGGGCGGCCGGAGCGCACCACGCCGAAGATCACCATGAGCAGTCCCAGCGTGGCGATGCCCTCGGCCAGCCACAGGTCGGCGCCCGAGCGGCTGGTGGTCGACCACTCGACCAGGGGTAGGTCGAACATGGCATTGGCGGCCATCGCCCCCACGATGGCGCCGGCGACCTGGGCGACGATGTAGAGCGCCGCCATGGCGGTCTCGATGCCGCCGAAGGCGCGGTCGACGAGGGTGACCGCGGGGTTGAAGTGGGCGCCCGAGGCAGGCCCCAGCGCCAGGATCAGTGCCCCGAGCACGCCTGCCGTCGCGAAGGCGTTCTGGAGCAGCTGGAGGCCCCGGTCGTCGGTGAGGCGCTGGGCCATGATCCCCGAGCCGACGATGCCGGCGACCAGGAACGCGGATCCGGTGAACTCGGCGGTGAGGCGCCGGACGAGCGGGGGCACGGTCGCGCTGCGAGCGCGGACAGGCGCGACGGCGCCGGGGGGCCAAGGCCGCTCATCGGGCCGTCTTCCGTCGTGCCGCGGTCGCTGGTGGTGGTCACGCCTGTGCCGGGACGGTCATTTCCGTCCCCTCGCCGGTCGGCCGGGCCTCGACTCGGATGAGGTGGAAGAGATGGCCGCTATGCGCTCGTCGAGGTCGGCCAAGGTTGTGTCGAACGCCCGGGCGGGCCCGGCCTCGACCGGGTCGGGGATCGACCAGTGGAGCCAGTCGGGCGAGACGTCGAGCTTCTCGTGCGCCCGGTCGCACACCGTCACCACGAGGTCGACCCGGGTGTCCGCCGGCCGTAGCGCCCGGGGACGGGCGCTACGAATGTCGAGCCCGGCCCGCTTGGCGGCGCCGACGGCGCCCGGGTGCACGCGGTCGGCCGGGTGGGTCCCGGCGCTGTCGGCCGGGGAGCCCGTGCGCTCCCGCCAGAGTGCCGCGGCCAGTTGCGAGCGGGCCGAGTTGTGGGTGCAGATGAACAGCGCCCGGCCGGTCCGAGCGCGACCGACCAATGCGACGTCCCGGAGGGCCTCGTGGCGCAGCCGCACGTAACGCCGGCGGCGGTCACCGGACGAGACGCGGCGTTCGATCAGCCCGACCCGCTCGAGCACGTCCAGGTGGTGGGCCAGCAGGTTCCCGGGCAGCCCGTGGCGGGTGGCGAGTGCCGACGGGGCACGGTCCGAGGCGCTGAGGTCCTCGACGATGGCGAGCCGCACCGGCTCTCCCAGGGCGGCATGGATGGCCGCGTGGCGTTCGATGGTCCCGTCCACCGCGCGGACGGTATTGATCAGCGGTTGTTGAGTCAATGACGTCGCCAGGAAGGGAGGATGACAGCCAGGGGAGCGTGAGGCGTCGGTCAGCCGGCGGGCACCTGGAGCGTGGTGAGCAAATCCTGGACCCGGCGGCCGATCTCGTCCCGGATGGGTCGCACGCTGTCGACGTCCCGCCCGTCGGGGTCGTCCAGTTCCCAGTCCTCGTAGCGCTTGCCCGGAAAGATCGGGCAGGCGTCGCCACAGCCCATGGTGATGACGACGTCGGCGGCCCGGAGGATCTCGTCGGTCCAGGGCTTGGGGAACTCCATGGCGATGTTGATCCCGACCTCCCGCATGGCCTCGATCGCCGAGGGGTTGATCGCCGTGCTCGGCTCGGAGCCGCCCGACCATGCGATCGCCTGGTCCCGCGCCAGGTGGTTGAACCACCCGAGTGCCATCTGCGACCGCCCCGCGTTGTGCACGCACAGGAACAGCACGATCGGCACGCCATCGTCCTCGTGCTTTCCCTCGACCCGCGCCAGGGCGATGAGGCGCTGGCGGGCGAACCGCTCGGCCATGAGGGGCAGGAAGTTGTCGAACTTGGCCCGATCGGCGAACTGGTCGTAGCTGGTCTGGAGGAACAGCTCGATCGTCTCGACCGAGAATGTTCCGGCGAACTCGGTCTGGAGCACCTTGGCGGCCGTCTTCAGGGCCAGGCGCTGGTCGAGGCTCAGCGAGTCGAGGTCAGGCATGGCGAAGCTCCGCTCGTGGTGCGATCCCATGACCTTATGATTCAACATTTCTTGAGTCAATCCTGGCTCGATCAGCCAGACTGGACCAGAGAGGCACGATCGATTATCGTCGATTGTCGATGAAGGTCGATCGTGCCTCCGCCGAGGTCTGGGCGAGCTGGTTCCGGGCGCTCGGGGACGCGTCCCGGGTGCTGATCCTCCACGAGCTGGCGGTGGCCCGGCGGTCGATGACGGTCGGCGAGATCGTGGCCGCGGTGGACGTGGGGCAGTCGACGGTGTCGCACCACCTCAAGCTGCTGGCCGACACGGGCTTCGTCCATGTCGAGCGGCGGGGGAACGCGAGCCTCTACCGGGTCAACGAGCGGTGCCTGGAGGTCTTCCCCTCCGCCGCCGAGGTCGTGATGGGTCAGCTGCCCCGCTACGACGCCGACCCGGCGGCCTGCGTCCCACCGTGGCAGTGCGACACATCCGAGCAACCAGGGAGGGCGACAGCCACATGACCGACGAGAGTGCGCGGGTGGACAGCCTCAAGTCCCACTACGGCGCGGCCGCACGCAAGGCCACGGCGGGGTTGCCGGTGATCGAGGACGGATGCGACGCCGCCGACTGCTGCGGGCCGGCCGCTCGGGACACGACCGACACCCTGGGTGCGTCCCTCTACGATGCCGCCGACATCGCCGAGCTGCCCGAGCGGGCGGTCGCCGGGAGCATCGGCTGCGCCAACCCGGTCGCCCTGGCTCACCTGGAGCCGGGCGAGGACGTGCTGGACCTGGGCTCCGGCGGCGGGATCGACGTGCTGCTGTCGGCCCGCCGAGTAGGCCCGACCGGCCGGGCCTACGGCGTGGACATGACCACCGAGATGCTGGACCTGGCCCGGGCCAACCAGGCCGAGGCCGGAGTCACGAACGCTGAGTTCCTCGAGGGCCGCATCGAGGCGGTCCCCCTGCCGGACCAGAGCGTCGACGTGGTGGTGTCCAACTGTGTGATCAACCTGTCGGTCGACAAGCCGGCGGTGTTCGCCGAGGCCTACCGGGTCCTGCGCCCGGGCGGCCGTCTGGCCGTGGCCGACATCGCAGCCGACGAAGAGACGACGCCCGACCTCCGGGCCGACGACGCCGCCTGGGCCGCCTGCATCGCCGGAGCGGTGACCCGTGACCGCTACCGGGCCCAGCTCGCCGAGGCCGGGTTCAGCGACATCGAGATCCTCACCAGCCACCCGGTCGCCGAGGGCTTCTGGTCGGTCTTCGTCCGGGCCGACAGGCCGGCTGTCGACACCGGCGATCGGTGACCGAACCGGTCGACATACTGATCGTCGGCGCTGGCCCGACCGGCTTGACCCTGGCGGCGCAGCTCCAGGTGTTCGGCACCGGGTTCCGGCTCGTCGACCGCCTACTCGATCGGGTCCACGAGTCCAGGGCGCTGGCCGTCCAGCCGAGGACACTGGAGGTGCTCGGTGGGCTCGGCCTTGCCGACACCATGGTCGAGCGGGGCAACCCCGCCGTCGAGCTGGAGATGCACGGCCGGGCCCGAACCACCCGTGCGCCCCTGTTCGACATCGGCCTGGACGACACGCGCTTCCCGTTCCTGCTGTTCCTCTCCCAGGCGGAGACGGAGGCGATCCTCGGCGAGCACCTCACCGCCGGCGGAGCGACGATCGAGCGGGGCGTCGAGCTGGTCGGGCTCGCCGAGCACTCCGGTCACGTCGCTTGCACCCTTCACCACCGCGACGGCCACACCGAGCAGGTCGAGGCGCACTACGTCGTCGGGTGCGACGGCGCCCACGTGCGGTCCGGCGGCTCGCCGGCGTCGGGTTCGCCGGAGCCGCCTACCCGCAGACGTTCGTGCTGGCCGACCTCGACGCCGACGGTCCTGGACGCGGGGCCGCCCACGTCTACCTGGGCGCTGACGGTCTGCTGTTCCTCTTCCCGCTCGGGCGCCCGACGACCTGGCGACTGCTCGGCCTCGCACCACGGGCGCCGGAGCGCCCCGACGAATCTCCGGACCTCGCCGCGCTCCAGGTCCTCGCCGACGGCTACACCGGCGGGGCCGTGCGGCTGCACGAGCCGGTCTGGTCGACGTACTTCCGCATCCACCACCGCCACGCCACGCACTACCGCGCGGGCCGGGTATTCCTGGCCGGTGACGCCGCCCACGTCCACAGTCCCGCCGGCGCCCAAGGCATGAACACCGGCATCCAGGACGCCTGGAACCTCGGCTGGAAGCTCGCCCTCGTCACGGCGGGCGTGGCGCAGCCGGACCTGCTGGACACCTACGAGGCCGAGCGGATGCCCGTCGGCCGCGCGCGTGCTGCGCTTCACGGACCGCGCCTACCGGATCGCGACCTCCCGACAACCGTTGATCCGCACCCTGAGGATGCGCCTCGCGCCCGAGCTGATCCGGCTCGGGCTCGTGTTCCGGCGCGGGCGCGCCCTCGCCTCCGGTCGCTGTCGCAGCTGGCGATCGGCTACCGCAACAGTCCCGCCTCACAGGAGGGACAACCCACCCTGCGCAGCGGTCCCCGGGCGGGCGATCGACTTCCCGACGCCCCGGTGACACCGCACGGGCGACCACCGACCACCCTCCACCAGGCCCTCGCAGCGTCACGGTTCCACGTCCTGCTCAGCGGCCCATCGGACGCCTGGCCGCCAGGCATTCCGCACGACAAGTCATCGTCGCCACTCGTCGAGTTACACCGACTGGCGCGCGAGGCACGGTCCGGTGCACTCCACGACACGACGGGCAAGGCGCACGAGCGCCTGGGGCTCACAGCCCCCGAGGTCATCGCCCACCACCTCGTTCGACCCGACGGACACATCGCCTACCGCGCCGCCGGCACGGATCTCAACGGACTCAACCGGTACCTCGCGCGCTGGGGTCTCCCGACCGTCGAGATCTGACCTCGCCTGCAGTCGCCATCGAGTCGCTCCTCAGCTGGTCGATGCCGGACCAGCGCGACCGGCACGCCGACGTCGACGCGCTGAGCAGGCCGGATGCCGCGACAGCGGGCAGCTCTGATAAGGCTGAGCTCGCTGGTTCGACTCCAGCTAGCCCCACAGCCCCCACCGGGCGAAGGGGTTCCTGACCGGGAGTTTCGCCGGCCGGCCGGTCACCCGTCGTTGACACCGTTGACCGCAGGTGGCCGTTGTGCTCGTCGAAACGCGGTCGTCAATCCGCATTGGATACAGCTGCACCTCCAGCGAGCGTGGAGCATCATGCTGAGGTGACGAGACGGACGGAAGTCCGAGCCCACCTCTCCGAGGTAGCACGGCGGACCGTGGATGCGGTCGATCCGGGGTCGTCGCCCGGGTGGTTGGTCATACCTCGCCGGGCCCACCACGCCAGGCGGTGAGGCTGATGAAGTGGCGTGCCGTGTGCGTGTGCGCGGTCATGTTGTCTGCCGCATCGCGCGGGCGAGGGCGACGGCGTCCTCCTGGGTCCTGCGGACGATCGTGGGTCGACAACGACGAGCGTTGGCACCTCGATCAAGGAGGCCGGCACGCGTCACGACCCGAGCCTGGCCGCCGAGATCCCTGCGATCGACGGAGTCGTGTTCTCCCCGGCCGATCCTCCAGACAACTATGGCGACCTGTTGCCGCTGGAGTGCTACCTCGTGCGGCGCGTGATCGAAGTCGGCGGCGCGCCACGAGGCTTCCTGACCGTGGTGGCACCACCGAGCGAGATGGCGTACGACGAGTTCGAAGACGCGGTGGTGGACGCCTTTCTTGCAGGCCCGGTCGACGTCGCGGCCGGCGAGGTCGAGGGCGAGGGCGGCACGACGATCGTGTCCAACACCGCGCCGCCGCGGTGGGCCACGCACGGCGACGAGTTCGTGTTGGAGGCCGTCGTCGAACAGGCTGGCAGCGGGCGCTGGGCGTGGTTCTGGAACGGCCTGCTGTGGATCGTGGAAGGCAGCGCGGACAGTCGGCCCGTGGTCGAGCAGCTGGTTCGAGCTCAACACCAGCTCGCGCCTCCCGACGACTACGACACGCTCGTCATCGCCGGCGAGCTGACCGGCCGGTTCGCCGACGTCGCGGACTACTGGTACATCGATCTGCCCCGAAGCGATCTGATCAGCAACCTCCCCGATGCGGTCGCGGGGACCTGCATGGATCAGTGGCTCGTGTTCGGCATGGCGACCGATCCGGAGGACCTGTTGGTCGACGCGGACAACCTCGTCGTCGAGATGACCGTCGTCGGCTCTCGCTGCGCCAACTTTCCCCAAGACTTCCGAGCGTTCCTCATGGGACTCCCCGGTGCGCACGACGGGTCCATCGGGGCCACCCCGGTGGTCATCGGCGACCAGGCCGTGGGCTGGGTCGAGGACGGCATCGCGTTCGCAGCCTCGGCGGACAGCCCCGCCACGTTTGCTACCTACAGGCCGTTCATCGAGGCGTTCGTCCAGTACCAGGCCGACCAGCCCACGATCGACTGACGGCCGACGAACGGGGCTGCGCATGTCCCGGGGCCGCCCCGGCGGTCTACGTTCGGCTCGGTGGCGTACCGGATCCTCGTCGACGCGATCGTGGTCGGCGCGGCGGTCGTTTCGGGCTGCGTTGGCGACGATTCGCAGCAGCCAAGGACGGAACGCCCGTCGCTCGTCGAAGCGAGGCATCGCCCGCCACGCCCGTTCCATCGCCTGTTGGACCACGTCGTCGGCGCCCTCGGTCGTGCCCAGCACGACGGTCGCCACTCGGACCGCGGCAGGCTGATGGCGCCGCACAAGCTCGCCATACGCTCCGGCATCGCCCTGGCGAGCCCGCCGCACGCGCTGACCCTCGATGTCGTCGATCCGGCAAATCCCGTCGTTTGATCCGCGGTTGACCGTCGTCAGTTCACTCCCTGATCCAGTCGCGGCACGCCTGTTTCGCCGCTGGCAGCTGATGGGGGTGATCGAGACGGACCATTGCGATGAGGTCGAGCCAGCCGGGCGGGTGGTCGGGGCCTTCACGAGAGCATCCTCACCATGGACCCATCGGGCCAAGAGGGATGCGACCTCTGGGAATGACAAGCGGAGCCGCCACCGCCGGCGAAGGCGAGCGCCAGCAAGCCAGGGATCTCCTGCGGCGTGGCCGCTGGGTGTGACCGGTCAGGGGCAGTGGGTTGCGGGGTCCCCGTCGATCTCGCCGAGGAAGGCGCCGAACTCACCCACGTGGGTGCTGTCGCCAAGGACCAGGCGGGCAACGTTGCCGAGACCGAGGCGAGGCTCTTCCTGTGACGACGTGTGCTCGCCGATGTCGTGGTTGGCCACGGCTCGCTGGGCCGTGACCACGCCGAGGCAGTTGGCGTCGGCGGGCGGCGTGGCCCCCAGCGCCGGAGGCGCCGTGAAAAGCACAGTGGTCAGGCCGGCGGACAGGAGGGCGGACAGGGCGGCGGTCGATCCACGCACGTTGGAACCTCCCTGGCGTGCTTGCGTTTGAGGCACAAAGTGAGCCGAGCAACCGGTCGACCACAAGCCTTTCCGCCACGACCGAAACTTCTTGACAGGGTCGTGCGCGCGGCCGGACGATTGGTGTCCCTGGCTCGTCCACGGTGTCGAGGCTTGGGTGGTTGCACGCATGATTCGATTGCGGCTCGGGGTCGGTGACGTTGCTCGAACGAGGTTCGCTGCGCCCGGCCCTTACTGCGAGCTCTCCGTCAGCGCCCAGGTCATCCAGCAGCCGACGAGCCCCTTCCGACGACTCTGCGCGGCCAGCGGGGTCCGCCTCCCGGCATCGGCGAGCCACTTTCTGGCGTTGGTGCCCGCTCACGGCAACGTCCCTGACTTCCTCGCGCCGGAGGGAGCGAACAGTTTGGAGGAAGCCCTCGACACCGTCATGTCCACGCCCGACCGGCTGATCCGGAACGACATAGCGACCCTCCCACACCGGGCGGCGTCGGCCTGGATCCTCGGCCTGGCGGACGGGTGCGTGTCAGCTCGGACGGAACTGGCTTCGTCCATGCGTGACTACCACGACCAGGTGCTCAGACTGCTGTGGCCCGCGATCGAACACGTCATCGAGACCGACCTGCGGTTCCGCGCCTGGCAGCTGGCGGCGAAGGGTGTCGCAGCGACAGTGGATAGCCTCCACCCGGCCATTCGGTGGCGCGACGGAGTGGTCGAGGTTGACGTGCCCCTGGACGCGGATGTGGAGCTGGCGGGTCGAGGCCTCCAGCTCATGCCATCGCTGTGGACCCGCCCGGCTTTCACCGCACACTGGACGCAACCCACGCTCGTGTACCCACTAGGCCGCTTCGCCTGGATGGCTCCGACAGCCACCGAGAGCCACAGTGATCCACTGGCCGCGGTACTGGGCACGACCCGGGCACGGGTGCTCCGCGCTCTGGCCGACGAGCAAACGACGAGCGGACTTGCCCGCGTGCTGGGGATCAGCCTGACCTCGGCGTCCACCCACGCCGCCGTCCTCCGCGATGCCGGCCTTGTGACCAGTCGGCGACAGGGCCAGTCAGTCCGCCACACCCTCACAAGCCTCGGCTCCCAATGGACCGCGAACGACCGGCCGAACACGACGAAGGCCGTGTGACCAGGACCAGTCAGTGGGCTGAAACCGACAGTGGGCGCCGCCCGCCCCTCGCCGACCCCCTGCTTGCAACGCACCCCAGGGCATCCGCGGCCGTGTGTAGGTGACTGCCCGAGTGCTGGTCAGATGGAGTGGCGTCCGCTCGTGCTCGTCGTCGACGACGACCAGGCCGGCGAACTCGTAGTTGCCGGTGACCAGGTTGGAGCCGAGCCTTGATTGGCGGGATGAACCGTGCCACGGTCGTGGAAGGGAAAGGTGCACGAACAGGGGGCGCGTCATGCGGCATCGTGCTGTCCTGGTGGTCATGGCAAGTCTCGGGATCGGGCTCGCCACCGTTGCCCCGGCGACGGCTCACAGTCCCGCCGAGGGGCCGCTTGTCCAGGTCTCCGGTACCAGTGCGTTCCTGGGGTGCACTGCCGATGGGGTCGCCGACCAGTCGGGAACGGTGTTCCTCAACAGCGAGGTGGAGCCCTGGATCGACGTCAACCCGACGGATCCCGACAACATCGTCGGGATCTGGCAGCAGGACCGCTGGTCCAACGGCGGCGCCCGGGGTCTCGTCGCCGGTGTCAGTTTCGACGGCGGAACGAGCTGGCAAGAGGTTGTGATCCCCGGGATCACGCAGTGCTCGGGCGGCAGCCCCGGGCGGCACAGGCGACTACCAGCGGGCAACCGACCCGTGGCTCTCGTTCGGCCCCGACGGGACGCTGCACCAGTTGGCGCTGTCGTTCAACGACGTGGCGCCGCCGTTCGAGCCGAAGGACTTCGACCACGCCCTGCTGGCGAGCCGATCGACCGACGGCGGTCTGACCTGGAGCGACCCGGTTCCGGTGATACGGGACCTCGACGCGAACGTCTTCAACGACAAGCAGACGATCACCGCGGACCCCACCGACGCTGACCTCGTCTACGCCGTGTGGGACCGCCTCGTCTTCCCGTCGAGCGAGCGCGCCAGCGTCCGCTCCGGGTTTGTCACCAGCGCCTTCCGTGGCCCGGTGTGGTTCGCTCGGAGCACCGACGGTGGCGTGACGTGGGAGCCGGCTCGGTCGCTCTACGACCCGGGCCAGAACGACCAGACGATCGCCAACCAGATCGTGGTGCTGCCGAACGGCACGCTGGTGGACCTCTTCGCCGAGTTCCACAACGAGAACTCGAACAAGCTACGGGGCTGGAGCGTGCGCCTGATCCGCTCGACCGACCAGGGCGTGACTTGGTCGAACTCCATCCTGGTCGACCGGCTGGGGACGATCGGCATCACCGACCCGCAGACAGGAGACCCGGTCCGGACCGGCGACATCATCCCCGACGTGGCGGTCGATCCGGCAAGCGGCGCGCTCTACGCCGTCTGGCAGGACTCCCGCTTCAGCGGCGGTCAGTTCGACAGCATCGCCTTCTCGCAGTCGCGGGACGGCGGTCTGACCTGGTCCACACCGATCAAAGTGAACCTGACACCGGGCATCGAGCCCGCCGGCGACCAGCAGGCGTTCACCGCCTCGGTGCACGCCGCCGCCGACGGCACAATCGGCGTCACGTACTACGACTTCCGCAACAACACGCCGGCGGCCCCGCTCGAGACCGACTACTTCCTGGTCCACTGCCACCCCACCACCCCGGCGGCGTGCACCAACGCAGCCAACTGGGGCGATGAGGCGCAGCTCACCGACGCGTCGTTCGACATGCGCACCGCACCGTTCGCCCAAGGGTTCTTCACCGGTGACTACGAGGGTCTCTCCAACGTGGGAAACGCCTTCACACCGTTCTTCTCGCAGACCCACGGGACCGACCCCTCCAGCACCTTCATCCGGCTCGTCGAATAGGGATTCGGAACCCCGGTCCTACAGGTCAGAACGCGGGATCACGCTCGAGCGGCAGGTCATGCAATGCGAGCCGCCGCGTCCACGACCCGACTCGAAGCCCTCGATCGTGATCACCTCGATCCCGGCCTTGCGCAGGGCCGTGTTCGTCCCGACGTTGCGCTCGTACGCCACGACGACACCCGGGCTCGAGCGCCACGACGTTGTTGCCGTCGTCCCACTGCTCGCGCTCGGCGCCCGAACTCGTCACCACCCGTCTCGACGACACGCATTTGCTGGACGCCCAGCGCCTCGCCATGATGTCCGGCAGCGAGCCCCGCTGCTCCTCGACGACGAGATCCTCCGCTGACGCCCCCGGGCGCACCGCCCAGAGCGCGGGCGCCGCGGACGACCTGGGGGAACAAGGTGACGAGGTCGCGGTCGCACATCGTGATCACCGTGTCGAGGTGCATGTAGCTGCGCGACTTCGGCAGGTGCACCCACGAGCACCATCCGCGCGGCGCCGGCGCGGAACAGCGAGCGGGCGATCCACAGCACCGCCTGGGGTGTGGTGCGCTCCCCCATGCCGATCATCACGGCGCCGTTGCCGATCGGCTGGACGTCGCCGCCCTCGACGTGGGCTCGGCCCCAGTCCTGGTCGCAGCCGCCGAGCCAGATGGGGAACGGTTCGGCCGCGAACATCGGATGGAACCGGTAGATCGCCTCGCAGATGAGCGTCTCGGGCTTGCGGGCCGGCTTCGTCATCGGGTTGAGCGTGACGCCGTCGTAGATCCAGCACGAGGGGTCGCGCTGGAACAGGAAGTTCGGCAACGGCGGCAGCAACATGCTCGTCGGATCGCGCCGACTCCCACACGAGCCGGCGTCGGTCGCGACGTCCACCTTGGCGATGCCGCCGATGAGGAAGTTGGCGACCTCCTTGGCCTCGGCCGTCTCGATCCAGTCGCGCGCCCGCTTGCGAAGCGACGATCCCCACCTCGCGCTCGTTGAGGATGTGTTCGCACGACCCAGTCCCGGACCTCCGGCTTGACCAGCGTCTCGGCCAGCAGTGTCTCGGCCTCGAACACCTCGACATCACGCTCACGCATCACCTCGCAGAAGGCGTCGTGCTCCGACTTCGCCTTGCTGACCCACAGCACGTCGTCGAAGAGGAGCTCCTCGGCGTTCGATGGGGTGAGCCGTAGGTGCTCGAGCCCGGGCGGTGGACCATGACCTTGCGGAGCTTCCTACCTCTGAATGCACACCGAACGACATGACGACCTCCTGACTACTTGACCGAGGGCTCGCGGTAGGCGGGGACCGGCTCGGGCTGGGTCATGTGCGGTCGCTGGGCCCGGTACACGGGGATGCCGAGCAACAGCGCGGCGCCCGCCATGAGGAACGGAGCCCAGTAGACCAGAAGTCGTGGCCGGTGTTGCGGGAGTACCAGATGAACAGGACCGAGAAGATGAGCGACAGGACGGCGACCACCATGTCGCGCACGAAGCGCGGGGTCTGCAGCTGTGCGCGATCGGCCACCCGCCACTTGATCTGGGCCAGTGCGGAGAACCCGTAGGGGATGGCCGCGGTGATGCCGGTCATCAGGACGAGCGTGGTGAACACCGTGGCGCCACTAGAGCCGATGTAGTTGATGGCCATGGCGATCGACGCCAGGGCGGTGGAGGCGATGATCCCGAAGGCGGGGACGCCCTGCCGCGACAGCCGCCGAAGCGTTCGGGGAACAGGCCGTCCTTGGCGGCGGCCAGCGGCATCTCGGCGCAGATCATCGTCCAGCCGTTCAGCGCACCGATGCCCGAGATGATCACGGCGAGCGGCCATGACGTTGCCGGCCCAGTGCCGCCGAAGATGGCATTGGCGGCGTCGGAGAACGGCGCCGGTTGCGTCGACGCCAGCTGCGTCGGGCAGGATGCCGAACACGGCGGTCAGCGACAGCATGTACACCACGGCGGTGGCCAGTGTGCCGAAGACCGTCGAGCGCGGGATGTTGCGGTCCGGGTCGCGGACCTTGCCGGCCGCCACCGCCGCGGTCTCGACTCCGAGGTAGCTGAACAGGCGATGGCCATGCCGCCACCGATCGCCGCGATGGCGCTCTCGCCGCTCACGTTCCACGGCGTGAAGTTCGCCGCGTTGATGAAGAACAGCCCGACCGTCGACATGAACGCCAGGCGGCGAACTTGATCACGGTCGTGCCCACCTGGACGGCGCCCATGTTCTTGACGCCGGACGAGGTTGATCGACGCGGGGATCCACAACCCGACGAGCGACCAGCAGCGACGGAGGCCAGCCGGTTGTGACCGGTGTTGACGAACTCCTCGACGTAGAACACCCAGCCCACCGCGATCGCCGCGTTGCCGGCCCAGGCGGTGATCCAGTACGACCATGCGTTGGCGAAGCCGAGGCCGTTGCCGAACGCCACGCGGGCGTACGCGTACGGGCCGCCGTCGGCGGGGAGCCGCCGCGACAGCGCGGCGAACAGCAACGCGAGCGCCAACGCGCCGACCGTGGTGAGCGCCATCGAGACCAGGCTGATCGGCCCGTAGGCCGCCAGGGACGTCGGCAGGTTGAAGATGCCGACGCCGATGATGCTGCCGACGACCAGCGCGGTCGCGACGATGAGGCCGAAGCCGCCGGTACCCCGGGCCTCGGTCCTGACCGGGGCGGCGACCGCTGGCCGCTCTGGTGTTTCGGCTGCCATCACGGCTCCTTTCCGTGTGATCTGGGGGGTGCCGTCGACGAGGGCCCTGGTTCGTGCCCGCGTGCGGCTCCTGGACTTGTCAACTGACGAGATCCGGCTCCTCGTGCGCCTGCGTGATGACCTCAGGGCGATAAACCACGGCGGCTACGACCACCGATCGCTCGATGGCAACAACATGGACAGGTCACTCGGGACTTGGCGTCAGCGTGCGCCGCGGCGCTGTGCCGCACTAGGGCCGAAGGTCTCCGGTTAGCCGGGGCTTGGGTGACACGGTTGTCGCAGTCCGTGTTGAGGTGCTGCCGGCTGGCGGCGGCGCGCCCGATGACGACGAGGCCACAGCGGAGAGTGCCTGGCGCTCGGTCACGAGCTGGCGGAGCTCGATGTCGATGAGGTGGTCCCGGTCACGGGCGGTGAGGCTCCGGCCGGGGCGAAGGGTCGAGCTGCAGGGCTGATCGAGGAGACCTTCGTCCTCTACCCCAGACCATGCTTGGCGTGCCGCTTAGACACGGCGAGTCGCACGTCCGGCCCCGAACCCTGTGGTGCGCGAGATCACCCGGGCTCAGTGGGCACGGGTGATCAAGCGGGAGCTTCGCGGCCGTTCGGCACTGGCGGCCCGCCTGATGCGCTCCGCCTCCACCGCCCACGCCACCGCGATGGCCCGCCGTCGGCAACCCAGCCACCGCACGCCGGCGACAACGGCCAACAGACCGGTCGAGCCCCTCGACGCGGCGCTGCTCGACCTCTGTCGCTCCTGCTGGCGCTGCCCGGTGCGGCAGAGGAGGAGTCGCCCTGGGCTACCTGCTCGACCTGCCGGTGGCGGAGGTCACGGGGTGACTGTGCTGTGCGAAGGGGTGTGAAGAGCGGGCCTGTTCCGTGACCACCCCCCGACGGCTACCAGAGGTAGGCCGAGAAGTACGACCAGCCAGGGAACCGTGGGGATGCACAGCCTGGTCCCGAGCAGGGTCTCGACCTGCTCCGTTGAATCTATGGCCGCACTGTCCAGACCCCGGTGCTGGAGGCTGACCACGTCCACCCCCTTGGCCGACGGAGAACGGACCTGTTCGCTCATGAGGAAATTCGGCTCCTCCGCCCATCCTTTCCCGTCCAGTCTACCCTCCCGCCATGGCAGGAAGCGTGCGCGAGGTGCGTCCTGGCGTCTGGGAGATGCGCCTCTGCACCGGCAAGGACCCGCTCACCGGCAAGAAGACGCAGGCGTCCAGACAGATCCGTGCGTCGGGCAAGCGCGAGGCCCAGGCGCAGTGCGACCGGTGGGCGATCGAACTCGCCGACGGTGACGCCCTGGTGGCGGCAGGGACGTTCGGGGACCTCGCTGCCCAATGGATTGCCGTGAAACAGCGGCGCTGGCCACCCAACACCCTGCAGGAGCACCGGCGGATCCATCGCCGCAACCTGCGTCCGCTGCACGACGTCGAAGTCGCGAGGATACCACGCACACCCTCGACTCCCTCTATGCGAAGCTCGGCGCCGCGGGGCCCGTGCACCCACCGCGGCATCACGGACGCATCGCTCTCCGTGATGCTACGAGCAGCCGACACGCAGCGCTGGCCGTCAGCTGGCCCGAGCTTCGAGTTCCTCTGTGAACGGAGCGCAGCCGGAAGCCGACGATGATGTCGGAGATGCCGCGGAACAGTGCCGCCACGCCGACCCAGACGACCAGCAGCACGGCACCGCGGTAGGTCGCCACGGTTGCATTGTCCGGGCTGATCGCCCAGAAGCCGAGAAGGACCATGATGATCCCGGAGATGAGCTGCATCCACCAGAGACCTTCGAGGTGTCTCGTGCTGAAGGCGAAGACGATGTCGATGATGCCGTAGAACAACAGCAGCGACCCGACGATGGCGCTGAGCACCAGAACGTCTCACCCGGCCACACGAGGGCGATGACCCCGGCGACGATCGACACGATGCCGATCAGGACGTACAGCCACTTCCAACCCGGGGCCACGGCCGCGACGGCGAACTCCATGATCCCGCCGACTATGAAGTTGATGCCGAAGAACACGGCGATGGCCACACGGTCTCGAAGAAGCGGCTGAAGGCAAACACCTCGTGTACGGCGTGCGTGAAGCGCAGCAGTTGCTCCTGCGGAGCATCGGACGACATGAGGGTCTCAATGACGTTGACGAGGCACTCGACTTGCACATGTGCTCGTAGACTTCCCACGGTATACGCAGGCAGGTGGCGTTTGAACTGGGCGTGTTGGTCGGGATGATAGAACAGGCCATGATCAACCAGGAGGCTCAGGATCACGCTTCGGCGTGCGCCCTCTTCGCCGGGCTGCTTGGTCAACTGGCTCCAGCCTTCATGCGACTTCCAGTCCTGCACAAACACCTCGACGAGCCAACGCAGCGTGTGGCCTTGGACAATATCGAGCGTGCGCCAGGTCAGGTCCGATGCCATCAGATAGCGATAGGTCTCTTCATCTTCGTATTTGATCGCCACGATGAACCGTTTGGTGTGGTGGGAGCAGACATACAACCGCGCACTGCCAACAAGCGCGACCACTTCTTCACCGCCCCGGATGCGGATGTGCTGCGGTGTCCCGGGATGCGTGGCACAATAGTCCGCCACGTGCTGGTCGCGCTTATGCAAGCGGACTTTCTGATGGCTGCGTAGCTGCGAGATCACCTGCACGCCACCGAACAGCGCCGCGGCGCCATCGACAAAGGTCGCCGTGCCATAGAGCGCATCCGCCGTGATACAGTGCACCCTGAAGGTGGGATGTTCCGCTTTGAATTGGGCTAACAGGCGCAGCGCGAGTGCTTGTTTGGTGGGATAGTACGGATTGGGTGGCGGTTTCGGTGGCCGCTGCTGTGGGGGGACATCTTGCTTCTTGAGGGCCTTCTCCTGCTTATACCAGGCGCTCAGCTCGGGAGCAGGCTGATAGAAGGAAAAGCCGACGGGGAGGGTGAGGTCAGGCGTGACCACCAGGAGAAAGACCAGGCTTTGCCCCCAGACATAGCCGCCGCTCTCTTTGTCGCGGAGTTTGTACAGGTGGGCAAGTGTTTTGGCGGACTTGGAGCGCTTGTTGTCGCTATCGTCGATGACGAGGCTGCCACAGGTCAGGCCATAGTGGCGCAGGATCACGCGTACACTCGCCACCAAGAGTGCGTCCCAGGGAATCTTGCTGTGTCGAAACATCCAGGACAAGGCCGCGAGTGAATAGGTCCCCAGGCTGGCGCGTGCAAAGCGTGCCCAGCAAATGGAGTTGGTTACCAGAACGGCGGTGACACAACACGCGAGCCAGGCACGCTGCATGGCAGACATGCCGTGGTGCGGACTCTGCTCGCGAATCGCCTGGTCAACAGCGTCGACAAAGGCGCTCACAAAGGGTGCAGGCTGTGCAATCACCATAGCGGTCCCCATGGACAGTCGGGTTAGCGGCCATACCATAGGGACTGTATCAATGGTTTGCACCTGACGTCCAGAGGAGAGGACAGCATACCATAGAAGACGGTAGCTGGCCGGGCGGTCTACCGACGAAGGATAGGGCAAACGCGCTATCTGGAGCTGGATCGGTCGACACAGCTACCACCCTCGCCTTGATGAAGTGTCAAGAACAAAAAACTTGAGGATCGAGTAGCAGAAACTGAGCGTTGCATGGTTCCCCTGCATCGTCTCTAGGCTGCGGCCTCCTGGGGCCGGAGCAAATCTGCCAAGGTAGCCGTCGCCTTGGCATTTCCCCGCTCCTGGAGGGCCCCGAAGGGGTCGTTGATCACGCGGTACAGGGGCATGCGCCGGGCCTCGGGCACGATCACTTCGATGGGAGCATGGCCATCAGCGGCTCGTTGCGTGAACAGATACACCACTAAAAAGAGCAGCAGCTCCCGTTTGGCGCTGCGCACGGAGTGAAAGCCCCCTCGGGTGGCGTAAAACCGCTGAAAGGCCCGGAAGAAGCGTTCAATGGCGTTGGTGGTCGAGGGCAGCCGGGTACTGCCCACGCTGCAGATGAGCTGTGGCAACTTCGCTTCCACGCGGCTGACCCAGGGGGTCAGGCCCAACTCGGACGCGCGTGCCCGCAACCGCGCGAGTCGGCGCCGCACGGTGCGCTTATCGCGGGTCTGCAACACCTTTTTCATCATCGGCTTGCGCGCGCCGATCTCCGCGTCGGTCGCGAAGTGCTGCTTGAGCCAGTGGGTCACGCCCTGCTGCTGATGAAAACGGCACAAGACGTGTTTCGCTGCCGGCAGCAGGGAGGCATAGGCTTGTAGGCCATCCGTGATGATGACCCGCGGGACTTGCTTGAGCCCGTGCAGCTGCCGCCCGAGCCAGCGACAGGCCCATTTGCTGCGCGAGGGGAGGAGGGCCTCCAGCACCGGCAGCTCGGTGGGCACATCCAAGACGACGAACCAATAGTGCCAGCGCCCGCGGAGCTTGAGCCACTTCTCATCGATATAGACCATGTGGGCCTGGACCCGCTCCACCAGCCACCGGGCGATCATGGGCCACAGCGCCAGGGCCAGTCCAACCACCCAGCGTAAGATGGTCGTCTTATGCACGCCACACCAACGGCCCAGGACGGAGAGCGGCACATTCCAATAGAAGAGCGTCATGAGGAAGGTCAGCCAGCAGAGGGAGCCGGGGACCTGCGCCAGCGGCAGATCCGGCGTCACCAGCGCGGCCAGGGCGGTGGGATCGGCAATTCGCATCCCGTGATCGGCGCCAGGCATGCTCCACCCGGCATATGGGGCAGCTGGGCTGGCCTGGCTCTCCAGCAGCTCGGTCAACAGCCACGCCTCTTGATACTGTACGTGGCCGGTCTCCAACTGTCGCCGCAGCACCCGCAGCACCGGCACACAGGAGATCTGCTGCAATGCCCCCTTGATATTCGCCGCGCTGAGATCGTGCCGGCCCAGTTGGGCATTGACGCGCGGCGCCAACTCTGCCGGGCCGGCCAAGGGAGTCTGTAGGAGCTCGTGCAAAACGCCGTCCACCACCGTCGCATCCAGCTTGCGCTTACGCAGCACAAATGCGCGCATGTCCTCGCCACACTGGCGGAAATCTTCCAGATGCTGGCTGGCCGCTTGCCGGTTCGCGCTGCCCACCAGCACGGCTAGCTCCTGCAACGTAAACAAGGGCTTGCCGTGCGCATCCACGAGCAACCGGCACCAGACCAGGATCAGGTGGCGATTACTGGGCGTATCGGGGAGCCACTGCGTGGCAAACCAGGGGGTGTGCACCCGAAAGCGCTGGCCCTCCACTTCGACGCTGGGCACTTCCGTGCCTTGCTTTGGGTCCACTGAACGTGTGGTATCATGAGCCATGGCTCGAATCCTCCTGTTGATAGGGGTGTTCACGCGCACCCCATTCTATCAACAGGCATGGCTCTTCGAGCCTTTCTTCTGACACCTTCGCCCACCCCTCGTGACACCTAGTCGGATGGCCATTCCCCCCCCCTCGCCTGCAGGACGTCAAGCTGGGAGGTGAGAGCCGCCGCGTCCGTGTTGGCAGAAAAATCGCTCTCGTCAGCAGGCTTAACTCCGATCAGCAGGGTATCGGCTCTGCAACGCTCACGCAGAAACTGGCTAGATGTGAACACGTGGGTAAGCTTGCCTCCGTAAACTGTGAGGCCGAGTTTAAAACAACAAAGGGCCAGGCTGTCGAGCTTGGCCCTTTTTATGTGTGCGGTCACAAACATGGCCAAGACCTCCTGGCTCTTCGTCACTTTTGGTGATTCAGGTTCACGGAAGCAACATTGCCCCGAGCGAGGAAAGGGTGGCGAACGGGAAAACCCTTGTGAATCAATGGAGAACTGAGCACCCTTTCGCGATGAGCTGAGCCATCACCTGGTGTTCACCAAAAATGACGATGAGCCAGGATGCTGTGACGCGCTTTGTGCCCGAGCCGTCTCGCTGCGGGTGAGCGAGGCCGCAAAGGCACCCTCTTCTGGCGTTGGCGTCTCGATCTTCAGGAGATCGCGTGCCGTGACGGAGGCTTTCAGACGGGGATAGGCGGTCTCATGGATACCAGGCACGGGCTCAGCACTCCTCTGCGCATAGGTCGCTGCTTGCGACAAGGCCAAAACGTCTGACACGTGAGGCCAATTACCCATAGGGCTCATCACGAGGGATGCCTCTCAAGGTCTTGATTCTTGAGGAGGCGAAAAATGTGACCGGCTGCCAAAAGAGTATACGCAGCGGTGGCTTCCTGCATGGCACAAACAGCGTCTGGCTACCGCCACAACCGTTCAAACCGTGCCGGATTGGTCGCCGTGTATCTCACGGTGTGCTGAATGTTCCGGTGTCCTAGATAATCTTGAATTAACCGCGTATCGGCGCCCTGGTCGGCCAGGGCAAAGCCGCACGCATGGCGCAGCATGTGCGGGTGGGCTTCGACGGGCAAGCCTGCCAGTCGGCCATAGTCGCGGATCATCAGCCAGGCGGTCTTGCGGCTGAGCGGGCGGCGCCGCTCGCTGATAAAGAACGCATCCGTCTCCGGCTTCATCCTGGCACGGTCGGCCAGCCAGGCCTTGATCGCCCGGAGCTCGTCACCCCGGAGCGGGTGCGTGGTGGACAGCCCATCCTTGAGCCGCGTGACATGCAGGACGCGGCTTTCGGTATCCACCTGGGACAAGACCAAGCCGCACGCCTCGGACACGCGCAACCCGTGCCGGAACATCAGCAACAGTAAACAGCGGTCGCGGGTCTCGTGGCGGGTGCCTTTGGTGGCCGCGATGAGCTTCTCGACTTCGGCGGACACGAGGTGTTTACGGTCGTGCATCATTTTGTCCAATGTTGGAGGGTCAAAAACCCCGCAACGCTAGCAACGGCGCGGGGATGGTTTTCTGACATTAGACAATATGAGATCGAATTGTCGAATCTTTCAACGGCAGACCGTTCTGCCTGACCTCACTATGCTATGATAGCGCGGCGCGTGGAACGCCGTGATGCCCTGAGCACAGCACGGCCACAATGACCTGAAAACCCCACCAATATCAGGATAGCAAGGCAAAAGTCCTTTGATACTGAGATATCGGGCAACACGGCTCGAAAAAGGGGGGAATACTTTCTTAACAGGGCATATATGCCTGATAATCAATGGTTAGGCTCCAGCGTGAGTTCACCGGCCCGTCTCTCACGTCTGCCCGGTCGCGGAACCGTCGCCGTAGCGCGCAAATTGCTGCACGCGTTTTTGGGCGTATCCTGCGACATTTCCCATTGCGGAGGAGAGTATGCAATACCAAACTGTCTGGGTACATGGAAATTCCGTCCGGATCGAGAACCCCTCGAACTTAGTATCATACAACACTTACGGCTGGGGAACGGATGTAATCTTTCGCAAACGCCTCTTCACGGAGATACCCGATAGTTGGTTTCATGCTTCAATACCATCAAGTTTGTCGCTCGGCGAGTTGGGGCACACCGATCTCTTGACGTTGAGATTCTCTTTCTCGCGATCGATTGCTATTTGGATAAGGTCGATATCTGCAACCAATGTGCTCGACTCTCATTGAATCGCCCTCTTGGCGCCGACTTGTTCGGAGAGTGGCGCTCTACAAAGGGCAACGACAACAATTGGAACAGGTACGTCTGCGCCGCCCGCATCGTGTGTTCTGCGGCATCGGCAGTCCTCGTTCACGTTGATGTCGAGCCTTACTTTGTACCCCAGGATGACGCCCGACGATGTCTGCCTCCGTCGGCGCGAACTTCAGAGTAGACAGTCGCGTGCTGATAGACCGGATCGGGATGAACATCGACATCAGCCTTTCACCGTAATCGGAACGGCCTCTGCCTCTGCATCACGCGAGGCACGCCTAGGTTTTCTGGGCTAGGTTGCACGCCCGCGGCGAATTCCGGTTTCGTGTCGCGTCCGTGTCGCGGCTCGGCGGGGCGTGTGTCGCGTCGCTAACCAAGCACACGATTGTCGGTTCAGCCCTTGCCGCGGTTGCGTCGTCGATCGCTTCGGTGCAGCATTTCTGCATGGTCACCACCTGCGGCCTAACGAAAAGTTACAAGCCCACCGCCTCTTGATTCGTCGTCCTCAACATTAGACAAAACCGGCAAACTGTCTAGTCCGTGCCAGAGCATAGGCTCTTCTTGTTAGTGTTACCATCACATCGATCATTGATTTCGCAAGGATTTACAGCTCGCTGCAGTCCATAACTTCAGTGGTCAGGAGCAGCCTCAAGAGAACTGGCCCAATTTCGCACGATTGGTTGCCGTCTACGCACTTCGGTCGCAAGGAAAGCTCTCTAGAAACCTTTGATGTCTCGTAACTTTTAAGATGATGTGAGAATTGTCTAATGAGACATGGAATGAGACCCGGCAATCCCGATTGTCTCGGAAGGTGTACTTTGCGAGACCTCTCTTCGGATGACTGGATTTGCCTGAAATCCTTAATAAATTCAATATGGTGTTCGTCGTTTGACGCTGGGATAAATTACTGCTGGATCTGTGTAGTGCACCATTTCGAGGGGTCGTGGAATACCCCCATGATCCGAGCCTCCGGGGGCTCGCTGGGGGCACGCTCGCCTGTGACTCACGCATGAGGTCAGTCTCTCTCACGATTTTGCAAGATTAACTGTTCAAATCCGTGGACATGATTCGCGGACACTATAATCCTGCCAATCGTCGCGGCCCTGATCGTCCGCCAAGACCACGCGCTCACAGGCAGCTCGCACGGATTCGCCAGATACCCAGAACCGCACGTGCGTGTGGGGGAGGCCCTCCTCGCTCAGGTGGTGTGAGTATTCGGCTCCCTAAGCTGCTGCAGGAGTCTCTCTGCCGGCGTCCAGTAGGTTTTCGTGGCATTACAGGCCTGACAGCAGGGGACCACATTGCCCTTGATGCTCCGCCCGCCACGCGCGAGCGGGACCACATGATCCATGGTCAGTTCGTCGGGGGCAAAGGTGCCTTGGCAGTACGCACAGACACCTGTGGCAATACGATGACGCCACCACTGCGACTGGCGTAGCGCCTTCGCTCTCTGTTTTTCGCGGGCAACATGCCGCGGATTTTCTTGATGTCAATCCAGTCAGCCACCTGCCCTCCTTCTCATTGTGACGAGGCCATGAGGAGTTCGCCATAGGGGTTAACCCGCCGGATGCTCCTCACGCACCGGCTCGGCCTCATAGAATCTGAGCTGGGTCGGTCCATCGAGGCTGAGGACCTCTTCGAGCTCGAATACCTGACTCGTGCCGTCATTCTTAAACAAGACCACCTGCACCTCACTGTTTGCCTCTAGACTGGCCAGTGCTGCTCGAAGTTCGCGAACCGTCATCGTGATGTCCTCATCCGTGATGCGCGTGTCAAGATCAGAGGAAAAAAGAAAAGCCCCAGGCGCCACGGCCCGGGGCACGAATGAGTTGGACTCCCTGTGTTAATGGGTACATCGCAACTCGGCGAATATAATATAGAAATATCAAACGCAGAATTGCAAGGCCAGCTGTTCAGTCGCCACACCGCATTTATCATTAGCTATAACTAGCATTATAGCTATTGCACCGGCAGGCGCGGGCTATTGACGGCGGCGCCCATTGGCTAATAACGGAAAAGTGATGGTTTATAGAGCATAACTATCACTGATGAGTCCCAAAAACCTCCGGATACTGTTGGCGAACCTATTTCACCGCTATAAAGCCGAGATTTCCGCCGAGCTTTTTCCAAGTCTTGGTGCCTTCAAAGAAGTGAAAGGCGAGGCGAAAGTTTGACACTTCCGAGTTCGCCAACAGTATCCCTCCGTTTTTGGTACGCCCCACCCATACCGGAAACGACCCTTTGTTGCGACATCGCCCGTCTCTCACACCACCACACGTTCGGACGCCTGGTGGGTTTTAGGGTGTTGACTGTGGTCGCGTCAGGGATATAAGCTCTCTGTCGTGGTGCCTGTAATATCGCCCTCATGGTGAGGGCGCACGGTGTCCATGCCACTCTCCCTCAACACGGGATACTCACATGCCACACGTGCCGATTCTCCCGCCGGCCGACGCCCCAGCAGAGGCGCAAGCCGTGTACGAGGAATTCTACCGGAGGATGTCCTTTCCTGCTCCGCCCAACTTCATCATGACCCAGGGCCATTCTCCCACGGTGGCGCGGGGCACGTGGGAGTTGGTGCGCAATGTCCTGGTCACCGGGGAGCTGCCCCGGTGGATGAAGGAGATGATGTTTGTGGCCATCTCCAACGACCGCCAGTGTCAGTATTGCACAGCGGCGCACGTGGCCTGCTGCCGCATGTTGGGGGTAAATCCCGAAACGTTGCAGCATCTGGTGCGTGACGTCCAGGCGATTGCCGACGCCAAACTGCGCGACATCATTCTCTTTGCGATCCAGTGCGCTCGCAATCCTCAAAGCCTTGCGGCAACCGATTTCGCCACCCTCCGTCGGCATGGCCTCACGCAATCGGAGATCGTGGAGATCATCGCGATGGCGGCCTTGGCGGTGTATGCCAATATCATTGCCGACGCCACGGCGATGGACGAGGATGAAATGTTTGCCGCGCTTTGACCAGGCGGCCTCACCTACGCTTCCAGCCGACGTGCAGACCCCACCATGCCAGGAGCCCTTCCCGATAGGGTGAACGGCATTCCAAATGTGTCTCACTCGATGCTCAAGTTTTTTGTTCTTGACGTTTCATCAAGGCGAGAGTGGTAGCTGTGTCGGCCGATCCAGCTCCAGACAGTGCGCTTGCACCATCCTTCCTCGGTAGACCGCCCGGCCAGCTACCATAATCCTATTGTACGAGGTCCTCTCCTTTGCCGTCAGGCAAAAACCATTGATAAAATCCCTATGGTATTGCCGCTAACCCGACTAGCCATGGGGATCGCCATGCTCATTGGAAAGCCTGCACCCTTTGTGAGCGCCTTTGTCGATGCGGATCGACGAGACGATCCGCCAGCATAGTCCAAGCCACGGCATGTCCACTATGCAGCGTGCCTGGCTCGCGTTTTGTGTCACAGCCGTGCTGGTGACCAACTCCATTTGCTGGGCACGCTTTGCACGCGCGAGCCTCGGCACCTATTCGCTGGCGGCCTTGTCCTGGATGTTTCGCCACAGCAAGATTCCCTGGGACGAGCTCTTGGTGGCGAGTGTGCGGGTGATCCTGCGCCACTATGGCCTGACCGTGTGGCAGCCTCGTCATTGATGATACCGACAACAAACGCTCAAAATCGGCTCACACGCTCGCCCATCTGTACAAACTCCGCGACAAAGAAAGCGGTGGCTATATCTGGGGGCAAAGTCTGGTCTTTCTCCTCGTTGGTCACACCCACCATCACCTTCCCGGTAGGCTTTACCTTCTATCAGCCGGCCCCCGAGCTGAGCGCATGGTATAAAACAGGAGAAGGCCCTCAAGAAGCAAGGCGTCCCCACAAAGCAGCGGCCGCCGCAAACCGCCTCCCAATCCGCACTATCCAACCAAGCAAGCGCTGGCTCTGCGCCTGTTAGCACAATTCAAGGCGCAACATCCCACCTTCAAGGTGCACTGTATCACGGCGGATGCCCTCTATGGCACGGCGGCCTTTGTCGATGGCGCCTCGGCGCTGTGTCGGTGGCGTGCAGGTCATCTCCCAGCTACGCAGCAATCAGAAAGTCCGCTTGCATAAGCGCGAACAGCACGTCGCGGACTATTTTGCCACCCATCCCGGTACGCCGCAGACGCCTCCGCATCCGGGGCGGTGACGAGGTGGTGGTCATTGTCGGCAGTGCGCGGTTGTACGTCTGCTCCCACCACACCAAACGGTTTATCGTGGCCATCAAATATGCGGGCGAAGAGCACCTATCGTTATCTGATGGCATCGGACCTGACCTGGCGCACGCTCGATATTGTCCAGGGCCATACGCTGCGGTGGCTCGTCGAGGTGTTTGTGCAGGACTGGAAGTCGCATGAAGGCTGGAGCCAGTTGACCAAGCAGCCTGGCGAAGAGGGGGCACGCCGAAGCGTGATCCTGAGCCTCCTGGTTGATCATGGCCTGTTCTTTCATCCCGACCAACACGCCCAGCTCAAACATCACCTGCCTGCGTATACCGTGGGAAGTCTACGAGCCAATGTGCAAGTCGAGTGTCTGGTCGACGTCATCGAGAACCTGCTGTCGTCCGATGCTCCTCAGGAGCAACTGCATCGCTTCACGCACGCCTTACACGAGGTGTTTGTCTTCAGCCACTCCAAAAAACATATGATCCAGCGTCAATTGGGACGACTTGAACCGACTCCTTACTTGAAGTACCGAGCGGATGAGGTCATGCGGAACATACCCGCGCTTGTCAACCTGAAAAAACTTGAGGATCGAGTTTTAGAGCGTGTTTGAGAATTCCCTCTGAAGCCCCGTGCCACCACGATAGATGACTGTTTTCGGTCACTCTAATGAGCGGGTTTAAAAACCCTTTAAAATCAACAGGCGTCTGTGCCTCCATGGCGCGGGGTTTTTGGCCAGTGCCACGCGTGGCCCATTTTCCTGCAAAATCGTTGCCATACCTCGACCCGATCGAGGACCACTTCGAGCTCGGACGCCGTTCTCTGGAGCACTTCGCGCGCGAAGAGATCCGGCTGCAAGCGCACGCGAGCGAGACCGAGCCTACGGGCGCCGTGGAGGCAGCTCCGAGACGCGCAGCCCGGTGAAGCGGCGGCGCGCCCGCGCTCGTCGCCGTGTCAATCCTGCCCGTTGGCCAGACGGTGCAGCGCGTAGAACATGTCGCGCCGCAGGGTCGGCTCCAGCATGAGCGCTTCGAGCGCTGCTTTTATGTTCTGCGCGCGCGATCCCAAGGGGCCGATCACGAATTGCGAATTGGCGTCGAGCCCCGTGTCCGCCTGCCACTCCTCGATACTGCTATACACGACCTCGTCGTCCCACATGAACGGGAGCGGCTCTTCGGCGAAGAAGTACAGGTTGTCGAACATCGTGAGATTCGTTCCCATCACCCCTCGAACTGCTGCAGCACGTCGAACGGCTGGATCGCGTTTGCGGCAATGTAGACGTTGTCGTGAAAGGCGAGATCGTCGCCGTCCCAGGTGTCGATCTGCACGAGCTTGACCTCCGAGCCCCCTGCGTTTTCGACGGAGGCGACGTTGTGGTGGAAGCTCTCGTTGATGAGGTTGCCGAACCCGACGAGCACCCCCTGTCCGGGCGTAGGCGGCCTGCTGGAGGTCACCTTGCCGTCGCCGATCGTCACGTTGTACCGCACCGTGTTGTTCTGATGGGGTCCCCAGAAGAAGTCGTAGAGCTGATAGCCGTACCCGTGGTTGTCCCACGACACGTTGTACTGGAGGACCGAATTGGTCGTCGCGCCGTCGAGATCGAAGCCGCCGCCGTCCGCGTTGTTCGCCGACGCCATGCCGTGCGACTTGCAAAACTGGATCGTCACCTGGTCGGAGTTCCAGGCCCAGATGCCGACCGGGCCACCGGTCTCGGAGGCGTCCGACAGGTCGCCGCTGTCGTATGCTTCGGAGTGCTCGATCACGCCCCGCTTGACGCCGCCGAGCACGATGCCGCTGCCGCTGTGACTTGCGCAGACCCTGGGTGCCGTGGTTGTGATAAGCAACGCTGTAACCGATGTAGATGTTCTCGTTCGGCGTGCCGGGGAATTCGTCGGCCAGCACGGTAATGCCCTCGAGTCCGTTGTCATGGCTGACCGCGCGGGTCACGCGTGCGTTGCGAATGCCGGTCCCCCAGTGCGAGTGGAGGAGGATCCCGAAATTCTTGAAGTCGTGGACCTCGACGTCGTCGATCTCGAAATTCGAATAGTGGAGCGTCTTCGCGGGGATAGGATCGACCGAGGTGACGATGAGAATGCCGTCGGCGGTATTGGTCTCCTGGCCGCTGCCGCGGATCTCGAGAGACGAGATCTTCACGCCGCTCAGGTTCGAGATGATGATCCCCGGACCCATACCCGCATCGATGACGGCGCGGCCCGCGCCGTACGCGCCGATCTCGATCTGGCCTGCCGAGCGGTCCGGGCCGAGCTGTATGGAGCCGTGGTGCACACGTCCGCCTTCCAGAAGGATTTGATCGCCGGCGACGAAGGTCTGTAGCGCGACGCGATTGAGCGTGCGCCACGCCTTCTCCTTGGACGTGCCGTCCGCTGCGTCGTTCCCGGAAGGGCTGACGTAGAACGTCTGGGCAGCGATGGTCGTCGCGGACCAAGTCAGCGTTAAGGTCACCCATGCGGTCAAAAGAACAGCTAGGCGTCGTTGTCGGGTCATACCAGGTCTCCTTTCGTGGGTGGCGTCAGTCGGCGTGAGCCGGCTGTTTGCGCCTCGTTCGCATGCATCGATCCCCCCAGCTTTCCCCAACCGGTTGTCCTGAGGCCTTCGCACCGGAAACCCCTGAGCCGCACGGTCCAGGCTGCCGCAAACCCACGCTACGCCTTGCTACGCGCCGCTGCTGCGGGCGACTGGGAGGCGCTGAGGATGTCGCCAGCGCCGCGCGCGAGGAGCAGCGGCCGGCGGCGTGCGGCCGGGAGGCACGGGCGACAAGGACGTTAAAGAGGAGAGAGGGGGGGGGGGGGGGGGGCGGGGGAGGGGGGGGGCAGGGCGGGGGAAAAAGGGTAGAGTAGGCCGGGCGGTTCCCCTCACCCGGCCCCTCGCCAGAGCCGTACGAGGAAATTTCCCGATCCGGCTCTTCCGTCGATGTGGCTCGTGGCGAGCCGTCCCAACTCTGGACGGTGATCCGGGCCGAGGGAGAGGCCACCAGCGCCGCATATCGGTGCATCTCTCCCCGTTCAGACGCGTGCGTTGGCTTCGATGGCGTCGCCACTTGTCCCAGGCCCGCTTCGTCGCTTCGACGCGCCGCATCATACTGTTGTCGTTGCCGTGGACCCCGAAGAGTTGAGTGGCCTCGCAGCGCCTATGGAGCGCGGCGTGCTGCGCCGTAATCGACCCATGCCGATGGCGACGACCCCAGTCGTCGATGGCCTTTTTGGCTCGTCTGAGGCTCGCCCGCCGAGTCTTGCACCCCATCCGCCAGTGCCCCTTGCGAGTCCGCGCCAGTAACACGTGCACCCGAAACGTCAACGGTGGCCGGACCTTTCCCGTGCTGTTGCGACTTCGGCGGGCGCCGGAAGGGCAACAGCCGGGTCTTGTCCGGAGGCAGAGTCCACTCCGACGCGCTCCCGCCGCTTGTCGCGTACCGCTATCACCCGCCGCGCCTCGTCCTCATGCGCACAACCACTCCGGAGTCGTCCCCGGAGCGCATCAGGCTCGCTTTGCCCTGAAGTCGTGGTTTCACCTCGATGTCACACCACCGGTCGAGCCCGTAATGCCGAGAGACGTTCCCCACCAACGCTGAGAGCCCTGCGCCCTGGGCCGGACCCACCTCCGGCTTGCACGACGCTTTGCCGTCGAGTCCCCCCACGTGCACGCACTTCCCAATGAGCCGCCTGCGCGACCCCTCTGCTACCCGACCTTCCCGCCTCTTCTTCAACGCGGTGCGATCCACGCTGTCGAAAAGGACACGAGGTCCGCCGCGACGATCCCTCCCCTTCCCCCCGCTCCACGAGCCGTTGCAGGGTCCGCACGGCATCATGAGCCTTGCGTTCGGGCCGAAAGCCCTGCGAGCCGTCCCAGCAGTCCTGCGCATACATCGCGTCCAGGCCCTCGCGCACGGCGTCCTGGACCAGTGTGTCCTCGCACGCCGAGATGCCTCTCGGTCGTGTCTTCCCCTGAGCCTTGGGGATGTACACCCGTCGGAGCGGCGGATGCCGATACCGCTTTGCCTTCAGCCGGGCATGGAGGTCCTGCAGGTTCGCCGCCAGGTTCTGCCCGGCCGCTTCCTGCGTGACCCCCTCCACGCCCACCGCGGCGTCTGCACGCTGACGGTGAGAGGCGCGTGCCAGGGCGGGCACCTCGATCGAGGGGCGCGCGAGTGGCACCGTCCCTCCGGGTCCCGTGGCGCGCGCTCCACTCCCTGCAGACGTCCCGGTGACCTGGCCTCCAATGTCAAGGCATTGGCCATGGTGCCCTCCTGCAAGTTCACCTCGACACGGGCCGCCTTTGCTCGACCGGGTCCGAGCGCCCCCCGTTCCCCGGCGTCTTAGCTCCTGTGCAGCCCTCCGACTCCCTGCCCCCATCCGCCACGGCTCCGGTGCCCCTTGCGGTGGCCTCCCTCGATGCGGGCGCGTGTTCTGTGCCGCACAGGCCGACGACGCGTGTGCCCGCATCCGCGTGTGCGTCGGAGACGGGTCACCGGCCCGCCGCACCACCGGGATTCGTCGAGGAGAGGCGAGGGCCTCCCAGGGTCCGGGACCGTCCTCTTCGTACGTGCGCTGGTCGCACACCCCGCCGGATACCCTCCCCTCCTTGCCCCAACACCTCACGCAGGGGTTGTTGTGGCCTTCGAGGCAATCCAGCCCTCTCGGCATCCGGAACCACTAGAGGTTTCGGGGCCGCAGTCCCACGGCCCGCACGCTCGATGCCTCCGCATTGCAGATCCCCTTTCTGGGATCGGCGCCAGGCTTGCTTCCGGCTCAGGTGGGTCACCCTTGGCCGGACGGGATTCGCACCCGCTGGACGATAAACGAAGTGTCCTGGTGGCATCGCCTCCTCCAATTCCCTTCGACCAGCATTGCCTGGTCGCACTGTATTTCCTATACGCGGCAGGCGTGAAAGTCGACTTTGCCTGCTTCGGTCACTTTTGGAATGCCAGCGGCCTTCAGTGCCTGATCGAGTGACCGGACCGGGTCGCTCGGCACATACAACAGGGGGTTTTCTGGATACGTCCTTTGTGCGCCTGCCCGTTCATCGTTGATGGCATAGAGACGACGCGCTTCGCCAGTTGCAACCGAGATTGCCAGTCGCTCAAGCAGGGTTGAAGGGAGCGGCGTAACCGTACAGACAGTGAAAACGGGAATCATGCCGCCGCTTACGGCTGCTGATGGCTTTCGAGAAGCAAAGACGGAGCCGCTTCCCCTGCAGGGCGGCTCACATGCGGCGGTGAGGTACGCCAAGACGTGACGCTGCTGTTGCTTCAACGTTGCCACCACCGTCATCATGCTTTCGACAAAGCGGGAGCCTCCGCGCTTTGCGTGCCAAAGCTCCCCTTGCGCCAGAGTACCCCGGGACGGATCGACCTCTCTGCCGTGTTATTGGTCGGCTCGACCCCTTCAACCTGCACGAACGTCCACAACGCCTCGCGCCGCTTCAGGAGGTCCCGACACGTCCCGGCGGTCTTGCGCACACCACACCGGCTGCCCGCTTCCAACCGTCGCTCCACCTCTCGGCGAAGCGGAGTCATGTAGGACCGAAAAAGTCGAGCGTTGCAGCGTGCCCTCTCCGCACCCGATGCCACCACGTAGTATCCCTGGTGCGCTTGCGCCAGCACGGCGTCACCGATTTCCTCGGAGCGCCCACCACGGCCGCGCCTCGCTTCGAAATCGCGTCACAAATGCGCCCAGCACCCCTGACGCCACCGTCCCGGATACCAGTTGTACGCCCTGGAACGATCCGGCACCAGGATGCCGGAAAATTGCTCACCCAACAGCTCACGGGCCACCTGGCCCCCCCGGGACAGCCGCCCCAAGAACACCGTCACCAAGCTGGTCACCGCCACCCATAACCAGGCCCGTGTGCCATCTGCGCGTACTTAAGGCGATTTCTGAAAAAGAATGTCCTTATTCAGGATGTTGGTGTCGGGTTGATCACAATGTCATACTTAGGCAAGTGCGGATCGCGCTTCAATCGCGCTTCCACCGCCTGCATCGCCGCCTTACCGAGCGAGACACCCTTTGGTACATTTTGTAGCTCAGGGCGACGATCGGATGGATCCCCTTCCAGGTCATCTGCTTGGCCCATCCCAGCATCGTCTCGGCATCGATCAAGCTCGTCCCGTTCCACTGCAACTCCAAGATACCCCAACATCTTTCAATCGGATTATATTTGCTGTGATACGGCGGATAGTACAGCAGCTGAATCGGCTTGTTGATGAGGTCTGCGAGCTGCACCATACGCGAGAGAAATTGCGTGCGCCTGCCACTGCTCTCTGGACCATTGTCCATTTTAATCTGGATCAGACTCGTCTCTGCCTTCTCTTGCTCCGCCATCGCCTCCCACTTGGCTTCGATCGTATCGACGATGGCGCCACTCGTTTTATACGAACTGCCAAAGGTGATGTGCAACGCACCGTTCTCCCTATCCAGAAATCCCACAAGGCACATATTTCTCCTGGCACCCCATATCGTGATCGCTGGCTCGGTGGTCGCCTCGGGTGAGCCCCCCACGGGAAAACTCGCCGATTTTCACGGTCGCTTTACAATCCATACTCCAGCGTTTGACGCCTTGTAATGACATGGCGTGGTCATCTTTTTTTTATATTGTCGAAGATGGCGTCGGTCTCTTTGATCTTCTTTTGGGGCTTGGCCTTGACCACCTTGCGCAACCGATAGCCCATGCGATTGAGCACCTCGGCCATCGTACTGGGTGAGGGCAAGAGCTCCTCACGATACCCATGCGCTCTGAGCGCTTCCAAGGCGGCTTTGGCAGTCAGCCGCGTGTAGGTCAAGCTCGTGCGAAACGTCGGGTCTTGTTGCGCCTGCCCATCAGCGAGCTGCCGCAGCGCTTCAGCCACCTGCGGCTGCCGCTCTTCCCAGCGTTTGCGGCCACTGCAGGCCGACTGCGCACCGAGACACATGATGCCAGTGCGTCTCTCGGCCAAGCCAAGCGCCACCGTCTGGGCGGCCCCAACCAAAGACGGCTTCCGCCATCAGGGGATTGCCGCCACAATACTTCAACGTCATCTTTGCCTCGAAGGCGCGCCGTGTGGGACCGGTCATGTTGGATGCCGCTAGGCGCAGATCGGCAATTTGCGATGGACTGGGCAACGGCAGGCTGTCCAACATGGCATGGTGCATGGACATGATCGGACCTCGCGTAGAGAGTTGGAGTTCGCATTCCTGGAGGATCATCTGAACATGCCCACTCTATCAGAGTAAGAGCTTTTCCGGAAATCGCCTAAGCACATGAACTCTATCAGCCCAGACCAGCATGGTGTTCCTGTAGTATGGTGTTGTGAGATCATGAACACCCTCTCCAGGAGGACACCATGCTGGTCCAAAGCTATGAGACCGACTGTTTTGTTGCACCACAATCGCTGTCCCTCGTCGGGGATACCTGGGCGACGGAGGTCGTGCCGCGCTTGCCGCGGGACTTGGCCGAGCAGGCCCGTGTGACAATAGCGGCAACATAGAAGGAAAAATAAACGCACTTTTCCTCCACAGGCTCCGTCCCCTGCCTCAGGCAGCAGGGCATTCGTACACGCATTGGCGGTGTAGAGCCAGTTTGATGCGCGCCATCAGCAGGACACTGCACCCTGCCGAGTATAGGAAAATCAAACGGCCTTTCTCATCTACCCCAGCACTGGGTGAGCCCGCACGCCCCGCGCCAGCGGCTGGCCAGCCCTGTCGGCAGCCGGCAGGCCACAGGCCCGCGCCGCAGGACACGGACAGGACGGGTGGCTGGTGACGGGCAGCCGGCGCTGCTGGGGCTGCTCGGGGGGACTGCTGCAAACTACTCTGGGGGACTGCTTTAAGAGCCTGAGGCAAAGCGGTCTTGCAAAACGCGCGCTGTGGCCAGTGAAGGGCTGTTGGAATTCCTATTTGCTCAATGTACATTGGGATTTTCAACTAGGAGACCTTCGAGCGATGCAGCTTGGAGGATACGGTCGTCGGCTGAAGCTACGACGACTGGATCGAAATGTGCATCTCGGAGGGTTTGGACAAGGAGTAGAGCCGTTGATAACTGAATGGCATCAGCGGTGCGGAGAGGATAGCGGTTTACGAGTGAAACAGCGTGCTGGATAACATCTTCTTCCACCCGCAGCAACAGATACGAGCGCGCGCAGTCCACAAGAAAGGCGCCAAACAGGCGATCGCGTTCCGAAGTACTGAGACTGCCTTCACGCTGACGCCTGGCAAGCGCACTGGCAATTTCTGCTACCGTTAATAGAGAGATATGAATCAGATGGCCACGTGGACTGGCTGTTGTCTCGCGGACCCACACGCTGCCATGCTCTGTGGACATAACGTTTCACCAGCGCACTGGAATCAAAAAAGTACAGCGCCATCACGCCTCTCCGCGGCGCTCTTGCACAATGAGTTCCGATACAGTCTGCCTTGCGCCGCCTTTGTCGCCAGCACATCCAATTCTTCAACCGCAAGCGGCTGGGCGCCGGCCGTAAGTTCGGCTGGAAGCTCGCAGAGCAGTCCTCTGGCCGACAGGATCTGCATCACCCGTTCTCGGTCGTACGCTGAGGCCGCACGGCGCGACCGCCACAGATGCAGGGCCTCACTAATGATCTCCGCAAGTGGGATACGCTGACGGGCAGCCTCTTGTTCGAGGTCATGGATCAAATCGTCGGGCAACTCAATCTTCAGGGGCATTGCCAACCTCTCCTTACTACTCAGAGAAACATCCATATCTTTGTTACTTCTGTCCACAATTGGAGATGTGCTCTCTCCAAATCTGACTGCATTTGTTAGGAGCCCTTGCACCATTCCAAGATCAGCTCAACCGGGAATTGAGCAGCGATTGCCTCATACTGCTGTCGCACTTCATCTACGCTGAGGTTGAATTGTTGGGCCGCCTCAGTATCGCGTGCTGATGTAATGGGTGCTTGAGGTCATGCGCCCAAAACCCATAGAGCCAATCGATCATCTTGAAGTTTCGCTGCCGGTCGCTACAATTCAGATTTTTAAGCAGCAAGGCACAAGCCCTCCTCCGTACCCACGAATCAGCGTCTTTGGTCGCAGCTTCCTGGATCAGTTGCCAGGTTGTGGGGGCGTCTTCTTGTTCATACGCCAGCAATTCCAGACTTTCGAGCCCCCCTCCAGCCTTCCCAGTCGGGCCGTCCCGAGGCCCTGGCACGAGGAAACCCCTGAGACGCCATCCTACCCCATCCTGAGCTGCCTGTCCAGGCCGCGCATTGCCGCGCCACGCCGTGCTGCGAGCCGCTGCGGCAGGCTGCGATCGCCGGCAAGTGACGCTGGGAGCCCACAGGCCGTTTTCAGGGGGTTGAGCTCCGGAAGGGCCGGCGCTAAAATGCCCTTGTAGAGTAGGCCGGGCGGTTACCCTCACCCGGCCCCTCGCCAGAACCGTACGAGCGGATTTCCCGCATACGGCTCCTCCGTCGATGTGGCTCGTGGCGACCAACCCCAAATCTGGACCGTGATCCGTGGCCGAGGAAGAGGCCACCACAACCGTAAATCGGTGCATCTCTCCCCGTTGAGACGCTTGCGTTGGCTTCGACGGCCTAGCCATTTGTCCCAGGCCCGCTTCGTCGCTTCGACCAACCGCATCACACTATGGGAGTTGCCGTTGACGCCGAAGGAGTTGCAGTGGCCTCGTACGCGCCTATGGAGCGCGGCGTGCTGCGCCGCAATCGACGCGTGCCGATGGCGGCGACACCAGTCGTCGAGGGCCTTTTTGGCCTGCCTGAGGCTCGCTCGCCGCGTCTTGCACCACCTCCGCCAGTGACCCTTGAGAGTCCGTCGCCAGTAACAACGTGCACCCGACAACGTCACAGGTGGCCGGACCTGTGCCGCTCTGCTGCGTCTTGGGCGGACGCCCGAAGGGCACCAGCCGGGTCTTGTCCGGGTGCAGGGTCAGTCCGAAGCGCCCCAGCCGCTTGTCCAGCACCGCCATCCCCCGCCGTGCATCGTCCTCCTGCGCAACACCGCTCAGGACGTCGTCCGCGTACCGCATGAGGGTCGCTTTGCCCCGCAGTCGCGGCTTCCCCTCGGTTTCACACCACCGGTCGAGCCCATAATGGAGATAGACGTTACCCACCAACGGTGAGAGCACCGACCCCTGGGCGGTACCCACCTCGGGCTCGCTCTACGCCTCGCCGTCGAGCACCCCCACGTGCCAGCCCTTCCCAATGAGCCGCATGCGCGACCCCTCTGCGACCCGCCCTTCGCGCCTCTTCTTCCACGCGGTGCGATCCACGCTGTCGAAGACGGACACCATGTCCGCCTCGACGATCCCTCCCCCTTCCCCCCGATCGACGATCCGTTTCAGGGTCCGCACGGCGTCGTGAGCCCTGCGTTCGGGCCGAAAGCCCTGCGAACAGTCCCAGCAGTCCTGCGCATACATGGCGTCGAGGACCGCGCGCACGGCATCCTGGACCAGTGTGTCCTCGCACGCCGAGAGGCCTCTCGGCCGTGTCTTCCCCTGTCCCTTCGGGATGTGCACCCGTCGGATGGGCTGAGGACGATACCGCTGGTCCTTCAGCCGCGCGTGCCGGTCCTGGAGGTTCGCCTCCAAGTGCTGCCCGTACGGCTCCTGCGTGACCCCCTCCCCGCCCACCGCCGCCTCCGCCCGCTGACGGTGAGAGGCGCGTTCCAGGGCGGGCACCTCGATGCGAGGGGCGCGCGAGTGGCACCGTCCCTCCGGTTCGCGTTGCGCTCTCTCCACTCCCGTCCGACGTCCCGGTGACATGTCCTCCCATGTCCAGGCACTGGCCATGGTGCCCTCCTGAAGTGCACCCCGACACGGGCTGCCTGTGCTCGACTGGGTCCGAGTGCCCCCTCGTTCCCCCGTGTCACAGCGCCTTTGCCGCCCTCCGACTCCCTGCCCCCATCCGCCACGGCTCCGGTTCCCCTTGCCGCTGGCCTCCCGCGCTGCGGACTCGTGTTCTGTGCCGCTCAGGCCGACGACGCGTGTGCCCGCAGACGCGTCGTGCGTCGGCGACGGGTCACCGGCGCTCCGCACCACCGGGATGCGTCGAGGAGAGGCGAGGGCCTCCCAGGTGCCTGGACCGTCCTCTTCGTCCGTGCGGTGGTCGCACACCCCGCCGGAGACCATCCCCTCCTCGCCCCTCCTCCTCCCGCAGGGGTTGTTGTGGCCTTCGCTGACATACCGCCCTCTCGGCATCCGGAAAGACGAGAGGTTTCGGGGCCGCAGTCCCACGGCCCGCACGTTCGCATGCCTCCGCATCGCCAATCCCCTCTCTGGCATCGGCGCCAGGCTTGCTTCCGGCTCAGGCGGGCTCCCCCTTCGCCGGGCGGGATTCGCCCCCGCTGGACGATGCACGAAGTTTCATGGTGGCATCGCATCCTCCCATTCCCTTCGACCAGCCTTGCCTGGTCGCACTGTATTACCTATACGCTCTGTTCCGTGATCTGTGCTTCGAGCACCTGATTCAGTACGGGCTCTCCCCACCCTTGGAGGCCTGTATCCTCCGTTAATAAGCCTGACCACGGCTCCCTGTTGAGGGGAATCTCATCCCGGGCCAGCGCTCGTTCAGCTGATGCCCCTGCGAGGCATCGGGATCACTGGGGCATGGGCGTGGGTGATGGCATGTTTTGCCTGGCGCGCGTGCAAGCACCGTCGGGAGGTGGGTGGCTGAGCGGGCGGAAGGCCGACACCGTATCACAGCGGGGAGAGCGCCCGGGAACAGGGGAGCACCACGTCGGGGCATCGGCACGTACGCTGGAGGACCACGGCGTGGGCCTGGAGTTGGGGGCGTGACCAGCCGGAGAGGGCCGTGCGTTGTGGGTGTCGCGAGCGTTTTGGGGGTGGGGGCAAGCGCCTGAGGCGCCTCGGGATGGTGGCGGTGGCACGGAAGTTACGCATTGCGTTGTGGCGATTCATAGAGACCGGGGCATTCCCTGAGGGGGCCATGCTCAAAGAGGCGTAAGCGGGATGACGGTGCGCAGTCAGGCGTCGGCCTGGGTGCTGGTGGAGGCGGCCCGTTGCACTGCCGGGCCATGCAAAGCAGCCGTCGGAGAGATGGGGTCGCCTCCCACAGGCCTGCCAGCGCTCGTCGCCAGACGCAGAGAGCAGCGGGTGACGGACGTGAAAGTCCGCACGGAGAGAAGGGCGTTGGCGACAAGAGGTCCCCACGCCACAGGAAGCCGCCAGACCAAGCGGGGCCATGTGACACAGCGCCCAAAGCCTGCAGGGAAGGAAAACATACGCACGAGAGCTTGACAACAGCGGCAACATAGAAGGAAAAATAAAGCCCCTTTTCTCCCCCCGCGCCGTCGCCGCGTCGCCCCAGCCCCCCGCTCGGCGACCGCGGGCCGCGCGTCGTGACACCATGCTGGGCGCCAAGGCGCCAGGCCGGGGTATACTCGTGCCTTTATGATCGAGGAATGTGACGGGTTTTCGTCCAGCGGACGCAATCCTTTTTTCATCCTTGAGTCAGTTGTCCTTTAAGAGAGAGGACGAGACCTGTGGGACAGGTTATGCTTCAATCCCCCCACGAATGAAGGAAGAATCGATGTGGCAATATACGCAAGCGGGCATGGCGGGCGTGGTCATCCTGCTGGCCCTAGGCGCTGGGCATGTCCAGGCGGATGAGCTCCCCGCCAGTGAGAAAGCCAAGATCGCGGCGCTGCTTCAGCATGTGGAGACGCTGACGGAGGCAGTCTTCATCCGCAATCATAAGGTGTATAGCGCCAAGATCGCGGCACAGTTCCTGCGCGGCAAATGGGCAGCTACAGTGGTCGAGATCACGACGGCGCAAGACTTCATCGAGAAAATCGCCAGTGTCTCCTCAACGAGTGGCCAACCGTATCGCATCCGGTTCTCAGACGGCCGCGAGATGCCTAGTGGGGACTACCTACGTGCGATCCTGCAGCAGTTGGCCCTGTAGTCCGCAGCAGCCGTGGGGGCCATGTATACCTCATGTGCATCGCGCTGGGATGGGGCTCCATTCGCCTCCGTTAGTGCGATGAGGCGAGATGCGAATGGAGCCCGCGCAGGTTGCGTCTGAGAACTACGGCAGTGTCTTGAAGGTGCCCTCCGAGAGCGGATAGGAGTTCCAAAGCCCCTTTTCCCCCCCGCGCCGCCGCCGCTTCGCCCCAGCCCCCCGCTCGGCGACCGCGGGCCGCCATGCGGCCTCACCTGCGGCCAGCCCTTGCATGCGGGTCAGGGCGGCGGCAGCATAGCGCGAATCTCCACGTCGACATAGCTGTCCCCCCTCGATCTCGGGCCCGCACCGCTAAGAGATTTTCTCTGTCGAAGACCAGCAGACTCTCTGGCACTGCAAAGAGAAACCGGTCCCGCCCCTAGCGGCCGTCCCAAGGCCCTCGACCCTGGAGAACCCCTGAGGCACTCACGTACCCCATCCTGAGCAGGATGTCCAGACCGCGTACGCCGCGCTACGCCTAGCCGCGCGCCGCTGCAGCAGGCACGCCGCGGCGTGCTGGGGGAGCCGCCAGCGCTGCGAGCACGCCGCGGCCGCCGGTGGAGGCGGGCGGTGGCAGCGGCGGGGCGAAAAAGTGACTGTGTATTTCCTATCCTCTGCGTAAGCTCTATCGCCAACCCTCTTTTTTGGTCTTTCCTATTCAGGCAGCGCTGGAGGTCTCTGCCCCTATTATCACCGCTGAGAAAGTTGGCCAAAATCACCGCTGAAAAAGTAAACCAGGGGCACCGCCCAGAAAATTGACCACATAGTTTTTCTTCCCCGCTTCGCGCATTTCAATACCGTCTATCTCCTTCCGCATCTGCTTTGGTTGTGGTTCTTATTCTTCCTGGAAAAGCCGTGTTTTTGCGATAGCCGGTTTCGCGCAGGAGGCAGCCATGAACCGCACCATTCGCTGTGCCCATTGCCGATGTCTCGTGTTGCCGAATCCCCGGGTGAAGACGCAACGTTTCTGCTCTCACAAGGCCTGCCAGCGCGCGAGAAAAGCCCAGTGGCAGCGTGCCAAGCTCGCCACCGACCCTGATTACCGCGCCAACCAACGCGACTGCCAACAGCGCTGGCAACATCAGCATCCCCAGTACTGGCGTGAGTATCGTCAGCGACGGGTGGCATACCGCGAACGGAACCGGCTGTTGCAACAGCACCGGGACCACAAACGCCGTCTCCGTCCGCTTGCAAAGATGGATGTGTTAGAGCCGATAACCTCCATTCATCCAGGGATTTATCACCTGATTCCCGCCGTCGGTCCGCACCTTGCAAAGATGGACGTGTTATCGCAGAAATGTCATGTAATTCCAATAACTTAGCTGCGCTTGCAAAAGAGGACATGATCGACCTGCCTTAGCCGTCGCAGTAGCATCATGGGCCAGGAGGTGCATCATGATTGAAAAGAGTCCGCTGTGCCCTGAACGGGTCCGGAAGATTACCGGCAGCTTCGCCTTCCTCGAACATCGCTTCGTCCGCGATGGGTTTTGGACCAGCCTCAGCCACCATGAGTTGTTACTGTATGTCTTTTTGGTGCTCGTGGCTGACCGCAACGGCCTGTCCTACTATGGCTTCGATAAAATCTGTGGGCTTTTACAGCTCTCCCTCGATGATTATCTCCTCGCCCGCAATGCCCTCATCAAGAAGGACCTGATCGCGTTTGATGGCCACCTCTTTCAGGTGCTCTCCCTACCACCCCATCCCGTGCGTCACCCTGCCGCCCCGCTTCGCGACGCGCAGCAGATGGCCCACGCCGATCCTGCCACCCTCCGGCAACTCATCCGCAACTCTCTGGGAGCAGACCATGATTGACCAACGCACCATCTTTGAGATCCACCGCTTGGCGCATGAGGGCCTCTCGGTGCGGAAGATCGCCCAGACCCTGGGCATCAGTCGACCAACGACCAGCAAATATCTCGACGATCCCACGCCACCGCGGCCGCGGCGTCCTAGACCCAGTCAGCTCGATCCCTTTAAAGACACGATTACCCGCATGTTGGAGCTCGACCCCAAGGTGTCTGCCGTCGTGCTGCGGCAGCGCTTGGCCGAGCAAGGCTTCACGGGCGGGATCACCATGGTACGGCAGTACCTCACCCGCCTGCGCCCTGCCTCGCAACAGAAGCACCCGTTCATCCGCTTTGAATCCGCCCCCGGCGTCCAGTGCCAGATCGACTGGGGCCATTTCGGCTCCATGGCCTATGGCTCGACGGCGCGTAAACTCTATTGCCTGGCAGTGGTCGAGTGTCATAGCCGTCTGCTGTATCTGGAGTTTACCCACTCGCAGCGGCAGGACACCCTGCACCGCTGTCTCCTCAATGCCTTTCACTTTTTCCAGGGCACCCCGCAAGAACTTGTCCATGACAACATGCTCACCGCAGTCCTGGAGCGGCAAGGCCCTCTGGTGCGGTTCAACGAGCACTTTTTGGCGTTTCTGCGGCCCTTCCACATTACTCCCATTGCTTGCAATGTGGCCCAACCCCAGGAAAAAGGGAAGGTCGAGAAAGGTGCTATTCACTATATCCGGCACAACTTCTGGCCCCTGCGTACGTTCCGGGATCTCACCGATCTCCAGGCCCAAGCCAATCAGTGGCGTGACCAGGTCGCGAATGTGCGCGTCCACGCGACCACCGGCGAGCCGCCCATCCAGCGGTTTGCCCCCAAGGCCATGCGCCCCTTACCCACGTTGGTACCAGATTGCCGTGATACGGCCCAGGCCAAAGTGCATACCGATTTTTCTATGCGTTTTGATGGCAATACCTATACGGTCCCGCCGTGGCTCATTGGCAAGGTGATCACCGTCAAAGCCGACCACCACCAGTTTACGTGCTACTTCAAGGACAAGACCGTGGCCACCCACTTCCGGTGCTGGCAGCGCAAACAACGCATCGAACTCCCCCAGCACCGCGAGGCCGCGCACAAACATCACCGCCGTCAGTGGTACTCCCAGGAGGTCGCCGCATTGATCGCCTTAGGGGAGATCGCCAAGGGCTATCTCGAGCACTTGGCCACCAGCAACGAGCCCTTGCAAAAACAGGTCAAGAAGCTCCTGGCGCTCAAGGACGACTACGGTGCCCAAGCCCTCCTGGACGCCATGCAAAGAGCCACACTGCATCAGGCCTTTGGTGCCCACTATATCGAAAATATCCTCTACCAGGAGATGACACCCCAGCGGCAGCATCCGCCCGTCCGGCTCAAACAAGCCCATCTCAACCAGATCCGGCTCGAAGAACCCACCCTGGCAGACTACGATGCCTTCGTGCTCAAAAGGACACGCACATGATGGACACGCAACGGCTCAAAGAGAAGCTCACCGACCTCCGCCTCAAAGGCATGCTCCAGCAGCTCGACCCGACCTTGGAGCAGGCGGCGCAGAAAAACCTCAACGTAGTCGCCACCCTCACGCTCCTCGCAGACCTCGAACTGGAGCACCGCTGGCACAACGCCATCCATCTGCGATGGCGCCAATCGGCCCTCACCGAAAAACTGACCATTGATCAGTTCGACTTCGACCACCATAAATCCCGAAAGGAGCAGAAAACCCGTATCCTGGCCTTGTGCAACCTTGACTTCGTCGCCTCCCACAGCGATGTCATTTTCATTGGCAATCCTGGTACAGGCAAAACCTTTTTGGCCAAATGCCTCGCCTATGCGGCCTGCAACGCCAATATCAAGGTGCTCTTTACCACTGCCATGGACATGATTAATCAGCTCATAGCCGCGGAGGCGGACCATTCGCTGTTGAAAAAGCTGCATCATTACGCTGCACCAGACCTGCTGGTGTGTGACGAACTCGGGTATCTTTCGCTGGGTCAACAGGGCTCCCACCTCTTCTTCCAGGTCATCAGCCAACGGCACCAACGGAAATCCACGGTGATTACCACAAATTTGCCCTTTGCTGACTGGGGAAAAGTGTTTGACTCGACCACGGTGGCCACCGCGATCGCTGACCGGCTCGTGCACAACTCGGAGGTCGTGATCCTGGGAGGGACCAGTTATCGCCGCAAGCTCACCTGACACCAGCCACGACGGACAACTGAGACGAAGAGGGTTGGGTGACACCTCGCCTCGTGCCCTCCCTTTTTTTGTCGTTAGACCAGCGACAGCAGGGCACCCGTGCGTTTACATGACGCCCTGGCCTATTTTTCCACCGGTGGTTTTGGCTAACTTTATGACCGATGGTAATACTGCCCCCCCTAGTCTTGCAAGAAGCAACAAAAAAAAGCGCCTCCACAGTCTCCTTAGGTGTGGAGAGTATCCAGGTGCGCTTTGAGATAGTGGCTCAGGTATCAATGTACAACCAGGTGTGCGCATGAGTCCGTGCGGTTCGTGTACGCGGGCAACACCCTACTCCTCATGTACTACCGTGTCAACAAAAAATCGGGTTCCGTTGCAAATTTCCATTGAAGGCCATTTCGAGTAGGATCTCCCGCTGTGATCCACAGTACATGATGAGGGAGAGACGATGGCGATCAGTTTCACAGGGGCGCATTTCCCCAAAGAGGTCATTCTTATGGGGGTCCGCTGGTATGTGGCCTATCCGCTGAGCACGCGCCATGTGGAAGAACTGATGGCAGAGCGCGGCGTGTCGGTCGACCACGCCACCATCAACCGGTGGGTCATCAAATATAGCCCGCAACTCGAGGAAGAATTCCACCGCCGCCAGCGCTCGGTGTGGGTCAGCGGGCGCATGGACGAGACCTACATCAAGGGTAACGGGCCCTGGTATTACCTCTATCGCGCTGTGGACAAGGCGGGCCAGACCCTTGACTTTCTCCTGACCGAGCACCGGGACGAGAAGGCGGCCAAGCGTTTTCTGACCAAGGCGATCCGCCGTCACGGCGTGCCTGAAAAGATCACCATCGATGGCAGTGAAGCCAATGCGGCGGCTATCCGCAGTTACAACCAGGACCACGGCACCACTATCGTGATTCGCCAGGTGAAATACCTCAACAATATCATCGAGCAAGATCACAGAGCAGTGAAGCGAGTGACCCGCCCCAGGCTGGGGTTTCAGTCGTTTGACGCTAGGCAATGCACGTTGGTCGGGATCGAACTCATGCATATGATTCGGAAAGGTCAATTGGCAGGCGGGGTGGAAGAGGGCCTCACGCCAGCCGACCAGTTCTACTCCCTGGCGGCATAATCCCCACCGTGACAGGGTTGACTCACCTCACAGCGGCTACACACGAAAAATTGCGACAGAGCCCCAGGGAGCTCCTGCACCTTCCGGATATCGACTCCCGCACTAAGCAGCAGTGTCGCCGCCGTCGCCCGACTGGTCAGTAAGTTCAAACTGGGCTGGCGATAGGATTAGCGTCGTTGTAGGCATATGAATGGAGCTATGTGATGGCCTAACCCCATCGGGATGTATTAATACTCCACCTTATAGCTTCCTCGGTACGTCCGAGCTTCAACCCGATGACCCGTGTGTATCTGTTTTGCTCCACTAGTTGCTTTAAGTGTTTCTCATCTTCAGCAGTCCAAGACTTCCCATGCTTGCGGGATTCTTTGGCATGATACAAGGCTCCGCTACATCGCCTCGGCAAGAACACTACCAATTTCTTTGCCCTCAGCTGAATACAACTGGGAGAGCATGTAATAACTGTCGGCAGAAAATCAGGGGCAGTTTTTGATAAGAGAGCTGGTTTCCGTTTCGGTCACTGGAGTGGCGCCCGGCCTAAAGAGTCCTCAAGGTCTTTGGGGGCCAAACTGGGGATGGGGCTGTGCAATCCACTGCTCAACGAGCGCGCGAAACTCCTCCGCTTTCTGCACGAGTTCCTTCGCCTCGGTCTCTGTCACCACTTGGGCGTTGTCATAGTCGAGGATATTTCGCTTACGCCGGCACGTATCAAAGTAGCTTGCCAGGATCGAGACGCTTGCGCCAAGCGCAAGCTCCACGGCTTCAAAGGTGGTTTGGTGATGTCCGGCCCCCACCACACGGTATCCCGCACAGGCAATGGCCATCTTGGCAAGCTGAAGGACGGCATTATAGGCGGTGGCAAATTGGCGGTCGGTGGAGAGGCCAGAAATCCGTGCGTCCTTGAGATCCCGCGCGACAATGGCCCGAAGCCCGTCAAGCTCTCTTTGGCTTGTGGCGTGTGCCTGCACGCGGTGATTGCGCAGTAGCTGCTGCCAGCTCATCCCGATTGCCTAAAATGAGGAGCCGTGCGCCGTCAAGGACGGCGGTGAGAAAATGGTCTTTGGCACGGAGCTTTGTACCAAATTCTTCGCGGGTGTACAAGGTGGGATTGACCGCGCGGCTGAGCCGCTTCGCCGCGCGGCGAAGCGCTGGGCTCAGATCAGCAAGGCCGACCGTACCGATAATCATCAGGTCGACGTCACTTGCGGCGAGTTCCTCGGCGCGGGCCACCGAGCCGTAGATGAATGCCCAGTCGATGTGCTTCGCAAATGGGGCCAGGGTCTCCCGCAGGACGTCCACCAGACCGGCCGTCTTCACCAATAACCCTTGCAGCTCTGGCAGAAAGGGGCAGTCCGGGTTGGCCTGAAAGTAGACCCGATTGCCGTCGCGGCGCTGGTGGAGGATCTCAGCGCTCGTCAGGGCGGCGAGCTCGCGTTGGAGGCTCGAGGGGCGTACCCCGAGGTGCTTGGCTAGGTCGCTCAGATACCACCACCGGTCCGGATGGAGGAGCGTGGCGGCAAGGATGGCTTGGCGCGTCCGGGGAAAGAGGCTATCGAGCGGTCGTTTATTACGCATATTACGTAAGTATATACGCAATATGCGTAGAGAGCAAGTGCTTGCACTCTACGCCTCACTACCTGGGGTTCCAGGCGTAATCGTGCTCATGTCATGCTGGGCATGAGCACGAAAATGCCCGCTACCCTAATCCGCTGGAGTGCCGCTTGAGAACCAGGTTTACATTCTCAATCACTGGCGCTAAGTGTCCTATAAGGCCAATGCATAATCAGGGCTAACGTTGCTGGAGTGCCAAACCCGTGGATTTACAAATGCTACGGATTTTTGGGAAGGACAGGAAGCCTATAGAGCCGCTTGGTGTTCTCCGCTGGGCTATCATAGCATAGTTAGTCATGCAGAGGGTTCTCCGCTGGCTAAAGGAGTAGACAAAAGGCCGCCAAAAGTCTAATGTTGAAAACCAGACCCGAGTAACGGCGCGGGTTTACGCCCTTTCCGTCGTCGCAACATTGGACAAAAAGAGATACGGGTGCGCTGATAGGAAGCCTACTTGGCCAAAATTTTGACCTTCGCTACCCCCGGGCCTACATCCAGAGGATGGTAGTGACCAATTGACTAATCGAGACAAATCAGTCATACTTGCGCCATGGGAACCAGACCAGTCCACTCCGCACGCCGTGAACGCTTGCTTGACGCCGCCGCGTGCCTGTTTGCGCGGTGGGGATTTGCCAAGACGAGCGTGGACGAGATTGCCCGCGAAGCGGGCGTTTCGAAAGGTGCGGTGTACCTGGAGTTCCCGGACAAAGAGGCGGTGCTGAAAGCCGTCGTGCACCGGGAAATTGCGCGGTATTCGGAGGATTGGCTGCAACGCTTCGCCCAAGATCCCGGGGAGTGGAGCTTCGCGCGGATGTTCCAGCACAGTATTGCAGCAGTGCATGCGAATCCTTTCGTCAAAGCGCTCCTCACGCGGGATCAGCGGGTCCTCGGTCGTGTGCTGCAACGGGACACGGACTTTGTCGCACGGACGATTGCCATGAGAACGGAGCTTTTCAGCCGCCTTCAGGACGCTGCAGCCGTGCGGGATGACATTCCTGCCCCGGTGCTCGCCTACCTCATGAGCGCGATTGGCTATGGGTTGACCGTCGGTAGCGAAGTGATCCCTGAGCAGCACCAAGTGCCCTTCGAGGAAGCGATTCGCGCCTTGGCCCTCCTCTTAGACCGCGGCTTGACACCGCCAGGGGTTCGGCACCGCAAGGCAGCGCGGGCCATTCTCATTTCGATCGTGGAAAAAGCACAGGCCGCCTTACGTGCGAGCCCTGCCAAAGCCGGCGAGAAGCGAGCAAAGTTCCGCAAACCACGTCGTACCCCGCAACGCTTACGCGCGGGCCCTGCCAAAGCTGGCAAGAAGCGAGGCACACTGCAATCCTGAGTGTATCGGAACATGGAACCACCCGAGAAAAGCGCCAGTGCAGCATTGGCCCCGCCCGAACAACGGGCGGGCTCCAGTTGCGAGCCGCTGTTCCGTGCTCGCAACCTGATCAAGGTTTACCACCCGCGTGGCGGCATCGAAGTGCGAGCGCTGAACGGCGTCGACCTCGATCTCTTCGCAGGCGAACTCGTTGTGCTCCTTGGCGCATCGGGCAGCGGCAAGTCCACGTTGCTCAATATCCTGGGTGGGCTGGACGTTCCGACTGACGGCGTCCTTTCCTATCGCAGCGAGAATCTTACTGATACCGATGAGAAGCGGCTGACGCAGTATCGCCGAGACACGGTGGGATTCGTTTTCCAGTTCTACAACCTGATACCAAGCCTGACCGCCCGCGAGAACGTCGAACTGATCACGGACATTGCGCGTAGCCCCATGTCGCCGGAGGAAGCACTCGGATTGGTTGGCCTGAGCGAGCGGCTGGACCACTTTCCTTCCCAGTTGTCTGGGGGCGAGCAACAACGTGTCGCCATTGCCCGCGCTATCGCCAAGAGGCCCGAGGTTCTCCTTTGCGATGAGCCGACCGGGGCGCTCGACGTGAAGACTGGCATCACGGTGCTCGAAGCTATCGAACAGGTGAACCAGGGGTTGGGCACACTTGCGGTCATCATCACGCACAACGTCGCTATCGCCGAGATGGCCGACCGCGTGATTCACCTCTCTGACGGCCGCATCACCAATATCCACCGCAACCGCACGCGCCGCCCCGTGCGTACGCTCGCTTGGTAACGCACGATGCGCCCGCTCGATCGCAAACTCTTCCGTGACCTCGGCAGCATAAAGGGCCAGACGGCTGCGGTCGCACTCGTTATGGCGTGTGGCCTCGCGATGATGATCATGGCGCGCAGCTTGATCGTTTCGCTGGAATCGGCACGGGATGCCTACTACACCGGCCACCGGTTCGCCGCTGTCTTCTGTGACCTCAAACGGGCGCCGAACGCCGTGCGCTCACGCCTGGTGGAGATGCCAGGAGTCGCAACTGTCGAGACACGCGTCAAGGGCAACCTCATTCTCGATCTGCCCGGGATGAAGGAGCCGGCGGATGGCGTCATTCTTTCACTGCCCGATGACCGGCCGCAGCAGCTCAATCTGCTCTTCATGCGCACCGGGCAACTGCCTCGCATCGGCAGCCACAACGAAGTCGTCGTGGGAGAAGCCTTCGCCAACGCCCATGGCTTCGAGCCGGGCGACACAGTTGACGCGACGATTCACGGCGCGCGCGAACGGCTCCATATCGTGGGCGTCGCGCTCTCGCCGGAGTACGTGTTCGAAACACGCGCCGGTGAAAGCATTCCGGATAACCGCCGCTTCGGTGTCTTCTGGATGAACGAGCGCGAGCTGGCGAAAGCCCTCGACCTTGATGGTGCGTTCAACAACGTGCAGGTGGACATCGCCCCCGGTGCCAGCCCTCGCGCCGTGATGGCGGAGATCGACCGCACGCTTGCACCGTATGGCGGCTTGGTCGCCTATGACCGCAGCAATCACCCTTCCGCCAGGGCGGTGGCAGACCGCCTGCGCATCTTACGCGGGTTCGCCGTCGCGTTTCCCACAGTCTTTTTGAGCATTGCCGCCTTCATGACCAGCGCCATGCTCACGCGGCTCGTCCGTCTCCAACGCGAGCAAATTGCCCAGCTGAAGGCTTTTGGCTACTCGTCCGGCGAGATCGGGCTACACTATTTCAAATTCGTGCTCGTCATTGTCGTGATCGGCACAGTGGTCGGCGCCCTCTTCGGCCTGTGGCTGGGCAGCGGTATAGTCATACTCTACCGGCGGTTCTTTCGGTTTCCGTCGCTGCCTTTTTCCCCGGCTTGGTCCGCAATCCTCGTTGCGCTCGTGGCCAGCGCCGCCACGTCATTCCTGGGCGTCCTCGGGGCGCTCAGGCAGGCGATGCAACTCCCGCCGGCTGAGGCCATGCGCCCGGAGCCGCCCGCCGAGTTCACACCCTCGGCACTTGAACGCTTGGGTGTGCACAAGCTCGTCTCGCCGGCCGTGCGCATGGCCTGGCGCAATCTGGAGAGGAAACCGTGGCAGTCCTTCTTTACGGCGCTCGGGTTGGCACTCGCCACCGCAATTCCGATTGTTCCAGGTGCCATGCGCGACGGGATCGCCTACCTCATGGATTTCCAATGGAGCATGGCGCAGCGGCAGGACATCACACTGAGCCTGATCGAACCCGGCTCGTTCAGCGCCTTAAGCAGCATAGGCCACATGCCCGGCGTATTGAGCGCCGAACCGTTCCGGAGTGTTGCCGCCCGGCTCCGGTACGGCCATCGCGAGCGCCGCGTCAGTGTGACCGGCCTTCCCGCTGTCACCCGTCTGCAGCGGCTGCTCAATGATCGCGGCGAGACCGTGACAGTGCCCCCGTCCGGGCTGCTGCTATCCGCGACACTGGCGACGCTCCTCGGCGTTTCCCCCGGCGCCACCGTCCGCCTCGAAGTGCAGGAGGGCCGGCGGCCGGTGCGCGATGTCGTCGTCGCTGGCACCGTGACCGACTTCACCGGCCTCGCCGCGTACATGGAGATTGACGCCCTGCGCACACTCTTGCGCGAAGGCGGCACGGTCAGTGGCGCGCACCTCAAAGTGGATCCGGCGCGTTGGGACGACCTCCTGGCCGCGGTGAAGGAGTCGCCGCGTATTGGCAACGTTGCCATCACGCGGGAGGCGCGCACGAGCTTCGACAAAACCACCGGCCAGATGATGGGCACCATCCAGGCCATCTACTTCAGTTTTGCTGTGATCGTTGCGTTTGGTGTCATTTACAACGGCGCGCGCATTGCCCTCTCGGAGCGGAGCCGCGATCTGGCCACACTGCGCGTCATCGGTTTCACGCACCGCGAGGTCGCCGTTGTGATGATTGGCGAATTGACCCTGCTCACACTGCTGGCCCTTCTGCCCGGTCTGCTCATCGGGACGCAGCTCGCGACTGCGCTGGTCCAGAGCGCCAGCACGGAAACCCTGCGGATGCCTCTCGTGCTCACGTCCTGGACCTATGTGACCGCCGTGCTCATTGTCCTGCTCTCATCGGCGCTGTCATTCGCAGTGGTCAGCCGCCGTATCCATACACTGGACCTGATCGGAGTCCTCAAGGCCAGAGAGTGATGAAACTAGACATTAGTTTTGCGCTCTATGCGGCGAGAGGTAGAACATTTTCAGGCTCCTCGTGATTTTCGGCCAGAGCAGGGACGAACCGTGGTATGGGAAAAATGCCGACCTCATGGAGGGCCTCTCGACAGGCCTCCGCCACGTCGAGTTGACTTGGGGCCACTTTCTGTCTGTACCAGGGCCGATAGCGACATAGCGGTATCTCCGTGCCGCGATCCACTTGGGCAATGAACCACAGCGTGCGGGCAGCGGCCAGGACCAAACGAAACGTGTTAGCGCCTATGACGCGTTGGCGCTTGCGACACTGATCTTGCCCGAGACCATCGAAGGCATTGGCGTCGCGAATTTCAATTTCTACGGCCCAGCGCTTGCTATACTCGGCCAAGATGTCCTGGGGGCTCAAGGTGAGATCGGTCGTGAAAAAGGCCTCGACCGGCGGGGGTGGTTTTCGTTGGCCACGCTGGGTGGTGGCGCGTTTGGCCGCGCGTCGTACGACCACGGCCCGCATGAGGCGTCCGGGCAACACCGCGTGCCACAGACCCTCCCAGGCTTGGATCTCGGCGCCGTCCTCACTGGGGTGAGGCGTCCATCCCGTGGCGGTTTGCGCCAGGGTCTTGGGCGAGCCAATCAGGTCGCCTTTTTTGCGTGGGGCACCGCGACGCTTTGGGGGCGGTGGTGGCAACTCGTAGAGCTGGGCGCTGATGGGGAAACGTCCTACGACATGGGCCGCCTCCGGCAATTGCCGGACATAGTCCTTGGTGGCATAGCCACCGTCCGCTAGGCTCCGGATGGGGCGCCCGGGCACCTGCTCGGCGACGCAATCGAGGATAGTGTGGGCCAACTGACTGCGACAACGATACGGCACCTTGAGGGCGGTGGCTTGGGGCGGTTTGAGATACAGTTCGAGGCCAATCGGGACGCTGAGGCTGTGGCCGGGCCAACGCTGGCGGGGTACGTGCATGATCCCCAAAACGAAGTTCAAGCCCCGCAACGTCCGGTATTCTTGTCGTGCGGAGCCAGCGCCATTACGGTAGCGGGCGAGCCCTTCGATATGGCGCCCGGCTTTTTTCTTGGTGGTATCGGCGAAGCTGACCCGAATGACCTCGCCCTCTGGGACCAACTGGGCTGCCAGGCGGATGACCGCCCCCCAGAGGTGCCAGCGTTGGTGGTAGAGCGGGCACCCGAGGAAGACATAGAAGCGTGAAAAGTGCTTGACGGCCGTCGCCCCAGTGAGCCACATATAGGTCGTGATGGTGTGGCGGTCGCTGGCGAAGGCCCAGCCACAGGCCAGATATGTGAAGGTGTGCCACGATGGGGTGCTAAAGCGGCCTTGAAACAGGGTCATCACAACAGTGCCAAAGGACGAGTGTACAAAGGTGTCCACGGCAATATCCTCCAGAAAGAGAGTCTGTCCTTGCAGATGACTCATCTTACCGGAGTTGAGGTTGCCGTGGCACTTCATAGGGTGAACAGCTCCATGGGTGAAAAATCGCGAAACTAATGACTAGAAAGCTTCACGACTAAATCCGCGACCTCCGACCAGCGCCGGACGCAACGTCGCACCTGGCGGAAGCTCCTGCCATACGTAGCCGGCGTGGGCTTGCTTATCGCCATCGTCGCTGGCCTTTGGCCAAAGCCGATGCGGGTGGAAACCGCCACCGTGACCCGCGGACCGCTCACGGTGAGCGTGTTCGAGGAAGGCAAGACGCGCATTCGCCATCGCTACGGCATCTCGTCACCCGTCGGCGGATTTCTCAGGCGCGTCGAACTCCGCGCCGGCGCGCCAATTCAAGCCGGCAAGACGGTGCTCGCGACCATTGAAGCCGGTCCCGCCGGGTTCCTTGACCCGCGTGCCCGTGCGGAAGCCGAGGCGCGCGTGCAAGCAGCGGAAGCGACAAAAATGAGCCGTCAGGCGGAAGTCGATCGTGCCACGGCCGCCCTTGATCTTGCCCAGAAAGACCTCGCCCGCGCCACCGGACTGCGCCAAAGGGGCCTCATCTCCCAGCAGGAATGGGACACCACCGACAACCGCGTGCAGGTGCTCACGCGCGAATTGCGCGCTGCCGAGTTCGCACGTCGCGTTGCTGAGTTCGAGGGCGCCCAGGCGCAAGCCACGCTGCTCCAGGCCCAGTCGCCCGATCCGACGAAGTCAGAGCCACTCCAGCTCATCGCGCCGGTCGATGGATACGTCTTGAACGTCTTCGAAGAGAGCGCGCGCGTCGTCACTGCCGGAGCGCTGCTCATGGAGGTCGGAGATCCGCGCGACCTCGAAGCGGAAATCGAGCTGCTCTCCAGTGATGCCGTTGGGGTCACACCAGGTGCCGATGTTTCCCTTGAACAATGGGGTGGTGATGCCCCGCTACGTGGCCGCGTGAGCGTGGTCGAGCGCGGCGGTTTTACCAAAGTCTCGGCACTTGGCGTTGAGGAACAACGCGTCAAGGTGCGCGTGGACTTTCTCGACCCGCTGCCGCCCGGCCACGAGCTGGGCGACCGCTACCGCGTGGAGGCGCGTATTGTCACGTGGCACGGCGAAAATATTCTCCAGCTCCCGACTGGGGCGCTCTTTCGGCGCGGTGGCGATTGGATGACCTTCGTGGTCCAAAACGGCAAAGCGCGCCAGCGGACGGTCGAAATCGTCCACAACAACGGGATCATGGCCGAGGTGCGCTCCGGCCTTATGGAAGGCGAAACCGTCATCCTCTATCCGTCCGATACTCTCCGCGATGCCGCAGCGGTCTCGGCCAGGTAGTTGTGCCTCCCGAAAACCCAAATTTGTCACATCGTCACACATGTCGATCAGCTTGGCCCAGTGTGGGAGTCACAAAGTCCAGTCTTCGACATGCAAATCAGGGATTTGGCTGAAGTCACTGAGATTCCGGGACAGGAGCGTCGCATCACGAGCCAGGACAATAGCCGTTATTTTCAGGTCCATTGTGCCAATCCGCAGGCGACTCCGACGCAACCTCTGGAACACCACCGCAGCCGCTTCGTCACACCCTAAGGCCGGAATGCGACGATAGTTCTCAAGATGTGCAAGCAGTCGGCCATAGGCCGTGATCTGTTGCGCCATCGACCGCGCCCGGGCAAGATAGGCCATCCAACCCCGCATGTGTTCCTCATAGCTGATGACCGTCGTTACCACGTCGGAGGGCGGCAGCTCAGCCAAACGCATGAGCAAAGTTCCCAGCCCTGGCTGCTCACGTCTCTCCAGCACACTCATGTGATCGGTATCGAGAATGACCATGGCAGATGGACTACTTCTGGCGCCGCGAGGAGGGCTTGGGTCGCAGCGACTGGCGATAGTGTCGCCCAAGTTTCATGGCCTCATCATAGATCGGGTCATCCTCAAAGGTCCCAACGATCTGTTCCCACCATGGCTGGACGGCGGCGAGTTCGTCTACTTGACGTTTTAAGTTGCTTACTGCCGCTTCCAAGTCCGTCACACGCTGTGCAAGTTCTGACCGCGAAGATGCCATCACGTACCCTGCATTCTCACGCAGCGAGGCGCTCATAATGGTGATGGAGACCGCCCACTTCGGGGACTGCTCGCGCTGGCCCCCATTCCGGTGACTCGACGGCGCGGGGTACGGGGCAGTCCATATCGAGTGCGAGATGGGTCCGAAATCGGTGGTAATAACTGAGGTAAGCCGTCAGGAGACGCATCAGGTGTCGTTCGTTCAGCACGATTACTTGGTCGAACACGTCACGGCGGATACTGCCAATAACGCGTTCCACGGAGGGATTTTGCCAAGGGCTCCGTGGCGCCATTTTGACTGCTTCGACATCCAGGTTCTTTCTCCGTTGTTGGAACGCTGCGCCGTAAATCGAGTCCCGATCGCGCAACAAGTAACGCGGGGCTGTCTTCCAGGGGAAGGCTTCGACAACCTGCTGAGCGGTCCACTGCGCAGTCGGGTGTTCGGTGATGTTAAAATGCACGATGTGTCGACGCTCGTGCGCCAGCATGATGAACACGAACAGCACCCTGAATGTTGCGGTTGGCACGATAAAGACATCACACGCAACAAGGTCTTTGACATGGTTATTGAGGAACGCTCTCCAGGTGGGTGAGGAGGGTTTGCGTGTTCGGAGGCGATACTTCTCTACCGTAGATTGCGCCACATCAATGCCAATTTTGTGGAGTTCCCCCACAATGCGAGTCGAGCCCCACGTTGGGTTCGAACGCCACATATCCTGGATGAGCTGACGCACTGCTTTGGGAATAGCGGGACGGCCCGGTTTCAGTTTGCCTCGTTGGCTTAGATATCTCCAATAATCCCGGGACCTCATATAATAACTGGGCTCTCTATATCACTCTATTTTCTGCCAGCATGGACAGCTCCTGGGGCGACAGCCCTAACTCGCCGCAGAAAATGTCCTGGTTGTGCTCACCGATAAGTGGCGCGCGGCGGGAGATACGCCAGGGCGAACCGGTGTAGATGGCGGCCTCGCCGGGGTAGACGAAGCTGCGGCCCAAGTCCGGGTGCTCTACCTGTTTCCAGAAACCCCGATCGTGCAGATGGGCATCGTCTAAGAGCTCCTCTGGGGCACGTACGGCCCCCCAGGTAAAGCCGCGCTCCTGAGCGGCATGGTAGACCTCTTCCGCTGGCAAGTTGGCAATGAAGTTGGCCACCAGCTCTTCGATGATATAGTCCTTATTCGCTTCGATCACGGTGGGGTCCTGGTATTTGGGGTCGGTGAGGTCGCCGGCCATGCCGTAGCTGTCCAGCAGGGCGGCCAGGTCTTTGATGAACCTGGGGTTGAGCCGGCCCGCCACCAGGGCCGTGACATACTTGCCATCTTTGCTGGGGAACTGGGTGCGGGGGGTAGGTCCAGGGGCGTGGTGACGTCCCGTGTGGCGTCGTACCACTTCACCCCGGTAGATGTAGTTGGCGATGGCGGCCTCGGTGGTCAGGGCGCAGGCCTCGTGGATCGAGGCATCGATGTACTGCCCGCGACCCGTCACCGTGCGGTGGACCAGGGCGGCCATGATGGCCATGTAGGCGAAGTGGCAACCCATGTGCCAGGCATTCCCGCCACCGGGAGCGATGGGCGGGTCGCCCGGCGCGTCCACCACGTCATAGCCGCAGGAGGCCATCTGGCCGCCCGCCGCCATATGCAGCAGGTCCGCGGTCAGGTAGTCTCGCCAGGGACCAGTCTGGCCGAAGGGGGTTAAGGCGCACATGATCAGTCCGGGGTGCTGTGTCCTGAGGTCTTCGTACCCAAGTCCCAGGCCCGCTAAAAAACCCGGGGGGAAGGTTTCTAGAATGATGTCCGCAGTGGCGGCCAGACGGCGGAAGAGTTGGCGGCCGTCGGCCGTCTCCAGGTTGAGGGTGATGCCGCGTTTGGACGTGTTGTAGTACCAGAAGGACAGGCTGCGCTCCGCATGGGGGACATCGTCAAGGAATGGCCCGACGCAGCGGGTCGCTTCGCCACCGGGGGGTTCGATCTTGACGACATCGGCCCCCAGGTCACCCAAGAGTTTGCCGCAGAACTGGCCCTTTTCGTCGGCGAGTTCCAGGATTCTCAAACCCGTCAGCGGGCCTGGGAGGGTCTGGTCATCGGTCATTTGAGCATTTCCTCCATATACGCAAAGCGCTTTTGTGTAGTGGGCCAGAACGTGCCATCGGCGTAGCCTGCAATGAGTTCCTCATGGCTCAAGCCCAACAGGCCTTCCACAATGTCGCGGGTGTGCTGACCGATGAGTGGGCTAGGAAGACTGTTGACTGCCGGGGTTTCCGAGAGTTTAAACGGGGCATTTTGGATTTTGCGCACCCCCAGGGTGGGGTGCTCCAGCTCCTGATACATCTGCCGGTGGCGCAGCTGGGGGTCGTGTTCCACCCGGTCTTCCGAGCTCTGCACGGGCAGGGCGCGGACTCCCGCGGCTTGACATTTCTCCGTCAGCTCGTACTTCCCCAGCGTCAGACTCCAGGCTTCGATGTGCTCGTCCAGTTCCTCCTGGTGCTGCAGGCGTCCGGCAAGCGTGGCGAACTGCGGCGCGGTGGCCCAGACGGGATGACCCGTCACCTGCACCAGCCGCTGCCATTCTGCGTCGGAGTGGCAGACGATCACACACCAGTCGTTGAAATCGCCAGGATGAGTACGATAGGCGTTGTGAGGCGCCACCGTCGGCCCGCGGTAATTGTTGACCAGAGGCGTGCCGGGCCAGTGGGCACGGTTACCGGGAGGAAAGCCAGCGCGGCGCGAAACCCGCCCGTTCACCGTGAAGTCCAGGAGCGCCGGACCGTTGAGCGGCACACTCGACACCATCTGCGCCTGGTCAATATGCTGGCCGCGCCCCGTCATATTGCGGTGGTAGAGCCCGGTGAGTGCACACATGGCGCCGTACATGCCGCCGGTATCGTCCATATACGACCAGCCCCAGCCGGCCGGCGGTTTATCGGGCAGGCCCGAGATGAACGTCAACCCGGAGACGGCCTGGGCCACCGGGCCAAACGTCGTGTAGTGATGGTTCCGCCCCGTATGGCCATAGCCGGACATGGACACATAGACAATGTCCGGCTTGACTTTGCACAGCTCCTCATAACTCAGGCCCCAGTTGCGCAACACCCGCGAGCTAAAGTTCTCGATGACGATATCAGAGACAGCGATGAGGCGTTTGACGATGTCCAGGCCTTTGGGGCTGCGCACGTTGAGGCTCAGGCTGCGCTTGTTGACATTCGTATCGTTGAAGTTCCCCGAGGTATTGAAATTCACCTCGACATCCTGTGGCGTGGTGGTGCTGGGAAGCCGGCCGCGCTCATTTTCAGGCCACTCGATTTTGATAATCTCGGCCCCAAAAGCTCCCAACCAGCGGGTAGCCCATGGCCCAGCCCGTACCCAGCTAAAGTCCACTACACGAATACCATCAAGCGCTCGCGGAAGAGACATGGCTGCGTGCTCCTGTATCACTGGTCGTCCTGGATGGTTGGCAGAGCATCCGTTTGGGATGGAACTTGTGCATGAGTTCATCGATACGGGCCATCTGCGGGGTGTACCGCGGACTGACAAAATAGCCCACCACAATGCGCTTGAGCCCGGTCTCGGAGAGCGCCTCGAGCAGGGCCACCTTGGCGTCAATGGGGATGTTGGCGTCCTCAATCTGCATGCCTTCCCGCATGCCCTCTTCGGTATATACGATTTCAGGAAATCGCCCGGCCATCTGTTGTTCTCCTTCTGCGATGTCATCGCACCCGCCTGCATCATACCCTAAGACGTGTCCGAGCACCAGGGTGCGGCGCCGCCGCCGTTCGGTATCGTGTCGTGCTTGACAACCAAACAATGAGTACGCTACTGTGCTGCCATCTTCTCTGCCTATCTTGAGATGACACGCCATCCCCTGTTCACACTTACAAGGAGGAGAAACAATGGGAAGCCGACGCTATCGTAGTATGGTACTCATGATGGTCATACTCCTGGCTGGTGCCATGACCCAGGTGGAGGCTGCCAGCAAGCCCGAGGGAGAGCTGACCTATGCCATGCATGTGACCCTCGCACCTGTATGGTTCGATCCTGGAGAGAATACCGGCATCATTTCGCCGAAGATGGTGCAGTATGGACTGCACGACGCGCTCTTCAAACCCATGCCCGAAGGGCGCATGACCCCCAGTCTTGCCGAATCCTACAGCGAAAGCACTGATAAGCTCACGTATGAGTTTACACTGCGCTCAGGCACCAAGTTCCATAATGGTGCACCCGTCACTGCAGAGGACGTGAAGTTCACCTTCGAGCGTTACAAAGGAGCGGCAGCCAAGGCACTGAAAGAGAAAGTGAAAACCGTAGAGGTCGTGGATGAGCGACGGGTGCGCTTTCACCTCCATGCTCCCTGGCCAGACTTCCTGCTCTTCTATGCCACACCGGCGTCCGGAGCCGCCTGGATTGTGCCCAAGCAGTATATTACCACGGTAGGAGACGACGGGTACAAACAGCACCCGATTGGTGCTGGGCCGTATAAATTTGTCAGCCACAAACCCGGCATCGAGCTGGTTCTGGAAGCCTTTGAAGAGTACTGGCGCAAATCTCCACACATCAAGCGTTTGACCATGAAAGTTGTCCCGGATGAGTCCACCCGCTTGGCTATGCTGAAAAATGGCGAGGCGGATATTGCCTACCTGATGGTGGGTGCCATTGGCGAGGAAGTCAAGCGCGACCCGCGCCTGAAACTCATCCCCTCTGGGGGACAATCCATACAGTGGGTCTGTCTATTCGACCAGTCCGACCCCAAGTCGCCCTGGCATGATCCGCGCGTCAGGTTAGCAGCAAATCTTGCCATCGACCGCAAAGCTATCTCTGACATCGAAAGTTATGGTGTGGCACCACCAATGGGATCGATTATCCCGCCAGAGTTCGAGTTTGCCTTACACGTCGAGCCGTATGAGTACAACCCCACGAAGGCCAAGCAGCTCCTGAAAGAGGCAGGGTATGCGAAGGGGTTCGATGCCGGAGAATTCACTACGACAGTGCAGTATTCGAGCCCAACCGAAGCCGTGGTGAATTATCTCGCCGCTATTGGCATTCGTTCGCAGCTCCGTACCATGGAGCGTGCCGCCTGGCTGGCAGCCTGGAAGGAGAAAAAGATCCACGGCATGTCCTTCTGTGGTGCCGGAGGCTTTGGCAATGCCGTGACGCGTATTGAAAACTACTTCGTCAGCACCGGTACCTATGCGTATGTGAACTATCCTGATATGGATGCCCTCTTCAAGGCACAGGAAACCGAAACCGACCCCAACAAACGTCAGACGATGCTGCACGAGATCCAGCGTCTGGCCTACGAGCGAGCGCTCTTCGTGCCGCTGTATTCCTGGGTATGGCATACTGGTATAGGGCCACGCGTAGCGGATGCAAGCCTGGGCAAGATCCCGCTGTTTTACTACACTGGGCCGTTTGAAGATATGCGCCTCCAAGGCCAATAGGCCACGGACTGTCTATGAAAATTCCGTCTGGATGCGCTGCACACAGAAGGGCACGCCAGGAGCAGGGCATAAATCCGCTCCTGGCTGAAATGCGGTCCTACCCTACTAGGCCTTGAGGTGCTTCTCATAGAACGTCAGGACCCGGTGCCACATGTCCTGAGCGGCCGCGGCGCGATAGCTCGGCCGGTAGTCGGCGAAGAAGGCATGGCCGGCAGCGCGGTACATACGAAATTCGTAGGTCTTCCCGTGCTTATCAAGCTCCTCCTGCATGCGTGCCGCATGCGCTGGGGACGGGTTCTGATCTTCCTCGCCGAATAGGCCCAGCAGCGGACAGGAGAGTGTCGGGATCATGTCGATAGGTGATACCGGACGCTGGGGCGTATGCTGCTCCTGGATAATGAAGCCGCCTGCAGAATCGACGGCGGCATCTAAGTTCGCACTCTTGCAGGCTAAGACGAAGGTATACCTTCCCCCAGAACAGAACCCAATGGCTCCGACCTTGCCATTCGATGCAGGCAGACCCTTGAGATAGCTGATGCCTCCTTCGAGATCGGCTACCGCCTGCGTGTCAGGCACGGAGAACATCGTCTTCACCACCTGGTCCATATTCGTAGGGTCCGGCGAGCCCTCGCGAGTATACATATCGGGTGCCAGGGCCAGATAGCCCTGTTCTGCAAAGCGCCGCGCCACATCTTTGATGTGGTCTATCAACCCAAACGCTTCCATAATCACGATGACGCCCGGGTAGTGGCCCGCCGCCACGGGACGACTAAAATACGCCTCGATCTGGGTGCCATCCTGGCTCGGGTAGTGCATCATGGTCGATTGGATGTCAGCTGGATACATACGTCGCTCCTTTGTTGTCTTGGTGTTGAACAGACTGGACTCTTGTATGCCTGCAAATACTCCCAATGTCAACGTACCCATGCGGGTCATCGTCTCTCTATAGGCCTATGGCACGGCGCAGGAGGCGTTGACAACCCTGGAGTGCACCGCTACACTCGCGCTCGCAAGGAGCCCGCCTGTTTCTACGGTTGGTCGACGGACCGTACGCGGACGCTGCGATGATTCATACGGTCATGCACAGCCTTACGGACAAACCGGCCGCGCTCTATGACACGTTTGGCCCGGCCAAGACCCGACGGAGGCTGATAGGACGGGTACGCAACAGTCCAGCCATTTTATCACCCTGATGCACTACACCACTTCGCCCTATCGGTGTCAATATTTGCCCACGGAAACGGCACCCCTCAGGTACCGTGTACTCATAGGCGTCACTGCTGAGCAGCCCGAAGCCCTGCTCACGCGCGGTTGGCGACGCTTCGGCTATGAGTGGTTCCGGCCGTGTGTCCCGCCTGTAGCGCCTGTCGGAGTCTGCGTATTCCTGTGACGGCATTTACCCCCTCACGCAGCCAGCGACGGACCCTGCAGCGCAATAGAGATATTCACCTGGTCGTGCAGGCGCCAACGATTACGGACGAACATGTGCAGCTGTAAATGCCTACCACGCCGATATGCAGCAGCGCCGGGGCTGGCCCAGGGACAGGATCACCCCCCTGACCTACTTCCAGCGGTATATAGGCGGGGAATGGGCCTTTGCCCGGGAGTTCCTCTACTATAAGCACAGCCGCCTGGTGGGTGTCGGTCTCGCTGACATCACTCCCTGGGCGCTTTCCAGTGTGTATTTCTTCCATGGCCAGCCTGGCGGCCACTGGCCCCTGGGGTGTTTTCGGTGTTACAGCAGCTCGCCTATGCGCAACGGCAGGGGCTCCAGTATCACTATATGGGATATTGGATCGCCGCCTGCCCTTCTATGGCATATAAAGCGCAGTATCGCCCACACGAGCTTTTGACGTGGTACCCCCCGGACGATGTCGACCTGAGTGGGTCGCCGTGTCAGATACCAGTCGCGGTTGCAATCCCCGCTGTAGCGTGCCTGGCCTGACCTCGCGAACCTCCTGGTGCCATCGAGGAGATTGGCCCCTGGCGACTCATGCTGGCATCCAGCACTGGCGCCACTCGCGGCTAATCTCGTCGGCATTCAGATGACGCCCGATCAACGCCAGCACAGATTCGTCCGGAGCCCGGCCCTCTCCCTTATGCAATGCCACCCATTTGTACATGCCCTGCACGATCACCGCCTTGTCGTGCTGTTGACAGCGCAGAATACCCTTGAGGCGCATCAGGTCGTGCTCACGGCGCTTGGTGAGGAACACCAGCCAGACGCGCAACCGCTTCAGATCGAGCGGCACGGTAGCGCGCAAGGTGAGGGTCCCGACGTCGCTGGTATGGGCGTGGTGCACATGCTGTTCGGCGTGATCGTGCAACTGGGCGACCGCCGCCGTTCGAGCCGCGGGTCTAGCGTGTCCTAGGTGCGGATATCGAGCAACGAAGCGACCTCAACGCGCGCCAGTGTGGTCTGCGTGATCTCGGCGTAGTGGTTACGGCGAGATTAGCCGCCTGAGCGGCATCGATTTCGGTGGCATCGCACTGATCGCAATGATTCAGAATGACGCGGTCTGCATAGGCGACCTGGTGTGCACTTTCGGGTGCTCCTGGAGCTGTTGCACAATATGCTTCCCATGCACCAGGGTAATCACCCCGTCGAGCCGCAGCTGGGTTACCAGCATCGGATCAACCAGCACCGTCTGCACTGCCGGGCCGGGTGAGGCAAGACCTGAGGCTTCAATGAGAATGCGCTCAAACGGTTTCCCCCCACGGCGTCGCGGCGTCGTTTGAGCAATGCATAGCGTAGCGGCAAGATCGTCCTGTACCGTACAACAGAGGCAACCATTCTCAATTCGATGACGTTATCCTTGACGTTCACGATCAGGCTGCCATCGATGCCCGCATCGCCAAATTAATTCGCAATCACCGCCATGCGCTCGTTCTGTGCTCGAAAGCAGGCGATTGGCCAGGCTGGTTTTGCCGCTGCCAAGAAATCCCACCGATAACGTGACCGGCACCCGGTCTGTCCGTGTCTGCTCAGTACCGCTGCCCTATCCCCCTGTACGGTCCAGTGCACTCATTTTGCTATCTTGACCGATCATCATACGCGACTT